>NZ_KQ483358.1:1780615-1853961 GCF_001432305.1 Curvibacter sp. PAE-UM
CGCAGCGCGCCAGTCTGTTGCGCGCCCTGGCCGCAGATCTGGAAGCCGGTCGTGAAGCCCTCGTGGCCGTGGCCGACCAGGAAACCGCGCTGGGTCCGGTGCGCCTCAATGGCGAGCTTGACCGCACGGCCTTCCAGCTGCGCCGTTTTGCCGATATCGCCGAGCGCGATGTGCCTTTCGATTACCTCGACGATCCCGCCGTGGCCGGTGGACCGCCCGCGGGCCATCCCGCCATGCAGCGCTGGTCCGTGCCCCTGGGCCCTGTGGCCATGTACGCGGCCAGCAACTTTCCCTTCGCCTTCTCGGTGCTCGGCGGCGATACGGCCTCGGCCCTGGCCGCCGGTTGTCCGGTGGTGATCAAGGCCCATCCGGGCCACCCGCAACTCTCGTTGCAGACCCACGCCATGATCCGCCAGGTGCTGACCGCGCAGAACCTGCCGGCCGGCCTCGTGGGTTTGGTGCAGGGCGCGAGCAATGACGTGGGCGTGCAGCTGGTGCGCCACCCGGCCATCGCGGCCGCGGCCTTCACGGGCTCCACGCGCGGCGGCGCTGCATTGGCGGCCGAAGCGGCGGCGCGCCCGCGCCCCATTCCTTTCTTTGGCGAGCTGGGTTCCATCAACCCCGTGCTCGCTCTGCCGGCTGAACTCCAGGCCAACGGTGCAACCTTGGCCACCACGCTGGCCGGCTCCATCGCGCTGGGCTGCGGCCAGTTCTGCACCAACCCGGGTGTGATCGTGCTGCTTGACGCTCTGCAGGCCGATGCCAAAGCGGTCAACGACACTTTTGTGCAGCAGCTGGCCCAGGCCCTGGCCGGCCAGAACCCGCACGCCATGCTCACGCAGGGCATGCGCAAGAACTTCGATGCGGGTGTGGCCCATTGGGGGGAGGTCGGTGCTGCGTTTCCGCTGCGCGAGGTCGCCGCTGCGGGCCAGCCGCCGCGCCCGGTGCTGGCGCAGGTGAGCGCAGAGGCTTTCATGACCAAGCTGGCCCTGCGTGAAGAAGTCTTCGGGCCCAGCAGCCTCGTCGTGCGTGCGGCCAGCGTGGCCCAGGCCCTGCAGGTGCTGCAGGCCGTGGGCGGCTCGCTGACCGTCACGGTCTGGGGCGCGCAGGCCGAGAACGCGGATGTGCAGGCGCTGGTGCGCGGTGCCATGGCCATCGCCGGTCGGGTGCTCTTCGCCGGTGTGCCCACGGGCGTGGCCGTCACGGCGGCCCAGCAGCACGGCGGCCCCTGGCCCAGCAGCACGCGGCCCGAGAGCACCTCGGTCGGTGATGCGGCCTTGCTGCGTTTCCTGCGCCCGGTCAGCCTGCAGGACGCGCCCGCCTGGCTGCTCGCGCGCCAGGGCCGGCCGCTCTAGGGCCTGTTCGCACTATTGATCTGTTCATAAATCGCGACAAATCTTTCCCGGCCAATCACATGGCCGAACCATGCGTGCGCATGCGTCCAGGCCTGGAGGGCCGGGCCAGCGACTCCGTTCGTGTCCCCCGCCCTGCGGGCTCCTCCTTTACCTCACTGCGTCACTCACCCAGCCCTCCAGGCGCGAGCGGTATGGGTGTTACCGCGCACAGCCCGGGCCGACCGGAGGAGGGGATGCTTTGCGTAGCGAAATCAAGGGGGAGCCCGAAGGGCGGAGGACATTCGCGGAGCAGAGTAGCCTCTCCTCCTGCACACCACCTGACCTTGTCATGAATTCGGGAACTCTCAATAGTGTGAACAGGCCCTAACCCCAGGTCCGCGCCAGAGCCAGTGCGGCCTCCTGCAGACGCGGCAACTTCTCGATCGCCTGTGCCAGCGACATGCGGGCCACCGGGGCTTGCAGCGCCACCGCGCAGCGCGCGCCTTGCCCGTCCGGGCCGCGCACCGGCACGGCCACGCAGACCAGGCCCTCGACGAACTCCTCGGCATCCACCGAATAGTCATCCTTGCGGATGCGCTTGAACTCGGCCTCCAGCGCGGCGCGTGTGGTCAAGGTGGTGGCGGTGTGGCGCTCCAGCGGCAGGCCGTCGAGCAGGGCGTTGCGCTGCGCGGCCGGCAGGTGGGCCAGCAGCAGCTTGCCGCTGGCCGAGCAGTGGATGGGCACGCGTGTGCCCGGCCGCAGATTGAGCTGCAGCGGGAAGGCCGATTCGATGCGGTCCAGGTACAGCACTTCGCTGCCCGAGAGCGCCGTGAAGTTGCAGCTCTCGCCCACGTCGGCCACCAGCTGGCGCAGCACCGCGTGGCGCACACCCTGCTGGGTGCTGCCGGCCAAGGCCGCCTCGGACAGGCGCAGCAGGCGTGGTGCCAGCGCATAACGGCGCCCGTCGGGCTCGCGCACCAGCAGTTCACCGGTCTCCAGTTGCGCCAGCATGCGATGCACCGTGGGCTTGGGCCAGCCGCTGGCCGCCACGGCCTCGGCCAGGGTCAGTGCGCGGCCTTCGCGCACCAGCACTTCCAGCAGGTCGAAGAGGCGCAGGCCGGGGGAGGGGGCTGATTTTTCCGTCATGAATCTCTGATTTCGAGACGAATTAACAAAATATTCCGGAATATTCTCGCACTCTCTTACAGTTCAGCACAAGACCTGAACGGCCAGCACCTTGCTGGCCGCATAGGACAGAACACTGTTCCGGAGACCCCATGCCGTCCCTGCCGTTTCGCAATGCCGTGATCACGGGCGCCTGTGGCGGCCTGGGCCAGGCGCTGGCGCGTGAGCTGCTGGCCGTGGGCGCGCAGGTGGCCCTGGTCGGGATGAACCGCGCGGTGCTCGAAGCGCTGGCGGCTTCGGCCCCGGGCCGCTGCGCCATCTACACACCCGACATGGCCGACAGCGTGGCCATGCAGGCTCTGGCGGCCGACTGGATACAGCGCGCCGGCCTGCCGGACCTGGTGATTGCCAACGCCGGCGTGGCCGGCGGTTACGAGACCGCCGAGGCCGGCGACCTGGCCGTCATGCGTCGCATGTTGGAGATCAACCTGCTGGGCCCCGCCACCACCTTCCAGCCTTTTGTGGCGGCCGCGCGTGCGTTGCCGCAGGCGCGTTGCGCCCTGGTCGGTGTGGCCAGCATCGCGGGCTGGCGCGGGATGCCGGGCAATGGCGCCTACTGCGCGAGCAAGGGCGGCCTGATCCGTTACCTGGAAAGCCTGCGCGCCGAATGCCGCGGCAGCCCCCTGAGCGTGCACACGGTGAGCCCCGGTTACCTGCGCACGGCGCTCACGGCCGGCAACCGCTTTGCCATGCCCGGGCTGATGTCGCCCGAGGATGCCGCGCACGCACTGCTTGCGGGTGTGGCGCGCGGACGCGAGCACATCGTGCTGCCCCGGCGCATCGGCTGGCTCTCGCGCCTGTTGTCCTGTCTGCCGGCGCACCTGCACGACCATCTGCTGCGCAGCCAGCCGCGCAAGCCACGCGTTGGCGAGGCCGGTGCCACCGCCATCCCCGGCCTGAATCCGCCGCCCGGTCCCTGAGCCGGCCGCAGCGTCCAGCGATTTCCCAGAACGACCACGAGACACACAGCCCATGCTGCCTGATTCTTCCGCTACCGTTCCCACGCAAGAGATGATCGCGCTCATCGGCGCCGGCCCCTCGGGCCTGGCGGGCGCACGCAATCTGCAAAAGCTCGGTATCCCCTTCCAGGGTTTCGAGGCCTATACCGATGTGGGCGGCCTGTGGAACATCGACAACCCGCGTTCCACCGTCTATGAATCGGCGCACCTGATCTCCAGCAAGCGCACCACCGAGTTCACCGAGTTCCCCATGCCCGAGGGCACGGCCGACTACCCCGGCCACCGCGAGCTCTGCCGTTATTTCAGCGACTTCGCCGACCACTTCGACCTGCGTCGCCACTACCGTTTCGGTGTGCGTGTGTTGAAAGTCGATCCGGTCAGTGACAGTCCCGACACGCTGTGGCGCGTAACCATCGCCACCAGCGACGGCCGGCAGGAGACCGCCGAGTACAAGGGCGTGATCATCGCCAACGGCACGCTGGCCGAGCCGAACATGCCGCGTTTCGAAGGCCGCTTCGACGGCGAGCTGCTGCACACCTCGGCCTACAAACACGCCCGGCAGTTCACGGACAAGCGTGTGCTCATCGTGGGCGCCGGCAACTCGGGTTGCGACATCGCCGTCGATGCCGTGCACTACGCACAGAGTGTGGACATCTCGGTGCGGCGCGGGTATTACTTCGTGCCCAAGTACGTCTTCGGCAAGCCGGCCGACACCCTGGGCGGCAAACGCCCGCTGCCGGCCTGGCTCAAGCAGAAGGTCGACAGCACCGTCCTCAAGTGGTTCACGGGCGACCCCACGCGTTTCGGTTTCCCCAAGCCCGAGTACAAGATGTACGAGTCGCACCCCGTGGTGAACTCGCTGATCCTGCACCACCTGGGCCATGGCGACATCCACGTCAAGCCCGACATCGCGCGCTTCGAAGGCCGCACCGTGCATTTCAAGGACGGCACGCAGCAGGACTACGACATGGTGCTGGCCGCCACCGGCTACACCCTGCATTACCCCTTCATCGCGCGCGAACACCTGAACTGGCAGGGCATGGCGCCGCAGCTCTACCTCAACATATTCGCGCCGCGTTTCCAGCGCCTGGCCGTGCTGGGCATGATCGAGGCCAGCGGCATCGGCTGGCAGGGCCGGTATGAGCAGGCCGA
Source organism: Curvibacter sp. PAE-UM (assembly GCF_001432305.1). Classification (GTDB taxonomy): domain Bacteria; phylum Pseudomonadota; class Gammaproteobacteria; order Burkholderiales; family Burkholderiaceae_C; genus Hylemonella. Next base: position 1,785,246 of record NZ_KQ483358.1, read on the forward strand.
ACTGGTGGCGCGCTATTTCAAGGCGCTGGACGAACAGAAGCCGCAGGCCCGTGCCCTGCAGGCCGCCATGGCCGGGCCCGCGCCAGACATGTCGGGCGGCTACAAATATCTGAAGCTCGAACGTATGGCCTACTACGTCCACAAGGACACCTACCGCGCCGCCGTGCGCCGTGCCGCGGCCGCTTTGGTCTGATAACAGGGAGACCCACATGCTGCCGGTCGACGAAATACGCCTGAACTTCAACCCCGCCTCGCTCATGGTGCTCAACGCCGTGCTGGGTTTCCTGATGTTCGGCATTGCGCTGGACACCCGTGTAGAGGACTTCAAGCGCGTGGCCAAGATGCCCTGGGCCATGGCGGTGGGCATTGCCGCGCAGTTCATCGTGCTGCCCGCCGTCACCTATGTGCTCACCCTGCTGCTGGGCGTGGGCCCCAGCATCGCCCTGGGCATGATCCTGGTGGCCTGCTGCCCGCCGGGCAATGTGAGCAACATCCTCACGCACCGCGCGCGTGGCAACGTGGCCCTGTCGGTCTCCATGACGGCCATCTCCAACGCCATCGCCATCGTGGTCATGCCGCTGAACTTCGCCTTCTGGGGCAGCCTGCACCCGGATGCCTCGGCCCTGCTCAAGACCATCGCGCTGGACCCGCTGGAGATGGTGGGGCACATCGTGGCCATCATCGGCCTGCCCTTCGTGCTGGGCCTGCTGTGCGCGCACCAGCTGCCCAACTTCACGCAGCGCGTCAAGAAACCCGCACGCATCGTGAGCTTCCTGGCGCTGATCGCTTTCATCATCGGCGCCATTGCCGGCAACTGGCGCTTTTTCCTCGACTACGTGGGCCTGGTGCTGCTGGCCGTGGCCCTGCACGATGCCCTGGCCTTCGGCACGGGTTACGTCTGCGCGCGTGTGACGGGCCTGCAGGACTACGACCGCCGCGCCGTGAGCATCGAGGTCGGCATCCGCAACGCCGGTCTGGGCCTGGTGCTGATCTTCAGCTTCTTCGGCGGCCTGGGCGGCATGGCCGTGGTGGCCGGGGTCTGGGGCTTCTGGGACATCATCGCCGGCCTGGCCCTGGCCAGCTGGTGGGGGCGCCGTGCGCCGGTGCCGGCCCCCGAGGAGCTGCGCGCATGAGCATGAATGCCACGCCGCGCGCGCGGCGCATCCTGGTCACGGGCGCGGACGGTTTCCTGGGCCGCGGTGTGATTGCCGCCCTGACACGACGCGACGAAACCGACGTGGTGTTGGCCGTGGACGTGCGCGAGGTGCCCATGCAGCGGCGCGAGGCCGGTGTGATCTACCGCCAGCAGGACGTGCGCGACCCGGCCCTGCGGGCCACGCTGCGCGAGCACGCCATCGACACCGTGGTGCATCTGGCCTCCATCGTCACGCCGGGGCGCGACTCGAATCGCGCCTTCGAATACGACGTGGACGTGAACGGCACGCGCAATGTGCTGCAGGCCTGCGTGGACGAGGGCGTGCGCCACGTGCTGGTGTCTTCCAGCGGCGCGGCCTACGGCTACCACGCCGACAACGCGCCCTGGCTGACGGAAATGCATGCGCTGCGCGGCAATGAGAGTTTTGCCTACGCCCACCACAAGCGCCTGGTGGAGGAGATGCTGGCCGTATGGCGGCAGAAACATCCGCAGCTGGCGCAAACCGTCTTTCGCATCGGCACCATCCTGGGCGAGCGGGTCGACAACCAGATCACCGCGCTCTTCGAGAAACCCCGCCTGCTGGCCGTGCGCGGCAGCGACAGCCCCTTCGTTTTCATCTGGGACGAAGACGTGACGGGCGCGATGCTGCATGCCCTGGAAGGCGCCGAACCCGGCTGCTACAACCTGGCCGGTGACGGCGCGCTCACCATCCACCAGATCGCCCTGCGCCTGGGCAAGCGCACGCGCGATCTGCCGGCCTGGCTGCTGACCGCCGCGCTGGCCATCGGTTCGCGGCTGGGCCTGACCCGTTACGGCCCCGAGCAGCTGGACTTCCTGCGCTACCGGCCCGTGCTGCTCAACACTGCGCTCAAGCAGCGCTTCGGCTACCTGCCCCGCAAGACCAGCGCCCAGGCGCTGGACGCCTTCATCGCCGCGCGGGAGCGCCAGGGGCGCCCGGTGACGCGGAGCGAGGCCGCGTGACGCAGCGTGCCCTCTCCACCGGGGACCTGCTGCGTGTCCTGGGCGTGGTCCTCATCTGGGGCCTGAACTTCGTCGTGATGAAGATGGGCCTGCAGTCGCTCAGCCCCATGCTGCTGGGCGCGCTGCGTTTCACGGCGGCCTCGCTGCCGTTCCTGCTTTTCGTGCCGCGGCCCGACTTGCCCTGGACCTACGTCGTCGCCTACGGCCTGGCGCAGGGCGTGGGCCAGTTCGGCTTCCTGTTCCTGGGCCTCAAGCTGGGCATGACGGCGGGCATGGCCTCGGTGGTCATGCAGACCCAGGCCTTCTTCACGCTGCTCATGGCCGTGACGCTGCTGGGCGAGCGCGCAAGACTGGTCCAGTGGCTGGGCCTGTGCATCTCCTTCGCCGGCCTGCTGATGATCGCCGGCGCCCACGGTGAAGGTGCGCAGCAGATGACGCTGGCGGGTTTCGTGCTCACCCTGGGTGCGGCCTTCATGTGGGCCGTCTCCAACCTGGTGGCGCGCAAGGCGGCGCAGGCCGGGCACTACGAGCCCTTTCCCTTCATCGTCTGGAGCAGCCTGGTGCCCATCCTTCCCTTCTTCGCGCTTGCCTGGTGGGTGGACGGCCCGCAGCAGATGAGCGCGCAGCTGCTGGCCTTCGACGGCAAGGCCCTGTTCGCCGTGCTCTACCTGGCCCTGCTGGCCACGCTGCTGGCCTACAGCCTCTGGACGCGTTTGCTGCAACGCCACCCGGCGGGTCGTGTCACGCCCTTCTCGTTGCTGGTGCCCGTGGTGGGCCTGGTGGCTGCCATGACCTTGTTGGGCGAACAGCCCAGCTCTTTGCAGTGGGCCGGTACCGTGGCCGTGCTCTGCGGCATGCTGGTCAACCAGAGCGGGAGCTGGTGGGCGGGGCGGCGCTGAGGCTGTGGCTGTATCCCCCGTTTGGGGGATAGGCTTATGGAGGGACGAAACCTAGAATCCGGTCGGTAGGTATTCGTTTTCATCGCAAGTGCTGCGGTCTAAATTACTTAGGCATTCAATATGAAATTCCCAAGCGAACGAGAAGTACTCCATTGCGTTGCGAAGATGTATGAGTCCTCGTATCCGGGTTCTCGGCCTGGTGAGAACGATCCATATCTCCCCGTAGATGTGACCGCTGTAGCGCAGAAGCTCGCTTGCAAGCCGGAGTTGCTGTTTGGCTATCTCTACTACTATTTGGATCATAAGCATCGGTACGAGACAGCTCCTCACACGTGGACGCACCTCTTCGCTCTGAAGGTTGGTGAGCGACGCCATTGCGTCAACTATCCGTACCTTGTAGGCATTCTGGCGGCGCATGACGTAGAACACACGCGTAGCCAGTGGGCAATCTGGTTGTCAATAGCTGCCCTTGTTCTGTCGCTTGCAGCAATCGTCGTGCAGGTCGCCTCTTCTGGAAAGTCCTAAAAATTCCTCCAATCGACGTGGTGCGACCTACGGCCTTTGAACGCGACTGAGCTCAAACACTAAATCTTATTGATCACTTTCCGGGAGGTACCTTTTCATGACAAGCCCAGACACACCGAAGGATGGAGATTTCGCGTCTTACCTGGAGGAAAAATCTCGGATTCGCTCGACAGTCTTGCCTGCGCAGGGTGGAGAGCTGAACATTCAAACCGATGTCCCCGCCGCAGCACCTCCGCGCCAGACGATCCAGCAAGTTCTGGTTGACGGCGAAGAGCCCAGTGACGAGTTTCTCGAAGAGTGGAACGCACTCGAAAATGCGCCAGAGCTTTCGGACGAGGAACTCGAAAAGCAGGCTATGAGTGCCCCGGGTGACGACGGCGACACGCGGACCCCCGAGTGATCGTGCGATAGAACTCGAACCCAAAAAATCTCAACATTCCGTTCCAGAAGCGGTCATGGTTTTCGCCCCATCATGATTTCATCCCCGGACGACCTCGCCGACGCCAATCTGCTGCAAGCGCTACGCGAGCATGCGCGTTGGCAGGAGCCCTGCACCTGCGTGGAAGAGGGGGGTGTGCTGCTGATGGCCGGGGCGAATGCCTTTCCGGGTGCTTTCCGCAACTGCGTGGTGCGGGTCGATGCAAGCGTGCCCGCCGCCGAGGTGCTGCAACGGGCACAAGCTTTCTTTTCTGAACATGGGCGTGGCTACACGCTGCTGGCGCGGGCCAGCCGTGACGCAGACCTGATCGCTGCTTTGCACGCCGCGGGTATGACGCCGCTGGCCGACAGCCCCTGCATGCTGATCGAGTCGCCGGTGGCGGAGCCCGCGGTGCCGGCCGGTATTCGCATCGAACGCATGACGGCGCTGCGCCATGTGCAGGACGCCGTGGCCATCAACGCCGAGGCCTACGAGGCGCTCAAGCTGCCGGCGGCGGAAACAAGGGTGTTCTTCGGGCGGCCGCAGGAGGTGCTGTCGCCCAGGATGGTGGGTTTTGTCGCTTACCGCGACGGTGTGCCGCTGTCCACGGCGCTCACGCTGCTCAGCGGCGAGGGCGCCGGGGTGTACTGGGTGGGTACGGCGGCCGCGGCGCGGCGTTCGGGCCTGGGCGAGTTGTGCACGCGGCTGGCGACCAATGCCGGGTTCGCTGCCGGTGCGCGGGTGGTGACGCTGCAGGCAAGCCCCTTTGGCGAGCCGATCTACCAGCGGCTCGGGTACCGGACCTACGACCGGCAGCTGCGTTTCCGCTTTCCGGCGCCGGTGAGCGCCGGGAAGTAAAAGCTCAACCGGCCAGCGCGGCCTTCACGGCGGCGGAGACCTGGCCCATCTCGGCCTTGCCGGCCAGGCGGGTCTTGACCACGCCCATCACCTTGCCCATGTCGCCCGGGCCTTTGGCACCGAGTTCGGCCACGATGGCCTTCACTTCGGCCAGCACTTCATCAGCCGAGAGACGCTGGGGCAGATAGGCTTCCAGCACCTTGATCTCGGTGCTTTCCTTGTCGGCCAGATCCTGGCGCGCGGCCTGCACATAGGCGGCGACCGAGTCCTTGCGCTGTTTGATGAGCTTGTCGATGATGCTGACGACGTTGGCGTCATCGAGCGTGACGCGCTCGTCCACTTCCTTCTGTTTCATGGCGGCCAGCAGCAGGCGGATGGTGCCCAGGCGCTCGCTGTCCTTGGCACGCATGGCGGCCTTCATGTCTTCAGTGATCTGGTCTTTGAGGGACATATCTATCTCCGGAAAAAACAAAACCCGCGCCTGGCGTCCCGAGCGCGGGTTGTCTGATTGCAGTGAGGTCGGGGACCCCAGGACGATCAGTACAGCTTCTTGGGCAGCTGCATCGAGCGGATGCGCTTGTAGTTGCGCTTGACGGCGGCAGCCTTCTTGCGCTTGCGCTCGGACGTCGGCTTTTCGTAGAACTCGCGGGCGCGCAGGTCGGTCAGCAGGCCCAGTTTCTCGATGGTGCGCTTGAAGCGGCGCAGAGCCACGTCAAACGGCTCGTTTTCTTTAACACGGATGGTCGTCATTACGTCATGGTTTCCGAAATGTGCGGACAGAGGGTGGGCAGGAGATCGGGCCTGCACGCCGTGAATCGCGAAATGCCCCGCCTGTAACTAGTATTTGGCCGGCGGGGCTATGCCAGCAAAGTCAAGCATTATAGCGGGTTAAGCCGCCCCGGCAACCGGCGCCTGAGGCGCCGGGCCAGGGGCTCCAACCAGGGCCGCCAGCGGCGGCCCGCCCCCGGATGGGGGCCAGCGACCCACACGTAGTGGGGGAGCGCGGGGGAGAAGCCTAGTTTGGCCCCTGGGCTTGGGCGACGGCCATGCCTACGGCATGGCCGCTCGCCCAAGCCCATTGGAAGTTGTAACCGCCCAGCCACCCCGTCACGTCCACCACCTCCCCGATGAAATACAGCCCCGGCTGCTTCTGGGCTTCCATGGTCTGGCTGGACAGCTCCCGGGTGTCCACCCCGCCGGCCGTGACCTCGGCCTTGGCGTAGCCCTCGGTGCCGGTGGGGGTCAACTCCCAGCGGCTGAGCTTCTCGGCCAGGGCGGCCAGGGCCTTGTCGGCGGCCTCGTTGATCGGGCGCGCCCAGGCCGGGTCCTGGCTGGCCCAGGCTTCGGCCAGGCGGCTGGGCAACAGGGTGGCCAGTTCATTCACGATGAGCTTGCGCGAGCGCAGCTTGGCGTCCTGCAACAGGGGCAGCAAGTCGCGGTCCGGCGCCAGGTTGATGCGGATGGGGGTCTGCGGCTTCCAGTAGCTGGAGATCTGCAGCACCCCCGGGCCCGAGAGGCCGCGGTGGGTGAACAGCAGGTCTTCGAGAAAGGCCGTTCTTTCCTTTTTCGTGCCGGTCTCGATCTGCACGGGCAGGGCTAGGCCAGCCAGACCGGCATAGGGCGCCCAGGCCGCGCCGTCAAAAGTCAGCGGCACCAGGGCCGGGCGGGTTTCGATGATCTTCAAGCCGAACTGCTTCGCGATGCGGTAGCCGAAATCCGTGGCGCCGATCTTGGGGATGGACAGGCCGCCGGTGGCGATGACCAGGGACTTGCAAGTGACGGTGCCCTGGTCGGTGTCGAGCTCGTAGCCTGCGGCCCCGTGGCGCACGGCTTGCACCCCGCAGGGCTGCCAGCGTGTCACGCCCCCTTTGTCACACTCGCGCAGCAGCAGCTGGATGACGTCGTCGGCCGTGCGGTCGCAGAAGAGCTGGCCCTTGTGTTTCTCGTGGAAGGCGATGCCGTCGCGCTGGAGCAGGGCGATGAAGTCGGCCGGCGTGTAGCGGCTCAGCGCCGAGCGACAGAAGTTCGGGTTCTCGCTGATGAAGTGCTTGTGCGGCTGGCGCACGTCGATGTCGCGGTTGGTGAAGTTGCAGCGCCCACCGCCCGAGATGCGGATCTTCTCCGCCACCTTGGGCGCGTGGTCGATCAGCAGCACCCTGGCGCCGCGCTGGCCGGCCACACCGGCACAAAAAAGGCCGGCGGCGCCGGCCCCGATGACGACGACGTCAAAACGCTGCATCAGCCTTTCCAGGTGAAAGGGAACTTCAGTTGCTTGAAGAAACCGTTGGGCACGTAGTCGCCCAGCACGCCGTAGCGCTCGGGCCAGAGCTTGGTGCTCTTGACGGCCGTGCCGAAGAGGTAGTCCAGGAAGGCGAAGTGCGCCGCGTAGTTGCGGTCCAGCGCTTCCTTGTCCTGGCTGTGGTGCCAGTGGTGGAAGTTGGGCGTGACGATGATGTAACGCAGCGGGCCCAGGCGCACGCTGACGTTGGCGTGGTTGAACACGGCCTGGAAACCGACGATCACGATGTAGGTGTCGATGACTTCCTTGGAGAAACCCAGCACGAAGATGGGCGCCAGCACCAGGGTGCGGGTGATCAGCAGTTCCAGGATGTGCTGGCGCGAGCCGGCCAGCCAGTCCATGCTCTTGGCGCTGTGGTGCACGGCGTGCAGGCGCCACAGCAGCGGCACCTCATGGTAGGCGCGGTGGGTCCAGTACTGCACGAAGTCCGACACCAGCAGGATCAGCAGCACCGCGGCCACAAAGGGCAGGTCACGCACCCAGGCCTGGATGCCGTCGGCCGCGGCCCAGCCGAACAGCCGGTGCACCAGCAGGTTGGTGGCCAGCAGGATGAAACCCACCACCATGTGGTTCACGATGAAGTGGTGCAGGTCGGTCTGCCATTCGGGGCGGAAGACGGGCTGATCCTTGCGCAGGGCGAAGAGCTTCTCGACGAAGATGAAGATCAGCGAGGAGCCCAGCAGGTCCAGGATGAACCAGTCCAGGCCGATGTAAGGGGTGTTGTCGGCGAAGTCGTTCACCGGCACCTTGTGGCCGCCCAGCAGCGCGGTCAGCGCCACCAGCAGGAACGCAAAGGCCGAGAGCCAGCGCGAACGGTTGAAGAGCACGTTGACCAGCGACAGGCCGCCAGCCACCACCATGGCGATGAACATGATGGTGCGCACCGTCTCCACGTTGTAGCTGCGGCGCAGCTCCGGCGTGGTCAGGTACTCGGGGAAGAGAAAGGCCAGCACGCCCAGGAAACAGAGGAAGGCCAGCGCCAGGGCGATGACGCCGGTCACCAGGCCGGAGCCGGGTTTCAGTTCGCCGGCGCCCTCGGCGAGTTCATTGAGCTCTTTCAGCATGCTTGCCCCCTTTGGTGTGTGGCCGTGGTGCTCACCACGGCTTTGGGCAGCAGTGTAGCGCCGGCTCGGGGCTGGGCGAGTCGCCTGGGCGCAGCGCCTTCAGGCGGCGAGCTTGTTGCGGTCGGCCAGCACCGCGGCCTTGCGTGTCAGGCCGTCGATCTCGCCGGTGATGTCCGACAGCACGTTGGCGACGACGGCAAATTCACGGCCATGCTGTCCGGCGCGCGCGGCCATGATCTGGGCGTTGAAGCTCACCACCTTGGCTTCCTTGGCCACGCTCTGGATGTCCCCCACGATGCCCGCCAGCTCCTTCATCATGGCCTCGGACTTGGCCTTGGTGATGTCGTCGAAGGTTGTGGTGACGGTGTTGAGCGCCTCCAGGATGCGGTCGGTGTGGCCCACCAGCTCGATCAGCGACTCGGCCACACCGGGCGCCTTGCGTTCGATCTGCTCCAGCGTGCGGCGCATGAGCTGCATGAAGGTATCGATGACGGGGCCCACACCGCGCGCGCCCTCGTAGGTGGCCTGGATCTTCTGCGCACTGGCCGGCTCCAGCTGGCGGGGCGTGGCCAGCAGGTGCTGCTGGCTTTCCGTGAAGATCTGCAGGCTGCGTTGCGCGGCTTCGAGCTTCTGGGCATCGCCGCGCGCGGCCAGCAGGGTCTGCAGGATCATGCGCTGCGAGAGCATGCGCTGGCGCGCCGCCAGGTTGACCAGCGAGATGCCGGTGATGTGGGCCGGCAGGGCCTGCGTGCTGGTGGGTGCGCGCGGGGTGAGGGGTGTGACAGCGGTAGTGGGCTTGTGGTTCATGTCGGGGGCCTGCAGGGCGGGACCCGATGGCCCCGTTCAAGTACCCCAAGCAAGCCTTGGGCCAGTCTGCTGCAGCTGCAAGACGCCCTGCAGCACGTCACCCACGACGATGACGCAGGGGCTGCCGAGTTCTTCACGCACCAGCGTGGCGTGCAACTGGTCCAGTGTGGTGAGCGCATGACGCTGCGTGGGCAAGGAGGCGTGCTGCACCAGCGCCACGGGTGTGTGGCCGGGCAGGCCGCACAGCAGGCCCTGTTCGATCTGCAACGCACCGCTCACGCCCATGTAGATCACCAGCGTGAGGCGGGCGGCGTGCGCGGTGGCGGCGATGGCCGCCCAGTCCGGGCCGCTGCCGCCGGGTTTGGCGTGGCCGGTGAGGAAGATCACGCCCTGCGCATGCTCGCGGTGGGTCAGCGGCACGCCCAGGCTGGTGACGGCGGCCAGGCCCGAGGTGATGCCGTTGACCACGTCCACGCGGATGCCGGCTTCCTGAAGGTGTTCCACTTCTTCGCCGCCGCGGCCGAAGATGAAGGGGTCGCCGCCCTTGAGGCGCACCACGTGCTCGCCTTCCTGCACGGCGGTGATCATGAGTTTCTCGATGAAGGATTGCGGTGTGGAGGTGCAGCCCCCGCGTTTGCCCACGTGCACGATGCGCGCGGTGGGCGCGGCATGCGCCACGATCGCTTCGTTGACCAGGTCGTCGACCAGCAGCACGGTGGCGCGCTGGATGGCTTTCAGCGCCTTGAGCGTGAGGAGCTCGGGGTCGCCGGGGCCGGCACCTACGAGCGTGCAGGAACCGGTGAGGGGCAGGGTGTTCGTGTGCATGTCCTGGCCTTGCAAGTTTCAGGCCGCCTGCTTGAGCGGCACGACGCGGCGCACCAGGCGCTGCAGCTCGGGCACGCAGGAGCCGCAGTTGGTACCGCATTTCAGGGTCTGCTGTAGGGAGGCCAGGCGCTCGCTCTCGCTGCCGCTGCATAACGCCAGCGTGGACTCGATGGCGCTTTCGCCGACGTTGAAGCAGGTGCAGACCTGGCGGCTGCGCGCGGGCACGGCCACCGGGGCCTGGGCACCGGGCAGCAGCAGCAGGCGGCCGTAGCTCTGGGCCGGCAGTTCCTGCTGCAGCAGGGAACGTATCCAGGCCTCGGCGCGCGTGTCGCCGGCCAGCAGCACGGCCTGCAGCGTGGTCTGCTCGCCCTCGCGCTGCAGACGCGCGGCGCGGTGCTGGCCGCGCTTGCGGTCGGCGTAGCGCAGCGTGCCGGCCTCGTTCAGGCCCAGCAGGGCTTCGATCTCGGCCAGCAGATCGTCGGGCACGGCTTCGTGCGCAGCAGCGCGGAGCAGCACACCAGTGCGCTGCGCGCCACCGCTGCCGTCCAGCGGCGCGGCATTGCCAAAAGGCACGCAGCTGGCAAAAGGAAAACGCACCATCAGGCGGCGCAGCGCCTCGCGTGTGCTCAGCGCGCGCTCGGCCGGCAACCAGGCCATGGCCAGCAGGGTCCAGGGCAGTTCGGCCTTGAGGATCTTGACGGCCGCGTGCTTGAGTTCGGGTTGTTTGGAGCTGGGGCAGAAGGCCGAGGTGGTCAGCGCGTTGACGCCGGCCAGGGGCTGGCCGGCGCTGCTCATGCCGCTGAGGTATTCCGCACCCCAGTGCATGGCCATGAAAGCCTGGCCGCTGGCCAGTTCCTCGCTGGCCTGCAGCGGCACCAGGATGGAGCCGCGTTTGCTGGTGACGTGCACCAGTTCGCCCTCGACCAAGCCGCGGCGGCTCATGTCGCCGGGGCTCATCTGCACGCAGGGCTCGGCCACGTGGCCGAAGAGACGGCCCAGGGTGCCGGTGCGGCTCATGCCGTGCCACTGGTCGCGCAGGCGGCCGGTGGTGAGCGCAAAGGGAAAGCGTGACTCGCGCGGCTCGGCCACGGGTTTGTAGAGCGTGTTGGCAAAACGCGCACGGCCGTCCTCGGTGGGGAAGATGCCGTCTTCGTAGAGGCGGGACTTGCCCGTTGTGGCGCCTTCAGGCAGGGGCCATTGCTGGGGTTTTTCTTCGAGCTGACCGTAGCTCATGCCCGTGATGTCCAGGTCACGGCCACGGGTGGACTCACGGTGTTCGTTCCAGACCGCTTCGGGGCTGTCGTAAGCGAACAGCCCGGTGCGCGGGCCGATGCCCAGCGCTTCGAGCCGGCGCGCGAAGTCCACGGCGATCTGCCAGTCGTGTCGCGCTGCGCCGGGTGCAGGCACGGCGGGGCGCACGCGCGTGATGCGGCGTTCGCTGTTGGTGACGGTGCCGTCCTTCTCGCCCCAGGTGCTGGCGGGCAGCAGCAGGTCGGCGTAGTCGCAGGTGGTCGGGGTGGCAAAGGCTTCCTGCACCACCACGAACTCGGCGCGCTCCAGCGCGCGGCGCACGGTGGCCAGGTCGGGCATGCTTTGCGCGGGGTTGGTGCACGCTATCCACAGTGCCTTGATCTCGCCATCGGCGGCGGCCTGGAACATCTCGACCGCGGTTTTGCCCGGCTTCTCGGGCACGGCGGGGATGCCCCAGAGCGCGGCCACTTCGGCACGGTGCTGCGGGTTGGTCAGGTCACGGTGCGCACTCAGCAGATTGGCCAGGCCACCGACCTCGCGCCCGCCCATGGCATTGGGCTGGCCCGTCAGCGAGAAGGGGCCGGCACCGGGTTTGCCGATCTGGCCCGTGGCCAGGTGCAGGTTGATCAGGGCCGCGTTCTTGGCCGTGCCGCTGCTGGATTGGTTGAGGCCCTGGCAATAGAGGCTGAGCGTGGCCTGGGAGGTGGCGAACAGGCGCGCCGCTTCGTACAGCGTGTCCTTGGCGATGCCGCAGGTCTGCGTCACCATGTCGGGCGTGTAGTCGCGCACCGTGGCCTTGAGCTCATCGAAGCCGCGCGTGCGGGTGCTGATGTAGTTGCTGTCGGTCCAGCCTTCCCACAGCATCAGGTGCAGCATGCCGTTGAAGAGGGCCACGTCGGTGCCGGGCTGGATCTGCACGAACAGATCGGCCGTGCCGGCGGTGTCGGTGCGGCGCGGGTCCACCACCACGATCTTCAGGCCAGGGCGATTCTTTTTCGCTTCCTCGATGCGGCGGAACAGGATGGGGTGGGCCCAGGCCGCGTTGGAGCCGGCGATGAAGAGGCAGTCGGCGTGGTCCACGTCCTCGTAGCAGGCCGGCGGCGCATCGGCCCCCAGGGTCTGCTTGTAGCCGGCCACGGCGCTGCTCATGCACAGGCGCGAGTTGGTGTCGATGTTGTTGGTGCCGATCAGCCCCTTGGCCAGCTTGTTGAAGACGTAGTAGTCCTCGGTCAGCAGCTGCCCGCTCACATAGAAACCCACGGCGTCGGGGCCGTGCGTGCGGATGGTGTCGGCAAAACGCGTGGCGGCCAGGTCCAGCGCGGCGTCCCAGCCCAGGGGCTGAGGTGCCGCGCCGCGCTGCAGGCGCTGCATGGGTTGCAGCAGCCGCGTCTGCGCGATCACCTCGGGCGTGGCGGTCAGATGCAGGGTGGAACCCTTGGAGCACAGGCGGCCGAAGTTGGCTGGGTGCGTGGGGTCGCCCTTGACCCCGACGATCTGCTCGCCCCTGGATTCGATGATGACGCCGCAGCCCACCCCACAGTATGGGCAAGTCGAGCGGGTCTCCTTGTGCATGCCGGGTCCTCGTTCGTGGTTAGGCGCAGGAAGCGGTCTTGCGTGTGCAGGGCCCGGCCACCGGCGGCTGGATGTCCAGCGCCAGGGTGCTGAGTTCCTGGCCGTCCAGGTGCACCACGCCGTCTTCCACCTTCACGGCGAAACGCGGCGTGCTGCCTTCATCGGGCGCGCGGGCGCAGCCCGTGTCCAGGCCGATGGTCCAGTTGTGTAGCGGGCAGGCCACGTTGGTGCCGAAGACGATGCCTTGCGAGAGCGGGCCGCCCTTGTGCGGGCAGCGGTCGAGCAGGGCAAAGACCTGGTCCTGGTCGTTGCGGAACACGGCCACGGCCATGCCCTGCTGGCGGTTCACACGGCGCGAGCCCAGCACGGGGATGTCATCGACGCGGCAGATGGGTTTCCATTCACTCATTTCTGTACTCCTTCAGGCTTTCAGGCCGGCGTAGAGGCCGGTGATGCGGTCCATGACACTCAGCAGGTTCTCGCTGGTCACGAACATGTCGGACAGGGCCTTCGGGCCGGCGCTGTTGATCTCTTTCAGGGCCAGGTCGAAGAACAGCCACTGGTTGTCGGCCAGGGCCAGCTGGTCCTTGATGGGGTTGGTGGCTTCGGGCGCGTTGCGCAGCAGCTCCATGGCCGAGAGAAATTCGGTGCGCGCCTTGGTGATTTCGGCCTGGGCCTGCGCGGGTTCCACCTTCAGGGCCGCGGCATAGAAGTACTTGGCCATGCGCTGCGAGAGCATGCGCTGGCGGCCTGCGACGTTGACGAGTTTGCCCACGGGCTTGCTGGTGACGGCCTCGTACTGCACCGTTCCCTGGTGGGCCAGGGCCAGTACGCGCGCGTCGGTGTTGAGCAGGCCGCCGGCACCGTCGCGTGTGGGGTGGCTGCCCACCAGCGCGCCCTTGTACTCGCTCCACGCGCCTTCGAGATCCGCATAGGTCTTGCGCAGTTCGGCGTTGGGCGCGTAGGCCTTGAGCTCGACCAGCTGGCGGTCGAACAGGGCCATGGAGCGGTCCAGGATCTGCTGGGCCGAGTTGCTTTCTGTCTTGTGCACCATGGCCAGCCAGGCCTTGGCCATGCGCTGCGAGAGCATGCGCTGGCGACCGGCCTTGTTGATGGCGTCGTTCACGTCCAGCACCTGGGCCTGTGCGCCCAGACCCAGGCCGGCGGCGCCGCTGAGGACGAGCAGGTCGCGGCGTTTCATGCCGTGACTCCTTCGACCTTGATCGGGATGAACTGGCGCGTGTCGACGCGGGCCTTCTCGCCCTCGAACCAGGGATCGGGCTCGCCGTCCAGCGCGAACTGCAGGCGCTCCCACAGGGCCTTGCGGCCTTCGTGGTCATCGAGGATCTTCTTCTTCACGTAGTCCAGGCCCACGCGGTTCACGTAGTGCACGGTGCGCTCCAGGTACCAGCCCTCTTCGCGGTAGAGCTGCATGAAGGCGCCGGTGTACTCCAGCACCTCTTCCGCCGTCTTGAGCTTGGTGAAGAAATGCGCCACCTCGGTCTTGATGCCGCCGTTGCCGGCGATGTGCATTTCCCAGCCCGAATCGACGCCGATGATGCCCACGTCCTTGATGCCGGCCTCGGCGCAGTTGCGCGGGCAGCCGCTGACGGCGAACTTGACCTTGTGCGGGGCGTACATGCGCCACATGGCGCGCTCCAGGTCCTTGCCCATCTGCGTGCTGTCCTGCGTGCCCATGCGGCACCATTCGCTGCCCACGCAGGTCTTCACCGTGCGCAGGGCCTTGGCGTAGGCGTGGCCGCTGGGCATGCCGATGTCGTTCCACACCGCCTGCAGGTCTTCCTTCTTGACGCCCAGCAGGTCGATGCGCTGGCCGCCCGTGACCTTGACGGTGGGGATCTTGTACTTGTCCACCGCGTTGGCGATGCGGCGCAGTTCATCCGCTGTGGTCTCGCCGCCCCACATGCGCGGGATCACGCTGTAGGTGCCGTCCTTCTGGATGTTGGCGTGGCTGCGTTCGTTGATGTAACGGCTCTGCGGATCGTCCTTGGCCTCCTTGGGCCAGCTGGAGATCAGGTAGTAATTGACGGCCGGGCGGCAGCTGGCGCAGCCGTTGGGGGTCTTCCAGTTCAGGGTCTTGAAGACATCACCGATGGTCAGCAGCTTGCTCGCCACGATGGCCTCGCGCACTGCCTGGTGGCCGTGTTCGGTGCAGCCGCACATGGCCTTGGTCTTGGGCGTGGCCGAGTAGTCGCCGCCGGCGGTGAACATCAGGATCTGTTCCACCAGGCCCGTGCAGGAGCCGCAGGAGGCGCTGGCCTTGGTGTGCTTGCGCACCTCGTCCAGCGTGAACAGGCCTTTTTCCTTGATGGCCTTGCAGATCGTGCCCTTGGTCACGCCGTTGCAGCCGCAGACCTCGTCACTGTCGGCCATGGCGGCGGCCTTGCTGTGGCCTTCGTGGCCAGCGTCACCGATATTCGATTCGCCGAACATCAGGCGGTCGCGGATGTCGCCCACGCTGCGGCCGTCGCGCAGCAGTTTGAAGTACCAGCTGCCGTCCACCGTGTCGCCGTAGAGGCAGGCGCCCACCAGCTTGTCGTCCCGGATGACCAGCTTCTTGTAGACGCCGCCGGCCGGGTCGCTCATCACGATCTCTTCGGTGTTCTCGCCGCCCATGAAGTCGCCGGCGCTGAACAGGTCGATGCCCGTGACCTTGAGCTTGGTGGAGGTGAGCGAGCCGGTGTAACGGCCGATGCCGAACTGCGCCAGGTGGTTGGCCAGCACCTTGCCCTGCTCGAACAGGGGCGCGACCAGGCCGTAGGCAATGCCGCGGTGCGCGGCGCATTCACCCACGGCGTAGATGCGCGCGTCGGTGGTGGTCTGCAGTGTGTCGCTGACCACGATGCCGCGGTTCACGTGCAGCTTCATGCTCTCGGCCAGCGCCGTGTTGGGGCGGATGCCCACGGCCATCACCACCAGGTCGGCCGGCACTTCCGTGCCATCCTTGAACTTCACGCTCTTGACGCGGCCGTCTTCGCCGCCCACCAGCTCCTGCGTCTGCGCGCCGATCAGAAACTGCATGCCGCGGTCTTCCAGCGACTTCTGCAGCATCTTGCCGGCCACATCGTCGAGCTGGCGTTCCATCAGCCAGGGCATCACGTGCACCACGCTGACCGTCATGCCGCGTTTCATCAGGCCGTTGGCTGCTTCCAGGCCCAGCAGGCCGCCGCCGATGACCACGGCGTGCTTGTATTTGGCGGCGGCCGCGATCATGGCCTCGGTGTCGGCGATGTCGCGGTAGGCCAGCACGCCTTTGAGGTCCTTGCCCGGCACGGGCAGGATGAAGGGGTTGGAGCCGGTGGCCAGGATCAGGCGGTCGTATTCGGCGCTGATCGTCTCGCTCTTGGCATTTTTCGCGTGCACCACGCGCTTGACGCGGTCCACCTCGGTCACGGTCCAGCCGGCGTGCAGGGTGATGCCGTTGTCCTGGTACCAGGCCCAGTCGTTGAGGACGATGTCTTCCAGCTTCTGTTCGCCGGCCAGCACCGGCGAGAGCAGGATGCGGTTGTAGTTGGGGTGGGGTTCGGCGCCGAAGACCGTGATCTCGTACAGCTCGGGCGCAATCTTCAGCAGCTCTTCGAGCGAGCGCACGCCGGCCATGCCGTTGCCGATCATCACCAGTTTGAGTTTTTTCATCACAAGCTCCGTCGATCCAAGTCAAGCAAGAAACAAAAAAGGCGTCCACACGGTGCCTGCTTGGTGCAGCGCACGTGGGGACGCCTTCGTCCTGAGATCATCCGCTGCGCCGTTGCACCGGATGAGTGAATGGGGGCCAGCTTTGGCCGGGTACGCCTGAAGCGATGCAAGGGTCGTGCCAGTTTTGTGCGGGGCAACAAAAGAAAGGAGACTGCCTGGCCGGCAGGCGCCTTCAAAATGCACCAACACCGGCATCAATCTTGCGGAACGGTCAGCATGAGCTTTGAAATGGACATCGGCTACACCTCGCTTGCAGGTGCCAAGGCCGTCAACGAGGACTTCGCCGGCGCCATGCTGCCCGAGGACGGGCGCGAGGACATGGGGGTGATCGCCGCCATTGCCGACGGCGTGAGCGCCGGCGGCCTGGGCCAGGAGGCGGCCCAGACCACGGTGGCCACATTGGTGCGTGATTACTACAGCACGCCCCAAACCTGGGATACCACCGTGGCGCTGGACCGCCTGATCGCCGCGCAGAACACCTGGCTGGCCGCCACCAACCGCCGGCGTGCGCCCGCCACCGGCATGACCACGCTCACCGCCCTGGTGCTGCGCGGGCACTCCTACACCCTGGCCCATGTGGGCGACACGCGGGCCTACCTGCTGCGCGAGGGGCAGGTGACCCAGCTCACGGTGGACCACGTCATGCCCCACCCCGATTTCCGCCACCAGCTCATGCGCGTGGTGGGCGCGGAAGACCGCCTGGTGGTGGACTACATCCAGGGCGACCTGCAGGTGGGCGACGTCTTCATCCTGCTGAGCGACGGCGTGCACGGCTCGCTGCGTCTGCGCCTGCTCGCGGAAATGGCCGAACTGGCCAACGCGCAGCTCATCAGCGAAAGCCTGGTGCAGGCCGCCATCAAGGCCGGCAGCAACGACAACGCCACCGCCCTGGTGGTGCGTGTGCTGGGCCTGCTGGACGCCACGCTGCAGGACGTGAGCCGCAGCGCCCAGGCCCTGCCGGTGCCGGTGCGCCTGAAACCGGGCGAACTGATCGACGGCCTGCGTGTGGAAGAGGTGGCCGCCGACAACGGCATCAACCTGATCTACAAAGTGCGGGACACCCACACCCAGACCGACTACGCCCTCAAGACCCTGCATCCCTCGCGCGCCCACGACCCCGAGGAATGCGCCATGCTGGCCCACGAGGCCTGGCTGGCGCAATGCATGCAGACCTCACGCGCGGCCGAGCACCTGGTGCGCCTGCACGAGAAGCCGCCCGCCGGCAAGGGGCAGACGGCTTTCTACCTGCTCTACGACTGGCATGCCGGCGAGACCCTGCAGCAGATGCTGGCCCGCCAGCAGCGCTTCAGCCCGGCCCAGGCCGTGGCCCTGGCCACCCAGGTGCTCAAGGCCCTGGGCCGCCTGCACCGCCAGAGCGTGGTGCACCGCGACATCAAACCCGCCAACCTGCACCAGGGCGAAGACGGCGTGCTGCGCCTGCTGGACCTGGGCGTGGCCCTGAGCGGGCGCGAGCCCGAGGCCATGCGCCGTCTGCACGCGGGCACGCCCAGCTATATCAACCCCGAGCAATGGGGCTTTACCGTGCGCGCCGGCGGCATCGACACCAATGTGCCGCCCGAGGACCCCGACGCCATGAGCGACCTCTTCGCCCTGGGTGTCACCTTCTACCAACTGCTGGCCGAGGGCAAGCTGCCCTACGGCGAGGTGCTGCCCTACCAGAGCGGCCGTTATTACCGCGACCCGACGCCACCGAGCCGCCACAACCCCGAGGTGCCCATCTGGCTGGACCACGTGGTGCTCAAGGCCGTGGCCCGCGACAAGCGCCAACGCTTCGAGACGGCGGAGGAGTTTCTGCTGGCGCTGGAGCGCGGGGCTTCTCGGCCGTTGACGGCGCCGCCGGCCTCGCCGCTGTTGCAGCGGGACCCGACCTTTGTGTGGAAACTGTTGTTCGGGGTTAGTGCTCTGTTTAATGTGCTGTTGATCTACTGGTTGCTGTTTTTGCCGAAGTAGGGGCGGCGAGACTGTGGCACTTACCTTTCTGTGGGAAGGCTGATATAAATCAGGCGCTTACAACAAATAAGGGGAGAACGACTTGATGGACTTGAACCTTGTTCATATGGCAGTTTTGCTGTTTGTATCGAGTCAGATGGCATGAAGGTCTTCCTCTGGATATTCCGATTCTTCAGAGCGTGGATGCTGGTTTGCTTCGCCTTGACCTTCTTTGTTGTTCCGCTTTACTTGGTTGCCATCTATCCAGATGTTCCGCAACCGTACCTCAATTTCAAGCGCTACATTGGGTACGGCGTTGTCAGTGGCGAGCCCTCGGCACTTGGCTTTTTCTATCGCCTGACCAGCTGTGGTCTTATGGTCTCTCTTGGTTTGTTAATCGTTTGGGGGTGGTCGCGGGACGGCGACTCATCAAAGAGGAATGGAAGAGGTCGTGGGAATTCCGTCTAATTCATCTCAACCGAGAGTGGGATGCCAGCGGTTCTCGCTCATTTCAAACGTCAGCTTTCATTAGTGCCACCTCACCTCGACTAATGGACAAGAGAACAAGTAATCTCAAAAAACAGCGGCTTCAGGAGAGGCGAGTAGTCCCTGTCTTCCTTTTCGTCGCCGTTGCTGTTCTCTTCTATTGGCTGGCTTTCAGGGTCTTCACCGCCACCGACTGCGAGTTCTTTGGTTCAAAGCTCGCGCTGGTGCTTGTTCCTGCATGTGCTGCCTTCGGAAACCAAGGTGCCGCTGTATTCCCCTTTCTCATTGCCTCTGCGTCACTCGTCATTGGGGTCCTGTCGCTGAGGCAATATAGCAATCCAACTCGCCGTTCCACGCGACACCCTCCGAACTAGTACGTTAAACAGCATGTCGGGTTTCACTCTTGCAACGGTGGGCAGATTCTTGGTCGAGTACGGACTGCTCGGCATTTTGATCACCATGCCACCCGCACTGCTTCTGGCTCTGGGCTTGAGGATGAAGAGCCGTTGGACGCTTTTCCCTAGCGGAGGCCTGTTTCTGTCTCTTGGGTGTGCCATTTTTGGGCTGACCCTCGAAGGCATCAGCACCGGAGAGGTACTGGCGCTGTCGCGATCAACCCTGACCGTGGCACAGGCTGGCCACCCTGTTTTCTTCTGGGTGTCGACCGCGGCTTTTTTGCTTGGCTCTTTGGCTATCGTTGGCCTAGGCCTTTTTCTTTTGGGGCGAGCGTGTTTTCCATTGAACAACCCAGCCCACGCTGATCCAGCAAAGGCTGTCAGCAGCCCACTGCGCCCATAAAAAAGCCGGCCCTCCTTAACGGAGGGCCGGCTTTTTAACGCTGACGTTCATCAGGCCGCGATGGCTGCCTGGTCCTGGTTGGCGGCCTTGCGGGTGGCGGCCTTGAGTTGCAGGGTGGCGCTGTCCAGGGCTGCGGCCTTCTTGGCATCGCCCATGGCCACGCCTTCGGCGCGCACGAAGCGCACGTCGGTGATGCCGAAGAAGCCGAACACCGTCTGCAGATAGCTTTCCTGGTGTTCCATGGCGCGGCCACCTTCGCTGGTGGAGTACACGCCGCCGCGGGTGGAGGCCACGATCACCGTCTTGCCGCCGGCCAGGCCCACGGGGCCGGTCTCGGTGTACTTGAAGGTGCGGCCCACCTGGGCGACGCGGTCGATCCAGGCCTTGAGCTGGCTGGGGATGCTGAAGTTGTACAGCGGTGCGCCCACCACGATGACATCGGCGGCCAGGAACTGGCTCACCAGCGCTTCGGACACGGCGTTTTCACGGCGTTGTGCGTCCGTCAGGGTGGCGGTGGCCGGCAGGCGGAAACCCAGGGATTCGGCGCTCAGGTGGCTGGGGGCCTCGGCGGCCAGGTCCAGGTAGTCCACCGTGGTGCCCGGGTGCTGGGCTTGCCATTCGGCCACGATGGTGCGGGTCAGCTGGCGCGAAACGGAGTTGTCGCTCAGGATGCTGGAGTCGATGTGCAGAACTTTCATGGGGGTCCTCATCAAGTGGGTTATCGATGTTGTTATTCTGAGGATGAGACCAATGAATGACTAGATGGCTAAATCGCGTTATATTGTCCTGAAAATAGGACAATAGAGGGCCCAGATGCAGGATCTCAACGACATGCTGTATTTCGCCGAGGTGGCCGAACGCGGCGGTTTTGCCGCGGCCAGCCGGCACCTGGGCATCCCCAAATCCAAGCTCTCGCGCCGGGTGGCCGAACTCGAAGGGCGCCTGGGCGTGCGCCTGCTGCACAGGACCACGCGCAAGCTTTCGCTGACCGACGTGGGCGAGCACTACCTGCGCCACTGCCTGGCCATGCGCGATGCGGCCGAAGCGGCCACCGAGGCGGTGGAGCAGGTGCAGACCGAGCCGGGCGGCACGGTGCGCGTGGCCTGCCCGGTGACACTGGCGCAGACCACGGTGGGCCCCATCCTGCCGGCCTTCCTGGCGCGCTACCCGCAGGTGCGCGTGGACATGCGCGTCAGCAACCGCGTGGTGGATCTGGTCGAAGAGGGTTTTGACGTGGCGCTGCGTGTGCGCGTGAGCCTGGAGGACAGCCGCAGCCTGGTGGTCAAGCATCTGGGCTTGACGCGCACCGTGCTGGCGGCCAGCCCGGCCTTGCTCAAGCGTCTGGGGCAGCCGACCACGCCCGAGGATCTGCAGAGCATGGACACAGTCGCCATGTCCGGTATCGACGGCAAGGCGAGCATGGTCCTGCAGGGGCCGGGCGGACAGACTTACACGCTGATCCACACCCCGCGCCTGCTGGCCGACGATCTGCTCACGCTCAAGTTTGCCGTGCTGCAAGGTGTGGGCATGAGTTTCCTGCCCGATTACATGTGCCGCGCCGAACTGGACGACGGCCGCCTCGTGCATGTGCTGTCGGGCTGGGCGCCACCGCCCGGCGTCTTCCACGCGGTGTACCCCTCGCGGCGCGGCATGGTGCCGGCGGTGCGGCGTTTCCTGGATTTTCTCGGCGAGTACGTGCTGGCCGAAGGGGTGCCGTCGGCGTCACAGGCCGAGGCCGTGCTGGACCACGCCAGGGACTGAGTCCCAGGCTGCGGTCACGCGCTGCGCGCGCGGCCTCCCCTCTCAGCCCAGGTGCGGGTCCAGCGGAGCTGCATCACGCGTGTCATGCCCAGCACCAGGAGCGAGAGCATGGCGAAGAGGGCGAACCCCCAGAAATAGGTGCCGGTGTATTGCTTGGACAGGCCCATGGCGTTGGGCACCAGGCCGCCGCCCAGGGCGCCGATCTCGCCGATCATGGAGCCGGCCACGGCGGTGCTCAGCGGCCAGCGCAGGGGAACCAGCTGGAACAGCGCGCCGTTGCCCGCGCCCAGGGCGGCGAAGCACAACATCATGAGCAGGGTGGTGAGCACCAGCGAGCCGCCGGCCAGCCCGCACAGCAGCAGGGAGATGGTGACGATGACGAGCACGGCGGTCAGCGTGTTGATGCCGCCCCAGTGGTCGGAGATCCAGCCGCCGAAGATGCGCAGCGCCGCGCCCATGAAGGCGGCCAGCATGGTCAACTGGCCGGCCTGCACCTTGCTCACGCCGAACTGGTCGTAGTAATAACTCGGCAGGAAAGTGGTCAGGCCGATGAAACCGCCGAAGGTGATGGCGTAGATGATGCTGAAGGCCCAGCCGTCTTTCTCGAAGAGGCAGGCGATGTGGTCGCGGAAGCTGGCGTGTTTGTCCACGTCGTCGGGCTCGCGCGCGATGAAGACCATCACCAGCACCGGCAGCAGCAGGCCGATGGCGGCCAGGCCGTAGACGGCCTTCCAGCCGTAGGCCTGGGCCAGCTGCGGCGCCAGCAGGGCCGAGATGGAGGTGCCCACGTTGCCCGCGCCCACCAGGCCCATGGCCAGGCCCTTGTAGCGCGCGGGGAAGGAGCCCGAGCCCAGCGAGAGCGCCACGCCGAAGCTCGCACCCGCAATGCCCAGCAGCACGCCCATGGCCAGCAGGTCGTTGAAGGACTCGACGAAGAAGTAGCCGTAGAGCAGGGCGATGGCGATGCCGCCCATTTCCACCAGGGTGGCGTTCTTGCGGCCGATGTACTGCGCCAGGATGCCCAGCGGAAAACGCATGAGCGCGCCGGCAAAGATCGGGATGGAGAGCATCAGCCCGATCTGCGCGGGGCTGAGCTGCAGCGATTCCTTGATGAAAGGCGCCATGGCGCCGTTGGTCACCCAGACGCCGCAGCAGTAGGTGAAGTACACGAAGGAGGCCAGCAGCGTGGGGCTGTGGCCGGCCTGGAGGAAATTGCGAAAGCTGTTCATCGTGCTTGTCCGTGGGCCAACAAAAAAGGCGTCGACACGTGCATGGCAGCAGGGCTGCGCACATGTGGACGCCTTCGTCTGGAACGATCCGGTGCGCCTTTGCACCGAATGCGGGATTTCAGGCCGGCATTGGCCTGTTCATCTCAATGCAAGCAATATCTGCGCCCGGACTTGGGGCGGTCATGCCGATAGCCGCAGTGCCCGGTTTTCAGCGCGGGGACACCGCGGAACCGGCTTCGCCGGGCCGCTGGTGTCGCCCCCTTGAGGGTGGGGGCCGCGCTCAGGCGCGGCACGGGGGTGTACTTAATTCAAGCTGCTTTTTCCACGTGCGCCTGGCGCGTGTAGAGGAAGTCGATCACGGCCTTGCGGCAGTTGATGTAACGCGGGTCTTCGGCCAGCTCCACACGTTTGCGCGGACGCGGCAGGTCCACCGCCAGCACTTCGCCAATGGTGGCGGCCGGGCCGTTGGTCATCATCACGATCTTGTCGCTCAGCAGCACGGCCTCGTCCACGTCGTGCGTGACCATCACCACGGTGCTTTTGGTGCGCGCCACGATCTCCAGCAGCTCGTCCTGCAGCTTGGCGCGGGTGAGTGCGTCCAGGGCGCCGAAGGGTTCGTCCATCAGCAGCACCTGGGGTTCCATGGACAGGGCGCGGGCGATGCCCACGCGCTGTTTCATGCCGCCCGAGATTTCGCCGGGGCGCTTTTGTGCCGCGGGCGTCAGGCCCACCAGGGCCAGGGCGGCCTCGGTGCGGGCCTTGAGCTGGGCCTTGTTCTCGGCGGCTGCGCCCGTGCTCTTGCTGCCGGCGCCGAAGACGCGTTCCACGGCGAGGTAGACGTTCTCGTAGCAGGTCAGCCAGGGCAGCAGCGAATGGTTCTGGAACACCACCGCGCGCTCGGGGCCGGGGCCGGCGATCTCGCGGTTGGCGCACAGCAATGTGCCGTTGGTGGGCGTGGTCAGGCCGGCGATCAGGTTGAGCAGGGTGGACTTGCCGCAGCCCGAGTGGCCGATCAGCGCCACGAACTCGCCCTTGGCGACCGTGAGGTTGATGTCGCGCAGCGCAGGGAAGGAGCCCTTGGCGGTCTTGAAGGTCTGCTCGACGCCCTGGACCTCGATGTACTTGGTGCTCAGTGATTCGTTCATGACGGACTCCTCAGTTTTTCACTTCTTCGAAGGTGAAGGCGGTGGCCAGCTTGATCAGCGCAAATTCGAGCACCAGGCCGACGATGCCGATCACGAAGATGGCGATGATGATGTTCTTGACGTTGAGGTTGTTCCACTCGTCCCAGACCCAGAAGCCGATGCCCACGCCGCCGGTCAGCATCTCGGCCGCGACGATCACCAGCCAGGCCGTACCCACGGCCAGGCGCACGCCGGTCAGCATGTAGGGCAACACGGCTGGGAAGAGGATCTTGGTGACGATCTTCCATTCCGAGAGCTGCAGCACGCGCGCCACGTTCATGTAGTCCTGCGGCACGCGCTGCACGCCCACCGCGGTGTTGATGATCATGGGCCAGATGGAGCAGATGAAGATGGTCCAGATGGCCGCCGGGTTGGCGCCCTTGAAGACCAGCAGGCCGATGGGCAGCCAGGCCAGCGGCGAGACCGGGCGCAGCAGGCTGATCAGCGGGTTGAACATGCGGCTCAGGAAGGTGAAGCGCCCGATCATGAAACCGGCCGGGATGCCCACCGCCGCCGCCAGGCCGAAGCCCAGCGCCACACGTTCGAGCGACATCAGCACGTTCCAGCCCACGCCCTGGTCGTTCGGGCCCTTGCGGTAGAACGGGTCGCTGAAGATGATGAGCGCCTGCTTGAAGGTGTCGGCCGGGCTGGGGATGCTGCTGTTGCTGGTGATGGTCACCAGCGCCCAGATGCCCACCAGCAGGGCCAGGCCCAGCACCGGCGGGATCACGCGCAGCCACAGGCCGCGCCAGTCGTAGCCCGGCGTCTTGACGGCCTCCACGGCGGGGGCTGCCGGGGTCGTTGCCTTTTTCCCGCCGGTGGGCGGGAGGGGAACGGGGGTCGCCCGTTCCAGGGGGGTATGAAACACGGCGCTGACCATGATGGGTTCCTCTTTCCTATTCAGTTGAGGACAGAGCAAGCCTGCGGCCTGGTCTGTCCCGCAAGGTTTCAGGCTTTGATCTTGAAACTGTCGGCGTACTTCTTCGGGTCCTTGCCGTCCCAGACCACACCGTCGATCATCTTGCTGGTGCGCATCACGTCCTTGGGCACGGAGGCCTTGGCGGCGGTGGCGGCCTGCTTGTAGATGTCGATCTGGTTGATCTGCTTGGCCACGGCCAGGTAGTCCGGGTGCTCTTTCAGCAGACCCCAGCGCTTGTGCTGGGTCAGGAACCACATGCCGTCGGAGAGGTAGGGGAAGCTCGCCTTGCCGTCGTTGTAGAACTTCATGTGGTTGGGGTCGTCCCAGGTCTTGCCCATGCCGTTCTGGTAACGGCCCAGGATGCGCTGGTTGATCGCGTCCACGCTGGTGTTGACGTAGCTCTTGTCGGCCACGGTCTCGGCCATCTTCATCTTGTTGGACAGGCTCGCGTCGATCCACTGGCCGGCCTCGATGATGGCGGCCGTCACGGCGCGCGCGGTGTTCGGGTACTTCTTGACGAACTCGCCGGTGGTGCCCAGCGCCTTCTCGGGGTGGTCCTTCCAGATGTCCTGCGTGGTGACCGCGGTGACGCCGATGCCGTCGATGATGGCGCGGTGGCCCCAGGGCTCGCCCACGCAGTAGCCGTCCATATTGCCCACGCGCATGTTCGCCACCATCTGGGGCGGCGGCACGGTGATGACCTTGGCGTCCTTCATGGGGTTGATGCCGGCCGAGGCCAGCCAGTAGTACAGCCACATGGCGTGGGTGCCGGTGGGGAAGGTCTGGGCAAAGGTGTATTCGCGCTTGTCCGTGGCCATCAGCTTGGCCAGGCTGGCGGCGTCCACCGCGCCCTTGTCGGCCAGCTTCTTGGACAGGGTGATGGCCTGGCCGTTGTTGTTCAGGCTCATCAGGATGGCCATGTCCTTCTTGGGACCGGAGACACCCAGGTGCACGCCGTAGATCAGGCCGTAGAGCACGTGGGCCATGTCCAGTTCGCCGTTGACCAGCTTGTCGCGCACACCGGCCCAGCTGGCTTCCTTGCTGGGGATGATCTTCACGCCGTACTTCTGGTCGATGCCCAGCACCGAGGCCATGACCACGCTGGCGCAGTCGGTCAGCGGGATGAAGCCGATCTTCACTTCCTTCTTCTCGGGTGCATCCGAGCCGGCGGCGTAGACGGCAGCGCGCAGGGCGGGGTCGATGCCGACGGCGCCGACGGCGGCGGTCTGCAGCACGGCGCGGCGGCTGAGTTTGGCGTTCAGAAGATCAGGCATGAAAGCTCCTTGTGGCGATGAAGAAAACAAGAAAGGCGTCCTCACCGAGCCGGCGCGTCTGGATGACGCGGCCATGCTCCGTGGGGACGCCTTTGTCCGTACCGGTGGCCACATCCGCCGTTGGACGGGCTGCCGGTTGACCGTGAGTGGTCTTGTTAACTGCTACGCAAAGGGCGTGCCAGCTTCGGGGTTTTGGGGGTGCTACTGATTTAGTAGCTTTAAACCCATGTCTATCAATGGGTTACCGAGGTCCGTGCGCTGAAGGGGGTGATGCGCCGGAATGGTGCAGTGCACCAAAAGGAGATGCTGTGCGCTGCTCTAAAGCAGATCGGCCACGTCGAGCATGCGCTGCGCGACCTCGGCCAGTTTCATGCCCTTGTCCATGGCGGTCTTGCGCAGCTTCTCGTAGGCCAGCTGTTCGCTCAGGCCCTGGCGCTGCATGAGCAGGCCCTTGGCGCGGTCGATGGTCTTGCGGTCCTTGAGCTCGGCGCTGAGTTCGTCGAGCTCGTTGCGTGTGACGGCCAGTTCCTGGCGCAGGGCCTGCTCGTGCTGGAAGCGCGCCAGGGCCACGTCCAGGATGGGGCGGATGCGCTCGGCCGACAGGCCGGCCACGATGTAGGCCGTCACGCCCGCGGCCACGGCGGCGCGCACGTGCGAGGTGTCCTGGTCGTTGGTGAACATGACGATGGGGCGCGGTGCCTCGCGCGTGGCCATCACCACGTGCTCCAGCGCGTCGCGCGCGTCGCTCTCGGCGTCAACGATCACCAAATCGGGTTGCAGCTGCGCGAGGCGTTCGTTGAGGAAGACGTCGGCCGGCAGCGAGGCGACCAGGTTGAAGCCGCTCTCGAGCAGGCCGATGCGCAGGCTGCGCGAACGGTCGGCCTGCTGCAGGGCGTCTTCGTCCCCGGGGTCGCCCACCCCCAGGTCCGAGGTCACCACCACGATGCGCAAGGCTTCATTCATATAGGGATCAACTTGCAAGAAATGCGCCAAAACAAGGCGGCAGGTTTGCCGCTTGGCATAGAATTATCCCTGCTCCGGGGTGTCGTCCGCGCAAGTGGAGGGCTGAGATGGTCGAACCGAACCCGTGAACTTGACTCGGATCATGCCGACGTAAGAAGAGCTGTTAGCCAGGCCCCCGCCTCGCCACACCTTTCGGAGCACGCGCCGCCGGCGCATCAGGAAAGGTT
Organism: Curvibacter sp. PAE-UM; assembly: GCF_001432305.1. Classification (GTDB taxonomy): domain Bacteria; phylum Pseudomonadota; class Gammaproteobacteria; order Burkholderiales; family Burkholderiaceae_C; genus Hylemonella. Next base: position 1,812,409 of record NZ_KQ483358.1, read on the forward strand.
TTCGTGGCAGAAGCAGTACACCCATCGTCGCAACCAGCTTCGGGCATCGTTCCCGATCTGCTGGCGTTCATCGCGCGCCCGGATGAGGGGGAAAACAGCTTCAACGCCCTGGCCCTGCGCCTCTTTGCCCACCAGTTCCAGCACAACACCGCCTTCCAGAAGTTCTGCCAGCAGCGCGGCCGCACGCCGCGTACCGTGAAAAGCTGGTGCGACATTCCGGCCGTGCCCATCAACGGCTTCAAGGACCTGACGCTGAGCTGTCTGCCGCCCGAGGCCTGTGAGCGCGTTTTCATGACCAGCGGCACCACGCGCGGCGACGTCAAGGGCCGGCACTACCACCCGCAGCTGCAGGTCTACGACCTGTCGATGACCTTGAACTTCCGCCAGCGTTTCATGGGCGGGTCTGATCGTGTGCGTATGGGCCTCCTTTTTCCGAGCGAACAGCTGATGCCCAATTCCTCGCTGGCGCATTACCTGGCGCTGGCCCTGCACAACTTCGGTACACCCGAGAGCCGCTATTACCTGGACACCGAAGGCCTGCAGGTGGACGCGCTCTGCGCCACGCTGGCGCAGGTGCAGGCCAGCGGCGAACCTTTTGCGCTGCTGGGCGCGAGCTACAGCTTCGTGCACCTGATGGATGCGCTGCAGGCGCGCGGCCTGCAATTCAAATTGCCGGCCGGCAGCCGCTTGCTCGACACCGGTGGTTTCAAGGGCCAGTCGCGCGAGATGGACATGGACGCGTTCTACGACGCGCTCGCATCGACTTTCGGCGTGCCGCGCAGCGCCTGCATCAATATGTACGGCATGACGGAACTCAGTACGCAGTTCTACGATGCGGGCAATGCCGTGCTGCCGGCCGTCAAATCCGGTCCGCACTGGATCCGCACGCGCGTGCTGGACCCGCTCACCGGGCAGGAGATGCCCCGGGGTGAGCGAGGCATCCTGGCGCATACGGACCTGGGCAACTTCAATTCCGTCACCACCATCCTCACCGAGGACGTGGGCGTGGCAGTGGAGGGTGGTTTCCTGCTGCTGGGCCGCGCCCAGGGCGCGCAGGCCAAGGGCTGCTCGCTGGCGGTGGATGAATTCCTGCGGGCGGCACAGTCATGAAAGTCACCGCCGGTTATCTGCCGGGCCTGAACTCCAGCGAGGTGCAGTGGCACACGCTGGGCTTTGGCGCCGGTGCACAGCAGGTCGATGTGCTGGTGCCGCAGCTCACGCCAGCCCAGCTGCACACGCTGGCCGCGCATGTGCGCAGCCAGGGGCGCACGCAACTCAAGCCCATGCCGGTCACGCAGATCATTGCCGCCATCGACCGCGCCATCGAGCGCCTGCTCAACCCCGCCGATCCTTACCGACTGGAACTGGAGCTGCTGCTGCCACGCATCAGCGGCTTCGACGCCGAGATGGTGCGCCTGGGCCTCAACGCCTACCTCAAGACCTTCCGCGCGCCGCAACTGCAGCGTTTCGTGGCCGAGGACTTCAGCAACCCCAAGCTGCTCGACGAGTTCCAGCCACGGGCCAAGGGCGGCATGGCGCGCGCACTCGGCCCCGAACTGCTGGTGCACGTCTGGGCCGGCAACGTGCCGGGCCTGCCGCTGTGGAGCCTGGTCTGCGGCCTGCTGGTCAAGGCGCCGGCCATCGGCAAGGTGGCCAGCGCCGAGCCGCTGTTCGCTTCCTTGTTCGCGCGCCTGCTGGCCGAGGTGGAACCGCGCCTGGCCGAGGTGCTGGCCATCGTCTGGTTCAAGGGCGGCGACACGGCCAGCGAGCGCGCGCTGTTTGCCGAAGCCGACACGGTGCTGGCCTATGGCGGCAATGACACGTTGACAGCGCTCAGGCAGCAGGTACCGGTGAGCACGCGTTTCCTGCCGCACGGCCACAAGCTCAGCGTGGGCCTGGTCTCGGCGGCCGCGCTGGACGTGGCCCATGCCCCGGCCACGGCACGCGCCGCGGCGCTGGACGTGGTGCGCTACGAGCAGCAGGGTTGTTATTCGCCGCACACCTATTACGTGGCGCGCGGTGGCCGCGTGACGCCGCGCGAGTTCGCGCAGCAGCTGGCCGGTGAGCTGGCCGCACTCCAGCATAAATTTGCGCGCCGCACGCTCACGCTGGAAGAATCCGCCAGCGTGGCCGGCTGGCGCCAGGGCCAGGAGCTGCAAGGTTTTGCCGGGGCCGGCGTGGAACTGCTGGGCGACGCCGGTGCCCCCTGGTGCGTGGCCTATGCTGAGCAGGCCAGCGCCTTGCTGCCCTGCGCGCTGAACCGCACGGTGCAGGTGCAGGCGGTGGACCGCCTGGCGGACACGCTGCCCCTGCTGGCCGCGCAGCGCGAGGTGCTACAGACCGTGGGCCTGGCCGCTGCGCCGCAGGAACTGCATGCGCTGGCCGAACGGCTGGGCGCGGCCGGTGCCACGCGCATCTGCGCCCTGGGCCAGATGACCGCGCCCGAAGCCGGCTGGCACCACGACGGGCGTTTCAGCCTGCTGGACCTGGTGCGCATGGTCGAGCTCGAACAATCGGCCGAGGATGCGGCTGAGGCCTACGCGCCGTACAGGGATTGATATGAGCGCTGCCCCCTTCCTCGACATGCAGCAGGTGAGTTACACCTTCCCCGGCTGGCCGCCGGTGGTGCAGCGTGTGGACTGGGACATCGCGCCCGGCGAGTTCCACTGCCTGGTGGGGCGCAGCGGCTGCGGCAAGACCACCCTGCTCAAGCTGGCCGCGGGCCTGCTGCAACCCGATGCGGGCACGGTGAGCCTGCAGGGCCAGGCGCTGCACGCGCCCGGCCCCGGCACAGGTTTTGTGTTCCAGCAGCCCACGCTGCTGGACTGGCTCACTGTGCTGGACAACGTGCTGCTGCCCCTGACCCTGCAGCGCACGCCGACAGACGTCGACCGCGCACGCGCCGAACAGCTGCTGGCGCAGATGGGCCTGAGTGCTTACCTGCGACACCATCCGCGCCAGTTGTCCGGCGGACAGCAGAGCCGCGTGGCGATAGCTCGCGCGCTGCTGCTCGATCCGCCCATCCTGCTGATGGACGAGCCTTTCGCCGCGCTCGATGCCATCACGCGCGAGGAACTGCAGGACGAGTTGCAAGCCATGTGCCGTGCGCGCGGCACCTCGGTGTTTTTTGTCACGCACGACATCGCCGAGGCGGTCTACCTGGCCGACCGCGTGGCGGTGATGGACGCCGGCCGCATCCGCCATGACATCCGTGTGGACCTGCCGCGCCCGCGCGGACGGGACCTGCGCTACAGCGCGGCCTTCAACGCGATCTGCGCCGAACTGCGGCATGCCATGGACGGGGAGGGGGCTGAATGATCCGCTACCCGCGTCTTTTGGCTTTCGCCTTGCTGGTCATCCTGCTGCTGGCCTGGGAGTGGGCCGTGTCGGCCTTCAGGTTTTCGCCGCTGGTGCTGCCCGCGCCCAGCGTGATCGGCGCAGCGTTGCTGCGCGGCCTGCAGACGGGTTATCTCTGGCCGCACGTGGCCCAGACCCTGCTGGAACTGGGCCTGGGGCTGGCGCTGGGTGTGGCCATGGGTTTTATCGGGGGCGTGTTGCTCGGTGAATCGGCCGTCTTGCGCCGCGTGCTCATGCCCTATGTGGTGACCAGCCAGGTGGTGCCGAAGCTGGCGCTGGTGCCGCTGTTCATCGTCTGGTTCGGTTTCGGCACCGTGCCCACGGTGGTCATCACCGCGCTGATCTGCTTCTTCCCCCTGCTGGAAAACACCTTGACCGGCATCGCCCAGGTTGACGCCGCGCGGCTCGAACTGTTCCGCATGCTGGGGGCAACCCGCTGGCAGACCCTGTGGCGGCTCAAGGTGCCCGCCGGGCTGCCCGCCATCCTGGCCGGCCTGCGTGTGGCCGTGGTACTGGCCCTGGTGGGGGCGGTGGTGGGTGAGTTCATAGGCGCCAGCAAGGGCCTGGGCGCGCTGATCATCGCCGCCCAGGGCTCGATGGACACGCCGCTGATGTTTGCCGTGCTGCTGCTGATCACGCTGATCGGCCTGCTGCTGTACGAGGCCACGCTCTGGATCGAGCGTCGGTTGCTGCGACCCTATTCATCCAACCTTTGAGGACGACACCATGAAACGACATTTCCTGCGCACCTTCGCTGCGCTCGCACTCGGTGCCCTGTGCACCGGCGCCTGGGCCCAGGCCAAGCTGGACAAGGTGACGATCGCCGGCTGGGGCGGCCCCATCTCCGAGATCACCAATCTGCTGGTCGAGCCCGACAAGGGCTTCTTCCGCGCGCAGGGCATCGCCATGGTCTTCATGCCCGGCACCGGTGGTGGCGATGCCGTGCGCAACCTGCTCAGCGGCCAGGCCGACGTGGCCTTCACCGACCCGGGTTCGCTCTACGCCGCGCTGGACAAGGGCGAGAAGCTGCGCGTGATCTACGACATCTACCCGCAGAACATCTTCAACGTGGTGGCGCTCAAGAGCCGCGGTATCAGCAAGCCTGCGGATCTGAAAGGCAAGAAGATCGGCGTCTACAGCCTGTCCAGCGGCACGCTGACCAATCTGCAGCTTCTGCTGAACCAGGCCGGCCTGAGCGAGAAGGACGTGACCATTGTCGTCACGGGCCTGCTGAACTTCGCGCCGCTGATGCAGGGGCAGGTGGACGCCACCGCCGCTACCGACACCGGCCTGCTGGTGGCCCGCGCCAGAGGCGTGGGTGAGGTGAACGTGATGGAAGTGCGCAACTCGCTCAACGTCTCCAGCGACATCTTCGTGGTGCGCGAGGAAACGTACCAGCAGAAGAAGGACGTGCTCAAGCGTTTCCTGGCCGCTTACCGCGACAGCATGCAGTGGATGATCAACAACCCGCAGGAAGCCGCCGCGCTGGCGGTCAAGCGCGCCATCAACGGCCAGAACGAAACCGTGAACCTGGAAGTGATCAAGCTGCGCAATCTCTCCAGCGTCTCGCCACTGACGCAGAAGAACGGGCTGGGTGCCATCGATGTCGACATGCTGCAAAAGGGCGCCGACGCCTGGAAGAAGATCGGCCTGGTCCAGCGCGACCTCAAGATGAAGGACGTGGTGTCCGCCGACCTGCTGCCCGGTAAATAAGCATGAATTTCCAGGGCCAGGTCATCCTCGTCACCGGCGCCAGCCGCGGCATCGGCGCGGCCATCACGCAGGCTTTTGCGGCCGAGGGTGGCTTCGTGGTGGTGAACTACCTGCGCAACGAGGCCGCCGCCGACGCGGTGGTGGCGCAGTGCAAGGCGGCGGGTGCTGCAACAGGTGGAGATGCCTGGGCCATTCGCGCCGACGTGAATGACGCCGCTCAGGTGCAGGCCCTGGTGGCCCAGGTGCAGGCCGAACTGGGCCGCATCGACGTGCTGGTCAACAACGCCTTCGCGCCCTACCGCTTCGACCCCGAACAGCGCAAGCGTTTCTGGGAAACCGGGTGGGACGACTACCAGACCCAGTTCGACGGTGCCGTGCGCGCGACGTACAACGTCTGCCAGGCCGTGCTGCCCGGCATGCGCCAGCGCGCGCAGGGCTGCATCGTCAACCTGGCCAGTGATCTGGTCGAGCGGCCCGTGGTGCCGTATCACGACTACGCAACGGCCAAGTCCGCGCTGGTGGGCTTCAGCCGCAACCTCGCGGCCGAACTGGGGCCGCTGGGCATCCGCGTGAACTGCGTGGCGCCGGGCCTGGTCTACCCGACCGATGCCAGCCGCGCGACCAAAGAGGATGTGAAAGAAGCCATCGTGGCGCAGACACCCTTGCGGCGCATCGCCCGGCCTGAAGACGTGGCCGGCCCGGTGCTTTTCCTTGCTTCGGACTGGAGCCGTTTCATGACCGGGCAGGTGCTGGTGGTGGACGGCGGGCTGGTGATGAAGTAGCTTGTCCTGAGGACCGCATAATCGGCAGGGTTCCCTGACGTTCAACCTAGGAAAGCAAGCAGATGCTGAACAGAGTATTAGGGGCCCTGGTGTTGTGCTGGGCCGGTATGGCGCAGGCGCAGCCTGCGGCGATCCCCCTGGTCGACACGCACATGCATTTCGAATCGGTTCCCCAGATGAACTTCCATGCATCGCTTGCAATCGCGATCAAGGAGATGAACCGCCGCAACATCCGCATGTCGCTGCTCATGTCGCCACCACGAGCCAGCTTCTACGCGAGCATCAACCACGACATCGAGGACCTGCTGTTTGCGGCCCAGGCGCATCCAGACCGTTTTGCCGTGCTCGGCGGCGGCGGATCGCTGACCATCATGATCAACGAAACCCGCCCCGAGGCGGTGGACGAAGCGATGCGGCAGAAGTTTCGCCAGCGGGCCGAGCGCATCATCGCGCTGGGCGGCGTGGGTTTCGGGGAGATGTTCATCCAGCACCTGTCCCTGCCGGCCATGGGGCCCGGCCACGCCTATTCCAGCGTACCGGCCGACCACCCGCTGCTCCTGCTGCTGGCCGACATTGCCGCCGAACACGACGTGCCGATCGACATGCACTTCGACATGGTGCCGCAGGACATGCCGCTCCCGCCCATCCTCAAGAGCCCACCCAACCCGGCCCAGCTCCAGGCCAACCGCGCGGCGTTCGAGCGGCTGCTGGCACACAACCGCAAGGCCAGGATCGTCTGGTCGCACGTGGGCTTCGAGCCCATCAACACCCGCAACCCGCAGGTGGTCACGGAAATGCTCCAGGCCCACCCCAATCTGTACATGAGCTTCCGCCTCAACCGCGGCGGCCCGCGCAACACCATGGCGCTGGAGCCCTCGGGCCAGCTCAGGGGGGGCTGGCTGGCGCTGGTCCAGGCCTTTCCCGACCGTTTCATGCTGGGCAGCGATGCCTTCTACGCCCCGACCGGCATTTCCCGCGGTTCCAGCGCGGAAGGCATGGACAACCTGCGCGGTCTGATCGAGCAGCTTCCCCCCGAACTGGCACTCCAGGTGGCGAGCGAGAACGCGCGGCGCCTCTACAAGCTCAAGCCCGGCCAGCCGGCTGCGAACTGAACCATGCACGATCCGGCCAAGATGCTGATCCTGGGCATCGAATCCTCCTGCGACGAAACCGGCGTGGCCCTGGTGCAAAGCCATGGCGGCCCGGTGCCGCAGCTGCTCTCGCACGCGCTTTACAGCCAGATCGAGATGCACCAGGCCTATGGCGGCGTGGTGCCGGAACTCGCCAGCCGCGACCACATCCGCCGTGTGCTGCCTTTGACCACGCAGGTCATGCAGGAGGCGGGCAAGACACTCCAGGACATCGACGTGGTGGCCTACACACGCGGCCCCGGCCTGGCCGGTGCACTGCTGGTGGGCGCCGGAGTGGCCTGCGCCTTGGGAGCGGCCCTGGGCAAGCCGGTGCTGGGCGTGCACCACCTCGAAGGCCATCTGCTCTCGCCCTTCCTGAGCGCCGATCCGCCCGAGTTCCCCTTTGTCGCCCTGCTGGTCTCGGGCGGGCACACGCAGCTGATGCGGGTGGACGGGGTGGGGCGCTACGAGATTCTGGGCGAAACGATCGACGACGCGGCCGGTGAAGCCTTCGACAAATCGGCCAAGCTCATGGGCCTGCCGTACCCTGGCGGCCCGGGGCTGGCCAAACTGGCAGAGCAGGGCGACGGCGCGGCCTTCAAGCTGCCGCGGCCGCTCTTGCACAGCGGCAACCTGGATTTTTCCTTTGCGGGTCTGAAGACGGCCGTGCTGACGCAGGCGCAACGCCTGGGCGGCGAACTCGAGGCACGCAAGGCCGATCTGGCAGCCTCGACGCAGGCCGCCATCGTCGAAGTGCTGGTGAAGAAATCACTGGCTGCGCTGAAAGAAACGGGGCTGAAGCGCCTGGTGGTGGCCGGTGGCGTGGGCGCCAACCGCCTGTTGCGCGAACAGCTCAATGCCCAATGCGCCAAGCTCAAGGTGCGCGTTCACTACCCCGAGCTGCACCTGTGCACCGACAACGGCGCCATGATCGCCATGGCCGCCGCCATGCGCCTGCAGGCCGGCATGCAGGAGGCCACGCGGGCCTACACCTTCGAGGTCAAGCCGCGCTGGCCGCTGGATGCGATCAGTCAGTCGGTCTGAGCTGACGCGCACGCGGCTGCCGGCTTTGCTGGCGTGTTCATGGAAATTCCGGTGGGGCAAAACGCTTGAAACCCGATATATTTCAAGCACTTGAATCAAGAAGCGGGAGGCGCCATGAACTTTGTTATGCCGACAAATTTGCAGCCTATATCAAGTTATGCCTCTCAGATGCCATGTCCGATAGCGATTTCATAGCCTATGCAGCCGCTTTAGTTGCGCTCCTCGCCGCGCTATATGCGCGGCACACGCGAGATGCCGCTCGGAGGGCCAATGACATTGCAGTTCAGAACGGCCTCAGGCCATTCCGCCTTGAGGTCTATCGTTCAATGCAGGACTTCGCTCACTACTGTTCAACGTATCGAACGCTTTGGCATCTTGGCGCAGTAAAGGGAACGCGGGACTTGGTCGGGCGAATTGAAAGTTTCAAGTGGGAAATTGAGCACCAAGGGCCTTTGGCGATGCCGTCAGTTGAAGCCAAGGTCGCGGAGTTTCAAAACAAAGCCTGGCAAATGCAGCGACTATTGGACCGCTTGCCTGCTGGTCAAAACAATCCAGAAGATCGAGTCTACCAATCTGGCGAAGAAAACATGGATGGCCTCGTTGAATGGTTTGCAAATGAAAGAAAAGCACTCAATGCCACTTTCCAGCCTTACCTCAGCGAGGTATAACCCTGCGGTCCACCGGACGCTGCGCGATAAAGCCGCGCAGCGCCGGTGACCTCCACGTTAGGCATCACATGAGAGCTCATTTGCGCAACCGCGGACGAACCTCGGATCCACGAACCACCGCTATGCCAAGAGCAACTTTGAGGCACCAATCATGAAGATGGAAGGTATACCCTTTGGCACCACCGACTGGGATTCGATGCCTCGCACCGAGCACAAAGGAATTACCGGGGTCGCCTACTGGCGCACGGCCAACTTCGGAAGTATTCGAGTGCGCATGGTTGAATACTCACAAGGCTACGACGCCGACCACTGGTGCTCCAAGGGTCACATCCTGCTGTGCCTGGACGGCCAGCTCGAAACCGAGCTTGAAGACGGTCGCATATTCATTCTGAAGCCGGGCATGAGCTACCAGGTTGCCGACGGAGCAGAACCGCACCGTTCTCGCACCAAAGTCGGCGCCACACTGTTCATCGTCGACTGAAAACCGCGCATGCAAGCCACCGTGCGCAGTGATGTTTAGCCCCTCGGTCAACCTGACCCGCTACGGTAGCCGCCGCTTGGCCGCTTCAGGCCCCAGTGGCATCATGCCTTCCGCGGCCAAGCGCTGTCTGCCTACGCGGGCAGGTTACCTCGAACGTTCGCAGCGCTGAAAGCCCCGGGGTACTAGACTCCGCCCTTGTACAGAACCCAGGAACCCCATGACGAGTTATGTTGAAGACGCCTTGGTCAAGGACGAGAGAATCGTCCATCTCGGGCATATCAGCCTCTGGGCCCTCTGGCATCTGATCGCGCTGGGGGTCGTTCTGCTGCCAGCCTTCGGCCTGGGTCTCATCTTCCTGGTGTTGGCCTATGTGAAGTACAGGACCACCGAACTGGCCATCACCAACAAGCGGGTGATTGTGAAGTCCGGCTTCATCCGGCGCAGCACGATCGAGATCAACATCAACAAGGTCGAGAGCCTGCAGGTTGATCAAGAGGTGCTCGGGCGTCTGTTCAATTTCGGTACCTTGATCATTTCAGGGGCCGGCACGCCGCAAGCACCTGTCGCCGGCATTTCAAGGCCCATGGAGTTCCGGAAGGCCTTCATTGAAGCGCAAGACCAGTCGAAGTCAGTCGTCTGACGCGCCAATCGAGATCGGGTCGCCTGCGGCTTCGGCCCATCGTCAATGTTGAAGCCAAGAAAAAGGCCGCGAGATTCGCGGCCTTTTTTCTTGGAAGGTGAGGCTCAGTTGATTGCCAGCTTGACGGTCTTGTCGGCCGGCTGGACCTTGACCAGCTTGAGCGTAAGCACACCGTTTTCCAGCTTGGCTTCGCTGGCAGAGACGTCGATGTCCTGCGGCAACTCGTAGGCGGCCTTGTACTGGCGCTTGGCTTCGGGCAGGGTTTCGATGCGGATCACATTGCCTTCGATGCCGATGGACAGCTGCTCGCGGCTGACGCCAGGCACGTCGAAGCTCAGCTCATAAGCCTTGTCTTCGGCGGCGCTGGCCGGTTGCTCGGCGGGCGCGGACTCGTTGAAGAAGCGGTCGAAAGCGCGCAGCGAGGGGGCGAAGGCGGAACGGCGGATGACGGGAACAAACAGCATGGTTGAACTCCTGTGGTGTAAACGGTGGACTCGGTGTGCGGAGGCACTGCCGGCCGCAGGGCATAACTGGGAACGGGCCAAGACGTTTTCAAGGCCTGCAGCGTGCGGCAAATTTTTGGCGGCCAGGTCTTGAAAACATGGGCGCTGTCTCTATGTCGGGCCGCTGCGCCCGTGCCGGGCAGGCGGCACAATCGACCCCTTGCGATGGAGAAAACATGCGCCAGGTAATCCGAAACCTCGAAGAATCCAAAATCCGCGAAGTGGCCAATGCCGGCCTGGGGCGCAGCGACGTGCTGGCCTTCTGGTTCGGCGAGGGCGACGAGGTCACGCCCGACTTCATCCGCCAGGCGGCCATTGACTCCCTGCAGAAGGGCGAGACCTTCTACAGCCACAACCTGGGACTGCCCGAGCTGCGCACGGCCATCGCCCTGCACCTGAGCCGCCTGCACGGGACCGTGGCGCCGGACCGCATTGCCGTGACCTCGGGTGGTGTCAACGCGCTGATGATCGCCATGCAGGCCCTGCTGGAAGCGGGCGACGAGGTGGCCATCGTGACGCCGGTCTGGCCCAACCTGACGGCGCAGCCGCTGATCCTGGGTGCGCGGCTCAAGCCCATCCCCCTCAAGCCCGTGGCCGGTGCCTGGACGCTGGACCTGGAAGCGCTGCTGGCCGCGGTGACCCCGGTCACCAAGGTGCTTATCCTCAATGCACCGAGCAACCCGACCGGCTGGACCCTGACGCGCGAGGAGCAGCAGCGCATCCTGGAGCATTGCCGCAAGACCGGCACCTGGATCCTGGCCGACGAGGTGTACTCGCAGCTGTATTACGAAGCCGATACGCCCAATGGTTGCGCTCCGAGCTTCCTGGACATTGCCTCCTCCGAAGACCGGCTGGTCGTGGTGCACAGCTTTTCCAAGAGCTTCCTGATGACGGGCTGGCGCCTGGGCTGGCTGGTGCTGCCCTCTGCCATCACGCACGATGTGGGCAAGCTGATCGAGTTCAACACCTCCTGCGCCAGCGTCTTCACCCAGCGCGCGGCCCAGGTGGCGCTGGAGCGTGCGGATGAGATCACGCCGCGGGTCGTGGCCCACCTGAAAACCTGCCGCGACACCCTGGTGCCCCTGCTGCAGGCCCTGCCGGGTGTGGAGCTGGCCAAACCCGCGGCCGGCATGTACGCCTTTTTCCGGCTGGCCGGATACGACGATTCCCTGGCCACGGCCAAGCGCCTGGTGCGCGAGGCCGGCCTGGGTCTGGCGCCGGGCGAGGCCTTTGCCCCCGAGGCCCAGGGCTGGCTGCGCTGGTGTTTTGCGTCCAAGGACCCGCAGCGCCTGGTGCTGGGGGTGGAGCGGCTTCAGAAATGGCTGGGAAGTAAGTAGGCGCTCCGCGAAACAGGTTTGGGCTATAATTCCATGGTTCTGCGGCCTGCCAAGGCTTGTAGAGCGCACGTCAGTAGCAGTTCCAGCCGCTGACGCAAGTTGTAAACCCTGGGACGTCCCGACCGAAAGCGGCCGGTTTCGTCCCGCATGACAGGAAATAGAAATGATCGCTACCAGCATCAAGGCCGAAGTTGTCAAGGCCAATGCCCGTTCCGCTACCGACACCGGCAGCCCGGAAGTCCAGGTCGCCCTGCTGACCGCCCGCATCAACGAGCTGACCCCCCACTTCAAGACCCACGCCAAGGACCACCACGGCCGTCGCGGTCTGCTGCGCATGGTGAGCCGTCGCCGCAAGCTGCTGGACTACCTGAAGTCCAAGGACTTCGACCGTTACAGCGCGCTGATCACCAAGCTGGGTCTGCGCAAGTAATCGCCCCGAACAGATGAACAGGAGCGCCTGAGTTGGATTTCTAGCTCAGGCGCTTTGTACTTCGGAGCAGACAGGAACAGAGCGAAGCTGTGTCATTCCAGAGGAAATTGAGCGAATTTCCCTCTGATTTCTCTGGAATGGCATCGTGTTCTGTGATGTGGCTTCGAGCCCTAGGGGAGGCGGCTCAGACCTCCCTTGATCCATAAAGGAGAAACACATGACCATGTTCAACAAAGTCACCAAGACCTTCCAGTGGGGCCAGCACACGGTCACCATGGAAACCGGCGAAATCGCCCGCCAGGCCACCGGCGCCGTGCTGGTCAACATCGACGACACCGTGGTGCTGGCCACCGTGGTGGCGACCAAGAGCGCCAAGCCCGGCCAGGACTTCTTCCCCCTGACGGTGGACTACACCGAGAAGTCCTACGCCGCCGGCAAGATCCCGGGCAGCTTCTTCAAGCGTGAAGGCCGTCCCAGCGAGCTGGAGACCCTGACCTGCCGCCTGATCGACCGTCCGATCCGTCCGCTGTTCCCCGAAGGCTTCTACAACGAAGTCCAGGTGATCGTGCACGTGGTGAGCCTGAACCCCGAAGTGCAGGCCGACATCGCCGCCATGATCGCCACCAGCGCCGCGCTGAGCATCAGCGGCATCCCCTTCAACGGCCCCATCGGCGCCGCGCGCGTGGGTTACATCAACGGTGAATACGTCCTGAACCCGGGCCAGACCCAGCTCAAGGACAGCCAGATGGACCTGGTGGTTGCCGGTACCGAATCCGCCGTGCTGATGGTGGAATCCGAAGCGCAACAGCTGTCGGAAGAGATCATGCTGGGCGCCGTGGTGTTCGGCCACGAGCAGGGCAATATCGCCATCAACGCCATCCACGACCTGGTGCGTGACGCCGGCAAGCCGGCCTGGGACTGGAAGGCTCCTGCCAAGGATGAGGCCCTGATCGCCAAGGTCAATGCGCTGGCCGAAGAGAAGCTGCGCGCCGCCTACCAGATCCGCAACAAGCAGGCCCGTACCCACGCCTGCCGCGAGACCTACGCCGTCGTGATGGCCGACCTGAAAGAGGCCGGCGTCGAGTTCGACAGCGTCAAGGTCGAAGGCATGCTGTTCGACATCGAAGCGCGCATCGTGCGCAGCCAGATCCTGGCCGGCGAGCCGCGCATCGACGGTCGCGACACGCGCACCGTGCGCCCCATCGAGATCCGCAACGGCGTGCTGCCCCGTACCCACGGTTCGGCCCTGTTCACGCGTGGTGAAACCCAGGCCCTGGTGGTTGCCACGCTGGGCACCGAGCGCGACGCACAGCGCATCGACGCGCTGGCTGGCGAGTTCGAAGACCGCTTCATGCTGCACTACAACATGCCTCCCTTCGCCACTGGCGAAGCTGGCCGTTTCGGCACCCCGAAGCGCCGTGAAATCGGCCACGGCCGTCTGGCCAAGCGTGCCCTGGTGGCCTGCCTGCCGACCAAGGAAGAGTTCCCCTACACCATGCGTGTGGTGTCCGAGATCACCGAGTCCAATGGTTCCTCGTCGATGGCTTCGGTCTGCGGCGGCTGCCTGTCGCTGATGGACGCCGGCGTGCCGATGAAGGCCCACGTGGCCGGCATCGCCATGGGCCTGATCAAGGACGGCAACCGTTTCGCCGTGCTGACCGACATCCTGGGTGACGAAGATCACCTGGGTGACATGGACTTCAAGGTGGCCGGTACCACCAACGGCATCAACGCCCTGCAGATGGACATCAAGATCCAGGGCATCACCAAGGAAATCATGCAGGTTGCCCTGGCCCAGGCCAAGGAAGCCCGCATGCACATCCTGGGCAAGATGCAGGAAGCCATGGGCGAGGCCAAGACCGAGGTGAGCAACTTCGCGCCCAAGCTCTTCACCATGAAGATCAACCCCGAGAAGATCCGTGACGTGATCGGCAAGGGCGGCTCCGTGATCCGCGCGCTGACCGACGAGACCGGCTGCCAGATCAACATCGAGGAAGACGGCACCATCACCATCGCCGCGACCGACGCCACCAAGGCCGAGGAAGCCAAGCGCCGCATCGCCGAGATCACCGCCGAAGTCGAAATCGGCAAGGTCTACGAAGGCCCGATCACCAAGATCCTGGACTTCGGTGCCCTGGTCAACCTGCTGCCCGGCAAGGACGGCCTGCTGCACATCAGCCAGATCGCCCACGAGCGCGTCGAGAAGGTCACGGACTACCTGTCCGAAGGCCAGATCGTCAAGGTCAAGGTGCTGGAGACCGACGAGAAGGGTCGCATCAAGCTGTCCATGAAGGCGCTGCTGGACCGTCCGGCCCAGAACAACGGCGGCGAACAGGCCTGATCCGACTTTGTCACCCTGACGATGGCGTCCTGCGGCAAGTCCGCAGGCGCTGTCGGAGCGAAAGACCATGAAAGCCATCGAAATCACTTCCTACGGTGCGCCCGAGGTGCTGCGTCTGGGCCAGCGCCCCGACCCGGTGCCGGGCGCGGGTGAGCTGCTGATCCGCGTGGCGGCCAGCGGCATCAACCGGCCCGACGTGTTCCAGCGCACCGGCAACTACCCGGTGCCGCCGGGCGCCTCCGACATCCCCGGTCTCGAAGTGGCCGGCACGGTCGTGGGCGGCAATGCCGCGGAACTGGCTCAAGCAGGGCTCAAGCTCGGCGACAAGGTGTGCGCGTTGGTCGCCGGCGGCGGTTATGCCGAGCTGTGCACCGCGCCGATTGCGCAGTGCCTGCCGTATCCGAAAGGCCTGAGCGATGTCGAGGCGGCTTCGCTGCCCGAGACCTTCTTCACCGTCTGGAGCAATGTGTTCGACCGCGGCCGCCTGCAGGCCGGCGAGACGCTGCTGATCCAGGGCGGCTCCAGCGGCATCGGCGTCACCGCCATCCAGCTGGCCAAGGCCATGGGCGCCAAGGTCATCGTGACGGTGGGCAGCGACGAGAAGTGCGCCGCCTGCCTCAAGTTGGGCGCCGACCATGCCATCAACTACAAGACGCAGGACTTCAAGGAAGAGGTCAAGCGCCTGACCGACGGCAAGGGTGTGGACGTGATCCTCGACATGGTGGGCGGCGAGTACGTCGCGCGCGAGGTCGAGAGCCTGGCCGAGGACGGCCGCATCGTCATCATCGCCGTGCAGGGCGGCACCAAGAGCAACTTCAACGCCGGCCTGGTACTGCGCCGCCGCCTGACCATCACCGGTTCCACACTGCGCCCGCGCCCCATCGCCTTCAAGCAGGCGATCGCGCAGGCCTGTCTGAAACACGCCTGGCCCCTGATCGAGGCCGGCAAGGTCAAGCCGGTGATCCACAGCACCTACGCGGCCGTGGACGCCAAGGACCCCACAGGTAGCGGTGCGGCACGTGCGCATGCGCTGATGGAATCGAACCAGCACATCGGCAAGATCGTGCTGACCTGGAGCCACGCATGAGCAAGAAACTGATTGCCGGCAACTGGAAGATGAATGGCAGCCTGGCGACCAACCAGGCGCTGCTGCAGGGCATACGCGGTGGCCTGAAGGCACCGGCCTGCGACATCGCGGTCTGCGTGCCGGCGGCCTACCTGGCGCAGTGCCAGGGCCTGCTGGCTGGCAGCCCGGTGGATCTGGGTGCGCAGGATGTCTCGCAGCACGAGGCGGGTGCCTACACCGGCGAGACTTCGGTGGCCATGCTCAAGGAATTCGGCGTGCGTTACGCCATCGTCGGCCACTCGGAGCGCCGCCAGTACCATGGCGAGACCGATGCCGTGGTGGCCGCCAAGGCCCAGCAGGCGCTGGCCGGCGGCGTGACCCCCATCGTCTGCGTGGGCGAGACCCTGGCCGAGCGTGAAGCGGGCCGGACGGAAGAGGTCGTGAAGCGCCAGCTGGCTGCGGTGATCCATCTCAACGGCCACTGCATCAGCGAGATCGTCGTGGCCTACGAGCCTGTCTGGGCCATCGGCACCGGCAAGACCGCCAGTCCCGAGCAGGCGCAGCAGGTGCATGCCGTGCTGCGCGCGCAGCTCAAGGCGGCCACGCCGCAGGCCGAGCGCATCAAGCTGCTGTATGGCGGCAGCATGAACGCGGCCAACGCCGCTCAGCTGCTGTCCCAGCCTGACATCGACGGCGGCCTGATCGGCGGCGCTTCGCTCAAGGCCCCGGATTTCCTCACCATCATCGCTGCAGCTGGCTGATACAGCTGCTCGATTGCTACGAATTTAGGAGTAAACATGAGTTTCATCGTCACCATCATCCTCACGGTGCAGATCGTCACGGCCGTGGCCATGATCGGCCTGATCCTGATCCAGCACGGCAAGGGCGCCGACATGGGCGCCGCCTTCGGCAGCGGCTCCTCGGGCAGCCTGTTCGGCGCCAGCGGCAGTGCCAACTTCCTCTCGCGCACCACGGCCGTGCTGGCCACGGTGTTTTTCGTCTGCACGCTGCTGCTGGCCTATTTCAGCAACGCCCGCCCCGCCAGCACGGGCAGCGTGCTCGAAGGCAGCGCCGTGACCGCGCCGGCACCCGCCGCGCCCGAGACCTCGGCACAGATTCCGGGCACCTCGGCACCGGTCGATACCGCTCCCGCTTCGGCCCCCGCCGCGCCTGGCCCGGCGCAGATTCCGGCGCGATGACCTGAGTCAATAAATCCGGAATTTCTCCCCGGGGCGAGGGGGGAATTCGGAGTAAACTCCAAGGCTTGCCGGGTTAGCTATCAGACCCTCATGCAAGCCTGGCAACAGAGACAAGCCGTCGTGGTGAAATTGGTAGACACGCTATCTTGAGGGGGTAGTGGCGAAAGCTGTGCGAGTTCGAGTCTCGCCGACGGCACCAGATAAATGACTGCCCGGGCATCGTCCGGGCGGACCAACGGTGATCAGCATTTCAAGATGAGCCTCGATCAGTACCTCCCCGTCCTTCTGTTCATCTTGGTCGGCATTGCCGTCGGGGTCATCCCCCAGGTCATCGGCTATGTGCTGGGCCCCAACCGCCCCGATGCGGCCAAAAATTCCCCCTACGAGTGTGGTTTCGAAGCGTTCGAAGACGCGCGCATGAAGTTTGACGTGCGCTACTACCTCGTGGCCATCCTCTTCATCCTGTTCGACCTGGAAATCGCCTTCCTCTTCCCCTGGGCCGTGGCGCTCAAGGAAGTGGGTGCGGTGGGTTTCTGGGCGGCCATGGTGTTCATCGCCATCCTCGTCGTGGGTTTTGCCTACGAGTGGAAAAAAGGCGCCCTGGACTGGGAATGAATATGGCCCCCACGCTTGCCACTTCGTGTGCTGCGCTGCCCCCCGAGGGGGCCCAGTCGCCTTGGGGCGGCCCGGCGGCGACCGCGCATCTGCGACTGCGTACTTAGACTAGGAACGTTGCCATGATTGAAGGCGTGATGAAAGAAGGCTTCGTCACCACCAGTTACGACACGGTGGTGAACTGGGCCAAGACCGGCTCGCTCTGGCCCATGACCTTCGGTCTGGCCTGCTGCGCGGTCGAGATGATGCATGCGGCAGCCGCCCGTTACGACATCGGCCGCTTCGGCGCCGAGGTGTTCCGTGCCAGCCCGCGCCAGTCCGACCTGATGATCGTCGCCGGCACGCTGTGCAACAAGATGGCGCCGGCCCTGCGCAAGGTCTACGACCAGATGAGCGAGCCGCGCTGGGTCATCTCCATGGGCTCCTGCGCCAACGGTGGCGGTTATTACCACTACAGCTACTCGGTGGTTCGCGGCTGCGACCGCATCGTGCCGGTCGACGTCTACGTGCCGGGCTGCCCACCCACGGCCGAGGCGCTGATCTACGGCATCATCCAGCTGCAGCAGAAGATCCGCCGCACGCAGACCATCGCCCGCGTCTGAGGAACCATTGATGACTGCATTTGCCGTTAATCCCGAAGCCATCAAGAACACCGTGACTGCCGCTTTGGGCGGCAAGGCACGCCGTGTCGACGTCAAGCTGGGCGAAGTCACCGTCGAGGTCGCGCCCCAGGACTACCTGGCCGCGGCCCGCATCCTGCGCGATGCGCCCGGCTGCCGTTTCGAACAGCTGATCGACCTCTGCGGTGTCGACTACTCCGCCTGGGGTGAGGGTGCCTGGGACGGTGCACGTTACTGCGTCGTCTCGCACCTGCTCTCCGTCAGCCTGAACCAGCGCGTGCGCCTCAAGGTCTTTGCTGCCGACGACGACTTCCCGGTGGTGGACACGCTCACCGACGTCTGGCGTGCCGCCAACTGGTACGAGCGCGAGGCCTTCGACCTGTACGGCATCGTGTTCGAAGGGCACGACGACCTGCGCCGCATCCTGACCGACTACGGTTTCATCGGCCACCCCTTCCGCAAGGACTTCCCGCTCAGCGGTCACGTCGAGATGCGCTATGACGCCGAACTCAAGCGCGTGATCTACCAGCCGGTGAGCATCGAGCCGCGCGAGATCACGCCGCGCATCATCCGTGAAGACAACTACGGAGGCCTGAAGTAATCATGGCCGAGATCAAGAACTACACGCTGAATTTTGGCCCCCAGCACCCGGCCGCGCACGGCGTGCTGCGCCTGGTGCTCGAGCTCGACGGCGAGGTCGTGCAACGCGCCGACCCGCACATCGGCCTGCTGCACCGCGCCACCGAGAAGCTGGCCGAGAGCAAGACCTACATCCAGTCGCTGCCCTACATGGACCGTCTCGATTACGTGTCCATGATGTGCAACGAGCAGGCCTACTGCCTGGCCATCGAGAAGATGCTGGGCATCGAAGTGCCCCTGCGCGCCCAGTACATCCGCACCATGTTCGGCGAGATCACGCGCCTGCTCAACCACCTGATGTGGCTGGGCTCGCACGGCAACGACTGTGGCAGCTCCACCATCCTGATCTACACCTTTCGCGAGCGCGAAGACCTGTTCGACATGTACGAGGCCGTCTCCGGCGCGCGCATGCACGCGGCCTACTTCCGTCCGGGCGGTGTCTACCGCGACCTGCCCGACAGCATGGCGCAGCACAAGGTCAACAAGATCCGCAACGCCCGCGCCGTCGCCGAGATCAATGCCAACCGCCAGGGTTCGCTGCTGGACTTCATCGACGACTTCTGTGCCCGCTTCCCCAAGTGCGTGGACGAGTACGAGACCCTGCTGACCGACAACCGCATCTGGAAACAGCGTACGGTTGGCATCGGCGTCGTCACGCCCGAGCGTGCCCTGAACCTGGGCATGACCGGCCCCATGCTGCGGGGCTCGGGCATCGCCTGGGACCTGCGCAAGACCCAGCCCTACGACGCCTACGACCGTGTCGACTTCGACATCCCGGTGGGCAAGACCGGCGACAGCTACGACCGCTACCTCGTGCGCGTGCAGGAGATGCGCGAGTCCAACCGCATCATCCAGCAGTGCTCGGCCTGGCTGCGCGCCAACCCCGGCCCGGTCATCACGGACAACCACAAGGTGGCTCCGCCCGCTCGCGAGGCCATGAAGTCCAACATGGAAGAGCTGATCCACCACTTCAAGCTCTTCACCGAAGGTTTCCGCGTGCCCGCTGGCGAGGCCTATGCCGCCGTCGAGCACCCCAAGGGCGAGTTCGGCATCTACATGGTGAGCGACGGCGCCAACAAACCCTACCGTCTCAAGATTCGTGCCCCGGGCTTCGCCCATCTGGCCACGCTCGATGAACTCACGCGCGGACACATGCTGGCCGACGCCGTGGCCATCATCGGCACGCTCGATATCGTGTTTGGAGAGATTGACCGATGATCTCGGAAGCCACCAAAGCGCGCTTCGCCAAGGAAGTCGCCAAATACCCGGCCGAGCAGAAGCAGTCTGCCGTCATGGCCTGCCTGGCCATCGTGCAGCAGGAGCTCGGTCATGTGAGCACCGACAGCGAGGCCGAAATCGCCAGCTATCTCGGCATGCCGGCCATGGCCGTGCACGAAGTCACGACCTTCTACAACATGTACAACCAGCGCCCGCTGGGCAAGTACAAGCTCAACGTCTGCACCAACCTGCCCTGCCAGCTGCGTGATGGCCAGAAGGCGCTGCACCACCTGGAGCGCAAGCTGGGTATCAGCATGGGCGAGACCACGGCCGACGGCCTGTTCACGCTGCAGCAGAGCGAATGCCAGGGCGCCTGCGCCGACGCGCCGGTGCTGCTGGTCAACGACCGCACCATGTGCAGTTACATGAGCAATGACAAGCTGGACCAGCTGATCGACGGCCTGAAAGCTGGAGGGGCCAAGTGATGTCGGTTGAAAAACTTCTTTCGCAGTTCGCCGCCACCGGCGCCGAGACC
This sequence comes from Curvibacter sp. PAE-UM, assembly GCF_001432305.1. GTDB lineage: Bacteria > Pseudomonadota > Gammaproteobacteria > Burkholderiales > Burkholderiaceae_C > Hylemonella. Next base: position 1,832,727 of record NZ_KQ483358.1, read on the forward strand.
TGCTTCCACAACCGTCACATCGAACCCCAGATCTACGCCGGCCTCAACGGCGGCAACTGGCACCTCAAGGACTACGAGGCGCGCGGTGGTTACCAGGCCCTGCGCAAGATCCTGGGGAAGGACGGCGGTGAAGGCCTCACACAAGACCAGGTGATCGCCACCGTCAAGGAATCCGCCCTGCGCGGCCGCGGCGGCGCCGGTTTCCCTACCGGCCTGAAGTGGAGCTTCATGCCGCGCCAGTTCCCGGGCCAGAAGTACCTGGTGTGCAACTCCGACGAGGGCGAGCCCGGGACCTGCAAGGACCGCGACATCCTCATGTACAACCCGCACATCGTGATCGAGGGCATGGCCATTGCGGCCTATGCCATGGGCATCACGGTGGGCTACAACTACATCCACGGCGAGATCTTCCAGGTCTATGACCGCTTCGAAGCCGCGCTGGAAGAGGCGCGCGCCGCCGGCCTGCTGGGCAACAACATAGCTGGCAGCAACTTCAGCTTCCAGCTGCATGCGGCCCACGGTTTCGGCGCCTACATCTGCGGTGAAGAGACCGCGCTGCTCGAATCGCTCGAAGGCAAGAAGGGCCAGCCGCGTTTCAAGCCGCCGTTCCCGGCCAGTTTCGGCCTGTATGGCAAGCCCACCACCATCAACAACACCGAGACCTTCGCGGCCGTGCCCTGGATCATCCGCAACGGCGGCCAGGCCTACCTCGAATGCGGCAAGCCCAACAACGGCGGCACCAAGATCTATTCGATCAGCGGCGACGTCGAGCGCCCGGGCAACTACGAGATCCCCATGGGCACGCCCTTCGCCAAGCTGCTGGAGCTCGCCGGCGGCGTGCGCGGCGGCAAGAAGCTCAAGGCCGTGATCCCCGGCGGTTCCTCGGCCCCGGTGCTGCCGGCCGACATCATGATGCAGTGCACGATGGACTACGACTCCATTGCCAAGGCCGGCTCCATGCTGGGTTCGGGCGCCGTCATCGTGATGGACGAGACCCGCTGCATGGTCAAGGCCCTGCAACGCCTGTCCTACTTTTACATGCACGAATCCTGCGGCCAGTGCACGCCCTGCCGCGAAGGCACGGGCTGGCTCTCGCGTGTGGTCGACCGCATCGAAAACGGCCAGGGCCGCCCGGAAGACCTGGACCTGCTGGACAACGTGGCCGAGAACATCCAGGGCCGCACCATCTGCGCGCTGGGCGACGCGGCGGCCATGCCGGTGCGCGCCATGATCAAGCACTTCCGTCCCGAATTCGAACATCACGTGGCCCACAAGACCTGTCTGGTCCCGGCCTACGTCTGAGCGACATAGCGAGAAGTACATGACCCCCAAGCTCACTAATCGTTCGCTGCCCCCCAAGGGGGCGCCCGCCTTTATTGGGGCGGCCCGGCTAAAGGCTCAACATGGTTGAAATCGAACTCGACGGCAAGAAGGTAGAGATCCAGGAAGGCAGCATGGTCATGCATGCAGCCGAGAAGTCCGGCGTCTACATCCCGCATTTCTGCTATCACAAGAAGCTCAGCATTGCGGCCAACTGCCGCATGTGCCTGGTGGACGTGGAGAAGGCGCCCAAGCCCATGCCGGCCTGCGCCACCCCCGTCACCCAGGGCATGATCGTGCGCACCAAGACCGACAAGGCCCTCAAGGCCCAGAAGTCGGTCATGGAGTTCCTGCTGATCAACCATCCGCTGGATTGCCCCATCTGCGACCAGGGCGGCGAGTGCCAGCTGCAGGACCTGGCCGTGGGTTACGGCGCCTCCGCCTCGCGCTACGAGGAAGAGAAGCGCGTGGTCCTGCACAAGGACGTTGGCCCGCTGATCTCCATGGAAGAGATGAGCCGTTGCATCCACTGCACGCGCTGCGTGCGTTTCGGCCAGGAAGTCGCTGGCGTGATGGAGCTCGGCATGAGCCACCGCGGCGAGCATTCCGAGATCGAGACCTTTGTCGGTCACTCGGTGGACTCCGAGCTGTCGGGCAACATGATCGACATCTGCCCGGTGGGCGCGCTCACCAGCAAGCCTTTCCGCTACCAGGCCCGCACCTGGGAACTGGGTCGCCGCAAGTCGGTCAGCCCGCATGACTCCACCGGCGCCAACCTGATCGTGCAGGTCAAGAACAACCGGGTCCTGCGTGTGGTCCCCCTGGAGAACGAAGACGTCAACGAGTGCTGGATCGCCGACCGCGACCGCTACTCCTACGAAGCCCTCGATGGCGCCGACCGCCTGAGCAGCCCCATGATCAAGCAGGGCGGCCAGTGGAAGGAAGTCGACTGGCAGACCGCGCTGGAGTACGTGGCCAACGGCCTGAAGACCATCAAGGGCGACCACGGTGCCAACAGCATCGGCGCCCTGGTCAGCCCGCACAGCACGCTCGAAGAACTCTACCTGGCCGCCGGCCTGCTGCGTGGCCTGGGCAGCGACAACATCGATTACCGCCTGCGCAACGCTGAATTCGGCAAGGCCGAAGGTGTGCGTTGGCTGGGCCTGCCCATTGCCGCACTCACGCAGTTGCAGCGCGTGCTGGTCGTGGGCAGCAACCTGCGCAAGGACCATCCGCTGTTCGCCCAGCGCATCCGCCAGGCCGTGCGCCATGGTGCGCAGGTGAGCACCATCACCTCGAAGAACCTGTACCAGAGCGCCGACGCCTGGGCCATGAAGGTGGCTCAAGCGCAGGTGACGCCGGCTGCGCAGTGGGCCCAGGCCCTGGCCAATGTGGCTGCGGCTATCGCGGCAGAGAAGGGCGTCACCGCCCCGGCCGCCGGCCAGGCCACGCCTGAAGCCAAGGCCATCGCCTCATCGCTGCTCGGCGGTGAGCGCAAGGCCGTGCTGCTGGGCAATGCCGCCGCACACGCTGCCAATGCCTCCAGCCTGCTGGCCCTGGCCAACTGGATCGGTGCCCAGACCGGCGCCAGCGTCGGTTACCTGAGCGAAGCCGCCAACACCGTGGGCGCGCAGTGGGTGGGTGCCCAGCCGCAGGCGGCAGGCCAGAACGCCGCGCAGATGCTGATGGGCGGCAAGCTCAAGGCCGCCGTGCTGCTGGCCGTCGAGCCCGAATACGACACGGCCGCCGGCCAGGCCGCTGCGGCCGCGCTGGATGCCGCCGAGATGGTCGTCACGCTCAGCCCCTTCAAGACCAACCTGGCCTTCAGCGACGTGCTGCTGCCCATCGCACCTTTCAGCGAGACCTCGGGCAGCTTCGTCAACGCCGAAGGCCGCCTGCAGAGCTTTCACGCCGTGGTCAAGCCCCAGGGCGAGACGCGTCCGGCCTGGAAGGTGCTGCGCGTGCTGGGCAATCTGCTGGGTCTGCAGGGCTTCGAGTTCGAATCCTCGCAGGACGTGCTGGCCGCGGCCACGGCCAAGGCTGCGAACCTGTCCAACGCCACGCAGGCAACCATCAACGTGGCCGCTACGGCAGCCGAGCCGGTGGTGGCCTCCATCTACCAACTCGACGGCCTGGTCCGTCGCGCGCCGTCGCTGCAGCTGACGGCCGACGCCCGTGAACAAGGGGTAGCCGCATGATCGATGCGTTTTACAACGGCGGCCTGAACCTGATCGCCGCCAGCTGGTGGGCCACGATGGCCTGGCCGGTCCTGTGGATCCTGATCAAGATCGTCTGTGTGCTCGCGCCGCTGATGGGCGCGGTCGCCTACCTGACGCTGTGGGAGCGCAAGCTGCTGGGTTTCATGCAGGTGCGTTTTGGTCCCAACCGCGTGGGCCCTTTCGGCCTGCTGCAGCCCATCGCCGATGCGCTCAAGCTGCTGACCAAGGAGATCATCACCCCCAGCGCGGTGAGCGGCGGCTTGTTCCGCCTCGGCCCCATCATGGCCATCATGCCGGCGCTGGCCGCCTGGGTGGCGATCCCCTTCGGCCCCGATGTCGCGCTGACCAACGTCAACGTCGGCCTGCTGCTCATCATGGCCATCACCTCGATCGAGGTCTACGGCGTCATCATCGCGGGCTGGGCCTCCAACTCCAAGTACGCCTTCCTGGGCGCGCTGCGCGCCTCGGCGCAGATGGTCAGCTACGAGATCGCCATGGGCTTCTGCTTCCTGGTGGTGCTGATGGTCTCGGGCAGCATGAACCTGACCAACATCGTGCTGGGGCAGGGCGAGGGTTATTTCGCCGACATGGGCCTGGGTTTCCTGTCCTGGAACTGGCTGCCGTTGCTGCCGATCTTCCTGGTCTACCTGATCTCCGGCGTGGCCGAGACCAACCGCCACCCCTTCGACGTGGTCGAGGGCGAGGCCGAGATCGTGGCCGGCCACATGGTCGAGTACTCGGGCATGGGCTTCGCCATCTTCTTCCTGGCCGAATACGCCAGCATGTGGCTGGTGTCCATCCTGGCCGTGGTCATGTTCCTGGGCGGCTGGCTGCCCCCGATCGACAGCGCGCTGTTCAACTGGATTCCGGGCTGGATCTGGCTGGGCCTCAAGACTTTCGTGGTGGTCTCCATGTTCATCTGGATCCGCGCCACCTTCCCGCGTTTCCGCTACGACCAGATCATGCGTCTGGGCTGGAAGATCTTCATCCCGGTCACCCTGGTGTGGCTGATCGTCGTCGGCATCTGGATGCAGACGTCGTGGAACATCTGGAACTAAGGGGCTGACGACATGCAAGCCGCTTCAACTGCTACTGCTTTCTCCTTCAAGGACTTCTTCAAGAGCTTCATGCTCGTGGAGCTCTTCAAGGGCATGGCCCTGACGGGCCGTTACGCCTTCGCCCGCAAGGTGACGATCCAGTACCCCGAAGAGAAGACCCCGCTGTCGCCGCGCTTCCGCGGCCTGCACGCCCTGCGCCGTTATGACAACGGCGAGGAGCGCTGCATCGCCTGCAAGCTGTGCGAGGCCGTCTGCCCGGCCATGGCCATCACCATCGAGTCCGAAGTGCGCCAGGACGGCAGCCGCCGCACCACGCGCTACGACATCGACCTCACCAAGTGCATCTTCTGCGGCTTCTGCGAAGAGAGCTGCCCGGTGGACTCCATCGTCGAGACCCACATCCTCGAATACCACGGCGAAAAGCGCGGCGACCTGTACTTCACCAAGGACATGCTGCTGGCCGTGGGTGACCGCTACGAGACCGAGATCGCTGCCGCCCGTGCGGCCGACGCCAAGTACCGCTAAGGCGCCACGAACCACTACGAACCGATCATGGACGTCAAAACCGGCTTCTTTCTCCTCTTCTCGATCGTGCTGATCCTGTCAGCCCTTCGGGTGATCACGGCGCGCAACCCCGTGCATGCCGTGCTCTTCCTCATGCTGGCCTTCTCGCAGGCCTCGGGCATCTGGCTGCTGCTGAAGGCAGAGTTCCTGGCCATCACCCTGGTGCTGGTCTACCTCGGCGCGGTGATGGTGCTCTTCCTCTTCGTGGTCATGATGCTGGACATCAAGATCGACCAGCTGCGCCAGGGCTTCTGGAAGCACCTGCCGCTGGCCGCCACCCTGGGGGCTGTGGTGGTGCTGGAGATGGGGGCCGTGCTGCTGACGGGCTTTCGCGTCAGCGACGAGCCGGCCGTGGCCCAGGTCATCGGCGAGGTGGTCGAGGTGGACAACGCCAAGGAACTGGGCATCCTGCTCTACACCGAATACGTCTACCCGATCCAGGTGGCCGCGGCCATCCTGCTGGTGGCCATGATCGCCGCCATCGCGCTGACCCTGCGCCAGCGCAAGGACAGCAAGGCCATCGACCCGTCGCTGCAGGTGCGCGTGCGCGCCAGCGAGCGCATGTCCATCGTGAAAGTCGAGACCACCCGCGCTGCGCCCCCGGCCGCCGCGCCCGAGGAGAACAAACCATGACCCTGACCCTGGGACACTACCTCACACTGGGCGCCGCGCTGTTTGCCATCGCGGTGGTCGGCATCTTCCTGAACCGCAAGAACCTGATCGTGCTGCTGATGGCCATCGAGCTGATGTTGCTGGCGGTCAACCTGAACTTCGTGGCCTTCTCGCACTACCTGGGCGACATGCACGGCCAAGTCTTCGTGTTCTTCATCCTCACCGTGGCAGCGGCCGAATCGGCCATCGGCCTGGCCATCCTGGTGCTGCTGTTCCGCAACAAGTCCAGCATCAATGTGGACGAACTCAACACGCTCAAGGGCTGAACCCGCCGGTTCATCAAGGTACTAGAAGATGAGTCAAACCCTGAATGCATCCACCCTGCTGGCCGTGCCGCTGGCGCCGCTGGTCGGCTCCGTGCTGGCCGGTATTCTCGGCACCCAGCTGGGCGGCAACTGGATCGGCCGCCGCCTCTCGCACACCTTCACCATCCTGGGTGTGCTGATCGCCTTCATCATCTCCGCCATGACGCTCAAGAGCGTGGCCATGGACGGCGCGCGCTTCAACGAAACCATCTACGAATGGATGGTGATCGGCGGCATGAAGATGGAAATCGGCTTCATGGTCGATGGCCTCACCGCCATGATGATGTGCGTGGTGACCTTCGTCTCGCTCATGGTGCACATCTACACCATCGGCTACATGGAAGAGGACGAGGGCTACAACCGCTTCTTCGCCTACATCTCCCTGTTCACCTTCTCCATGCTCATGCTGGTCATGAGCAACAACCTGCTGCAGCTGTTCTTCGGCTGGGAGGCGGTGGGCCTGGTGTCCTACCTGCTGATCGGCTTCTGGTTCAACAAGCCCACGGCCATCTTCGCCAACATGAAGGCCTTCCTGGTCAACCGCGTGGGCGACTTCGGTTTCATCCTGGGCATCGGCCTGATCGCCGCCTACGCCGGCACGCTGAACTACACCGAGGTCTTTGCCAAGTCCGGCGACCTGGGCAAGCTGATCTTCCCCGGCACCGAGTGGCTGCTGATCACCGTGATCTGCATCTGCCTGTTCATCGGCGCCATGGGCAAGTCGGCCCAGTTCCCGCTGCACGTCTGGCTGCCGGATTCGATGGAAGGCCCCACGCCCATCTCCGCGCTGATCCACGCCGCCACCATGGTGACGGCCGGCATCTTCATGGTGGCGCGCATGTCTCCGCTGTTCGAGCTGAGCGACACGGCCCTGAGCTTCATCATGGTCATCGGCGCCATCACGGCCCTGTTCATGGGTTTCCTGGGCATCATCCAGAACGATATCAAGCGTGTGGTGGCCTATTCCACGCTCTCGCAGCTGGGCTACATGACGGTGGCGCTCGGCGCCTCGGCCTACTCGGTCGCCGTGTTCCACCTGATGACGCACGCCTTCTTCAAGGCCCTGCTGTTTCTTGGCGCGGGCTCGGTCATCATCGGCATGCACCACAACCAGGACATCCGCTGGATGGGCGGCGTGCGCAAGTACATGCCCATCACCTGGATCACCTCGCTGCTGGGTTCCCTGGCCCTGATCGGTACGCCGCTCTTCGCCGGCTTCTATTCCAAGGACAGCATCATCGAGGCGGTGCACGAGAGCCACCTGTGGGGTGCCGGCTTCGCCAACTTCGCGGTGCTGGCCGGCGTCTTCGTCACGGCCTTCTATTCCTTCCGCATGTACTTCCTGGTCTTCCACGGCAAGGAACGCTACGACCAGAACCCCGACGCGCACCATGACGACCATGGTCACGGCCATGATGATCACCACGAGCCGCACGAGTCGCCCTGGGTGGTGACGGTGCCGCTGGTGCTGCTGGCCATCCCCTCGGTGGTGATCGGCTACCTGACCATCCAGCCCATGCTGTACGGCGACTTCTTCAAGGACGCCATCTTCGTGGACGCCACCAAACACCATGTGATGGTCGAACTGGCCGCCGCCTTCCACGGCCCGCTGGCCATGGCTGCGCACGCCTTCAGCACGCTGCCCTTCTGGCTGGCGGTGGCCGGCGTGGCCACGGCGTATTACATGTACATGGTCAACCCGGCCGTGCCGGCGGCCATCAAGCGCGCCGTGCAGCCGATCTATACCCTGCTGGACAACAAGTACTACCTGGACTGGTTCAACGAGAACGTCCTGGCGCGCGGCGCCCGCATGCTGGGTGTCGGTCTGTGGAAGGGTGGCGACCAGGCTGTCATCGACGGCACCCTGGTCAACGGTTCCTGGAAGGTGGTGGGCTGGGTGGCCGGCGTGGTGCGCTGGTTCCAGTCCGGTTACCTCTATCACTATGCCCTGGCCATGATCCTGGGCATCGTGGTGCTGATGTCGTATTTCGTGACCTGGCCCATGCTGGCCCAGTGGCTAAGCCGCTAAGGAGAAGAACAATATGGGTTTGTTGAGCCTTGCCATCTGGATGCCGATTGCTTTCGGCGTGCTGCTGCTCGTCCTCGGGCGTGATGACCAGGCGCGTACCGTGCGCTGGGTCGCGCTGGTGGGGGCGATCGCCAGCTTCCTCGTCACGCTGCCGCTGTACACCGGTTTTGCGCTCGGCACCGCCGAGATGCAGTTCGTCGAGAAGCTGGTCTGGATGGAGCGCTTCAATGTGCACTACCACCTGGGTCTGGACGGCATCTCTTTCTGGTTCGTGCCGCTGACCGCCTTCATCAACGTCATCGTCGTGATCGCGGGCTGGGAGGCCATCACCAGCCGTGTCAACCAGTACATGGGCGCCTTCCTCATCCTGAGCGGCCTCATGATCGGCGTGTTCTCCGCGCTGGACGGTCTGCTGTTCTACGTCTTCTTCGAGGCCACGCTGATCCCGATGTACCTGATCATCGGCATCTGGGGCGGCCCCAACAAGATCTACGCGGCCTTCAAGTTCTTCCTCTACACGCTGCTGGGTTCGCTGCTGCTGCTGATCGCCCTGATCTTCCTGTACACCAAGTCGGGCGGCAGCTTCGACATCGCCACCTGGCATTCCCTGCCGCTGGACAGCACGACGCAGACGCTGATCTTCTTCGCCTTCTTCGCGGCCTTTGCCGTGAAGGTGCCGATGTGGCCGGTGCACACCTGGCTGCCCGACGTGCACGTCGAGGCGCCTACCGGCGGCTCCGCCGTGCTGGCGGCCATCATGCTGAAGCTGGGTGCCTACGGCTTCCTGCGTTTCTCCATGCCCATCGCGCCCGACGCCGCGCGCGAATGGGCCTGGCTGATGATCGCGCTGTCGCTGATCGCCGTGATCTACGTGGGCCTGGTCGCCATGGTGCAGCAGGACATGAAGAAACTCGTGGCCTACTCGTCCGTGGCCCACATGGGCTTCGTCACCCTGGGTTTCTTCATCTTCAACGACCTCGGCGTGGCCGGCGGCCTGGTGCAGATGATCGCCCACGGCTTCGTCTCGGGCGCCATGTTCCTGGGCATCGGCGTGCTGTACGACCGCGTGCACTCGCGCGAGATCGCCAGCTATGGCGGTGTGATCAACACCATGCCCAAGTTCACGGCCTTCGCCCTGCTGTTTGCCATGGCCAACTGCGGCCTGCCCGCCACCGCCGGTTTCGTCGGCGAGTGGATGGTGATCCTGGGTGCCATCAAGGCCAACTTCTGGCTGGGCCTGGCGGCTTCCACGGCGCTGATCTTCGGCGCCGCCTACACCCTGTGGATGTTCAAGCGCGTCTATCTCGGCCCCGTGGCCAATGAGGACGTCAAGGGCCTGCAGGACATCAACAGCCGCGAGTTCCTGATGCTGACCCTGCTGGCCATCGCCGTCTTGTGGATGGGCGTCCATCCCAAGCCCTTCACCGACGTGATGGACAGCTCGGTGGCCGAACTGCTCAAGCACGTGGCCCAGTCCAAGCTGAACTGAGCCGGCCCCGAACCGAATAAAGAGACTGAAGATGACAGACACCATCAGCTGGATCGCGGTATTCCCCGAGGTCATCCTGCTCGTCATGGCCTGCGCCATCACGCTGCTGGACCTGGCCGTGAAGAGCCGCCTGCGCACCCCCACCTACCTGATCACCCTGCTGACGCTGGCCGCCGTGGCCCTGCTGCAGGGCCTGTACGCCAGCGCCGGCGGCACCATCTACGGCCTGGGCAATATGGTCGTCAGCGACGCCATGGGCAACTGGCTCAAGTGCTTTGCCACCATCGCCGTCATGGTGACCCTGGTCTATGCGCGTCCCTACGCGGCCGACCGCGACATGCTGCGCGGCGGTGAACTGTTCAGCCTGAGCCTGTTTGCGCTGCTGGGCATGTTCATCATGATCTCGGGCAACAACTTCCTGCTGATCTACCTGGGCCTGGAACTGCTCACGCTCTCCAGCTACGCGCTGGTGGCCCTGCGCCGCGACCACGCCGTCTCGACCGAGGCGGCCATGAAGTACTTCGTGCTGGGTGCGCTGGCCTCGGGTTTCCTGCTCTACGGCATGTCCATGATGTACGGCGCCACCGGTTCGCTGGATGTCAACCAGGTCTTCCGCGCCGTCAACTCCGGCCTCATCAACCCGAGCGTGCTGACCTTCGGCCTGGTCTTCGTGGTGGCCGGCCTGGCCTTCAAGCTCGGCGTGGTGCCTTTCCACATGTGGATCCCGGACGTCTACCAGGGTGCCCCCACCGCCGTCACGCTGATGATCGGCGGAGCGCCGAAGCTGGCGGCCTTTGCCATCGTCATGCGCCTGCTGGTCGAAGGCATGCTGCCCCTGTGGTTCGACTGGCAGCAGATGCTCGGCCTGCTGGCCATCGCCTCGCTGCTGATCGGCAACCTGGCCGCCATCATGCAGACCAACCTCAAGCGCATGCTGGCCTACTCCACCATCTCGCAGATGGGTTTCGTGCTGCTGGGCCTGATGTCGGGCGTGATCAACGGCAACATCTACTCCGCCGCCAACGCCTACAGCTCGGCCATGTTCTACGTCATCACCTATGTGCTGACCACGCTGGCCTCCTTCGGTGTCATCCTGCTGCTGGCGCGTGAAGGCTTCGAGAGCGAGGAGATCGCCGACTTCGCCGGCCTCAACCAGCGCAGCCCGCTGTATGCCGCCATCATGGGCATCTGCCTGTTCTCGCTGGCCGGCATCCCGCCCATGGTCGGCTTCTACGCCAAGCTCTCGGTGCTGCAGGCCCTGATCGCCTCGGGCCAGACCCTGCACATCGTGCTGGCCGTGTTCGCCGTCATCATGTCGCTGATCGGCGCCTTCTACTACCTGCGGGTCGTCAAGGTCATGTACTTCGATGAGCCCATCACCGCCACCACCGTCTCGGCCCCGCTGGACGTGCGTGCCGTGCTGTCCGTCAACGGCCTGCTGGTGCTGGTGCTGGGCATCGTGCCCGGCGGCCTGATGGCGCTGTGCGCCCAGGCCGTGGTGCAGATGCTCGGCACATGACACAGTCCGCTTCGGTCTGGTTCGTGGTGCTGGCCGCCGTGGTCTGTGCCAACCTGCCTTTCATCAACAGCCGCCTGCTGGCCGTGCTGCCGCTGAAGTTTCCCAAGAACCTCGGTGTGCGCCTGCTGGAACTGGTGCTGTTCTATTTCCTGGTGGGCGGCGTGGCCCTGCTGCTGGAGCAGCGCGCCGGCCGCATCGCCCCGCAGGGCTGGGAGTTCTACGCCATCACCGGCGCGCTCTTCCTGACCCTGGCCTTCCCCGGCTTCGTCTACCGCTACCTCTACAAGCGCCACGGTTGAGGCGCGGCAGCGATCATGGATGACCGCCACCTGATCGAAACGCAGCAGAGCAGCGAGGAGCTGCTCAAGGGCCGTTTCCTGCACGCCTTCCGCGACACCGTGCGCCTGCCCGACGGCAGCAGCGCCGTGCGTGAATACGTCAAGCACCCCGGCGCCGTCATGATCATCCCGCTGCTGCCCGATGCCGCGGGTGAGATGCGCGTGGTGCTGGAGCGCCAGTACCGCTACCCCGTCAAACAGGTAATGATCGAATTCCCCGCCGGCAAGCTCGACCCGGGCGAAGACATCCTCGCCTGCGCCCAGCGTGAACTGCAGGAAGAAACCGGCTACCGCGCCACCGAATGGGCGCGCGCCGGCGTGCTGCACCCGGTCATCTCCTATTCCACCGAGTTCATCGAAGTCTGGTTCGCGCGTGGCCTCACGCTGGGCGAGCGCCAGCTGGACGAAGGCGAGTTCCTCGACGTCTTCAGCGCCACGCCCGCCGAACTCTTGCAGTGGTGCCGCGAAGGCCAGGTGACGGATGCCAAGACCCTCACCGGCATGCTCTGGCTGCAGAACGTCCTCTCGGGCGCATGGGCATTGGACTGGCGCCCGGCAGCCTGAGCCGCTGGCTGTCAAGATTCAGTTCATGAAGGTCTTCAATCTCCAGTGCAGCGCACACCATCTGTTCGAAGGCTGGTTCGCGTCCGAAGAGGACTACACCAGCCAGGTCGAGCGCGGTCTGCTGGAATGCCCGCTGTGCACCGACAAGACCATCCAGAAGCTGCCCAGCGCCCCGCGCCTCAACTTCGGCGCTGTCGAAGCATCGCAGGCCATGCCGACCAAGGAGAAACAGCCCGTGGTGGCCGGCGACCCGGCCCAGGCCCTGCAGGCGGCGTATCTGCAACTCGCGCGCCGCATCGTTTCTGAAACGGAAGACGTGGGCGAACGCTTCGCCGAAGAGGCGCGCAAGATCCACTACGGCGAAACCGAGGAACGCGGCATCCGCGGCCAGGCTTCACGCGAGGAAACCGAGGCGCTGATGGAGGAGGGCATCGCCGTGATGCCGCTGCCCTTGCCTGAGGGGCTCAAGGGGCCGCTGCAGTAGGCAATCAGATTCTTATAAACAAGAAAGCCCGGCATGCCGGGCTTTCTTGTTCGGAGTCGTACAGCTTTAACGTTGAAGGCCAGGCGTGGCCGAAGGCTGTCGCCGCTGGGCCGACCAGTTAAGGCGCATGCTAGTCCAATTGGGCATATGGGGCCAACTGCCATAGCCGCTCTGGAATCGGCTCGAACCCCGGCAAGGGAAGCAAGCCAAAAGGACCAACGAGAGTGCCTCTTTCTGGCCAGTCGTGAACATAAAACGCCACTCGGAACGAACTTGCTGCCGGCAAATCAGAGGCGTCCTCCCCAGTGTGTCCTTGTCCATCGACCGTCAGATATGCAGGCTCCCATGCTACTGAGGATGTCTCCTTCTCAGAAATCGAGAACGGATCGAACTCGCCATCATGGTCTTCCACCAACACTTCAAAGAGTGCGGCTGCATTCAATGAAGCTTCGAGCTCTTCGGGAAGTTCTGCCGCCCGCTCCATCAGTTCTTCTTCGGACCAAGACTTCGCCAAGCCGCGTTGCTGGAGTTCGTGGATGCCATCAACGAAGTCCCTAACATCGTTGGCGACCCAGGACGCTAGCCGCTCCGGCGAGAGCCGAGGGAGATATGCGCCAAGAACCGTGAGCCGCATCGCTGCACCTTAACTAGATATAGACCGCAAAAGTGCGGAATAACATGGCCGGGTGTTCATCGTGTGCGCCTCCCCTGATGCAGCTAAGTGCTTGTTTTGTATGAGCATTATCCATGCGGGCAGGCAGTCGGCCAACCACTAACAAACCGTGAAAACCCGCAGGGTCGGCTGTTTTCTGGCGGGAAAGAAGGGCCTCAGGACTTGAACTGCAAGGCCGCCAGCCGGGCATACAGCCCATCCGCCTTCACCAGTTGCGCATGCGCGCCCCTTCCACCAGCCGCCTCTGGTCAATCACCACGATGCGGTCGGCCTGCTGCACCGTAGCCAGACGGTGCGCAATCACCAGCGTCGTGCGCCGGCGCATGGCGGTTTCCAGGGCGGCCTGCACCATGCGTTCGCTCTTGGCGTCCAACGCGCTGGTGGCTCATCGGGATCGAAGGGGGCCGTCCGCTGCCAGCTGCTCGCAACGCGCCGCATCGATGGGTTGCCCCGCCTCGCGGAAGCGGGCCGCTGCAGCAGCAAACCGTGTGATCGCCTCGTCCGTGCGCGGGGCGCGGGCGGCGGCGATGTGGCCGCGGACCTCGTCGTGCGCGGCGTACCAGGCCGGCAATCGCATCACCACGTTGGCGAGGTAGGCGCACTGCGTTTCGTGCTGATCGGCCAGGTCAAGCTCACCAGCGCGCGCGGCGGCAATCGCCGCCGGCACGGCAAAGGTGATGCGACAGCCGGGGCATGTTTCCAGCGGGCCGCGTACCGATTCACTGGCATCCTCCATCACATGCAACGCGGCGGCGGGGTCATCGGTGTGCAGCTGGATGCGCGTGCCGTAGATGCGGTCGAGCAGGTGAAATCCGATGTCGGTCTGGCGTGCCACGTCCAGCGCCTCGTCGATGAGGGCGCGGGCCTCGTCGCGTCGGCCTTCGTGCAGGGACAGCTCTGCCAGCCGCTGCAGTGATAGCGCTTCGCCCACGGGTCCGCCTATGGCGTGGTGCAGCCGGGCGCCCTCGCGCAGGTGCATGCGCGCAGACGTCAGGTCACCCGCCAGCCACTCGGCTTCGCCGCGCAGGGTGACGCCGAAAGCATGGCCGCGCGCGGCGCCCAGTCGCTGCGCCTCGGTGGACAGGGCTGCGGCAAACTCGATCACGTCGGCATAGGGCCGCGCGCCATAAAGAAAGCGCTGTGTGATGCAGAGATGGCCATCGAAGACCCGCAGGGCCAGGTGCGGTACATGGCTGGTCTCCTGCAGGTCGGCCCACACGCTGCGATGCAGATCGCCGCGTGCGTGCGCCGCCGCAGCCTGCGCCCACGATGCGATGACCAGTGAGGTGGTGTCCCCGGATTCGAGCGCCAGCCGGCGCGCCACGGCCGCCTTGGCGGTGCCGATGGCCGGGTCGGCAGCGCCCAGTGCGGCTGCGCCGCTGTAGGCCAGGGCCTCGCTCAGGCGACCCTCCACCGACGTCGGACACACCCCCTCCAGCGCCAGCAGCGCGCCTTTGGGATCGCCCTGCTTGACCTGCGCCAGCGCGGCCTTGGCCCTGAGGTTGTGGCTGTCGGGTTCACCGGCCGCGTCTGCCGCCAGCCGGTAGGCGGACATGGCGGCGGGGTCTCCCATGGCGTCCAGCGCCTCGGCACGCAGGCGCAGGGCTTCGGCGTGGTCAGGCTGGAAGGCCAGCAGGGGTTCGAGGTGGCGCACGGCATCGCTGAAAGCGGCGAGTCGCACGCTCTCGCTGGCAGCGGCCAGTTGCCAGGGCATGGCATCGCGCGGGTAGCCGCCCTCCAGCCAGTGCCGTGCCACGCTGGCCGGCAGGGCATCCATCTCGGCCAGCTGGGCGGCGATCTGGCGGTGCATCTTCAGGCGACGGTGGGGCGGCACCTGTTCGATCAGTGCCTGGCGTACCAGCTCGTGCCGGAAGCGGTAGCGCCCCTCTGCGAGCACCAGCGCACCCGCCTCCAGTGCGGCGTCGAGAGCCGTGAACGTGGGGACCTGGGCCAGGGGCGCCAGCGCCTCCACCGTTCGCATGTCAAGTTCGTCGCCGCTCAGCGCCATCCACCGGAGCAGGGACTGTGCATCGTCGGGCACGTCGCAAAGCCGCGCGGTGATGGCTTCGGCAGCGGTGGCCGGCAGCCGCCGGTCATGGCCCGCCGCTGCGCAGCGCGCCAGTTCGATGGCGGCAAAGGGGTTGCCCTCGGCCACCGCCACGATGCGAGACACCACGGCGTCGGATGGCGCAGGGTTCAGGATGCGCGCGACGAGGCGGCGGCTTTCGTCGTCGTCCAGCGGGTCCAGATCGATGGGCAGCAGCACGCCGGCACGCTGCAGCCTTGCCACACCGCGTGCCAGTGCCGCGGGCTGCGCGATCGGCCGGGTGGCCAGGAGCATGCACAGCGGTGCCCCGGCCATTGCCAGTTGCACGAGCACGTCGACATCGGCGTCGTCGATCAGATGGGCGTCATCGACCTGCAGCAGGATATCGGCGCCCGCTGCCGCTGCCAGCAGCAGGCGCCGGATGGCGCCCACCACCTGGTGTCGGCCCAGGGGGCCGGGCGGCTGGTCCGCGGGGGCTGCCAGTGGGCTGAGCAGCGCCAGAACGGCGCGCGCAGGCGTGCCGATACGGTCGAGCACCCCCCGGTCGTCCATGATCAGCCGCTCGGCGATGGAGGCGATCACCGCATAGGGCCTGCCGGTCTGGCTGGCGTCAACGCGCGACACCAGCCAGCCCCGGCCCCGTGCCATTGCGCCGATCTCGCGACACAGTGCGCTCTTGCCGATGCCGGCCGGCCCGCGCAGCACGATGCCGCCTGGGCGCTCGGCCGCCGGCATGCCCAGCCAGGCTGCCACCTGGGCGAGCACCATGCCGCGGCCGACGAACGCCGGCCCCACCGACTGCAGGCCGGCGACACAGCGCTCATAAAGCGCCTCGGTCTGTGCGTCGGGCGAGACGCCCAGGGTGTGCTGCAGGGCTTCGCGCAGTTGCGCATACCAGCGCAGGGCCGCAGCGCGGTTGCCCGCCTGGAGTTCGTGCAGCATCAGCGCCCGGTGGGCGGCTTCGTCGGTGGGTTCCTGCTGCACCAGACGCTCCCACTGCGCGCTGACGCGCAGCAGTTCGAGGTGGAGGGCATGCAGGCGCTCGCGCGACGGTTCCGTCCAGGCCTCGTAGCGCGTCCCTGGCAGCAGGGGGCCGGCGTAGCGGCTGGCAGCATCGACGCAGGCGGCCGCATCGCGCTGGCGCAGGGCTGCGTCGGCATGCTGCTCGAACAGTTCGGCATCGATCACCACGGGTCGGTCCGGCCAGAGCAGCAATTCACCAGCCTGCAGCGCGATGCCGTCATGCCGGCCCAGGGCTTGCCGGGCATGATGCACCGCCTTGCGCAGGTTGGCCGCGCCAGCCTCGGGGGGGAGCAGCGGCCACAGCGCATCGATGACCTGCTCGCGCGTCATGCGGTGGCGCGCCTGCAGGCTCAGCAGTTGCACCAGTTGCGTGGCGCGCAGGCTGGGCCAGCGCTCGGCAGGAATCGCCACGCCATCCACCGCCACACTGAAGCCGCCCAGCAGGCCGATCTGGAGGATGCTTGGCACATCGGTCGGGCAGGGAGGGGTGAGGTGGTCCATGTCTGGCAGTGTGCAGCCCCGGCCGGCTGCTGACAAGTACCTGTGACCCCAGGAACGATTGAGGAACGCCGCATGGCCATGCTTCCTGTGGCAGGCCAGTCCCGGCCTGTGACCATCCCAGGAGTTCATCATGACCGCTCAGCAACTGACCGTTTCCCTGCCCGGCGCCGGGCCCGCTGTCCTGTCCCTGCCGCAGCCGCTCACTTGCGAGTCGCTGCGTCAGCTGGAGCAGGCGCTTGCCAGCACCCTGGAGCAGGTGCGTTGCGAAATGTGTGGCGACAGCGCCGCCGAACCGGGTGTCCTCGAATACACCTCGTGGATGCCGGCCTTGCATCGCGCGCAGCCATGACGGCCAGCCTGTACCTGCGCCTGGGCGCAGCGCAGGCATGGCCGCCGTGATCAACGACGTCGTTGCAGCCATGCAGGAGCGCGGGCTGGCTGACGCTGAAATCCGTGACGTGGCCCAGCGTCCCGGCATCCCGGACAAGGGGATGGATGCCGGGAACGTTCGGGGAACACAGGCTGCGTAGCCTGCGTTCCAGCGGGTGCGATGGCGTGCCCGTTTACCCTCAACCCAAGGAGACAGAAGAAATGACCACATCCACTGCATCGCTGTACGAACGCCTGGGGCGCCGCGAAGGCATCACGCGCATCACCCGCGAACTCATGAAAAACCATCTGGCGAACCCACTGGTGAAGACGCGGTTCGAGAAGAGCGAGGACCTGGCCCGTGTCGAACGCCGTGCCGTCGAGTTCTTCTGCGCCGGCACGGGCGGCCCCGAGACCTATACCGGCCAGGACATGCTGGCGACGCACAGGGGCATGAACATCAGCGAACAGGAGTTCATCGCCGTGATCGACGATGCGATGGCGGCGCTGGAAACCTGCGGCATCGATACGCCAACCTGTAACGAGGTACTCGCGGTCCTCTGGTCGATGAAGCGCGAAGTGATCCGCGTCTAAGAGGCTGAGAGCAAATTGCCCATGTCCGGCCGTCGGCCGGGTTGGTCGCCCTAGGACTTGAACTGCAAGGCCGCCAGCCTGGCATACAGCCCATTCGCCGCCACCAGGCTGGCATGCGTGCCCTGTTCCGCCAGCCGCCCCTGGTCGATGACGACGATGCGATCCGCCTGCTGCACCGTGGCCAGGCGGTGGGCGATGACCAGTGTCGTGCGGCCGCGCATGGCGGTTTCCAGGGCGGCCTGCACCATGCGTTCGCTCTCAGCGTCCAGCGCGCTGGTGGCTTCGTCCAGCAGCAGCAGGGGAGGGTTCTTGAGCATGGCGCGCGCGATGGCGATGCGCTGGCGCTGGCCGCCGGAGAGGCGCACACCGCGTTCGCCCAGGAAGGTGGCGTAGCCGTCGGGCAGGGCGCGGATGAAGTCGTCGGCGAAGGCGGCGCGCGCGGCGGCTTGCACCTCTTCATCGCTGGCATCGGGTCGTCCGTAGCGGATGTTCTCCAGCGCGCTGCTGGAGAAGATCACCGGCTCCTGCGGCACGATGGCGATCTGCGCGCGCAGGGCCTGCAGGCTTTGCTGCGGCAGCGGCACGCCGTTGAGGCGTATCGCCCCTGAACTCGGGTCGTAGAAGCGCAGCAGCAACTGGAACACCGTGGTCTTGCCGGCGCCGCTGGGGCCCACCAGGGCCACGGTCTCGCCGGGTGCCACGCCCAGCGTGAAGCCGCGCAGCGCGGCCTGGGCCGGGCGCGAGGGGTAATGGAAGGTGACGTGGTCGAAGGCGATGGCGGTGCCGGCGGCGGGCGAGGCCGCCGGCAGCGGCTGTGCCGGCGAGGTGATGGGCGACTGGCTGGCCAGCAGCTCCATCAGCCGTTCGGTGGCGCCGGCGGCGCGCAGCAGCTCACCATAGACCTCGCCCAGCACGGCGAAGGAGCTGGCCAGCATGATGATGTAGACCACGGTCTGCCCCAGGTGGCCGGCGCTGATCTCGCCGGCCAGCACGGCCTGCGTGCCCTGGTACAGGCCCCAGAGCAGGGCGCCCGAGGTGGCCGTGATGATGAAGGCCATGAGCATGGCCCGCGCGCGCACGCGGCGGCGGGCGGTGCCGAAGGCGTTCTCGGTGGCGGCGTCGAAACGCGCGGCCTCGCGCGCCTCGGCGCCATAGCTCTGCACCACGGGCACGGCGTTGAGCACCTCGGCGGCGATGGCGCTGGAGTCGGCCACGCGGTCCTGGCTGGCGCGCGAGAGGCGGCGCACCCGGCGGCCGAACCAGATGCTGGGCAGCACCACGCCGACGAGCACCAGCAGCACCTGCGCCATGATGAGCGGGTTGGTCCAGACCAGCATGGCCAGCGCACCCAGGCCCATCACGGCGCTGCGCAGGCCCATGGAGAAGGAGGAGCCCACCACGGTCTGCACCAGGGTGGTGTCGGTGGTCAGGCGCGAGAGCACCTCGCCGGTCTGCGTGGTCTCGAAGAACTCGGGGCTTTGCTGCAGCACGTGGTGGTAGACGGCGTCGCGCACGTCGGCCGTGACGCGTTCACCCAGCCAGCTCATGAGGTAGAAGCGCACCGCCGAGAAAACACCCATGGCCGCGGCCACGCCGAACAGCAGGGCGAAGTGCTCGCGCAGCGCCAGCAGTTGCACGCCGCGGTCCTGCGGCTGCAGGCCGCCGTCGATCAACTCGCGCAGCGCCAGCGGAAAGGCCAGGGTGGCCGCAGCTGCCAGCACGAGGAACAGCAAGGCCAGGGCGATGCGCGCGCGGTAGGGCCGCAGAAAGGGCAGCAGGCCGCTGAGGGAGCGGGGGGTAGGGGCGCGTGCGCGGTCGCTGGGCATGGATGAAGCGGCGGTGGGTAGGGATGCCGGCGAGCTTAACGCGGCGCGCGGCGCCGCGTGCGGGGAAGAGCCTGGCCAGCGCCGGGCTGGCCAGGACCGTTCAGCGCTTGGCCAGCACTTCGCGCAGCGTGGCAGCCAGATCGTCGATGTGGAACTTGGCGATGTAGGCGTCGGCGCCAGCGCTCTGCACCTGGGCCTCGTTGGCCGTGCCCGTGAGCGAGGAGTGGACCACCACCGGGATGCCGCTGAACTGCACGTCGGCCTTGACGTTGCGGGTCAGGGTGAAGCCGTCCATCTCGGGCATTTCCAGGTCGGTGAGCAGCAGCGCGACCTTGTCCTTGACCGACTTGCCTTCGGCCTTGGCCTGCACGGCCAGGCTTTGCAGGCGTTCCCATGCCTCCTTGCCGCTGTGGGTCATGATGAAGGAGACGCCCAGCGAGTTCAGGCCTTTCTCCAGGATGCCGCGCGCCATGGCCGAATCGTCGGCCGCCAGCACCACGCTGCCCGGCGGGAGCTGGATCTTGGGGCCCGTAGGTTTTCCGAAATCCGCCGTGTCTGGCATCACGTCGTGCAGGATGCGTTCCACGTCGAGCACCTGCGCCAGCCGGCTGTTCTCTGCGTCACCGTCCAGGCGGGCGATGCTGGTGACCAGTTCGCCACCGCGGCCTTCGGCGGAGAGCACGTGCTTCCAGTCCACCTGCACGATCTCGGTCACGTTCTCCACGAAGAAACCCTGGGTGGTGCGGGCGAATTCGGTGACCAGCAGGATGCCGTCGCCCTTGGCCGGCGTACGGCCCGTGATGGCGGGCAGGTCGATCACGGTGATGATCTGGCCGCGGATATTGGCCACGCCCAGCACATGGGCCGACGCATTGACCATCTTGGTGAGCTGGGGCATGACCATGATTTCGCGCACCTTGAACACATTGATGCCGAACAGTTCGCGCTGCTCGGAGCCGGCGGCGGTGCCCAGCTGGAAGAGCAGCAGTTCGAACTTGCTGCTGTTGCCGGCAGTGTTGCGGGTATCGGTGCTGCGGGAAGAGGGCTGGGAACTCATGCGGGACGTCCTTGGTGATCTCAGTTGACAGCGTAACGGCTTGTCCGGCTGCCGGCAAGGCAGGCCGGCTGAAATATTCCCGAATTCACCTGCCAATTGCGCAAGAATCGGGTGGCCGCCGCCGGGCATGGCGGTTGAGAATAGGCTCCGTACTGTGTTGCACCCAAGACCATGACACCCGCCAACCTGCTCCAGCTGATCATCCTTGCGGCCATCTGGGGCGCCTCCTTCCTGTTCATGCGCATCGCCGTCCCCGCGCTGGGGCCGGTCTGGCTGATCGAGTGGCGGGTGTTGCTGGGGGCCCTGTTGCTGGCGCTGGCGGGGCGTTGGTTCCGCCACAGTCTGGCCTTGCGTGCGCACTGGCGCCACTACCTGGTGCTGGGTCTGTTCAACAGTGCGCTGCCCTTTGTGCTCTTTGCCTGGGCTGCGCAGACGCTCACGGCTTCGCTGCTCTCGGTGGTCAACGCCACGGCGCCGATCTGGGGCGCGGTGATCGCCTGGGCCTGGAGCCGCGAGCCGCTCAAGGGCCGTGTCGCGGCGGGCCTGGCCCTGGGCGTGGCGGGGGGGGGCCCGCTCCTGGGGGT
>NZ_KQ483358.1:1853971-1886949 GCF_001432305.1 Curvibacter sp. PAE-UM
CATGGGGCTGGACCCGGCCATGCTGAAGCCCGGTTCGGGCTGGGTGCTGGCGGGGGTGCTGCTGGCGCCCTGCTGTTACGCCATCGCCAGCCACTACGCCAAATCGGCCCGCAACGCGCTCCTGCCCTACGCCAATGCCCACGGCAGCATGTGGGCGGCCACGCTGCTGCTCTGGCCGGTGCTACCTTTCGCGGGCCATGCGCCGCTGCCTGAGACGGCCACGCCGGTGCTGGTCTGGGGCGCGGTACTTGGCCTGGGCCTGCTCTGCACGGGCCTGGCCTACCTGATGTACTTCCGCCTGGTCGCGGCGCTGGGCGCAGCCTCGGCGCTCACGGTGACCTTCCTGATCCCCGTCTTCGGCATCCTCTGGGGCCACCTCTTCCTGGGCGAGGCCGTGGGCTGGCAGACGCTGGCCGGCGCGCTGGTGGTGCTCACGGGCACGGCGCTGGTGACGGGCTTCGATCCGCGCACGCTGTGGGCGCGCAAGGCGGTGTCGCATGGATGAGCTGCCGGTCCCGCCGCAACGCCAGTACGCCGTGGTGGCGCAGGCCATCCGCTACCTGCGTGAGAACGCCTTGCAGCAGCCCTCGCTGGCCGAGCTGGCGCAGGCCGTGCACCTGAGCGAACATCACCTGCAGCGTGTCTTTGCCGCCTGGGCCGGCATCTCGCCCAAGCGTTTCCTGCAATACCTGACCAAGGCCTACGCGCTGCAGGCGCTGCGCGAGGCGCAGGACGTGCTGAGCGTCGCGCAGGCCAGCGGCCTGTCCGGCAGCAGCCGGCTGCACGACCTGATGGTCAGCTGCGAGGCCATGACACCCGGGGAGATCAAAAGCGGCGGCGCCGGCGTGACGCTGGGCTGGGGACAGGCCGACACGCCGTTTGGCACCGCGCTGGCAGGCTGGACGCCACGCGGGCTTTGCTACCTGGCGTTTCTCGACGGTGATACGGCGCTGCGCCACCAGGAACTGCGTGCGGCCTGGCCGGCGGCGCAGCTGGTCTGCGACGACCGGGAGGCCCAGCACCTGCTGGACCAGGTGTTTCCCGGCACGCCGCAGCCGGGCCGCCTGCACCTGCTGCTGCGCGGCACCAACTTCCAGATCAAGGTGTGGGAGGCGCTGCTGCGCCTGCCGCCGGGTCGGCGCGTCTCGTACACGCAGCTGGCCGGCCTGGCCGGCACGCCCCGGGCCCAGCGTGCGGTGGGCAGTGCGCTGGCCGCCAACCCCATTGCGTACCTCATCCCCTGTCACCGCGTGATCCGCGAGAGCGGCGACAGTGGCCAGTACCGCTGGGGCGGTGAGCGCAAGGCCGCCATGCTGGCCTGGGAGGCGGGAGTCTGTTCGCGCTGATTCATCCAGTGCGAACAGCGTGATCAGGCCCCTGCAGTACCCGCACGCCGGATCAGGTTGGTCGCGCGCGTTACTGCATGCGATGCTCGGCTGGGGCATGATCTGGCTCCGTTCCCGTCTCTTTCCATTCCCCCGTATGACCACACTTTTCGATCCGCTCCAGCTCGGAGCATTCAGCGTGCCCAACCGTGTCTTCATGGCGCCGCTCACACGCGCGCGCGCCGGCGAGGCCCACCTGCCCAACGCCATGATGGCCGAGCACTATGCCCAGCGCGCCAGCGCCGGCCTGCTGATTGCCGAGGCCACCATGGCCATGGCGGGCAACTCCGCCTTCTGGAAGGAGCCCGGCATCCACTCGCAGGCCCAGGTCGAGGGCTGGCGCCTCGTGACGGACGCCGTGCACGCGGCGGGCGGGCGTATCTTCCTGCAGATCTGGCACGGCGGGCGCGCCTGCCATCCGGACCTCAATGGTGACGCCCAACCCGTGGCGCCCAGCGCCATCGCCATCACCAGCGACATGGTCTACACGCCCAAGGGCAAGGTGGCCTATGCGGTGCCGCGTGCGCTGCGCGACGATGAGCTGCCCGGCATCGTGGCCGGTTTCCGCCAGGCGGCAGAGAACGCCAAGGCCGCCGGTTTCGATGGCGTGGAGGTGCACGGTGCCAACGGCTACCTGCTGGACGCATTCCTGCGCGACGGCTCCAACCAGCGCAGCGGCCCCTACGGTGGTTCGCGCGAGAACCGCGCGCGCCTGATGTTCGAGGTGATCGAGGCGGCCTGCAGCGTCTGGGGCAGCGATCGCGTGGGCCTGCGCCTGTCGCCGCTCAACAGTTTCAACAGCATGATCGACAGCGACCCCGTGGGCCTGACGACCTGGCTGGCCGGCGAGCTCAACCGCTTCAAGCTGGCCTACCTGCACCTGATGCGCGGCGACTTCAAGGGCCTGCAGAAGGGGGACCTCATGACACCGGCGCGCGCGGCCTACCGGGGCGTGCTGGTCGGCAATATGGGCTACAGCGGCGAAGAGGCGGCCCAGGCCGTGGCCGCCGGCCAGCTCGATGCCGTGGCCTTTGGCGTGCCCTTCCTGGCCAACCCGGACCTGCCCGCGCGCCTGCGGGCTGGTGCACCGCTGAACAAGGCGAACCCGGCCACCTTCTACACCGAAGGTCCGGCCGGTTACACGGACTATCCGTACTGGCAGCCGCAGCCGGCGACGCAGCCGGCCTGAGCGCGCGCTGATGCGTGGCGCAGGCGGGTTTCACCCCGCCTGGCGTTCACGTGTTCTATGACAGCAGGGCGCGGCCGGCCTGCAGGAACTGCGCGGCCTTTTTTTCGTCGATGGTGAGCTTGATGAACTTGTGGCAGCGCTCGATGGCGGCCTGCAGTTCGGCCGGGCTCTCGGGCACGTCCTTCAGGCGCTCGATCACCTTGGGGGCCTCGGCGCCCAGCAGTTCACGGCTGAGGGCGATCAGCGCATCACGCGGTGACGGCCGCGAGGCCGGGCGGCCGCCGGGCCGCACCGATTCGACGAAGCCTTCGCTGACCAGCCACTCGATGTTTTCCTGGGCCAGGGGCAGCTGCGCCGTGCGTTGCAGCAGGTTGGACATGCTGATCGAGCCGTCGGCCATGATGAGCAGGGCGCGCAGTGCCTGCGGTAGGCCGAAGGAGCGGCTGCGGATCTCTTCGACCCCCTTGTCGGTCTTGACCAGGATCAGTGAGGTGTCCATGACGGGGGCTCTCTCAGCGTGTCATCTCTTCGATGATGCGGTAGATCAGCCGCACCGTGATCAGCACGTAGACCGCGCCGAAGAAGAAGATCAGCGCCACCACCAGGCTGATGATTTCGGGGGGCAGGCTGGTGAAGAAGGGGGTCACGAAATAGCCCAGCGTGAACAGGGTGACCAGCGAGGTCAGGTAACCCCACTGCTTGCCGACCACGCCGCCCGGGATGTTGCTGCGCAGGCGGTAAACGGTGGTCAGGCACAGCAGCATGACGGCAATGGCGGCGATGTTGATCGCCAGGATCAGGGTGGGGGTCATTCTCAACGCTCCTTGTTAGGCGGGTGGATACCGCAACCATGATACGGGGGGAGGCATGGTCTGAGAACCGGTTCAGTGCCCTCATTAGGGTAAATATGGATGCCCCTGGGGGCGTAAATGGACCCGGTTGTGTTCGATCTGCGTCAACGGTGCCACGTCCGGCCCTGGAGAACGGCGTGCTCACGCTGCCGCTGCCCAGGAAACAGGGCAAGGGCGGGCAGAAGCTGCGCATCGAGTGAAAGAAAAACGGGGGGCCGAGGCCCCCGTTCTGCGCCGGGTCCGAAGGGACGCTCAGCGTGCGTTCAGCAGTTCGGGCACGTGCAGCAGGATGAACTCGTTGTCATCGTTGCGGCCCAGCTGGCGACCGGAGGAGTAGGGCAGGTTGTTGTCGTTGGCGACGACGATGTGCTCGGCGTCGACCACGTCCACGTCCTCGATGGTCACGAAGGGGAAGGTGAAGCGGCCGTTCTCGCCGCCCACCTTGGCCAGGCCTTTCGGGTCCTGGATGTCCATCAGGTCGATGTAGCCGATCTTGCGCATGAAACCGTCCGCATCCACCTCCTTCAGGCTGACCTTGTAGACGCGTTTGAACTTCGCGGGGATGTTCTGGCAGTCCGGGCGGGCCGGGCCGTTGCAGGCTGTGCGCTCCAGGCCCTCGCCGTTGTCGCGCTCGATGATCAGGCCGGTGTCGGCGTCGATCATGTTGAAGTCGCCGATGTTGTTGCCCTTGAGCTCCAGCGCGTACTTCCAGGAGCGGCCGGTCCATTCACCCTTGGCCACGTTGAACTCCAGCACGCGCAGGTACTCGCGGCCGTCCTTGTTCTCCCATTGCTTGTCGGCCTCGTTCCACAGCGGGCCTTCGAGCAGGGGGTAGAGGAACTGGCCGTCTTTCGAGGCGGCCATGCCTTCGTAACCGCGCGAGCGGCGCACCGGGGTGCTGAAGGTCCCGGGCGTGGCGGGTGTGCTCACGCTGAAGTGGTCGGGCGAGCGCGCGAGCTTGCCATCGACAAAGGTGTCGTACACGGCCAGCACCTTGCCCTGGCGGTCGGTCTTGATCAGGTAGGGGCCGAGCTCGTCGCCGAACCAGACGTGGTCGCCGATGAACTGCATGGACTCGATGTCGAAGTCGGCGCCGGTCAGGTAGCGCTTGCTCGTGCCTTCGTTGACGATGAGGAAGGGCACCTTCTTCTGCGGGTCGTGCAGGAACACGGTCTGCAGGCGTTTGACGCTGCCGCTCTTCCAGTCGGGCTTGACGTGGTGGAACATCAGCATGGCGTCGGCCGAGTTGGCCTTGCTTCCGAAACCGTTGTCGGTCAGCACCCAGTAGCTGCCGTCCTTCATGGCCTTGATGCCCGAGAAACCCTGCACGGGCTGGCCGGTGAAGGGCAGGCTGATGCCGGTGGGCTTGGGCGCGTCCTTGGCCGAGAGGTAGGAGCTGCCGGCGATCACGCCCAGGCGGTCCTCGCGGCGGCCATTGGGCGTGGTGTACTTGCCCGAGGTCTGCAGGCTGGCCGGCGCATCCTTGGGCGCCGGGACGAAGGTGGTGGCCGGCAGGGCCGCATGGCCGGCCAGCGTGACGGGGAAGGCGGACTGGGCCTGGGCGGTCGATGCCGTAGCAAGGAGCAGGAGTGACAGCAGCAGAGGAATGCGCATGATGGGCTTGGGTTGGTTGAACACGCAAGCCGCATGCTAGGCAGCGCATGTGACAACGCCGTGAACCGCCCCTACATCATGGCGTAGCGTTTCTTGGCCTGCACTGCATTGGCGATGTAGCCGCGTGTTTCCTCGTAGGGCAGCTTGTTGCGCAAGGCGGTGTAGACCGCGTCGGGGCGCATCGCGTTGACGGCGTCCAGCGCCTCGTCCTGGCGGGCCCGTCCGTTCTTGTTGCTGAACGCCCGGTACACATTGCTGGGGCCGGTGTTGTAGGCGGCAATGGCGCAGTATTCACGCGACACCGGGTCGCGGATCTCGCGCAGCGGGCTATCAAAAAGCAGCACGCCCAGGTAGGCCGTGCCGAACTCGATGTTGTTCTCGGGGGTGAACAGGAATTCCTTGGTCGGGATCACGTCTTCGCCGCGCGACTTGCGGTAGGCCTCGCGCCCACCGCTGGTGGGCACGAGCTGCATCAGGCCGTAGGCCGGGGCGCTGGACACCGCGTAGGGGTTGAAGGCGCTCTCGATCCGGATGATGGCGTAGATCAGGCTGCGGCTGACCCGGGTCTTGTCCGAGTTCTGGCGCACGAAGCTGGCGTATTGCAGCGCGCGTTTGTCGATGGCGGCGTTGACCATGGCCATCTGCACGTAGAACACGGTCTTGGGCGCGCCGTTGACGTCGATGCTGCGCTGCTGCAGGCGGTTCTCGACCAGGTAGCTCGCGTAACGCTCCACATCCTCGCGCGTCTTGAGGACGACGTTGTTCTGGTCCACCACCAGGTCCTGCAGATAGGGTCGGCCGTTGAGCGTGATCTCCTTGTCCGAGAACAGGTCCACGGCACCCGGGTCGCCGGGCGTGAGCAGGGCCACGACGGTCGCGCGGCGCAGCTTGTCGCGCACGGCGTCGTCTTCCAGGTGTTCGATCAGGATGGTGCCGGCGTCGTAATCGACCACGACCCGGTTCTTGTAGTTCTCCGTGTACTTCACGTAGCGCGTGCGGCTGGGCAGCGTGCCCGATTCGCGCTTGCCCCACTTCTCTCCGCTTTCCTGCTGCAGGTTGCCCATGAGCTTGTCGTACTCATTCTTGATGCGGCGCAGGTCGGCCAGCGCGAGCTGGGGGTTGTAGGTGTAGGCGTTGACCCGGCTTTGCGCCATGTTGCGCAGGGCCGCTTCCGGGCTTCTGGCCGTGGCGAGGTTCACCATCTGCTGCGTGCTGCAGGCCGACAGGGTCAGGGCGCCGGCAGCGCCCAGCAGCATGCGTCTGTTCATGTCCATGGTCTGTTCCCTTGAAGGGCCCGGGCGCGGCGGTCCCGGGGCATGGGGCCATGGTAGCGAATTCTGCGTGCCTGTCAGGCTGACGGTCCAGGCTGGTGTTGCACCGGCGCGTAACAAAAAGAAAAAGGGGCCCGGTCAAAACACCGGGCCCCTTTGGTTGCTGGAAGCGTGCAACGTTTCAGTCGGCTTCGATCTTCGAGGCTTTCACCACCTGCGCCCAGCGCGCCAGTTCGGCCTGCGTGAACT
This sequence comes from Curvibacter sp. PAE-UM, assembly GCF_001432305.1. Classification (GTDB taxonomy): domain Bacteria; phylum Pseudomonadota; class Gammaproteobacteria; order Burkholderiales; family Burkholderiaceae_C; genus Hylemonella. The sequence continues at coordinate 1,860,531 of NZ_KQ483358.1, forward strand.
GGCCCAGCTGCTGCGGGTTCATGTAGTCGGCCTCGGCGCCCAGGTCCAGCGCCTTCTGCCTGAAGGCCGGCGTGGCCATGATCTTCGCGATCTCGGTCGTGAGCTTGTCCACCACGGGCTTGGGCGTCTTGGCGGGGGCGAAGACGGCGAACCAGGAGGTGGCGTCCAGCTTGGGCAGGCCGGCTTCGGCCGTGGTGGGCACATCGGGCAGGCTGGGCAGGCGCGCCTTGCCGGTCACAGCCAGCGCGCGCAGCTTGCCGCTCTGGATGTGGGGCACGAAGGGCGGGGGGGTGCCGAAGGTCAGGTCCACCTGGCCGCCCAGCAGGTCCTGCAGCGCGGGGCCCGTGCCCTTGTAGGGGACGTGGACCATCTGGATACCGGCCTGCTGCTCCAGCATGGCGCCCGTGACGTGCTGCAGCGAGCCGTTGCCCGAAGAAGCGTAGTTGAGCTTGCCCGGGTTGGCCTTGGCGTAGGCGACCAGCTCGGCCAGTGTCTTCACCGGCAGGCTGGCACGCACCACCACGACCTGCGGCGCCGACAGCACATTGGCCACGGGCTGGAAGTCGCTGGCATCCCACTGCAGCGGGGTCTTGCTCACGGCTGGTGTGATGACGTGGTAACCCGAGTACTGCATCAGCAGGGTGTGGCCGTCGGCATCGGCGCGCTTGACGATCATGGCGCCGATGGAGCCGTTGGCCCCGCCCTTGTTGTCCACGATCACCGACTGGCCCAGCGCGGTCCCCAGGGGCTGCGCCAGCATGCGGCCGGCAAAGTCCGTGGTGCCGCCGGTGGCGGTGGGGACCACCAGGGTGATCGGGCGGTTCGGGTAGTTGCCCTGGGCCAGGGCGCTGAAGGCCGCAGCAGCGGCCAGGGTGGCGAGCGCAAGGCGCAGGCGGTTACGCGGGTTCATCATCGAAGTCTCCTGGTGTTGTGGGATGTCAGGGGGAGGGAACAGTATCAGTATCGCGCGCCAGGGCGCGGGTGCGGATGGTCTCGAAATCGGCGGGTACCGGGTGCAGGTCCAGGCGGCGGCCGGCCTTGGTGATCTGGCTGGGGGTGTCGTGGCCGATCAGGCCCGGCAGGCGGCGCGAGGCAGCGATCAGCCGCTCCAGGTCCACGCCCGTGTCGTAGTCCATGAGTTGCAGCGCATGCACCACTTCCTCGGTGCAGACATTGCCGGTGGCGCCCGGCGCATAGGGGCAGCCGCCGATGCCGCCCAGCGAGGCGTCGAAGCGGTCGGCCCCGGCATCGATGCCGGCCAGCACATTGGCCAGGCCCATGCCGCGCGTGTTGTGGAAATGCAGGGTCAGCTCGGTGCCCGGCCAGCGCTGGCGCGCCGCGTGCGTGAGCAATGCCACCTGGCCGGGGTAGGCCATGCCGGTGGTGTCGCACAGCGTGAGGCCGTGCACGCCCAGGTCGACGAAGCGCTGGGCCCAGGCCAGCACCGTGGGCTCCGACACATCGCCTTCCATCGGGCAGCCGAAGGCGCAGGACAGCGAGATGTTCACGGACACCTGCTGCGCCCGCGCCAGCTGCACCACCTGCGCCAGGGCGGCGAAAGACTGCTCGCGTGTCATGCGCAGGTTGGCCAGGTTGTGGGTCTCGCTGGCCGACATCACCAGGTTGAACTCATCAGCGCGCGCTTCGATGGCGCGTTCGGCGCCGCGCAGATTGGGCACCAGCGCGCTGTAGACCACACCGTGGCGGCGTTCGATCTCGCGCAGCACGACCTCGGCGTCGCGCAGCGCGGGGATGGCCGTGGGCGAAGTGAAGGAGGTGACCTCGATCTTGGACAGGCCGGTGGCCGACAGCGCGTTGACCAGGGCGATCTTGTCTTCGGTGGGCACGAAGACGCATTCGGCCTGCAGGCCGTCGCGCGTACCGACTTCCTGCAGGTGGATACGGCGGCCGGCGCCATGCCAGAGGGAGGAGGTGATGTTCATGCCACGATGCCTTTCTCGCGCAGGGCGCGGATGTTGTCCGGCGACAGGCCCATCTGCTGCAACACGCTGTCGGTGTCGTCGCCCAGGTGGGGCGCGCTGCTGCGGATGGTGCCGGGCGTGCCCGAAAGCTTGGGCACGATGCCCGGCACGGCGATGTCGTCGCCATCGCGGGTGTGCTGGTTCAGGATCATGTCGCGCGCGCGGTAGTGCGGGTCCTCAAAAATGTCCTTGGCGGTGTACACGCGCCCGGCCGGCACGCGGGCCTGGCCCAGCGTGTCCAGCACCTCGACGATGCTGCGCGTCTGCGTCCAGGCACCGATGGCCGCGTCGATCTCGGCCACGCGCTTCACGCGCCCCGCGTTGTCAGCCAGGTCCGGGGCGTTGCCCAGGTCAGGCCGTCCGATGCTGTCCATCAGACGCTTGAAGATGCTGTCGCCGTTGCCGGCCACCAGCACATAGCCGTCACGGCAGGGGTAGGCGTTGGAGGGGGCGATGCCCGGCAGCGCGCTGCCCGCGGCCTCGCGCACCGCGCCGAAGGCGCTGTACTCGGGGATCAGGCTTTCCATCACGTTGAACACGGCTTCGTGCAACGCCACGTCGATCACCTGGCCGGCGCCGCCGTTGACCTTGCGGTGGTACAGGGCCATCAGCACGCCGAGGGTGCCATGCAACGCGGCCAGGGTGTCGCCGATGGACACGCCCACACGCACCGGCACGCGGCCCGGCTCGGCGGTGAGGTGGCGCAGGCCGCCCATGGCCTCGCCGATGACGCCGAAGCCCGGCATGTCGCGGTAGGGGCCGGTCTGGCCGTAGCCGCTGATGCGCAGCATCACCAGGCCGGGGTTGATCTTTTTCAGATCGTCCCAGCCCATGCCCCAGCCCTCCAGCGTGCCGGGGCGGAAGTTCTCGATCAGCACATCGGCTTCAGCGATCAGCTGGCGCGCGAGGTCCTGCCCCTGCGGGTCACGTAGGTCCAGCGCAATGGAGCGCTTGTTGCGCGACTGCACCTGCCACCAGACCGAGGTGCCGCTCTTGATCATGCGCCAGTTGCGCAGCGGGTCGCCCGCACCGGGGGCTTCGATCTTGATCACGTCGGCGCCGAATTCGCCCAGGGTCTTGCCCGCAAACGGCCCGGCGATCAGCTGGCCCATCTCGATGACGCGCACGCCCTGCAGGGCGGCCGGCGTGAGCGCGGGTGGGGTGGTGGTCATGGTGTCTCCTTCTCGAAACGAGATGATGAGCAAATGCACTCAGAGGGTAAATCAACGTTTTGCCATGCTGCCATCTCAAACGGAGATGGCAAACCGCCGGGCATGGTCTAATCGGGCCCCATGAAGCTCGATCCGGTCTCCCTGCGCCTGTTCGTCGCCGTGATGGAAGAGGGCACCATCGCCGAGGCCGCCACGCGCGAGCACATCGCCGCCTCGGCCGTGAGCAAGCGCCTGAGCGAGCTGGAGCAGACGCTGCAGACCGAACTCTTCGTGCGCAGCAACAAGGGCACCGAGCCCACCGCCGCGGCCTTCGCGCTGCTCAACCTGGCGCGCGGTGTGCTTAACGACCTGGACGGCATCCTGGCCCAGATGAGCGAATACGCCAGCGGCGTGCGCGGCCAGGTGCGGGTCTACGCCAACATCTCGGCCATCACGCAGTTCCTGCCGGCCGAGCTCAAGTCCTTCATGGAGCGTTACCCGCAGGTGCAGATCCACCTGCAGGAGCGCATCAGCTCGGTGATCGCCAAGGCGGTGGCCGACAACGCCGCCGACATCGGCATCCTCAACGACGGCAGCTACGGCGAGCAGTTCAGCCTGCTGCCCTACCACGACGACGAGCTGGTGGTGATCGCGCCGGCCGGCCACGCGCTCACGCGGCGCAAGTCGGTGAAGCTGGCGCAGGCGCTGGACTACGAAATGGTGGGGGCGCACCCCGGCAGCGCCATGATCAACCTGCTGACCAAGGCCGCGGCCGAGCTGGGCCGCCCGCTGCGCCTGCGCATCCAGGTCAGCAGCTACGACGCTTTGTGCCTGATGGTGGCGGCGGGGCTGGGCATCGGCGTGATGCCGCGCAAGAGTGCCCAGCTGTTCCTGCCCTCGCTCAAGATCCGCTGCGTGTCGCTGGACGAGCCCTGGGCGGCGCGCAAGCTGGTGCTGTGCGTGCGCGACCTGGCGGCGCTGTCGCCGGCGGCACGGCTGCTGGTGCAGCACCTGGCCGCACCAGCAGAAAAGTCCTAAGCCTCCTGCTGCCAGGCCAGGGCGATCTGCAGCACCTGCTGCAGCGCATCGGGCGCGTCGCAGGCCACCACGCGGCGCTGCGGCATGGAACGCAACCAGGTGATCTGGCGCTTAGCCAGCTGGCGCGTGGCGTAGATGCCGCGCTCGCGCAGCTCGCCCATCGGGAAGACGCCGTCCAGCGCCTCCCAGGCCTGGCGGTAACCCACACAGCGCATGGACGGCAGCTCGGCGTGCAGGTCGCCGCGCGCGCGCAGGCGCTGCACCTCGTCCAGCAGGCCGCCGGCCAGCATGGCGTCGAAGCGCAGGGCAATGCGCTCGTGCAGCCAGGCCCGGTCAGCCGGCTCCAAAGAGATCAGCGTGGTGGCCTTCATGGCGGCCGAAGGCTGGGCATCGTCTTTGCGTTTGTGGAAGGACGACAGGGGAAGTCCGGAGACGCGGTACACCTCCAGCGCGCGCTGGATGCGCTGCGCGTCGGCGGGGGCCAGGCGCGCGGCGGTCACCGGGTCCACGCGCATGAGTTCGGCGTGCAGCGCGGGCCAGCCACGGGCTTGCGCTTCGGCTTCGATCTGTGCGCGCACCTGCGCATCGGCCTTGGGCATGTCGTCGATGCCGTCAAACAGCGCCTTGAAGTAGAGCATGGTGCCGCCCACCAGCAGCGGGTGCCTGCCGCGTGCGTGGATGGCGTACATGAGCTCCGTGGCGTCGTACACGAACTCGGCCGCGCTGTAGGCCTGCAGCGGGTCGCGGATGTCGATCAGGTGGTGCGGCACCGCGGCCAGTTCGGCGGCGCTGGGCTTGGCCGTGCCGATGTCCATGCCGCGGTAGACCAGGGCCGAATCGACACTGATGATCTCCACCGGCAACTTCGCCGCAATGGCCAGCGCGGCCGCGGTCTTGCCGCTGGCCGTCGGCCCGGCCAAAGCCAGGCAGCGTGGCAGATCAGTGCTCGCTGCTTTTTCCATGCTTTTGCACCAGGGTCCAGGCCGCCAGGGCGATCATCACGCTCCAGAAGCACACGCCGTACATCAGGGGTCGCACGGTGCCATCCATGGCCGTGCCCAGCCAGTGGCCGACGATGAAGGACGTCACCGCCATCAGGAAACCGTTGAGCGCCGAGGCCGCACCCGCGGCATAGGGAAAGGGGCCGACGGCGCCGCTCTGGCTGCAGGGCTGGTGCACGCCGTGCGCCAGCATGAAGAGGTAGAAGGGCAGCATGATGGCCCAGCCATTGTGCAGGCCGGTCAGCGCGAAGATGCCCATCAGCGTGCCGCCCGTGAGCGTGAACCCCGCCGCCAGGGCCACCGAGCGCCGCACGCCCAGGCGCGGCAGCAGGCGCCGGCAGGCCAGCGTGCCCAGGATGTAGGTGAGGGACACCGTGGCCATGATGAAGCCGTAAGCCGGCCGCGACAGACCCAGCACGTCGATGAAGACGAAGGACGAGGAGGCCAGCACCGTGAACAGCCCGCCGTAGGAAGCAGCCGAGAGCGCGGACCAGGCCCAGAAGGTCGGGTGGCGCACGATACCGCGCCAGGTCTGCAGCAGCGTGGCCGGCTGCAGGGCCTGCGGGTTCTTCTGCTTCACGGTCTCCTCGAAGCGCCAGGCCACCAGGGCCAGCGTGGCCGCGCCGAACACCGAGAGCGCCAGCAGGGCGATGCGCCAGCCGGCCCAGCCCGAGAGCACGCCGCCCAGCGGCCCGCTGAGGCAGGCGATCACGCCCAGGCCGGTCAGGCCCTTGGACATCATGCGTGCGCCCTCCACGGGCTTGTACAGGTCGCGCACGATGGCGCGCGCGCACATCACGCCCGCGCCCATGGCCACGCCCTGCAGCACGCGCGCCAGGATCAGCAGTTCCATGGTGGGCGCCAGCGTGCTGACCACCGAGGCCAGCACATAGGCCCCCAGGCCCCAGAGCAGGATGGGCCGGCGGCCAAAGCGGTCCGACAGCGGGCCCCAGACCAGCTGCGAGATCCCGAAGGCCAGCAACAGCGCGGTGAGCGTGAGCTGCGCCTGCGGCAGCGTGGCACCGAAGCCCGCAGTCAGCGCGGGCAGGGCAGGCAGGTAGAGGTCGGTGGTGATCGGCTGCAGCCCCAGCAGCAGGGACAGGAAAAGCACGATCAGGGCGGGGGACATGGCGGTGGCAGGGGCCGGGGCAGACATCCGGTCGAGGGTAGCAGATCAGTTGACTCATTCCCCCGTTTGGGGGATAGGCAAGTTCGAGAGTGGCAGCTAGGATGCAGCGAAGCCTGCATCACTTCAGGGATGGATCTGCATGTCTCGCGTCAAACTAATTGTTCTGATATTACTTGCCATAGCTGCATTGACAGCCGCTGGGTTTTTCCTTTATCCAAGTCCACAAACCACCAGCTTCACATTGCCAGATACGCCGGAGAGACGGTTTCTTGCGGAGGAGCAGGCGAGGTGCGCCGGGATTTTTCACGTATTTCGTGTTACGTTGAAAAAAGGGACTTCTTACTACGAAGAGTTCAACAAAGAATACACCGATGCCTATGTACGTCACGCGACTGCTGCGGCCAAGTTGCACTTTGATGAAGAAACGTCAACGGCACAGATACACCAAGCCTCGCTTGCACTTGGGAAACGGCTCGAGGAGATCGTTGCTCGAAATGATGATGTAAAAAATAAAATAAAAGATGTAAAAACGATCGAGGATGCAGAGACGAGTGAGTGCCAAAGAGTCGAATTGAAAACCATTGCATTCGTCGAGCGTGCACTTCAGGCGCACGCGGCTAGACGCTGACCAGTAGCTTGATGCAAGCCTGTTTTTGAGTCAGCAACCTGGGTTGGATTTGTCAGCGCAGCCCGAAGAGCTCGTTGATTGCCACCCTGTACTGCGACTGTCCCACCGAGTTGGTGTTGTGGTGCGAGCCGCCTTCCACCAGCACGAAGGCCTTGCGGCCCGTGGCGGCATCGAAGAGCTTGCGGCCCAGGTCGGGCGGGATCAGCTTGTCGTTGGCGCCGTGCACCACCAGCAGGGGCGAGCCGATGTCGGGCACGCGTTTCACGGCCTCGAAGCGCTGGGTGATCAGCGGGCCCACGGGTAGCCAGCCCCACTTGAAAGTACTGACCACGTCGGGGATGGAGGTGAAGGTGCCTTCGACCAGGGTGCCGACTTCGTCTTCCACCTGCGCCGCCAGCTCGATGGCGATGGCGCCGCCCAGGGAGTGGCCGAAGATGTAGCGCGGCCGACCGGGGTATTGCCGGCCCAGCCAGTCCCAGGCGGCGCGCGCGTCCTCGTAGGCCAGGGTTTCCGAGGGCAGCTCGGGCGTGCTCTTGCCAAAACCGCGGTAGTCCACCGCCAGCACCGAGAAGCCCAGCTCCTGCATGCGGCGCGCGCGGAAGGCCGAGCCCACCACGTTGAAACGCGCGCCGTGCAGGTAGAGCAGCACCGGAGCATTGGACTTGCGGGCCAGGTCCGGGTGGGCCAGCCACAGGCCGTGCAGCTTGACCGGCTGGCCGGTCTCGCGCGAGGTGAAGTTGACCCACACATCCTTCATGCCCTGGGCGGCCTCGTCGCCGCGCCACCAGCTGCGGTCCGAGGGCTGGAAGATCCAGGTGCGCTGGCGTTCGTCCAGCGTGGCGCAGCCGGTGACCGCTGCAACCACGGACAGCAGGGCCAGAACAAGGAGGAACCAGCGTTTCATGAGGGAGTGGGAGGCGGTGTGCGCACTCGGAGTTCCATGCAGGATACGGCAAACCGCTTGTCCCCAAGCCTCCTGCGGTCTCGCCAGGCCCGGCCGTGATCGACCGCGTTACAACTTCAAACCGCCGGCCCGGTGGGCGCCACCTAGAATGTCCCGGCGTTGCCGAGGCGCCGCCGCTGGCAACGATTCATTCAACATCAACAACGAGGGGGCGATATGGCGTGGACTGTGTGGCGTGCCGTGGCATGTTCGGGGCTGGTCGTGCTGGCGGGTTGTGCCAGCACCGCGGGCGGGGTGCGGCAGCTGGTGCTGTCCGATGACGGCTTGTCGGAGATCGAGGCGCCGCGCTCGTGGGAGACGCGGCCCAACTTCTCGGCCAATGCCGACATCCGGCTGGCCGACGCCATGGGCGACAACTACCTGCTGGTCAACACCTACCTGCCCGAAGACACCCGCGAGATGCCGCTGGACGAGTTCGGCAGCCGCCTGAGCGGCGCGCTGCTGAAGAAGATGGACCAGGGCCGGATGTCGGCCCCGCGCGCGCTGAAGCTTGGCGAGCGCCCGGCCATCGAGTACGAACTGCGGACGAAGGCCGGTGACGCGGCCATCGTCTACCTGAGCACGGTGGTTGAAGGCGCCAGTGCCCGCTACCACCTGATCGCCTGGACCGTCGCTGACGGCGATCTGGCCGGCCTGCGGCAGGTGATGGCCACCTTCCGTGAATCGGCGGCGCGGCGCGCGGGCGTGGAGCGCGTCCCGCTGGTGTTCGACTGGCCGCAGCGTCTCAAGTCGCAGGCCAGCTTCCAGCTCAAGTCGAGCAAGCGCGGCGAGCAATACGAAATGCGGGGTGAAAGCCAGATGTCGCTGAAGCCCGCGGGCGAGGACGAGCTGCTGGTCAGCACCCGTGTCACCAGGCACCAGCTGTCCGGCGCGCTGGGTGGCGGCCAGGACAAGGAGAAGGAAGCGTATCTGCAGAGCGTGGTCAAGGCCACGCTGACCGAGCTGCCGGACTACGTGGTCAACACCGATGGCGAATTTGTGCGCATCGAAAACCTGCAGGCCTACCATCGCCGCGTGCAGGAAGCCCTGCTCAAGGGCCTGCCGACCGGAAACCGCGACGCCCATGCCAAGGCGCGCCAGATGGTGCAGAGCATGCTGACCGAGGAGACACTGGCAGTTTCGCTGCAGGGTGAGTGGGACCAGCTGGTGGGCAACTGGGCCGGCGGCTCCTATGCCCCGGGCCAGACCTACAGCTTCACCGTACCCTACCAGGCGCCTGCGCTGGAGCGGCGCAGCTTTCCCATGCTGATGACCCAGCAGTTGGTCGGCCACGTGCCCTGTCACGCCGCCGCCAAGGGCAAGGCCTGTGTGCGCCTGCTGCAGACCACCCGGGTGGCCGGCCCCGAGTACACGCAGGCCATGAGTGACTACGTGCGCAAAACCGCGGGCGGCGACGTCCGGGTCACCGAGATGGAAGTGATCTCCACCGTCGAACTGATCGCCGACCCCAAGACCTTGCTGCCCTATGCGACGAGCAAGAAGGAGACCAAGCGCGTGACGGTCAGCGCTGGCGGCAGCAGCAGGACCAGCGAGGACGTCAAGGAGACGTCCTCCAGCTACCGTTACTGAGAGGGTGAGCGGCCACGCTCGAAAAACCCTCACCCTCTGAGCCCCGGCGGGCATCACCCGTTCGGGTGATGGTGGCCGGCGCAGGGGCGGGCTAGGATGCCAGGTCTCTGTCCTTCGCGCCTTGCGCTGCTGCCATGAAACACTACACCGATCTGGTTGCCGAATGCCTGGCCGAGGTCCGTGAAATCATGCCCTGGGACCTGGCCGAGCAGCTGCGCCAGCCCACGCCACCGCTGCTGCTCGACATCCGCGAACCGGCGGAATTTGATGCCGCGCACATCACGGGTTCCGTCCACGTGCCGCGCGGTATTCTCGAATCGGCCTGCGACTGGGACTACGACGACACCGTGCCCGAACTGGCCGCCGGGCGCGATCGCGCGATCGTGCTCATCTGCCGTTCCGGCAACCGCAGCGTGCTGGCCGCGCACACGATGCAGCGCATGGGGTTCAGCAAGGTGGTTTCGCTCAAGACCGGCGTGCGCGGCTGGAACGACTACGAGCAGCCGCTGGTGGACAGCAGCGGCCAGGCGGTGGACATCGATGCGGCCGATGAACTGCTGACGAACCGCGTGCGGCCGGAGCAGCGGCGGCCGGGCTGAGGGCTGGAAGATCCAGGTGCGCTGGCGCTCGCCAGCATGGCGCAGCCCATCAGCAGGGCGGCCAGGCGCTATGCTGGGCTCAACGTCCGCGCAGGAACAGCGCGTCCAGGTCCTTCAGCGTGACCTGCCGCCAGGTCGGGCGGCCGTGGTTGCACTGGTCGGAACGTTCGGTCTGCTCCATGTCGCGCAGCAGGGCGTTCATCTCTTCCAGGGTTAGGCGGCGCTTGGCGCGCACGGCGCCATGGCAGGCCGTGGTGGTCAGTAATTCGTTGCAGCTTCGGTGAACGGTGCGCCAGGATCCGAAGCTGCATTGACGCCCTGCATGCCGAGGAACAGAATGGCGGCAACTTTCTGACGCCGGGGGCCTCCGGCTTCCCGGTATGCCCTGTCTGCCGTGCTCCTACAGGAGGGCTGCCATGTCGCTTGTTGCTTCCCTCGACCACAGTCTGGTCGATATCGGTACGCCGGCCAAGCTGAACTTCGCCGGCAACATTTCCCTGATGGCGTGGGTGCGCGCGGGCCGTACCGACGGCTTCCGCAACATCATTGCCCATGGCCTAAGTACCTCGCAGGCCGAGGTCTGGCTGCGCATCTACAACGGCCTCTATCACGTTGGCTCATGGGGCATCGCGCGCCAGGACCACAAGGCCACGGCCGCAGTTCCACCCGAGGACGTCGGCCGCTGGGTGCATCTATGTGGTACGCATGACGGCAGTGTGTGGCGCCTCTATCGCAACGGTGTGCTGGCCGGCCAGGGGGCAGACCCGGTGGGCGCGCTGCAAGTGCCCGAGCCCTGGGGTATAGGCGGACGGCCGACAGGTGGCGATCCGCGCTACTTCGAGGGGCTGATCGCCCACGTGTCGGTCTGGAACGTCGCACTCGATGTGGCCGTGATCGCGGCGTACGCGCGGTACCCGGCGGCGCTGCAGGGCTCGGAAGCCGGGCTGGTGGCCTACTGGCCGATGACCGAGGGCACGGGACAGGTGATCGCTGACAAGTGCGCGAATCCGGCCAACGGCACGCTGCGGTCCTGGCGGGACGAGGGCCGCCTGCCGGGCTGGGCGCTTGAGAGCGCCGGCACGGGGTACGCTACGGATTCCTACAATCCCTTGCTCGTGCTGAACGGCAAGGCCTGGAAGATCAGAGGCGACGCGTCGGTCGATGCCGTCGTCTCGGCGTCCCTCACCGACCTGAGCACCTGGACCTCCGAACTGCGCAGTCCGCCCTGGACGCGCCGGGCCTGGGCGAGTTCCATCGTGCACCAGAACGCCATGTACCTGTTGCCGGGGAGAGGCGTTACCGACATCTGGTCGTCGACCGACGGGGTGAACTGGCGCGTCGTGACCAACTCCGCGCCGTGGGCGCCGCGTGAGGTCGCTGCGGTGGCCTCCTTCCAGGGCCGACTGTGGGTCATCGGCGGCCAGGCCGGCGCGTCTACGTTCAAGGATGTCTGGTCGTCGGCCGACGGCGTCAGCTGGCGGCAGGAGGCCACGCCGGGCTGGAGGTATGGCCGCACCGGCGCCGTGGCCTGCGTGTTCGGCGGTCGGCTGTACCTGATCGCGGGCCAAGAGGGCTACAACACGGCCGACGTGTGGTCGACCGACGGGACCAGCTGGCGCCTTGACCAGGAACAGGCTTTTCCCCCGCGTTTCGGCGCGAGCGCCGTGGTGCTCGGCAACCGCATGTACGTGCTCGGTGGTGTGGTTTCTGATGGGGCGCCGCCCGGTGACATCTACTGCACGGACAACGGCAGCGTGTGGAGCCAGATTGCGACGGCCAGCCCTTGGGGTGGCCGCAACCAGCAAGGCGGCAGCGTCATCAATGAGCGCATCGTCATCTCTGGCGGGATGACTCGGCCGGGTACACCGCGCGACCTTGACGACGTCTGGTCCTACGTGCCGCTCTAGTCGCTCTGGTCGCCTTAGTGCGGCTTGAGTGTGTTGTCGCGCGTCAGCGGCCGCGCAAAAACAGCGCGTCCAGGTCTTTCAGCGTGACCTGCCGCCAGGTCGGGCGGCCGTGGTTGCACTGGTCGGAGCGTTCGGTCTGCTCCATGTCGCGCAGCAGGGCGTTCATCTCTTCCAGCGTGAGCTTGCGGTTGGCGCGCACGGCGCCGTGGCAGGCCATGGTGCCCAGCAGCTCGTTGCGGGCGCGCTGGATGACGGTGCTGGCCTCGTGCTGTCCCAGCTCGGCCAGCACGCTGCGCGCCAGTTCCACCGCATCGCCCTGCGCCAGGGTGGACGGCACGGCGCGCACGGCCAGCGTCCTGGGTGAGAAAGAGGTGATCTCCAGGCCCAGGGTCTGCAGCGTGGTGGCGTGCGCCTCGGCCGTGGCCACTTCCTGCGGCGTGGCGGCGAAGGTGGCGGGGATCAGCAGGGGCTGGCTGCTGATGGCCTGCACATCGAGCTGGTTCTTGAGCCGCTCGTAGACGATGCGCTCGTGCGCGGCGTGCATGTCCACCACCACCAGGCCCTGGGCATTCTCGGCCAGGATGTAGACCCCGTGCAGTTGGGCGACCGCGCGGCCGAGAGGCCACGCGCTCTCCGTGGCTTCGCGGCCCGGGGGCCAGGCCTGCGGGGCGCCGTCGGCGGGTTGGGGCCTGGCCTCGGACAGCGCCGCCGAGCCGGGTTCGCGCACCGCCCAGGCCGGCGGCGTGGGTGCTGTTGCGGACGCAGGCTGCCACAACGCGGCCAGGTCGTGCACTTCATGGCCGCGCGCGGACGTGTCGTTTGCTCCGAAATTGATAGCGGGTTGCGCCCAGGGCGCCGGTGCGATGGGGCGCGCAATGTCGGCCAGGTGGGCCGGCACCGCAGCACCGCCGTGGACGGCCGCCTGCGCGCGCGGCGCGGCCAGGGCGTTTTCCACGGCGTGGCGCACGGCCTGGTGCACTTCGCGGCCGTCGCGGAAGCGCACCTCGATCTTGGTGGGGTGCACGTTGACGTCCACGCGCGCCGGGTCGATCTCCACGTAGAGCGCGTAGACCGGCTGGCGGTGGCCGTGCAGCACGTCTTCGTAGGCGCTGCGCGCGGCGTGCGTGAGCACCTTGTCGCGCACGTAACGGCCGTTGACATAGCAGAACTGGTGGTCGGCGCGCGAGCGCGCGGCGTCCGGGATGCCGGCGCGGCCCCAGACCCGCACGCCGGGCAGGCGCAGGCTCGTGCCGTAGTCCACCACGATGGATTCGGTGATGAAGTCCTCGCCCAGCACGTCGGCCAGGCGCTGCTGCAGAGCGTCGGGCCCACTGCACACGCGCCACTGCTCCACCAGCTTGCCTTCGTGCCAGATGGCAAAACCCACGTCGGGCCGGGCCAGGGCGTGGCGGCGCACGGACTCGATGCAGTGCGCCAGTTCGGTGGCGTCGGTCTTGAGGAACTTGCGGCGCGCCGGCGTGCTGAAGAACAGCTCCTTCACCTCCACCGTGGTGCCCGCGCTGCGCGCCACGGGGCGGATCTCGCCGGTGCGGCCGTCCAGCAAAAAGGCGCTGGACTGCTCGGCCACGCGCGAGAGGATGGCGCAGTCGGCAATCGAATTGATGGCGGCCAGCGCCTCACCGCGAAAGCCCATGGTGCCCACGGATTCGAGATCCTGCAGGCTGCCGATCTTGCTGGTGGCGTGGCGTTTCAGGGCAATGGGCAGCTCGTCGCGCGGAATGCCAAAGCCGTTGTCCTCCACCGCGATCAGGCGCACCCCGCCGGCCAGCAGGCGCACGGTGATCTGGGTGGCGCCGGCGTCCAGCGCGTTGTCCACCAGCTCGCGCACCACCGAGGCGGGGCGCTCCACCACCTCGCCAGCGGCGATCTGGCTGATCAGCTCATCCGGCAGTTCACGGATGGGGCGGCGGGGGGCGGGGGAGTGGGGGGCGTTCACCGGGGCATTTTAGGCTGAGGGGGAGGGGCGGTTGCGGCGGGCGGATTGCGGACACTCGCGCAACTGGCAAGGCCGAAGTCATATGGAAGCGCACCTCAGTGAGTACTTCGGAATGGCGCGCGGTATGCTCTACTCAGATCGCTACGAATGCGCCGAACTGTAAATGGCCGTTTAAGATTAGAGCATGCCGGAAGCGTCGATTTACATACCAGATCAGATACTTAAGGACGCTGCGAAGCACGGCGAGCTGGTCGTCTTCGTCGGTGCTGGTGCGTCCAAGCTTTGCGGCAGCCCCGATTGGCGTGGATTCGCAGATCAAGTGGTTAATGCACTCGAGAGGGGCGGCGTGCTCGGCTTCTTGGAGGCGGAACAGCTGCGCGGACTTGGCGACTCGCGGCGAACACTCTCAATTGCGATGGCGCTTGCCGAGAAGAAGGGCATAGCAATCGATTTCGACAGCATCTTGCACCCGCCCAAGCCTGAGGCGATTGGCTCCGAGCTGTATGAGTTACTTTCGAACTTGCGGCCTGTCTTCGTTACAACGAACTACGACAAGTGGCTCGACGAAGCTGGCCCGGAAGAGCTCTCGACGGAGGTCAAGGTGGGCGGAGAGGCGGAGCCGGCGAAGGGGCCAAGCAGAAGACCAAAGTACTACCTGCGTGAGCACTTGTCCCCAGCCCTGCTGGCAGAGAGGGGGGCAGTCATCCATCTCCATGGCTCCTATGTGGACCCGAGTTCGATGGTGGTCTCGCTGAAGGAGTACATCGAGCACTATGCGGACCCGCGCGTTGACGCATTCCTCAGGGCAATGTTCAAGAATCATACGGTGTTGTTCGTTGGCTATGGCCTTGCGGAACTGGAGATCCTAGACCACATCATCCGCTCCAACGAGTCTCTGCGAACGGGGAAAGCTGAGCCGCGACACTTCCTGTTGTATGCCTATCGGTCAACCGAGTCAGTCCAAAAAGGTTTCCTCGAACACTTCTTTCGCGACCAGTGTGGGGTTTGCGTTATTCCGTACTGCATCGACACGAAGGGCTATCGGGAAGTCGTTGAGGTCTTCAAGGGCTGGAACTCGGAGTTGGATGTACGCGACCCAACCACGTTAGACCTTCAATCGCACCTTGATCGGTGTATCGCTTCACCCACTGCAGTCAATCGAGAAGCGGCTCTTCGTCTTGTGAGAAAGTGGCCCGAACTCGCCTCCTACTTTGTCAATTCCCTGAAGGACGCGGTTTGGTTCGGCGACCTCGACAGTGCTGGCTTCTTCGAAGTGGAACACAGCCCCAAGGTGAAGGTCGTCGAGAGCGAACGTGGCACCCTGTACCAGGCTGAGGGGTGGCCCGCACTGCGCTATCTTGAGCAGATTGCCGCGTCAGCACAGGGCGACCAGGCTACTCGAATTGCCGGCATTGTTCGGGCTATTAGTTCGGACGCTCAGCAGCGAGGTTTGGACAATTGGAGGACTTGGTGGTCCCTTGCCACAATCCTGTCGCAGTTGCCGCTTGACGTAATGACGGACTTGGACGTTGACATGATTCGCTCTTGGCTGGCGGGCCGGTTCGAGTCAAACATGGTGGGCCAAGAGCTAGGCGAGAAGCTGCTGCCGCGACTCCTCGATAGTTCAGAGCCGGCGAACTGGCATAGGGCACTGCTGCTGGTTGAAGCATTGACGATGGTGCGGCGCACCGGGGAGTCATCATGAGCGACAGAGCTGGGGTATTGGACAGCTACCATCTGGGCGAAGTGCTGAAGACGTCGGCGAGGAAGCTCGGCGAGCGTTGTGGCGCCTCCGCTGTTGACATGTTGGCTCGCCGCTTGGCCGAGTACATTGGCTCCGCCGAAGACGACAAGTATTCATACATCTGGCGCTCGGCGATTGAAGACCACGAGCAGGATGCTCACAAAGATGACACGCGCGCCAAACTTGTTGATGCCGTCCGTGATGCTGCTCTAGGTGCTACGAGCACCAGCTCTCCCGCGGCTATGGCCGTTGCGGAGTCGCTTCTTCAATCTCCCTATCCGACGCTTAATCGCGTGGGAATCTATGTGTGTGGCGAGCACTACGGAACCGTCGGAGCAGCCTTTTGGGAATGCGCAAAGGAGAGATGGTTTCTCGACGTTCATTACTGGCATGAACTCTATTGGCTCATCAACAAGGCCTTCTCCAAATTCTCCGCCTCCCAAAGGGCTCAGTTTTTGCGCTTCGTAGAGCAACTCAAAGCGGATTGGGCGGACGAATCACGGCAGGAGGAGTGGGACGAAACCCACAAGCGTGACCTCTTGCATCCGGCGTTCGGGCTGGGCGACACAGAGGTAGATGAGAAGTACCAAGCCCTGGTGCAACGTTGGGGACCGGTGCGAGACCACCCAGATTTCCATACCTACTCCACCAGCGGGCGGGTCGGAGACCGAAGCCCCGTAGCATCCGATGCGCTGGTTGGCATGTCTGACGCGGAGTTGGTGGCCTGCCTCAAGGGCTTTGTTCCAGATGCTCGAAGTTGGGATGGCCCGACATACCGAGGACTTGCCTCGTCAATCTCTGCCGCAGTGAGGGCCAGCGATGATGGCTTTGCTCAACGAATCGGCCTCTTCGCTGACTTGGCACGTCCATCCCAACATGGCCTGCTTCGGGGACTCAAGGAACGGTGGTCTGACGACAAGCGAGACATCAATTGGCCAGCGACGTTGTCGCTTGTACAGGCAATCGTTTCCTCGCCGGCCTTCAGAGTCGATTTGGCTGCAGACCCGCCGAAAGGGTGGGAGCCTTCCGTGCATTGGGTTGTGAGCGACATTGCCGACCTCTTGAAGAGCGCATCAGGAACAGAGCGCCACCTGCCATCGGAGCTCTACAAGTCTGGCCTTCAAGTTCTGCGTCTTGTACTCGACGCCACCCCTACAGAGGCCGGACAGTCGAACGATGCCGTTTCGCATGCAATCAACTCCCCAAGGGGTCGGGCTCTGGAGTCTTTCATTCATCTCGCGCTGGCAATGCGACGCGAGGAGGTTGCGGCAAAGTTAGGTTCAGGTGAGACCTGGGTCGCAGTCGGACCGGTGTTTGATGCCGAACTGGCAACCAGCGAGTCCGGGCTGAATGCTGACTTCTCGGCGATGGCCGGGATGTACTGCGCGAACTTCCACTACATAAACGCAGAGTGGACGGAAGCCAACTTTGACAGGCTCTTCTCGTCCACCAGCGAAGCAGCTTGGAAGTGCGCGGCGCAAGGCTTCGCGTATCAACACCACCTGTACGACTGGCTATTTGAGCGCCTTGTCACAGGCGGGCACCTGAGGAGGATGGTTTACTCGGAAGGCCTCCCTGACCAGGTGGCGGAGAGAGCTCTGCAGTTCCTGGGGCTTGCCTATCTTGAAGGCATGGAGAGCCTCGATGGAGGCGGGCTTCTCAGCGAACTCGTTGCGGAGCTGAGGGTCAAGGATCTATCGCAGTTGTGCTGGTACTTTTGGACACTTCGGGGGAAGGCTGCCTCTTCCGCCCGCACGTCCAAGATACTGACGTTCTGGATGAAGGTGGCAGAGCAGGTTCGGGCAAACCGAGCCAACGTGCCTGAACTACAGTCGGCCCTCAGCCAGCTGGCGGTCTTCATTCACGAGCTAACGCCGGTCGCGTTAGAGGCATTGGTTGAGGCGGCGCCGCACGCGCAGGTTGGGCATCATGGCTACATGCTGGTCGAGAACCTTGCGCGTCTTGCGAACCAGTATCCAAAAGAGGTGGCCGCCATCTTCCGCGCAGCGATGTCCGGCTTCTTGCCTGACTACCGCAAGGAGGACGTAATTCGATGCGTCAATTGGTTGGCGGAGGCGGGCGAGGTCGAAGAAGCCGAGCGGATATGCAACGCTTACGCGGACCGGGGCTCGACACTACTAAAGGACACATACGAGGCATTGCGTGCGAGACAGCGTGCGCCGAGTAGCTAAGGGCAGCGAGCTGGGTAGCAAAGGAATTGCGTGGCAGGACTCGTCCGTCTGCTTGCGCCCATCCGAGATCGGTGAGTGTCGTCTTTGAGTCGAAAACTAGCACCGACCCTGCTCGGAACCCGCGCAGGCGTCAGCCCCCGACCCCGCTCAAATATGCCCCAGCGCCCGCAACACCTTCTCCGGCGTGACCGGCTGTGACCAGCATTCCGCCTTGAGCGGGCGCAGCGCGTCGTTGATGGCATTCACCACCGCGCCCGGCGCGCCGGCCGTGCCGGCTTCGCCCGCGCCCTTGGCGCCCAGCACCGAGCTGCGCGTGGGCGTCTCCACGTGCGCGACCACGATGTCGGGCATCTCGCCGGCCATGGGCACCAGGTAGTCGGCCATGCTGCCGTTGGTCATCAGGCCTTCGTCGTCGTACAGGCATTCCTCGAACAGCGCACCGCCGATGCCCTGCACGATGGCGCCGCGGATCTGTTCGTCCACCAGCTTGGGGTTGATGACGCGGCCGCAGTCTTCCACCGCCCAGTGCTTGAGCAGTTTCACAAAGCCGGTCTCGGTGTCCACCTCCACATAGGAGGCCTGCACGCCGTTGGTGAAGATGAAGGGGTAGTCACGCTGCGCGTAGTGGCGCGTGACCACCAGTTCCGAGGTGAAACCCGCCGGCAGCGTGTCCGGGCGGTAGTAGGCCACGCGGCCCAGTTCCTTCAGGTCCAGCAGGGTTGCGCCGCTCACGGCGTCCTTCACCACGCCGGCGCTGACGGTCAGGCCGGTGGCGTCGCGTTGCAGGATGGCCTCGGCCACTTTCAGGATGTTGCTGCGCAGGGCCAGGCCGGCTTGCAGCACGGCTTCGCCGCCGATGCCGGCGCCGCGCGAAGCCCAGGTGCCGCCGCCATAGGGCACGGTCTCCGTGTCGCCGGTCACCAGGCGCACCGCGCTCATGGGCACGCCCACGGCGTCGGCCGCGATCTGCGCGAAGATGGCCTCGGTGCCCTGGCCCTGTTCGCCCACGCTCACCATCACGGCCACGCCGCCGGTGGGCTCCAGCCGGATGGTGGCGCCATCCTGCGAGGAGATGCGCGCGCCGCCCACGCCGTAGAAGGCGGCGCTGGGGTTGGTCAGTTCGATCAGGGTGGCAAAGCCGATGCCGCGGTAGATGCCCTTGGCGCGCAGCGCGGCCTGTTCGGCGCGCAGCGCGGGGTAGTCCATCAGCGCCTCGATCTTGCGCAGACAGGCTTCATGCGAGAGCACCTCCAGCTTGATGCCGGATGCGCCGGTGGCCGGGTAGGCGTGGTCGGGGATGACGTTGCGCTGGCGGAAGGCCAGCGGGTCCATGCCCAGCTTGGCTGCGGCCAGGTCCACCAGGCCTTCGGTCACGGCGCAGGCAATCGGGTGGCCCACGCCGCGGTATTGGCAGGTGGGCGTTTTGTTGAGGAAGACCACGCTGAGCTTGGCGCGGTAGGCCTTGTGCTTGTAGGGGCCGCCGGTGAGGTTGACGACCTGGTTGCCCTCGATGCCGCTGGTGCGCGGGAACATGGAGAAGGGGCCGATGCCGGTGACGTCGTCGATCTCGAAGGCCAGGATGTCGCCCTGCTTGTTGGCGGCAATCCGGCCCTTGATGCGGTGTTCGCGCGCATGGATGTCGCTGGTGAAAGACTCCAGCCGGTCGGCCACGAACTTCACCGGGCGCTTGAGCAGGATGGAGACGGCCACGGTGGCGAAGTCGTCCGGGTAGGCGTGCACCTTGATGCCGAAGGACCCGCCCACGTCCTTGCAGATCACGCGCACGGCCGATTCAGCCAGGCCGAACTGGCGCGAGTACAGGTCCTGCATCATGTGCGGCGCCTGCTGCGAGTGGTAGACGGTGAGCTGGCCGGCGGCCGGGTTGTAGTCGGCAATCTGGCAGCGCGGCTCCAGCGTGACGCCGGTGTGGCGGCCGAAGTCGAAGGTGGCCTCGGCCACCACGTCGGCCTGGGCAAAGGCCTCGTCCACGCCGCCGGTGTCCAGGCTGCGCGCGAAGCACAGGTTGTCGCCGAGCTCGGGGTGGATCACCGGCGTCTCGGGCGCCAGCGCGGTGTTCATGTCCAGCGCGGCGGGCAGGGCTTCCCATTCCACCTGCACGTACTGCAGCGCGTCCTCGGCCTCGGCGCGGGTCTTGGCCACCACGGCCACCACGGGCTCGCCCTGCCAGCAGGCGCGGTCGATGGCCATGGGGTATTGCGGTGCCGACTTGATGCCGGCCAGGTGCGTGAGGGTGGCCACCCAGGGCTTGCAGATGGCGGCCAGGTCCGGGCCGTCGTAGACGCCCAATACGCCGGGCATCATGCGCGCGTAGTCGCGCTCGATGCGCAGGATCTTCATGTGCGCCACCGGCGAGCGCCAGAACACCACATGGGCCATGCGCGGCAGTTCCAGGTCGTCCACATACTGGCCGCGGCCTTCGGTCAGGCGTTCGATGTTGGGGCGCGGGATGGCCTGGCCGATGTGGCGTGCATCCTTGAGCGGGCCGGTGAGCGGCTCGGCCACCGGGGTGTGCGGTGCCTCGGCGCGTGCGGCCTGCGCGTCTTCCAGCGATTTCTTCAGGGCGCGTGACTCGGGGGCGTTCATGCGGCGGCTCCTACGCGGCGGGTGGCCAGCACTTCACAGACAGCGTCGACGATGGCCTGGTAGCCGGTGCAGCGGCAGTAGTTGCCGCTCATCCATTCGCGCACTTCCTCGCGGCTGGCGCCGGGCTTGTGTTCGAGCAGCTCACTGGCGGCCATCAGCATGCCCGAGGTGCAGAAGCCGCACTGCAGGGCGTTGTGGCGGATGAAGGCCTGCTGCAGGTCGCGGATGCTGCCGCGCTCGGTGAGGCCTTCGATGGTTTCCACGCGCCGGCCGTCGGCCTGCACGGCCAGCACCAGGCAGCCGCGCACCACGGTGTCGTCCAGCCGCACGGTGCAGGCGCCGCACACACCGTGCTCGCAGCCCAGGTGCGAGCCCTTGAGGCCCAGGCTTTCGCGCAGGAAATCGACCAGGTGCGTGCGGGGCTGCACCGCGTGCTGGCCGCAGTGGCCGTTGACAGTGATGGTGACCGGGCGGGCGCCCGTGTCGAGTTCGTCGGGAGCTTCGTGCATCGTGCTTGTCCTCGTCGGCGTTCAGGCCTGCAGCGCGGGCTGCTGGGTCAGGGTGTGGAGGGCGCGCTTGAGCATCACGCCCACCAGGTGCTGCTTGGCCGCAGGGCTGTGGGTCAGGTCGCCCTCGATCTGCAGCTCGGCGCGCAGCGTCTGCAGCGCCTGCGCCAGCACCGCCTGGCTGAGTCGCTGGCCGTCGAGCACTTGCTCGGTGGCGGTCGAGCGCTGCGGCATGCTGCCGGTGCCCAGCCAGGCCAGGCGCACCTGGCCCAGCACGCCGTTCTGCAGCTGTGCGCCCGCGGCCAGGCCGACCACGGCGTAGTCGCCATGGCGGCGCGAGAGCTCGTCGAAGACGAAGTGCTGACCGGCGGCGGCCAGCGGCAGTTCGCAGGCCACGATCATCTCGTTGGGGAGGAGCGTGGTCGTGTACAGGCCGGTGTAGAAATCTTTCGCGGCAATGCGGCGTTCACCCGCCACGCTGCGCGCCACCACCACGCCGTCGAGTGCCAGCAGGCAGGCCGGCCACTCGGCGGCCGGGTCGCCATAGGCGATGGAGCCGCAGAAGGTGCCCAGGTTGCGGATGGCGCGGTGCGCGATGTGGGGCGCGGCCATGGCCAGCAGTGGCGCGTGGCGCGCCACCTCGGCTGACGCTTCGATCTCGCTGTGCGTGACCATGGCACCGATGCGCAGCGTGTTGCCGCTGAGCTGCAGGCCGCGCAGCGCGGCCACGCCTTGCAGGTCGATCAGCAGGGCGGGTTCGGACAGGCGCATGTTCAGCGTGGCCAGCAGGGTCTGGCCGCCGGCCAGCAGGCGGGCTTCGTCACGGTGGCGGTCGAGCAGGGCCAGCACCTC
The DNA here is from genome assembly GCF_001432305.1 of Curvibacter sp. PAE-UM. Taxonomy (GTDB): domain Bacteria; phylum Pseudomonadota; class Gammaproteobacteria; order Burkholderiales; family Burkholderiaceae_C; genus Hylemonella. The sequence continues at coordinate 1,882,354 of NZ_KQ483358.1, forward strand.
GGCGAGCTGCCGGGGGCGGGCGTAGGAAAAGGCGGGGGCTTTCATGGGCGGGGTCCTCGCAGCAGATGTTTAGCGTGCGTCTTGCTCAGCGCAGCCAGTGCGCGCCCATCCACACACCCAGCGCGGTGGAGGCCACGCCCGCAGCAAACCAGAGCAGGCGCGGTTTTTCCTTCTCGAACCAGCCGCCGGCAGCGACCGGTAGCGCGCCCGGGGCGCCAGGTGCCACCACCGGCAGACCAGCCACTGGAGCGGCCAGGGCCAGCGGCAGGGCCGGCACGGGGGCGGCGCTGAGCTGGGCCTTGAAGGCCTCGAAGAAACGCTCGGACAGCTGGCGCGCGGAGGCGTCGATCAGGCGGCCGCCGATCTGGCCCAGCTTGCCCGCCACCGAGGCCTGCGCGGTGTAGTCCAGGCGCGTACCTTCGGCCACGGCGGCCAGCGTGATGACCGAACGGCCCTTGGCAAAACCGGCGCTGCCGCCCGAGCCTTCGAAGTTGAGCGTGTAGCCCTGCAGCGGGCGCACGTCGGTGATCAGTACCTTGCCGACGAAGTTGGCGCGCACCGGCCCGAGCTTGAGCAGCACGCGCGCGTGCATTTCTTCGGGAGAGATCTGGCGCACTTCCTCGCAGCCGGGGATGCACAGGCGCAGCACGTCGGGATTGTTCAGGGCCTGCCAGACCTGGTCCGGCGTGGAGGGAATGGTCACGCTGCCTTGTAATTCCATGGGGCTGTCCTGTGTCGTTTCGGTGGCTTGGGGTTTGTCCTGATTCAGGCTTATTGACCAAGCGTTAAATTAACCCGGACTATCAAGCAAGCCCGTGGCCACATCCATCCGTAAAAACCCTGTCAAGCCCCCCGCCGAAGCGGCCGCGCCGCGGCGCCGGCTGTCGCCGGCCGAGCGCGAGCGGCTGATCGTGGAAGGGGCGGTGCGCTTCTTCTCCGAGCACGGGCTCGACGGCCAGCTGCGCGACCTGGCGCGCGAACTCGACATCACCCACACCTTGCTCTACCACTACTTCCCGACCAAGCAGGCCCTGATCGAGCGTGTCTACGCCGACCTGTTCGCCGCGCGCTGGGAGCGCGAGTGGGAGGAGCTGCTGGACGACAAGTCACTGGACGTGGAGACCAAGCTCACGCGCTTCTATACCAAGTACGCCAAGCGCATCCTGGAGCGCGACTGGGTGCGTGTGTTCGTCTTCTCGGGCCTGAGCGACCGCTACATCACCGACCGTTATTTCGCCCTGCTGGGCGAGAAGCTGTTTCCGCGCCTGGTGCGCGAGAGCCGGCGCTACCTGGGCCTGCCCAACCGCGCCAAGCCCACGCCGCGCGAGATGGAGCTGCTCATGGGCCTGCACGGCAGCATCTTCTACATGGGCATGCGCCGCTGGGTGTATGGCCTGGAAAAACCGGGCAGCAAGTCCGATCCGTTTGACGAGGTGTTCGTGCACGACCGCGTGCTGGGCTACCTGCAGACCTTGCCCGAAGTCTTTGGCCAGGGCAGCCAACCCCGCGCCAGAAGCCGGGCCCCCGAGCTCGCACTGGCCTAGACGCCCTACGAAGGAGAAACCGAGATGGCACTGGCACTGAATCATTTTTCGATCCGCACCACCGACATGGACGCCACGCGGGTTTTCTACGAGACGGTGCTGGGGCTGACCGTGGGCCCGCGCCCGCCGTTTCCCTTCCCCGGTATCTGGCTCTACAGCGGCGACACCGGCAGCTGGGCCAACGCGATGGTGCACGTGATCGGCATCGACAAGAACGACCCCGAGGGTCTCAAGCGCTACCTCGGCGACCGCGATGTCTCCTCCCTGCATGGTGGCGGCGCGGTGGACCATATTGCGCTGTTTGCCCAGGGGCTGGAGACCATGCTCACGCACCTGAAAAAACTTGGCATCGCGTGCCGCGAGCGCACCGTGCCGCAGATCGGCCTGCACCAGCTCTTCCTGGACGACCCCAGCGGTGTGGTGATCGAGCTCAACTACCCGGCGCAGGAAAAGACCGAGCTGGACGCCAAACAGGCGAAGGCTGCCGCCTGATGGCACGCATCCTCGTCGCCGGTGGTTCGCTGGGTGGCCTGCTGACGGCCAACATGCTGCATCGCGCCGGCCACGACGTGGTCTTGCTGGAGAAGGCGACCGGTTCGCTGGATGGCCGCGGCGCCGGCATCGTGACGCACCGCCCGCTGGTGACGGCGCTGGCGCGCTGCGGCATCACGTCGGACGCGCCGCTGGGCGTGGCGATCAACCGCCGGGTCATCCTGGACCGCGAGGGCAACACCGCGGACCAGGCCCATATCCCGCAGGTGCTGACCTCCTGGAGTCGCCTGTACGCCATCCTGCTGGCGGTGTTTCCGGCCGAGCGCTATGTGCAGGGCGCGGCCGTGAGCCAGGTCCGCCAGAACGGCGACGGCGTCAGTGTGCAGTGCGAGGACGGCCGCCGCTTCGAGGCCGAGCTGCTGGTGGCGTCCGACGGCATCCGCTCGGCGGTGCGCAGCGCGCTGGCGCCCGAGGTGAAGATCCAGTACGCCGGCTACGTGGCCTGGCGTGGCGTGTGTGATGAGTCCGTGCTGTCCCGGCGCACGCTGGAGACGGTGTTCGAGACCTTCGGTTTCGGCCTGCCGCCTGATGAGCAGATCATCGGCTACCCGGTGGCCGGCGCCGGCAACTCGGTGGCGCGCGGCCAGCGTCGTTACAACTTTGTCTGGTACCGCCCGGCCGCTGACAACGGCGCGCTCCAGGCCCTGATGACCGACGCCGATGGCCAGTACCACCCGCTGGGCCTGCCGCCGCACAAGGTGGACTGGCGCAACGTGGCCGCGGTGCGGCAGGCGGCGCGCGAGAAGCTGGCGCCGCAATTCGCCGAGATCCTGGAGAAGACGGCGTTGCCCTTCCTGCAGCCGATCTACGACCTGAGCAGCGAGCGCATCGCCTTCGACCGCATCGCGCTCATGGGTGACGCCGCTTTCGTGGCCCGCCCGCACATCGGCATGGGCGTGACCAAGGCGGCCGAGGACGCCATGGCCATGGCCGACAGCATCGCCGCGCACGGCGCCACCCCGCAGGCGCTGCGGGCCTTCGAGCAGCTGCGCCGGCCAGCCGGCCAGGCCGCGGTGCAACGCGCCCGGCGCCTGGGGGCCTACATGCAGTCGCACGCCCTGCCGGGTGCCACCGCCGATTCGATCGAACGCGACGCGCGCGAGGTGATGATGGAAACCGCCATCGACCTCTCGCCCGTCCCCGCATGACAACGCGAACCTGGAACGAACCAGGCACCTTGTGACCCTTCCATTCAACTGAAAACAACCGGAGACAAACATGACTGAGAAGCTAGCCCCCAGGAATCCAGGTCGTCGTTCCCTCATCGTCGGAGGCGCAGCCGTTGCCGTGGCTCCGGCCTGGATGGGTGTGGCGCGTGCGCAATCCACGCCGATCAAGATCGGTTTTCCGGTGCCCCTGACCGGTGCCTTCTCCGCCGAGGCGCAGGACCAGGTGCGCGCGGCCGAGATCGCCATCAAGGACTTCAACGACGCCGGCGGCTACAAGGGCCGCAAGGCCGAGCTGCTGGTGCGCGACGACAAGCTCAACCCGGGCGAGGCTGCCACCCGCACGCTGGAGCTGATCGAGAAGGACAAGGTGGACTTCGTGGTGGGCTCGCTGTCGGCGGCCACCCAGCTCTCCATCAACGCGGTCTGCCGCGACCGCAAGGTGCTGTTCAACTCCATCAGCCAGTCTGATGCCATCAACGAGGCCAAGGACTGGAGCCTGTACACCTTCCACGAGGCGCTCAACCCGCACCTCACCGCCGGCGCCGTGGCGCGCTACGCGTTTCCGAAGTTCGGCAAGAAGGTGGTCTACCTGACGGCCGACTACGCCTACGGCCACGAGATGGTGCGCGGCTTCCAGCGCGCCGGGCAGTCCCTGGGCGTGCAGACCCTGGCCGACATCCGCCACCCGATCGGCGCGGCCGACTACTCGGCCTTCCTGCCGCGCATCCAGTCGCTCAAGCCCGACATCCTGGTGCTGTGCAACTTCGGCCGCGACCTGGTGAACTCCGCCAAGCAGGCCACCGACTTCGGCATCAAGGCCAACACCAAGATCATCGCCCCGGTGCTGCTGTACACGGCGCGCCAGGCCGGCGGCGCCGACGCCTTCGAGGGCGTGCTGGGCGGCACCTCCTACTACTGGGGCATGGAAGACAAGATCCCGGCGGCCAAGGCCTTCAACGACAAGTTCCGCAAGGCCCATGGCGGCGCCGTACCCTCGGACTACGGCGCGCTGGGTTATGCCGGCGTGCGCAGCGTGCTGCAGGCCGTGCTCAACGCCAACTCGACCGAGTCCATGAAGGTCAGCATCGCGCTGCGCCAGCTGCGCTACAACTGGTACAAGGGCGAGCAGTTCTACCGCAAGTGCGACCACCAGTCGGTGCAGTCGGTGGTGATCGTCGAGTCGAAGTCGAAAAACATGAAGGACAAGTACGACGTCTTCAATGTGCTGTCGATCGAGAACGCCGACGAGAAGAACCTGCGCAGCTGCGACGAACTGGGTCACAAGGTCTCGACCTGATCCACGGCGCTTCGTCCCCCTCCCCCCCCCCCCC
>NZ_KQ483358.1:1886959-1891807 GCF_001432305.1 Curvibacter sp. PAE-UM
GGTCACAAGGTCTCGACCTGATCCACGGCGCTTCGTCCCCCTCCCGCGGCGCGTGTGCGCCGCGGGGTTTTCTGGTCCCACCGAAGAACCCGAATGCTTGATATATCGCCGCAACTGTTTGCCCTGCAGTTGATGACCGGCATCGCACTGGGCGCCATCTATGCCCTGCTGGCGATCGGCCTGTCGCTGATCTTCGGCATGCTGACCGTGGTGAACTTCGCCCACGGCGCCTTCTTCATGGTGGGCGCCTTCCTCGGCGTCTACTTCCTCGGGATCACCGGCAATTTCTGGTTCAGCCTGCTGCTGGTGCCGCTGGCCACCGGCGCCATCGGCCTGGTGTGCGAGCGCTTCCTGGTGCGCCCGCTCTACGGCCGCGGCATCGACTACCCGCTGCTGCTGACCTTCGGCCTGTCCTACGTGCTGATCGACGTGATGCGCTTCGCCTTCGGCATCGAAGGCCTGCCCAGTTCCACGCCGGCCGCGCTGCGCGGCTCGGTCTCGCTGGGCTTCGGGCATTTCCCGCTGTACCGCCTGTTCCTGATCGGCGCCACGGCGGCCATCGTGCTGGCGCTGTGGCTGTTCATCGAGAAGACACGCTACGGCCTGATCATCCGCGCCGGCTCGCGCGACCCGGAGATCGTGCGCGTGCTGGGCATCGACATCTCGCGCGTCTGGCTGCTGGTGTTCGGCATCGGCACGGCGATCGCCGGCCTGTCGGGCCTGCTGGCCGCGCCCACGCGCGCCGTCAATCCCGAGATGGGCATCCCCATCCTGGCCGAGTCCTTTGTCGTCACGGTGGTGGGCGGCATGGGCTCGCTGCCCGGGGCGGTGGTGGCCGGCCTGCTGGTGGGCATCGTGTTCGCGATGACCTCGCTGGTGGCGCCCGAGTACGCCGAACTCTCCATCTTCGTCCTGATGGCCGTGGTCCTGCTGATCCGCCCGCAGGGCTTTTTCGGCAAGGCCGGACTGATGAGCTGACCGAGCACCATGAACAAGACCCTGATCTCTTTCCTCACGCTGGCGCGGCAGCACCGGGTGGCTTCGGCCCTGCTGTTCCTGCTGGTCTTCCCCTTCCTGATGCCCTACGACGCGCTGTCGGTCAACATCCTGATCTTCGGCCTCTACGCGGTGGGCTTCAACCTGCTGTTCGGCTACACCGGCATGCTGTCCTTCGGGCACGCGGCCTTCCTTGGGGTCGGCTCCTATCTGGCCGGCATCGCGGTGGTGCATGCGGGCTGGCCCTGGTGGGCGGCCATCCTGGCGGGCGTGGCCTCCTCGGCCCTGGTCGGGCTGCTGATCGGCTTCCTGGCCATCCGCACGCGCGGCATCTACTTCTCCATGGTCACGCTGGCCCTGGGCCAGATCGTCTACTACGCCTTTTACAAGGCCGATTACTGGACCGGCGGCGAGAACGGCCTGCGCGGCGTGAAGGTGGAGTTCATCGAGCTGCCGGGCCTCTCCATCGACTTCCTCAACCCGCTCAACAAGTACTACGTGATCTACGCCTTCGTGGCGCTGGCGCTGTGGTTCCTCTCGCGCGTGCTGAGTTCGCCCTTCGGCGCCGTGATCGAGGCCATCCGCGAGAACGAGAAGCGCGCCGCCGCCTGCGGCTACGACGTGGCGCGCGCCAAGCTGCTGGTCTTCGTGCTCTCGGCCGGTATCTGCGGCCTGGCGGGCACGCTGCGCGCGCTGCACCTGTCCATCGTGCCGATCGACTCGCTGCACTACCTGCAGTCGGGCCAGGCCGTGATGATGTGCCTGCTGGGCGGCATGGGCACCTTCTTCGGCCCCTTCGTCGGCGCTGCGGTCTTCCTCTACCTGGAGGACGTGATCACCAACCTCACGCGCTACTGGATGGGCGTGGTGGGCCTGGTCTTCATGGTCTTCGTGCTGTTCTTCCCCAAGGGCCTGTGGGGCACGCTGCTGCACCAGCTGGAGCGCTGGCAGCGCCGCCAGGGAGGTGCCGCATGAGTGCGACCCCCATCCTCGAAGTGCGCCACGCCTCGCGTTTTTATGGCAAGTTCAAGGCGCTCAGCGATGTGAGCGTGTCCTTCCGCGCCGGTGAACTCACGGCCATCATCGGGCCCAACGGCGCCGGCAAGAGCACCTTCTTCAACGTGATCAGCGGCGGCGTGCCGCCGAGCGCCGGGCAGGTGCTGTTCCAGGGGCAGGACATCACGGGCATCGCCCCGCACGAGTTTGCCCGCCTCGGCATTGCCAAGAGCTTCCAGATCACCAACGTCTTCAAGCACCTGAGCGCGCACGAGAACGTGCGGGTGGCGCTGCAGATGCAGACCACGCGCTTCCAGCTGCTGCGACCGCGCAGCCATTACCGCGAACTGATTGAACGGGCCGACGCCCTGCTGGCGCGCGTGGGCCTGCAGGCCTGCCGCGACAAGCTCGCCGGCGACCTGGCCCATGGCCAGCAGCGCTCGCTGGAAGTGGCCATGGCCCTGGCCTGCGAGCCCAAGCTCTTGCTGATGGACGAGCCCACCGCCGGCATGTCGCCCGAGGAGACGCTGGTGATGATGGACCTGATCCGCCGGCTGGCGCAGGAGCGCACCGTGATCCTGGTCGAGCACAAGATGAAGATGGTGATGGGCCTGTGCAATCGCCTTATCGTGCTGCACCACGGCGAGCTGCTGGTGGATGGCACGCCCGAGGAGATCCGCAACAACGCCGAGGTCAAGCGCGTGTACCTAGGACAAGGTTAAGGAAGATCATGCTGAAAGTGCAACAACTCAATGCCTGGTACGACCACAGCCATGTGATCCAGGGCCTGGATTTCGAGGTGCGTCCCGGCGAGATCGTCACCCTCATGGGGCGCAACGGTGCGGGCAAGACCAGCACGCTGCGCACCATCATGGGCCTGGTGGGCAAGTGCCGCGGCCAGGTGGTGTTCGATGGCCATGAGCTGCTGGGCCAGCCGCCGCACGTGCGTTTCCACCATGGCCTGGCCTATGTGCCCGAGGAACGGCGCATCGTGCCGGGCCTGACCGTGCTGGAGAACCTGCAGCTCGGCCTGCTGGCCAGCCCGCGCCGCGGCGAGATGAGTGCCATGATCGACGAGATCGCCGAGACCTTCCCGCGCCTGAAGGAGCGCCTGCACCAGGAGGGCACTTCGCTCTCCGGCGGCGAGCAGCAGATGCTGGCGATCGCCCGCGCCATGATGGCCAAGCCGCGCATGATCCTGCTGGACGAGCCGTCCGAGGGCATCATGCCGCTGCTGGTGCACGAGATGTTCCAGCTCTTCGTGCGCATGAAACAGGCCGGCACCACCATCCTGCTGGTGGAGCAGAACGTGGAGCGTGCGCTGTCGATCTCCGACCGGGCCTACATCCTGGACCAGGGCCGGATCGTGCACCAGGGGGATGCGCAGGCCTTGCTGGAGAACGCCGAGATCCAGGAACGCTACTGCGCGGTCTGAGCCCGCCGCAGACCGGGCGGCAGGCGGGGATAATCGTCCCCCATGGAACTTCTTACCTTTCTGATCGATTTCATCCTGCACGTGGACAAGCACCTGGAGGTGTTCGTGCAGAACTACGGCGCCTGGGTCTATGCGCTGCTGTTCCTGATCGTCTTCGTCGAGACCGGCGTGGTGGTCATGCCCTTCCTGCCGGGTGACTCGCTGCTTTTCGTGGTGGGGGCGCTGGCCGGGGCCGGGCTGCTGAACTTTCCGCTGGCCGTGGCCGTGCTGCTGGCGGCGGCCGTGCTGGGGGACCAGTGCAACTATTCCATCGGGCGCTATTTCGGCCCCAAGGTGTTCCAGTGGGAGGACTCGCGCTTTTTCAACAAGCGCGCCTTCCAGCGCGCGCACGATTTCTACGAGACCTACGGCGGCATCACCATCATCCTGGCGCGTTTCATGCCCTTCCTGCGCACCTTCGTGCCCTTTGTCGGCGGCGTGGCCGAGATGAGCCGCGTGAAGTTCACGCTCTACAACATCGTGGGCGCGGTGATCTGGGTGCTGGGTATCTGCACGGCGGGTTATTTCCTGGGCAGCCTGCCCTGGGTCAAGGCCAATCTGGACAAGATCATCTGGGCCATGATCCTGATTCCCGGCCTGGTCGTGATCTACGGCAGCTGGAAGGCGCACCGGCAGTCGCGCAGCAGCTGAGCAGGCGCCCACAGGTGGATGAATGACCAGCTTGCCGGTTGTGGCCGGCTGTGTGCATCATTGCACCAGGGAGTGTGTTCCAGCCGGCTGCCACAAGGCCGGCCCCCAGTCAGCAGGAAGGTGCAGACATGCCACGCAAGAAAGCCGAAGCCGGCAGCCACGAGACGCCCAGCATGAAGGCGGTGCCCGAGGCTGCGGAAGTCCTGGTGGGGCAGGTGCTCAAGCGCCCCGGCGGCTACTACTGGAGCCTGACGGACGGCGGGCGGGAATTCGGCCCTTACGACAGTTTCGATGAAGCCCAGGCCGACATGGAGGCGGCGGCGGACCTCGAAGCCCCTGAGCCCGGCGAGAGCCTGCAGGAGGCCGAAAGCGAGCTGGGCATCGCCGACTGGATCGACCCCGAAACCGGCGAACCCGCCGAGGGGATGTCACCCCCCCATCTCGATAACGACTAGAACCTGGTGAACACGCCCCAGGGCGAGTGGGTCAGCGCCACCGAGACCATGAAGCCGTAGCAGGCCAGCGCGCCGATGTAGCACAGCGCCTTGGCTTCCCGCCGTCGCGCGTACTTGAGCGCGAGCATGCCCAGACCGATATAGAGCAGGAGCACGACGAGCTTGACCTGCAGCCAGGGCGTGACCAGGGGGTTGAGGCGCAGTTCCCACAGCAGCCGCAGGGCCGCGGCGAGCAGGCCGGTGTCGATGATGGCGCTGACCCGCCCCCGCACCGGG
>NZ_KQ483358.1:1891817-1901993 GCF_001432305.1 Curvibacter sp. PAE-UM
GCACCGCTGGTGAACGCCAGGCCCATGTGCAGATGGCGCAGGGCGGGGTAGTGGACGATCCAATCCATGCGTGCGAACCCGTCTTAAACGCTGCGGTTGCGCGCCAGCGGCGGGTTCTTGGCGAAATAGCCCTCGATGCCGCGCATCAGCGCCTGGGCCAGCTGCTCCTGGTAGGCCTCGCTGTTGAGCTTGGCTTCCTCTTCCGGGTTGCTGATGAAGGCGGCTTCCACCAGCACGCTGGGGATGTCGGGCGCTTTCAGCACGGCGAACCCGGCCTGCTCCACACGCGGCTTGTGCAGCTTGCCGACACGGCCGATCTCGCTGAGCAGGGTGCCACCCAGGCGCAGGCTGTCCTTGATCTGGGCGCTGGTGCTCATGTCCAGCATGGCGCTCTGGACCTGCGCATCCTTGGCCTTGACGTTGATGCCGCCGATCTGGTCGGCCTTGTTTTCCTTGGCCGCCATCCAGCGCGCCGCGCTGCTCGACGCGCCGCCGTGGCTCAACGCGAACACGCTGGCACCCTGGGGGCGCGGTGTGTAGAAGGCGTCGGCGTGGATGCTCACGAACAGGTCGGCCTGCACCTGGCGCGCCTTCTGCACGCGCACGTGCAGGGGCACGAAGAAATCGCCGTCGCGTGTGAGGTAGGCGAAGAGGGTGTGGCCGTTGACGCTGCGCGCGTTGATGCGGTCGCGCAGGCGGCGCGCCAGGCGCAGCACCACGTCCTTCTCGCGTGTGCCACGCGGACCGATGGCGCCCGGGTCTTCGCCACCATGGCCGGGGTCCAGCGCGATGATGATGAGCCGGTCGGTTCCGTTGCCACGCGCCGGCAATGCGGGCACGGCCGGTATGCCCGGTGCAGGCGTCTTGTCGGCGTGGCGCGCGATCAGGTCGCCCAGCGGGTCGGCACCGGGGCGGGCGGCGGAGGTCGCCGGGGCCGGGGCGCCAGCGCCTTCCTTGAGCTTGAGGCGCTCGGCGATCAGCGCGGCCAGCGGGTCGGGCGGCTGGGTGGGGTAGAGGTCGAACACCAGGCGGTGCTGGTAGGGCTCGATGGGGTGCAGCGTGAAGACCTGGGGTTTGATGGCCTGCTTGAGATCGATCACCAGGCGCACCACACCCGGCGCGTACTGGCCCACGCGGATGCCGGCGATGTTGGGGTCTTCGGGCAGCACCTTGGCCACCAGCTCGCGCAGGGCGGGGTTGAGTTCGATGCCCTCGATGTCCACGGCCAGGCGCGGCGGCTGGCCGATGAAGGTCTGTTTGGCCTTGAGCGCGGTGTCCGATTCGAGCGTGACGCGCGAATAGTCCTCGGCCGGCCAGACGCGCACGGCCACGATGGCCGCACCGCTGGCCAGCTGGGCGCGGCCCAGCAGCAGCACCAATGTGCCGGCCTGGATCAGGTCGCGCCTCTGGATCATGCCCGCACCTCCTTCAGCCCACGCAGCAGTGCGGCACCCGTGGGCGTGCGGGCCGTGAGGATGGCGCGGCGTGATTCGTCGGCCTGCACCTGCAGCTCGATGGCGAGGTCGGCCACGGGCAGCAGGCCGGTGGCCTTCTCGGGCCATTCGGCCAGCTTGAGGCCGGGGCTGGCGAACAGGTCGCGAAAGCCCGCGTCTTCCCATTCGCGCGGGTCGCTGAAACGGTAGAAGTCGAAGTGCCAGATGTTGAGCCCGGGCACCTCATGCGGCTCGACCACGGCGTAGGTGGGGCTCTTGATGCGGCCCGGCACGCCCAGGGCCCGCAGCAGGTGGCGCACCAGGGTGGTCTTGCCGGCGCCCAGGTTGCCATGCAGTTCGACAAAGGCGTTGCGCAGGGACGGCTGCGCCGCCAGCACGGCGGCCAGGGCCTGCGTGGCGGATTCGTCAGGCAGGACGCGGGTTTCTACAATGGCTTCGTGACGTTCAGCAGCAGTCAATTCATTTCCCACATACGGACCTGGGCCCGTGATCTCGGATTTTCCCAAATCGGCGTGAGCGGTGTTGATTTGTCGGACGCCGAGCCGGGATTGCGCGACTGGTTGTCGCGTGGTTTCCACGGTGAGATGGCCTATATGGCCGCGCATGGCCTCAAACGTGCCCGTCCGGCCGAACTGGTGCCGGGCACGGTGAGCGTGATCACCGCACGTCTGGACTACCTGGGCGCGAGTATGCCCGAGGGCTGGCAGGCCATCGAGTTCGAGCGCCTGCAGCGCCCCACCGAGGGCATCGTGTCGCTCTACGCCCGGGGCCGCGACTACCACAAGGTCCTGCGCGCGCGCCTGCAGCAGCTGGCCGATCGCATGGCGGCCGAGGTGGGGCCCTTCGGTTACCGCGTCTTCACCGACTCGGCCCCGGTGCTGGAGGCCGAGCTGGCCACGCGCAGCGGCCAGGGCTGGCGCGGCAAGCACACACTCGTGCTCAACCGCGAGGCCGGCTCCATGTTCTTCCTGGGCGAGATCTATGTGGACCTGGCCCTGCCGGCCAGCGAACCCGTCAGCAACCATTGCGGCAGCTGCGAGGCCTGCATCACGGTCTGCCCCACGCAGGCCATCCTGGGCCCGGGGCGGCTCGACGCACGACGCTGTATCTCCTACCTGACCATCGAGCACGCGGGGCCTATTCCCGAGGAACTGCGCCCGCTGATGGGCAACCGCATCTACGGCTGCGACGACTGCCAGCTCATCTGCCCCTGGAACAAGTATGCGCAGCGCAGCCCCCTGCCGGATTTCGCGCCGCGCCCCGGCATGAGCGGGGCCGCGCTGCTGGACCTGCTGGCCTGGAATGAAGAAGAGTTCCTGCGTCGCACCGAGGGCAGCCCGATCCGGCGCATCGGCCACGAGCGCTGGCGGCGCAACATCGTGGTGGCCCTGGGAAATGCCTTGCGTGTGGCGCATGACCCTGCGATAGTCGGGGCACTGCAGGGGCAGCTGGAGCAGGGGAGTGCGCTGGTGCGAGAGCACGCAGCCTGGGCCCTGGCCCAGCGACCGGACCCACAGGCCACCGCGTGAATGACGGAGTCGGAACATGACCATTCAATACACCTACGTCTCGCCCCACTTGCCGGAAAACAAGATGCGCATGTACCCGACGAAGGTGATCAACATCATCGGCGGGCCGGGTTGCGAAAAGTCGCTGTTCACTGCCGCCATCATCCTGTACCTGCACCTGCACCACAAGACGGTGGAGCTGATACCGGACTACGCCAAAACCCTGGTGTGGCAAAAAGACTACGAGGCCCTGCGCAACCAGTACAGGATCGCGCAGCAGCAGTACCACATGCTGGAGCTGCTCGACGGCCAGGTGCAGTTCCTGGTGACCGAAGCGTCGCTGCCGCAGGTCCTCTACTACAACGAGTTCTACCCCGACAACATCTGCGACACGGGCAAGACCCGCAAGCAGATCCTCGAGTGGTACAAGCAGCACAACAACGTCAACATCATGGTCGAGCGCGGCGAGCGCAAGTACAACCATACCGGGCGTTTCCAGGACGAGGAGCAGGCCAGGGAAGTCGACCGCGGCATGCGCGCCCTGCTGCGCCGCGAGGGCATTGCATTCACGCCACTCAAGCCCGACCTGGAGGCCATCCACGCCTTCATGGCCGAACAGCTCAAGCAGTGAGCGGGTTCCCTAACGCAGCACGCCCAGGGCGAACGACAGGCTGACCACGCCCAGCAGGGTGGACAGCGTGACCAGGCCGGCGACGTAAGCGCCGTCGTAGCCCATGCGTGCGGCCAGCACGTAGCAGCTGGACGCCGTGGGCAGGGCCGAGAAGGCCAGCAGGATGGTGGTCTGCACCGGCGTCAGGCCAAAGGCCAGGGACAGGCCCAGCGCGATCAGCGGCAACAACAGGTGCTTGATGGTCAGCACGGCCACCGCCAGCACTTTGCCCTGGCCCAGGCTGGAGAAGCGCAGGCCGGCGCCAGCCGCCATCAGGCCCAGGGCCAGCGAAGCGGCGCCGATGCGGCTGAGCGTGGGATCGGCCCAGGCCGGGATGCGCAAACCCAGCACGTTGGCGATCAGCCCCGACACCGTGGCGATGATCAGCGGGTTGCGCAGCAGTTCGCGCCCCACGCTGCGCTGCGCATGGCGCGCCATGGGCCAGACCGCGCCCACGTTGAACAGCGGCACGCAAAAGCCGATCAGCACGGCCAGCAGCAGCAGGCCTTCGGGGCCGGCCAGGCGGTCGGCCAGGGCCAGGCCGATGAAGGAGTTGAAGCGGAAGGCCACCTGGGCGCTGGCCGCATGCAGGCGCGCATCAATATGGCGGCCGATGAAGGGCAGATGGGGCAGGGCGTAGGACAGGGCGATGCCGCTCACGCCCATGGCCAGCCCGGCACCGATCAGGCTGGAGGCGGCCGAGAGGTCCAGCGGGCTTTTCACGATGCTGTGAAACAGCAGCACCGGGAAGAGGAAATAGTAGACCAGGATCTCGACCTGGTCCCAGACCGGGCGGTTGAGCGCGGTGTAGCGGCAGACCAGGTAACCGCACAGGATCAGGGAGAAATCGGGGAAAAGCAGCTGGGCGTAGTTCACATGGTGAGAATACCAGTCCCCACAGCACCGGCCTGTCAGCCGGATCCACGCCTGCGGCGTTTGAGGGTCATGAACAAGCTGTTTTCTCTCCCCCTGCTGGCTCTGGCGGCTGTCCTGGCCTTTGCTCCCGCGCAGGCCGCGACCCTTGAAGGCCAGCGTTTCGACGACACGGCCCGTCTGGGCAGCCGCGACCTGCAACTCAATGGCCTGGGCGTGCGCGCCATCTACATCTTCAAGGCCTTCGTGGCCGGGCTCTACCTGACCGAGAAGGTCGCGGCCGGCCCCGAGGCACTGCGCCAGGGCGGCCCCAAGCGCCTGCAGCTGCGCATGCTGATGGAGGTTGGTTCCGACCATGTGAAGCAGGCGCTGGTCGACGGCATGCGCAAGAACGTCACGGACGCCGAGTGGGCCGCCATGCAGGACCGCGTGCAGCGCTTCTCGCGCACGATCGACACCATCGGTGTGGCCCGCGAAGGCGACACCATCACCCTGGACTACGTGCCCGAACAGGGCCTGCTGCTGGCCGTCAACGAGGTGCCGCGCGGCACGGCCATCGGCGGTGCCGATTTCTACCAGGCGCTGCTGGAGATCTTCGTCGGACCCGACCCCGTGGATACCCGACTTAAAAACGGCCTGCTGGGGCAATAGAATCGGTCATCCTTCATTTGTCCAGGAGACCTTCACCATGCAGAGACGCGCTCTCTTTGCCCTCAGCCTGCTGGCTGCTGCCGGCACCGCTTTTGCCCAGGGTTACCCCAACAAGCCCATCAAGCTGCAGGTGCCCTTTGCGCCCGGTGGCACCACCGACATCATTGCGCGTGTCATCGCCGAGCCGCTGAGCAAGGCCCTGGGCCAGCCGGTGGTGGTGGAGAACAAGGCCGGTGGCGGCGGTGTGGTCGGCGCCAACGAGACGACCAAGGCCGCGCCGGACGGCTACTCGCTGGGCATGGCCACCGTGTCCACCACGGCGGCCAACCCGGCCATCAACGCCAAGATTCCCTACAACGCCCTGACGGACTTCACCGCCATCGTCAACATTGCGGCCACGCCCAATGTGATCGCCGTGCACCCCAGCTTCCCGGCCAAGGACTACAAGGGCTTCGTGGCCGAACTCAAGAAGTCGCCGGGCAAGTACTCCTATGCCTCCTCGGGCACGGGCGGCATCGGCCATCTGCAGACCGAGCTCTACAAGAACCAGACCGGCACCTTCATGACGCACATCCCCTATCGGGGTGCGGGCCCGGCCCTGAACGACACGGTGGCCGGCCAGGTGCCGATCATCTTCGACAACCTGCCCTCGGCCCTGCCTTTCATCCAGGCCGGTCGCCTGGTGCCGATCGTCGTCGCCGCCCCGCAGCGCCTGGCCGTGCTGCCCAATGTGCCCACCTTCAAGGAAGTGGGCCTGGAGCCGGTGAACCGCATGGCCTACTACGGCATCCTCGGCCCCAAGGGCCTGCCCAAGGAGGTGGTGGACAAGGTCAACGCGGCCGTGCGCCAGGTGCTGCAGGACCCGGCCGTGCGCAAGCGCATCGAGGACACCGGTTCCCTGGTCGTGGGCAACACGCCCGCGCAGTTCGCCGAGCAGATGAAGGCCGAATACCTGGTCTACAAGAAGGTGGTCGACACCGCCGGCCTCAAGCTCGATTGAGCCCCTCGTGGCACAGGGCACAGATGACGCGTCCATCGACGCCTTCGTCGATGCCCTGTGGCTGGAGGAAGGCCTGTCACGCAACACGCTGACGGCCTACCGCCGCGACCTCACGCTCTACGCCCGCTGGCTCACCGCCCGCGGGCGTACGCTTTTGGAGAGTACGGAACACGACATCAACGGCTACTTTTCCGAGCGCCACGCGGCCACGCGTGCCACCACGGCCAACCGCCGCCTGACGGTCTTCAAGCGCTATTTCCGCTGGGCCCTGCGCGAGCGCCGCATCAGTGCCGACCCCACGCTGCGCCTGCAGGCTGCCAGGCAGCCCCTGCGCGTGCCCAAGACCCTGAGCGAAGCCCAGGTCGAGGCCCTGCTGGCCGCACCCGGCGAGGACACGCCGCTGGCCGTGCGTGACCGCACCATGCTGGAGCTGATGTACGCCAGCGGCCTGCGCGTGAGCGAACTGGTGGGCATGAAGACTTTCAACGTCAGCCTGTCCGAGCACGTGCTGCGGGTCTTCGGCAAGGGCAACAAGGAGCGCCTGGTGCCCTTCGGCGAGGTGGCCTCGGGCTGGCTGCAGCGTTACCTGCAGGAGGCCCGCCCGGCCCTGCTGGCGGGCAAGCAGACTGACGACCTCTTTGTCACCCTGCGCGGCACACGGGCCGGCGAGGCCATGTCACGCGTGATGTTCTGGATGATCGTGAAAAAGCATGCGCTGGCTGCCGGCATCACCGCGCCGCTCTCGCCGCACACCCTGCGCCACGCCTTTGCCACCCACCTGCTGAACCACGGTGCCGACCTGCGCGCCGTGCAGATGCTGCTGGGGCATGCCGACATCTCGACCACCACCATCTACACCCACGTGGCGCGCGAGCGCCTCAAATCCCTGCACGCGCAGCACCACCCGCGCGGTTAGGAAATTTTCCCGGAGCCTGCCCATGATCACCGTCCACCATCTCGAAACCTCGCGCTCGCAGCGCGTCCTCTGGCTGCTTGAAGAACTGGGCCTGCCCTACGAGCTCAAGGTCTACGCGCGCGACCCGCTGACCCGCCTGGCGCCGCCCGAGCTCAAGCGCATCCACCCCCTGGGCAAGTCGCCCGTCATCACCGACGGCGAGGAGGTCATCGCCGAGTCCGGCGCCATCATCGAGTACCTGGCCGAACGCTACGGCGCGCAGGCCGGTGGTGAGCTGGCGCAGCTGGTGCCCAAGCCGGGCACGCCCGCGCACCGCCAGTGCCGCTTCTGGATGCACTACGCGGAAGGTTCGCTGATGAACTGGCTGGTGATGAAGCTGGTCTTCATCAGCATCCCGCGCCAGCGCATGCCCTTCTTCGTGCGCCCGATCGCGCGCCAGCTCTGCGCCAAGGTCATCGCGCGGCTGATCGAGCCCAATGTCGTGGGGGCCCTGGCCTTCATGGAAGAGCATCTGTCGCGCAACACCTGGTTCGCCGGCGAGGCGCTGAGCATGGCGGATTTCCAGATGAGTTTTGCCGTGGAGGCCGCACTCACGCGCGGCACGGACACCACGCCCTACCCGCATGTGCGGGCCTGGCGGGACCGCATGAACGCCCGCCCGGCCTACCAGCGCGCGCTGCAGCGCGGCGGCCCGGTGATCGCGAAGTTTTAGCCCGACGCCTCAGGCGTTGGCCGGGTCCAGGTTCTCGGCCCAGCTCAGGGCCTGCAGGTGGGCCCAGTTGACCTGGTGGTTGGAGAGGTGCAGCTGCGTGGCGGCGCGCGCGAAGGCCTCGTCGTCGGCCGACTCGCAGGCCAGGGTCAGTTCCAGGAAGGGCGCGAACATGCCCTTGCGCTGCAGCAGCGCGTCCGTCACGTGGGCCGACAGCGAGATCGATTCCAGCGCCTGCGCCATGGGCAGGCCCAGCATGGTGTCGAGCAGCGAGAACACACCGACCACGAAGGCGTCGTCGCTCTCCTCGGGCGGCAGCAGCTCGGCGGCCAGCAGCTCCATGAGCCGGCCGCGCACCACGGCCATATTGCCCACGGCCGGCGCGGTGCCGCCCACGCGCGAGGTGGTCATCAGCAGCGCGGCCCAGCGGAACAGCTTCTGCATGCCCAGGATCATCACCGCGTGGCGGAAGGAGGTGATTTCGCAGCTCAGGCCGAAACCGGCCGAGTTGATGAAACGCAGCAGGTTGAAGGACAGCGTGGGGTCGCGCTTGAGCAGCTCCTCGATCTCGCCCACTTCGGCCTGGCGCCGCACCAGGTTGATCAGCTGGATGATGTTGGCCTGGGCCGGTCGCAGGGTCTGGCCCTTGACCAGCACCGGCGTGGCGAACCAGTAACCCTGGAAGAGCTTGATGCCGTGTTGTGCCGCCAGTTCGTGCTGCGCGGCCGTCTCCACCTTCTCGGCGATCAGCTTGGCCGTGCTGTGCTTCTGCGCAAACTTCACCAGCGGCTCGATCAGCTCGGGCTTGAGCTGCGACAGGTCGAGCTTGATGTAGCTGGCCAGCGGCAGCCAGGCCGCATAGGGGCGCGTCAGCATGACCTGGCTGAAAGCCAGCTTGAAACCCTTGCGGCGCACTTCCATCAGCACGGGCAGGCGGGCTTCGATCTCGGACGGGCTGTTCCCTTCGAGCGGTGGGATCTCCAGCACCACGCGTTCGGGATGGATCAGCTCCAGATGCCGCCCCACCAGGCTCTCGTGCGTGCAGTTGATGAACATGGTCTTGCGACCCATGAGCGCCTGGTGCTCGGCGTGCGAGAGCACGTTGAACAGCAGCTCGGCGTCGCTGGCCGCGGTGTGCGCTTCGGCGCCCAGGGAGCGGTCGTAGAGCTCGTAGCCGATGACGTTGCGGCCTTCGTCCAGGATGGCCTGGCGGGCAATGGCGGTCTGGTCGCCGGTGGCCGGCTGGTCGGGGGCTGCGGTAGGCGTGGACATGGTGGCTCTGGTGATTTGCCAATCATTCTAGGGGGATAATTTCGTCACCATGGAACTGCGCGCACGCTGCCTCGAACTGCTGGCCCTGGCCGACCCCGTGGCCAAGGCCGCCGGCGTCACCGCGCTGGACCGCAATGGCCCGCTCGATTGCGCCCGCGAGTTCGCTGAGCCACCCGGTGTCCCCGGCCGTAGCGCGCGCCCGCCACTCCTGCCCCACACCCAGATCAAGACCGGCTCGCTCGCCACCCCGCGCGGCCACGCCGCCCTGGTGCACAGCATCGTGCACATCGAACGCAATGCCATCGACCTGGCGCTGGACATCTGCTGGCGCTTTGCCGACCTGCCCGAGGCTTTCTACCGTGACTGGCTGCAGGTTGCCTTCGAGGAGGCTTACCACTTCACTTTATTGCGTGAGCACTTGCTGACGCTGGGTTTCGATTACGGTGACTTTCCGGCCCACGACGGTCTGTGGTCGATGGCCGAGCGGACCAAGGGCGATCTGCTGGCGCGCGTGGCGCTGGTGCCGCGCACGCTGGAAGCCCGCGGCCTTGACGCTTCACCGGCGGTGAAGACCAAGCTGGTTTCGATTGGGGATCACCGGGCGGGGGAGATTCTGGACATCATTTTGCGGGATGAGATTGGGCATGTGGCTACGGGCAACCGCTGGTATGCGTGGGCTTGTGGGGAGCGGGGGCTGGAGCCTGTTGCTACCTATGCGGAGCTGGTGGTGAAGTACGAGGCGCCTAAGTTGAAGAGGCCGTTTAATCTGGATGCTCGTCGTGCTGCCGGTTTCAGCGATGCGGAGTTGTCTGCCTTGCAGGCGGACTGAGCTTTTCTTCGGCTGAGGCCTGTGTTTGCGTGGCTTCGCCGGGATGTGCCCCCGGCAGGGCAGTAACTTTCTTTTGCTTCGCCAAAAGAAAGTCACCAAAGAAAAGGCGAGCCGGATTCGTCGACCCTGCGCTGCGCTACGGGCACGCTGCGTTGCTCGGCCTAAGCGGGGTGCGCGCAAACTCGCTGCGCTCAAACATGCGCGCCCCTTTATCCGCTCAGCCCTGCGCTACTCGCCTCCTCATTACGGCGGGGGGGACCGAATACCAGATACCAAGACAAAAAAGGCGCGCCC
>NZ_KQ483358.1:1902067-1932979 GCF_001432305.1 Curvibacter sp. PAE-UM
ACGCTGCGTTGCTCGGCCTAAGCGGGGTGCGCGCAAACTCGCTGCGCTCAAACATGCGCGCCCCTTTATCCGCTCAGCCCTGCGCTACTCGCCTCCTCATTACGGCGGGGGGCACCGAATACCAGATACCAAGACAACAAGGGCGCGCCATGGCGCGTCCTTGTGGAGTTCGGCTGTTGGGGTTTCGGCTGTCCGGGTCCCTATGCCGTGTGGCAGGGCTGAGCAGCGCAGCAGCGGGCGGATCAGGGCGGGCGTTGTTTGAGCGTAGCGAGTTTAGCCCGACCCCGACCGATGCGAGCAGCGCAAGGAACCGCGCAGCGGCCCTGACTTCGGCTCGCCTTCTCTTTGCTTGGCGGATTCAAATACCAAGTGCAACGATGGGCTGGATATCGACATTCTGCTTGAAGCAATCTTCGAAGAGCACCTCGGCTGGAGTCCTGAACCCAAGGGTCTTGCGAGGGCGGGTATTGAGACTCCAGGCAATGTGATCGAGCTGGCGCTGGCTATAGACGCTCAGATCCGTCCCCTTGGGCAGGTATTGCCTGATCAGCCCATTGGTGTTCTCGTTGATTCCGCGCTGCCAGGGGCTGTGCGGGTCCGCAAAGTAGATCTTCAATCCTGTGCTCTCGGCCAGCTTTTTGTGCAACGCCATCTCCTTGCCCTGGTCGTACGTCAAGGTCTGGCGTAATGCATCGTCCAGAGGGCTGAAGGCCTGTTCGTAGCCGCGCAGGGCTTCTTCTGCCGTGGCACCATCCATCTTCACCAGCATGACGAACAAGGTCTTGCGGCACACCAGGGTGCCCACAGCCGATTGGTTCCTGGAACCCTTGATCAGATCGCCTTCCCAGTGACCCGGTAGTAATCGATCGCTGGCTTCGGGGGGGCGCAGATGAATGCTGACGATGTCCTGTAGGGCGCCGCGCCGCCCAGTGCCTCGTGCCTGGGGACGGCGTGCCCCACGCCCTTGGCGCAGCAGGCTGACCAGCTGTCGACGCAGCTCCCCTCGCGGGGCCGCGTAAATGGCGGTGTAGATCGTCTCGTGGGAAGCTTGCAATTGAGGTTGCCCGGGATGCTCGCGTTTGAGTGTGCCCG
This sequence comes from Curvibacter sp. PAE-UM, assembly GCF_001432305.1. GTDB lineage: Bacteria > Pseudomonadota > Gammaproteobacteria > Burkholderiales > Burkholderiaceae_C > Hylemonella. Next base: position 1,903,160 of record NZ_KQ483358.1, read on the forward strand.
CAATCTGTTCAGGCGACCAGCTCTGGCACAGCAGGCCATGAACCCTTTGCCACAAGGCACCGTCCGGATGAAGTTTTCGGGTTGGTCGACAAGCACGACGGAGGCGACGGGCACGCACGCCAGCACGTACTGCGTTGTAGCCGCCCGCAACTCGGGGACGGCCCATAGGCCCTAACTCAGATTCCTGTTTGTAGCCATTTCGCCGCAGTTCGCGACTGATGGTGCTCGGACAACGGCCAAGCGCCCGAGCAATGCCGCGGACGCTGCAATCCTGAAACTTCATGGCCATGATCGCGCCACGTTCCTCGGCGCTCAGGTGGGTGTAGGTGGCTTTCATGCAACGGGCTCCTTCTGGAAGTGTGTTGCACTTCAGCTTTGAATCCGCCCTTACTTTCTCTTGGCGAAGCAAGAGAAAGTGAGTCGCCCGCCGGGGCGAGACCCGGCAAGCCACGAAAGCCAACCCTTCACAAGAACAGAAAACCAAGCCTCTTTACAATCAAGCCCATCCCCCAAAAGAGACAAGAAAATGGCAATCTACGAACTAGACGGTCAATCCCCCAAACTAGGCAAAAACGCCTACGTCGCCGACAGCGCCCAGGTCATCGGCAAGGTGACCCTGGAAGAGAACGTCAGCGTCTGGTTCGGCACCGTCATCCGCGGTGACAGCGAACACATCCACATCGGCCGCAACAGCAACATCCAGGACGCCAGCGTGCTGCATGCCGACGAAGGCGTGCCGCTGGTCCTGGGCGAGAACGTGTCGGTGGGCCACCAGGTCATGCTGCACGGCTGCACGGTGGGCGACGGCTCGTTGATCGGCATCGGGGCCGTGGTGCTGAACCACGCCAAGATCGGCAAGAACTGCCTGGTGGGGGCGGGCTCGCTGGTGACCGAGGGCAAGGAGTTTCCCGATGGCTCCATGATCCTGGGCAGCCCGGCCAAGGCCGTCAAGCAGCTTTCGCCCGAGCAGATCGCCGGCCTGCAGCGCATTGCGCAGCATTACGTCGACAACGCCGAGCGTTTCCGCAAGGGCCTGAAGAAGATTGCCTGAAGCCGTGTCCGAACTCCACAAATTCCTCTTCGAAGGCCTGCCGGTGCGCGGCATGGTCGTACGCCTCACCGATGCCTGGACCGAGATCCTGAAACGCCGCGCGCAGAGCAGCACCGGGGCCTATGCGCCGCCGGTGCAGGCCCTGCTGGGCGAGATGGTGGCGGCCGGGGCGCTGATGCAGTCCAACATCAAGTTCGACGGCGCACTGATCTTGCAGGTCTTCGGCGACGGGCCGGTCAAGCTGGCCGTGACTGAGGTGCAGTCTGACCTGAGCCTGCGTGCCACGGCCACCGTGCCGGGCACGGTGCCCGATGACGCCGGCCTGCGGGCCATGCTCAATGTGAATGGCCTGGGCCGCTTCGCCGTCACGCTCGACCCCAAGGACCGCCAGCCGGGCCAGCAGCCCTACCAGGGCGTGGTGCCGCTGTCCGATGCCGATGGGCATTCGGTGCAGAGCCTGTCCCAGGCGCTGCAGCTCTACATGCGCCAGAGTGAGCAGCTCGACACGGTGCTGGTGCTGGCCGCCGACGACAAGGTGGCCGCGGGCCTGCTGATCCAGCGCCTGCCCATCGAGGGCATGGGCAACCTGGCCGGCCAGCAGCCGGCCGAGGCCGAACTGTACGAGGCGGAGATGTACGAGCACTACAACCGCATCGCCACCCTCGCGTCCAGCCTCAAGCGCGAGGAGCTGCTGACGCTGGACGTGGAGACCATCCTGCGCCGCCTGTTCTGGGAAGAAAAGCTGCAGCGTTTCATGCCGCATGCCGGCGAGACGGCGCCGCGGTTTGCCTGCACCTGCAGCCGCGAGCGCGTGGGCCGCATGATCCAGGGGCTGGGCGAGACCGAGGCCCGCGAGATCCTGGCCGAGCGCGGCGTGATCATGGTGGACTGCGAGTTCTGCGGTGCCAACTACCGCTTCGACACCATCGACACCACCCAGCTGTTCACGACGGCAGGCGACCAGCCGCCTTCGACTTCATCAATCCAGTGAAAAGCTGAAACTCACAATCGGGATCGGCGCAGCGCTCGCAAGGCCCGGTCCAGCGCGGTGCTGGTCCGTCTTGCGGTGTGATCAGGCGCAAGGCGCCACGCAGGCGTTGCGGGCCGAGTCCGTAAACCACGCCATAGGCCACACCGTCTGCAGCCAGTTGCGCACGCAGGCGGGCATCCGCTTCCTGTTGTGCGGCCGTGCTGCCCGGCAGGTCCAGGCCCATGAGCAGGACGTGCTCGTAGGCGCCGGGTTTCAGTGCTTCATGGGCGGGGGCGTCGCTGACCTGCAACTCGGGCAGGTGCTGGGCCAGGGCCTGGACCAGGCGGGTTTTGCCGGTCGTGGGCGCACCGACGACGGCGATCTTCATCACAGCTTTATTTGGTGATCTGGACGTAGATCTCGTTGGGCTTGACCATGCCCAGTTCCAGACGTGCCTTCTCTTCCACCATCTCCAGGCCCTCGCGCAGGTCCTGCACGTCGGCCAACAGCCGGTCGTTGACCAGCTGGGCCTGGATGTTCTTCTGTTTCTGCGCTTCGAGTTCGCCAGCCATGCGGTTCACATTGGGCACGCTGCCCCGGCCAAACCACAGCTGCGCGTGCAGGACCACGAGCAGGGTGATCAGGATGGCCGGGACGAAACGCGCGCCCATGCGGACGATCAGCGCAGGTTGTAGAACGCCGAGCGACCGGGGTAGACGGCGACTTCGCCCAGGTCTTCCTCGATGCGCAGCAGCTGGTTGTACTTGGCCATGCGGTCCGAGCGGCTGATCGAGCCGGTCTTGATCTGGCCGGCGTTGGTGCCCACCGCGATGTCGGCGATGGTGCTGTCCTCGGTCTCGCCCGAGCGGTGGCTGATGACGGCGGTGTAGCCGGCGCGCTTGGCCATCTCGATGGCGGCGAAGGTCTCGCTCAGGGTGCCGATCTGGTTGATCTTGATCAGGATGGAGTTGGCGATGCCCTTGTCGATGCCTTCCTTGAGGATCTTGGTGTTGGTGACGAAGAGGTCGTCGCCGACGATCTGCACCTTCTTGCCCAGGCGATCGGTCAGGATCTTCCAGCCGTCCCAGTCACCTTCGGCCATGCCGTCTTCGATGCTGATGATGGGGTACTTGTCGCACCAGGTGGCCAGCATGTCGGTCCACTCGGTGGCGGACAGCACCAGGCCTTCGCCTTCGAGGTGGTACTTGCCGTCCTTGTAGAACTCGCTGGCGGCGCAGTCCAGGCCCAGGGCGATCTGCTCGCCGGCGGTGTAGCCGGCCTTGTCGATGGCTTCCAGGATCAGCAGGATGGCCGCTTCATGGTTGGCCACGCTGGGGGCGAAACCGCCCTCGTCACCCACGGAAGTGGGCATGCCCTTGTCGTGCAGGATCTTCTTGAGCGCGTGGAAGACCTCGGCGCCGTAGCGCAGGGCTTCGCGGAAATTGGGGGCGCCCACCGGCAGGATCATGAACTCCTGCAGGTCCAGGTTGTTGTTGGCATGCGCGCCGCCGTTGATGACGTTCATCATGGGCACGGGCATCTGCACGGCGCTCATGCCACCGAAGTAGCGGTACAGGGGCAGGCCGGCTTCTTCGGCGGCGGCGCGGGCCACGGCCATGGAAACGGCCAGCATGGCGTTGGCGCCCAGGCGGCTCTTGTTCTCGGTGCCGTCCAGGTCGATCAGGGTCTTGTCCAGGAAGGCCTGCTCGGAGGCGTCCAGGCCCAGCACGGCCTCAGAGATCTCGGTGTTGATGTGCTCGACGGCCTTGAGCACGCCCTTGCCCAGGTAACGGCTCTTGTCGCCGTCGCGCAGTTCGATGGCTTCGCGCGAACCGGTGGAAGCGCCCGAGGGCACTGCGGCGCGGCCCATGGTGCCACTCTCCAGCAGGACGTCGCATTCGACGGTGGGGTTGCCTCGGCTGTCCAGGACTTCGCGGCCGACGATATCAACAATAGCGCTCATGCTTACCTTTCGATTTGGATAGTGATATTCAGACGATGGGGGCGGCCACGCCCTCCACCAGAATCATGTTGAAGAACTGCGTGGCACCGGCGCGTTTGGCGCGGGCCCGTGTGTACATTTCGCCGTCGTAGAAGGCCTTGGCTTGCTCGAAACTGGGAAAGCGCAGCATGGCCACGCGGGCCGGCTGCCAGTTGCCTTCCATGACCTCGAAGCGGCCGCCGCGCACCAGGTACTCGCCGCCCGCCGCCTTCACCGCCGCCGGGGCCTCGGCCATGTACTGCTTGTACTGTTCCATGTCGGAGATCTGCATGTCGACGATGATGTAGGCGGGTGTCATGGCGGTCTGGATCGGGTCAGGCGTTGAAACTGTTTTCGAGGAAGCCGTTGCGCTTGGTCACGTCGTCCAGCGCCACCAGGGTTTCCAGCAGGGCCAACATGTGCTTGAGCGGCACGGCGTTGGGGCCGTCGGACCAGGCCTGGTCGGGGTTGGGGTGGGTTTCCATGAAGAAGCCTGCGATGCCCACGGCCGCACCGGCGCGGGCCAGCACGGGCACCATCTCGCGTGCGCCGCCGCTGCTGGTGCCTTGGCCGCCGGGTTTTTGCACGGAGTGGGTGACGTCAAACACCACGGGCGCGCCTGACTTGCGCATTTCGGCCAGGCTGGTCATGTCGGCCACGAGGTTGTTGTAGCCAAAGCTGACGCCGCGCTCGCAGGCCAGAAAGCGATCCGGGTCCAGGCCCGCTTCAACGGCAGCCGCACGGGCCTTGTCGATCACGTTTTTCATGTCCCAGGGCGCGAGAAACTGGCCCTTCTTGATATTCACCGGCTTGCCCGACTTGGCCACGGCCTGAATGAAGTCGGTCTGACGGCACAGGAAAGCCGGGGTCTGAAGCACGTCGACCACGCTGGCAACCTCGGCCACTTGCGACTCGTCATGCACGTCGGTGAGGACGGGAAGGCCGGTTTGACGACGCACTTCTTCCAGGATCTTCAAGCCGGCCTCCATGCCCACGCCGCGCCGGGTTGTACCCGAAGAGCGGTTGGCCTTGTCGAACGAGCCCTTGTAGATCAGGGGGATGCCCAGGGACGTGCAGGCTTCCTTGAGCTGGCCTGCCACGTCGATGGACATCTGCAGTCCTTCGATGGAACAGGTGCCTGCGATCAGGAAAAAGCGCTGGTCGAGACCGACGTCGAAGCCGCAGAGTTTCATGGTCCTTGCTCCGGCCTCAGGCCACGACCTTCAGGTTCTTCTTGCCGGCGCCCTGGTGCTCGAGAGCCGCCTTGACGAAGGCGTTGAACAGGGGGTGGCCGTCCCAGGGCGTGGACTTGAACTCGGGGTGGAATTGCACGCCGACGAACCAGGGGTGAACGGCCTGAGGCAACTCGACGATCTCGGTCAGCTGCTCACGCTGGGTCAGGGCCGAGATCACCAGGCCGGACTTGCGCAGGGTGTCCAGGTAGTTGACGTTGGCCTCGTAGCGGTGGCGGTGGCGCTCGGTGACCACGTCGCCGTAGATCTTGTTGGCCAGCGTGCCCTTGGCCACGTCGGAGCTTTGCGCGCCCAGGCGCATGGTGCCGCCCAGGTCGGAATTGGCGTCGCGGGTCTTGATGCTGCCGTCGGCATCCTTCCACTCGGTGATCAGCGCGATCACGGGGTGCTGGCAGTGCGGCTCGAACTCGGTGCTGTTGGCGTCCTTCAGGCCGGCCACGTGGCGTGCGAACTCGATGGTGGCCACTTGCATGCCCAGGCAGATGCCCAGGTAAGGCACCTTCTGCTCGCGGGCGTAACGCGCGGTGCTGATCTTGCCCTCGATGCCGCGCTTGCCGAAACCGCCGGGCACCAGGATGGCGTCGTACTTGGCCAGGCGCTGGAGGGTCTCGTCGGTGATGGTTTCCGAATCGACGTGCTCGATCTTCACGCGCACGTGGTTTTTCATGCCGGCATGGCGCAGGGCCTCGTTGACCGACTTGTAGCTGTCCGACAGCTCCACGTACTTGCCGACCATGGCAATGGTGACCTCACCCTGCGGGTGCTCGGTCTCGTAGACCAGGGAGTCCCAGCGTTTGAGGTTGGCCGGCGGAGTGTTCAGGCGCAGCTTGTCGCAGATCAGGCCGTCCAGGCCCTGCTCGTGCAGCACGCGCGGCACCTTGTAGATGGTGTCCACGTCGGGCATGGAGATCACGCCCCACTCCGGCACATTGGTGAAGAGCGAAATCTTGTCGCGCTCGTCGTCGGGGATGGGCCGGTCGGCGCGGCACAGCAGCGCGTCGGGCTGGATGCCGATCTCGCGCAGCTTCTGCACCGTGTGCTGGGTGGGTTTGGTCTTGAGCTCGCCGGCGGCGGCGATCCAGGGCACATAGGTCAGGTGCACGAAGGCCGCGTTGTTCTGGCCCAGGCGCAGGCTGAGCTGGCGCACCGCTTCCAGGAAGGGCAGTGACTCGATATCGCCCACGGTGCCGCCGATCTCGACGATGGCCACGTCCACGGCCTCGGGGGTGTCGTAGCCGGCGCCGCGCTTGATGTATTCCTGGATCTCGTTGGTGACGTGCGGGATGACCTGCACGGTCTTGCCCAGGTAGTCGCCGCGGCGCTCCTTCTCCAGCACGCTCTTGTAGATCTGGCCGGTGGTGAAGTTGTTCGTCTTCTTCATGCGCGTTTCGACGAAACGCTCATAGTGGCCGAGGTCCAGGTCGGTCTCCGCGCCGTCGTCTGTCACGAACACCTCGCCGTGCTGGAAGGGCGACATCGTTCCCGGATCGACGTTCAGATAGGGATCGAGCTTGATGAGGGTGACTTTGAGGCCCCGCGATTCCAGGATCGCGGCCAAGGACGCTGAGGCGATTCCCTTGCCCAGGGAGGACACCACACCGCCGGTGACGAAGACGAATTTGGTCATGTCAGGTTCGGAGCAGCGTCCGAGGAGGTGGTAAAGCGAGATTATAGGCGTCGGGGCGTGACAGCCCCGCCATGGGACGGAAACTTCCTGCCAAACTGTTACATTGCGGGCCATGAACGACTTGGCTGGAAAACACATCGTCCTGGGCCTGACCGGGGGCATCGCCTGCTACAAGGCGGCCGAGCTTTGCCGCGCCCTGGTCAAGGAGGGCGCCACGGTGCAGGTGGTGATGACCGAGGCGGCTGGCCAGTTCATCACGCCCGTGACGATGCAGGCCCTCTCGAACCGGCCGGTCTACCACTCGCAGTGGGACCCGCGCGAAACCAACAATATGGCGCACATCAACCTCAGCCGCGAGGCCGACGCCATCCTGATCGCCCCGGCCAGCGCCGATTTCATGGCCAAGCTGCTGCACGGCCGCGCCGACGATCTGCTGAGCCTGATGTGCCTGGCGCGCCCCATCGACCAGGTGCCGCTGCTGGTGGCCCCGGCCATGAACCGCGAGATGTGGGCCAACCCGGCCACCCAGCGCAATGTGGCCCAGCTCCAGGCCGATGGCGCCCATGTGTTTGCGGTGGGCAGCGGGGACCAGGCCTGCGGCGAGACGGGCGACGGCCGCATGCTGGAGCCGCAGGAATTGCTGGAGGAGGTGATTGTCTTCTTCGCACGCAAGAGCCTGCGCGGCCAGCGCGTGCTGGTGACGGCCGGTCCGACCTACGAGGCCATCGACCCGGTGCGTGGCATCACCAACCTTTCCAGCGGAAAGATGGGTTTTGCCATCGCGCGCGCAGCACGCGAGGCCGGCGCCGATGTGACCTTGGTGGCCGGCCCGGTGCACCTGCCCACGCCGCGCGGCGTGCGCCGCCTCGACGTGCGCTCGGCGCGGGACATGCAGCAGGCGGTTGACGCCGAGGTGATGAATGCTACTGTTTTTGTAGCAACTGCAGCCGTTGCCGACTGGCGTCCGGCGAATGCCGCTGAGCAGAAGATCAAGAAGGACGGTTCCGGCCAGGCGCCGGCGCTGACCTTCGTCGAGAACCCCGACATCCTGGCCGGCGTGGCGCAGGGCGCGCGAGCGAAAAGCGGCGCGCTCTACTGCGTGGGCTTTGCGGCCGAGAGCCACGACCTGCTGGCCAACGCCCAGGCCAAGCTGGCGCGCAAGGGCGTGCCCCTGCTGGTGGGCAATATCGGACCGGCCACCTTCGGCCAGGACGACAACGCCCTGCTGCTGGTCGATGCCCAGGGCACGACCGAATTGCCTCGTGCAAGCAAGATCGATCTGGCGCGCCAGCTGGTGGCCGAGATCGCGCGCAGGCTGGGCAAGAAGACCTGATTTCCCCTGAACGACACCATGAACATCGACGTCAAGATTGTTGATCCGCGTATGGCGGATCAGTTACCTGCTTACGCCACCCCCGGCAGCGCCGGCCTGGACCTGCGCGCCTGCCTCAACGAGGCCGTGACCCTGCTGCCCAATGCCTGGCAGCTGATCCCCACGGGCATTGCCATCCATCTGGCTGACCCGGGGTATGCCGCGCTGATCCTGCCGCGCTCGGGCCTGGGCCACAAGCACGGCATCGTTCTGGGCAATCTGGTGGGCCTGATCGACAGCGATTACCAGGGCCAGCTCATGGTCAGCGCCTGGAACCGCAGCCCCACGGCTTTCACCATCGAACCGATGGAGCGCATTGCCCAGCTGGTCGTGGTGCCGGTGGTGCAGGCGCAGTTCAAGGTGGTCAGCGAATTCCCCGCTGCAACCGAGCGCGGCGCGGGCGGCTACGGCTCCACAGGCAAGGCCTGATTACTGCAGGGTATTGCTGCCCGGCGGCATGGTGTCGATCGGCTGGATGCGGAAGAAACCCGTGCCGGCCGTGCCGCGGCCGATCTCTTCTTCAGTGGCTTCGCGGACGTCCTCTACCTTGAGCGTCAGGCGCAGGGCGATACCAGCCAGGGGGTGGTTGCCGTCCAGAACCACGTGCTCGGGGTAGATCTCGGTGACCGTGTAGAGCGCGTCCTTCGGGGCCTCGGGGTTGCAGCCCGCGGGCAGGGCCGAGCCCTCAATGGTCATGCCTTCTTCAAGTTCAGGTGGAAAGAGTTCGCGTTTTTCCAGAAAGAGCAGTTGCTCCTGGTAGTCGCCGAAGGCTTCCTCGGGTTCGAGTTGCAGGGCAACCGAGGCGCCGGCGCGGTGACCTTGCAGTGCATCCTCGATTTTCTTGAAGAGATCCTGCCCGCCGATCAGGAACTCCACCGGCTCGTCGAGCACGTCGAGTTCTTCGTTCAAGGTGTCCTTGAGTGTCCAGGTCAGGGCGACCACACATTGCTGATTGATGTCCATAGGGCAGAATTGTCGCAGTTAAACAGGAACACTGAAATCGTCATGGATGTCAAAAAGCCGCTTACCCTGCTGGGCAGCATCAGCCCCGAAGTCTTCATGAAGCGCTACTGGCACAAGAAGCCGCTGCTGGTGCGCCAGGCCATCCCTGGTTTTGCGCCGCTGCTGGCGCGCAGCGAACTGTTCGAGCTGGCAGGGCGCGAGGAGGTGGAATCGCGCCTGGTCGCGCTTGAGCGCCGCCGCGGCAAGGAGCACTGGACCCTGCAGCGCGGGCCGTTTGCGCGCCGCGCGCTGCCGGCGCTGAAGACGCCCGAATGGACCCTGCTGGTCCAGGGCGTGGACTTGCACAGCGATGCCATCCACGACCTGATGAACCGTTTCCGCTTCATTCCCGACGCCCGGCTGGACGACCTGATGATCAGCTACGCCAGCGATGGCGGCGGCGTGGGGCCGCATTTCGACAACTACGACGTCTTCCTGCTGCAGGCTCAGGGCCGGCGCCGCTGGCGCATCGGTCGCCAGCATGACCTGAGCCTCAAGCCCAACATGCCGGTCAAGATCCTGGCGAACTTCGAGCCCGAGCAGGAGTTCGTGCTGGAGCCGGGCGACATGCTCTACCTGCCGCCGCACTATGCGCACGACGGGGTCGCCGTGGGGGGCGACTGCATGACCTACTCCATCGGCTTTCGCTCGCCCAAGGCCGGTGAGCTGGCGCAGGAACTGCTGCAGCGCCTGGCCGAGGATGCGGTCGAGGCCGCCGGGGACGCCTTTTACCGTGATCCGGGGCAGCTTGCGGTGGAGAGCCCGGCGGCCATGCCCGCCGAGCTGGAGCGTTTTGCCCGCCAGGCCGTGCAGCAGGCCTTGCAGGACCCGCTGGCGCTGGCGCGTGCCCTGGGCGAGACCCTGAGCGACCCCAAGGCGCATGTCTGGTTCGAGTCTGGGGCCCTGCCCAGGGGGCGCTGGGGCGTGACGCTGGACCGGCGCACACGCATGCTCTACGACGAGCAGCACGTGTTCATCAATGGCGAGAGCTACCGCGCTGCCGGTCGCGATGCCGTGCTGATGCGCCGGCTGGCCGACCAGCGTGGCCTGAGCGCCGCCGAAGTGGCGCGCGCCAGCAAGGCGGCGCGCGAACTGCTGCAGGCATGGTGCGAGGATGGTTGGGCCTATGCCGGCTGATTCCCCCGCCCCGGTGTCTCTTCCGCAGGGACGACTGAACGGCCGCAGCACGTTCACGCAGGCCGTGCGCGATGCCCTGCAGGCTGCCGCGCGCGAGGGCTGGAACGAGTTGATCCTGTGCGACGCCAATTACGCCGACTGGCCGCTGGGGGAGCGTGCCGTGGTCGAGTCACTGCAGGCGTGGTCACGCGGCGGGCGCCGGCTGCACATGCTGGCCATGGACTATTCGGGTGTGACGCGCCAGCATGCGCGTTTCGTGAAATGGCGCCAGACCTGGGACCACATCATCGAGTGCCGCGTCTGTCGCAGCAGCGATGCCCTGGCCTTTCCCAGCGCGCTGTGGACCCCGGCCTGGGTGATGCAGCGCATCGACACCGAGCGCGACGTGCTGGTGTGTGACAGCGCGGCGTCCCGGCGCGTGGAGTTGCGACAGGTGCTGGACGAATGGCGGCGTGACAGCACCCCGGGGTTTCCGGCCTCGGTGCTCGGACTTTAGGGGGCGGATGGGAAGGGCGTTTCTTCGGATATCCCTTAAGGGTTAGCCCTATTTTTTTTACAATATGGCATGAAATCCGCCATATAATTTTCCGCCGAGCAAGCTTTGTGTAAGCGAGTCTGCTTGGTCAGTGCGGCTTACCGCGCTGGCAATTTCCGGAAATTGTCATCAACTTTTAACTAGATAACTCAACATGAACAAGACCCTCGTTCTGGCCGCCGTGATCGCCGCCGCTGCCCTGGCCGCTTGCGGCAAGAAGGAAGAAGCTGCTGCCCCCGCCGCCGCTCCCGCTGCTGCTGCTCCCGCTCCGGCTGCCGACGCTTCGGCTCCCGTTGCTGCTCCGGCCGCCGCTCCCGCTGCTGAGCCGGCCAAGAAGTAATTCTTGACCCGCCAGTAAAAAAGCCACCGCGAGGTGGCTTTTTTTATGTCTGTTCAGGGCGCGGGGCCGCACCGCGAACAGGCGCTTAGCGCAGATCGTCGGTGATGACCTGCAGGACGCGCTGGGCGTTGTCCGACATTTCGGGCGCGCCTTCGGCATTGAGCACAGTCACAGTACTGCTGTCGCCCTGGCCACGCACCGTGATGCGGTATTTCTGCGGGGTCTTGTCCTTCGGCGTGCTGCTGAACATGCGCGTGAAGAAGCCGGGTTCTTCTTCACCGGGCTTTCTGGGCTCCACATAACGCACGAAATAGATGCCCTGGCTGCGGTCGCGGTCCTCGACGGTGAAGCCGGTGCGGTCCAGCGTCAGGCCGACACGGCGCCAGGCGCGGTCGAAGCTCTCGCTGACCACCACCACGGGCTGCCCGTCGCGTGTGTCCAGGCGCGAGCTGCGACGAGGTGCTACGGTGGCCTGCTGGTTGGCTTGCGGGGAAGGTGCTCCGAGCTTGATCATCAGACGGCGCAGCATCTCCACTTCCATTTCCGGGTCGGTGGCGCGCGGCTGCCAGGCGAGTTTTTCCTTGCTGGCGTCTGTATAGACCTCTTCCAGGCCGCGCTGGCTGATGTAGATATCGGTACCACCGGCGGCATTACGCTCCAGGCGTGTGCGGTACTTGTCCAGCATATTGGTGGAGAAAACGGCGCCGATGATCTTGCCAAATGTGCGGCGCATGAAGTCCTGAGGCAGCTTGGCGCGGTTCTCGGCCCAGTCGGTTTCCATGATGCCCAGCTGGGCCTGTTCCGTGATGAGGGTCATGCCGCTCTCCTGCCAGAACTCCTTGACCAGGGGCCAGAGCTTTTCGGCGGGCTGGTCGACCACGAGCCAGCGCTGGCCACCGACGCCATCGATGCGCATGCCAGGGTAGGCAGCCACCGCGATCGCGTTGGCTGTGACGCCTTGTGCAGCGTTCTGGTAACCGGTGGCACTAACGGTGCTACCCGGCGTGTTGTAACGGGTGTCACGCGGCAGCTGCGTCAGGTCGGGCGGGATGGACAGCGAGGGGGCCGTGGTGGCAGCCTTGTAGTCGACCTTGTCACCATCCAGCGTGGAGCAGGCGACCAGCGCCAGCGGCAGGCCCAGCAGGGCCAGTTTCAAAACAAGCTTCACCGGCGATTTCCTTGGGGAGCAGTTGGGTTTAGATCAGGCCGGTCGCGCGCAGGGCTGCTTCGACCACGGGCTGGTTGGTCGCCGTCAGCGGCGTCATGGGCAGGCGCAACGTGCCGCCGCAGCGGCCCAGACGCTGCATGGCCCACTTGACCGGGATGGGGTTGGGTTCGACGAAGAGCTGCTTGTGCAGCGGCATCAGCTTGAACTGGATCTCCATGGCGCGCTTGACGTCGCCGGCCATGGCGGCGACGCACAACTCGTGCATCTGGCGCGGGGCCACGTTGGCCGTCACGCTGATGTTGCCGTGACCGCCGCACAGCATCAGGGCGACGGCGGTCGGGTCATCACCCGAGTAGATGGCGAAGCCCTTGGGCACTTCGCGGATCAGCCATTGCGCGCGCTCGATGTTGCCGGTGGCTTCCTTGATGCCGACGATGCCCGGCACCTGGGCCAGGCGCAGCACGGTGTCGTGCGCCATATCGGCCACGGTGCGGCCGGGCACGTTGTACAGCACCATGGGCAGGTCGCCGACGGCTTCGGCAATCGCCTTGAAGTGCAGGACCTGGCCTTCCTGCGTGGGCTTGTTGTAGTAGGGCACGACCTGCAGCTGGCAGTCGGCACCGACCTTCTTGGCGAACTTCGCCAGTTCGATGGCTTCGGCCGTGGAGTTGGCACCGCAGCCGGCCATGATGGGAACCTTGCCCTTGGCCTGCTCGACCGAGACGCGGATGATTTCGCAGTGCTCGTCGACGTTGACGGTGGGCGATTCACCCGTGGTGCCGACCACGCCGATGCAGTCGGTGCCTTCGGCGACGTGCCAGTCGATCAGTTTGCGCAGCGTGGGGTAGTCGACGCTACCGTCCTCGTGCAGGGGGGTGACGAGGGCGACGATGCTGCCGGTGATCTGGCGATGGGAGGAGGTCATGTCCGCAGAGAGTTAAGTTCAGGCCAAAAGGGCATTCTACCGAGGGTGAGGCCCGGCCCCGCAGGGCCAGGCCTCAGAGTGGATAACGCGCCGGTGCGCCAGCCGTGGACAGGCCGGTTTCGCGTACGGCCGCGATGCGTTGCACGAAACGCTCGGGGGCGGCCAGATAGCCGTCTTCATAAGCCACCACCCGAAGGGGGCGGCAGACGTCCAGCAGTTCGCCTGGCTGCAGCAGGAAATCCGGACGCGAGGGCTTGCCCACGGTCTCGTTGCCGGCGGTAAAGGTTTCGTAAATCAGCACACCACCCGGCGCCAGGCTTTGCAGCAGCACCGGGAACAGTGCCCGCCAAAGGTAGTTGGTGACCACCACAGCGTCGAAGGCCTGGGGCTGGCCGTCCTGCAGCAGGGGCCAGGGGCCGTTCTCGATGTCGGCCTGCAGCATCGTGCCCAGGGACGCCACAGCCAGGATCGCCTCGGCTGAACGGTCCACACCGGTGACCGGGTGGCCGCGTTGTGCGAACCAGCGCAGATGGCGGCCGTGGCCGCAAGCCACGTCCAGCACGGTGCCACCGGGGCGGACCAGATGCGACCAGCGCTGGACCCAGGCCGAAGGCGCCTCCGTGCCGTGCACGGGAGGGAGGCTCATTGCGGCTTGACCTCGTCCTTGAGCGCGGCCAGGGCCATGCGTTCCACCAGGCCGGGGGCCAGCAGCTTGAGGTAGCGACCCAGCTTGCCCTTGGTGCTCATCACGACTTCGCGCTGGCGTGCGTTCATCCCGTCCAGGATGAGGCGGGCGCAGACCTCCACGGGCATGGCGTCGTCTTCTTTCAGGCCGCTGGAGCCGGCGGCCACACCGGCTGCGTTGAGCCCGCGGTAGCGGATCTGCGTGGCCACCACGCCGGGGTAGGCCGTAGTCACGCTCACGCCGGCGGGCTTGAGTTCGGCGCGCAGCGCCTCGAAAAAGCCGGTCATGGCGAATTTGCTGGCGCTGTAGGCCGTGCGCCCTGGCACGCCCACCAGGCCGGCCAGGGACGAGACGGCCACCACCTGGCCGCGGCTGGCCTTGAGGTGGGGCAGGGCGGCGTGCGTGCACCAGACCGAGCCCCAGAGGTTCACGCGCATCAGGTCCTCGTACCAGCCCAGGTCCTCGGGCTGGACCTGCTCGAACAGGGCCTGGGCCGAGACGCCGGCGTTGTTGACGAGGGCATCGAGCCAGCCGAAGCGCTCCACGCTGCGCTCGACCAGGGCGCGGCACTGGGCCGGATCGGTCACATCGGTGGGCACGACCAGCACCTCGCTGCCATGGCTGCGGCACGCCCTGGCCACTTCTTCCAGCTGGGTTTCCTTGCGGGCGGCCAGCGCGAGGCCGGCCTCGGCACCATGCCGCTGCGCCAGCTGACGTGCCAGTTCAGCGCCGATACCGTCGGACGCGCCGGTGATGATGAAGGTCTTCATGGTCATGGCATGGCAGTGTGCCACGCCCTCATGTCAGACGGGTACGGGATTTTCCTAGAAACAGGCCCAGAGCTGGTCGGCCAGGGTCAACAGGAAGTCCGGCCGCGTGTAAAGCGCGAACACGGCCAGCAGCACGGCCAGGGCGGCGCCCCAGGCCAGCAGTTGGCGCGGCAGCTTTTTCATGCGCGGGCCACTTCGGGTCGCCGGATCGCGGCCTCGCGTACCGGCAGGTTGACCAGGGCCGCGGCCACGCCCAGGCCGATGGCGATGTACCAGACGATGTCGTAGCTGCCGGTCTTGTCGTACAGATACCCCCCCAGCCACACGCCCATGAAGGAGCCGACCTGGTGGCTGAAGAAGACGAAACCGCCGAGCATGGACAGATGGGCCACACCGAAGATCTGGGCCACGATGGCATTGGTGGGCGGCACGGTGGACAGCCACAGCAGGCCCATCACGGCCGAGAAGATGTAGACGCTCATGGGCGTGAGCGGCACCAGCAGGAAGACCGTGATGGCAATGGAGCGGGCGAAGTAGATGAAGGCCAGGATGTTCTTCTTGGCCAGGCGCTGGCCCAGGCTGCCCGCGATGTAGGTGCCAAAGACGTTGAACAGGCCGATCAGCGCCAGTGAGTAGCTGGCCACCTGGGGCGAGAGGCCGTGGTCCTTGAGGTAGCTGGGCATGTGCACACCGATGAACACCACCTGGAAGCCGCACACGAAGTAGCCCGCCATCAGCAGCTGGAAGCTCGGGTAGGCGAAGGCCTCACGCAGAGCCTGCAGGATGGACTGCTCGCGCTTCGGGACCGTGCCCGCCCCAAAGCTGGGCTCATGCAGGCCCCAGGCCAGCGGGATGATGAGCAGGGCCGCCATGCCCAGCGCCATCAGCGCCTGTTGCCATCCCAGGCTGCTGATGAGGAAGCCCTCGACCGGCACCATGAGGAACTGGCCGAAAGAGCCGGCTGCCGCGGCCACGCCCATGGCCCAGGAGCGCTTCTCCAGGCTCACGTTGCGGCCGATCACGCCATAGATCACGGCGTAGGTGGTGCCGGCCTGGGCGATGCCGATCAGCACACCGCAGCTCAGGGCAAACAGCAGGGGGGTGGGCGCGTTGGCCATGCCGATCAGGCCCAGCGCGTAGAGGATGGCACCGGCGATGATGACCTTGAAGGCACCGAACTTGTCGGCCAGCATGCCGGCGAAGATGCCGGCCACACCCCAGGTCAGGTTCTGGATGGCCATGGCCATGGCGAAGGTCTCGCGCGTCCAGCCCTGGGTCTGGGTGACGGGTTGCAGCCAGAGGCCGAAGCCGTGGCGTATGCCCATGGAGAGGGTGACGATGGCGGCGCCGCAGATCAGCACCTGGGCCATGGAGAGAGTCTTGTTGCTATGTGTGCTCATCGTTGAAATGTAGCCAATTCGGTCCTTGCCTGCCGGGAGGGCCCAAGTTGTAACTGTATGTTTATCCAGTGAACTCCGCGACTGGGTCTACAATTCCGCGCCATGGCTGTCAAACCCACCCCCGAATATTCCGAAGGCTCCATCCGCGTCCTCAAAGGGCTGGAGCCGGTCAAGCAGCGTCCGGGCATGTACACCCGGACGGACAACCCGCTGCACATCATCCAGGAAGTGCTGGACAACGCGGCCGACGAGGCCCTGGCCGGTCACGGCAAGAAGATCGCCGTGACCCTGCACGCCGACGGCTCGGTCAGCGTCGAGGACGACGGCCGCGGCATCCCCTTCGGCCTGCACCCGGAAGAGAAGGCGCCGGTGATCGAGCTGGTGTTCACGCGCCTGCATGCCGGCGGCAAGTTCGACAAGGGCAAGGGCGGCGCCTACAGCTTCTCGGGCGGCCTGCACGGTGTGGGCGTGTCCGTGACCAACGCCCTGGGCAAACGGCTGGAAGCCACCAGCTACCGTGAAGGCAAGGTGGCCCAGCTCGCCTTTGCCGGTGGCGACGTGGTCGAGAAACTGAGCACGCGTGCGGCCGGCGCGGGCGATCGCAAACAGGGCACGACGGTGCGCGTCTGGCCTGACGCCAAATACTTCGAGTCGGCCGCCCTGCCCATGGGTGAACTGACGCACCTGCTGCGCAGCAAGGCCGTGCTCATGCCCGGCGTCACGGTGACGCTGACGGTCGAGAAGAGCAAGGAGACCCAGACCTGGCTCTACAAGGGCGGCCTGCGTGACTATCTGATGCAGTCGCTGAGCGCCGATCCGGTGATCCCGATGTTCGAGGGCGAAGGTTATGCCGAGAACAACGACAGTTTCGCCGAAGGCGAGGGCGCGGCCTGGGCCGTGGCCTTCACCGAAGACGGTGCGCCGGTGCGCGAGAGTTACGTCAACCTGATCCCCACCAGCGCCGGCGGCACGCACGACAGTGGGTTGCGCGACGGCCTGTTCACCGCCGTCAAGAGCTTCATCGAACTGCACAGCCTGTTACCGAAGGGCGTGAAGCTCCTGCCGGAGGACGTGTTCGCCCGCGCCAGTTATGTGCTGAGCGCCAAGGTGCTGGACCCGCAGTTCCAGGGCCAGATCAAGGAGCGCCTCAATTCGCGTGACGCCGTGCGCCTGGTCTCCAGCTTCGTGCGCCCCACGCTGGAACTCTGGCTGAACCAGCACGTGGAGTACGGCAGGAAGCTGGCCGAACTCGCCATCCGCGCGGCGCAGACCCGCCAGCGCGCCGGCCAGAAGGTGGAGAAGCGCAAGGGCTCGGGCGTGGCCGTGCTGCCGGGCAAACTGACCGATTGCGAGAGCCGTGACCTGGCCCACAACGAGCTTTTCCTCGTCGAGGGCGATTCGGCCGGCGGCAGCGCCAAGATGGGCCGCGACAAGGAAAGCCAGGCCATCCTGCCCTTGCGCGGCAAGGTGCTCAACACCTGGGAAGTCGAGCGCGACCGCCTGTTCGCCAACACCGAAATCCACGACATCTCGGTGGCCATCGGTGTCGATCCGCACGGCCCCAATGACACACCGGACCTGAGCGGCCTGCGCTACGGCAAGGTCTGCATCCTGAGTGATGCGGACGTGGACGGTTCGCACATCCAGGTGCTGCTGCTCACACTCTTCTTCCGCCATTTCCCCAAGCTCATCGACTCCGGCAATGTGTACGTGGCGCGCCCGCCGTTGTTCCGGGTGGACGTGCCGGCACGCGGCAAGAAGCCAGCCAGCAAGGCCTATGCGCTGGATGAAGGCGAGCTCACCGCCATCCTGGATAAATGCGCCAAGGAAGGCGTGGCCAAGGAGCGCTGCCAGATCAGCCGCTTCAAGGGTCTGGGCGAGATGAATGCCGAACAGCTGTGGGAAACCACGCTGAACCCCGATACGCGCCGCCTGCTGCAGGTGCGTCTGGGCGTTTTCGATAACCTGCAGACCGAGACCGAGATCACCAAACTCATGGGCAAGGGTGAGGCCGCGGCACGGCGAGAGCTCATGGAACTGCACGGCGACTCGGTGGAGGTGGATATCTGATGTCTTCCCCGGCATACCGTCCTTTCGTTGCGCTCCTGGGCCTGCTGGTGCTGCTGTGGCAGCCGGCAGCGCAGGCCGACGTCTGGGCCTATGTCGACGACAAGGGTGTGCCGCACTTTGCGGCGGAGCAGCTGGACGAGCGCTATGCACTCTATTTCACGGACCAGGCCCCCGAGGACAGCACGCGCGCCGGCCCCGTGCCCATGGCACCGACGCGCCTGCATGCCTTCTTCGAGATCTCGCCGGACTACAAGGCGGTGCGCCACTTGTTGCGCGAGGCGGCGCGCGAGCACGACATCGACTACGCGCTGCTGCAGGCCCTGATCGCCACCGAATCCGGTTTCGACGCCGCGGCCGTCTCGCCCAAGGGCGCCGTCGGGCTCATGCAGGTGATGCCGGCGACGGCGCGCGGCTACGGCCTGGAGGACCAGCGGCGCCGGCCCGTGGCGCGCCAGCTGGCCGATGCGCGTACCAACATCCAGGTGGGCAGCCAGCACCTGCGCCGTCTGCTGAAAAAATTCCCGGATCGGCTCGATCTGGCGCTGGCCGCGTACAACGCCGGCCTGAAGACCGTGCGCCGTGCCGGCAACCAGGTGCCGCCCTACCGAGAGACGCAGAACTACGTGCGCACCGTGCTGGCGCTGTACGCCGTGCTCAAGCCGGCGGCCGACAAGGCTGCACCCCGCCCCTACCCGCAGCGTGAACGTGACGATTTCGCCCGCCTGGACGACGTGGCTGAGCCCGGCGCTGCCCCGAAACGAGACAAGAGTTACTGAAGAAACCGATGGATCAACCCACCCTCGATTTAGCCGCCGATCCGGCGGGCGACGACGCCCTGACCCTGGCCCACTACGCGCAACGCGCCTATCTGGAATACGCGCTCAGCGTGGTCAAGGGGCGGGCCCTGCCCGATGTCTGCGACGGCCAGAAGCCGGTGCAGCGCCGCATCATGTACTCGATGTCGCGCATGGGCCTCGGTTACAGCGGGCCCAACAGCAACACCGCAGCCAGGCCGGTCAAGAGCGCACGCGTGGTTGGCGACGTCCTGGGCCGTTTCCACCCGCACGGTGACCAGGCCGCTTATGACGCCCTGGTGCGCATGGCGCAGGACTTCGCGCAGCGTTATCCGCTGATCGACGGCCAGGGCAACTTCGGCAGCCGCGACGGTGATGGCGCCGCGGCCATGCGTTACACCGAAGCGCGGCTGGCCAAGATCAGCACCTTGCTGCTCGACGAGATCGACGAGGGCACGGTGGATTTCCAGCCCAACTACGACGGCTCCACCGAGGAGCCGAAGCAGTTGCCGGCGCGCCTGCCCTTCACCCTGCTCAATGGCGCCAGCGGCATCGCCGTGGGCCTGGCCACCGAAATCCCCAGCCATAACCTGGCTGAGGTGGCGGCGGCCTGCGTGGCGCTGATCAAGAACCCGAAGCTGGCCGATGGTGAGCTGGTCGAGTTGCTGCCGGGCCCCGACTATCCCGGTGGCGGCCAGATCATCAGCCCGACCAGCGATATCAGCGAGGCCTATCGCACGGGCCGCGGTTCGCTCAAGGTGCGTGCGCGCTGGAAGATCGAGGAACTGGCGCGCGGCCAGTGGCAACTGGTGGTGACCGAACTGCCGCCGGGCGTGAGCACGCAGAAGGTGCTCGAAGAAATCGAGGAGCTGACCAATCCCAAGGTCAAGGCCGGCAAGAAGGCACTGACGCCCGAGCAGAACCTGCTCAAGGCCACGGTGCTGGCCGTGCTCGACGTGGTGCGCGACGAGTCCAGCAAGGACGCGCCGGTGCGCCTGGTCTGCGAACCCAAGACCAGCCGCATCGAGCAGCAGGAACTGATCACCACCCTGCTGGCGCACACCAGCCTGGAAACCTCAGCCTCCATCAACATGACGATGGTGGGGCTGGATGGCCGGCCCACGCAGAAGACCCTGCGCCAGATGCTGGAGGAGTGGATCGCCTTCCGCCAGGGCACCATCGAGCGGCGTTCGCAGCATCGCCTGGACAAGGTGCTGGCCCGCATCCACATCCTCGAAGGCCGGCAGCTGGTGCTGCTCAAGATCGACGAGGTCATCGCCCTGATCCGCAACTCGGACGAACCCAAGCCGGCGCTGATCGCGCGCTTCAGGCTGTCCGAACGCCAGGCCGAGGACATCCTCGAAATCCGCCTGCGCCAATTGGCCCGGCTCGAAGCCATCAAGATCGAGCAGGAACTCAAGGAGCTGCGCGAGGAGCAGAAGAAACTCGAAGACATCCTGGGTAGTCCGGCCGCGCTGCGCCGCCTCATGGTCAAGGAGATCGAGGCCGACGCCAAGGTCTTCGGCGATGCACGCCGCACCCTGATCCAGGCCGAGAAGAAGGCCGTGGCCGAGGTGAAAGTGGTGGACGAACCGGTGACCGTGATCGTTTCGCAAAAAGGTTGGGTGCGCGCGCGCCAGGGCCACGGCCATGACGCGGCGAGTTTCGCCTTCAAGGCTGGTGACGGCCTGTACAACACCTTCGAATGCCGCACGGTGGACACCCTGCTGGCCTTCGGCAACAAGGGGCGCGTCTACTCCGTGCCGGTGGCCAGCCTGCCCGGTGCGCGCGGTGACGGCCAGCCGGTGACCACCCTGGTCGAACTGGAGGCCGGGACCCAGCTCGTGCATTACTTCGCCGGCGCGCCTGCGGCCTGGCTGCTGCTGTCCACCTCCTCGGGTTACGGCTTCCTGGCCACGGTGGAGAACATGAGCTCGCGCCAGAAGGCCGGTAAGTCCTTCATCAACTGTGGTGAGGGCGATACCGTGTGCCGGCCTTCGCCGGCCAACGTGCCGCCACAGCCGCCGGCCACGCATGTGGTCTGCGCGTCGAGCGGCGGGCGCATCCTGAGCTTCGAGATCAGCGAGCTCAAGCCCATGCCCAATGGCGGGCGTGGCCTGATGCTGATCGACCTGGAGCCCAAGGACACGCTGGCGGGTGCCGCGGCCTACACGCGCAGCGTGAAGATCGAGGGCCTGGGGCGTGGTGGCAAGGAACGCGAGGAGACGCTGGAGATCCGCAGCCTGAACAACGCACGCGCCGCGCGTGGCCGCAAGGGCAAGGCGGCCGATCTGGGCTTCAAGCCGACCTCGGTGGTCCGCGTCGAGTAAGCCGCCAGCCATCGGGCAGAATCGGACCCGATGCATACCGACATACTGATTGCTGGAGGCGGTATCGGCGGCCTGGCTGCCGGCCTGGCCTGCTCAAAGGCCGGCTGCCATGTCCGGCTCTATGAACGCGCCGAGACCTTCGGCGAGGTGGGGGCGGGCATCCAGATGGGGCCCAACGTCGTGCGCGTGCTGCAGGGCTGGGGTCTGGACACTGCGCTGCGGCAGGTGGCGGCTTTCCCCGACCGGCTGCAGGTGCGCCACGCCCTCAGCGGGGCCGAGCTGGGTCTGTTGCGTCTGGGGCAGACCACGGTGCAGCGTTACGGCGCACCCTACGCCACCATCCATCGTGCCGATCTGCAGCAATTGCTGCTCAAGGCCCTGCAGCAGCGCGACGCTGTCTGGCTGCACACCGGCAAGACGGTGAACCGTTATGTGGAGACGAACGGCGCTGTCGGCCTGAGCCTGGATGACGGCCTCGATGTGGAGGGTGACGCACTGATCGCAGCCGATGGCCTGTGGAGCCGGGTACGTGAGCAACTCCTGAACGACGGTCCCCCGCGCGTGGCCGGGCACCTGGCCTATCGTGCCATGCTGCCGCAGGCCAGCCTGCCGGCCGCACTACGCAGCCAGCAGGTGACGGCCTGGCTGGGTCCGCGTTTGCACGTGGTGCAGTACCCCGTGCGCGGCGGCGAGTGGCTCAACGTCGTGGCCATCGTGCACGGGCATGTGCAGGGCGGGCTGGAGGACTGGGACCACGGCGCCAATGCGGCCGACCTGCAGGCAGCGCTGGGACACACCTGCATGGCCTTGCGCGACCTGATTGCGGCCGTGCCGGACTGGCGCCTCTGGGTGCTGTGCGACCGTCCACCCGTGGTCGCAGCCGACCAGATGGCGCGCGGCCACGTGGCGCTGCTGGGCGATGCCGCCCACCCCATGCGCCCCTATCTTGCCCAAGGCGCCGGCATGGCCATCGAGGACGCAGCCGAACTGGCGCGCCAGGTGGCGCTGGTGGATGGCGTGCTGGACGTGCCCACGCTGCTGCAGCGTTATGCCCTCAACCGCTGGCAGCGCAACGCGCGGGTGCAGGCCCGCTCCATCCGCAACGGCGAGATCTTCCACCTGGAGGGGCCCATGGCCTGGGCGCGTGATGCTTCGCTGCGCCTGCTGGGTGAGCGCCTGCTGGATGTGCCCTGGCTCTACCGGGGACCCTGAAGCTCAGGATTCAGGCAGGGGTGGCAGGCCGACCTTGGCGCGGGCCCGGTGGCAGCCTTCGCTGCCTTCCTCGAACTCACGGCAGGGCGAGGGACGCCATTCATAGATGCCGCAAGCCACTTTTTCGCCGAGCTTGCCGGTCAGCGCCGCGCAGCGCGGCGGCCAGTGGTCGGTGCCGCGCATGCGTGCGGTGTTGCCATTGACCTCGACGGTCAGGCCCACCGGCACGTGGCCACCGTTCTCATCGAGTTCGTAGCTGGAGAAATCGACACGGCACCAGGAACAGCAGGCGCCGCAACTGGTGCAGGCAGACATCAGAGTCGGCCCAGCAGAAGATATTCCATCAACGCCTTTTGTACGTGGAGCCGGTTCTCGGCCTCATCCCAGACCACCGACTGCGGGCCGTCGATGACCTCGGCCTCGACCTCTTCGCCGCGGTGCGCGGGCAGGCAGTGCATGAAAAGCGCATCGGACTTGGCGGCACGCATCATCTCGGCATCGACGCACCAGTCGGTGAAAGCCTTTTTGCGGGCCTCGTTCTCGGCCTCGTAGCCCATGCTGGTCCAGACGTCGGTGGTCACCAGATCGGCCCCCGCGCTGGCCTGCATGGGGTCCTTGAAGACCTTGTAGCAGGAGCTCTTCACGCCGGCCACGGCCGGGTCGATTTCGTAGCCGCTGGGGGTGCTCACGTGCACGGTGAAGCCCAGCAGTTCGGCCGCTTGCAACCAGGTGTTGGCCATGTTGTTGCCGTCACCGACCCAGGCCACGGTCTTGCCCGTGATCGAGCCGCGGTGCTCGATGTAGGTGAAGATGTCGGCCAGGATCTGGCAGGGGTGGTATTCGTTGGTCAGGCCATTGATGACCGGCACACGCGAGTACTCGGCGAAGCGTTCGATCTTGGTCTGCTCGTAAGTGCGGATCATGACCAGGTCGACCATGCGGCTGATCACGCGCGCGCTGTCCTCGATGGGTTCGGCGCGACCCAGCTGGCTGTCGCCCGTGGTCAGATGCACCACGCTGCCACCGAGCTGGTACATGCCGGCCTCGAAGCTCACGCGCGTACGTGTGGAGGCTTTCTCGAAGATCATGGCCAGGGTGCGGTCGGTGAGCGGCTGGTGCTTTTCGTAGGCCTTGAACTTCTTCTTGATCAGGGCGGCATGCTCGAACAGGTAGACGTACTCGTCAGCCTTCAGGTCGGTGAACTTCAGGTAGTGCTTGAGCTTCATCGCTGCTGCTCCAGGGCTTCAGGCCTCGGCCAGGAAAGACTTCACCAGAGGGACCAGCAGACCTACCACTTCGTCGGCCTCGGCCGTCGTCATGATGAGCGCAGGCACCAGGCGGATCACGCTGTCGGCCGTGACGCTGATCAGCAGGCCGGCGTCGGCCGCACGGGTGAGCAGCACGCCGCAGGGCTTGGCCAGTTCCACGCCGATCATCAGGCCCTGGCCACGGATGTCCTTGACGCCGGGCAATTGGCCCAGTTCGCGCTCCAGTGCCGCTTTCAGATGGGCGCCGACCCTGGCGGCGTTTTCCAGCAGGCGGTCCTCTTCCATGATGCGGATGGTCTCGATGCCGGCGCGCATGGCCAGCGGGTTGCCGCCAAAGGTGGTGCCGTGATTGCCGGGCTGGAAGATGTTGGCGGCCTTGGGGCCTGCCACCACGGCGCCGATGGGAACGCCCGAACCCAGGCCCTTGGCCAGGGGCATGACGTCGGGTTGGATGCCGGCCCACTGGTGGGCAAACCACTTGCCGGTGCGGCCCATGCCGCACTGCACCTCGTCGATCATCAGCAGCCAGTCCTGCTGGTCGCAGAGCTTGCGCACCTGCTGCAGGTATTCGGCGCGCATGGCATTGATGCCGCCTTCGCCCTGGATGGTCTCGAAGAAAACCGCCACCACATTGGGGTTGCCCGCCGTGGCCTTCTGCAGCGCCTCGATGTCGTTGAGCGGGACACGGATGAAACCTTCCACCAGCGGGCCGAAGCCCTTCTGCACCTTCTCGTTGCCGGTGGCGCTCAGCGTGGCGATGGAGCGGCCGTGAAAGGCCTTTTCGTAGACCACGATCTCGGGTTTCTCGATGCCCTTGTCATGGCCGAACTTGCGCGCCAGCTTCAGGGCGGCTTCGTTCGCTTCCAGCCCCGTGGAGCAGAAGAACACATTGCTCATGCCCGACAGTTCCACCAATTTCTTCGCCAGCTGTTCCTGGCCGGTCACGTGGTAGTAGTTCGAGGTGTGGATGAGCTTGGTCAGCTGTTCCTGCAGGGCCGGAACCAGGCGGGGGTGGTTGTGGCCCAGGGTGTTGACGGCAATGCCGGCCAGTGCATCCAGGTATTCCTTGCCGTTGATGTCCCAGACGCGGCAGCCCTGGCCGTGCGACAGCGCGATCGGCACGCGGCCGTAGGTGTTCATCACGTGCGGTGACGCGGCTTCGACGGGCTTGGCGGCGGGGGCGTTCATGGCTACACACTCCGTAGGGATCACAAAAGAAGGCGGCCCAACGCAGGTTGGGCCGTTGAGACATGATTTTAGGGCCTGTTCCAGCACTTTTTGCAAGTGTGCCCAGGCTGTTCTGCGCGGACGACCGCTGCGTTGCGGATGGCGAGCGCCAAGTCTTATATAAGATACAATACTTGCAACCCACCCGCTGCCGGACCAGCCGCTGTACCCAGCCCGCGCCCGGCGCCCGAGTCCCAACCCATGGTCTCCAACGCCGCCAAGGAAGTCTTCATTCTCGGTCTCACCCGGACCGGCAAGGCTTTTCGTCCCAGTGACTGGGCCGAGCGCCTGGCCGGCGTGATGAGCCCCTTCCGCCCGGGCGGTCCGCAGCCCGGCAGCCACCTTGGTTATTCCCCCTGGTGCGTCCCCAGTTCCATCGACAACGTCAAATGCGTCATCGTGAACCGCGATCTGCGCGATGCCGAGCCCATGGCCTGGGATTTCTGCATCAATTTCGCACGTGACAACAATCTGCAGGTGCGAGAAACCGACGGGCAAGGCCGGCCCATCGCCTGAGTCATCCCTTGCGCCCACAAAAAAGCCGCTCTAAGAGCGGCTTTTCTGCTTTGCTGACAGCGCACCCGTTACAAACGGCAGACCCGGGAGGGTCCGTGCGATTTGCCTGTGATCAGGCGGCGGCCAGGGCCTTGACCTTGGTCGACAGGCGGCTCTTGTCGCGAGCAGCCTTGTTCTTGTGGAAGATGCCCTTGTCGGCCACGGTGTCCACCACGGCTTGCATCTTGGCAAACAGCTCGGTGGCCTTGGCCTTGTCGCCGGTCAGAACAGCCTTCTCGACGTTCTTCACGGCAGTGCGGTATTTCGAGCGCAGCGAAGTGTTCGCAGCGTTGATCTTGACGTCCTGACGGACGCGTTTGCGGCCCGACGCCAGGCGCGGGTTCTTTTTCTTCGGCTTTCCAGATGCCATATCAATAGTTCCTTGTGTCTGTGGATGATGTCAGCAAAGCCGGCTATTGTAGCACTTTGAGCGGCCTGGTGTGAGTGAGCACTCAGCCCCCGGGCGGGCGGGCTACACTAGGCCCGATATGAGCGCCTACAGGATCCTGCCGCCGTGAGTCTCTTCAAAGCCGCCTCGACGGTATCCCTGCTGACCCTGGCTTCGCGCATCACCGGCCTGGTGCGTGAACTGCTGATCGCCACCACTTTCGGCGCCAGCGCCCTGACCGACGCCTTCAACGTCGCCTTCCGCATCCCCAACCTGTTCCGCCGCCTGTTTGCCGAGGGTGCTTTCAGCCAGGCCTTCGTGCCGGTGCTGGCCACGGTCAAGGAACAGCAGGGCGAGGAGGCCACGCGCCAGCTGGTCGACCGCGTGGCCACGGTGCTGGCCTGGGTGCTGCTGGGCGTGAGCGTGCTGGGGGTGCTGGTCTCACCGCTGCTGGTCTGGCTGATGGCCGCGGGCCTGCGCAACATGGAGGCGGGCAATGCCTTTGACGCGGCCGTCGTCATGACGCGCTGGATGTTTCCCTACATCGCCTGCATGTCGCTGGTGGCGCTGGGCGCTGGCGTGCTCAACACCTGGAAGCGTTTTGCCGTGCCGGCAGCCACACCGGTGCTGCTCAATGTCGCGATGATTGCCGCGGCCTGGCTGGGCGCGCCCTGGTTCCAGACCCTGGGCATCGAGCCCATCTACGCACTGGCGGCTGGTGTGTTGGCCGGCGGAGTGCTGCAACTGGGCGCTCAACTGCTGGCCTTGCGTCGCATCGGTCTGTTCCCCTCCATCGGCCTGAGCCCCTCGGCGTTGCGTGCCGCCTGGGCCGACGAGGGGACGCAGCGCGTGCTCAAGCTCATGGCACCGGCCCTGCTGGGGGTGAGCGTGGCCCAGGTCTCGCTGCTGATCAACACGCAGATCGCCTCGCATCTGGCGCCGGGCAGCGTGAGCTGGCTCAGCTACGCCGACCGCCTCATGGAATTCCCGGTGGCCCTGCTGGGCGTGGCCCTGGGGGTGGTGCTGATGCCGCAGCTGGCGGCGGCCAAAGCCGCCGACGATGCAGCGCGTTATTCGGCCATGCTGGACTGGGGCTTGCGCCTGGTCGTGCTGCTGGCCGTGCCCTGTGCGCTGGCCTTGCTGACCTTTTCGACTCCCCTGGTGTCCGTGCTCTACCACTACGGGGCCTTCAGCGCACGTGATGTGCAGATGACGTCCGTGGCCCTGATGGGCTGGGGCGTGGGCCTGCTGGGGGTGGTGGCGATCAAGGTGCTGGCACCGGGGTATTACGCCAGCCAGGACATCCGCACGCCGGTGCGCATTGCCATCGTGGTGCTGGTCTTCACACAGCTGCTCAACATCGTTCTGGTGCCGCTGTTGCAGCATGCGGCGCTGGCCTTGTCCATCGGCATCGGCGCCATGGTCAATGCCGTCTGGCTGCTGGTCGGCCTGCTGCGCCGCGGCAGCTACAAGCCCTTGCCGGGCTGGGGCGTGTTCGCGCTGCAGGTGCTGGCCGCCTCGGCGCTGCTGACGGTGTTCCTGATGTGGGCCGCCAGTGCCTTCGACTGGACACGCCTGCAGGCCCAGGTGGGCCTGCGCATCGGTCTGCTGGCGCTGCTGGTGCTCGGCGCCGCTGCCATTTACCTGGGGGCCGTCTGGGCCGCGGGCTTGCGTTTCCGGCAGTTCCTCAGGCGCTAGCTCTGGCATCATGAACCTGTCCTTCAAGCTGCCCACGCCGCTGGACTACTTCGGCACCCTGGTCCAGAGCGACGCGCAGCTTCATCTGCTGGAGGCGGCCATTTGCCTGGGGCAGGACGAATACCCGCAGCTGGACGTGCAGCAGGTGCTGGCCGAGGTGGATGCCCTGTTGGCACGCCTGCACCGGCGCCTGCCAGCCGACGCGCCTGCCATGCACCGGCTGCGCTTGCTCAACCATTTCTTCTTCCACGATCTGCATTTCGGCGGCAACCTCAACCACTATTACGACCCGGATAACAGCTACGTGCACCGGGTGCTGGAGCGCCGGCGCGGCATTCCGGTTTCGCTGGCCGTGCTGTGGCTGGAGCTGGCGCAAGGCCTGGGCCTGCCGGCGCGTGGGGTGGGTTTCCCCGGGCACTTCCTGGTCAAGGTCAACCTGCCGCATGCCCAGGTGGTGATCGATCCTTTCAGTGGCCAGTCCCTGAGCCGCGAGGAATTGCAGGCGCGCCTGGAGGCCTGGCGCAGCAGCCATGGCCTGCCCGCCGCCTCCGATCTGCCGCTGGGCCACTACCTGCAGGCCATGCCGGCGCGCGAGATCATTGCGCGCATGCTGCGCAACCTCAAGGAAATCCATCGCATGCAGCAGGACTGGGTGCGACTGGTGGCGGTGGAAGACCGGCTGCTGGTGCTGTTGCCACAGGCCTGGGAGGAATACCGCGACCGTGGCCTCGCACGGGTCGAACTTGGGCAGTTGGGGCCGGCGCTAAGGGATCTGGATATCTACCTGGGTCAGGCCGGGGAGGGTGACGATGCTGTCGCCATCACGGCACGCGTGGCGGAACTGCGCCGAGTGCTCGGCTGAAGCCGTCAGGGCCTCAGCACTTCACCAGTTTCAGGAAGGACGGGATGGGTGGCGCTTCCTGCGCCTGGGCCGTCTCGACCGCGCGCATGGGCGCGGGCGTGGTGCGCAGCGGGGTGTTGCCGGCCACCCGGTCCAGCACGCGCGTGTTGCTCAGACGCGTGATGGCCGGCTGCGGCCGCGAGGCCAGCATGCGCGGCACAGGCGCAGACGTTTCGCGTGCCTGCGGGCTTGGGGCGGGGCGGGCGGCTGGCGCCGGGATCGGGTTGGGGTGGACTGCGGGGCTGGCCGGCGGGACGTTGTGCGTAGCCAGCAGCCGGCTGGGCAGAGGCGCAGGAGTCATGGGCTGGCGGGCAGGCAAGGGCGCGGCCGTCTGGGCGGTGCGGCCAGAGGCCGTTGCCGGTGCGATGGCCAACTGGGGTTCGAGCCAGCCCAGGATGGGTTCCCACTGGCGCAGGTCCGTGGTGACACGATCGGGCGGCAGGTCGAACAGGGTCATGCCGCGTTCCAGACACTGCACATAGGCCTGGCTTTCGCGCAGCACGCCCAGGAAGGGCATGCCCAGGCCGGTGGCCCAGTCCTTGAGGACCTGGGGGGTGCGGGTGCGGGTGTCGATGCGCATGCCGATGCAGGCGACCTTGCAACGGCCCGTGGCCACGCGCGGCAGGGCCATGAGTTCGGCGTGGCAGTCGGCGGCCGATTCACGGTCGAAGGCCGAGCCGCACACGGGCATGAGGATGATGTCGGCGAACATGACCATGCGCGCCAGGTCGAAACCGTGCAGGCCGCCCGGTGTATCAAGCACCACATGGGTGATGCCGGCGGGCACACGCAGGATGTTCTGGTCCACGGTCCAGGGTGCGATGGCCGGCAGCGCCTCGCTGCGCTTGCGCAGCCAGGAGCGGGTCGATTGCTGCCGGTCCACATCGCCGAGCATGACCGCGCTGCCCTGATGGGCACACCAAGCCGCGAGGTGGGCCGCGAGCGTGCTTTTGCCGCTCCCCCCCTTGCGATTGACCACAGCGATCACAGGCATGAATGCTCCTGGCGGTAAACCAAAAACTGCAGTGTGACCTGAAATAATCTGAAAGTCCAGTGTCAGCGGGTGTAGGTAGCTAGGGATTTTGTAGCGAAAAGCAACACTCACCCGGATGAACCTGGCCCTCAAGCCGTGCGGTTCAGCGGCGGGGGGGGGGGGCGCCC
>NZ_KQ483358.1:1932989-1972173 GCF_001432305.1 Curvibacter sp. PAE-UM
CGCCGCAACGCCAGCAGCACGAGCGCGACGACACAAAACGCGGCGCCGGCGACGAAGGTGCTGGCCGCCCCCCACTGGTCCCACAGCAGCCCGGCCAGGGCGCTGGCCAGCAGCATGGACAGGCCGCTGACCAGGTTGAACATGCCGAAGGCCGTGCCGCGCAGATCGGCCGGCGCGGTGTCGGCCACCATGGTGGCCAGCAGGCCCTGGGTCATGGCCATGTGCAGGCCCCAGAGCACCACGCCGCCCCAGACAAACAGACCGCGGTCGCTCCAGGCCAGCAGCCCGTCGGCGGCGATCAGCAGCACCAGGCCCCAGGCCAGCAGCTTGCGGTGATCGACCCGGTCGGCCAGCTTTCCCAGGGGGTAGGCCCCCAGGGCATAGATCAGGTTCATGACGATCAGCACCAGCGGCACCCAGGCCAGTGGCAGGCCACCCTGCTGGGCGCGCAGCACCAGGAAGGCCTCGGAAAAGCGCGCCAGCGTGAAGACCGCGCCGATGCCCACCACCCACCAGTAGGCTGGCGTCAGCCGGCGCAGGTTTTCGCGCCGGATCGGGTTGGTGCGCGGTGCGCCGGCCGGGCGTTCCGGTTCCTGCACGCCGAAGATCAGCAGGGCTACACAGAGGAAAGCCGGGATCACGGCGACCCAGAACACGGCGTGGAAGTCATTGGCCCAGACCAGCATCAGACCCATGGCCAGCAGCGGGCCGAGAAAGGCGCCCACGGTGTCGAGCGACTGGCGCAGGCCGAAGGCGGCGCCGCGCAGCTCGGGCGGGGCAATGTCAGCCACCAGTGCATCACGCGGGGCGCCGCGGATGCCTTTGCCGACACGGTCCAGCAGCCGGGCGGCGATCACGGGTTCGATGGTTGTGGCCAGGGCGAACAGCGGTTTGCTCAGGGCGCCCAGGCTGTAGCCCAGCACGGCCAGCGGTTTGCGCCGGCCCCACCAGTCGCTCAGGGCGCCCGAGAAGACCTTGACGATCAGGGCGGTGGCTTCGGCGGCGCCTTCGAGCAGGCCGACCACCAGCATGCTGGCGCCCAGGCCGGTGACGAGGAAGACCGGCAGCAGGCTGTGGATCAACTCGGACGAGATGTCCATCAGCAGGCTGACGAAACCCAGCGCCCAGATGCCGGCAGGCATGCGTGGGGGCGGGGATTTTTCAGGCATGGAGGCCTGATCGAGAGAGGGTCAGGCGACGACGACCGGTGCGCCGGTGCCGCGTGCTGCGATGACGCCGATCTCATGGACCTGCTCACCCAGGCCGCGCAGGGTCTGGGCGGTGGCCGCAGCCTGGGCCGCCTCGACCACCACCACCATGCCGATGCCGTTGTTGAAGGTGCGGTTCATCTCGAAGTCGTCGATGCCGGCGGTCTTCTGCAGCCAGGCGAACAGCTCGGTCTGCGGCCAGCTGCCCTTCTTGAGGTGGGCGGCCGTGCCTTCGGGCAGCACGCGCGGGATGTTCTCCAGCAGGCCACCGCCGGTGATGTGGGCCAGGGCCTTGATCGGATGCTGGGCCAGGGCGGCCAGCACGTTCTTCACGTACAGCCGGGTCGGCTCCATGACGGCCTGCTTGAAAGGCTTGCCATCCAGCGTGGCCGGGGTGTTGGCGCCGGCGCGCTCGATGCACTTGCGCACCAGCGAGAAGCCGTTGGAGTGCACGCCGCTGGAGGCCAGACCCAGCACCACGTCGCCGGGTTTGACACTCTGGCCGGTCAGGATCTTGGATTTTTCGACCGCGCCGACACAAAAGCCCGCCAGGTCGTATTCGCCGTCCGGGTACATGCCGGGCATCTCGGCCGTTTCGCCGCCGATCAGGGCGCAGCCGGAGAGCTCGCAGCCCCTGGCAATGCCGCCGACCACGGCGGCGGCCGTGTCCACGTGCAGCTTGCCGCAGGCGAAGTAGTCCAGGAAAAACAGCGGCTCGGCGCCCTGCACCAGCACGTCATTGACGCTCATGGCCACCAGATCGATGCCCACGGTGTCGTGCATATTCCATTCGAAGGCCAGCTTGAGCTTGGTGCCCACGCCGTCGGTGCCGGAGACCAGCACCGGTTCCTTGTAGCGCTTGGGCACTTCGAACAGGGCGCCGAAGCCGCCGATGCCGGCCAGCACGCCCTCGCGCATGGTTTTCTTGGCCAGGGGCTTGATGCGCTCGACCAGCGCGTCACCGGCGTCGATGTCGACGCCGGCGTCTTTGTAGCTCAGGGGAGAGGTGGAGGAATGGGTCATGCTGGGTGCTCTGGTAGGGCGGGTCGGCGGGCGGCTGTGTTTTAGTCCGGGCGCCAGCAGGCAAGCCCGATAGAATTCAGCCCTAGATTCTAAGGGTTCACCCCAGTCTGCCTTCATGTCATTGACGCCTACCCAAAAACGCACCCTGACCTGGTGCCTGATCGCCGCCCTGGCGATGCTGGCCCTGTGGCTGCTGGCGCCGGTGCTGACGCCTTTTGTGGTGGCGTCCGTGCTGGCCTATGTGCTGACGCCGGTGGTGGACCGGCTGGATCACCTGGGCCGGGGCCGGATGCCGCGTGTGCTGGCAGTCCTGATCGTGGAAACCCTGTTCATCCTGATCCTGGTGTCCATCGTGCTGCTGGTGGTGCCGATCTTCGCCAAGGAACTGCCCCTGCTGCGCGAGCAACTGCCCTTGCTGGCCGACCGGGTCAACAGCGCGCTGAGCCCCTGGCTGGCCCAGTTCGGCATCAAGTTGTCGCTGGATGGAAAAAGTATCCAGGCCTTTGTGGTCAAGTACCTCAATGCCAATGCCGAAGAGACCTTCGGTTCGGTGATGGCTTCCCTGAAACTGGGGGGTAGCGTGGCGCTGGCGATCATCGGCAATGCCGTGCTGATTCCCGTGGCCCTGTTCCTGCTGCTCAACGACTGGGAGCGTTTCGTGGCGCGTGTGGTCGCGCTGGTGCCGCCGCGGATGCGGGCTGCCTATGACAACTTCATGGCAGAAGCCGATGACGTGCTCGGCCAGTACCTGCGAGGCCAGTTGCTTGTGATGGGGGCGCTGACGGTCTATTTCAGCGTGGCGCTGGCCCTTTTCGGCTTTGACCTGGCCGTGCCGCTGGGGGTGTTCACCGGCCTCGCTTTTTTCATCCCCTACCTGGGTTTCGGCCTGGGGCTGATCCTGGCCCTGCTGGCCGGCATGCTGCAGTTCGGCGGCCTGTACGGTGTGCTGGTGGTGGCTGGGGTCTATGGTGTCGGCCAGCTGATCGAGAGTTTTTACCTGACGCCACGGCTGGTGGGCGAGCGCATCGGCCTGCATCCGCTGGCCGTGATTTTCGCCTTGATGGCCTTCGGGCAGGTCTTCGGTTTTGTCGGCCTGCTGATTGCCTTGCCGGCCAGTGCCGTGCTGCTGGTGGCCATCCGCCGGGTGCGGGCCAGCTACCTGGCCAGCAAGCTCTACCAGGGCTGACAATGGTTTCGCCTGCATGAAGCAGATTGCGCTGGACATCGGTCTGGGCAGTGGCCCGACCCTGACCAATTTCATGGCCGGCCCCAACGAGGCGGTGCTGCGTCATCTTCGGCTCTGGGTGGGTGACGGTTCCAGTGCGGCCAAACGCTCGCCGGTGCCAACCTACTTGTGGGGTCCTCCGGGTAGCGGCAAGACCCACCTGCTCAAGGCCGTGCGCGAGGCGCTGCGCGAGCAGGGGGCAACGGTGGGCTGGCTCGACGCCTCGGTGGCCGAGCCGCCGCCTTTCGACGAACGCTGGGCTGCCGTGCTGCTGGACGACGTGCAGCTCTATACCGCCGTGCAGCAGCATGCGGCCTTCAACTGGTTCGTGCACGCGCAGACCGGTCACCAGTGGGTGCTGGCGGCGGGCGAACTGGCGCCGGCCGGGCTCAAGCTCAGGGAGGACCTGCGCACCCGCCTGGGCTGGGGTCATGTCTACGGCCTGCAGGTGCTCAGCGAGGCCGAGCGCCGCGCCGTGCTGCGCCAGGCGGCCGACGCACGCGGCATCTTCCTGGGCGACGACATCATGGATTTCATGCTCACGCGCTTCAGCCGCGATCTGGGCAGCCTGATGCAGCTGCTCGACCATCTGGACGGCTACGCCCTGCAGACCCAGCGCGCCATCACCATCCCGCTGATCAAGGCCATGCTGGAAGACCATTGAAATGACCGACAAGACCAAGCTGGCCCTGTTCGACCTGGACCACACCCTGCTGCCCATCGACTCCGACTACTCCTGGGGTACGTTCACCACCACCATCGGCTGGACCGACCCGGTCGAGTTTGCGCGTCGCAACGACGAGTTCTACGCCCATTACCAGGCCGGCACGCTGGACGTGCACGACTATGTGCGCTTTGCCACCGAGGCCGCCCGCCTCAAGGGCCCCGAGGTGGCGCTGGCGGCGCGCGATCGTTTCATGCGGGAGGGGATCGCGCCGGCCATGCGTCCGCAGGCGATGGAGCTGGTGCGCCGGCACCAGGCGGCGGGCGACGAGGTGCTCATCATCACCGCCACCAACGAGTTCGTCACGCGTCCCATCGCCGACGTCTTCGGTGTGGCGCAGCTGATCGCCGTCGAGCTCGAGCGCGACGCCAGCGGCTGGATCACCGGCGAGATCCGCGGCACACCGTCCTTCCGCGAAGGCAAGGTCCGGCGTTTCGGCGAGTGGCTGGCCGCGCGGGGGCTTCATCGCCATGAAACCGAGGTCACTTTCTACTCGGATTCGATCAACGACCTGCCCCTGATGGACAATGTGGACTGTCCGGTGGCCACCAACCCCGACGACCGCCTGCGCGCCCTGGCTCTGGAGCGCGGCTGGCGGGTACTGGAACTCTTCAAGCAATGATCAAGAAAATCATCAACAAACTGCTGGGCAAGTCGAATGCTGCCCAGCCCACCTTCGGCAAACGCCAGGAAATCGGCGCGGCCGAGCACGGCATCGATCCGGCCCTGGTCGACAAACGTGCGCTGGATGTGGTGCAAACCCTCCAGGATGCCGGCTTCGAGGCCTACATCGTGGGCGGCGCCGTGCGTGACCTGCTGGTCGGCCTGCGGCCCAAGGACTTCGACGTCGCCACCGATGCCACCCCCGAGCAGGTCAAGGGCCTGTTTCGCCGCGCTTTCATCATCGGGCGACGCTTTCGCATCGTGCACGTGGTCTACGGCCGTGGACGTGAGCATGAGGTGATCGAGGTCTCGACCTTCCGTGCCCACATGGACAACGCAGCGGCCGAGCAGGTGGCCGGCAACGAGCGCACCAGCAAGAGCGAACTCGCCGGCATGAAACACGCCGTGGACTCGACAGGGCGCGTGTTGCGCGACAACGTCTGGGGTCCGCAGGACGAAGACGCCACGCGCCGCGATTTCACCATCAACGCCATGTATTACGACCCGGAAACACAGGTCGTGGTCGACTACCACGGCGGCCTCAAGGACGCGAAGAAGCGTGTGTTGCGCATGATCGGCGACCCGGTGGCGCGCTACCGCGAGGATCCGGTACGCATCATCCGGGCCGTGCGTTTCGCCGCCAAGCTCAGCCCCCTGGGCTTCAAGCTGGAAGCCAAGACGGCCAAGCCGCTGACCCAGTCCAAGGCCCTGCTGGCCGATGTGCCGCAGAGCCGCCTGTTCGACGAGATGCTCAAGCTGCTGCAGACCGGCCATGCCCTGGCCACGGTGGAGCAACTCAAGGTTCTGGGTCTGTCGCGCGGCATCTACCCGCTGCTGGACCTGGTGGTAGAGCGTGCCGCCGAACCTTTCGTGAAGGCCGCCCTGGAAGACACCGACCGCCGCGTGGGCGAGGGCAAGCCGGTGGCGCCGAGTTTCCTGCTGGCCTGCGTGCTCTGGTCCGACGTGCGCGAAGGCTGGGCCGAGCGCATCAAGCAGCGCCAGCATGCCCACCCGGCGCTGCAGGACGCCATCGACGACGTCTTCAACGCCCGCATCGGCGACGTCTCGGGCCGCGGCAAGCTGGCCGCCGACATGCGCGAGATCTGGATGATGCAGCCGCGCTTCGACAAGCGTGTGGGTAGCGCGGCCTATGGCCTGGTCGAGCAGCCGCGTTTCCGTGCCGGCTTCGACTTCATGCGCCTGCGCGCCGACATTGGCGAGATCGACGTGGTGCTGGCCGACTGGTGGCAGGAGTTCAGCACCGGTGACGACAACCTGCGCCAGGACCTGATCGACCAGGTGCGCGAGGAGCAGACGCGCCAGCGGGCGCAAGCCCCTCGCCAGCCAACAGCGCGCGCGGCCAGCTCCGAACGCCAGGCCGATGCGCCGCGTGCCGCCGAGCCCGAGTCGCCTGCTGAGGACGGCGCCGCGCCCAAAAAGCGTCGCCGGCGTCGTCGTTCCGGTGCGAAGAAATCCGGTGACGGCGCGCCGGACGTCGGGGCGTGAACACGGCCCCCGGCGCTCCGGTGACGGCCTATGTCGCACTGGGCGCCAATCTGGGGGACGCGCCGGCCGCCTTGCGCCAGGCGCTGAACGACCTGGGAACCTTGCCGCATACGCGGCTGGTGCGCGCTTCGTCCTTGTATCGCAGCGCGCCGGTCGATTCCTCGGGGCCGGACTATGTCAATGCCGTGGCCGAATTGTCCACGGCACTGGGACCTTACGATTTGCTGGCCGGGCTGCAAGGCCTGGAGCAGGCCGCCGGCCGCGATCGCCCCTGGCGCAACGCCCCGCGCACGCTGGACCTGGACATCCTGCTCTATGGTGAGCTGCGGCAGGACGATCCGGTGCTGACCGTGCCGCATCCGCGCATGCTGGAGCGCGCTTTTGTGCTTCTGCCCCTGGCAGAAATCGCCCCGACCGTCGTCAGTGCGGCGCAATTGCTAAAGGTCGAAAAGCAGGTGATTTCACGCCTGGCCGACAGGTGAAACGGCGGGGTCGCCGCACTAGAATGGGGCGATCATTCATCAGGACATAACGATGATCTTCAGAAGCATGCACGTGGCGACCAAGCTCTGGCTGGCGGTCGCCGTCATCATCATTTCCCTCACCGTCTTGATCGCTTTTGCCGCCCTGCGCTCGGCCCGCCTGCAGACGGAAAGCGAAACGACCCTGCGTGCGCTCAATACCCGGGTCAATCTGGCCAGTGCCTGGGCCGGCCTGACCGAGGCGAATGCGGCCCGCACCGTGGCCATGATCCTGACCTTCGACCCGGGAGTCGAAAGTCGCCTGGCCGAGGACATCAAGGCCACCACGGCGCGCATTTCCAAGGTTCAGAAATCCATCGAGGCCATGGACCTGAGTGCCGAGGAAAAGAAGCAGATGGACAAGATCGCGGACCGACGCAAGTCCATGATCGATGTGCGCAATCTGGCGCAGAAGGCCAAGGCCGGTGGCGACAGCGAAGGCGCGCAGAAAACCGTGAACGAGCAGTACACCCCGGCGGTCAACGCCTACGTGGCCACTTTGCACGAACTGGTGGAACTGGAGGAGCGCGCCGAGCAACGCTACGCCGAAGAGATTTCCGAGGCGCGTGGCCTGACGATCAAGATTGCCGGCGGCTCGATCGCCGTGATCCTGGCGGCGATCCTGGCGGGGGCGGCGGTGCTGATCCGCTCCATTCGCGAGCCCCTGCGCGAGGCCAACGAGCTGGCCTCGCGTATCGCACAGGGCGACCTGAGCGTGCGCATCGACACATCGCGTGGTGACGAATTCGGCGACCTCATGAAGTCGCTGGCACGCATGAACGATTCACTGGCGCAGATGGTGCAGCAGGTGCGCCAGAGCACCGACAGCATCGCCACCGCCAGTGCCGAGATTGCCACCGGCAACCACGACCTGTCGGTGCGCACCGAGCAGACCTCCAGCAACCTGCAGTCCACGGCGTCGGCCATGGAAGAGCTGACCAGCACGGTCTCCCACAGCGCCGACAACGCGCGCCAGGCTTCGCAGCTGGCGTCCAGTGCCTCCACCGTGGCGCAAAAAGGCGGGACGGTGGTGCAGGAAGTGGTGACCACCATGGGCGAGATCAATGCCAGCAGCAAGAAGATTTCCGACATCATCGGCGTGATCGACGGCATCGCCTTCCAGACCAACATCCTGGCGCTCAACGCCGCAGTGGAAGCGGCGCGGGCCGGCGAGCAGGGTCGGGGTTTTGCCGTGGTGGCCGGCGAGGTGCGCTCGCTGGCCGGACGCAGCGCCGAAGCGGCCAAGGAGATCAAGGCGCTGATCAACACTTCGGTGCAGAAGGTGGACTCGGGCGCCCGGCTGGTCAGCCAGGCCGGCGACACCATGAACGAGATCGTGCAGTCGGTGCGTCGCGTGGCCGACGTGATCAGCGAGATCACCGCCGCCGCCGGCGAGCAGAGCACCGGCATCGCCCAGGTCAACACCTCCATCGCCAACCTCGACCAGATGACCCAGCAGAACGCAGCCCTGGTGGAGCAAAGCGCCGCCGCCGCCCAAAGCCTGCGCGAACAGGCCGACCAGCTGGCCCAGGCCGTGGCGGTGTTCAAGCTGGCGGGCCATGCGGCGATGCCTCCGCAGCGTGCCGCGCAGTACATGAGCGCGCCACCGCCAGTCGCCCTGTCGCGTCCTGCGCCCACTGCACCCAGTGCAACGCCAGCCCGCTTGGCACCCGCCAAGGCATCGGCGGCCTTGCCGCCTGCCCGGCCGGCAGCCTCTGCCGCCCCGGCCAAGGCGGGCAGCGACGAGGACTGGGAAACCTTCTGACTGTCGTCTGACCGTCCACCCCCGGGGCCTGCTAAACAGGCCCCGGGTGTTTTCAGTCCACCTCGGCGATCAGCTCGATCTCCACACAGGCACCCAGCGGAATCTGCGCCACGCCAAAGGCGCTGCGTGCGTGCGCGCCTTGCTCGCCGAAGACCTGACCCAGCAGTTCGCTGGCGCCATTGGTCACCAGGTGCTGCTCGGTGTAGTCCGGCGTGGAATTGACCAGGGACATGAGCTTGACGATGCGTTTGACGCGCTGGAGATCACCCACGGCCGCCTGCAGCGTGCCCATCAGGTCGATGGCCACGGCACGCGCGGCGGCCTTGCCTTCTTCGGTGCCCATGGTCTTGCCAAACTGGCCGACCCAGGGCTTGCCGTCTTTCTTGGCGATGTGGCCACTCAGGAAGACCAGCTTGCCGGTCTGCACATAGGGCACATAGGCGGCAGCCGGTGTGGCCACCGGGGGCAGGGTGATGCCGAGCTGCTTGAGTTTGTCGTTGATGCTCATGGGGACTCCAGGGGGATGAAAGCAAAGCGCGTCATTGTCGGTTATTGTTGTTGCCGGGTCTGCCGCCCACATGAATTGCACGCATGACGAACCCGTTTGCCAATCTTCCGCGCGACAGCCGCGACACCCTGTTCCTGCTGGCCGTGATCGCCTGGGTGCTGCTGCCGCACGCCGCCCACCTGCCCTGGTGGTGCAGCGCCATGGCTGCGGGCATGCTGCTCTGGCGTGGCTGGCTGGCCTTCACCCTGCGTCCGCTGCCGGGCCGCTGGTGGCTGCTGGCGGCCCTGGTGCTCACCGTGGGCGCGACCTGGCTCACGCACCGCACCCTGCTGGGGCGTGACGCCGGGGTGACGCTGATCGTGGTGCTGCTGGCGCTCAAGACCCTGGAGCTGCGCGCGCGGCGCGATGCCTTCGTGGTCTTTTTCCTCGGCTTCTTCACGATGCTGACGAATTTCTTCTACTCGCAGTCCCTGCCCACGGCCGCGGCCATGCTGCTCGGGCTGATGGGCCTGCTGACCGCGCTGGTCAACAGCCACATGCCGGCGGGCCGGCCCTCGCTGTGGCAGTCGGCGCGCATGGCCACGCGCATGACGCTGCTGGGCGCACCCATCATGGTGCTGCTGTTCCTGCTGTTCCCGCGCCTGTCGCCGCTGTGGGGTACACCGGGCGACGCCCTGAGCGGGCGTAGCGGCCTGTCGCAGCGCATGCAGGTGGGCAACATCGCCAGCCTGGCGCTGGACGACAGCGTGGCCCTGCGCCTGCGCTTCGAAGACGGCACACCGCCGCCGCTGCAGGGCACGCTGTATTTCCGCGGGCCGGTGCTCTCCACCTTCGACGGGCGTGAATGGGCGCCCCTGCAGGCCAGCTTCCCGCCGTCCATGCAGCCACGCGCCGACCTGCAGGTGCGCGGTGTGCCGCTGCGCTACGAGGTCACGCTGGAGCCTCACAACCGTCCCTGGCTGCTCATGCTGGAGGCTACCGCCGTTGCGCCCGAGCTGCCGGGCGATCTGGTGGCGCGGATGAGCGAGGAGTTGCAGTGGCGTGCCAGCGCGCCCGTCAACGACCTGCTGCGCTACCGGGCGCAGAGCCATACCGAATTCCGCCATGGCCCGCAGCGCATGCTGGCCAGCCTGCAGGATTACACGAGCTTGCCGCGCGGTTTCAACCCGCGCACCCTGCAGTGGGCGATGGAGCTCAGCCGTGAAACCGGCAACGACCCGGTGGCGCTGATCAACCGCGTCCTGAACCATCTGCGCACAGGGGGCTACACCTATACCCTGGAGCCTGGCGAATACGGCCAGCACACGGCCGACGAGTTCTGGTTCGACCGCAAGCTGGGTTTCTGCGAGCACATGGCCTCGGCCTTCGTCGTGGTGATGCGCGCCGCGGGCATCCCGGCGCGCATTGTCACCGGCTACCAGGGTGGCGAGCGCAACGTCGTCGACAACTTCTGGGTGGTACGGCAAAGCGATGCCCATGCCTGGACCGAAGTCTGGCTGGCCGGCCAGGGCTGGTTGCGGGTCGACCCGACGGCAGCGGTTTCACCCGGGCGCATCGGTTCCCTGCAGCGTCTGGTAGCGCCACGCGGAGCCGTCGCCACGGCAGTGGGCAACGTCATCAGCCCGACCTTCGTACAGAACGTGCGGGCCGT
Source organism: Curvibacter sp. PAE-UM (assembly GCF_001432305.1). Lineage (GTDB taxonomy): Bacteria > Pseudomonadota > Gammaproteobacteria > Burkholderiales > Burkholderiaceae_C > Hylemonella. Next base: position 1,943,784 of record NZ_KQ483358.1, read on the forward strand.
GTGGGAGGCCGTCAACAATGCCTGGAACCAGCGGGTGCTGAACTACACGCAGAGCCGACAGCTCAATCTGCTGCGCACGCTGGGTTTCGAGGCGCCGAGCTGGGAAGACCTGGGCCTGCTGCTGCTGGGCGCCCTGGTCACGGCCAGCCTGGGCGGTGCGCTGTGGACGCGCTGGGAGCGCCGGCGCCAGGACCCCTGGCTGCGCCTGCTCGAGCGTGTGCGCTGGCAACTGGAACGCGCCGGCCAGCCCCTGGGTGCGGCGGTGACGCCACGCGAAATGGCCGCGCGGCTGGCGCAAATGCATGATCCCAAGGACAATCGGGTGCAGGCCATCCAGGCTTGGCTGCAGCGCTACGAACAGTTGCGTTATGCGCCGCGCCGCGGGCGCGGCAGCAGCAGCGACCTGGCGGCCCTGCGACGCGAACTGAAAGAACTGAGCTGGCCCACGTGAGCAAACGACAACCCACTTTCCTGCTGCTGACGGCCTTGCTGTTCCTGCTGTCCTGCCTGCTGCCCACGCAGGCCGCCACGGCCAAGAAACCCCGGCTCAAGCGCGTGCAGGACACCGCCGCCGCCCTGATCGAAGGCAGCGGCCCCCCCTATGCCGGCCGCCCCGAGGCCATGGCGCTGGCCGACGAGATCGCCGAGCGTCACGGCCTGGACCGCAAGTGGGTGCGCCGCACCCTGGGCAAGGCCCGGCATGTGCCGCAGGTGGTGAAGCTGATCACGCCGCCGCCCGTCAGCGCGCCCAGGAACTGGCAGCAGTACCGCAGCCGCTTTCTGGAGGCGGAACGCGTCCAGGCCGGCGTGGCCTTCTGGCAAACCCATCGCGAACTGCTGGAGCGTGCCAGCAGCACCTACGGTGTGCCGGCCGAGATCATCATCGGCATCATCGGCGTGGAGACCTACTACGGCCGCCATATCGGCCGTTATCGCGTGCTGGACGCCCTGGCCACGCTGGCCTTCGACTTCCCCGCCGAGCACCCCCGCGCGGCACAGCGCACGGCTTTCTTTCGTGCCGAGCTCGGCGAATTCCTGAAGCTGCGCCAGCAGGCCGGGGCCGACCCCTTCAAGGCGCGCGGTAGTTATGCGGGCGCCATGGGCATCCCGCAGTTCATGCCATCGAGCTGGGCGCGTCACGCGGTGGATTTCGACGGTGATGGTCGTGTGGACCTGGTCGACAGTACGGCCGATGCCATCGGTTCGGTCGCCAGCTATTTCAAGGCGCATCACTGGCAGCCCGGCATGCCCACCCACTTCCCTGTGGACTTCGACTACGAGCGCCTGGACATGCCGGCCCTGTTGGCTCCCGACATCAAGCCGACCTTTGCGGTCGACCAGTTCACGGCCAAGGGCATCTTGCTGGGTGCTGCCGGCCGCGGGCATGCAGGTCCGCTGGCCCTGGTGGAGCTGCAAAATGGTGACTATTCGCCCAGCTATGTGGCCGGCACGGACAACTTCTACGTCGTCACGCGTTACAACTGGAGCAGTTATTACGCGCTGGCGGTGATCGAGCTTGGCCAGGCGGTGGCGTCAGCACTGCCTGCCAAGGACCTTCAGGCCAGCACCACGCCTTCGAACACCGGGTGCAGCGTATCCACCCAGAGGTCCACTTCGGACGCGCCGATCTGCAGATAGTTCAGGCAGGCCGGTCCAAAGCGCTCCCACTCGGTCTGCGTCTGCACACCTTCGTAATCGGCTACCAGGTGCTCGGCCACGGCGGTCAGCGCCACCAGGTTGCGTACCCCGGCCGGGATCGAACTCACCCGCAGCACGGTGAAATCATGGTGCAGGCGGATGGCAAAGGCGATCACCGGTGGCAGAAACCAGGTGCGTGACACGATGGCGCCGACCACCGCGTGGTCGGTTCGGTGCACCGCGTTCTCGGTCTCGGTGAAGCTGCGGTCCTGCCGCGCCATGGCTTCGGCCAGCGTTCCGGCGTAGCCTCGCACGCCCTGCAGCATGATGGGGATGCCCACGTGCATGAAGAGGCCGCAGGTCTGCGCCACTTCGGCGTCCACGCCATAGAGCTGGCGGGCGATATAGGCCATGGCCAGCGAACGCCGCGTCGAGGTCTCCCAGAAGTGTTCAACCAGCGGCGAATTGATGCGGATCGCGCTGCGCGCCAGGAAGCCGGTGAGGATGGCCGCGGCCTGGCCCATGCCCAGCATGGTCACGGCTTCGGCCACGGTGCTGGCGGGGCGGGCGCGGGAATACAGCGGGCTGTTGGCCACCCGCATCAGCGCCGCGGCCATGGCCACGTCGCTGCCGGCGATGCGCGTGATCTCGGCCGGATCGGGGTCGCTCTGGCGCATCTCCAGTTGCAGGGCCGTGAGCAGTTCGGGGCAGGGCGGGATGACGATGTCGCGCACCGGCCCTTCCGATCTGGCCTGATCGAGTTCCCTGTCGATGTCTGTCACTTGCATGCCCATGGCCTGGCTCCTGTCGGGGCCATTATCCGCACAAAACAGCTGCCGGCCTTGTCCTGTCGCAAGCTCCGGCTCTTTCTAGGGCGTCGCCACTGGGCGGTGCTGCCAATAGCGTGCCTGCGCTTGTCGCTCGCAGCGCGTCTGCCGCGGCTGGGCCGACTGCCAGCTGGCCGCACCGCAGTGGGCCGAGGTCAGCACCTGCACGTCGCGCTCCTCATAGCGCCTCAGAACCTCCGGCGCAGGATGGCCGAAACGGTTGCGGTAGCCTGCCTGTACCAGGGCGGTGTGTGGCGCCACGGCGTCCAGGAAGGCGGCCGTGCTGGAGGTCTTGCTGCCGTGGTGCGGCACCAGCAGCCAGTCGGCGCGCAAGGCTACTTTCTCAAGCACCATCCGGGCCTCCTGTGCCTTCTCGATGTCGCCAGCCAGCAGCACCGTCTGCGCGCCATTGCTGATGCGCAGCACGCAGGACAGGGCATTGCTGCGGCGTGCCTTGCCGTAGTCTTCGGCCGACGGGTGCAGCAGTTCGAAGTGCACGCCATCCCAGTCCCAGGCCTGGCCGGCCATGCAGCGGCTGCTGCGACGCAGGGCCTGCAGCTCGTGGGCGTCTTCCAGGGAACTGAGCAGCTCTGCGTCCGGCTGTGCCGCCAGCACGGCCGCAACGCCCCCGGTGTGGTCGCTGTCGCGGTGGCTCAGCACCAGACGGTCCAGCCGGACATCGAGGGCACGCAGCAGCGGTACCAGCACACGCTGGCCGGCGTCGCTGTCGTTGGCATGGCGCGGCCCGGCGTCGTAGAGCAGGGCGTGTTCGGCGGTGCGCACCAGCACGGCATTGCCCTGGCCGATATCGGCCGCCAGCAGTTCGAACTGGCCAGCCGCAGGACGAGACGATTGCCACAGCAGGACGGGTAGCAGCAAGGGCAGGGCGGCAAAACGCATGGCCCAGGGCAAACGCAGCACCAGCAGCAGACCGCCCAGTACACCGGCGATACCGGCCCACAGCGGCGCCTGTGCCACCGAGAGCGTGGCCAGGGGCCATGCGGCCATGACTTGCAGCACGGCAGCCAGCCACTGCACTGTCTGCGCGGCAACATCCCACAGCGGCGACCAGAGCATGCCCAGCAGCGCCAGCGGCGTCACCACCAGCGTGACCCAGGGGATGGCCGCCAGGTTGGCCAGCAGGCCGACCAGTGAGACCTGGCCGAACAACAGCAAAGTCAGCGGTGCCAGGGCCAGCGTGATCAGCCACTGCTCGCGCAGCAAGTCCACTACCCGCTGTTTCCAGCTTTTCGGCGTGTCCTGTTGCTGGCCCGCGCCTGCGAACAGCACGCTCACCGCCACGAAGCTGAGCCAGAAGCCCGCTTGCAGCAGCGCCCAGGGATCGGCCAGCAGCCAGAGTTGCGGCCAGGGCCAGCGCCGTGCCGACAGGCTCAGCAGGGTCACGGTGGCCAGCATGAGCACGGTGCGTTGTGCCGGCACGCCCCAGCCGCTGAACAGGGCGTAGCCGGCCGCCAGCAGCAGGCCGCCCAGCAGGCCCGCATGCTGGGCCGGATACGCCAGGCACAGGCGCGGCGAGCTGCGCCAGAGCGCGCGCAGCAGCAGCGCGGCCAGCCAGGCGAAGAGCGTGATGTGCAGGCCCGAGATGCTCATGAGATGGGCCACGCCGGTGGCGCGGAAGACGTCCCAGTCGCTGCGCGCGATGGCCTGCTGGTCGCCCGTTACCAGCGCGGCCACGATGCCCATGGCCCTGGCCTGTGCCTCTTCGTCCGGGGTCCCGCTGACAACGGGTACACGTTGCTGGATCGCGTCGCGCACCTGCTGGCGCGCCCACTCCACCGGATGCTGCCAACTCTGCCCCAGCTGTTGCGGCTGCGGGTCGCGCTTGCCGGTGCGCACATACCCCGTGGCCTGCAGGTCCCGCTCCCAGAGCCAGAGCTCGAAGTCGAAACCGTGCGGGTTGCGCGTTCCATGCGGTGCGCGCAGCCGCACGGTGAACAACCAGCGCTCTCCGGCCTGCAAGGGTGGTGCCACTTGCAGGGGTTCCAGCAGCGCACCATCCTCGTTGCGAAAACCGCCGTACCAGCTCAGGTAAAGCCGCGGTGGAACTTGCACGGCCTGTCCGTTCTGCGTCGCGCTTTCCACCGTGAAACGAAAGCGGGTGCTGTTCTCGCCGAACTGGGGCATGGCGCTGATGCGGCCGGTGATGCTGATGTCTTTGCCTTCCAGCGCTGGGTCCAGGGCTTGCTGCTGGAAGAGCGTGGCGCGCAGGCCGGTGCTGGCGTGGGCGAGCAGGGCTGCTGCGATGAAGCTGCCGAGTAGTCTGGCCACCATGTGATGCCATCTGCCGATGGCGAGGACCAGTGCAAACGCGGCGGCGGACAGCAGGCCGTAGTGGGCGGCGGGCCAGAGTTCGCTTTGCTGCAGTTGCAGGGCCAGGCCGGTGATCCAGCCGAGGAGGGCGGGGGTCAGGAGTCTGGCTTGGCTTTGAGCAGGGCTGGTCTGCATGTCTGCATGCTACTGGCTTATTCTTGGTTGCATTGCAATATGCGCGGCATTGCCGGGATGTGCCCCCGGCAGGGCAGTAACTTTCTTTTGCTTCGCCAAAAGAAAGTCACCAAAGAAAAGGCGAGCCGAAGTCAGGGCCGCTACGCGGTTCCTTGCGCTGCTCGCACCGGGCGGGGTCGGGCTAAACTCGCTGCGCTCAAACAACGCCCGCCCTGATCCGCCCGCTGCTGCGCTGCTCAGCCCTGCCACACGGCATGGGGAGCCAAACAGCCGGGAACCAATAACCGAACCCCACAAGGACGCGCCATGGCGCGTCCTTGTTGTTTTGGGGTTTGGTATCCGGTTCCCCTCGCCGTAATGAGGAGGCGAGTAGCGCAGGGCTGAGCGGAAAAAGGGGCGCGCATGTTTGAGCGCAGCGAGTTTGCGCGCACCCCGCTCAGGCCGAGCAACGCAGCGTGCCCGCAGCGCAGCGGAGGGTCGACGAATCCGGCTCGCCTTCTCTTTGCTTACTTTCTCTTGGCGAAGCAAGAGAAAGTGAGTGCGCTGCCGGGCGCACATCCCGGCAATGCCACGCAAGCCAAACAAGACCGGGAAAAGAAAGTCAGTACAAAGCCAGTGCTTCCAGACAACGCCGCTTGTGCATCTCCCCCTGCTCCGGCGGCAACTCCAGCCCAGGCAGACGCAGACCGTAATCCAGTTCCTGCGCCTCCGCCAACAAGACCCAGGCACACAAGCGTGACAGGCGTTGCTCCAGCGACGCGCCCTGGGTTTCGGCCAGGTCGAGCCAGAGCTGGAAGTGCTGCGCCTGCAGGCTGTCGCGGCTGACCAGTTCGTCGGTCTTGGCAGCCTTTTTCCACACGATGCTCTTGAGCGGATCGCCGCGGCGGTAGGGGCGCACGCCGTCGAACTCGCCGCTGGCCACGTGGCGCGCGGCGCTTCCGCCGTGGCTGTGGGCCTGGCCCTCAGGCAGTACGGGGGGCGAGGCTTCGGCCTGGGGGTAGACCAGCACGCTGGCGGCCGGGCGCCACAGGGTCCAGACGCGGAAGATGCCCAGGGGGAAACGGGTTTCGGCGGTCAGCATGGGGATCTCGTGCCGGCCACGCGACAGGCCGGGCCACACCAGCTCGGTATCGGTGCTGCCCAGCCCCGGCACGTCGCACCAGACCCAGGGGGCCTGCGGGTCCTCGCCATAAACGCGCAGGCCGATGCCGTAGCGCGGTGCGCTGCGGGCGTTGTTCAGGCTGATGCGCAGTTTGCTGGGTGCGTCGGCGTGGTGGGCCTCGACCGGGTGTAGCACCAGGGTGAGGCCGCGCAGCGTGCCATGCGAAATGTAGGTGCTGACGACGGCGCTACCGCCCAGCAGGAAGGTCAGCAGGTAACCCAGGTTGAGCTGGTAGTTGATGGAGGCCACCAGCAGCACCAGCAGGGTGCCGGCCAGCATGAAACCGGCGCGCGTGGGCAGGATGTAGACGTTGCGCTGCGTCAGCGTGAGCGTGTCGCTGCGGGGCAGGCGGGCCTGCCACCAGCGCTGCCAGCGCGCCCGCACATGGGCCAGCGGCCGCAGCACGGGGTTGGGCAGGGGCTGCGCGTGCTCCATCGGGTCAGGCGATGTCAAGGAAGCGGCACGGCTTCCAGCATGGCGCGCACCTGCTCCAGCGGGCCGCGGCCGGCCTGGGCCACGGGCACCAGGCGGTGCGCCGTGGTCTGCGGCAGGATGGCCTGCAGGTCATCGGGGGCCACGTAGTCGCGCCCGCTCAGCAGGGCCTGGGCTTTGGCGGCGCGCAGCACGGCCAGGCCGGCGCGGGGCGAGAGGCCCTGCACGAACCAGCGGCCGTTGCGGGTGGCGGCGATCAGGTCCTGCAGGTAGTCCAGCAGGGGTGGGGCGGCATGCACGGCCTGCACCTGCTCCTGCAGGGCCTTGAGCTCCTGCGAACTCAGCAGGCCGGGCAGGCGGTCCACCATCTCGCGCCGGTCGCTGCCGGCCAGCAAGGCGCGCTCGGAAGCGCGGTCCGGGTAACCCAGCGAGATGCGCATGAGGAAGCGGTCCAGCTGGGACTCGGGCAGGGGGTGCGTGCCCAGCTGTTCCTGCGGGTTCTGCGTGGCGATGACAAAGAAGGGAGAGGGCAGGGGGCGCGTCTCGCCCTCGATGCTGACCTGCTTCTCCTCCATGGCTTCGAGCAGCGCGCTCTGCGCCTTGGGGCTGGCGCGGTTGATCTCGTCGGCCAGCAGCACCTGCGCGAAGATGGGGCCGGGGTGGAAGACGAAGGCGCTCTGGTTGCGGTCGTAGACCGAGACGCCCGAGAGGTCGCTGGGCATCAGGTCGGCGGTGAACTGCACGCGCGAGAACTGCAGGCCGAAACTGCGCGCCAGCGCGTGGGCCAGGGTGGTCTTGCCCACGCCGGGTGCGTCCTCGATCAGCAGATGGCCACCGGCCAGCAGGCAGGCCACGCCGTCCTGCACCTGGGCTGATTTCCCCACGATCACCGTGTTAAGCTGATCGAGCAATATTTTGAGCTTGGCTTGTGCATCCATGGCTCGACATTAACCGAATTCAGGTGAGACATGAGCAAGACGGGTTACTTCACCCACCGTGATTGCCGCAAGCATGAGATGGGGCCGGGGCACCCCGAATGTCCCGAGCGGCTCGACGCCATCGAGGACCGCCTGCTGGTTTCGGGTCTGGACCTTGCGCTGACCCGCCTGGAGGCGCCGCTGGCCTCGGTCGAGGAGATGGAGCTGGCGCACGGTCGCATGCACCTCGCGGCGCTGCGCGGCCTGAGTGCCTCCTTGCAAGAGGAGGTGGAGGCAGGGGGGCCGAGTTACGCCCACGTCGATCCGGACACCGCCATGAATGTGCATTCCTGGAACGCCATCCTGCGCGGCGCCGGGGCCGCGATGGCGGCGACCGATGCGGTGATGGCTGGCGAGCTGGAGAACGCCTTCTGCGCCATCCGCCCGCCCGGCCACCACGCCTGCCGCGACAAGGCCATGGGCTTCTGCTTTGTCAACAACGTGGCGCTGGCGGCCAAGTACGCCGTGGAGCGCCATGGCCTCAAGCGCGTGGCGATTGCCGACTTCGACGTGCACCACGGCAACGGCACCGAGGACATAGTGGCCGATGACGAGCGTATCCTGATGGTGAGCATCTACCAGCATCCCTTCTATCCGCACGGTGGCGCACGGCCGGACACCGACACCATGGTCAATGTGCCGGTGCCGGCCTACACCAAGGGCATGGCGGTGCGCGAACTGATCGAGGTGCTGTGGATGCCGCGACTTGAAGCCTTCAAGCCCGAGATGATCTTCATCAGCGCCGGCTTCGATGCGCACCGCGAGGACGACCTGGGCCAACTGGGTCTGGTGGAAGCGGACTACGCCTGGATCACGGAGCGCCTCAAGGGCGTGGCGCGTCGTTTCAGCAAGGGACGCATCGTCTCCTGCCTGGAGGGTGGCTACAACCTGAGCGCGCTGGGGCGCAGTGTGGAAGCGCATCTGCGCGCGCTGGCGGACGTTTAGCTCACCCCCAGGCTCCGCTCCCTACGTTCGCTTCGCCACCCCCTTGCAGGGGGCAACGCCAGTGGCTAAGGCTTTGCCGGTTCCACGGCGTTTCGCGACCAAGTCACTACACGCGTTGCCGGTCACCACGCGATATAGGCGTAACCCTTTTCCTGCAACTCCATGATGGCCGCGGCGCCGACTTCCTCGACCCGGGCGAAGTCGAGCATGTCCGCCTTTTCCCAGCCCAGGGTGTGCATGGTATTGCCGCAGGCGATGAACTCGATGCCGTAGGACTCGCTCATGCCGCGCACACGCTGCTGCAGGGTCTTGGGCACCGGACGTTTGGGTTTCTTCGCGAGCAGGTGGATGCCCGGACCCCAGGCCACCACGACGATGCTGACGTCGTCCACGTATTTCTTCAGCATGGCGCCAATCGAGTTGAGGATGGCTTCCTGGTACTCGGGCTCATGGCGGTTGATCTGGTAGACGACTTTGTGCGGCGGACCCTCGCTACCGGCCTGGGGTTTGGCGCTGGCGGCCTGGACCGGGAGGGCGGCGCCGGCCGTGGCGGCCACGGCGACGGCGCCAAGCAGCTGGCGGCGTGCAAGGGGTGCTGGATGGGACATGTTCGTTGGTTCTCCGTGCGATGAAGCATAGATTAGCCCATGCCGCAGCGAGTTCCCGGCGCAATTCGGTGAAAATCCCTCACCATGACCGAACTCCAAAATCTCCTGCACGATCTGGGCGGCGCGCGTGTCTGGGTCGAGGTGCTGGTGCTGCTGGCCTGCCTGGCCCTGGCCTATGGCGTGGCGCGCTATGCGCGGCGTGGACATTCGGCCGATTCGGTCTGGTTCGGCCGCCATGTGTTCGACGGCCTGCTGTTTCCCGTGCTGGCCCTGGTGCTGATCTATGCCGCGCGTCATGGTGTGGCCCAGGTCCAGCCGGTGGCCGTGCTCAAGGTGGCCCTGCCCATCTTCACCTCGCTGGCCGCCATCCGGCTTTTCGTGCGTGTGCTGGGCGCCTCTTTCCCCCAGTCGTCTGCGGTCAAGCTGATCGAAAGCCTGGTGTCCTGGCTGGCCTGGGGCGCAGCGGTGCTCTGGATCACGGGCCTGCTGCCGGCCGTGCTGGACGAACTCGATGCCATCCATTTCGCCTTCGGCAAGTCGCGCATCAGTGTGCGTACCCTGCTCGATGGCGTCCTCTCCTCGGGCGTGATGCTGGTGGTGGTGCTGTGGATCTCGGCCACCATCGAAAGGCGCATCCTGCGCGAGAACGTGGGTGACCTGTCCATGCGCAAGGTGGCGGCGAACGCCATCCGAGCCGCCCTGTTGCTGCTGGGGCTGCTCTTTGTGCTCTCGGCCGTGGGGGTGGACCTGACCGCCCTTTCGGTGCTGGGCGGTGCGCTCGGTGTAGGCCTGGGTTTCGGCTTGCAGAAGCTGGCGGCCAACTACGTCAGCGGTTTTGTCATCCTGCTGGAGCGTTCCCTGCGCATCGGTGATGTGGTGCGGGTCGACAACTTCGAAGGCGTGGTCACCGACATCAAGACGCGTTACACCCTGATCCGCGCGCTCAATGGCCGCGAGTCGGTGGTGCCCAATGAACTGATCATCACCCAGCGCGTCGAAAACCTGTCCACGGCCGATCCCAAGGTGCAGCTGTCGATCAATGTGGCGGTGGGCTACGACAGCGATGTCGAGCGCGTACGCCAGAGCCTGTGTGCGGCGGGTGCCGCCAGTGCGCGTGTCCTGAAGGACCCGGCGCCGGCCGCCTACCTGGCGAATTTCGGTCCCGACGGTCTGGAGTTCTCCCTGTCGGTCTGGATCACCGATCCCGAGAACGGGCAGCTGGCCCTGCGCTCGGAGATCAACCTGGCGATCCTGCAGGGCCTGCGCGAGGCCGGCATCGAGATTCCGTATCCCCAGCGCGTCGTTCACATGAAAGCCTGAAGGGCGCGGCATTTCTCCGCGTATAATCAAAAAAAGCACGACCGTTCGTTTTTGTGTCGCGCAAGTGCCGGCTCCCCGTAGCAGGTGCGCCTAAAATCCTCTGATTGACGTGCACGTCAATCACAACAACCGAATTTGCAACTAGCAGGAGTGCCTCCCATGAAAGTCCTGGTACCCGTCAAGCGCGTGGTGGACTACAACGTCAAAGTCCGCGTCAAGTCGGACAACACCGGTGTGGATATCGCCAACGTCAAGATGAGCATGAACCCCTTCGACGAGATCGCCGTCGAAGAGGCCGTGCGCCTGAAGGAGAAGGGCGTGGTGACCGAGGTCATCGCCGTCTCCTGCGGCGTGGCCCAGTGCCAGGAAACCCTGCGCACCGCCATGGCCATCGGCGCCGACCGCGCCATCCTGGTCGAGACGGCTGAAGAACTGCAGCCCCTGGCCGTGGCCAAGCTGCTCAAGGCCCTGGTCGACAAGGAGCAACCCGGCCTGATCATCCTGGGCAAGCAGGCCATCGACGACGACTGCAACCAGACCGGCCAGATGCTGGCTGCGCTGGCCGACCTGCCGCAAGCCACCTTCGCTTCCAAGGTCGAAGTTGCTGATGGCAAGGCCAAGGTCACGCGTGAAGTCGACGGCGGCCTGGAGACGCTCTCCATCAGCCTGCCGGCTGTCATCACGACCGATCTGCGCCTCAATGAGCCGCGTTACGTGACGCTGCCCAACATCATGAAGGCCAAGAAAAAGCAGCTCGACACCTTCAAGCCGGAAGACCTGGGCGTGAGCGTCGCGCCGCGCATCAAGACCCTCAAGGTCAGCGAACCCCCGAAGCGCAGCGCCGGTATCAAGGTGCCCGACGTCGCCACCCTGGTCGCAAAACTCAAGAACGAAGCGAAGGTGATCTAAATGACCGCACTTGTTATTGCCGAACACGACAACGCGTCCATCAAGGGCGCCACCCTCAACACCGTGACCGCGGCCAAGGCCTGCGGTGGCGACGTCCACGTGCTGGTGGCAGGTCACAACGCTGCTGCTGCTGCTGCTGCCGCCGCGCAGATTGCCGGCGTGAGCAAGGTGATCCATGCCGACGGTGCCCAGCTGGCGCATGGCCTGGCCGAGAACGTGGCCGCCCAGGTGCTGGCCATCGCGGGCAACTACAGCCACATCCTTTTCGCGGCCACGGCCGGCGGCAAGAACGTGGCCCCGCGTGTGGCTGCCAAGCTGGACGTGGGCCAGATCTCCGACATCATCAAGGTCGAAAGCCCCGACACCTTCGAGCGTCCGATCTACGCCGGCAACGCCATCGCCACCGTGCAGAGCACCGACGCCAAGAAGGTCATCACCGTGCGCACCACGGGCTTTGACCCGGCTGCGGCCACGGGTGGCAGTGCCGCCATCGAGACCGCCGCCGCTGCCGCCGACAGCGGCAAGAGCAGCTTCGTCGGTTCCGAGATTGCCAAGAACGACCGCCCCGAACTCACCGCGGCCAAAATCATTGTCTCCGGCGGCCGCGCGCTGGGTTCGAGCGAGAAGTTCAACGAGGTCATGACCCCGCTGGCCGACAAGCTGGGTGCCGCCATCGGTGCCAGCCGTGCCGCCGTGGACGCGGGTTACGCGCCGAACGACCTGCAGGTCGGTCAGACCGGCAAGATCGTGGCGCCGCAGCTCTACATCGCCTGCGGCATCAGCGGTGCCATCCAGCACCTGGCCGGCATGAAGGACAGCAAGGTCATCGTGGCCATCAACAAGGACCCCGAGGCGCCGATCTTCAGCGTGGCCGACTACGGCCTGGAGGCGGACCTGTTCACGGCCGTCCCCGAGCTGGTCAAGGCGCTCTGATCCGCCACAAGGCACCGCGCTCGCGGTGCCTTTTTTTCATCGTTTCAAATTCGCTGGAGTCCCGCCATGAGCTATGTCGCGCCCCTGAAGGACATGCTGTTCAACATCAAGCACCTGGCGCAGATCGACGAGATCGCGCGCCTGCCCGGTTTTGAGGATGCCGGCTACGACACGGCCCAGGCCGTGCTGGAGGAGGCGGCCAAGTTCAATGAGCAGGTGGTCGCGCCGCTGAACTGGGATGGCGACAAGAACCCCTCGAGCTGGAAAGACGGCGTGGTCACCACCACCCCGGGTTTCAAGGAAGCTTTCCGCCAGTTCGGCGAAGGCGGCTGGCAGGGCCTGCAGCACCCGGCCGACTTCGGCGGCCAGGGCCTGCCCAAGACCATCGGTGCGGCCTGCATCGAGATGGTGAACAGCGCCAACCTGAGTTTTGCCCTGTGCCCCCTGCTGACCGACGGCGCCATCGAGGCCCTGCTGACCGCGGGCAGCGATGAACTCAAGGCCACCTATCTGGAAAAGCTGGTGAGCGGCGAGTGGACCGGCACCATGAACCTGACCGAGCCGCAGGCTGGCAGTGATCTGGCCCTGGTGCGCAGCCGCGCCGAGCCGCAGCCCGACGGCAGCTACAAGGTCTTCGGCACCAAGATCTTCATCACCTACGGCGAGCACGACATGGCGGGCAACATCGTGCACCTGGTGCTGGCGCGTGTGACCGGTGCACCCGAAGGCATCAAGGGCATCAGCCTGTTTGTCGTGCCCAAGTTCATGGTGAACAAGGATGGAACGCTCGGCGCGCGCAACGACGTGCATTGCGTGAGCATCGAGCACAAGCTGGGCATCAAGGCCAGCCCGACGGCAGTTCTCCAATATGGAGATCACGGCGGTGCCGTGGGCTACCTCGTGGGCCAGGAGAATCGCGGCCTGGAATACATGTTCATCATGATGAACGCCGCGCGTTATGCGGTGGGCATGCAGGGCATTGCCGTGGCCGAGCGCGCCTACCAGCAGGCCGTGGGCTACGCACGTGACCGTGTGCAGAGCCGCCCGGTCGATGGCTCGCTCAAGACCAGCGCACCCATCATCCACCACCCCGACGTGCGTCGTATGCTCATGACCATGCGCGCCTACATCGAGGGTTGCCGCTCCATGGCTTCCGTGGCTGCTGCGGCCTACGACGCCGCGCACCACCACCCGGATGCCGAGGTTCGCAAGGAGAACCAGGCCTTCTACGAATTCATGGTGCCCCTGGTCAAGGGCTACAGCACCGAGATGAGCCTGGAAGTCACCAGCCTGGGCGTGCAGGTGCACGGCGGCATGGGTTTCATCGAGGAAACCGGCGCGGCCCAGCACTACCGCGATGCCAAGATCCTGACCATCTACGAAGGCACCACCGCCATCCAGGCCAATGACCTCGTGGGCCGCAAGACCCTGCGCGACGGTGGCCAGACCGCCAAGGCGATCGCCAGGCAAATTGAAACTACGGAAGCCGAGCTCAAGAAGAACGGCAGTCCCGATGCGCTGGCCGTGGCCAAGCGCCTGACGGCGGCCCGACTGGCTTTCATCGATGTGGTCGAGTTCATGGCGACCCAGAAGGACCCCAACGCCGTGTACGCCGGTAGCGTGCCCTACCTGATGCTGGCGGGCAACCTGATGGCGGGCTGGCAGTTGGCGCGCGCCCTGCTGGTGGCGCAGGCCGAACTGGCCCGGGGCGAGGATGCGGCTTTCATGCAGTCCAAGATCACGGTGGCACGCTTTTATGCCGATCACCTCCTGAGCAAGGCCCCGGGCGTACGCGACAGCATCGTGGAAGGCGCTGGCAGCGTGACGGCGCTGGCGCTCGAAGCCTTCTGATTTTGCTATTGAATTGATAGCTATCCGGCTGTCGCTCGATTGACATCGACGGCAGCCGTTTTTCTTGAGAATGTCAGCATTCCCCTGGAGACACGATGTCCAAGCTCCCCGCCACCCTGCAGAACCTGCCCCTGCCCATCATCGGTTCGCCGCTGTTCATCATCAGCAACCCCAAGCTGGTGATTGCCCAGTGCATTGCGGGCGTGATCGGTTCCATGCCCGCGCTCAACGCACGCCCCGCGGCACAGCTTGACGAATGGCTGGCCGAGATCACCGAAGCCCTGGCCGCGCACAACAAGGCGCATCCGGACCGTCCGGCCGCACCCTTTGCCATCAACCAGATCGTGCACAAGTCCAACGACCGGCTCGAGCACGACATGGCCCTGTGCGTGAAGTACAAGGTGCCGGTCATCATCACCTCGCTGGGCGCGCGTGAAGAGATCAACCAGGCCGCGCACAGCTACGGCGGCGTGGTGCTGCACGACATCATCAACAACAAGTTCGCGCACAAGGCCATCGAGAAGGGCGCTGACGGCCTGATCGCTGTGGCGGCCGGTGCCGGCGGCCACGCGGGCGTGAAGAGCCCCTTCGCCCTGGTGCAGGAAATCCGCCAGTGGTTCGACGGCCCGGTGGCGCTCAGCGGGTCGATTGCCACCGGGGCTTCCGTGCTGGCGGCGCAGGCCATGGGCGCAGACTTCGCCTACATGGGCACGGCCTTCATTGCCACCCATGAGGCGCGCGCGGTCGAGGCCTACAAGCAGGCCATCGTCGAAGGCAATTCGGACGACATCGTCTACAGCAACCTGTTCACCGGAGTGCACGGCAACTACCTGGCGCCCAGCATCCGTGCCGCGGGCCTGGACCCGGACAAGCTGCCAGAGAGCGACCCCAGCACGATGAACTTCGGCGGCGACGCCAAGAAGGCCTGGAAGGACATCTGGGGTTCAGGCCAGGGCATCGGCGCCATCACCCAGGTGCAGGGGGCTGGTGAGTTCATCGAGCAGCTGCGCCGCGAGTACCGCGCTGCACGCGAGCATCTGCTGGTGGTTTCGGCCGGCGTCTGAGCTCTCAGGCGCAGGCTTCGACGCGGTCGCGCCCGGCCTGCTTGGCCTTGTACATGGCTTCGTCGGCGCGGCGCAGGCAGTCCTCGATGGACTGGTCTTGGGCCTTGAGCTGGGTGACCCCGGCGCTGAAGCGCAGGTGCAGCATCAACCCGGCCACCGGGCTGGCCTCCTCGGCGATCGTCACGCGCAGGCGCTCCGCCATCAGCGCGGCACCGGCCAGGCCGGTGCTGGGCATGAGGATGGCGAACTCCTCGCCGCCGATGCGCGCCAGCAGATCGCTTTCGCGCAGCAGGGCCGTTATCTTCCCGCTCAGCAGTTTGAGCACCTCGTCCCCGGTGGCGTGGCCGAACTGGTCGTTGATGTGCTTGAAATGGTCCACGTCGATCAGGGCGATGGACAGCGGTGTCTGATAACGGCGGCTGCGCATGAACTCCTGCTCGGCGCGTTCGAAGAAATAGCGCCGGTTGGCCGTGCCAGTCAGCGGGTCGTGCCGGGCCAGCTGGATCAGTGCCGCCTCGTGGTTTTTCTGGATCGTGATGTCGCGGAAGAACCAGACGCGTCCGAGGTACTCGTCGTGCTCTCCGCGCAGCACGGTGGAATGACGCTCCAGCGTGCGAGCGTCCTTGAGCTCGATCTCGCAGTGGTCGTCGAGCTGCGGGTTGTCGTAGAGCTCGCGCACCCGTTCCAGGAAGGCCGCGGGGTTCTGGACCCGGGCCACCACTTCGGCGAGCAGGGGCGCGTCCGATTCCCCGATGGCCGTGCCGTCGGCTTTCATGTGCAACTGGCTGGGAACGATGTGCCAGAGCTGGAGGAACTGGCGGTTGTGTGCCACCACCATGCCCTGGGCATCGACCACGAGGATGCCGTCGGGTGAGGTGTCGTAGATGGCCTTGATCAGTCGCGACTGGAAGTCGGATGATGGGCCATTCCCGGACATCTTGTTTCTTGTGCTGGAATCCAAGCTTGCCTCCTGTGCGCCCGGTGTTACCACCGGAGGTATGGCGCGCGGGCCATCATAGCGAATGCACGAAAGCTGGCAACGGCGGCGGCCGCGCGCAGGCGCAGACTTCAGTGACGCAGGCTCAGCAGCGTGTTGAAGGGGCTGAGCAGTTCGAGCCAGCGCGGCTGGTCCTGCAGCAAGGGCAGCAACGCCGATTTGCCCAGGAACCAGACCAACCCCAGCAGGCAGACGAAGAGCAGGAGCAACAGCATGTTTTGCGGCAAACGGCTGGCCAGGGCGACGCGACGCAGGCTGAGCTGCCCCATCCACACCGAGGGCACCCCCGCCAGCAGGCCGAATGCCAGCAGGGGCTGCCACAAGGGCAGGGCACGCAGCTGGGCCCATACGGCCTGTACCTTGTCGGGCTGCAGGTTGGCGCTCAGGTAGCCGTGGCCGGCCCATAGCAGGAGCGAGTTGAGGGCGACCAGCCACAGCAGCAGGGTGATGACGGCTTTCAACAGCCAGGGCCAGTTCAGCAGGCTGAGCAGGGCACCGAGCGCGGCGGTCGTCAGCAGACCGAAGCACAGGCCGATCCACAGCAGTGAACCGCCGTCCATGGGCAGGCGCACGAGCTCACGCCAGAGGGGAAGATTGCCGGTGAGGGCCAGCCAGAGACTGGCCCAGAGCAGGAGCTGCGCCGGATGCCGCGCCTCGCGCTGGTCGGCGGGCGACAGCATCGATTGCGCGAATTCGGTGACGTGGAAGAGTCTCAGGCTCATGGCGGGCCATTCTGACCGATTGGGGCCGGGTCGCGTAACAGGGAGTAACCCTGCGTGCAGACCTCAGGCCGGCCAGGTGGCGCCATGCTCGGGCGCCAGGGCGCGCCAGCCCAGGCCGTGTTCGATCCGCTGGCGCAGCGCATCCGAGGCGCCGCTCTCGCCATGCACGATATAGACCTGCGACGGGGCGGAGGGCAGGGTGCCCAGCCAGGCCATGAGTTGCGGCGCGTCGGCATGCGCCGAGGCCGATTGCAGCTGCACGACTTCGGCGCCCACGCTGACATCCTTGCCGTGGATGCGCACCGAGGGCGCACCAGAGGCCAGCGTGGCGCCGCGCGTGCCGGGCGACTGGAAGCCGGTCAGCACGATCATGTTGCGGTGGTCCCCGGCGTAGAGTGCCAGATGGTGCAGCACACGTCCGCCGGTGGCCATGCCGCTGGCAGCCAGGATGACCATGGGGCCATGGCGACGCGCCAGGGCCTTGGATTCGTCGGGGGTGTTGACCATGGTGGCACAGTGCGTCATGGCCTTGACCGCCCTGGCATCGAGCCGGTGCTCGTCGGGGAAGTGCTCGAACAGATGGGTGGTGTGGATGGCCATGGGGCTGTCCAGGAAGACCGGCAGCCTGGACGGGATTTCGCCGCGCGCCTTGAGCACGGCGATGGCGTGCAGGATTTCCTGCGCGCGCCCGACGGCGAAGACCGGGATCACCGCCACCCCGCCGCGCCCGGCCAGCCGGTGCAGGGCCGGGCCGAGTTCGGCCAGCACGTCCTCTTTCGGGTGGGTGCGGTCGCCGTAGGTCGATTCGATCACCACCGTGTCGGCCGCCGGAGCGCGGTCGGGCGGGTTCATGAGGAAGTCGTCGGTGCGGCCCAGGTCGCCCGAGAACAGGATGCGCCGCCCTGCCACTTCCAGCAGCAGGCTGGCCGCGCCCAGGATGTGGCCGGCGCGGAAGAAGGTGGCGCGCCAGCCCTTGACGGGTTCGAAACTGTGGCTGAAGTCATGTTGCTTGATCAGCTTGAGGCAGGCCAGCGCATCCTTGCGCGTGTACAGCGGCAGGGCCGGTGCGTGCTTGGAAAAACCGTGACGGTTGGCAAAGGCCGCATCTTCCTCCTGGATATGGCCGCTGTCGGGCAGCAGCACCGCGCACAGTTCGCGTGTGCCGCGGGTGGCGTGCACGTGGCCGCCGTAGCCCTCGCGCGCCAGCAGCGGCAGGTAGCCGCTGTGGTCCAGATGCGCGTGCGTGAGGATGACGGCATGGATCTGGCTGGGGGCGACGGGCAGCGGATTCCAGTTGCGCAGACGCAGCTGCTTGTAGCCTTGGAACAGGCCGCAGTCCACCAGCAGGGTTTCGGCGCCATGGCGCACCAGGTATTTGGAGCCGGTGACCGTACTGGCTCCGCCGAGGAAGGTGATGGAGACGCTCATGGCCGCATGTTAGTCCTGCGCCGTTCAGCTTCATCCGATCCAGATCAAAAAAAGTCGCGAGGGCTTGTGCCGTCGCGACTCTGGGGTCGTGGCCGTTGGCGTCAGCTGAAGAAGCTCTTGAGCCGGTCGGCCCAGCTGCCTTCACCCGGCGAGTGCTTGGCGCCACCCTTCTGCAGGGACTCGCCCAGTTCGCGCAGCAGCTTGCGCTGGTGCTCGGTGAGTTTGACCGGGGTTTCCACCGTGATGTGGCAATACAGGTCGCCGGGGTAGCTGGCGCGCACGCCCTTGATGCCCTTGCCGCGCAGGCGGAACTGCTTGCCGGTCTGCGTGCCCTCGGGGATGTCGATGGCGGCCTTGCCCTGCAGCGTCGGCACATCGATCTCGCCGCCCAGCGCCGCCGTGACGAAGCTGATGGGCACGGCGCAATGCAGGTCATCGCCGTCGCGCTCGAAGATGTCGTGCTTGCGCAGGCGGATCTCGATGTAGAGGTCACCCGGCGGTCCGCCGTTCATGCCCGGCTCGCCGTTGCCGGTGCTGCGGATGCGCATGCCATCGTCGATGCCGGCGGGGATCTTCACTTCCAGCGTCTTCTGGCGCTTGATGCGGCCCTGACCCTGGCAGCTGGTGCAGGGCTCGGGGATGATCTTGCCCGTGCCCTGGCAGTGCGGGCAGGTCTGCTGCACGCTGAAGAAGCCCTGGCGCATCTGCACCGAACCCGAGCCGTGGCAGGTGCTGCAGGGCTTGACCTGGGTACCGGGTTTGGCGCCCGTGCCGCGGCAGGTGTCGCAGTTGTCCCAGCTGGGGATGCGGATCTGCGCGTCCTTGCCGCGGGCCGCTTCCTCCAGCGTGATCTCCATGGCGTAGCTCAGGTCGCTGCCGCGGTAGACCTGGCGGCCGCCGGCCCCGCGCCCGCGCTGCTGGCCGAACATGTCGCCGAAGATGTCGCCGAAGGCTTCGGCAAAGCCACCGCCAAAACCTTCGCCGGCACCGCCACGCATATTGGGGTCGACGCCGGCGTGGCCGTACTGGTCGTAGGCCGCGCGCTTCTGCGCGTCCGACAGCATCTCGTAGGCCTCCTTGGCCTCCTTGAATTTTTCCTCGGCCACCTTGGCGCTGTCACCCTGGTTGCGGTCCGGGTGGTGCTTCATCGCCAGCTTGCGATACGCCTTCTTGATGTCCTCGTCGGAGGCATTCTTGGGCAAGCCGAGGATTTCGTAAAAGTCTCTTTTGGTGGCCATATTCGTTAAGTTCTAGAGCAGGAACGCCGCGTTGACCTTACCGGGGGCAAGTGTCGAACGCGGCGAGTTGAGGCGGCGCGAGGCGCCCAACGTCAACCTTTCTTGACTTCCTTGACTTCCGCGTCCACCACATTGTCGTCGGCCGGACGGCTGGCCTGTGGCTGCTCGGCACCCGGGGCGGCACCGCCACCGGCGGCGCCTGCCGCGGCCTGCTGCTCGGCGTAGAGCTTCTCGCCCAGCTTCTGGCTGGCCAGCATCAGGGCCTCGGTCTTGGCCTCGATGGCGGCCTTGTCCTCGCCCTTGATGGCTTCTTCCAGGTCCTTGGCGGCGGCTTCGATCTTCTCCTTCTCGCCGGCATCGAGCTTGTCGCCGTGCTCGGTCATGCTCTTGCGCACGCCGTGCACGGTGGCATCGGCCTGGTTGCGGGCCTGCACCAGCTCAAGGCGCTTCTTGTCGTCGGCGGCGTTGAGCTCGGCGTCCTTCACCATCTTCTGGATTTCCTCCTCGGACAGACCCGAGTTGGCCTTGATGGTGATCTTGTTTTCCTTGCCCGTGGCCTTGTCCTTGGCGCCCACGTGCAGGATGCCGTTGGCGTCGATGTCGAAGCTCACCTCGATCTGCGGCAGGCCGCGCGGTGCCGGTGCAATGCCTTCCAGGTTGAATTCGCCCAGCGACTTGTTGCCGCTGGCCATCTCGCGTTCGCCCTGGTAGACCTTGATGGTCACGGCCGGCTGGTTGTCGTCGGCGGTGGAGAAGGTCTGTGCGAACTTGGTCGGGATGGTCGTGTTCTTGGCGATCATCTTGGTCATCACGCCGCCCAGGGTCTCGATGCCCAGGGACAGGGGGGTGACGTCCAGCAGCAGCACGTCCTTGCGGTCACCCGAGAGCACCTGGCCCTGGATGGCGGCGCCCACGGCCACGGCCTCGTCGGGGTTCACATCCTTGCGCGGCTCCTTGCCGAAGAACTCCTTGACCTTGTCCTGCACCTTGGGCATGCGGGTCATGCCGCCGACCAGGATCACGTCCTGGATGTCGCCGACCGACACGCCAGCATCCTTGATGGCGGTGCGGCAGGGGGCGATGGTGCGCTCGATCAGTTCCTCCACCAGGCTTTCCAGCTTGGCACGGGTGAGCTTGACGCTCAGGTGCTTCGGACCGGTAGCGTCCGCAGTGATGTAGGGCAGGTTGACGTCGGTCTGCGAGTTGCTGGAGAGCTCGATCTTGGCCTTCTCGGCGGCTTCCTTGAGGCGTTGCAGGGCCAGCACGTCCTTGCTCAGGTCCACACCCTGGTCCTTCTTGAACTCGGAGATGATGAAGTCGATGATGCGCTGGTCGAAGTCTTCGCCGCCCAGGAAGGTGTCGCCGTTGGTCGACAGCACTTCGAACTGTTTCTCGCCGTCGACGTCGGCGATCTCGATGATCGACACGTCGAAGGTGCCGCCGCCCAGGTCGTACACGGCGATCTTGCGGTCACCGGCACCGTGCTTGTCCAGGCCGAAGGCCAGGGCCGCGGCGGTGGGCTCGTTGATGATGCGCTTGACTTCCAGGCCGGCAATACGGCCGGCGTCCTTGGTGGCCTGGCGCTGGGCGTCGTTGAAGTAGGCCGGCACCGTGATCACGGCTTCGGTCACGGGCTCGCCCAGGTAGTCCTCGGCGGTCTTCTTCATCTTGCGCAGGATGTCGGCGCTGACCTGCTGGGCCGAGATCTTCTTGCCGCGCACTTCCACCCAGGCGTCGCCGTTGTCGGCGGCCACGATGCTGTAGGGCATCAGGTCGATGTCCTTCTGCACTTCCTTCTCGGTGAACTTGCGGCCGATCAGGCGCTTGATGGCGTACAGCGTGTTCCTGGGGTTGGTGACCGCCTGGCGCTTGGCCGAGGCGCCGACCAGCACTTCGCCGTCTTCCTGGTAGGCGACGATGGACGGGGTGGTGCGCGTACCTTCTGCGTTCTCGATCACCTTCGTGGTGTTGCCTTCCATGATGGAAACGCAGCTGTTGGTGGTGCCGAGGTCGATGCCGATGATTTTGCCCATGTCTTACTCCTGAGATTCGTAAAAATTCTGTTGCGCTGTACTTGTGGATAAGCTGGCCGGTTTCAAGGGCCTTATTTGGGCGCGGCCACGGTCACCAGGGCGGGGCGTAGCACGCGCTCGGCAATGGTGTAGCCCTTTTGCAGAACGCTGACCACGGTGTTGGCTTCCTGGTCGGCCGGCACCACGCTGATGGCCTGGTGCTGGTGCGGATCGAATTTGGTGCCGGCGGCCGGGTTGATGGCGATGACCTTGTTGCGCTCCAGCGCGGCGGTCAACTGGCGCAGGGTGGCCTGGGCGCCTTCGCGGATCTGCTCGGGGGTGGCGTCCTTGATGGTCAGGCCGGCTTCCAGGCTGTCGGTCACCGGTAGCAGGCTTTCGGCAAAACTCTCCACCGCGAACTTGCGGGCCTTGGTGATTTCTTCCTCGGCGCGGCGGCGGGCATTTTCGGCCTCGGCCTTGGCGCGCAGGAACTGGTCGGCCAGCTCAGTGCTTTTGGCCTTGAGTTCGGCCAGTTCGGCCTGGACCTGGGTCAAGGGATCAGCGGCGCCGCTTTCGGGGGCCTGATCGGGCGTGGGAGTGGCTTGCGGGTCGGTCATTTTTCGGAGGGAATGGGGATCAGCCGCCGACTTGGGGACGGAATCCACCATTTCAAGGGGGACAACAGGAACCGGCCGCAGGGCGGCCGGTGGGAGGATCAGCCGGCCAGGGCCAGCAGTTCGACTTCGAATTTCAGGGTGGCGTTGGGCGGGATCACGCCGCCGGCGCCGCGGGCACCGTAGCCCAGGGCCGCCGGGATGATCAGCACACGCGTGCCGCCGATCTTCATGCCGGCCACGCCCTCGTCCCAGCCGCGGATCACCATGCCGCCACCCAGCGAAAACTCGAAGGGGTCGTTGCGGTCCTTGCTGGAATCGAACTTGGCGCCTTGCACGCCATTGTTGTAGAGCCAGCCGGTGTAGTGAACGGTCACATTCTGGCCGCGGGTGGCCTCGGCACCCGTGCCGGGGATGGTGTCTTCGTACTGCAGTCCGGAGGGGGTGGTGGTGATGGCCATGGCGCGGTCCTTCTCGCTATTTATTTGATAGCTGACGGTGCCGGTTTGAAGCCCGCACGCCAGCCGGCGAAGGGCGAATTATGCCAGTTGGGAGCGATCCGGCGGCGCAGCTGCCGGCGCTTGGGGCTCAGCGCGCCTTGCGCGCCTGGCTGGCCAGCCATTTGCTGGCAAAGGCGGGCAACTCACCCATGCGGCGGGTCAGTTCGGCGCCGCTGGTGGTGAGCAGGTAGCCGTCGCTGCCGTGGTTGAGCAGGCCGGCCTCGCGCAGTTCCTTGATGCGGGTGTTCAGGGTGTTGGGGGTGATGCCGCCCACGCTGTCCTGCAACAACCGGAAGGTCTGGGCGTGGCCGTCGCGCAGTGCCCACAGCACACGCATGGCGTAGCGCGACTCCAGCAGAGCCAGCAGCTGACCAATGGCGGCGTTTTCCTTGTAGCTCATTCCACAGCACTCCTTGAAGCACCTGGTTCATGGCCCGGTGCACCCTCCCTGTGCCTGTCGCAGCCGGCAGACCGGCAAGCAGACGAGGCGAAGGCGGACTATATCGCAGATTCCGGACTGCTACAAGATTAATAGCTAATGGGTTTTCCCGTAGGCACGGATGCGACCGGTCGAGGGCCGTGCAGCGTGAAAAATTGCATCAAATATAGATTTTTCTCAACAGCTGCATGAGCATTTTCCGCTCGGCGACGGTCAGCCGGGCGGTGGTGGCTTCCTCCAGTTCGGACGCCGTCACCTCGGCCTGCTTCACCATCTTCTTGCCCGCGGCCGTCAGGTGCAGGCCCATGGCGCGGCCGTCGTGCGGGTGGGGGCGGCGCGTGATGAGCTCGCGTCTTTGCAGCTGGTTGATCATGCCCACCAGGTTGGGTGGCTGGATGTTGAGGGTCGTGCAGAGCTGGCGTGAGGTGATGCCCGGGTTGTGCGCGATGAGCGACAGCACGGAGAAGTCGACCGGGCGCAGGCCATAGACCGCCATATTGCGCAGGAAGGCATCGACGATGACCAGGGTGGCGCGGCGGGCGTTGTAGCCGACCAGGCTTTCCAGGTAGCTGGTATCGACCTGTTCGATGGCGGTGTCGGGGCTGGGTTTGCGAGTGGCCATGGTGGGGTGTTGGTTCAGGCGGCCGCCGGTGCGGGGGCGGCGGTTTCGGTGTCGGCCAGCTGCTGTTCGATGATCTGCAGATGCATGGTGAAGGCCGGCAGCACCCAGGTCTGCAGGGCGCGCGCCGGGGCCAACCAGTGCGGCTGGCTGCTTGTGATGCGCGCACCGGCCCAGCCCAGCAAGGCCAGGGCCAAAGCCTGCAGGAAGTCGTCTGCGACCCAGTAGGCCAGGTCGGCGCGGTAGGTCGCGGCCTGGGCCAGGCGCACGGCCAGCCGGCGCAAGGCGTCGAAACGCTGTTGCACCTCCAGGGGCAAGGGGTCCTCGGTGGCCAATTGATCGAACAGCGCGCCCAGCGCGCCGCCGCCGTCGGGCAGCACCTTGCGCAGCAGCAGGTCGATGGCCTGGATCTCGTTGGTGCCCTCGTAGATCATGGTCACGCGCGCATCGCGCACGATCTGCTCGATGCCCCATTCACGCACATAACCGTGGCCGCCGAAGACCTGCAGGCAGGCGCTGGCGCCATGGAAACCCTGGGCCGTCCAGGCGGCCTTGAGTACCGGTGTCACCAGGCTGCACCAGCGCTGTGCGGACTCGCGCCGCGCTGCGTCGGCATGGTGCTTGGCCATATCCAGTTCGATGGCCGTGCGATAGGCCAGCAGCCGGCCGCCATCGATCCAGGCGCGCTGTGTCG
Source organism: Curvibacter sp. PAE-UM (assembly GCF_001432305.1). GTDB lineage: Bacteria > Pseudomonadota > Gammaproteobacteria > Burkholderiales > Burkholderiaceae_C > Hylemonella. The sequence goes on from NZ_KQ483358.1 coordinate 1,968,179, forward strand.
TGAGGATGCGCTGGATCGCCGGGTGGTCCTCGATGAGGCTGGTCTGCGTGGCGCCAGGCGCGCGCATCTGGCGGCGCTCCTGCGCATAAGCGCTGGCTTTTTGCCACGCGGCTTCCAGCAGGCCGATGCCCTGCAGGCCCACGTGCAGGCGGGCCGCGTTCATCATGACGAACATGGCATTCAGGCCGCGGTGCGGTTCGCCCACGAGCCAGCCCGTCGCGTCCTCGAAACGCATCACGCAGGTCGGGCTGCCGTGCAGGCCCATCTTCTCCTCGATGCGTTCGCAGAACACACCGTTGCGCCTGCCGTCGGGCAGGATCTTGGGTGCGAGGAAGAGCGAGAGGCCCTTGGGGCCGGGCGCTGCATCGGGCAGGCGTGCCAGCACCAGGTGCACGATGTTGTCGGTGAGGTCGTGCTCACCACCCGAGATGAAGATCTTGCTGCCGGAAACAAGGTAGCTGCCATCGGTCTGCGGCACGGCTTTCGTGCGCACCAGGCCCAGGTCGCTGCCGGCCTGCGGCTCGGTCAGGCACATGGTGGCCAGCCACTCGCCGGTGGCGATCTTTTCCAGATAGCGCGCTTTCAGCGCATCGCTGCCGTGGTGCCTGATGCATTCGTAGGCGCCGTGCAGCAGGCCGGGCGCCATGGTCCAGCCATGGTTGGCCGCGCTCAGCATCTCGTAGAGCACGGCCTCCAGCACGGCGGGCAGGCCCTGGCCGCCGTCCTCGGGCGCGCAGGCCAGCGCGGGCCAGCCGCCCTGCCAGAAGGCCTGGTAGGCGGCGCGAAAGCCCGGCGGCATGGTGACGCGGCCGGCCTCGAAGCGCGCACCGGTTTCGTCGCCCACGCCTTGCAGCGGGGCGATCTCGCTGGTTACGAACTTGCCGGCCTCTTCCAGCACCTGGCGCATCAGTGCATCGTCGACTTCGGCATACGGTGGCAGGGCCTGCAGCTGTGAGGGCGCATCGAGCACGCCCATCAGCAGCTGCTGGATGTCGTCGAGTCGGGGCTGGTAATCCATGGGCTGAACCTATTGGCAAATGAAACTGCCGGCGTCTTCCAGCGAACCCTGGCCCTGGTAGCGGGCTACGGCCGGGTAGGCGCACAGGGGGCGGCTGCGCGTGGCAGACCAGTCTGCCGGCAGTTCTGCATTCACGCCGCCGGCATTGCCCGCGCCGCGCGCCACAGCCTTCACGGCCTGGGGCGGCACACCCTGTTCCACCCACTGCACCAGCGGGCCCAGCAGGTCGAACTGGTCGGTGGCCGGGCCGCCGCTGCAATGGTTCATGCCGGGCACGGGGAAGTAGCGGGCGAAGTCCTCGGTCGAGCCGCCCAGCGCCTTGCCCAGGGTTTCGATCCAGCGCCGGGTGTCTTCGGCCGAGAAGACCGCGTCACTCACGCCGTGGTAGAGCAGTATCCTGGCGCCGCGCGCGCGCAGCGGAGCCAGGTTGACGGGCTGTTCATGGCCGGGCGGTGTCATGAGCGACAGGCCCGATTCCTTGTAGTTGTCATCGGTGGCGTTTAACAGTGCCAGGCGTGCGCCCAGGTCTTCCTTGAGCACCTCGACCCGGCCCGGCGGCACGCTGAACACCGTGCCCACGGCCAGCGGGTCCAGCGCCAGCGAGTTCACGAACTTCCAGGTGCCCCAGTTGGCGCCGACCAGGCCGCTGTCATAGGGGAAGGGGGCATACAGCGGCTGGCCACTGCTGCTGCGGGCGCCGCTGAAGAGCGTGCCCAGCACCTGCTTCTGCGCAGTGCTCAGGCATTGTCCGGTGCGCTCGGCGCTGCAGGTGGGCACATCGGTCTGCAGATTGAAGCGGGCCTGGCAGGCTTGCACGTCCTGCACCAAGCCGTCGCGCGCGCCGTCCAGGGCGTCGCACTGGGCCAGGATGGCCTGGGCCACGGTCTGGCGCTCCTGCGGCGTGAAGGCGCTGCTCAGGTCGGGGATGCGCCCCTGCGGAGCCAGGGGGTGTGGCGCGGTAGCGCCCGGCGTGGCCAGGGTGCTGAACTGTTGGGCGCCCCAGAGCTGGGCCAGTGCAGCATGGGGCAGGCGGTAGCCAGGTGCGCCGATCAGGTAGCCGTCGTACTGCTCGCCCAGGCGCGCAGCCGCCACCATGGCGTGGCGCCCGCCGTTGGAACAGCCGCCGATGTAGGAGCGGTCCGGTCCCCGGCCATAGGCCGTGCGTATCAGCTCCTTGGCCATGGGCGTGAGCTTGGCCACGGCCTGGTAGCCGTAGTCCAGCCGGGCCTGGGGTTCCAGGCCGAAGACCGTGGTCTGCGCGCCGGTGTGGCCGGCGTCGGAGCTGATGACGGCAAAGCCCTGAAACAGCGCGCCGGTCAGCGGCCCGCCGCCCAGCGCACCGAGCGCGGGCTGCACATTGCCGTCCAGCCCGCCGTTGCCCTGGTAATAGAAGCGGCCGTTCCAGGCCTGCGGCAAGCGCATCTCGAAGCCGATCGCGTAGTCGCGCCCGTCGCTGCCCTTGCGCTTGTGCATGCTGCCCTTGACCAGGCAGTGGGCCGGCATGGCTTGCGCGCCCTGCTTGAGCGCGCCCTCTGCAACGGCCGTCACCGCATCGATCTGCGTCTGCTCATGACGGAAGCCGGCCAACAGTCCTTCGCAGGTCTGCAGCGTGGCAGCGCGGCTGGCGCCCAGCACCGGCGGCGTGGCGGGCGGGCTCGTGCTGCAGGAGGCCAGCAGCAAGGCGGCCGGCACGAGCAGCAGGAGGGGACGGGAGCGATGCTTCATGGGACAACTCCAGAAGTTCAGGGTTCAAGGCCGCAGGCAGCCCGTTCCGCCGGCGGGCGGGAGAAGCTTGTTGCCGCGGACGCAGCAGCGGGAAACCGGGCCGCGCGCGCGGCCCGGTCCTCATCAGGACTCGGACGTGAAGCCGATCTGCTTGACCAGCGGTCCCCAGCGCTCGTATTCGGCCTTCTGGTCCGCGGCCATCGCCTGCGGCGTGCTGGGAGAGGCGACGAGACCGACGAGCGCCAGCGCATCGACCACCGACTTGTCCCTCAGTGCCTGCGTGATGGCGGCATTGGCCGCAGCGATGGTGGCCGCCGGCGTCTTGGCAGGCGCATAGAAGCCGAACCACTCTTCCGAGGTGATGTCGGGGTAGCCGAGTTCCGTGAAGGTCGGGACATCCGGCAGGTAAGGCGAGCGCTTGCGGCCCGAGGTGGCCAGCACGCGTACGCGGCCGGTCTTCATGTGCTGCAGGTAGTCGCCGCTCGGGTTCATCGCGGCGGCGATCTGGCCGCCGACCAGGTCGGTGATGCTGGGCACCGTACCGCGGTAGGGCACGTGCTTGAGCTCCACGCCGGCGCGCATGCCCAGCAGTGCACCCAGCAGGTGGGGCATGGAGCCGGCGCCCGGCGAGCCGTAGTTGGCTTGCGTGGGATTGGCCTTGGCCCAGGCGAGGAAGTCCTTCAGTGTCTTGACTTCTGCCGGCACGGCCGGCCCGACGGCCAGGCCGTGGAACATGATGGCGCCGATCGACACCGGTGTCACGTCCTCCGGCTTGTAGGCCAGCTTGGGATAGATGAAGGGGTACACGGACAGGGCCGACACCGGCGCCAGGGCCAGGACCGAGCCGTCGGCGGGCGAGTTCTTCAGGGTCTCGACGGCGATGCGGCCACCTGCGCCCGGCTTGTTTTCGACAAAGCCGGGAAGCTTGCTGTAGGGCGTGCCGCCAATCTTTTCGGCGACGCGACGCGCCACGCTGTCACCCGCGCTGCCGGCGGGGAAGCCGTAGAAGATCTTGACCTGGTCCAGCGCCTGCGCGAAGGCGGCGTAGGGCGCGAGGGCGCCGAGGGCGGCAGCACCGGCGGTGGCTTGAACGAAGAGTCGACGTTGCATCATGGTTTGTCTCCTGTGCATGGTTGGTGGTGGGAACGGGAACAAAAGCTGTTTTCAGCGCGGCGCCATGCGCAGCGCGCCATCGAGGCGGATCACCTCGCCATTGAGGTGGCCGTTGGTCACGATGTGGCAGGGCCGCCGG
>NZ_KQ483358.1:1972183-2007242 GCF_001432305.1 Curvibacter sp. PAE-UM
TGGCCTGGACCTCCTCGGGCAGCTCCTTCATGAGCGGCGTGGCGAAGAGGCCGGGTGCCACGGTGCAGACGCGGATGCCGTGCTGGGCCAGGTCACGCGCCATGGGCAGGGTCATGCCGACCAGGCCGCCCTTGGAGGCGCTGTAGGCCTGCTGGCCGACCTGCCCATCGAAGGCGGCCACGGAAGCGGTGAACATCATCACGCCGCGTTCGCCGTCGTCCAGCGGCGGCAACTTCACGCATTGCGCCGCGAAGAGGCGGCTGATGTTGTAGCTGCCGATGAGGTTGACGTTGATCACGCGCGTGAAGTCTTCCAGCGGCGCGGGCGAACCGTCCTTGGCCACGATGCGCTTGGCCGAGCCTATGCCGGCGATGTTCATCAGGATGCGTGCCGGGCCGTGGGCCGCGGCGGCCTTGGCCAGCGCGGCGGTGACGCTGTCGGTGTTGGTGATGTCGCAGGCGCAGGCGACGCCGCCGATTTCGGCTGCGACCTTTTCGGCCAGCGCAGCATTGACGTCGAGTACGGCGACCTTGGCGCCCAGGCGGGCCAGTTCACGTGCCGTGGCTTCGCCCAGCCCGGAGGCGCCGCCCGTCACGAGTGCTGCTTGTCCTTGGATTTTCATGATGGCGTTGCTCAGGCTTGCGGTTTGATGATGCCGGGCGCGCTGTCGTCGTGCAGGGCCTGCACCAGGGCGTCGCGGTGCTTGAGCACGGCGCGCTGGTTGATGGAGCCCTTGTCGGTGACCTCGCCCTTGTCGATGGAAGGCGGCTCGGCCAGCAGCAGCGCGCGCGCGATGCGGTTGGCACTGCCGGTGGCTTCCCGCGCCAGCTGGTTGATGACGGCCTGCAGCCGGTCGCGCACCGGCGCGCTGGCCAGCACGGCTTCCCAGGGCGCATCGGTGCCCAGGCCGCTGACGGCGCGGCAGGCGGGCGAGGGGAAGATCAACGCGCCGACTTCCTTCATGTTCAGGCCCGTGAGCACCACGTCCTGCACATAGGGCGCGCCGGTCACGATGACCTTGGCGCGCATCGGCCCCACGCTGACGAAGGTGCCCGTGGAGAGCTTGAAGTCCTCGGCGATGCGGCCGTCGAACTTCAGGCCGCGGTGCACGTCGTGCGGGTCGATCCACTGCACGGCGTCGCCCGTGCACAGATACCCTTCCTCGTCGAAGGCGTCGCGTGTGGCCTGCTCGGAACGCCAGTAGCCGGGTGTCACGTTGGGGCCGCGGTAGCGCACCTCGGTCTTGCCGTCCACGTCGATCAGTTTCAGTGTCATGCCGGGCACGGGGGTACCGATGTCGCCGGCCTTCACATTGGGGCTGTTGGTGAACATGGCCGAAGGCGCGGACTCGGTCATGCCCAAGCCGGTGGACATGACGATGCGCTCACCGACCTCGGCCTCGGCCGTCTGGTGCAGGCTGTCCCACACGGGCTGGGCCAGGCCGGCGCCAGAATAGAAGAACAAACGCACGCGCGACAGCAGATTGCGACGCAGCTCGGCATCGGTCTTCATGGCCTGCGCGATCATCTCGAAGCCGGTGGGCACGTTGAAGTAGAGCGTGGGAGCGATCTCGCGCAGGTTGCGCAGGGTCTCGGCTATCAGGGCTGCGGTGGGCTTGCCGTCGTCGATGTAGAGCGTGCCGCCGTGCATCAATGTCAGGCCCACGTTGTGGTTGCCGCCGAAGGTGTGGTTCCAGGGCAGCCAGTCCACGAAGACGGGCGGCGCTTCGGCAATGACCGGCATGGACAGGGTGATCTGCTGCAGGTTCGCGCACCACATGCGGTGCGTGTTGATCACCGGCTTGGGCATCTTGGTCGAGCCCGAGGTGAACAGGAACTTGGCAATGGTGTCCGGGCGCACGGCGTGCATGGCGTCGTCCACGGCCGCCGTGGGCGTGGTGTTGCGCAGCGCCTCGAAAGAGGTGGTCGCACGGCCTTCCACGGTGCCCTGGGCCAGCACCACTTCCACATCGGCACCCACGGTGGCGGCAATGGCGCGGCCATAACGCGCACCGTCGGCGGCAAACACCAGGCCAGGCGTCAGTGTGGTGAGCACGTGCCTGAGCTTGTCGTAATCCTGGCTGATCGTGGCATATGCCGGCGAGACCGGGCAGTAGGGCACGCCGGCATAGATGCAAGCCAGCGACATCAGTGCGTGCTCCAGCGTGTTCTCGCTCAGGATCACCACGGGACGTTCAGCCGAGAGCTTGCGGTCCAGCAGGGCCTGGCCGATGCGGCGTGCGCCGTCCAGGGCCTGGGCATAACTGATGCGCTGCCAGTCGCCGGTGCGGCCTTCGCCCAGCTGGGCCCGGCGGGCCATGAAGGTGCGCTCGGGCTCGGCTTCCGCCCAGTGGACCAGGAAGTCGCTCAGGCGCCGGGCATAGGCGCCCAGCGGCAGTTCGGCCTGCACATAACGCGTGCCGGGCGCGCCTTCGCGTACCTGGACGCGGGTCACGCCGAAAGGCACGGGGCGGTAGCGCGGGGTGGTCTTGGTCGTCTCGCTCATGGGTCGTTTCGTGTCAGGGAAGATGTCAGCCCTTGCTGACCTTGGCGGCCTTGCCGTCGAGGAAGGCGCGCACGCGTTGTTTGGCCTCGGGGGCGCTCTGGGCGATGGCGGCCATCATGGCCTCGGTCAGGAAGCCCTGGTCGGCCGGCTGCTCGGCGATGCGCGGCAGGGCGTGGATCAGCGCGTAGTTGGTCAGCGGCGCGTTCTGCGCCACGCGCACGGCCAGCTCGAAGGCCTTGTCGAAGGCGCTGCCCTGCGGCACCAGGTACTGGGCCATGCCGATCTTTTCGCCGTCCTGCGCGTTGTAGACCCGGCCGGTCAGCATCATGTCGGCCATGCGCGAGGCGCCGATCAGGCGCGGGATGCGCACCGCACCGCCGCCGCCCACGAAGATGCCGCGCGAGCCTTCGGGCAGGGCGTAGAAGGTGGATTCGTCAGCCACACGGATGTGGCAGGCGCTGGCCAGTTCCAGGCCGCCACCGACCACGGCGCCGTGCAGCGCGGCGATCACCGGCACCGGGCCGTATTGCACGCGCTCCAGCGCGGCGTGCCACATGCGGGAATGGTGCAGGCCCTGGCCGGCGTCGCGTTCTTTCAGTTCGCTCAGGTCCAGGCCGGCGCAGAAGTGGTCGCCCTCGCCGTCGATGACGGCGGCGCGCACGCCTTCGGGCATGTTTTCAAACAGGTCGCGAATGGCCAGAATGAGGGCGTCGTTCAGGGCGTTGCGCTTGGCCGGGCGCGTCAGGCGGATGACGGCAACTTCCTGCTCTTCACCGCGGCGCTCGAAATGGATGTCGGGGTTCTTCATATTGCGTTTCTTTCTGGAATCGATTATGGTTATGAAATATAACCAATTCAAGCAAGCATTGCTCGCTTTTCATCAGTGTTTACCCTAGGATGTCCGCTTCGGCATCCTCCGCCAGGAGACGGTCATGGACCACAAGAACCTCATCGCCATCGATGTCCACACGCACGCTGAAGTCAGCTGCTGGAACCCCTTCGACAACTACGGCGAGGAATACGACCGCGCGGCGGACAAGTACTTCCGCTCCAACCGCCGCCCGACCATCGCCGAGACCATCGCCTACTACCGCGAGCGCAAGATCGGCCTGGTGATGTTCACGGTGGACAGCGAGTCCCAGCTGGGCCGTCGTCGTATCCCAAACGAGGAGATCGCCGAGGCGGCCAAAGCCAACAGCGACATGATGATGGCCTTCGCCAGCATCGACCCGCACAAGGGCAAGATGGGTGCGCGCGAGGCGCGCCGCCTGATCGAAGAGCACGGCATCAAGGGGTTCAAGTTCCACCCCACCGTGCAGGGGTACCACCCCTACGACAAGATGGCCTGGCCCATCTACGAGGTGATCGCCGAGCACAAGATGCCGGCCATCTTCCATACCGGCCACAGCGGCATCGGCAGCGGCATGCGCTGCGGCGGCGGCTTGCGCCTGGAGTACAGCAATCCCATGCATCTGGATGACGTGGCGATCGCCTTCCCCGACATGCAGATCGTCATGGCCCACCCCAGCTTTCCCTGGCAGGACGAGGCGCTGTCCGTGGCCACGCACAAACCCAATGTCTGGATCGACCTCTCGGGCTGGAGTCCCAAGTACTTTCCGAAGCAGCTGGTGCAGTACGCCAACACCCTGCTGAAAGACCGCATCCTCTTCGGCTCCGACTACCCGCTGATCACACCCGAGCGCTGGATGAAGGACTTTGAGGAGGCCGGTTTCAAGCCCGAGGTGATGCCCGGCATCCTCAAGGGCAATGCGGTGCGACTCCTAGGCTTGGCCTAGGCTGCGTTGAAGGGTGCGCGCGGCCTTGTCAGGCTGCGCCCGACCTGCTAAGGTCACCGGCAGTTCCCTGGAGACTTTCATGATCAGCAATTTCGAGCAGGTCCATAACTACTACGAACGCCTGGTGTTCGAGGAAGTGCTGCGCCGTGCCCCCCGCTGGCCCAATATGACGTCCGACATGCTGGCCGACGTGGCCTGCGTGGCCCTGAACCGCCTGCCCGCGCGTTATGTGCGCCATGACGTGGACCTGATGTTCTACCTGACCGAACACGAACGCCATGCCATCGAGCTCTCGCTCGAAGCGGCGCTGGACTTCGGCTACAACTTCGTCAAGGACCGCTCGGCCAAGGCCGGCGCATAAAAAAGGGCGGCCCCTTGGCCGCCCTTGTCCCGGCACCGGCCTGGTGTCAGGCCTTGCCCCAGACTTCCTGTGCGGTTTCCACCACCAGGCGCAGCTTGGCGCGCTGGTCTTCCACCGCGATGTCGTTGCCATGCACCGTGCTGGAGAAGCCGCACTGCGGCGACAGGCAGAGCTGGTCCATCGCGACGTACTTGGCCGCTTCGTCGATGCGGCGCTTGAGTTCGTCCTTGGTCTCCAGCTTGCCGAACTTGGTGGTCACCAGGCCCAGCACCACGATCTTGCCCGGGGCCAGGAAACGCAGGGGGCGGAAGTCGCCGCTGCGGTCGTCGTCGTACTCCAGGAAGTAGGCGTCGAGGTTCATTTCCTTGAGCAGGGCCTCGGCCACCGGCTCGTAGTTGCCCGAAGCCGCGTGCGTGCTCTTGAAGTTGCCGCGGCACAGGTGCATGGCCAGCGTCATGCCGGCCGGTTTCTGCGCCACCACCTTGTTGATGAACATGGCATAACGGTGCGGCAGTTCGTTGGGGTCGTCACCGCGCTGGCGGGCGGCCTCGCGCATCTTGTCGTCGCACAGATAGGCCAGGTTGGTGTCGTCCATCTGCACATAGGTGCAGCCCGCTGCGGCGAGCGAGCGCAGTTCGTCACCATAGGCCTTGGCCACGTCGTCGTAGAAGGCCGGATCCAGCTCGGGGTAGTGCTCCTTGCTGATGCCGGCGCGGCCGCCACGGAAGTGCAGCATGGTGGGCGAGGGAATGGTCACCTTGGCCACGCTGCCGCGGCCCGGGGCGATCTGGCTCTTGAGGTACTGGAAGTCGGCGAGCTGGATGTCCTTGACGTGGCGTACCTTGTCGATCACGCGCATCACCGGCGGGGCCAGTTCCTTGGTGCCGTCGGGCTTGATGATGGTCACGGGCACGTCGGTGCGCACGCCGCCGATCTGCTCCAGGAAGTCGATGTGGAAGTAGGTGCGACGGAACTCGCCGTCGGTGATGCTCTGCAGGCCCACGTCTTCCTGGAACTTCACGATCTCGGTGATGGCCTTGTCTTCCACCTTGCGCAATTGCTCGGCGGTGATCTCACCCTTGGCTTTCTGCTCGCGCGCTTCCAGCAGGTACTTGGGGCGCAGGAAACTGCCGACGTGGTCGGCACGGAACGGAGGGCTGGTACGGATGGTCATGAGTGGTCTCCTACGTCTGGGTGGTTTTTCATGCTGATCACCATGGCGATCATTCAGGATACGGATTGTGAATTATTAATCAATTGGCGCCCATTAGTGACTAGATATCTCGTTTCGATATATCAGCTAGACGGGATCGGGGCGGCTTCGTCAGCAGGTGCAACGCAAACTAAACGCGTGTTCTAGCGAGCGTACGGTGGCGGAAAAGGAAACATCATGCAGACAATCAGCAAGTTAGCCAAGAGCGGCAGTGTTCTTTTGTTGGGGGTCGCGGCCTTGTTCGGTCTCTCGGCGGCCGTCCAGGCGCAGGACATCGTGATCGGCCAGATCGGTCCTTTCTCTGGCTTGCCGGCGCCCGATGCACCCCAGCTCAACCAGGGGGCCAAGGCCTACTTTGCCCAGCTCAACAAGGCCGGCGGCATCAACGGGCGCAAGGTGGCCTTCTTCGAACTTGACGACACCTACAAGCCCGACGGTTTCGTCGCCGCGTTCGAGCAGGCCATGCAGCGCAGGCCGGTGGCGCTGATCTCGCCGGTCGGCTCGGCCTCGCTTCAGCGCATGTTCGCCGACAAGCTGCTCGACAAGCATGATGTCGTCATCATGAATGCCGTGCCGGGTGCGGAGCCCTTCCGCAATCCCGGTCACCCGCGCCTGTTCCACGTGCGGGCCGGCGACAAGCAGCAGATCGAGAAGATCGTGAACCACGCCCGCACCCTGGGCATCGTCAAGCTGGCGGTCATGCACCAGGACATCCCGATGGGAACGGGCGGCGTCAAGGTGGTGGCCGACGAGGCGGCCCGCCTCACGGGCATGGACGTCAAGGGTTACCAGTCCGTCTTCAAGCCCGAAGAGCAGACCAAGGCGGCCGAGGAGGTCTTCAAGTCCAACCCCCAGGGCGTCATCGTGATCGGTGCGCCGCCCTTCGCCGCCGGCAGCGTGGCCGCCTTGCGCAAGGCCGGGGTCACGCAATCCATCTTCATCCTGGGCGATACGGCGCCTGGCATGCTGGCCCGGGTGGCGGGCGCCGAGCTGGCGCGTGGTGTCGGCATTGCCCAGATCTACCCCAACCCCAACGGACGGACCAAGACCCTGGTGCGCGAGTTCCAGGCAGCCATGCAGGCGGCCCATCCCGACATCAAGAGTTACGCGGCCTTCCATATGGAGGGTTATCTCTCGGCACGCATCCTGGGCGAAGCAATGCGACGCATCCGGGGCGAGATCACGCCCGCGGCCCTGGCCAAGAGCCTGCAGTCCATGGGCGAAATCGATTTCGACGGGTACCGCATTGATTTTTCCAAGGGCAATACGGGCAGCCGTTTTGTCGACATCGCCGTGATGGACCAGGAAGGGCGGCTGCGCTACTAGCCGCCATACGCCGATTCAGACGCCAACCCAGCCCGACGCCGTTCGGGCTGGGTTTTATTTTTCCTTTTGATGTGAGCGGGTAAGATATTTCAAACTGATATATCTATCAGTCTGAAATTTGACTTGCGCATGATCTGGTTTGAGGCGAAAGTAATGCACCTTCGCGATACTGGTTTCTTCTGCGTGCCAGCAGATCGGGTGCGTGAAGTCATAAAACCTATTTAGGAGCCTTACATGAAAAAGCGTGAGTTTCTGAGCGCATCCATCCTGGCGCTGGCGGCGGTTTCCTCCTCGGCCGTGCTGGCCCAGGACAAGACCTTCAAGATCGGCCTGATCCTGCCCATGACCGGTCAGCAGGCTTCCACCGGCCGCCAGATCGAAGCGGCAGCCAAGCTCTACATGGCCCAGCATGGCGACACGGTCGCCGGCAAGAAGATCCAGCTGATCGTCAAGGACGACACCAGCGTTCCCGACGTCACCAAGCGCCTAGCCCAGGAGCTGGTGGTGAACGACAAGGTCAACGTGCTGGCCGGCTTTGGCATCACGCCCTCGGCCTTTGCCACGGCGCCCATTGCCACCCAGTCCAAGACCCCGATGGTGGTGATGGCCGCCGGTACGTCCAGCATCACCCAGTCCTCGCCCTACATCGTGCGCACCAGCTTCACGCTGGCGCAGTCCTCGGTCGCCATGGCCGACTGGGCCGTCGCCAAGGGCGGCATCAAGAAGGTCGTGACCCTGGTCAGCGACTACGGCCCCGGCCACGATGCCGAGAAGTTCTTCAAGGACCGCTATCTCTTCAACGGCGGTACCGTCGTCGACACCCTGCGCGTGCCCATGCGCAACCCCGACTTCGCCCCCTTCCTGCAGAAGGTGCGTGACGCCAAGCCCGATGGCCTCTTCGTCTTCGTGCCCTCGGGCGCCGGTGCGGCCGTCATGAAGCAGTTCCTCGAGCGCGGCATGGACAAGGCCGGCATCAAGCTGATCGGCCCGGGCGACATCACCGATGACGACCAGCTCAACGACATGGGCGACGGCGCCCTGGGTGTGGTCACCTCGCACTTCTACTCGGCCAACCACCCCTCGCCCACCAACAAGAAGTTCGTCGAAGCCTTCAAGAAGGCCAACAAGGGCATGCGCCCGAACTTCATGGCCGTGGGCGGTTATGACGGCATGCGCGTGATCTACGAAGCGCTCAAGGCTTCCAAGGGCCAGGGCGGTGGTGACGGCCTGCTGGCCGCCATGAAGGGCCAGGTCTGGGAAAGCCCGCGCGGCCCGATGTTCATCGACGCGCAGACCCGTGACGTCGTGCACAACATCTACCTGCGCAAGGTGGAGAAGGTGGGCGGCGAACTGCACAACGTGGAATTTGACGTCATCAAGGACGTCAAGGACCCGGGCAAGACGAAGTGATGCCCGGCCCGTGGACGCCTCCGGCCAGGGGGTGTCCATGGGTTTTTTTTTGTCCTGACCGGACCTGACCCGAGCCATTCATGCTGACGATTCTGTTTGACGGCATTGCCTACGGCATGCTGCTGTTTATCCTGGCGGTCGGCCTGTCCGTGACCATGGGCTTGATGAACTTCATCAACCTGGCCCACGGCGCTTTCGCCATGGTGGGGGGCTACGCCACCGTGCTGCTGATGCAGCGTTATGACGTGCCCTTCCTCGTGTGCTTGCCGGTGGCCTTCGTGGGCGTGGCCCTGCTGGGTGCCGTGCTGGAGCGCACGCTCTACCGTCCCATGTACAGCAGGCCGCACCTGGACCAGGTGCTGTTCTCCATCGGGCTGACCTTCATGGCCGTGGCCGCCATGGACTACTTCATGACCTCCAGCCAGCAGATCATCCATCTGCCCGAGTGGCTCAAGGGGCGCACCGAGATCGGCGACGGCCCCTGGATGCTGGGCATGGGGCACTACCGCCTCTTCATCATCGCCATCTGCGCGGCGCTGACCATCGGCCTGCAGTACATCCTGGCGAAAACCCGTTTCGGCAGCCGCCTGCGCGCCTCGGTCGATGACCAGCGCGTGGCCGCCGGCCTGGGCATCAATGTCAACGTCGTGTTCCTGCTGACCTTCGCGGTCGGCTCCGGCCTGGCCGGCCTGGGCGGCGCGCTGGGCGCCGAAGTGCTGGGCATGGACCCGAGCTTCCCGCTCAAGAACATGATCTATTTCCTGATCGTCGTGGCAGTCGGCGGCACCTCGTCCATCACCGGTCCGCTCTTGGCGGCCCTGCTGCTGGGCATTGCCGACGTGGCCGGCAAGTACTACATCCCGCGCTTCGGCGCCTTCATCGTCTACTTCCTGATGATCGTGATCCTGATCTGGCGCCCGCAGGGCCTGTTCGTGCGCAAGGGGGGCAAGGCATGAAAACCCATCGCGAAGATATCGAGGAGATCATCGATGTTGAGGCTAAAGTTGTAGGGCGAGGGGAGTCACCTGCAAAGAGCCCTAAGGAGGCAAGGAGCGCATACCAGTCTCTGCATGACCTGCAGCGCTGGAAGCTCTGGGAACCCGTCTTGTGGCTGCTGGCCCTGGCCTCGCCCTGGCTCTTGTCCACCCACGCGCTCATCATCAACGAGATCGCCATCGTCGCGCTGTTCGCTGTGTCCCTGGACCTGATCCTGGGTTACGCGGGCATCGTGTCGCTCGGCCATGCAGCCTTCTTCGGCATGGGGGCCTACGCGGCGGCCCTCTTCGCCAAGCTGGTCATGCCCGATCCGCTGGTGGGCCTGCTCTTCGCCATTGCCGTGTCCACCTTGCTGGGCGCGGTCTGCTCGCTGACCATCATGCGCGGGACCGACCTCACGCGCCTCATGGTGACCATGGGCGTGGCCATGATCCTGATGGAGTTGGCCAACAAGCTGGACATCACCGGTGGGGCCGACGGCCTGCAGGGCGTGATCATGGGTCCGCTGCTCGGCCGCTTCGAATTCGATCTTCAGGGCCAGACGGCTGCCTGGTATTCCATCAGCGTGCTGCTGGTGCTGTTCGTGCTGGCGCGCCGGCTGGTGCACTCGCCGCTGGGCGGCACCCTCAAGGCCCTGCGTGACAATCGTTTGCGTGCCATGGCCATCGGCATTCCGGTGACCTCGCGCCTGGCCGTGATCTACACCATCGCTGCCGGCGTGGCTGGCGCGGCAGGTGGCCTGATGGCGCAGACCTCGAGTTTTGCCTCCGTGGACCTGTTCGCTTTCGACCGCTCGGCCGACCTCATGCTGCTGGTCGTCATCGGCGGCACCGGCTGGCTGTATGGCGGCGTGGCCGGTGCCATCGTGTTCAAGGTCATGCAGGACTGGATTTCCTCCATCACCCCGCAGTACTGGACCTTCTGGATCGGTCTCTTCCTTGTCGTGCTGATGCTGGTCGGTCGTGACCGCCTGATCCGTCCCTGGAACTGGTTCGGAGGCAAAAAATCATGAGCTCTCCTGAAATCGTTCTCTCCGCGCAGGGGCTGGTCAAGCGCTTCGGCGGCATCACCGCCACCGGTAACGTCAGCCTGGACCTGCACAAGGGCGCCCGCCATGCGCTCATCGGCCCCAACGGCGCCGGCAAGACCACACTGATCAACCTGCTGACCGGCGTGCTGGAGCCCACCGAAGGCCGCATCCTGCTCGAAGGCCAGGACATCACCCAGCTGGCGCCGCACCAGCGTGTGCGCCGCGGCATGGTGCGTACTTTCCAGATCAACCAGCTTTTCGACACGCTCACCCCGCTGGAAACGCTGGCGCTGACCGTCTCGCAGCACAGCGGCCTGGGCACCAAGTGGTGGCAGCCCCTGGGCAAACGCCCGCAGGTGGTAGAGCGTTGCGAGCAGCTGCTCGAGCAGTTCCACCTCACCGAGGTGATGAACCAGAAGACCAATGTGCTGGCCTACGGCAAGCGCCGCCTGCTGGAGATTGCCATCGCCCTGGCCTGCGAGCCGCGTGTGCTGCTGCTCGACGAGCCCGTGGCCGGCGTGCCCGCCGGCGAGCGCGAGGAACTGCTGCAGACCGTGGCAGCCCTGCCGGCCGATGTGTCGGTGCTCCTGATCGAACATGACATGGATCTCGTTTTCAGTTTTGCCAAGCGCATGACCGTGCTGGTCAACGGCACCGTGCTCACCGAGGGCGACCCCGACACCATCGCCAACGACCCGCAGGTCAAGGCGGTGTACCTGGGCCACGGCGAGGAGATGGCCCATGGCTGAGCTCCTCAAGGTCGAGAACCTGAGCGCCGGCTACGGCGAGGCTGTGGTGCTGAACAACGTGTCGGTGAGCCTGGACCAGGGCAAGACCCTGGCGCTGCTGGGCCGCAACGGCACCGGCAAGACCACCTTCATGAACACCCTGGCCGGCGCCACCCGCCAGCACGGCGGCAGCATCACCTTCGACGGCGTGGCCCTGCACAAGGTGCCGCTGCACCAGCGGGCCAAGGCCGGCATCGGCTGGGTGCCGCAGGAACGCAATATCTTCAAGTCGCTCACGGTGGACGAGAACCTCACCGCCGTGGCCCGCCCGGGCCCGTGGACGCCGGCACGCGCCTACGAGATGTTCCCGCGCCTGGCCGAACGCAAGACCAACCTGGGCACCCAGCTCTCGGGTGGCGAGCAGCAGATGCTGGCCGTGGCCCGTGCGCTGGTGCTCAACCCCAAGCTGCTGCTGCTGGACGAGCCGCTGGAAGGCCTGGCCCCCATCATCGTGCAGGAGCTGCTGCGCGCCATCCGCCGCATCACGCGCGAGGAAGGCCTGTCGGCCATCATCGTCGAGCAGCATCCGCAGGCCATCCTGGCCATCTCGGATGTGGCGGCGGTGCTGGACCGCGGCACCGTGGTGCATTCGGGCACGGCGCAGTCGCTGCTGGACCAGCCCGAACTGCTGGACCGTCTGCTGGGCGTGGCGCGCTGATCGCCCCCGCTCTTTTTTCTTCACAAGGAGATCACCCATGAACCTGCTGAATCGCCGCGCCCTCGTGGCCGTGCTGGCTGCAACCCTGACCTCCGCCGGCTGGGCCCAGTCCTTCCCGAGCAAGCCCCTCAAGATCATCGTCCCCTTCGGCGCCGGTGGCGTGGCCGACCTGACGGCCCGCACCGTGGGCCAGAAGCTGAGCCAGACCCTGGGCCAGCCGGTCGTGATCGAGAACAAGCCGGGTGCTGGCGGCGTGGGCGCTGCCGACACCGTGGCCAAGTCGGCACCGGATGGCTACACGCTCCTGCTGATGTCCAACGCCAGCGCCGTCACCGCCACGCTGTTCAACAAGCTGCCCTATGACACGGTGAAAGACTTCACGCCTGTCAGCACCCTGGGTTTCTTCGACATCGCGGTGGTGACCGCCACCGAATCGAAGTTCAAGACGCTGGGTGAAGTGCTGGCCTATGCCAAGGCCAATCCCGGCAAGCTGAATGTGGGCAGCATCAACATCGGCAGCACCCAGAACCTCGCAGCCGAACTGTTCAAGTCCAACTCGGGCGTGGACATGCAGATCGTGCCTTTCAACGGCACGCCAGCGGTCGTCAATGCGCTGCGTGGCGGCCAGATCGACGTGGCCGTCGAGATCGTCTCGCCCATCATGGGCCAGATCAAGGGCGGCGCCCTGCGTGCCCTGGCCATCACCGACACGACGCGTTCGGCCCTGCTGCCTGACGTGCCGACCACCAAGGAAGCGGGCCTGCCCAACTACCAGGCCTCGTCCTGGAACGCGCTGGCCGTTCCGGCGGGAACGCCCAAGGACGTGGTGGCGCGCCTGCACCGCGAGATCGCCGCTGCGATCAACGATCCCGAGGTCAGCAAGAAGCTGCGCGACCTGAACATCGAGCCCCGTGCCAGCACGCCCGAGCAGACCCAGGCCTTCCTGCAGAGCGAAATCAAGCGCTGGGGTGATGTGATCGTCAAGGCCAATATCCCCCGCCAGTAAGTGTCCGGCCTTCCGTGCCGTTTGAAGATTCGACGGCACGACGGTTAACGTCTTTACTGCACAGTCCCAAACATCAAGGCCCGTACTCGCGATCTTCCGATCGCAGGTACGGGCCCTGATGCTTCATGAGCCGGCGCGCCGGCTCCGCTGAACTCAGAAACTGAACTTCTCGCCAGGCTCCAGGGGGATCACCTTGGTGGCGGTCTGGCCCAGGGCCTCCATGTACTGCTGCGGCGTGCCGCGGTTCAGCGGATTGGTGCCGTAGTGCATGGGGATGGCAAAGCGCGGCTTGAGGAACTCCCGCGTGGCGTAGGCGGCATCAACCGGCGCGGTGGTGAAGTTGCCGCCGATGGGGATCAGCAGCACGTCAGGCTTGTAGTACTCGCCGATGAACTTCATGTCGCCGAACAGGCCCGTGTCGCCCATGTGGTAGATCTTCTGGCCGTTCTCCAGCTCGATGATGAAACCCACCGGCTCACCGCCGTAGTGCGATTCGACCTTGCCGGTCTGCGGGTTTTTCCAGGCAAAGAGCGAGGAGTGCTCGGCCTTGACCATGGTGATCTTCAGGCCCGGCACATCGGGGAAGGGCACGATCGTGCCGCTCTTGTTCATGCGCGGCGTCAGCTCGGGCGGCAGCACGCCCAGGGTGTTGAGCACCATGTTCAGGTCGCCCGGGGCGATGACCCGCGCCTTGTTCATCAGGGCCAGGTCCGGTGCGTCGGCGATGTGGTCGCCGTGGCCATGGGTGACGAGGATCAGGTCCACCTTGCCCAGCCTGGCCAGATCCTTGTACTCGGCCGGGGTCTTGGGGTTGGGCCGCAGCCAGGGGTCGGTCACGATGACCTTGCCGCTGGGCGTGGTCAGGCGGAAGGTGGACTGGCCCAGCCAGAGCAGTTCGGCCTTGGCCTGGGCAGCACCAGGCGCTGCCGGTGGCGGCGTGATGGCACAGGCGGCCAGCAGCAGGCCGCTGGCCAGCACGGTCGACAGACGGAGCAGGGGAGTGCGCATGGCTTGCCTTTCGGGTCGTTGATGTGCGGCCCAGAATAGGCGCGCCAACCGGTCCGGGCAAGTAGGGCTAACGATGGACTTCGCTGCGACGCCACGATATGCCCATCACAAATTGTGATGGGCAGGGGCTAAGAGCCTGCCAGGTTCTCAGAGCGTGGCTTCAATCAAACGCCGCAGTTCCGGCGTCACCTCGGGCGTCACGCCGAACCAGCGCGCAAAAGCCGGGCGTGCCTGGTTCAGCAGCATGCCCAGGCCGTTGACAGTGGGGTTGCCCCGCTCACGTGCAGCGGCCAGCAGCGGTGTTTCCAGCGGCACGTAGATGACGTCGCACACCAGGGCATGTCGGGGCAGCCGGGCCAGCGACAGGGTCAGCGGCTCCTGCCCCTTCATGCCCAGGCTGGTGCTGTTGACCAGCAGGGCCGCGCCTTCCAGCGCCTCTTCGCGCTGCTCCCAGGGGTAGGCGCGGATCGGCCCGCCGAATTCGGCGGCCAGGGCCTGCGCCTTGTCCAGGCTGCGGTTGCACAGACGGATTTCCTTGGCCCCGCGTTCGGCCAGCGCCACCAGGATGGCGCGCGCCGCGCCGCCCGCGCCCAGCACGGTGACGGGGCCGGCATCGGCGCGCCAGTCCGGCTGCGCGTCCAGCAGGCTCTGGATGAAACCATAGGCGTCGTTGTTGTAGCCGGCCAGCGTGCCGTCGGCTTCGACGACGATGGTGTTGATGGCGCCTATGCGTGCGGCCAGCGGGTCGATGCGGTCCATCAGTGCCATGGCCGCCACCTTGTGCGGGATGGTGATGTTGCAGCCGGCAAAGCCCAGGGCGCGCAGGCCGCGCACGGCGTCGCCCAGGCGGTCCGGCTGGACGGGCAGCAGCACGTAGCTGCCGTTGAGGCCATGCTGGCGGATCCAGTGGTTGTGGATGGCGGGTGAGCGCGAATGCGCCACCGGCCAGCCCATCACGCCGGCGAGGGTGTAGTGCTTGTCAGTTGCCATGGGTAGGTATTTTCATGCGGGTGTGGCGATCGCACCAAAGACCTCGCCGGCCACCTGCTGGATCAGCTCCAGCATGGCCTGCTGTGTCATGGTCGTGGTGCGGCCGGCTGCCGTGGCCAGTGCCAGGCGGCTGGCCAGACGGGGTTTTTCGATGGGGCGCGCCTGGTAGGCCTCGGGCCGCTGCGTGGTGGCCAGCGCGTACTTGGGCAGCACGGCATAACCGGCGCCGTCGGCCACCAGGTCCAGGATGGCGGCCACGCCGTCGATCTCCAGGCTGATGTCGGGCTTGCAGCCGATGCCGGCCATCTCGGTCTCCACCACCATGCGGATGGCGTTGGGCCGGCTGGGAATGACCAGGGGCAGGTCGCTGACTTCCTTGAGGCTGATGGGCTGCGTCGTGGCCTTGCTGCGGGGCGCTCGCGGCCCGATGAGGAACAGCTCCTCGTCCATCAGTGGCCGGGTGTTGAGCTCCGGGCTGGCCGGCGGGTTGTAGAGCAGGGCGATGTCCAGGCGCCCGGTCAGCAGGCCTTCCTGCATGGAGATCGTCAGGCCTTCGCTGATGGACAGCGCGGCACTGGGCAGGCGCTTGCGGAAGGCGCGCGTGAGCGGCACCGTCAGCATGCGGGCAATGCTGGGCGGCAGGCCCAGGGCCACGCGGCCGGCCAGGGCACCGCGCACGCGGCCCAGGTCTTCGCGCGCGCGCTCCACCTGGTGCAGGATGCCGCGGCCGTGCTCCAGCAGCAGCTTGCCGGCGTCGGTGGTGGTGACGCCGCGGCCATTGCGCAGCAGCAGGTTCTGCCGCAGCTCCACTTCCAGCAGGCGCACCTGGCGGCTGAGCGCCGGCTGGGCGATGTTGAGCACCCCGGCGGCACGCGTGAAACTGCCCAGTTCGGCCACGCGCACGAAATATTCGAGTTGTTTCAGGTCCATGGTTTGCGGGATAGCTTGCCATCGATTATGCCGAAATGAGATACCTGCTAGAAACCGCTCCGCCTTGGCACAGCGGGGCAGGGTGGCCACAATCGCTGTCTGTTCTTATCAATTCCCGGTCCCTCTTCCATGAGCGTTCCTATCCTGGGTATTTCCTCCATGGCCACCCGCCAGGTGCTGGCCGAGCTGGTCGACGCCTACCAGCAGCACGCAGGCCAACGCGTGACCATCGAGTCGGTGGGCGGCGTGGATGCGGCCAGGCGCGTGGCGGCCGGCGAGGCCTTCGACGTGGTGATCCTGGCCTCCGACGCGATCGACAAGCTCATCGCTGCCGGCCATGTGCTGGCCGGCAGCAAGGTGGACCTGGTGCATTCGGGCGTGGCCGTCGCAGTGCGCACGGGGGCTCCAAAGCCCGATATCTCCAGCGAAGACGCGGTACGCCAGGCCATCCTGGCGGCGCGCAACATCAGCTACTCCACCGGCCCCAGCGGCGTGGCCCTGGCGAAATTGTTCGAGCGCTGGGGCATAACCGAGCAGATCAAGGACCGCATCGTGACCCCGCCGCCGGGCATCCCGGTAGGCAGCCTGGTGGCCCGTGGCGAGGTGGCGCTGGGTTTTCAGCAGCTCAGCGAAATGCTGAACCTCGAAGGCCTCAGCGTGCTGGGCCCGTTGCCGCCGGCTATCCAGATCACCACCACCTTTTCGGCCGGCGTTTGCGCCAGCAGCCAGCAGGCCGAAGCCGTGCGCGCCATGCTGGCCTACATGGCCTCGCCCGCAGCCGCCGAGGCCAAGCGCCGCCAGGGCATGGACCCGGCCTGAACCGAATCTGAATCCCAGGAGACCGATATGAAAAAACCCATGATCATCGACATCCACGGCCACTACACCACCGCCCCCAAGGCGCTGGAGAACTGGCGCAACCAGCAGATCGCCGGCATCAAGGACCCGGCCCTGATGCCCAAAGTGGCCGACCTCAAGATCAGCGACGACGAGCTGCGCGAGTCCATCGAGACCAACCAGCTCAGGCTGATGAAGGAGCGCGGCTCCGACCTCACCATCTTCAGCCCGCGCGCCAGCTTCATGGCCCACCACATCGGCGACTTCAATGTCTCGTCCACCTGGGCCGCCATCTGCAACGAGCTCTGCTACCGCGTCTCGCAGCTCTTCCCCGACTCCTTCGTGCCCGCGGCCATGCTGCCCCAGTCGCCCGGTGTCGATCCCAAGACCTGCATCCCCGAGCTGGAGAAGTGCGTCCAGCAATATGGCAACGTCGGCATCAACCTGAACCCGGACCCGAGCGGCGGCCACTGGACCAGCCCGCCGCTGACCGACAAGCAGTGGTACCCCATCTACGAAAAGATGGTCGAGTACGACATCCCGGCCATGATCCACGTCTCCACCAGCTGCAACGCCTGCTTCCACACCACGGGCGCGCACTACCTGAACGCCGACACCACGGCCGTCATGCAGCTGATTCAGGGTGACCTGTTCAAGGACTTCCCCACGCTGAAGTTCATCATCCCGCACGGCGGCGGCGCGGCGCCCTACCACTGGGGCCGTTTCCGCGGCCTGGCCCAGGAGATGAAAAAACCCCTGCTGAGCGAGCACCTGCTCAAGAACATCTATTTCGACACCTGCGTCTACCACCAGCCTGGCATCGATCTGCTGACCCGCGTGATTCCGGTGGACAACATCCTGTTCGCCTCCGAGATGATCGGCGCCGTGCGCGGCATCGACCCCGAGACCGGTGCCTACTACGACGACACCAAGCGTTACGTGCAGGCCACGCCGCACCTCAACGAGGAGCAGCGTTTCAAGGTCTACGAGGGCAATGCGCGCCGCGTGTTCTCGCGCCTGGATGCGCAGCTCAAGGCCAAGGGCAAGTGAAGCGGCCTGCGAGTCACCCCACGATCCATCACCGACACCAAGAGGAAACACCATGAGCGTCAACGCACCCCTGGGCATCGTCAAGCGCAACATCGTGCGCGCCGATGCCGCCGCTGTCGAAAAAATGGGCCAGTACGGTGTGGCCACCGTGCACGAGGCCCAGGGCCGCATCGGCCTGATGCAGACCTATATGCGCCCCATCTATTCCGGCGCCCGGATCGCCGGCCCGGCCGTCACGGTGCTGCTGCACCCCGGTGACAACTGGATGCTGCACGTGGTGGCCGAGCAGATCAAACCCGGCGATATCGTCGTGGCGGCGCTCTCCTCGCCCAACACCGATGGCTTCTTCGGCGACCTGCTGGCGACTTCCTTCAAGGCGCGCGGCGCACGCGGCCTGATCATCGACGGCGGCTGCCGCGACATCGCCGAGCTCAAGTCCATGGACTTCCCCGTCTGGAGCCGCGCCATCAGCGCCAAGGGCACCATCAAGGCCACCCTGGGCTCGGTGAACATCCCCGTGGTCTGCGCGGGCATGATCGTGAACCCGGGTGACGCCATCGTGGCCGACGACGACGGCGTGGTCGTCGTCAACGCCGCCGATGCACAGAAGGTGGCCGATGCCGCCGCGGCCCGCGAGTCCTTCGAGGGCGAGAAGCGCGCCAAGCTGGCGTCCGGCGTGCTGGGCCTGGACATGTACAAGTTCCGCGAGCCGCTGGAAAAGCTGGGCCTGAAGTACATCGACTAAGCTGGCCGTCCATTCACGCACCACACGAGGGGACCTGTCATGAACATGCTGCGCAGAAGCTGCTTCCTGGGCCTGCTGGCCGCGGTCACGCTGCTGGCCGGCTGTGCCGTCACGCCGCCCCCGGCGCCCACGCCCCAGGCGCGCGCCGCACTGGCGCCCGATGGCAAGCTGCGCGTCGGTGTCTACTCGGGCAGCCCGACCTCGATGGTGACGGACAAGAACGGCAAGCTCACGGGTGTGGCCTACGAGCTGGGGCGCGAACTCGCGCGCTGGCTGAACGTGCCGCTGGAGCTGGTGGAATACAAGCGCATCGCCGAGGTGCTCGAAGCCATGAAAAACGGCGAGGTGGACTTCACCTTCACCAATGCCACCGAGGCGCGCGCCCGTGACATGAACTTCACCCTGCCCCTGGTTAGCCTGGAGCTGGGCTATCTGGTGCCGGCCGGCAGCCCGCTGCAAAGTGCCACCGAGATCGACCGCGCCGGCATCCAGGTCGGTGTCAGCCAGGGCAGCACTTCCCAGGGTGTGCTCACGCGCAGCTACAAGCAGGCCCAGGTGGTGCCGCAGCCCACCCTCAAGGCCGCCTCCGAGCAGCTGGCCGCGCGCAAGATCGATGCCTTCGCCACCAACAAGGGCATCCTGTACGAAATGGCCGATGGCTTGCCCGGCGCGCGCGTGCTGGACGGCCGCTGGGGTCTGGAGAACCTGGCCATCGCCACGCCCAAGGGGCGCGAGGCCGGCCTGTCCTACCTGAGCAGCTTCGCCTTGACCGTGCGCCGTGACGGCACCCTGCAATCGGCCATAGCTCGCGCCGGCCTGCGCGGCACGGTCGAACCAGCCATGCGCTGAATAAATTAAATCAAGAATCATCCGAGAGAACCATGAGCAAACCCACCACAGGCCCCTTCGAGAAAACCACCGGCTGGATGGACTGGTACACCGGCCCCAGCAAGCCGCGCTTCACGCTGCCCGCGGGCGCGGTGGACGCGCACTGCCACGTCTTCGGCCCCGGCGCCGAATTCCCCTACGCGCCCGAGCGCAAGTACACCCCCTGCGACGCCAGCAAGGCGCAGCTCTTCGCCCTGCGCGACCACCTGGGTTTTGCGCGCAACGTCATCGTGCAGGCCACCTGCCACGGTGCCGACAACCGCGCCCTGGTCGACGCCTGCCAGTCGTCCAACGGCAAGGCGCGCGGCGTGGCCACCGTCCGCCGCAGCGTGACCGATGAGGAACTGCAGAAGCTGCACGCCGCCGGCGTGCGCGGTGTGCGCTTCAACTTCGTCAAGCGCCTGGTGGACTTCACGCCCAAGGATGAGCTGCTGGAGATCGCCGGCCGCATCAACAAGCTGGGCTGGCACGTGGTGATCTACTTCGAAGCGGTGGACCTGCCCGAGCTGTGGGACTTCTTCACCGCCCTGCCCACCACGGTGGTGGTGGACCACATGGGCCGCCCCGACGTGAGCAAGCCCGTGGACGGGCCCGAGTTCGCGCTCTTCCTCAAGTTCATGCGCGAGCACAAGAACGTGTGGAGCAAGGTCAGCTGCCCCGAACGCCTGTCGGTGGCCGGCCCCAAAGCCCTCAACGGCGAGCAGAATGCGTATCGCGATGTGATCCCGTTTGCCCAGCGCATCGTGCGGGAGTTCCCGGACCGCGTGCTCTGGGGCACCGACTGGCCGCACCCCAACCTGAAGGACCACATGCCCGACGACGGCCTGCTGGTCGACTTCATCCCCCACATCGCGCCGACGGCCGAGTTGCAGCGCAAGCTGCTGGTGGACAATCCGATGCGCCTGTATTGGCCTGAAGAAGTCGTCGTGAAGTAAGGAACCACCATGTCACTCGAAAAACCCTATCTGGACGTGCCCGGCACGACCATCTTCGACGCCGAGCAGAGCCGCAAGGGCTACTGGCTCAACCAGTTCTGCATGAGCCTGATGAAGGCCGAGAACCGCGAACGCTTCAAGGCCGACCAGCGCAAGGTCCTGGACGAGTGGCCCATGACGGAAGAGCAGAAGCAGGCCGTGCTGGCAGCTGACCTCAACAAGGCCATCTCCCTGGGCGGCAACATCTATTTCCTGGCCAAGCTGGGCGCCACGCACGGCAAGAGCTTCCAGCAGATGGCGGGCTCCATGACCGGCATGACGGAAGAGGAGTACCGCGACATGATGCTCAAGGGCGGCCGCTCCGCCGAAGGCAACCGCTACACCGGCGAGAACGGCACGGCCCAGCCGCAGAACCAGCCGCAAGGCCACGGCACCGGCAAGCTTCTCTGAAAGATATTGATATGGCCAAGATCACCGCATCCGTCTACACCTCGCATGTGCCCGCCATCGGCGCGGCCATCGACCTGGGCAAGACCACCGAACCCTACTGGCAGCCCCTGTTCAAGGGCTACGAGCCTACCAAGCAGTGGTTCAAGGACAACAAGCCCGACGTCATCTTCCTCGTCTACAACGACCACGCCACGGCTTTCAGCCTGGAGATGATCCCCACCTTCGCCATCGGTACCGCCGCCGAATACCAGCCGGCCGACGAAGGCTGGGGCCACCGCCCCGTGCCCATGGTCAAGGGCCACCCCGAGCTGGCCGCGCACATCGCGCAGTCCGTCATCCAGCAGGACTTCGACCTCACCATCGTCAACAAGATGGACGTGGACCACGGCCTGACCGTGCCGCTGTCCCTGGTCTGCGGCACGCCGTCCCAGGACAAGTTCGAGTGGCCCTGCCCGGTGATCCCCTTCGCCGTGAACGTGGTGCAGTACCCCGTGCCCAGCGGCCGCCGTTGTTTCGAACTCGGCAAGGCCATCCGCCGCGCCGTCGAGTCTTTTGACAAACCGCTCAACGTGCAGATCTGGGGTACCGGCGGCATGAGCCACCAGCTGCAGGGCCCGCGTGCCGGCCTGATCAACAAGGAATGGGACAACGCCTTCCTCGACGAGATGATTGCCAGCCCCGACACCCTGGCCAGCAAGCCGCACATCGACTACGTGCGCGAAGCCGGCAGCGAAGGCATCGAACTCGTGATGTGGCTCATCGCCCGCGGCGCCATGGCCGACACGGCCGGCGGCAAGGCGCCCAAGGTCGCGCACCGCTTCTACCATGTGCCCGCGTCCAACACGGCTGTGGGCAACCTGATTCTGGAAAATCAATAAGGAACCGCCATGACCATCAAAGTCGCACTCGCCGGCGCCGGTGCCTTCGGCATCAAGCACCTGGACGGCATCAAGAACATCAAGGACGTGGAAGTCGTCTCGCTGATCAGCCGCGATATCGAGAAAACGAAGGAAGTGGCCGACAAGTACGGCATCAAGCACGTCACCACCGATCTGGCCGACAGCCTCAAGCTCAAGGAAGTGGACGCCGTCATCCTGTGCACGCCCACGCAGATGCACGCGGCGCAAACCAAGGCCTGCCTGCAGGCCGGCAAGCACGTGCAGGTGGAGATTCCCCTGTGCGACGTGCTGAAGGAGGGCGAGGAAGTCGTCGCCCTGCAGAAGAAGGCCGGCCTGGTGGCCATGTGCGGCCACACCCGCCGTTTCAACCCCAGCCACCAGTACGTGCACAAGAAGATCAAGGTCGGTGAGTTCAACATCCAGCAGATGGACGTGCAGACCTACTTCTTCCGCCGCACGAACATGAATGCCCTGGGCCAGGCCCGCAGCTGGACCGACCACCTGCTGTGGCACCACGCCGCCCATACCGTGGACCTGTTTGCCTACCAGGCCGGCAGCCCCATCGTGAAGGCCAACGCCGTCCAGGGCCCCATCCATCCCGTGCTGGGCATCGCCATGGACATGAGCATCCAGCTCAAGGCCGCCAACGGTGCCATCTGCACGCTGAGCCTGTCCTTCAACAACGACGGCCCGCTGGGCACCTTCTTCCGCTACATCGGCGACACGGCCACCTACCTGGCCCGTTACGACGACCTGTTCAATGGCAAGGAAGAGAAGATCGACGTGAGCAAGGTCGATGTCTCCATGAACGGCATCGAGCTGCAGGACCGCGAGTTCTTCGCCGCCATCCGCGAAGGCCGTGAGCCCAATTCCAGTCTGGCGCAGGTGCTGCCTTGTTACCAGGTGCTGCATCAGCTGGAGCAGCAGCTGAACGCAGGCTGATCCGCTACCATCGGTCGATGACCGCGGGGAAGGCCTACATGGCTTTTGTCACGCGCGTTCGAGTCCAAAACGGGATGATTTGACCGCCAAGACCACGCAGCGTGTGCTGCAGCACACGCAAGGGGTTTGGTGGGCAAAGGGCCCGTTTTGGTTCGAACCCGTAGGGGCGTGGTTTTGCGGGCGATCCGCGGCGTTGCAAAACCAGGCAAGCCGTCCAGGCTTGCCTTGGGTTTTGCGCCTTGCGGCTCATCCCGCAAAAACCACGCCGCGCGCGACAAAAGCCATGTAGGCCTTCCCTACGGGTCGGATCACTCGCCATTGGCGACGTGCTCTGGCCCCTTTTCACGTCTCACGAGGAAGAACCATGCAGACCCGCAAGATCGGCCCCTTCAACGTCTCCGCCCTCAGCCTGGGCTGCATGAGCCTGAGCTATGCCTACGGCGTGCCGCCCGCGCCCGAGCACAGCGAGCGTGTGCTGCTCAGCGCGCTGGACGCCGGCGTCACCCTGTTCGACACCGCCGCGCTCTACGGCTTTGGCGCCAACGAAACCCTGGTGGGCCGTGTACTCAAGGCCCACCGCAGCAAGATCACCCTGGCCAGCAAGGGCGGCATGGCCGGCGTGGACCTGGCCGGCGACGGCAAGCTGGTGCGCGTGATCGACGGACGGCCCGAGGCCATCCGTCGTGACTGCGAGGCCAGCCTGCGCCGCCTGGGCACCGACGTCATCGACCTCTATTACCTGCACCGCTACGACAAGAAGGTCCCCGTCGAGGACAGCGTGGGCGAGCTCTCGCGCCTGGTCGAGCGCGGCCATGTGCGCACCATCGGCCTGTCCGAAGTGTCGGCCGCCACCGTGCGCAAGGCCCACGCTGTGCACCCCATCGCTGCCGTGCAGACCGAGTACTCGCTCTGGACACGTAACCCCGAGATTGCGGTGCTAGCCACCTGCCGCGAGATCGGCGCCGCCTTCGTCGCCTTCAGCCCGGTGGCGCGTGGCTTTCTCAGCGGCAAGCTGCGCGATGTGGGCACACTGGACGCGAAGGACATACGTCACGGCATGCCGCGCTTCGAGCCGGCCAACTACGCGGGCAACCTCAAGCTGCTGCCGGCTTACGAGGCCCTGGCGCAGGAAGCCGGTTGCACCCCGGCCCAGCTGGCCCTGGCCTGGCTGCTGCACAAGGCGCCGCACATCGTCCCGCTCTTCGGCACCACCAGCCTGGAGCATCTGGCCGAAAACCTGGCCGCTGCCGACGTCAAGCTCAGCCCGGCGCTGATGGCCAAGGCCGAGGCCGTGGTCAACCAGCAGACCGTGGTGGGCAATCGCTACAGCGAACAAAGCAACCGCGAAGTCGATACGGAAGTGTTCTGAAATGTCTACCACCCTCATGCTCCTGCCTGGCCTCAACTGCGATGCCGCCGTCTGGGCCCCGCAGGTCGCAGCCCTCCAGGGCCAGGCGAATTGCGTCATCCCCGCCTGGGGCCTACGCGACTCGCTCCCCGCCATGGCCCAGCAAGTGCTGGACGAGGCACCCACGGAACGCTTTTGCGTTGCCGGCCACTCCATGGGCGGCCGCGTGGCGCTGGAAGTCATGCGCCTGGCGCCGCAGCGTGTGGAACGCCTGGCCCTGCTGGATACGGGTACGCACCCTCTGGCGGCCGGTGAAGCGGGAGAGAAGGAGAAAGCCGGGCGCATGGCCCTGCTCAAGATCGCGCAGGCGCAGGGCATGCGTGTCATGGCCCAGGAGTGGGCCAAGGGCATGGTGCACCCGGACCGCATCGGCGGCCCTATCTTCGAAGAAGTGCTGGCCATGTTCGAGCGCGGCAGCGCCGCCCAGTACGCCGCGCAGATCAACGCACTGCTGAACCGCTTCGATGCCGCCCCGCTGCTGCCGGGCATCACCTGCCCCACGCTGGTCCTGACGGGCCGCCAGGACGCCTGGAGCGGCCCAGCCCAGCACGAGGCCATGGCCGCCGCCATCCCCGGCGCGCAGTTGGTCATCGTGGAAAACAGCGGCCACATGACGACCATGGAGCAGCCGCAGGCGGTGAGTGCGGCGCTGGCGGACTGGCTGCGGCGCTGACGCCGCTACGCCACGGATCAGGGTTTGCCCTGCCGAGGGCTGAGCGTCGGCCCTTGCTCCCCTAGAATGGCTCGCATGAGCAGCGACCTCCAGCCTTTGATCTTGGCCCTTCGTGATTTTGCGAAGGAGCGTGATTGGGAGCAATTTCATTCACCAAAGAATTTGGCTGCGGCACTCTCCGTCGAAGCTGCTGAATTGTTGGAGCACTTCCAGTGGTTGACGGAGGAGCAAAGCAGGAGCCTTACGGACGGCAAAAAAGGTGAGGTCGCCCAGGAGCTGGCCGACGTATTCCTTTACCTGCTGCAGCTCAGCGACAAGCTGGGCGTAGATTTGCTGGACGCGGCGCGTGCCAAGCTGATTGCGAATGGTCAGAAATACCCGGCTGATCGAGCACGCGGTTCCAGCAAGAAGTACACCGAAATCTAGTCGCCTGCTACTTAGTTAATAACTGGTGAAGCTCAAGTGATCGTTTACCAAGCGACCAAATCAGAGTTTTTGCATCAAGTCCATCACACGGATATCGAGGAGTTTCTCCAGGACGCGTTTGCACGCAAGCTGGGGCGGCATGTTGGAGCGTCCGAGGTCCGGTCTTGGCAGTCGTCGCTCCAATCGATGGCCAGGGTTCTCAACGATGATGAAATCCCGGGCGATGCTGGCGTTGCCATTGAGTACAACATCCCCCAGACGGGCAAGCGTGTCGACTTCATTCTGACGGGGCGCAGTGCAGATCGATCACCCAATGTGATCATTGTTGAACTCAAGCAATGGGAGTCGGCCCAGCTGACTGAGAAGGATGGCGTGGTCATTACCTATCTCGGGCGGGGATTGCAGGAGGTCAGTCATCCGTCGTATCAGGCCTGGTCCTATGCCGCTTTGCTCGAGGGTTTCAACGAGGCAGTGCATGAAGGCGGCTTGGTGCTTCAGCCTTGCGCCTATCTCCACAACTACAAGCCGGATGCCGTGATCCGGCACGACTGGTATGCGCCGTATATCGAACGCGCCCCGGTTTTCCTGAAAGGTGAGAGCGAGCGCCAGAAGCTGAGGGACTTCATCAAGCGTCATGTGAAGTATGGGGATGATGCGGACCTGCTCTACAAGATTGAGAATGGCCGCATACGTCCGTCCAAGATGCTGGCGGACAGTCTGGTCAAGATGCTCAAGGGCCAGCCCGAGTTTGTGTTGATCGACGACCAGAAGGTGGTTTACGAAACCGCGATGGCCATGGCGAGACGGGCAGTCAGCGGGAAAAAGAAGGTGTTGATCGTAGAGGGTGGGCCGGGAACGGGAAAATCGGTGTTGGCAATCAACCTGCTCGCCGCTTTGACCAAGAATGGGCAGAACTGCCGATATGTCTCCAAGAACGCTGCGCCGCGTTCGGTGTACCAGAGCAAACTGACCGGGCACTTCCGCGCGACACACATTTCCAATCTGTTCTCCGGTTCAGGGGCCTTTGTTGAAACAGAGGCTGACGCATTCGACACATTGATCGTGGATGAGGCGCATCGGCTGAATGAGAAATCCGGGCTGTATGAGAACCTCGGTGAAAACCAGATCAAGGAAATCCTCAGCGCTGCCAAGTGCGCCATCTTTTTCATCGATGAGGATCAGCGGGTGACGCTGAAGGACATCGGTGGGACCGATGCGATCAAGGCCTGGGCAAAAGCCTCTGGAGCCGAGATCGAAGTCATGGAGTTGGCGTCCCAGTTTCGCTGCAATGGGTCGGATGGTTATCTGGCCTGGCTGGACAACACGCTGGCAGTTCGTGAGACAGCCAACCCGTTCCTGGAGGAGGGCGCCTTCGACTTCAGGGTTTTCGATTCACCATCCGAGTTGCACGCCGTCATTGCCGAGAAAAACAAGCTCAACAACAAGGCCAGAGTGGTCGCCGGCTACTGCTGGGACTGGAACAGCAAGAAGAATCCCGAAGCCTACGATGTCGTGATTCCGGAGCATGGCTATCGCAAGCGTTGGAACTTGACCAGGGACGGCAGCCTGTGGATCGTTGCGCCCGGCTCGATCGACGAAGTCGGTTGCATCCACACGTGCCAAGGCCTGGAAGTGGACTACATCGGTGTGATCGTCGGTGACGATTTTATTGTGCGGAGCGGTAAGGTCGTCTGTCAGCCCGACAAGCGCTCCTCTGCCGACCGATCCATTCGTGGGTGGAAGACCCTGATGAAGTCGCAGGCCGTCGAGGCACAAAGCCGACTGGATCTGATCATCAAGAACACCTACCGGACTTTGATGACGCGGGGCATGAAGGGCTGTTATATCTACTGCACCGACAAGGAGACGGCGGGCTTCTTTCGTTCGCGAATCGTCTCCGTGCAGGCCACTCCCGCTCCGGCCGAAAGCCGTATTCCTTCTATCGAAGCAAAGCAGGGCGAGCACATCGTCCTGCCTTTCAAGCACGTGGATCGCAAGCACGTCAAACCGTTCAAGAACGCG
The DNA here is from genome assembly GCF_001432305.1 of Curvibacter sp. PAE-UM. Lineage (GTDB taxonomy): Bacteria > Pseudomonadota > Gammaproteobacteria > Burkholderiales > Burkholderiaceae_C > Hylemonella. The sequence continues at coordinate 1,999,476 of NZ_KQ483358.1, forward strand.
GTGCCTTTAGTTGACCTGAAGTTGGCGGCAGGTCTATTCAGTGATGTGCAGTCATTCGACATCAACGATGCCGAGTGGATCGAATTGCCGGATATCTACCGTCCTCAGCCGGGTATGTTTGTCGCCCAGGTCATCGGCGAATCCATGAGTCGGCGGATTCCCAACGGCAGCTGGTGCCTGTTCCGAGCCAACCCTCAAGGCACACGCGCGGGGAAGGTCGTTGTGGCTCAACACCGGTCAATTTCGGACCCTGACCTGGGTGGGGCTTACACCGTCAAGGTTTACTCCAGTGAAAAGGAGCGAACGAGCGATGGCGGGTGGCGGCATGTCCGCGTGGAGCTTGCGCCGGATAGCAACGATTCTGTGTTCAAACCCATTGTGTTTGGTCCTGAGTCTGCTGATGCGGTGCAGGTGATCGCCGAAATGATTGCGGTGCTGGATGTTTAGCGATCTGGAGAATCCACCAGAAACTCGACGCCGCCGTGGACAAGGCCTACGAGGCCAGCGGCGGCAAGAAGAGCTACAAGAGCGACGCCGAGCGCGTGGCCTTCCTGTTCGATCTGTACCAGAAGTACACCAGCCTGCTGCCGACGACGCCAACCAGGAAAGTACGCGCGGCCAAAGCCAAATAGTCAAAACGAAGTAGGGGAGGTGCGGTCATGAAAGAACAACACGTTCTGCTGGACTACGAAAACGTACAACCCACGCTGGAGCAGCTGGCCAAGCTGTCGCCCGGCTTCACGGATGTCTGGCTGTTCTATGGCCCGCACCAGGCCAAGCCGGCGCAGCAATTGGCGGCTACCCATGAGCGGGTGACGCCGGTGCCCCGATCCGGCAAAGGCCCCAACGCACTGGATTTCCACCTTTCGTTCTACCTGGGCTATGTGGCAGCCAGGCACCCGGACGCACAGCTGGTGGTGATCGCCAATGACCAGGGCTACGACCCCATGATCGAGCACGCGTCCAAGGTGCTGGGTTTTCACGTGAAGCGCGTGGGCTTCAAGTCCGGCAAAGCTCCCGTGGCGACGAAGGCAGCCCCGGCCAAGAAAGCGGCTGCGGCCAAGGGGCCTGCACCCGCCAAGAAGGTCGCCGGAACAAAGGCCGTTGCGCAGAAAGCACCCGTCAAGAAAACGCCGGCCAGGAAGGCGGCTACTGCCAAGGCGGTGACGCCTGCAGTCCCGGTCAAGCAGGCGCCGGCCAAGAAGGCATCGGCAAAGAAGGCCGCAGCCAAAGCCCCAACACCAGCCAAGAAGGCTACCTCGCCCAGATCAGTGGTGACCTCTGAAGCCAAAACGTTCGACCGCATCAAGAAGGGCCTGGCCAAGATGGGCGACAAGCGGCCGCACAAGCTCAAGCCTTTCCTGCGGCATCTGGAATCCATGCTGGGCCAAGCCAGCACCCCGGCGGCGCTGGAGGCACTGGTCAGGAAGTTGGCGCAACAGAACGTGGTGCACATCGCGGGCGATCTGGTGCTGTACAGCTGAGCCGGCAGGGTGGGCACTTCCGGCATGACAAGCAGGGCACACGCTGGGGCGGGGGGGCTTGGGCTGACTTGCGCAAGGGATACAGCTGGCGGGAGGCGCTTGCATAGTCGTCCTATTTGATATAGATTCTGTATTCGTGATTTGCGAATAAAGAATTTAAATGCAGCTCAAACCGCAAGACTTCCTGGTGGCACTCAAGCTGGTTGCCCTGGGTGCCCAGCGCTGGACGTATGCACGCCTGGCGCATGAGCTGGGGCTGAGCGCCTCGGAGGCGCACGCCTGCGTCAGGCGGGGGCTGCAGGCGGGTTTGCTGCTGCCCAACCGCGAGTTGCCGCCGCAGCCTGCGCAAGCGGGCGCCGCGGCCGCGCTCGCTGCGCACGAGCCCATGGGCATTTACCGGGTCACTCGCAAAAGGGCGCGTCGCGCCGCCGTGGCCGATGGCGATGCCGTGGCCGACAACGCCGTGCGCCCGCATGCGCACAACCTGGCCGAATTCGCTTTGCACGGCGCCAAATACGCTTTCCCTGGGGTGCGGCTGCCGCTGGCTGTGGGCGTGCCCACCAGCCACAGTGCGCCCGCCTTTGCAGGGGTGTTTGCGCCGGGGAGCACAGATTTTGTATGGCCACACCCCAATGGCTCGGTGCGCGGTGTGGGGGTGGAGCCGCTGCACCCGTCCGTACCCTTTGCGGCCATGCAAGACGCCAGGCTGTACGAAATGTTGGCCCTGTTCGATGCCTTGCGGGTGGGCAAGGCGCGTGAGCGCGGCATGGCGCTGGAGCGTTTACAGGCGCTGATCGACCCGGATGCGCTCCTGCCCAACAAGGAGGAAGCGCGTGGCTAGCAAAACGCGATACGACGCTACGGGGATTCAATCGGAAACCGAGCCGGGCTCAAGAGGGCGAGTGCTGCGTAACCTGCTGGGAATTACGCGGGTTACAGACATCAAGCAGGCGGAGTCGCAAGCGCTGCTGCTCGCACAGGCGGAGGCGGTTCAACGCTACGGGGATGACCAGCGTTTCACAGTTGCAGATATTTGCGATTTGCACAGGCTGTGGCTGGGGCCGGTCTATGCATGGGCCGGTGAGTTCCGAGCCTTGAATATGGGCAAAGGCGGCTTCCAGTTTGCCCATGCACCGCTGATCCAAGGGCTGATGGCAGAGATGGAACGAGGGGCATTGAGCCAATTTACCCCATGTTTAGCAGCAGCGGATGCACACATCGCACGTGCACTTGCCGTCGTCCATGCGGAGCTGATTCTGATACACCCGTTTCGCGATGGGAACGGCCGGGTGGCGCGTTTGCTGGCTGTATTGATGGGGCTGCAGGCTGGCTTGCCGCCGTTGAATTTCTCGGCCCTGGACGGGCGAGGTCATGCCGCATACATTGCCAGCATTCACGCAGCCATGGCGCGAAACTACGTACCGCTGGCGGTTATCTTTGAACGAGTTATTTCGCAGACTTGGAAGCAGTACGCAGCTTCCAGTGCGCAGTAAAGGAGCGCGCGTCGGTAATGTCAGTATCTCTCACCGCACGCTCGAAAGGCTGGCGAATTCCTTCGATGCCGGAAGACGTTCTTGCAGAGACAATCAGGCCAGCTTTGGCTTTGACTTGGTCCCGCAGGTGCCGGTTGGATAGTGCCAGTTTCATGCTGCCGATTTTACCTTTCACAGGCGTTTGGCGCCATCATTTTTCTGCTTCATGAACGTCACCACCAACACCCTGGTTCAGAAGCTATGGAACCCCTGCAAGGTGCTGTGCGCTTTCGTGGCGGTCGGGGACTTGCATGCTGAGCGACTCGGCGCCGAGGGTGTCGCCACTTGAATTCGTGATCGGCCCGTCAGCTGGGCCTCACCTCGAAGCTTGATCTTCAATGCTGGCGGTGAAGATCGCCTTACTTCGGCACCAGCCCGTTCAAATCAAACCCCGCATCCCCCGCCTGCTGCGGCGTGGGCGATATCCCCGCATCCATGAGCTTGCGCACCAGCAGGTGCTCCTTGGGGCTGTTGACGTTCTCGATGGCGATCAGCTTGTCGCCCTTGTAGTGGAAGAGGCAAAAGGCGCCGCTGGCCATGTCGCCACGCAACACGTGTTGGTCGGCGCCGGCGGACAGGCCCGCCATCTGCAGTTTCTTGTCGTACTGGTCGCTCCAGAACCAGGGCGTGGCGGTGAAGGGGCGTTCCTGGCCCAGCAGGGCGGCGGCGGCGCTCTTGGCCTGTTCGGTGGCGTTCTGCACGGACTCCAGGCGGATGAGGCTGCCGTCAGCCAGGCGGCGCGCGGTGCAGTCGCCGGCGGCGGTGATGGCCGGGTCGCTGGTGCGGCCGCAGGCGTCGACCACGATGCCGCGCTCGCACTCCAGCCCGGCGGCGCGTGCCAGCTCGTCGTTGGCGTTCACGCCGATGCCGATCAGCACCAGGCCAGCGGGATACACGGTGCCGTCATTCAAACGCACGCCGGTCACGCTGTTGCTGGTGTCATGTTCGACGGCGGCGATCTGTGCACCCAGCACCAGTTGCACGCCGTGGCTGCGGTGCAGTTCGGCGTACCAGTCCGACAGCACGGGTTGCAGCACGCGGCCCAGCAGGCGCGGCGCGGCTTCCAGCACGGTGACGGTCAGGCCTTTTTTGCGCGCGGTGGCGGCCACTTCCAAGCCGATGAAACCGCCGCCGATGACGACCAGGGGCAGGTTCTTCTCCAGACACTGAGCCATGCGCTGGGCGATGGCGTCGGCGTCGTCGCGCGTGCGCAGGGCCAGCACGCCCTGTGCGGTGCTGCCGGGTAGGGGCAGCGTGCGGGGCGTGGCGCCGGTGGCCAGCAGCAGGCCGCCGTAGGGCAGGGTGCTGCCGTCGGCCAGTGTCACGGTCTTGGCGGCGCGGTTGATGGCCGTGGCCTTGCTGCCGGTGCGCAGTTCGATGTTTTTGCTGGCCAGCATCTCGGGTGTGCGCATGGGCAGGCGTGAGGCATCCATCTCGCCGGCCAGCCAGGCCTTGGAGAGTGGGGGGCGGTGGTAGGGGCCGTGGGGTTCGTCGCCTAAGAGGGTGAGGGGGCCGGTGTAGCCGCCGCTGCGCAGGGCTTCGGCGGCCATGATGGCGGCCTGGCCGGCGCCGATGATGAGGATGGGAGCGTTCATGCCCGCCATCTTAGTGGGCCAGCGCCGGCGCCACCACGGCCTCCAGCTGCGCGCGCAGCCAGCGGTGCGCGGCGTCCTGCTGGTAGCGCGCATGCCAGATGGCATACATGGGGTTGCTGGGGCAGCTCACGGGGGGCGGGCAGCTGGCCAGGCCGGTGAAGGTCTGGCGTGCCAGCAGGCCGGGCACGGTGGCCAGCAGCGCGGTGCCGCGCAGGAACGGGGGCAGGGCGCTGAAGGTGGGGACCATGATGGCGAAACGGCGGTGCAGGCCCTTGCCGGCGAGGTGTTGGTCCAGGTCCAGGCTGCGGCGGGGTTCGTAGACCACGGTGGCGTGGTCGGCGGCCAGATAGTCGGCTTCGTCGCGCGGGGCCGCGCGCATGGAGGCGTCGTAGAAGACGCGGTACTGGTCTTCGAACAGGCGCTTTTGCACGATGTCGCTGCCCTCGGGCGGGCGCGGGCTGATGACGAGCTGGCACTCGTCGTTGCGCAGCATGTCCAGCCGCGGGATGGCCGAGGGGATGATGCGTAGCGCCACGCCCGGCGCGCTGAGCCGCAGGCGCGCGGCCAGGGCGGGCAGCAGCAGGTCGCGCTGGAAGTCGTTGGCGGCGATGGTGTAGGTGGCCTGCCAGCGGGCCGGGTCGAAATCCACGCTGTGGGCGAAGTGCTGCAGCTGGCGCAAGAGCTCACGTGCCTCGGCCGCCAGTTCCTCGGCCCGGGCCGTGGCCACGATGCCGCGCCCGCTTTTGACGAAGAGCGGGTCACCGGTGATGGCGCGCAGCTTGTCCAGCAGGTGGCTCACGGCGGACTGGGTCACGCCCAGGCGCTGGGCCGCGCCGGTGACCGAACCGGCCTCCACCACGGCCAGCAAAAGCCGCAGCAAATGGCCGTCCAGGTCCAAATGATCGAATTTACTCATGAGTCATATCTTGATCCATGTATTTATCTTGGTCAATGGCTCCGGAATACTGGCCCCCATACCGTTTTGACCCCCGTCAACCCAGGAGACCTGAATGACCACCTGCAGCCAAGAAAAGCCGATTCCCGGCACCACGCTGTTTGACGCGAATCAAGCCCGCAAGGGTTATGCGCTCAACAAGATGTGCTTTTCCTTCAACTCGGAAGAGAACCGCAAGGCCTTTCAGGCCGACGAGGAGGGCTATATGCGCAAGTACGGCCTGAACGAGCAGCAGGCCGCCGCCATCCGCGCGCGTAACGTGCTGCAGCTGATCGCGGCGGGCGGCAACGCCTATTACCTGGCCAAGTTCGCCGGGATCTTCAAGCTGGACATGCAGGACATCGGCGCACAGCAGACCGGCATGACAAAAGAAGCCTTCCGGGCCAAGCTGGTCGCGGCCGGCCAATAAGAAAACTCAGGAGTAACGAACATGGCAAAACTCATCGGTGGCCTCGGCACCTCGCATATTCCCGCCATCGGCGGTGCCATCCATAAGGGCCTGCAGAACGAGCCCTACTGGAAACCTTTCTTCGACGGCTTTCCGCCCATCCGCGAATGGCTGGCGAAGAACAAGCCCGATGTGGTGGTGATGTTCTACAACGACCACGGCCTGAACTTCTTCCTCGACAAGATGCCCACCTTCGCGGTCGGCGCCGCGCCCGAATACAACAACGCCGACGAGGGCTGGGGCATTCCCACGCTGCCGCCCTTCAAGGGCGAGCTGGATCTATCCTGGCACATCATCAACACGCTGGTCGAGAAGGAGTTCGACGTGGTGACCTGCCAGGAGATGCTGGTGGACCACGCCTGCACGCTGCCGCTCAAGCTGTTCTGGCCCGAGGGCGATTGCCCGGTGACGGTGGTGCCGGTCTGCATCAACACCGTGCAGTTCCCGCTGCCCAGTGCCAAACGCTGTTATGCCCTGGGCAAGGCCGTGGGCGAAGCCATCAAGTCCTGGGACAGCAGCAAGAAGGTGGCGGTGATCGCCTCCGGCGGCCTGAGCCACCAGCTCGACGGCGAGCGCGCCGGTTTCATCAACAAGGCCTTCGACCTGCAGTTCCTCGACAGCCTGGTCTCCAACCCCGAATGGGCCACGCAGTTCAGCGTGCACGAGCTGGTGGAGAAGACCGGGACCCAGGGCGTGGAGCTGCTGATGTGGCTGGCCATGCGCGGCGCCCTGGCGGCGGCCGGCGGCTCCAGCGTGCGCCGGGTGACGGGCAATTACCACATCCCGATTTCCAACACGGCCACCGCGGCGCTGGCGCTGGAGACGGTGGATTGAATCGATCCGATTGAGTGTCACCTCGTGCCGTTGAATGACGGCTTGGGCGCCCCGGCAGATTGCGGGGCGCTTTTTTATTCCGGCCTCAGTCTTTCGGGCGGAAGATGATGGTCATGGGCGAGGGCACTATGCCCTCTTCGTTGCGCGGTAAGGTATCTGTCTTGTCGATGGCCTTGAGCACGGCCTCGTCCCAGTTGGGGATGCCGCTGCTCTTGACCAGCTTGCGACCGACGATGGTGCCGTCGGGTGAGGTGCGCACTTCCACCTCGGCGCTGGGATTGGTGGCCAGTTCGTCCGGGAAGACGATGTTGGGCTTGATGCGCGCGCGGATGCGGCCCGCGTAGCTGGACGAGATGCCGCCGGCAGATTTCTGGGCGTTGCCGGTGGTCGTGGGCGCACCCGTGGCACCGGCCAGGCCGGCCATGCGCTTGAGGTTTTCATCGCGGCGCTGCTTGGCTTCGGCTTCTTCCTTGCGCTTGGCTTCGAGTTCCTTCTTTTTCTTTTCCTCGGCCAGTTTCTTCTCGCGCTCCTGCCGCTCACGTTCCTTTTCACGCGCGAGTTTTTCCTTCTCCAGCCGCGCCTGCTCCAGTTTTTCCTTGGCCTGGCGTTCCTTCTCGCGGGCCAGGGCGATGTCGGCCTCGCTCTGGCGCGGCTCTTCAACTTTGGGCGGTGGCGGGGGCGCGGGCTCGGGTGTCGGTTCGGGTTCGACCAGGGGTGGGGCCGCCTGCTGGGGGACCGCCGACCAGAGCTCGGCTTCGACCGACAGGCTGGTGTCGCTGCGGCGCCAGTTCACCCCCCAGGTCAGCGCGGCCAGCAGCAGGCCGTGGATCAGCAGGGCCAGGCCGTAGGCGCGCAACAGGCCCTGGCGCGGGGCCGGGTTGTTGAACTCGAAGCGGCTGGGGGGGGGGGTGCGGGGCGG
>NZ_KQ483358.1:2007252-2013373 GCF_001432305.1 Curvibacter sp. PAE-UM
CACCATCTGGACCGACAGGCCCACGCGCTGCACACCGGCGCGTTGCAGCTTGTCCATGACGCGAACCACGGTTTCGTACCTGACGCTCTTGTCGGCGCTGATGACCACGGCGGAGCTGCCATCCTTGCCAGCATCGGACTGCAGGCGCTTGACGTTGGCGGCGAGCTCATCGAGCTTGAGGCTGCGGCTGCTGTCCTGCGCCTTGAGGGTCAGCGATTCGTCCTTGCCGACGACGATCTCGATCACCTGGTCGGGCTTGCGCGCGGCCTTGCCCACGCTGGGCAGGTCCACCACGCTGGGGGTGATGAGCGGGGCGGTGACCATGAAGATGATCAGCAGCACCAGCATCACGTCGATGAAGGGCACCATATTGATCTCGTTGATGGTGCGCCGTCCGCGCCCGCGACTGACCAGGGTAGGCATGCTGCGGTCCTCAGAAGGTGGAGGCCTGCGCCGCGGCCGGCTGCGCGCCGACGTTGCGCTGCAGGATGTTGGAGAACTCCTCGATGAAGGTCTCCAGCATGATGGCCACGCGGTCGATCTCGCGCGCGAAGCGGTTGTAGGCCACCACGGCGGGGATGGCGGCAAACAGGCCGATGGCCGTGGCCACCAGGGCCTCGGCAATGCCGGGCGCCACGGTGGCCAGCGTCACCTGCTGCAGCGAGGCCAGGCCCGTGAAGGCGTGCATGATGCCCCAGACCGTGCCGAACAGGCCCACATAGGGCGAGACCGAGCCCACCGAAGCCAGGAAGGAGAGGTTGGTTTCCACCACGTCCATCTCGCGCTGGAAGTTGGCGCGCATGGCGCGGCGCGCGCCGTCGAGCAGGGTGCCGGTGTCGGTGATGCGGCGCTCGCGCAGCTTCTGGTATTCGCGCAGGCCGCTGACGAAGATGCGTTCCATCGGGCCGCTGGCATGGCCCTTCTGGGCTGCCGTGGCGTAGAGGGTGTTGAGGTTGGCGCCGGACCAGAAGTCGCGCTCGAATTTCTCATTGAGTTCGCGCACGCGCCGCAGCGAGAAGAGCTTGCTGAAAATGGCGGCCCAGCTGGTGATGGACACCAGCACCAGCAGCAGCATGACGGCCTGCACGACCCAGCTCGCGTGCAGGACCAGTTGGATGATGGACAGGTCTTGACTCATTGAATGGCTTCCAGGACGGTACTCGGGATTCTTTCAGGTTTCATGCTGGCTGCGGACACCCAGCCGATGCGGATGCGGCCTTCGCACAACAGTTCAGGCTCGCCTCCCGTCTTGCGCCAAGCCTGCTGGGCGATTGTGAGGGATGCCCGGCCGCTTTCCTGGAGGCGAGCTGTAACCAATAGTTCGTCGTCCAGCCGCGCCGGGCGGTGGTATTTGAGCGTGGTCTCGCTGACCACGAACATGCCGCCGGTCTGCTCGCGCAGGGCCTGCTGGCCGATGCCCAGCGAGCGCAGCCATTCGGTGCGGGCGCGTTCGAAGAACTTGAGGTAGTTGGCGTAGAAGACGATGCCGCCGGCATCGGTGTCTTCCCAGTAGACGCGGATCGGCAGTTCGAAGGCCATACAGTATTCAGCGTAGAAGTTTTTGCAGCCGCTCCACCGCAGTCTGCAACTGGGGCAGGGCGCTGGCGGTGGAGAAGCGGATGTAGTGCTGCGTTTCGGCGCTGCCGAAGTCGCGCCCGGGGGTGACGGCCACATGGGCCTGCCGCATGAGCGCAAAGCTCAGTTCCCAGCTGTCCTTGACCCCCAGCTTCTTGCAGGCTTGCGTGCAGTCGGCCCAGGCGTAGAAGGCGCCGTCGGGCATCACCGGCACCGTCAGGCCCATCTCGTTGAGCGCCGGGATGAAGAAGTCGCGCCGGGCCCGGAACTCGGCGCGGCGGCGTTCGTATTCGACCAGGCTGTCGGCTTCGAAGCAGGCCAGCGCGGCGTGCTGCGCGATGGTGCTCGGGCAGATGTAGAGGTTCTGTGCCAGGCGCTCGACCACGGGCACCAGTTCCTCAGGCAGTACCAGCCAGCCCAGGCGCCAGCCGGTCATGCTGAAGTATTTGGAAAAGCTGTTGATCGAGATGATGTCTTCGCTGATGCCCAGCGCGCTGTGGCCGTAGCGTTCGTCGTAGCTCAGGCCGAGGTAGATCTCGTCGACCAGGGTGATGCCGTCGTGGGCCCTCACCACCTCGTGGATGCGGCGCAGCTCGGCCGGGTCGATCGAGGTGCCGGTGGGATTGGACGGCGAGGCCAGCAGCACGCCGCGCGTCTTGGGCCCCCAGGCGGCGTGCACTTTCTCGGCGCTGAGCTGGAAGCGTTCTGCCGGGCCGCAGGGGATGAGCCGGGCTGTGCCTTCGGCGGCGCTGACGAAGTGCCGGTTGCAGGGGTAGCTCGGGTCCGGCATGAGGATTTCGTCGCCGGCCTCGACCAGCGCCAGGCAGGCCAGCTGCAGCGCGGCCGAGGCGCCGGCGGTGACGACGATGCGGCTGGCGGGCACGCTTAGCCCGAAGCGCTGTGCATACCAGGCGCTGATGCGCTCGCGCAGCGCAGGCAGGCCGGTGGCATCGGTGTACTGGCTGCGGCCGGTGCGCACGGCGCGTTCGGCCGCTTCCTGTACCAGCGGCGGGGCTGTGAAATCGGGCTCGCCGATGTTCAGGAAGATCATGGGCGCAGCGCCTTGGGCCGCTTCGCGTGCCAGGGCGGATGCGGCCTTGGCCACTTCCATCACGTAGAAGGGCTCGATCTTCTGCGCGCGGGCCGCGATTCTCATGCGCGCGATCAGCCCTGGGCCGGCCTGGCCTTGCCGCTGGCGCGGTCGGTCGCCACTTCGGCGGCGCGCAGGGCCGGGGCCAGGCCGTTGAGCACGCCGTTGACGTACTTGTGGCCGTCGGTGCCGCCGAAGGACTTGGCCAGTTCGATGCACTCGTTGAGTACCACGCGCCAGGGCACGTCCAGGCAGTGCTGCATCTCGTAGGCGCCGATCCACATCACCGCGTGTTCGATGGGCGAGAGCTCGGCCAGTTTGCGGTCCAGCAGCGGGGTGATCAGGCGGTCCAGTTCGTCTGCCTGCTCCACGCAGCCGTGCAGCAGGGCGTCGTAGTGGGCGGCGTCGGCCTTGGAAAATCCTGCCAGATCCCGTGTGAAGGTGTCGATGGCGCTGGTCTCGTTGCGGCCGACCAGATGCTGGTACAGGGCCTGCAACGCGAATTCGCGGGCGCGGCTGCGGCCGGATTTGGCGGCCGATTTGCGCGGGGCGGTGTTGGGCGGTGCGGAACTCATTCGATGTCTTCCATCAGGTTGGCCATTTCCACGGCCACGCGGGCGGCGTCGCGGCCTTTGTCGGTCTGGCGGGCGATGGCCTGGTCCATGTTTTCCACGGTCAGGATGGCGTTGGCGATGGGGAGCTGGTAGTCCAGTGCCACGCGGGTGACGCCGGCGCCGGATTCGTTGGCCACCAGCTCGAAGTGGTAGGTTTCGCCGCGGATGATGCAGCCCAGGGCGATCAGCGCGTCGTGGCTGTTCTTCTCGGCCAGGGCCTGCAGGGCCAGCGGTACTTCCAGCGCGCCGGGCACCATGATGTGGTCGATGTTCCTGGTCAACACGCCCAACGCGGCCAGTTCGGCGCGGCAGGCCTGGGCCAGGGCGTTGGTCACCGCTTCGTTGAAGCGGGCCTGCACGATGCCGATGGCCAGCTTGTGGCCGTCCAGCTTTGCGTCGGTGGGTTCGAGATTGCCTTTGTCAGCGCCAAACATGGGAGTTCCTTGAGTTATTTCTGGGTGTAGCCGGTGACTTCGAGTCCGTAGCCGACCATGCTGGGCAACCGACGCGGGTTGCCCATGAGGTTCATCTTGTGCACGCCGCAGTCGCGCAGGATCTGCGCGCCCACGCCGTAGGTGCGCAGGTCCATGCGGCCGCGCTCGGGCGCGTGGCTGGCACGTGCCGTGCCTTCGAACTGGGCCAGCAACTGCTCGGCGCTTTCGCCGCAGTTGAGCAGCACCACGACACCACGACCCTCCGCGGCAATGCGCGTGAGGCAGGCATCCAGGCTCCAGGAGTGCATGGCGCGGCCGATTTCCAGCGCGTCCAGCACCGAAAGCGGCTCGTGCACGCGGGCCAGCACTGTGTCCTGCGCGCCCCACTGGCCGCGCACCAGGGCCAGGTGCACGCCCTGGCTGGGCTTGTCGCGGTAGGCGTGGGCGGTGAACTCGCCGTGGGAGGTCTTGATCGGGCGGCTGCCGATCTTCTCGATCAGTGACTCGTTGCGGCTGCGGTGTTCGATCAGGTCGGCGATGGTGCCGATCTTCAGCCCATGCTCGGCGGCAAAGGCCTGCAGGTCGGGCAGGCGGGCCATGGTGCCGTCGTCCTTCATGATCTCGCAGATCACGGCGGCGGGCGAGCAGCCGGCCATGGCGGACAGGTCGCAGCCGGCTTCGGTGTGGCCGGCACGCATGAGTACGCCGCCGTCCACCGCCTGCAGCGGGAAGATGTGGCCGGGCTGCACCAGGTCTTCAGGTTTGGCGCTCGGGGCCACGGCGGCCCGCACGGTGCGCGCGCGGTCGGCGGCGGAGATGCCGGTGGTGACCCCCGTGGCCGCTTCGATGGACACCGTGAAGGCGGTGCTGTAGACCGTGCCGTTGCGCGCCGCCATGGGGGGCAGGCGCAGGTATTCGCAGCGCTGGCGCGTGAGGGTCAGGCAGATCAGGCCGCGGCCGAAGCGGGCCATGAAGTTGATGGCCTCCGGCGTGACGTGGTCGGCCGCCAGGACCAGGTCGCCTTCGTTCTCGCGGTCTTCCTCGTCCACGAGGATGACCATGCGGCCGGCGCGCATCTCGGCGACGATGTCTTCAACGGGCGAGATCGCCACGGGTGCTTTGGGGCTCATGTGCTTGCTTTCTGCGGGGCGGTGCCGGCGGCGAGCATGCGCTCGACGTAACGGGCCACCGTGTCGATTTCGAGGTTGACGCCCGAGCCAGCCTTGAGCTGGCCCAGGCTGGTGTTCTGCACCGTATGGGGGATGAGATTGATGCTGATCTCGCAACCTGCGCTGTTGTCGGCGACGCGGTTGACGGTGAGGCTTACGCCGTTGACGGTGATGGAGCCCTTGTAGGCCAGGTACTTCGTGAGTTCGACCGGGGCCTGGATGCGCAGCTCCCAGCTTTCGCCGACCTGGGCGAAGTGGCTGACGGTGCCGACGCCGTCCACATGGCCCGAGACGATATGCCCACCCAGGCGGTCGCCGGCGCGCAGGGCCTTTTCCAGGTTGACCTGGGCGTCCTGGCTGAGACCAGTGGTCTTGGCCAGCGATTCGGCCGAGATGTCGATGGTGAACTGCTGTCGGGGAAGGTCCAGGCTGGTGACGGTCATGCAGGCGCCGTTGAGCGCGATGCTGTCGCCCAGGCCGACGTCATCCAGGTAGCCTGACGGGCAGGTGATCGCGAGGCGCTTGCCATGCTGTAAAGAGCTTCCCAGGTCGTGGCTGGCGACGATGCGCCCCACGCCGGTGATGATTCCGGTGAACATCGCGCTATTTTCGCAGGTAATCCTCTAGAAACTGTCGCGCCCGGGAATTCTGGCCAGAATGCGCAAATCCGGGCCGACCAGGCTGGTTTCGCGGTAGGTCAGCGGCACGGCCTGCGTCAGTTCGCTCAAAGGTCCGATGTTGACCATGCCTCGGCCGGCCCCCAACAGCTTGGGGGCCAGATAGACCAGAAACTCGTCCACCAGGCCTTCGCGGACCAGGGAGCCATTGAGCTTGTGGCCGGCTTCCACGTGTAATTCATTGATCTCGCGTGTGGCTAGGTTCTGCAGCATGGCGGCCAGATCGACCTTGCCGCCCGGGCCGGGGCAATGGATCACCGTGGCGCCCCGTGCTTCCAGAGCGGCCTTTTTCGCTTCGTCAACCACGGCGGCATAGATATAGAGCTGGCGTCCGGGAATGAAGAGCTTGGCGTCGAGCGGTGTTTCCAGCCGGCTGTCCACCACCACGAGATGGGGTTGGCGCGGGGTGTCGACCAGGCGCACGTCCAGGCGGGGGTCGTCCTCCAGCACGGTGCCGATGCCTGTGAGCACGGCGCAGGCACGGGCACGCCAGGCGTGGCCATCGGCGCGGGCCGGCTCGGCTGTGATCCACTGGCTGGGGCCGGTCTCCCGAGCGGGCCGG
>NZ_KQ483358.1:2013383-2074635 GCF_001432305.1 Curvibacter sp. PAE-UM
TTCTCCAGAGCGGTCTGGCCGTCCAGCGAGGCGGCGATTTTCATGCGCACCCAGGGCGTCTTGCGCACCATGCGGCTGAAGAAGCCGATATTGAGCTCGCGTGATTCGGCGGCACCCGGGCCGATCTCGACCTCGATGCCGGCGGCGCGCAGCCGGGCAAAACCCTGACCGGCCACCTGGGGGTTGGGATCCTGCAGCGAGGCGACCACCCTGACGATGCCGGCTGCCACCAGCGCATCACAGCAGGGGCCGGTGCGCCCCTGGTGGGCACAGGGCTCCAGGGTGACGTGGGCGGTGGCGCCGCGGACTGAGTGGCCCTGTGCAGCCGCGTCATTGAGCGCCATGATTTCCGCATGCGGGCCACCGGCGCGCTGGGTGTGGCCCTGGCCCAGTACCTGGCCGTCAGGAGCGACGATGACGCAGCCCACGCGGGGGTTGGGTGAGGTCAGGCGCAGGCCTTGCGTGGCTAGATCAATTGCCGTAGCCATGGCCTTGGGGTGTGGTGTCATGGCGTTGCTTGGTCAGCAGGGTCCCTGGGCCAGGGCAGCTATGGTCTTTGTTGTGAAGGGGGTGAACGATGTACCGGCAGGCCACAACCCGAGCCGTTCAGCGACTCAGGGACACCATTCGTCACTTCGGTGAGGGGTTCATGATGTCGGCCACCTATTATGGTCCGTAAGTTCCCTTGCGTGACAGGTCTGGTAGTCGTCGGCAACGGGTGGCACTGATCGGTCCGACTCAATTTTGCTGGAGATTCTCGATGCTCTCTCTCTCAACCCTTGCCGAGCGAGTAAACCCCCGCACCCTGGCGCATCGCCACAAGGGTTTCACCTTGGTCGAGGTGCTCATCGTGGTGGCCATCATCGGGATCCTGGCCGCCATCGCCTTGCCTTCCTACAACGACTACATCACGCGCGGGAAGATTCCAGACGCCACATCCAATCTGGCGGTCATGCGGGTCCGGCTGGAGCAGTTCTACCAGGACAATAAAACCTATCTCAATGCGCCCGATTGCAATAACAACGCGACGGCCAGCAAGTACTTTACCTTTGGCTGCACGACGGCAGGTTCGGCAACCGGCTACGTTTTGCAGGCAACGGGCGTGGGAGCGATGGCCGGTTTTGCCTACAACATCGACCAGACCAATCTCAGGACGACCGTTAGCGTTCCTGCGGGTTGGACGGTGCCCAATCCCAATACGTGCTGGACGATCAGGAAGGGGGGCGTGTGTTGAGGCCTCGCCAAACCGGTTTCAGTCTGATCGAGTTGATGGTCGCCATCGCCATACTGGCCATGCTGATGGTCGCGGGGGTTCCCAGCTTCAGCTCTTTTATCCAGAACAGAAAAATCCGCACAGCAGCGAGTGCTGTTCAGGATGGACTGAATGTGGCCAAGTCCGAGGCGGTCAGGCGCAACACGAACATCAGTTTCGCATTGGATGCGGCGGGCGGCTGGGTCGTGGGGTGCACGACGGTCGTCGGGACGGATTGCCCCGCATCGATCCAGGCACGTCCCTCGGGCGAGGGCTCGGTCGGCATCGCGACGACTGCGACCAACCTCACCTTCAATGGCTACGGCAGGGCGTCATCCTTGGCTGCGGGCACCAACGCCACCATCGATGTGAGCAATCCGCTGGGGGCTTGCGAGGACGCGGGCGGCACCATGCGGTGCCTGCGAGTCGTGGTCACCCCCGGTGGGCAGATCCGCATGTGCGATCCCAAGTCGACGATATCGAATCCAACTTCCCCACAGGCGTGCTGATATGGAATTGCAATCGTTTTCACCCAAGCGCAGGCCGGCATCGCAATCGGGCGTGATGCTGATCGAGGTCATGATTGCGATCCTGATTTTCGCGCTAGGGGTGCTGGGCATCGTGAGCCTCCAGGCGGCCTCGGTGTCACAGATTTCAGATGCCAAGTACCGCTCGGACGCCAGCTTTCTGGCCAACCAGCTCTTTGCAACGATGTGGGTGGGTGACCGGAAGGTTGCGACCTTGCAGAACAATTTCAATACAAATAACCCGGCTTACGTGACATGGAAAAACAAGGTGACGGGTTCTCTCCCCGGGGTGGCGAGCAAGGCGCCTGATGTCGTAGTGTCGAACGATGGAATCGTGACGGTGACCATTTACTGGCTGCCACCGAGTGCGCCGGCTGGCACTGAGCACAACAAGTACGTAGCGGTTGCCCAAATCAAATAGGGGAAGATCAATTGATACGCTCTCAGTCAGTCACCTTGCGTCGCATGGCGGGTTTTAGCCTGGTCGAGATCCTGGTGGCCATGGTCATCGGCCTGATTGCGACGCTTGTCGTGATGCAGGTGTTTTTCGGTTCCGAGGCGCGCGGGCGTACGGCCGCCGGCAATGCGGATTCGCAGAGCAATGGCGTCATGACTTTTTATCAGATGCAAAGTCATATCCAGAAGGCGGGTTATGGCCTGGACTCCATCGGGCTCTATAACTGCCTGATGTCATGGACGCCAGCGTCGGGAGCACCTGTCGACAAAGCCATCACCCTGGCCCCAGTGTCCGTCAACCCTGTGGGCACCAAGGGGGGGGTGAAATCGCTGCTCCTGCCAGCGGGCGATGCCAATACCGATACATTGCTGGTGGTGTATGGCAACGGCAACGGCCAACCCCAGGGCAACCCCATCATCGACAAGTTGGGGGTGGTCTACACCATGCAGATGCCGGGTACGTTTGAGGTGGGCGACCGGGTCATCTTGGCTCTGGATACGGCGCCAGGCTTCTGCGGCACCACCGTCTTGAATATTGATCGTGTGGCTGCGGTGGACGCCACCACGGTCACGCTGGTGACGGGAAACGCCGGTGTCGCCATGTTCAACCTGGGCAAAGGGCCCAACGGCGTCAATGTCACCCCCACCAGTGCCAACCCCAGCAATGGACCGTCGATCCTTGCCTACGCGGTGCGAAACGGGGATTTGACCGTGTGTGACTTCACCGTCCATGACTGCAGCCTGGATGCCAACAAGACCTTGACCACCGTCTGGGTGCCCATCGCCAGCAATATCGTGAGCATGCGCGCAACCTATTGGAACGATACCAGTGGCGCCTGGGATGGCAGCTCAAGTGCGAGCAATCAGACGCAGCCCGCGACGGCCTGCCTTTGGGCCAAGGTCAAGGCCATCAGCCTGGTCCTGGTGGCCAGGAACACGGAGCGAGACAAGGACGTGGTGACCACCACCACCTTGAATGGCGTGAGCGCGGCCGATGCCAACCGGCCGGTATGGGACCAGGACGGTGTGGCGCCGTTGGTCGCCAACACAGGGGCTTTGGGTCCGGATGCGGCCGCCGATGAAGAGTGGAAGCACTACCGGTACAAGACATTCCAGGCGTTGATTCCCTTGCGCAACGTGAACTGGATGGGGAGGCCCACAGGATGCTAAATCACTCAATTCGTCGTCGTGGCACGGCCATGGGCCGCCACGCCCAGTCGGGTGTGGTGCTGGTCATCATGCTGATCGTTTTGGTCGCCATGACCTTGGCTGCCATTTCCATGGTGCGCTCGGTCGACACCACCAATTTGATCGCCGGCAATCTTTCCTTCCAGCAGGCTGCAACCCATTCGGGGGATACCGGCGTCGAGCTGGCTTCGACCTGGCTGTTTGCGAATGCGGCGGGCGTGGCGCTGGAGAACGACGATCCGACCAACGGCTATGTGGCCGCCGGACTCAAGATCGCTCCCAATCTGACGGCCAATCCGCCGCAGTCATGGAACGATTACTGGGTCAACACCCTGGCGGCACGTGCGGTGAAGGCGAATCAGGTGGACGCCGCCGGCAATACGGTGTCCTACGTCATCGACCGCATGTGCAACAACGCCGGGTCCTCAACCGGTGGCGCATCTTGCGTCGGTTCGCCGACGGTCACCTTGGCTTCCGGTAACAGTGAAGAAGCGGGCGAAAAGCAGCTCAATGCCTCGTCCGGTGTGTATTACCGCATCACGGTCCGTGTCGATGGCCCCAGAAATACCGTCAGTTATGTGCAGGCGGTCGTGTCCATGTAGTGGCAGGCACGGCTGGAGATTCATCGATGAGCAGGCTCAAGGTTTCCGGTGCCCGATAGGGCGCCAGCAAAGGAGAAGTTTTCATGGCAATCAACCAAACAAGCAAACTCGCCGGCAAGGCGGCGGTGCTGGCTTTGCTGGGCCTGGTGGCGGCAGTGTCGGGTGCGACCGATATTTCGACGGTTCCCCTGAGCACCTATGCCGCCACTTCGTCCACTGATATCAAGCCGAATGTGCTGTTTATCCTGGACGACTCGGGCAGTATGGACTGGAACTACATGCCCGACTACGCCGACCCGGCCGATGCGATCTCGAGCCCCGTCTACCGTTTCAGGAACGCGAACTACAACGGCATGGCCTATAACCCGGCCATCGTTTACAAGCCGCCGATCAACGTCAACAGTTCTGGCGTCACCGACACGACGACCTACAAGAACATGACCGGGGTGGATTCGACGACCGGTGGTGATGGTGCGGCGACATCGGCTTCGCCCAATTGGAATTCGGTCAAGAACGATGCGTATGGTGTGCAGAGCACGAGCACGACCAACCTGACACCCAGTTCCACGGCGGCGCCTTATTTCTACACCTCGATCGCCGGAGCGTACTGCAAGACCGCGAGTCTGCGCGAGTGCCAGGCGGCGACCGCACCAACCACGACCTATCCGTACCCGTCCTACCTGCGCTGGTGTAGCACCTCGGCGCTGACCACCTGCCAGGCTGCGTTTGACGCCACCAATTTCTCCTTTCCCCGCATGGCTTTCCCCAGGACGGGGACGGTGACCATCACCAGTGCATCCTCCGGCGTCATCACCGGGATCACGGTCGATTCGAAACAGATCATGTCTGCGGCAACAGCGTCGTCGTCAACGGCCAGCACGGTAGCGAACCTTATTGCTGCCCGGATCAATGCCTGCACTTACGCGATCTCTGGCAATTGTCAAATCGTCGGGTACACCGCTAGCGACAACGGCAGTGGCGTCCTCACCATCACGGCGCCGGGTCAGACATCCAGTTCGCCGGTGGTGACGTTCACTGGCACCGTTGCCTATTCAACGGCTGCATTCAGTCAAGGCACGGTGCCGGGCGAAAATCTGCGCACCACGATCTCACCGGATGTCACCAGCTATCCCTATCCCGGTAGCACGACCAAGGCATCCTCGCGTACCGACTGCGTTGGCACCACCTGCACCTACCTTGAGGAGATGACCAATTACGCCAACTGGTTCACGTATTACCGCACGCGCATGCAGATGATGAAGACGGCTTCCAGCAACGCGCTGGCAGCCGTCGACAGCGCTGTCGATATTGCAGCTGGTAAATCCAGGTTCCGCCTGGGTTTCATGACCATCAACAACAACAACACGACCGATTTCGTCAACCTGGGCGAGTTCACCGGGGCCCAGAAATACGCCTGGTACCAGAAGCTGATCAAGGCCAAGCCCAACAACAGCACGCCATTGCGCGAGGCCTTGGCAGATGCCGGCCGCATCTATGGCGGTAAATTGAACGGTGCCACCTTCAATGGCGTGACGGTGACGGACCCGCTGCAATACTCCTGCCAGCAAAACTTCACCATCCTCTCGACCGACGGCTTCTGGAACGGCAATGCCGGCTACAAGCTGGACGGCAGCACGGCCGTGGGCAACCAGGATGGCGGGATGTCCGCCCCTTACGGGGATGGCGCAACGGTCCAGCTGCAATCCCGCACCAGCACCTTGCAGACTGCCGCCGGCGCCCGCTACAGCCAGTCGACCAGCAACCTGCAGTCGCGCACCTTGTCGAGTCAGACGGCGCCTTTGCATCGTCAACGTACGTCGACCGACAGTGGAGCGACGTGGACCGCCTGGACTGACGTGGCGTCTTGCACCATTGATACGTCGGGCACAACCAGGACAGATTGCGAGTTCCCAACCAGCACGTCATCGGATAGTGGCACGTCGTGGACCAACTGGACCTATCTGGGTACGAATACGGTTTGCGTGGTCGATAATTCAGGCGGTAACCGAAGGGCCTGCTCAGGAAGCGTGGCCGTGTACAGCAACTGGGCCAACGTGAGCACGTGCACGGCCACGGGTGGGGTGGAGTGCCAGTACACGACCTGGTCCACGGCTGTCCCGGTCGGTTCCTGTACCGCGGTGGCCAGGGACACGACCTCGCCCCACACTGTCGGTACCGCCGTCCAGTGCACGGACAATGGCACGACACTGACCTGGACGAATGCCACCAATACCTGCACGCAAACGAGCACCACGAGCTGCCGTTACACCGCATGGAGCAGCTGGTCCAACACCACGGCATGTACCGCGGTGCCGCAGGATGCCGGGCCCACCTTCACCGTGCTGTCGGCACGCGGGTGCCAATCCCTCAGCACCGGTGGAACGTCGGATACCCTGGCGGACGTGGCGGCGTATTACTACGCCACCGATCTGCGCAGTGCCACCGCCACCGGCGTTGATGCGACGGGCACATGTACCGGCCCCGTCATCTCGCCGAACACCACGCCCAATGACCTGTGCGCGGACAACGTCGCGGTCAATGGCCTGGATACGGCCAAGACGCAGCATATGACGACTTTCACGCTGGGTCTCGGTGCCCAGGGCAAGATGATTTATGCCCCCAACGACGGGTCCAACTACTGGAATGACACCATTGGTGACTTCTACGACGTCAAGAACAAGACGACGGCCTCGCCCAGCACCGGCATCTGTTCCTGGCTCTCCAGCGGCACCTGTTATTGGCCGACCCCGGCCGCCAATAGCAACGCCAATATCGATGACCTCTGGCATGCCGCCGTCAACGGACGTGGCACCTACTTCAGCGCCAAGGACCCGTCTTCTCTGGCGAGCAGCCTGACCAGCTTGCTCGCCAAGATATCGAACACCCCGCGCCCGGGCACAGCGGCGGCTGCGGCCAGCAGTAACCCGAACGTGAGCACCAGCGACAACTATGTGTTCAGCTCTTCGTACCGGTCGGTGGACTGGTTTGGCGAACTGGTCCGCCAGCAGATCACCACTGCGGGCACACTGACAGCACAGAACTGGTCGGCCATGCGCTTGCTGGATTGCGCGACCACCCCCTGGGCAGCCAGCACTCTCTACACCACAGGCAAGGTGTACCGGCAGGGCGGCGCTTGCCATCTGGTCCTGGGCGACTACACCTCGGGCACGAGTTTTGATGGTTCGACTACGGGTGTGGATGGGCAGAGCACGCGTATCCTGAAGGAGGATGAAGCCTCTTCGACCTCCAGTGCCGTGACGGCGAAAACATCGCGCACCATTTACACCAACAGTGCGAGTGCTTTGATACCTTTCGACTGGACGGACCTGGTCACTGCGGGGCTGGATGGCAACTTTGCGCAAGCTTATCTGACGGGGCGCCTGTCCCAGTTCTGTGCGACAGGTGCCGATTGTCTGAGCAGTGCAAATCAGGCCAGTGCCAGTGGTTCGACCCTTGTGAACTATCTGCGTGGTGATCGCACCAACGAAAAAACCTACTACAGGGAAAGGGCGCACGTGCTGGGCGACATCGTGGCCTCGGAGGCTCGCTACGTGAAGGCGCCCTTGTTCAACTACGTGGACGCTGGGTATGCCGATTTCAAGACCCTGATGAAGACGCGCAACGGCGCGGTTTATGTAGGTGCCAACGACGGCATGCTGCACGCTTTTGATGCCGCCAACGGGCAGGAGCTGTGGGCGTATATCCCGCGCCCTGTCCTGCCCAATATGCATGCCCTGGCCGACAGGAATTACTCGAACAACCACCAGTTCTTCGTGGACAACACCCCCGAAGTAGGGGAGATCTCGGTACCCTGCACGGCCGTTTTCCCGGCGACCACCTGCAACCCATGGAAGACGATTCTGGTGGGTGGTTTGAATCGGGGTGGCAACAGTTATTACGCGCTGGATATCACCGACCCTGCCAGCCCGAAGTTTCTGTGGGAGTTCACGGCCAGCACCATGGGCTACAGCTATGCCAACCCCCGGATTACCAAGCTCAAGGATGGGACCTGGGTGGTGATGCTGACCTCAGGCTACAACAATGCCGATGACAAGGGCTACCTCTATGTGGTGAATGCGCAAACCGGTGCCCTGATCCGGAGTTTCACTGCCGACCCCGGAACGGGCAAGAAGGGGAACCTCGCTCGCATCAGTGCCCATGCCAAGACCGCCGATACGAACAACACGGTGACTGCGGTCTACGGTGGCGACATTCTGGGCAACCTCTGGCGCTTTGACGTGAATGGCGACATGGGCGCCAGCGGATACGACGCACAGTTGCTGATCAACTTCCAGGACGCCAGTGGGAATCCCCAGCCGATTACCGCCAAGCCTACGGTTGCGACGGTTGACGGCCAAACCGTGGTGTATGTCGGAACCGGGAAGTTCCTGGGTGTCTCTGACATCAGCGATCCGCAGTTCCAGTCTTTTTATGCGGTGGTCGACAGTGGCGGTAGCACGACGCTGACGACGCCGCGTACATCAGGCAGTGGCTTTGTCAAACAGGTGCTGACCGATACCACATGCCCTACAACGGCGTCTTCGTCGGTCTGTGCCCAAGGGCAGGTGGTTCGCACGTCCACATCGAACCCCGTGGACTGGACCTCGAACAAAGGCTGGTATATGGACTTTCTGGGTGCAGGTGAGCGCGCCAGTACAGACCCCAGCCTGGGCTTGGGGACCTTGCTGTTCACCACCAACCTGCCTTCTTTGACCTCGGGCAGCGTGTGCGGTGACCCCAGCACATCGGGTGCGAAAAGCTTCCTGTATTCCTTGAACTACAAAACCGGGGGCGCCGTAACCAACGCTTCTGGAGTTGCCGGTGTGTCCTTGGGCGATGGCGCAGTGACCCGCCCGGTCATGATCCTGATGGCGGATGGCACGGTCCGCGCTCTGACGCGTGTGTCCAACGGCCTGTCGAGTGGGGACAGCAACAGTACCGACCAGGGGCAGACCGTCATCACCACGCCGCCGATCGACAAGGGCGCAGGAAGCGGCCTGCGTCGAGTGTCCTGGCGCGAGCTGACGATGCAATAGTGAGTTGACTTGGCTGCGGTGGGGTTGGAAACGAGCGAGACTGGACGCATTGACATCCTGAAAGGTGGTCTTGCGCTCCTGTCCCGGCATCGTACGAGCCTGCTGGCCCTTGCGCTTTCCGGTCTGTTCCATGCGGTGCTGTTCTGGGGGCTCAGAACCGAGGTTTTGAGCGGCAGCGCACTTTTCGGTCTGCGCTCTTCTTCGACGGTTGTTCGCTTCGCCAGCATGCCACCTGACGGTGCCAGCATGAAGGTTGGAGAGCGTCGCTCCGAACTATCCGTCCCGGACACCTCAAAGCCTGGGCCAGAGGTGACGCCCCGAGCTTCGGAGGGTTCGAACCTTTCAGATCGGGGCACTGCCCAGCGTCTCTCGTCCGACGCGATGCCCCTGCTGGGCGGGCCTCTGCCGGAGCTTCACTATTTCTCTCCCGATGAGTTGTCGGTCAAACCACAGCTCATGAGTGACGCCGAGGTCTCGGGGCCCACTTTTATTCCTGACATCCTTCCATTGCCGGTATTGGTTCAGCTCCTGATCAATGAGCAAGGCGGGGTGGACAGGGTCATCCTGGGTGAGAACTTTCTGTCGGATGTCGCCAGGAAATACATCGTGGAATCTTTTTCGGGCATGAAATTCAGCCCGGGCATGCTGGGGGCGCGTCCCGTGAAATCTCAATTGCAGATCGTGGTGAACCTGGATCCGGCCATCCCCGTCAACTAAGGGCCACAAGCCATCCTCGGCGTCAGTCTGGGGATTTTTGATGGAAGGCATCCCCAATTTTGGGGATGCCTTTTTTCTTGGGCATGAATTAACTTACGTCCAGTCGCAACGGCCTCGATGCTGAAGGGGGATGTATGGTGTCGTATCAGATTGCTAAAGGGTATTCGCTGCCTGAGGTGATGGTGGTGATGCTGGTTTTCTCGTTGTGCATGACTCAGGCGGTCCCCGCCATGTCAAGAGTGGTGGACAACGTCCGGATAAAAACCGGGGTGTCTGCGTTCATGGACAGTCTGCATCTGACTCGTTCCGAAGCCATACGACGTAATGCCCGCGTTGTGTTGTGCAAATCGGCTTCCGGTAGCTCCTGCGCACCAACTGGAGCCTGGGAGCGCGGCTGGATCGTATTTCAGGATGTGAATGGGAATGGCGTGGTCGATCCTGGTGAAGAGGTGCTTCGCAGAGAAGCCTCGCTGCCGTCGAACTTGCGGATCGTCGGAAACTCAACAGTCGATGACTACGTGGCGTACACGGGGCTGGGGAAAACAACCTTGAACTCCGGCGCATTTCAAGCCGGTACCATTACGGTGTGCCAGCCATCGACACAGAGGGTCGATGCTTACCAGATCGTCATCAACAGTTCGGGTCGAGCGCGTGTCGCCAAGGCAGCGTTGAACGCGTGCCTTTGATTCAGCGCCGCACCTCATCCACCAGCGTCTTGAACTCGTCGATGTCTTCGAAGCTGCGGTAGACACTGGCAAAACGCACGTAGGCTACCTTGTCCAGTTTCTTGAGCTCGCGCATCACCAGTTCGCCGATGCGGGTGGATGCCACTTCGCGCAGGCCAAGATTGAGGAGTTTTTCCTCGATGCGCTCCATGGCGCTATCAATCTGCTCGGTACTGACCGGTCGCTTGCGCAGGGCCAGTTTCATGGACGCCAGCAGCTTGCCTCGCTCGTACTCAATGCGCCGGCCATCCTTCTTGACGATGGATGGGAAATTGACGTCCGGTCGCTCGTAGGTGGTGAAGCGCTTCTCGCAGGCACCGCACTGCCGGCGCCTGCGGATGAAATCCCCGTCCTCTGAAATTCGGGTCTCGACGACCTGAGTTTCAGAGTTTCCGCAGAAGGGGCATTTCATCGGGGCTGGCTTACTTGTAGACCGGGAAACGAGCGGTCAGCGCGTTGACCTTGGCGCGCACGGCGGCGATGTTGGCTTCGTCACGCGGCTTGTCCAGCACGTCGGCGATCAGGTTGGCCGTCATGCGGGCTTCCTCGTCCTTGAAACCACGGGTGGTCATGGCCGGCGTGCCGACGCGCACGCCGCTGGTGACCATCGGCTTCTCAGGGTCGTTCGGGATGGCATTCTTGTTGATGGTCATGTGGGCGGCGCCCAGCACGGCCTCGGCTTCCTTGCCCGTGATGCCCTTGGAACGCAGATCCACCAGCATGACGTGGCTCTGCGTGCCGCCGCTGACGATGCGCAGGCCGCGCTGGGTCAGGGTTTCGGCGACGATCTTCGCGTTCTTCACCACCTGTTGCTGGTAGGTCTTGAAGCCCGGGTCCATGGCTTCCTTGAAGGCCACGGCCTTGGCGGCGATGACGTGCATCAGCGGGCCGCCCTGCAGGCCGGGGAAGATGGCGCTGTTGATGGCCTTCTCGTGCTGGGCCTTCATCAGGATGATGCCGCCGCGCGGGCCGCGCAGGCTCTTGTGGGTGGTGGAGGTCACCACGTCGGCGTGCGGCACGGGGTTGGGGTAGACGCCGGCGGCGATCAGGCCGGCGTAGTGCGCCATGTCCACCATGAAGATGGCGCCCACGTCCTTGGCCACCTTGGCGAAGCGCGCGAAGTCGATGTGCAGGCTGTAGGCCGAGGCGCCGGCGATGATGAGCTTGGGCTTGGATTCGTGCGCCTTGCGCTCCATGGCCTCGTAGTCGATCTCTTCCTTGGCATTGAGGCCATAGGACACGACGTTGAACCACTTGCCGCTCATATTGAGCGCCATGCCGTGGGTCAGGTGGCCGCCTTCGGCCAGGCTCATGCCCATGATGGTGTCGCCGGGTTTGAGGAAGGCCAGGAAGACGGCTTCGTTGGCCGAGGCGCCGCAGTGCGGCTGCACGTTGGCGGCATCGGCGCCGAAGATGGCCTTGACGCGGTCGATGGCCAACTGCTCGGCCACATCCACATGCTCGCAGCCACCGTAATAGCGCTTGCCCGGGTAGCCCTCTGCGTACTTGTTGGTGAGCTGGGTACCTTGCGCGGCCATGACGGCGGGCGAGGCGTAGTTCTCGCTGGCGATCAGCTCGATATGGTGTTCCTGGCGGGCGTTTTCGGCCAGGATGGCGGCCCAGAGTTCGGGGTCGGTTTGTTCGACGAGGATGTTGCGGTTGTACATGGCAGTCGGAAAAAACAGGTGTCCCCCGGTGGGGTGGGGGCTGCCCAGGCGAACGGCTGAACACCGGACGAGGCTTGCCGCCTATCCCGTGGCACGCTTCCCGGTGGTCTGTCCACGTCAGCGCCACCCGACCTAAGGAGTCAGGCGCGCCTATCGCCAGTCGCGTGCCCGGCTAGTGTAGCGGAGAGCAGCGACCTGGCCAGTCTGGAACTCAGGAGTTCAGCAGGACGACGGTTTCGGTCGTTGCCGGTTTGGCCGGCGCCGTCACCGGGATAGGCTGGACGGACTGGGTCGGGACGGCGCGGCCGGAGGCCACCTGGACCAGGCGTGCATGCTCGGCCAGTACCTTGGCTGCGTAGCCGCCATCGTCCGGCAGGTTGGCCGCACCGACGTAGTAGCGCAGGCCGCCCTCGACCGATCCGGCGCGCCGGACGTATTCCTGCAGCACCAGGGCGCCGACACGCAGGTTGGCAACCGGGTCGAAGGCCGCCAGCTTGCCGCCAAAGGCTTCGTATTTGTCGCTGTGCACGCGGGTCATGACCTGCATCAGGCCCTGGGCCCCGACCGGGCTTTGTGCAAAGGGGTTGAAGCTGGACTCGATGGCCATGACCGAGAGCAGCAGCAGGGGGTCGATGTCGATGCGGCGGCCGATCTCATAGGCCTCCATGACCAGCGCCGAAACCGGTTCCGGCGCGACACGGTATTTCTTGCTGAGCCAGTAGGCCACTGCAGCCTGCTGTTTGGGCAGTTCATGCGGATGAGCTGCCGTGGCGCGCTCGACGGCCACGGGCTCGGGCTCGATACCGCTGGTTTCGAATTGGCGGTTCTGCAGCCAGTCCATCAGCTGGACTTCTCCCGCCTGGCGCAGTTCCGGGCGGGCCACCAGGGCAATGGTGGCGAAAAGGACAGCCAGCCCCAGCAGCGCAAAGCTGTTGTGGATGGTGGCGAAGAAGACTTGGGAGATATGGCGTGCGACGGATCGCATGCCCTGGCCCATTTCTTGAAACGCTGTCATAGCACTTCCTCATCTCGCGTGGTGCCGGGTCTGGGGCTGTGACTTGCTCACAGAACCAGACCGCAGTCAGCACGTCTGGGTTGGTACGCCATCTGGATCGGCCCGGCGACGTGTTGCCGGCATGTGATCCGATGTAGCCGGGGTCGGCAGCGGATTGGGGTAATCCCTAGTTCAGGGTGAAACGAATTGTAAGACCCCATATATAACCAGTCAATAATATCAAATCAATTAAATAGATCAAAAATGGATAACAAATCACTTTCAAAGCAAAAATAATTGAAGGTAATTCATATAAATCAATGACTTACATAATTCATATAAATATCAGCCTTAGCTCTACTGTATTTTGTAACAGTGCCCATCAGTCGTTTTCAAGCTCCTTGGGAGGGAGCTTCGGGTATCAATCAGGACGGAGGGTTTCATTGATACGGTGATTTGAATCCCGTGGCGGGCGAACTAGAGTGAATGGGCCTGTCACATCAGGCATCTCTGCTGGAAGTAGCCGGCACACACCTTCAGGGTGCAGGTGCCAGCGCCAAACTGGCAATCAAATGGAAGCAATCTCTTGCTTCCTTCGCATTGCGGGACTCGACTCTCCCCTTTGCGATACCCAGACGGCATGGGCTTGTAGCCCGCCGTCAGGCCCGGCGGGCTGGCTTATGGCCACCCGGCCGGGCTTTCTGCTTGTGGTGGCAAAAATCCGCGAAGCGGATGCAAATGACGGCGACAATCAGCCTCTTCATTTGCCACCCCGAGTCCGTGCCGTGTCCCCGTCTTCTTCTGCCCAACGCAACGATACCCAAGCCCTCGATGAACTGACAGGCGGTGCTTTTTCCGCGCCCACGGCGGGGGAGCGTGCTGCCCGCGTGCGAGCCTGGCTGCAGAGCATGCCCGCCGCCGAGCAGATGCAGCAGGTCTACCGAGAACTCAGCGTCAAGGACAAGGGTGCCGCCAAGCTCTTGCGCGAGAAGCTGGACGAGCTCAAGCGCCAGCGCGACCAGGAGGGCATGGCGGCCGACTGGGCGCAGAAAGCGCAGGCCTTGCTGGACGCTGCCAAACTGAATGTGGCCGACGCCATGGCCTGGCAGCGTGATGCCGCCAAGGCCGGGGCGCCGTTGAGCCGGGAGCCGCTGGCCACCCTCAAGGCCCGCCTGGCAGACCGCGTGAAGGCCATCGAGGATGTACAGCACCGTGCCCAGGTGCAGCGCGAGGCCGCCGTGTTGCTGGCCCAGCGCATCGAGGTGCTGTCCACCAAGTCCTGGATCGACGCCCAGGCGATCGCCGAAAGTCTGGCGACTGACGTGAATCACTGGCAGGCCGAGGCGGCTGCGCTGCCGGGCGACCCGCATTGGACCAGCATTGACCTGCGTTTTGCGCCGCAACTGGAGGCTTCGCGTGCCCAACTGGCCCTGGTCTGGGAGGCTTTTAGCGCGGCTCTGGCCCAGGCCCGGACAGCGGCCGCCGATCCGGCCGCGCCCCTGCCCAAGGTGCCGGTCTGGGCCGATGAGCTGCGCAAGGCGCGCGGTCTGCCGGTCGAGGCTGTGTCGCAGCCCTCCAAGCCCAAGGTTGACCCCGAAATCCGTGCCCAGGCCATGGCAGCCGTGCGTGAGGTGTTGAGCCGGCTGGAAGCAGAAGTGGCGCAGGGCCACGGCAAGGCCAGTGCGGGAGCAGCCAATGCACTGCGCCAGGCCCTGAAAGAACACGGCCGCCATATAGACAGTCACCTGGACCGCCAGGCCCATGCTGCTTTGGGGGCTGCCGGTGAACTGGAAGGCTGGCAGCGCTGGCGTGCCGACCAGTTGCGTGAAGAACTGGTGGGCAAGGCCGAGGCCTTGCTCAAGCGACCCGAAGGCCAGGCCCTGGGCGGGCGCAAGATGCAGGAGTCCTTGCGCGAACTGCGCGAGCTATGGAAACAGACCGACCAGGGCGGGGTGCCCAACCACGCACTCTGGAAGCGTTTCGACGAAGCCTGCAACCAGGCTTACAAGGTGGTCGAGGCCTGGCTGGAGAAGGTCAGGGCCGAGTCGGCCGAACACAGGGCCAAGCGTCTGGCCCTGATCGAGGAGCTCAGGACCTGGGGGCTAGCCCAGGCGGCCGCACCTGCCATTGACTTGAAAGCCTTCAACCGTGAATTGCACCAGTTTGCCGAGCGCTGGCGTGAAGCCGGGCATTTGAGTGAAAAAGCGTTTGCCGAGATGCAGCCACAGTGGAAGGCCGCCATGCATGCCGCCGCCGCGCCCCTGGAAGCCGCCCAGCAACTCAGCTTGCAGAACCGGCACGCCATGATCGAGGAGGCGACGCAGCTCGGTGCCGCGCCCATGCTGCGCATCGATGCTGTCAAGGCGCTGCAGCAGCGCTGGCAAGCCGAGGCCCATGCCGTCCCGCTGGAGCGGCGCCAGGAGCAGAAGCTGTGGGACGCTTTCCGCAAACCGATCGACGAGGCCTTCGCACGCAAGAGCGCGTCGCGCGAGCAGGCGGTCGCGGCCATGAGCGAACACGACAAGGCCGTGCTGCAGGCGTCCCAGGCGCTGGATGCTGCCAATGCCAGCGGCGATGCGCAAGCCATCCGTGCTGCCATGGGCGCGCTGGAGGCTGTGATCAAGGGGGCAGGGCAGGCGCCTGAGGCCGCCCCGCAACCGTCTCCCGCGACGGCGAGCGAAGAATCCGCATCCCTGGCCGCCGCGCCGGTTCAGCCGCGCAAGCCCGTGGTGGCCGTGCGTGGCGATGACCGTCCGGGCATGAAACGCACCGAGCCGGCGGCACCCGCCGGGCGGGCACGACCCGGGGAGCGACGCGATGCGCCCCGCCGTGACGAGCGCCGGCCCGAGCGCGAAGGCCGGCACGAGTTCAGTCGTGAGCGTGAGGGCCCGCGTCTGGGGGATACCGCTTTCCGCGCCCAGCGCGATGCGCTGGACCATGCGCAATCCGCCTTGAAGAAACTGGCGGTGCAGGCCCATGGAGAGGCGCTCACCCACTTGCTGACGGCCTGGGAGCAGCGCGATGCAGCCCAGCTGCCGACGGTTGCCGAGATCGGTGGGCGTGTCACGCCGGCCGTGCGCAGCCTGTGGACCCAGGCGCTTTCGGCCGCGCCTTCGGCCTCGGCAGATGAAACCCTGCTGCGCCTGGAGATCGCGGCCGAGGTGCCGACGCCGGCCGAGCATCTGGATGCGCGTCGCGCGCTGCAGCTGCAACTGCTGACGCGGCGCAATGATCCGGCACCGGCGCAGACCTGGGGCCAGGATGTGGCGCGTGTGTTGGCGGCCGCTCATGACGCCAGCCAGGCACGGCGCCTGCAGCAGGCGCTCAAGGCCTTGCTCAAGCGCTGACGATGGGCTGGGGGCCCGCCGCGATCAGCGTCCGGGCCGGAAATAGGCGTCGAAGAGCGGCAGCAGCGTGCCGAATTCGCGCCCGAAGCGCTCGCGGCTGACGAAATAGGCTTCGCTGGTCACGGCGAAGAATTCGTCGATGGCTTCGGCGCCATAGGGGTCGAGCCAGGTGGGTTCTGTGCCGAAGCGCTCGGCTTTGATGACCGCCTCCCTGAATGAGTCGTAAGCCAGCTGCAGTGTGGACTGCCAGTGATTGCGTGCCGCACGGGCCGTCGGCTGGCCCATGAACCCGGCCGGCAGGGGCGGGCAGCCATCAGCTAGGCCGTCTTGCAAATCAAGCTTGTGGACGAACTCGTGGATCACCACGTTGTAGCCGGTCTCGCTGGACGCCGATGTCACGTCGCGCCAGCTGAGCATCACCGGCCCTTCGTGCATGGCCTCGCCCGCCAGGGCCTCCTCATACCGGTGCACCACCCCGTGTTCGTCCACCACCTCGCGCTGCGCCACGACTTCGTCGGGGTGCACGACGATGCCCACGAAATCATCGTAGCTGCGCAGCGGCCGGTCCCCGGGGCCGAAGTGCAGCACCGGCAGGCAGGCTTGCGCGGCGATGGTGAGTGCCATCGCATCGGTGATCACCAGGCCCTGGGCGCCATGGAATTCCTTGTCTTCGAGGAACATGGCGCTGAGCTCGCGCAGCCTGGCCAGTTCGGGGGCGGAGCACGCCAGCAGAAAGCGGCATTCAGCCAGGGTCTGCCACCAGAGGGCATCGGGGAGATCCTGGCGTGGCCGGCGCTCACGCCTCCAGAAGCGGGCAAGCCAGGCCCGCATGCTCAGGCGATGTCGCTGGCAGGCAGGCGCAGAACCCGGACGGCACCCGTCGGATCGGACCGCTGTAGACGCAGCACTTCGGCACGCGGCGGCTGGGCGGCCGCGTCCCAGTCGCTGAGTACGTGGCGAAGCTGGCCCCTGCCCAGATCATGATCGGCCGGCCTGTGCGTGTGTCCATGGATCATGGTGCCCGCGTTTGCGATCCGCAGCCAGTCCCGCGTTATCGGGGTGTCGACGTCGGCGTAGGTCATGCCGCTTTGCTTGCGGTCCTCGCTTTGCTGGCGCAGGCCGCGCGCGAGGGCCCGGCGTTCGGCCAGCGGCTTGGCGAGGAAGGCCTGTTGCCAGTTGGCGGTGCGTACCTGGGCGCGGAACTGCAGGTAGTCGGCATCGTCCAGGCACAGTGCGTCGCCGTGGGTCAGCAGCCAGCGCTGCCCGCCAAATACCAGCACACAAGGATCGTCCAGCAGGGTGAAGCCGGTGGCTCGGGCGCAGGCGGTGCCGAGCAGGAAATCGCGATTGCCGTGCATGAAGTGCAGGGCGCATCGGCTGGCGGTCGCCTTCATCACGTCGACGCAATGCTGTTCGAAGCGGGCCTCTTCGTCTTCGGCCTGTAGCCCGTCATCACCGACCCAGACCTCGAACAGGTCGCCGAGGATGAACACAGCATCGGCACGCGTGCCCGCCATGTAGTGTTCCCAGGCCTGGGCGGTGCGAGGCTCCGTGGCCTGCAGGTGGAGGTCGGAAATGAAATCGACCACCCGCCAGTGCGCCGGTGCGTGCAGCTCGGCGAACCGGGGGGTGGTCGGGGTCATGGGGCCCGCGATCAGAGCGCGACGGCCTTCTCGATCACCACGTCGTCCTTGGGGACGTCGCCATGGAAGCCTTTTTGGCCGGTCTTGACGGCGGCGATCTTGTCCACCACATCGGTGCCGGCCACCACCTTGCCAAACACGGCGTAGCCCCAGCCCTGGGCCGAGGGGGCGGTGTGGTTGAGGAAGCCGTTGTCGGCGATGTTGATGAAGAACTGCGCCGTGGCCGAGTGCGGATCATTGGTGCGCGCCATGGCCAGGGTGTACTTGGTGTTCTTCAGGCCGTTGTTGGCTTCGTTGTCGATCGGCTTGTCCGTGGCCTTCTGGGTCATGCCGGGTTCGAAGCCGCCGCCCTGGATCATGAAGCCGGGGATGACACGATGGAACACCGTGCCGTCATAGTGGCCCTTGTTCACGTAGGCCAGGAAGTTGGCCACGCTGTTGGGCGCCTTGGCGGCGTCGAGTTCGATCTTGATGGTGCCGAGGCCGGCGATGTGGAGTTCGACGTGGGGATTGCTCATGGTGGATCTCAGGGCAGCACGGTGGCCGCGTTGATGGTGATGGGGGTCTGGGGCACGTTCTGGTGCATGCCTTTGTCGCCGGTGGGCACGGCGCTGATCTTGTCGACGACATCCATGCCTTCAACGACCTTGCCGAACACGGCATAGCCCCAGCCTTGCTGGGTGGGCGCCGTGTGGTTGAGGAAGGCGTTGTCAGCGACGTTGATGAAGAACTGCGCGGACGCCGAATGCGGATGCGGCGTGCGCGCCATGGCCAGGGTGTACTTGTCGTTCTTCAGGCCGTTGTTGGCTTCGTTCTCGATCGGCTTCTCGGTGGGCTTCTGTGCCATGGCGGCATCAAAGCCCCCGCCCTGGACCATGAAGCCGGGGATGACGCGGTGAAAAATCGTGCCCTTGTAGTGGCCTTTGCGCACGTAGGCCAGGAAGTTCTCGACGGTTTTGGGCGCTTTGGCGGCATCCAGTTCGATCACGATGTCGCCAGCGCTGGTGGCCAGCTTGACGCGCGGCGATTTGGCCTGTGCCTGTACCGCACTGGTGAACAGCAGACAGGCGCCGGCCAGCAGCAGGCCACGGCGCAGCCCGGAGAAAAAAGTCAGACTCATCCAATGATTC
Organism: Curvibacter sp. PAE-UM; assembly: GCF_001432305.1. GTDB lineage: Bacteria > Pseudomonadota > Gammaproteobacteria > Burkholderiales > Burkholderiaceae_C > Hylemonella. The sequence goes on from NZ_KQ483358.1 coordinate 2,032,668, forward strand.
CTTCAAAGAAAATTTTCCATTCGCTGCCCTGGCGTACCCAGTACTGGCGTTTGGTGGGTCCGCTGCGCTCGCCGTCGGCGACTTCACCAAAGGTCACGACCATGGTGTCGGTGGCGTCGGTCCAGCGCAGGTAGGACAGGTCCTTGAGCTGGATGGGTTTGCCGCGGGCCTTGTCGACCTCGCTGCGCAGCGCTGGCACCCATTCGGCCAGGGATTTGTCGTAGCTCTTGAAGTCGGGCGTGTAGAAGCTCAGCAGCTGATCCACGTCGCCGCGGGATTTGGCACTGCGCCAGGCGTCCAGAACGTCTTCGAAGGGCTTGCGCTGGGCCTGCACACTGTGGGGGGCGACCCATTCCAGCCTTGGCGAGATGACGACCGGCGTGGTGCGGATCTCGACCGTTCGGCTGAGAAACGCCAGATCAGGGTTGGACAGGACCACGCAGCCGTCGGAGGCCAGGGGGGCGCGTGAGAACTGGTTGGGCGGCGTGCCGTGCAACCAGATGCCACGACCGGTCTTGCCGCGCTTGCTGTCGAGGACGTTGGGGTAGTTGATTGGGAGCGCCCCCGAACCGTAGAAGTCGCTCAATGACTTGGGGTCGAGATTGCTGATGATGAAGTACACACCCAGCGGAGTGCGGGCATCGCCTTCGACCATCTTTTCGATGCCCGACTTGCCGACCGAGATGTAGAAATCGGCCACCAGCTTGAGTTGCTGCGGAGTGTTCTCGAAGAGGTACAGGCGGGAGCGCGAGGCATCGATGGCGATGGCGTGGCGGTTGCGCGGCGACAGGGCCAGGAACTGCGAGGGGATGGCGCCGACGGGCGGCCGTTCGCGCAAGGCCTTGATGCGCATCTGTGATTCGTGGCGTAACTCGCTCAGGGTGGTGCCAGCGCTGCCACCGGCCAGGGCCGCAGGCACATCCCCAAAATCGCGCACGGGTCGGGCCTGGGTCGTCAGCAGGTCGCCGTAGACCAGTTGGGCCAACTGGAAGTTCGGATGGTCGCGCACCAGGCTTTCGGCGCGCTCCAGGGCATCCCGCGTGTAGCCGGCGCCGGTCAGTCGGTAGATCTCGATCAGGCGAGCCTCGGCCGCACCATTGACCTGACCAGCACCAGACGCAGATGACTGCATGAGCGCTGCTTGCATGGGCATCTGTGGCGCAGCCATCGCCACGGTCTCGCCACGCGCCTGTTCGCCACGGTCGCTGGCAAGCGCCACGAGGACGATGGTGGTACCCAGGAGCAGCAGAAGAGGGCGGGAGCCTAGTTTCATGTCAGTACGGAATGTGTCCAGCGCGGTGACGCAAGGCCTGCACGTCAGGTTCTCAGCCGCCGCTGGATTCCTTGACGATCAGCCAGCGGTCGCCCGCCCGGACCAGTTCGAGCGTCTTGCGGCTCAATACCGCCAGAGCGTCGGCCTTGTAGTCCTGGCGGAATTTTGCCACGGCGCGGTTGCCTTTGACAGTGATTTGCAACTCCAGCAGGTTGACCGAAATGCGCGACTTGCCAGTAATGCGCAGTCTGCGGTCCTGTTCCCAGGCGCTGCGGCTTTGCTGACCAGGCGTTTCGAAGCTCTTGTCGTAGGCCGCAAGATACTGGGTCATGTTCTTGTCGGTCCAGGCGCGGGCCCAGGCGCGCACGGCCAGTTCCACGTCGCGGTTGCTGTCCGCGGCAATTGGGGGCTGAGGTGGCGTGGCAGGAGGTGCTGGCACTGCTGCCGTTGCGGCCGCGGGTTTGGCCGGGGCGGGTGCGGCGGCCACGACGGCGGGCTTGGTCGGCGCCGGCGCGACGGGCTTGATCGCGGGTGTGCTGGGGGCGGCTGCCAGCACCGGCCGCGCCTGGCTGGCGGGTGCGGGGGAGAGTTCCCGGATCAGGGCCAGGCGGGCCGGGCCGGGCTGGGGGCTGCCATCGAGCTGCAGGGCCTTGCTGTAGGCCTGGCTGGCCAGGCGGGCGTAGACGTCAGCGAGGTTCTCGTGCGCCGTGGCGTAGCTCGGATTGGTGCGCAAGGCCTTTTCCAGCGCGACACGGGCCTTGTCGTATTGCCCCTGGGCGGCATGGATGACCGCCAGATTGTTGTAGGGCTCGGGCAGCTCGGGGTGGTCTTCGCTGAGCCGCGTGAAGGTGGTGAGGGCATCGGCCGGGCGGCCCGTTTCACGCTGGATCACGCCCTTGAAAAGGCGCATCTGGGGGTCGCGTGGCTTGGCGGCGAGATGACGGTCGACCCGGGTCTGGGCTTCGACCAGTTTGCCCTCGCGCAGCAGCTGGGCGACGTCACTGTAGTCGTCGGCGTGCGCTGTACCCAGGGTCAGGCTGATGGCCAGGGCCAGCAGGCGAACCAGCAGCAGAATGGAGGAGTGGGCACGACCTAGCTTCATGAACTGGACGAATTGTAGGGGGACAGGTCCCGAATGATGGCAGACAGCAGGACCGCTTGCAGCCGGTGAGAGCAGCGGATCACGGACAGCTGGCGCCCTGGGCTGCCAGCCTGGCTTTCAGGCCGCTGTTGGTGGCATCGAGCTGCAGTGCCTTGCAGTAGGCCTGCTGGGCCAGCCGCGCATGGATATCCCCCAGGTTTTCATGGGCTGTGGCATAGCCGGGATTGGCGCGGATCGCCATCTCGAGTGCGATACGAGCCCTGTCGAAATCGCCCTGCGCGGCGTGGATGACGGCCAGGCTGTTGTAAGGCTCGGGCAGTTCCGGGTAGTCCTCGGTCAACTTGGTGAAGGTGGCCAGCGCTTCAGCCGTCTGGCCCGATTCGCGCTGGATGACACCCTTGAAATAACGCATCTGGGGGTCGCGCGGCTTGGCGGCCAGGGCGCGGTCGACCCGGGCCTGGGCCTCGGCCAGTCGACCGGCGCGCAGCATCTGGCCGACATCGCTGTAGTCGTCGGCCACGGCCATGCCAGAACCCAGGCTGGCGCTTATCGCGAGCAGGCGTAGCAATGCAAGAAGGTGGGCGCGACCGGGCTTCATGAGGGCTGTGCTAGGGGTGGGGCATACCCGGTCCAGGGAGGTTGGCCGGGGCTTTATACTGCGTTCGATTGTAGCCCCCGTCCTAGTTCTCCGCCGGCGCGCCTGCCCTTGCGCGACGGTTTCTGATTGATCCATGAGTCTGCGCATATACAACACGCTGTCGCGTGCGCTGGAGCCTTTTATCCCGCTGGAAACCGGCCATGTCCGCATGTACGTCTGCGGCATGACGGTCTACGACCTGTGCCACCTGGGTCACGCCCGTGCCATGGTGGCTTTCGACGTGGTGCAACGCTGGCTCAGGGCCAGTGGTCTGCGTGTGACCTATGTGCGCAACGTCACCGACATCGACGACAAGATCATTAAGCGCGCGCTGGAGAACGGTGAAACCATCCGTTCCCTGACCGACCGCATGGTCGAGGCCCTGCACCAGGACGCCGATGCCCTGGGCATCGAGCGCCCCACGCACGAGCCGCGTGCCACCGAGTACGTGCCGCAGATGCTCGGCCTGATCGGCACCCTGGAGCAAAAGGGCCTGGCCTACCGCGCCGGCAATGGCGACGTGAACTATGCCGTGCGCAAGTTCGTGGGCTACGGCAAGCTCTCGGGCAAGTCGCTGGACGAGTTGCGCGCCGGCGAGCGCGTGGCGGTGCTGGACGGCAAGGACGATCCCTTGGATTTTGTCCTGTGGAAATCAGCCAAACCCAACGAGCCGGCTGAAGCCAAGTGGGACAGCGCCTACGGCCCGGGCCGCCCGGGCTGGCACATCGAGTGCTCGGCCATGAGCTGCGAGATGCTGGGCGAGACCTTCGACATCCACGGCGGTGGCGCCGACCTGCAGTTCCCTCACCACGAGAACGAGATCGCGCAGAGCGAAGGCGCCACCGGCAAGCCGCTGGCCCGTTACTGGATGCACAACGGCTTCGTGCGGGTGGACAACGAGAAGATGTCCAAGTCCCTGGGCAATTTCTTCACCATCCGCGAGATCCTGTCCAGGTACGACCCGGAGACGGTGCGCTTTTTCATCATCCGCGCGCATTACCGCAGCCCGCTGAACTACAGCGACGCGCATCTGGACGATGCGCGCGGCGCGCTCAAGCGTCTGTACACGGCCTTGCACGCGGTGAAGCCCGCGACCGTGGCGATCGACTGGCTCGACGCCCATGCGGCGCGCTTCAAGACCGCCATGGACGAGGACTTCGGTACGCCCGAGGCGGTAGCCGTGCTGTTCGAATTGGCGACCGAGGTCAACAAGACGGGCTCGGCGCAACTGGCCGGCCTGCTCAAGGCCCTGGGCGGCTGTCTGGGTTTGCTGCAGGATGATCCTGAGGCCTTTCTGAAGGCAGGCTCCGCGCTGGACGAGGCCTCGATCCAGGTGCTGATCGGGCAGCGCGCCGCGGCCAAGGCCGCCAAAAACTTCGCCGAGGCCGACCGCATCCGCAAAGCATTGCTGGAGCAGGGCATCGTGCTCAAGGACTCGCCCGCCGGCACCACCTGGGAGGCAGCCCAGTGAGCCCGGCCCTGGCACCCAAGGTGTACACGCCCGACTACTGGGAAGAGGCCTGCAAGCACCTGATGAAAAAAGACCGGGTGATGAAGCGCCTGATCCCGCAGCACGGCGACGCCTGCCTGCAGACCCGGGGCGACGCCTTCACCACGCTGGCACGCAGCATCGTGGGCCAGCAGATCTCGGTCAAGGCGGCGCAGACCGTCTGGGACCGTTTTGCAGAACTGCCCAAGCGCATGACGGCGGCCAATGTGCTCAAGCTCAAGGTGGACGACATGCGCGCTGCGGGCCTGAGCGCGCGCAAGGTCGAGTACCTGGTGGACCTGGCCCTGCATTTCGACAGCGGCGCCATCCGTGCGCCGGCCTGGAAGGACATGGACGACGAGGCCATCATCACCGAACTGGTGGGCATCCGTGGCATCGGCCGCTGGACGGCCGAGATGTTTTTGATCTTTCATCTGATGCGTCCCAACGTGTTGCCCCTGGACGATGTGGGGTTGATCAACGGCATCAGTCGCAGCTATTTCTCCGGTGAGTCCGTCAGCCGCAGTGACGCCCGCGAAGTGGCGGCCGCCTGGGCACCGTTTTGCAGCGTCGCAACTTGGTATATTTGGCGCTCGCTCGATCCGGTACCGGTCGAGTATTGACGTTTGGGGCCCGGGCTTTGGGAGCGGGCACATAAAACAAGGAGTTTCTCCATGGCCAAGAAGACATTTCTCGATTTCGAACAGCCGATCGCCGAGCTCGAGGCCAAGATCGAAGAGCTGCGTTATGTGCAGACCGAATCCGCCGTCGACATCAGCGAGGAGATCGATCAGCTCAGCAAGAAGAGCCAGCAGCTGACCAAGGACGTCTACAGTGACCTCAATCCCTGGCAGATCACCAAGATCGCCCGTCATCCCGAGCGTCCTTACACGCTCGATTACGTCAACGAGCTGTTCACCGACTTCGTCGAGATGCACGGTGACCGCCACTTTTCTGATGACCTGAGTATCGTGGGCGGCCTGGCGCGTTTCAACGGCACGGCCTGCATGGTGCTTGGCCAGCAGAAGGGCCGTGACACCAAGGAGCGCGGCCTGCGCAATTTCGGCATGAGCAAGCCCGAGGGCTACCGCAAGGCCCTGCGCCTGATGAAAACGGCCGAGAAGTTCGGCCTGCCGGTCTTCACCTTTGTCGATACACCCGGCGCCTACCCCGGCATCGATGCCGAGGAGCGCGGCCAGTCCGAGGCGATCGGTCGCAACATCTTCGAGATGGCGCAGCTGGAAGTGCCCATCATCACCACCATCATTGGTGAGGGCGGCTCCGGTGGCGCGCTGGCGATCTCGGTGGGTGACCAGGTGCTGATGCTGCAGTATTCGGTCTACTCGGTGATCAGCCCCGAGGGCTGCGCCTCCATCCTCTGGAAAACCGCCGAGCGCGCACAGGACGCAGCCGAGGCCCTGGGCATCACGGCGCATCGCCTCAAGGCCCTGGGCCTGGTCGACAAGATCGTCAACGAGCCGGTGGGTGGCGCGCACCGCGACCCCAAGCAGATGGCAGCCTTTCTCAAGCGCGCCCTGGGCGATGCCTACCGCCAGGTGGCCGACCTCAAGGTCAAGGAGCTGCTGGAGCGCCGTTATGAGCGTCTGCAGAGCTATGGCCGCTACACCGACACCAAGACCAGCGGCAAATAAGCCCCAGGCGCGGCGAAGAGCTCCGCCGGGCCGCTCCCAAGATGCTCGCGCCGCAGTGCGCAGCACGAAGGTACCCCAGTGACCCGCACACTGGCGCAGGCCCTGCAGGATTTCCAGCCCGGCTTGCCCCTGGCGGTGGCCTACAGCGGCGGTGCCGATTCCACCGCGTTGCTGCTGGCCTGTGCCGAGCGCTGGCCGGGCCAGGTCAGCGCCATCCACATCCATCACGGCCTGCAGGCAGCAGCCGACGGTTTCGAGTCGCATTGCCGCGAGGTCTGCGCCCGTCTGGGCGTGCCCTTGCAGGTGCAACGCGTCGATGCCCGCCATGCGCCCGGCCAGAGCCCCGAAGAAGCCGCCCGTAGTGCCCGCTACGCCGCCTTGCGCCAGTGTGCCGAGGCACACGATCCGCCGATCCGGCACATCGCCCTGGCCCAGCATGCCGACGACCAGGTCGAGACGCTGCTGCTGGCCCTGAGCCGTGGGGCCGGCCTGCCGGGCCTGAGCGCCATGCCGGTGCAGTGGGAACGTGATGGCATCTATTACTACCGTCCCCTGCTGGAGGTGAGTGGGGCCGAGTTGCGCCTGGGCTTGCGCGAGCGGGGCGCCTGCTGGGTCGAGGATCCGACCAATGCCGACGAGCAGTACACACGCAACCGCATCCGTTCCCGCCTGTTGCCGGCGCTGGAGGCAGCCTTTCCGCAGTTTCGCGATACCTTTGCCCGCAGTGCCGCCCATGCGGCGCAGGCCCAGCGCCTGCTGGACGAACTGGCAGCCGAGGACCTGGTGCGTGTGGGGGCACCACCGCAGATCCAGGCCTTGCAGCAGCTGTCCCGGGAGCGCCAAGCCAACGTGCTGCGCGCCTGGCTGCGCGGTACCCATGCCACGGCCCCCAGCGCGGCGCAGTTGCAGGAGTTGCTGGACCAGGTGGGGGCCTGCACCACGCGCGGCCACCGCATCCATCTGAAGGTCGGGAGCGGCTTTGTGGAGCGGCGGGGGCTCGTGCTGACTTGGTACAATCCCTAGGTTTTGCCCCTGGCGGCATTGCCGCGGCGGCAGGTCACTCACCCTTGTAGATACCGGCGCTTCGCCATCCAGGCGGGGCCAGCCATCCAATCCAGATATTTCAATGGCACTGATCGTTCACAAGTACGGCGGCACGTCCATGGGCTCGACCGAGCGCATCCGCAATGTCGCCAAGCGCGTCGCCAAGTGGGCCCGCGCCGGCCACCAGATGGTGGTGGTGCCCTCGGCCATGAGCGGCGAAACCAACCGCCTGCTCGGCCTGGCCAAGGAGCTCGCGCCCGCAAAGTCCAATGAGGCCACCAACCGCGAGCTCGACATGCTGGCCGCCACCGGCGAGCAGGCCTCCAGCGCGCTGCTGGCCATCGCCTTGCAAGCCGAAGGCATGGCCTCGGTGAGTTATGCCGGCTGGCAGGTGCCGATCAAGACCAACAGTGCCTACACCAAGGCCCGCATCGAATCCATCGACGACCAGCGTGTGCGCGCCGATCTGGCCCAGGGAAAAGTTGTGATCGTCACCGGTTTCCAGGGCATCGACGAGCAGGGCCACATCACCACGCTGGGTCGTGGCGGCTCGGACACCTCGGCCGTGGCCGTGGCGGCGGCCATGAAGGCTGACGAGTGTCTGATCTACACCGACGTCGATGGCGTCTACACCACCGATCCGCGTGTCGTGCCCGAGGCGCGCCGTTTGCATACCGTGAGCTTCGAAGAGATGCTCGAGATGGCCTCCATGGGCTCCAAGGTGCTGCAGATCCGCTCCGTGGAATTCGCCGGCAAATACAAGGTGCCGCTGCGCGTGCTTTCCAGTTTCACGCCCTGGGACATCGACATCAACGAGGAAGCCAAGTCCGGCACCCTGATCACCTTTGAGGAAGACGAGAAAATGGAACAAGCCATTGTTTCCGGCATTGCATTCAACCGCGACGAAGCCAAGATCTCCGTGGTCGGCGTACCCGACAAGCCGGGCATCGCCTACCAGATCCTGGGCGCCGTGGCTGACGCCAATATCGAAGTCGACATGATCATCCAGAACATCAGCAAGGATGGCAAGACCGACTTCAGTTTCACCGTCAACCGCAACGACTACGCGCGTGCCATGGACCTGCTCAAGGACAAGGTCGTGCCCGCGCTGGGTGCGCAGGAAGTACTGGGTGACACCAAGATATGCAAGGTCAGCATCGTTGGCATCGGCATGCGTAGCCACGTCGGCATCGCCAGCAAGATGTTCCGCTCGCTGAGCGAGGAGGGCATCAATATCCAGATGATTTCCACCAGCGAGATCAAGACCTCCGTCGTGATCGACGAGAAGTATATGGAGCTGGCCGTGCGCGCCCTGCACAAGGCCTTCGACCTGGACCAGCCTGCGGCCTGAAATCGCGCTGATCACAGGCGGGATTCATGCGATAATCCCGCTACCTTTTGGAGACGTGACCGAGTGGCCGAAGGTGCTCCCCTGCTAAGGGAGTATGGGGTGTAGAGCCTCATCGAGGGTTCGAATCCCTCCGTCTCCGCCAAAAGAAAAGCCCCGCCTAGTGCGGGGCTTTGCTTTTGGCGGAGACGGGAGGGTGAGAACACTCTGGTTCGCTCGAAAACAGTCCGGGGGACTGTTTTCGGACGCGCGCAGCCCCGAGAAATTCGCGTCAGACGAATTTCGAGCAATCCCTTGGCGCCAACCGCATCGCACAAACGCAGCGCTCAGGAGTCAGTGGAAGCACTCCACCGCTCGTTCCAGCCGGCCTTCTCGATCTGCCGCCGATCCCGCTTGGTCGGCCTTCCCTGCTCGATGCTGAGCGCCGGTTCGGCCGCCAGTCGCCGCTGTTCGACCGCAGCTTCACGCGCCAAACGGCTGGCCTCGGTTTCCTCATAGAGTTGTTGCGCGACCGGTGCCGGCCCACGTTGCCCGCTCAGACCCCGGACAGTCACGATGCGTGTGACAGGGCCCTGGCGCAGGGTGACCAGATCGCCGGACCGTACCTCGCGCGCTGGCTTGACCGTCTGCTCGTTGACCAGCACCCGGCCCTTGGCGATCTCCTCCACGGCCAGCGAGCGCGTCTTGTAGAAACGGGCCGTCCACAGCCATTTGTCGATGCGCAGGGCGTCCATCAGGGAAAGCGGGGAGGGCGGAACATGCGGGTCACTGTACCATCGCCGCATGGAAAAAACGGACGTCCTGCCGCGCGATGCCCAGAGCATCCTGGAGCTGGCTGCCCGCTCCATGTTCGACCTGTTTGCCAATGCCAGCGAAGGCATGCTGCTGGTGGACCGCCAGGGCAAGGTGGTCTGGATCAACGAGCAATACAAGCGCTTCCTGCCGGCGTTGGGATATGCGCGGGTCGAGGATTTCGTCGGCCACCCGGTGTCCAGCGTGGTCCACAACACGCAGCTGCACCATGTGCTGGAAACCGGCAAGCCCATCCTGATCGACCTGCTGAGCAACCGGGCCGGCACCTTCGGGGTCAGCCGTATTCCGCTGCGCGACAGTTCAGGGGAAGTCATCGGTGCCCTGGGCATCGTGCTGTTCGATCACCCCGAAACCAATCTGCAGCCGCTCATCAACAAGTTCGCCGCCCTGCAGCGTGAACTGGATGAGGCAAGGCGCGAACTGGCCAGCCAGCGCAGCAGCGGCCAGCGCCGCGCCAAGTACACCTTTGCCAGCTTCGTGGGGGGCAGTCCGGCCGTGGTGGAGCTCAAGCGTCTGGCGCGCCGCGCCGCGCAGTCGGGCAGCCCGGTGCTGCTGCTGGGCGAGACCGGCAGCGGCAAGGAGCTGCTGGCGCATGCCATCCATGCCGTGTCCTCGCATCCCAATGGCCCCTTCGTCACCGTCAACATTGCCGCCGTGCCCGACACCTTGCTGGAGGCCGAGTTCTTCGGTGTGGCACCCGGCGCCTACACCGGGGCCGAGCGCAAGGGGCGCGACGGCAAGCTCAAGCTGGCCGACGGCGGCACGCTGTTCCTGGACGAAATCGGTGACATGCCGCCGGGCCTGCAGGCCAAGCTGCTGCGTGCCCTGCAGGAAGGCGAGTTCGAACCCCTGGGCTCCAACCGGCTGCTGCGTTTCGAGGCCAAGGTGATTGCCGCCACCTCGCGCGACCTGGTGCGCCTGGTGCGCGAGGGCAAGTTCCGCGAAGACCTGTATTACCGCCTCAATGTGCTGCCCATCCGCGTGCCGCCCCTGCGTGAGCGGCGCTCCGACATCCCGGCGCTGGTCGAGGCCCTGGGCGAGGAACTGGCCCAGCGCAGCGGGCTGCCGCAACCCGAGTACACGCCCGAGGCCATGGACCTGCTGGCGGCCCAGCTCTGGCGCGGCAATGTGCGCGAACTGCGCAATGTGCTGGAACAGGCCGCCTTGCTGGGAGACTCAAGCCGGATCGACGGCGAACGGATCACGCGGGTGCTGCGGGAAACCGGTATCGAACAGCTGGAAGCGCCACTGTCTGCCGCGGCACCGGCCCGTGTCGCGCCGGAGGGCGGGGTGCGGCCACTCGCTGAGCAGGTGGCCGAACTCGAGCGCTCGGCCATCGCTACCGCCTTGACGGCCTGTGGCGGCAACAAGGTCGCCGCAGCCCGGATGCTGGGCATCTCGCGGGCCACGCTTTATGAGCGGCTGGATGCAAATGTCTTGAACTAAGACATGTGTATTAATTTCAGACATTTATTTGTATGATATTCAGTCAATTCATTGGCATCTGAAAATAAAGTCCATTGGAATCAATGGCTTGCGATGTGGCACGGTATCTGCAGATATGTATCCATAACATTTACATGAGGAGACCTGTATGCAACGTCGTTTCTGGATCATCCGCAGCGGCCTGATCGGCGCCGCCCTGATTACCGCCGTCCTGGCGGCAGGCGTCCACGCCCAGGGCAAGGACATCCGCATCGCCCACATCTACAGCAAGACCGGTCCACTCGAAGCCTATGGCAAGCAGACACAGACCGGCTTCATGATGGGCCTGGACTACGCCACCGGCGGCACCATGCAGGTGGCCGGCCGCAAGATCGTGGTGATGGAGAAGGACGACCAGGGCAAGCCCGACCTGGGCAAGAGCCTGCTGGCCGCCGCCTATGGCGACGACAAGGTGGACCTGGCCGTCGGCCCCACCGCTTCGCCCGTGGCCCTGGCCATGTTGCCTGTGGCCGAGGAATACAAGAAGATCCTGCTGGTCGAGCCGGCCGTGGCCGACTCCATCACCGGCGACAAGTGGAACAAGTACATCTTCCGCACCGGCCGCAACAGCAGCCAGGACGCCATCGCCAATGCCGTGGCCATGGACAAGGAAGGCATCAGCATCGTGACCATGGCGCAGGACTCCGCCTTCGGCAAGGACGGCGTCAAGGCCTTCCGCGAGGCGCTCAAGAAAGCCAAGCTGGTGCACGAGGAGTACCTGCCCCCGGCCACCACCGACTTCACCGCCGGCGGCCAGCGCATGATCGACAAGCTCAAGGGCCTGCCGGGCCGCAAGGTGATCTTCATCATCTGGGCTGGTGGCAACCCCTTCAAGATTGCCGACATGGACCTCAAGCGCCACGGTATCGAGATCGCCACCGGCGGCAACATCCTGCCGGCCATGGTGGCCTACAAGCAGTTCCCGGGCATGGAAGGCGCGGCCTACTACTACTTCGGCATGCCCAAGAACCCGATCAACGAGGCCCTGGTGGCCCAGCATTACAAGCAGTTCAAGGCGCCACCGGACTTCTTCACGGCCGGCGGTTTCAGCGCGGCCATGGCCGTGGTCACGGCCCTCAAGAAGACCAATGGCGACACGGCGACCAACACGCTGATCAAGACCATGGAAGGCATGAGCTTCGACACGCCCAAGGGCAAGATGACCTTCCGCAAGGAAGACCACCAGGCCATGCAGAGCATGTACCACTTCAAGATCAAGGTGGACCCGGCGTTCAACTGGGGCGTGCCTGAACTCGTGCGCGAGATCAAGGCAGAAGAGATGAACATCCCCATCCGCAACCGCTGAGGGTGTGCTCGGCTACTGCGCGCGCCGATGGCGGCGTTGCGCAGTGCTCGAAATCCTCACGTACCGCAAGTACGTTCCGGTTTCTGCGCGCTGTGCGCCTTGCCCTCGGCGCGCTCGCTACGCCGCTCCCACCCTCAGTACTTCTCCCTGGACATGCTGGAAACCAGAAATCTCACGATCCGCTTCGGCGGCCACGTGGCGGTCAACGCCGTTTCGTGCCGCTTCGAGCCGGGCACGCTCACGGCCATCGTCGGTCCCAACGGGGCGGGCAAGACCACCTATTTCAACCTGATCTCGGGGCAGTTGACGGCTTCCGAGGGCGCGGTGTTGCTGGGTGGGCGGGACGTGTCGGCCCTGTCGGCGTCGGCGCGCACGCGCGCGGGGCTGGGCCGGGCTTTCCAGCTGACCAATCTGTTTCCCAACCTCAGCGTGCTGGAGAACGTGCGCCTGGCCGTGCAGGCCACGCTCGGCGGGCCGCACCGCCGTGGCCTCAACCTCTGGAGCATCTGGAGCGACCACGCGCGCCTGACGGCACGTGCGCACGAGATTCTTGAATCGGTGGCCATGGCACAGCAGCAGGACGCCCCGGTGGCCAGCCTGCCGCATGGGGATCAGCGCAAGCTGGAAGTGGCGCTGCTGATGGCGCTGGATCCGCAGGTCTACATGTTCGACGAACCCACGGCCGGCATGAGCCACGACGAGGCGCCGGTGATCCTCAATCTGATACGCAAGTTGAAGCAGGACAAGAGCAAGACCATCCTGCTGGTCGAGCACAAGATGGACGTGGTGCGTGAACTGGCCGACCGCATCATCGTGCTGCACAACGGCACGCTGGTGGCCGATGGTGAGCCGGCGGAGGTGATCGCTTCGCCCGTCGTGCAGGAAGCCTATCTGGGTGTGGCGAAGGAGCCCGCATGAGCGACATCCTGCTGAAACTCGAGGGCGTACACACGCACATCGCGGCCTATCACATCCTGCATGGTGTGGACCTGCAGGTGCCGCGCGGCCAGCTCACCCTGCTGCTGGGCCGCAACGGCGCGGGCAAGACCACCACGCTGCGCACCATCATGGGCTTGTGGCGCGCCTCGGCCGGCCGCATCACCTTCGACGGCCAGGACATCACGGCCCTGCCGACACCGGCGATCGCGGCGCTGGACATTGCCTACGTGCCCGAGAACATGGGCATCTTCGCCGACCTCACGGTGAAAGAAAACATGCTGCTGGCCGCGCGCCAGGCACGTCGTGCCGGCGACATGGACGAAGCCCGCCTGCAGTGGATCTTCCAGCTCTTCCCCGCGGTGGAGAAGTTCTGGAACCATCCCGCCGGCAAGCTCTCGGGCGGGCAGAAGCAGATGCTGGCGGTCTCGCGCGCCATCGTCGAACCGCGCCGCCTGCTCATCGTGGACGAACCCAGCAAGGGCCTGGCGCCCGTGATGGTTGCCAACATGATCTCGGCCTTCCAGCAGCTCAAGGCCAGCGGCGTGACCATCCTGCTGGTGGAGCAGAACATCAACTTCGCCAAACAGCTGGGGGACAGCGTAGCCGTGATGGACAACGGCCGCGTGGTCCATGCCGGCAGCATGCAGGCGCTGGCCGGCGACGAGGAACTGCAGCACGCGCTGCTGGGGCTGGCCCTATGAGCATGAACAAGGATTTCGATTACAAGCCGCTGCTGTTGGTGCCTGTGCTGGCGCTGGCCGCACTGCCCCTGATCGGCTCGGGCTCCACGTGGCTTACGCTCACCGTGGCCGGCCTGGCCATGGGCATGATCGTCTTCATCATCGCCTCGGGCCTGACGCTGGTGTTTGGCCTGATGGACGTGCTCAACTTCGGCCATGGCGTCTTCATTGCGCTGGGCGCCTTCGTGGCCACCAGCGTGTTGGGAATGATGGGCGACTGGACCGGCTCACAGGAACTGTGGCGCAACCTGCTGGCCGTGCTGCCGGCCATGGTGGTGGCCATGCTCGTGGCCGGTGCCATCGGCCTGGCGTTCGAGCGCTTCATCGTGCGGCCGGTCTACGGCCAGCACCTCAAGCAGATCCTCATCACCATGGGCGGCATGATCATCGGCGAGGAGCTGATCAAGGTGATCTGGGGGCCGCTGCAGATCGCGCTGCCGCTGCCCGAGGGCATGCGCGGCGCCGTGCTGCTGGGCGATGCCTCGGTCGAAAAATACCGCCTGATCGCCGTGGTGGTCGGCCTGGCCGTGTTCGCCGCCCAGGCCTGGACGCTGTCGCGCACCAAGATCGGCCTGCTGATCCGCGCCGGTGTTCAGGACCGCGAGATGGTCGAGGCCCTGGGCTACCGCATCCGCCGGCTCTTTGTGGGCGTCTTTGTCATGGGCAGCGCACTGGCCGGCCTGGGCGGTGTGATGTGGGGCCTGTACCAGCAGAACGTGGTGCCGCAGATGGGTGCGCAGGTCAATGTGCTGATCTTCATCGTCATCATCATCGGCGGCCTGGGCTCCACGACGGGCGCCCTGATCGGCGCGCTGCTGGTGGGCCTGATGGCCAACTACACCGGCTTCCTGGTGCCCAAGGTGGCGCTGTTTTCCAACATCGCGCTGATGGTGGCCATCCTGCTGTGGCGGCCCCAGGGTGTTTATCCGGTCGCCAACCGCTGAACGGAGCGAAGCATGTTTGCCCGTCTCATCTCCAACGACCTGCCGCGCAGCCGCATCCTGACCGTGCTGCTGGTCCTGCTCCTGCTGGCCCTGGCCGCAGCGCCCTTTATCGTGCCGGGTGTCAAGGCGCTCAACGTGGCGGCCAAGATCCTGATCTTCCTGGTGCTGGTGGCCAGCTTCGACCTGCTGCTGGGTTACACCGGCATCGTCAGCTTCGCCCACACCATGTTCTTCGGCATCGGCGCCTACGGCATCGCCATCGCCACCACGCATCTGGGGCCGACCTGGACGGCACTGGCCGTGGGGCTGGCGGCCGCCCTGGCGCTGTCGCTGCTGCTGGCGCTGGCCATCGGCCTGTTCTCGCTGCGGGTGCGGGCGATCTTCTTTGCCATGATCACGCTGGCCGTGGCTTCGGCCTTCCAGACCCTGGCCTCGCAGCTCTCGGAGTTCACCGGCGGCGAAGACGGCCTGAGCTTCAAGCTGCCGGCGCTGCTCTCGCCCAGCTTCGAGTTGTTCGAGGAACCGGTGCTGGGCACCATGATCGACGGCAAGCTGATTTCCTACTACCTGCTTTTTGTCGTAGCCCTGCTGCTGCTGCTGGCCCTGCTGCGCATCGTCAATTCGCCTTTCGGACGCGTGCTGCAGGCCATCCGCGAGAACGAATTCCGGGCCGAGGCCCTGGGCTACCGCGTGGTGGTCTACCGCACGCTCTCCAGCGTGCTGTCGGCCCTGTTCGCCTGCCTGGCTGGCGCCATGCTGGCGCTCTGGCTGCGCTACAACGGGCCGGACACCTCGCTCTCCTTCGAGATCATGATGGACGTGCTGCTGATCGTGGTCATCGGCGGCATGGGCACGATCTACGGCGCGGCCATCGGCGCGGCGCTGTTCGTGGTGGCGCAGAGTTATCTGCAGGACCTCCTGCGTCTGGGCAGTGAGGCCGCCGCCGGCTGGCCGCTGCTGGCCGCCTTGCTTTCACCCGACCGCTGGTTGCTCTGGCTCGGTCTGCTTTTTGTCTTGTCGGTCTATTACTTCCCCACCGGGGTCGTGGGACGCTTGCGGGCGGCCTCTGCCCGTCGGATGGCCATGGGGGCTGCACGATGACTCCCCGGTCGACTTACCTGAGTTTGGCGGGGCGCGAGATTCACTGCATGGAGTGGGGCGCTGACCATCACAAGACCGTGATCGCCTGGCATGGCCTGGCGCGCACCGGACGCGACATGGACGAGCTGGCCGGGCACCTGAGCGCCCAGGGTTACCGCGTCATCTGTCCCGACACCCTGGGCCGCGGCCTGAGCCAGTGGAGTCCGCAGCCGCAGCAGGAATACAAGCTGGCCTTCTACGCGCGCCTGGCGGCCGATCTGTTCGAGCAACTGGGCATTGCTTCGGCGCATTGGGTGGGCACCTCCATGGGCGGGGCCATCGGCACGGTGTGCGCCGCAGGGTGCCTGCAGCCGCAACTCAAGGCCCGCATCCGCAGCCTGGTGCTCAATGACAATGCGCCGCAGCTGGCCGATGCAGCCATCGCACGCATCCGTGCCTATGCCGGCAACCCGCCGGCTTTCGAGACGGTCTGCGAACTGGAAGCGTTTTTTCGCCAGGCCTACAAGCCCTTTGGCTGGCTCAGCGACGCGCAGTGGCGCCGCCTGACCGAGACGTCGACGCGCCGCCTGCCCGACGGCCGGGTGACCCCGCACTACGACCCGGCGATGGTGCAGCAGTTCGTTCACCACCCGGACGACTACCTGTTGTGGGAGCACTACGACCAGATCGACATCCCGATGCTCTTGTTGCGCGGGGCCGAATCGGATCTCGTGCTGCCCGAGACGGTGGAGCACATGCGCACGCGAGGGCCAGGTAGCCAGGGCAGGCTGCAGGTGATCGAGGTCCCGGGTTGCGGCCATGCGCCGGCGCTCAATGTGCCTGCTCAACTCGATGCCGTGCTGGACTTCATCCGTCGCAACGACTGAGCCGGGGCGACATCAGGCCCAGGGTCTTGGGCACAATGCTGGCTGTTTCAAACGAGGAGACTTCATGGCATTGACGATCTACGGCATCCAGGCATCCCGGGCGGTGCGCCCGCTCTGGGTGGCGACCGAACTCGGCCTGGCGTTCGAGCACGTGCAGACGGACTACAAGGCCGGCACCACACGGATGCCGGACTTCCTGGCGCTCAATCCGAACGGCCATATTCCGGTGGTGGTGGACCATCGGCCCGAGGGTGATGTGACGGTCTGGGAGAGCATGGCCTGTGCGCTCTACATCGCGCGCCAGCACGGGCAGTCCGATGGCCTCAACCTGGTACCGGCCACCCCGCGCGAGGATGCCGAGGCCCTGCGCTGGAGTTTCTGGACCGTCACCGAAGTGGAAAAGGATGCGCTTACCGTGCTCATGCACCGGCTCGCCATGCCGGAAGACCAGCGCAAGCCCGAGCTGGCCGAAGCGGCCGAGCAGCGCCTCAAGGTGCCGCTGCGTGTGCTGGAACAGCACCTGGCGCAACAGAAGGCGCGTGGTGAGGCACACATCGCTGCCGCCCGTTTCACCGTGGCCGATCTCTGCGTTTCCAGCGTGATGCTGTGGGTGCGCCCGGCACGTGAACTGCTGGCGCAATACCCGCTGGTCAGCGAGTGGCTGACGCACTGCCTGGCACGGCCGGCCTACACCTCCTTGCGCCACCCCAAGAAGACCTGAAGCTACGCTGATTCAGCGCGGGGCTCCCAGGGCCA
The DNA here is from genome assembly GCF_001432305.1 of Curvibacter sp. PAE-UM. Classification (GTDB taxonomy): domain Bacteria; phylum Pseudomonadota; class Gammaproteobacteria; order Burkholderiales; family Burkholderiaceae_C; genus Hylemonella. Next base: position 2,050,163 of record NZ_KQ483358.1, read on the forward strand.
GGGCGGCGGCACGCGAAGCCGCCAGCGCGGCTGCATCCGGCGCCTGCCGGGTCGGCCAGCCGGCCAGGTGCTGCTGCGTCAGCTGACCCATGGCCTCGATCCATGCCGCGCTGTCGTTCAGGCAAGGGATGTAGTGGAAGGCCTGGCCGCCGGCGTGCAGGAAGGCTTCGCGCACTTCCTGCGCGATCTCCTCCAGCGTCTCCAGGCAGTCGCTGGTGAAGCCGGGGCAGACCACGTCAATACGCTTGATGCCGGCCTGCGCCATCCGGATCACGGTCGGCTCGGTATAGGGCTCCAGCCACTTGGCCTTGCCAAAGCGCGACTGGAAGGTCACCGTGTACTGCTCCTTCGTCAGGCCCAGTTCCTGCGCCAGCAGGCGCGCGGTCTTGTGGCACTCGCAGTGGTAGGGATCGCCGAGGTGCAGGGTGCGCTCGGGCACACCATGAAAGCTCATGACCAGCTGGTCCGGCTGGCCATGCGCCTGCCAGTGGGTGCGGATGCGCTGTGCCAGTGCGCCGATGTAGCCGGCATCGTCGTGGTAGCGGTTGATGAAACGCAACTCGGGGATGGTGCGCACGCGGTCGGCCCAGTGGTAGACGGCATCGAACACGCTGGCCGTGGTGGTGCCCGAGTACTGCGGGTAGGCCGGCAGCACCAGCACGCGGGTGGCGCCCTCGGCCTTGAGCGCATCGAGCTGCGCGGCCATGGACGGGTTGCCGTAGCGCATGGCGTAGCGCACGGTGACGTGGTGGCCCTGCTGCTGCATCCACGCCTGCAGGGCTTGCGCCTGCCTTTCGGTCCAGACCTTGAGCGGCGAGCCTTCGGGCGTCCAGATCGTGGCGTATTTGGCTGCCGATTTGGCCGGACGCAAGCGCAGGATGATGCCGTGCAGGATCAGCCACCAGATCGGCCGGGGGATCTCCACCACGCGGTGGTCACCGAGGAACTCGGCCAGGTAACGGCGCAGCGCAGCGGGGGTGGGGGCGTCGGGGGTGCCCAGGTTGCACAACAGGATGGCCGTGGTCGGCACCTGGCCATGGGTGTACGCGGGTTCTTTTTTGAATGCCATGCGGTATTCTCGCCCACCTATGCACGCCACGCTCGACGCTTCCCGGATCAAGGCCATTTCCCTCGACCTCGACGACACCCTGTGGCCGATCTGGCCGGTGATCACCCGCGCCGAGTTGGCCCTGCAGGACTGGCTGCGCCCGCATGCGCCGGCCACCGCCGAATTCCTGACCGACGGCGAACGGCGCCTGGCCCTGCGCCGCGAGGTGCAGGCCAGCCGGCCCGAGATCGGGCACGACCTGCGCACCCTGCGCCAGGAGCTGATCCGCCGCGCCCTGCAACGCCATGACGAGGACAGCACGCTGGTGGAGCCAGCCTACGAGGTTTTCATCGCCGAACGCATGCGCGTCGAACTCTACGCCGATGCGCGTCCGGCGCTGGCCTGGCTGGCGCAGCGTTACCCGGTGGTGGCCCTGTCCAACGGCAATGCCGATGTGCAGCGCATCGGCCTGGGCGAGTTTTTCCAGGCGGGCTTCAGCGCGCAGGAGTTCGGCCTGGGCAAGCCTGATGCGCGCTTCTTCCATGCAGCGGCCGAGGCTGTGGGCGTGTTGCCGCACGAGGTGCTGCACGTGGGCGACGATGCCGCGCTCGACGTCGTGGGGGCGCTGGAGGCCGGCTTGCAGACCGTCTGGGTCAACCGGGGTGGCCACGACTGGACGCACGACAGCCACCGCCCGCATGCCACCGTGGAGGACATGCAGGCGCTCTGCGCGCTGCTGGACAAGGACGCTTAAGGCGCAGGCTGCAGCACCAGCGTGCTGCGCGTGACCGCTTTCACGTCGGCCGGGTTCAGGTGCATGGGCTGGTAGCGGCCGGCGATGAAGTCCTGCGCCTGGTCGGCGTAATGCGGATCGAACAGCGCACCGCTCTGGCCCACGGGATTGATGCCCAGGGCCTTGCCGGCATCGGCGAAGTCGATCAGCCGCCGCGTCGAGGGGCCGTAGTTCACGCTCCAGGGCGCCGGCCCCAGCGCGTGGGCCAGGTTGTTGGGAATCTCACGCCCGCCCGGGGCTTGCAGCGGACCGACGTCGAACAGCTTGTCCAGCGGCTTGAGGCGCCCCAGCGGGTGGCCGTGGGTCACCGTGTGGTTCTTGCCCCAGGTCCAGCCGGGCAGGGAGAGGCCACGCAGGTCCTGCAGATGCTTGAGGGTGGCGCGCCAGGCCTGCTGCACGGTGTCGCTGCGGTTCTCTTTCTTCTCCGTGCGGCGATCGTCCCACCAGGGCGAACGCGGGTCGGCCACCAGCCGTGGCAGTGCATGGTCGATGGCACGTGTACGCAAGAGGTTGTTGAACTGCACCTCGCCCAGTTCATCGGCCATGGTCGCCTTGAGCAGCTCGTAGACGAACTGGTTGTAGACCGTGGGGGCGATGCTGGCCGTGCTGTGGCGGCCATCCCATTCGGCCACCTGGTCGATCAGCGCGCGCTCGATGGTGTCGGTTGACATCTCACGTAGCAGCGGTAGCAGCGGGCCCAGCACGCGCGCCGCGTAGTCGGTCTGCTCGTCGAGCTGCAGGGCCTGGCTGTTCTGCAGGTTCCACAGGGTGCCGGTGGGACGCAGCAGCTGGTCCAGGCGCCGCGCGCGCTCGGGCAGGTTGTAGTAACCCGGCACCGGCACGCCGCTGCGCGGCACGGGCTGATGGTTGGCCGAGACGATGTAACCCCGCGCCGGGTTTTCTTCCTGCGGGTTGTCGGCAAAGCGGTAATAACCCGGCTTGTCGGCCTGCTCGCTGCCGCCGTCGAGGATAAAACTCGGGTTCACGCTGGGCGGGCGCTGCACCAGCCTGGCCGCGGCCCACCAGCCGATGTCGCCGGCTGCGTTGGCCCACACCACGTTCAGGCCTGGTGCGTGGATCTTGCTGGCTGCCGCACGCGCCTTGGGCAGGGTGTCGGCGCGGTTGAGTTCATGGAAGGCGTCGAGGATGGGGTTCTCGGTCTCCAGAAAGGTCCACCACATGGCGATCGGTGCCTGGCCCATGCTGTCGGGGAAGGCCTGGTTGATGAGGGGGCCGTGGGGCGAGCGGGTCAGCGTGATGTTGACCGGATCGGCGTTCTTCACGGTGATGGTTTCGGTGCGGCTTTGCAGCGCGACCCACTGGCCCTGGTGCCAGACCTGGCGCGGGTTGTCCGGGTTCACCTTCAGGGCCACCAGATCCATGTCGTCGTTCTGGAACATGGTCAGGCTCCAGCCGAACTGCTTGTTGTGGCCCAGCAGCGCAAAAGGGTTCAGGGCCTGGTGGTGGCCGTAGAGCTCGAAACCCGGCGCGCTCAGGTGCGCCTCGTACCAGACCGCGGGCAGCGCATAGGCGATGTGCGGATCACCGGCCAGCAGGGGTTTGCCACTGGCGGTGCGCCGACCGGAAATGGCCCAGGCATTGCTGCCTTCGAAGAGCGGCACCCCTGCGAGGTCCATGGCCTGCTGGCTGACTTCAGAGACGCGCGCCAGCGCCTGCCAGTCGGCCGCGGCCAGCTTGCGCGCGGGTGCCTTTTGCGCCACCGGGCCGACCACCCCCAGGGGTTGCCATTCCAGATCGAAGACCTGCAGATAGTCGGGGCCGAGCTGGTCCCGCACATAACTCAGCACGGGCTCGGTGCGCAGCGTGGCGGCGAAGCTGTAGGCCAGGTAGCCGGCCACGGCCAGGGTGTCGACGGGCGTGTAGTGCTGGGGCTGGATGCGCAGCAGATCGAACTCGACCGGCAGGGGACGCGTGTCCTGGAATTCGTTGATGCCGTCCAGGTAGGCCAGCAGGCCCACCCAGGCGGGGCTGTTGCGATCGATGCGTTTCACGCGTTCCTCGGCATGGGCCCGCAGCTCCAGCGTGCGGAACAGGCGGTCGGTATCGAGCAGTTTGGGGCCGAGGATCTCGGCCAGCTCACCGCGCGCCAGGCGTCGCACCATCTCCATCTGGAACAGCCGGTCCTGGGCGTGCAGGAAACCGAGGGCGCGGTAGAGGTCGATTTCGTTCTGCGCCTGCAGGTGCGGTACGCCACGCTCGTCCCAGTTCACCAGGACCGGGGCCTTGAGCTGGCTCAGCGTGAGCGTGCCGCTGCGCTGTGGCAGCTTGCTGCGGGCATGCCAGACGCCGGCGGCGATGGCGATGGCCAGCGCGGTGATCAGCACGATGAGCAGGATGAACAGGACTTTGAAGGTGCGTTTCATCTCGGCGGGGTCTCCTGGTAATCAGCGGTGCTGCTCTGGGTTCTCTTGCGTTGCCGCATGTCTGCTTTGTATCACCTGCCGAGGGCCTGTGCGGCCGCCAGGCCGCTGCGCACCGCACCTTCGAGGGTAGCGGGGTAGGGGCCTGCGACATAGTCGCTGCAGGCCAGCAGGCCGGGCGCGATGGTCTGCGCAGGGCGTTGCAGGGCGGGCGTACAGGCAAAGGTGGCGCGTTTCTCGACCACGGTCTGTACGGCCTGCAGGTCCAGGCCCAGTTGGCTGCGGGCCTGCTGCAGGACCTGGGCCTGGATCGTCTCGCGTTCCCCCTGGCTGGCACTGACCACGAAGGCCAGCAGGCCGGTTGATCCGTCGAGCTGGCCGCGGTCAAAGACGAATTGCGCCGGCTGCCCGGTGTCGTGGCGCAGGGCCAGCATGGGGGCTGGCAGTCGGGCCGTTGGGGCCCAGGCATAGACGGTGGTGATGGCTTCGAAGTGCAGGGCGGCGGCGGTTGCCGCCCAGGCTTTCAGGGCCGCGGATTCCGCTTGGGGCCCTGCGGCACCGGCGACCAGGCGCGCCGCCTCGGTCGAGGAACAGGCCAGCAGCGCGCGGTCGAAGATCTCTTCATTGAGTTGCCACTGCGCGGCCTTGGCCTGCAAGGTGTTGATGCGTGTACCGGTCTGAATGGCCGCACCGTGCCGGGCCAGCCAGTGCGCAGCCGCCTGCGGAAACAGGCCGGTCAGATCGATGCGCGGCAGCAGCAGTTGCGAGCCGCCGCGCACACCGAACAGCGCATCGCGCAGAACGCGCAGAAAAACCTGGGCGCTGGCCTGGTGGGCGGGGGTGTTCAGGGCCGACACGCACAGCGGTTCGATCAGCTCCTGCATGACATGGGGACCGAGCGTGCGGCACAGATCGGCCACCGACAGCTGTGCCTCGCACTCGAACCCCCGGAGCTTCCATCCCAGGGCCGCCTGCAACAGGCCCAGGCGCTCCGGCAGCGGCCAGCTGCCGTTGCGCAGGATGCCAGCCAGCACATCCAGCGGCACGGGCAGGCGTGGCAGTTGCAGTCCGGCCCCGTCGGGAAACTTCAGGGTCAGTGGCAGGCGTTGCAGCGCGGTCTCCGTGTCCACACCGACCTCTTGCATCAGGCGCAGTGTCTCGGTGTAGGCGCCGATCAGGATGTGCTGGCCGTTGTCCAGTGTCACGGCACGACCATCGGGCAGGTGGCCTTCCAGGCCACGCGCTCGTCCCCCGAGGGTACGTGCGGCTTCGAACACCGTGACCTGATGGCCAGCCTGTGTTGCTGCGACTGCCGCGGCCATGCCGGCCCAGCCAGCGCCGACAACCGCAACTCTCACTTGAGCACCGCCGGGCCGCCCCAAGGTGCGAGACGTGACGACGCCAGAGGCGTGCGTTTCTTCGGCCCGTCCGAGCCTGCGCAGGCAGGCTCGGAGCCGCGGCCCTCAGCCCCCTTGGGGGGCAGCGCAGTACACGCAGTGACAAGCGTGGGGGTCATAGCTTCCCCAAGGCCTGCACGCGCCAGGCCAGCCAGAGCTTGCGCAGGGGCGTGAGGCTGATGCGCTGGTGCAGCACCTGGAAGTTGTCGCGCTCGATCTCGCGCAGCAGGGTGCGGTAGATGCTGGCCATCATCAGGCCGGGTTTCTGGGTGCGGCGATCGGCCTCGGGCAGCAGGGCCAGGGCTTCGTCGTAGAGCTGGTGGGCCCGTGTTGTCTGGAACTTCATCAAGGCCACGAAACGCTCCGAGTGCTGGCGCTTGAGCAGTTCGTGCGCCTTGACCTCGAACTGTTGCAGTTCGTTCACCGGCAGGTAGATGCGACCGCGCAGCGCGTCTTCGCCGACGTCGCGAATGATGTTGGTCAGCTGGAAGGCCAGGCCCAGAGTGTGGGCGTAGCGCGTGGTCTGCTCCTGGGTCTGGCCGAAGATGCGGGCCGCCACCTCACCCACCACGCCCGCCACCAGGTGGCAGTAGCGCTGCAGGCCCTGGTAGTCCAGGTAACGGGTCTGCTGCAGGTCCATCTGGCAGCCTTCGATCACGGCCAGCAGGTGGCGCGCCTCGATGCCGTACGCGGCGGTGTGCGGCATCAGGGCCTGCAGCACCGGGTGCGTGGGCTGGCCGGCATAGGCGCGGGTGACCTCGGCTTCCCACCAGGCCAGCTTGGTCTGGGCCACGCCGGGGTCGGACACTTCGTCCACCACGTCATCGACCTCACGACAGAAGGCGTAGAAAGCCGTGATGGCCGCGCGGCGCGGCTTGGGCAGGAAGAGGAAGGCGTAATAGAAGCTGCTGCCGGAGGCGGCGGCTTTTTGCTGGACGTAGGTCTCGGGCGTCATGGGTTTGATTGTCGCTGCATCAGTGGCCATCGCTTCACATCCACAGGCTGCGCCAAAGGAGCAGCGGGGCGTCGGCAGCGCCGACCTTGGGGCGATGCTGCAGGCTGTTGAAGCCCAGGGCCTCTATCTTGTCCAGGATGCGCAGGCCGCCTTGCACCACCAGGCGCAGTTCCCAGCCGGCGCGGCCCGGGATGCGGTGCACCAGCGGCGCGCCTGTTTGCATGAGGGCACGCGCCGCGCGCACCTGCGATGCGATCAGGGCCAGGATGTGGGGCGTCGGTCTGAGGCTGGCCAGTTCAGCGCGCTGTACGCCCTGGGCGGCGCAGTCCGCGTCGGTCAGGTAGTGGCGTCCACGCGGGATGTCGCGGCTGAGGTCCTGCCAGAAGTTGATGAGCTGCAGGGCGCTGCAGATGGCGTCGCTCTCGCGCAGTGCGGTCTCGTCCTGTACCCCGTACAGATGCAGTAGCAGGCGGCCCACCGGGTTGGCCGAGCGGCGGCAATAGTCCAGCAATTCAGCCGGGTCGGCGTAGCTGGCCTGGTCGCGGGTCATGCGCACGTCCTGGGCAAAGGCGTCGAGCAGGTCGTCCAGCAGCGGCACAGGCAGGTGGAATTCCCGCAGCATGGCGGCCAGCGGCTCGCAGACCTGCGGCCAGCGCCCGCTATGCGGCTGACCCTGGGCCAGGGCCAGCAGGTCGGCCCGGTAGGCGCTCAGGTCGTCCAGGCGCTGTTGGGCCGTGGCCTCGCCTTCGTCGGCGATGTCGTCGGCCGTGCGGGCGTAGTGGTAGATGGCGGCGATGGGCGGGCGTAGCCGCGGCGGGCACAGCCAGGAAGCGACGGGGAAGTTCTCGTAATGCTCAACGGGCTGGGTGGGGATGGGCTTGTTCACGCCGTGGATTTTCGCCCGGCTTGACATAGGTCGGGTTTTTACCTAGATTACTGACCCATTGGTTATTAATTAAAAACTCACTTCCGGAACCCCTGCCATGTCCGATACACGCCCCCACTGGTCCAGGCGCGCAGCCTGGGCAGCACTGCTACCGATGGCAGCCTGCACACTGGTCGCCTGCTCCCCGGCAGCACCGCCCGAAGAGCCGGTGCGGGCTGTCAAGGTCATGACCGTGCGCCATGCCAGCCTGAACGCCACCCAGGAATTTTCGGGTGAAGTGCGCCCGCGCATCGAGTCGCGTCTGGGCTTCCGGGTGGCCGGCAAGCTGGTGCGCCGGGAGGTCGAGTTGGGTCAACGTGTAAAAGCCGGCGAGGTGTTGGCCCGCCTGGATCCGCAAGACTTCCGGCTGGCGGCCGATGCCGCCCAGGCGCAATTCGGTGCCGCCGTGACCAACCGTGACCTGGCGGCGGCCGATTTCAAGCGCTTCAAGGAGTTGCGCGAGCAGAATTTCATCAGCGGTGCCGAGCTGGAGCGGCGTGACGCGGCGCTCAAGGCGGCGCAGGCCCAGGTTGACCAGGCCCAGGCACAGCTGGCGTCCCAGCGCAACCAGGGCAGCTACACGACCCTGGTGGCCGATGCGGCCGGTGTGGTGACGGCCGTCGAGGCCGAGCCCGGCCAGGTGGTCAGCGCCGGCCAGCCCGTGGTGCGTGTGGCACAGGATGGCCCGCGTGACGCGGTGTTCGCCGTGCCCGAGGACAAGCTGGCCGCCATGCCCCAGGGCAGCGCGGTGGACGTGCGGATCTGGCCCGGCCAGACGCAATTGGCGGGCCGCGTGCGCGAGGTCTCAGCCAGTGCCGATCCGGTGACGCGTACCTACCAGGTCAAGGTGGCGCTGGAAGGGCGGCAGCCGCCGCCCCTGGGTGCGACGGTCACGGTTTTCCCCAAGCTGCGCAGCGAACAACGCGTGGCGGCCATCAAGCTGCCGACCAGCGCCTTGCGCCAGGACGGCCAGGCCACGGCGGTCTGGGTGCTGGACCCCAAGACCATGACGGTCGCGTCGCAAACCGTGCAGATCGCCACGGCCGATGGCAACGAGGCCGTGGTGGCCGGCGGCCTGCAGGACGGCCAGCTGGTGGTGTCGGCGGGCGTGCATGTGCTGTCCCCCGGACAGAAAGTGACGATTTATCGCGAGAAGTCGACCAGCTCCTTGACCAGCGTGCCCCAGACCGCCGTGGACGCCACGATCGGCACCGCAGTCGTGCCCTCGGCAGCCAGCAAGTGAGGCGCGCATGAGCTCCACAGAACAAGCATCCACCGGCTTCAACCTCTCGCGCTGGGCCATTGAGCACCCGGCGCTCACGCGTTACCTGCTGCTCGTGCTCATGGTGCTGGGCTTCGTGGCCTATTTCCAGCTCGGGCAGGACGAGGACCCGCCCTTCACCTTCCGGGCCATGGTGGTGCGCACCTACTGGCCGGGCGCCACAGCGCAGCAGGTGGCCGAGCAGGTCACCGACAAGATCGAACGGACCCTGCAGGAAGTGCCCGGCGCCGACAAGATCCGCAGCTACTCCAAGCCGGGTGAGTCGCAGATCATCTTCCAGCTCAAGGACTCGACCAAGGCGGCCGACGTGGCCAACACCTGGTACACGGTGCGCAAGAAGATCGGCGACATGCGGGGCGCGCTGCCCGGCGGCATCCAGGGGCCCTTTTTCAACGACGAGTTCGGTGATGTCTACGGCGTGATCTACGCGCTGGAGGCCGATGGCTTCAGCGATGCCGAAGTGAAGGTCTTTGCCGACGAGGTGCGCCAGCAGCTGCTGCGCGTGCCCGATGTGGCCAAGGTCGAACTCTTCGGCGTGCAGGACGAGAAGCTCTACATCGAGATCTCGCAAAAGCGCCTGTCGCAGCTCGGCCTGGACCTGAACCAGGTGCTGGCCCAACTGGGCCAGCAGAACGCGGTGGAGAGCGCCGGGGCGGTGCAGACGCCGCTGGATGTGGTGCAGGTGCGGGTGGCCGGCCAGTTCGAGGCGGTGAGCCAGCTGCGCGCCATGCCCATCCGCGGCAGCACGGGTTACCAGCTGCGCCTGGGCGATATCGCCGAGATCCGCCGCGGTTATGTGGACCCGGCCAGCATCAAGGTGCGACACCAGGGCCAGCAGGTCATCGCCCTGGGCATCTCCATGGCCAAGGGCGGGGACATCATTGTCCTGGGCAAGTCGCTGCGCAAGACCACGGACCGCATCGAAAAGACCCTGCCGGCCGGCATCCAGCTGGTGCAGCTGCAAGACCAGCCCAGGGCGGTGGCAACTTCCGTCAATGAGTTCGTCGGCGTGCTGATCGAGGCGGTGCTCATCGTGCTGGCGGTCAGCTTCATCAGCCTGGGTCTGCACAAGCACCAGGGGGCTGCCCATCTGCCGCTCTGGAAACGTTATTACGTGGACATGCGGCCTGGCCTGGTGGTGGGCATCACCATCCCCTTGGTGCTGGCGCTGACCTTCCTGGGCATGCAGTACTGGGGCATCGGCCTGCACAAGATTTCGCTGGGCTCGCTGATCATCGCCCTGGGCCTGCTGGTGGACGACGCCATCATTGCTGTGGAGATGATGGTGCGCAAGATGGAAGAGGGCTACGACAAGGTGCGTGCGGCCACCTTCGCCTACGAGATCACCGCCATGCCCATGCTGACCGGCACGTTGATCACCGCCGCCGGTTTCCTGCCCATCGGCATGGCCAAGTCGTCCGTGGGCGAATACACCTTTGCCATCTTCGGCGTCACGGCGCTGGCCCTGGTGCTGAGCTGGATCGTCTCGGTCTACTTCGTACCCTATCTGGGCACGCTGCTGCTCAAGGCCCAACCGCACCATTCATCGGCCGAGCCGGACCCTGCCGATGGCCCGCACGAGCACTTCGACACGCCTTTCTACCAGCGCTTTCGCGCCACCGTGAACTGGTGCGTGCAGCACCGCTGGCTCACCATCGGCGCCACCGTGCTGACCTTTGCGCTCGGCATTGCCGGCATGGGCAAGGTGCAACAGCAGTTCTTCCCCGATTCGAGCCGGCCGGAAATCCTGGTCGATCTCTGGTTCCCGGAGGGCACGTCCTTTGCCGCCAACGAGGAAACGACGAAGCGCGTCGAAAAACGCCTGCTGGCCTTGACGGGCGTGAACGCGGTGAGCACCTGGGTGGGTTCGGGCGTGCCGCGTTTTTATCTGCCGCTGGACCAGGTCTTCCCGCAGACCAATGTCTCGCAGCTGATCGTGCTCCCCCAAGACCTCAAGACGCGTGAAACCCTGCGTGTGCAGCTGCCGACCCTGCTGGCCCAGGAATTCCCGGAGGCGCGTGGCCGCGTCAAGCTGCTGCCCAACGGGCCGCCGGTGCCCTACCCGGTGCAGTTCCGCGTGGTCGGCGCCGATCCGGCCGTGCTGCGTGCGCGTGCCGACGAGGTCAAGGCCGTGATGCGCGAGAGCGCCAACACGCGTGGCGTCAACGACAACTGGAACGAGTCGGTCAAGGTGCTGCGCCTGGAGGTCGACCAGGCCAAGGCGCGCGCCTTGGGCGTGAGCAGCCAGTCCATCGCCCAGGCCTCGCGCACCCTGCTGGCCGGCCAGAACGTGGGCCAGTACCGCGAGGGCGACAAGCTGATCGACATCGTGCTGCGCCAGCCCCTGGACGAGCGCAACGCCCTGACCGACCTGGCCAACGCCTACCTGCCGACCAGCAGCGGACGTTCCATCCCGCTGACGCAGATTGCCAAGCCGGTCTTCACCTGGGAGCCGGGCGTGATGTGGCGCGAGAACCGCGAGTTCGGCATCACCGTGCAGTCCGACGCCGTGGAAGGCATGCAGGGCGCCACCTTGACGGCCGAACTGCTGCCATCGCTGCGCGCTCTGGAGTCCAAATGGCATGCCGCGGGTCTCAATGGCTATCGCATCGAGGTGGCCGGCGCGGTGGAGGAGAGCAGCAAGGGCACGGGCTCGATCGCTGCAGGCATGCCCCTGATGCTCTTCATCACCTTCACGCTGTTGATGTTGCAATTGCAGAGCTTCAGCCGCGCCATGCTGGTGTTCCTGACCGGACCCCTGGGCCTGGCCGGGGTGGCCGGTGCGCTGCTGGTACTCAACCGCCCCTTCGGCTTCGTGGCCCTGCTGGGCGTGATCGCCCTCATGGGCATGATCCAGCGCAACTCGGTGATCCTGATCGACCAGATCGAGCAGGACCGTGCCGCCGGTGTGCCGGCCTGGGACGCCATCGTGGAGTCCGCCGTGCGCCGTCTGCGCCCCATCGTGCTGACCGCGGCGGCGGCCGTGCTGGCCATGATCCCGCTGTCGCGCTCGGTGTTCTGGGGCCCCATGGCCGTGGCCATCATGGGCGGCCTGATCGTCGCTACCGTACTGACGCTGCTGGCCTTGCCGGCCATGTACGCCGCATGGTTTCGCGTGAAGCGCGAAACACCGGCGTTACCTTGAATCCGCCCCGCGGGGGCCAGCGCGTAGCGCCAGACCCCGCTTGGTTCCGTGTGAAACGCTAGACACCGGTGTTGCCTGGTTTGAGATGAAACGGCGGTCTTCTGGCCGGGTTAAAATGCCCGGTTGACCGATTTCATGGGGAGGTCTGTCGGACCTCCCCTTTTGTTTGGACCCGCGCGGGTGGCGAAATTGGTAGACGCACCAGGTTTAGGTCCTGACGCCAGCAATGGTGTGGGGGTTCGAGTCCCCCCCCGCGCACCAGTCCGGCCCCAGCCCAGCCTGTGGGCCGACCCCGTTTTTGAATTGATTGGAGTGAGTCATCATGGCCGTTACCGTTGAAACCCTCGAGAAGCTCGAGCGCAAGATCACCCTGAGCCTGCCGCTGGCAGCCATCCAGTCCGAAGTTGAGACGCGCCTCAAGAAGCTGGCCCGCACCGTCAAGATGGACGGTTTCCGTCCCGGCAAGGTGCCGATGAACGTGGTGACCCAGCGCTACGGCTACTCCGTGCACTACGAAGTGCTGAACGACAAGGTCGGCGAGGCCTTTGCCCTGGCCGCCAACGAGGCCAAGCTGCGCGTGGCCGGCCAGCCCAGCATCACCGAGAAGGAAGGTGCACCGGTCGGCGAGGTGAGCTTCGATGCCGTGTTCGAGGTCTATCCGGAAGTCAAGATCGGCGACCTGGCCGGCGCCGAGATCGAGAAGCTGAATTCCGAGGTGAGCGAGAGCGCCATCCAGAAGACCCTGGACATCCTGCGCAAGCAGCGCCGCACCTTTGCCCAGCGTGCCATGGACACCGCGGCCCAGGACGGCGACCGTGTGACGATCGACTTCGAAGGCAAGATCGACGGCGAGCCCTTTGCCGGCGGCAAGGCTGACGCCTTCCAGTTCCTGGTCGGTGACGGCCAGATGCTCAAGGAATTCGAGGACGCCGTGCGCGGCATGAAATCCGGCGAGAGCAAGACCTTCCCCCTGGCTTTCCCGGCTGATTACCACGGCCAGGACGTGGCCGGCAAGACCGCCGATTTCCTGGTGACCGTGAAGAAGATCGAAGCGGCCCACCTGCCTGAAGTCAATGATGCCCTGGCCAAGTCCCTGGGCGTGGCCGAAGGCACCGTGGCGGCCCTGAACGCCGACATCAAGAAGAACCTGGAGCGCGAGGTCAAGTCGCGCCTGGCGGCCCGCAACAAGCAGGCCGTCATGGACGCCCTGGTGGCCAAGGCCGAACTGGATCTGCCCAAGTCCATCGTGCAGGCAGAGATCGACCGCATGGTCGAGAGCGCGCGCGAGGACCTCAAGCAGCGCGGCATCAAGGACGCCGACAAGGCCCCGATCCCCGGCGAAATGTTCCAGCCCCAGGCCGAGCGCCGTGTGCGCCTGGGCCTGGTGGTGGCGGAGCTGGTGCGCGTGAACAACCTGCACGCCACGCCCGATCAGATCAAGGCCCACGTGGACGAACTGGCCGCCAGCTACGAGCGTCCGGAAGATGTGAAGCGCTGGTATCTGGGCGACAACCGCCGCATGGCCGAGGTCGAAGCCGTGGTGATCGAGAACAATGTCACCGACTTCGTGCTGTCCAAGGCCAAGGTGAGCGACAAGGCGATTTCCTTCGATGAACTGATGGGCCAGGCCTGATCCGGGTACTCCGGATTCCAGCGAGTGGGGCTTGTGCCGGGCTTGCAGTCCGGGCGACAAGCCCCACTTTCATTTGGGGCCGGTATTTTTCGGTAAAGTAGACCCCATATTTGGAGTGAGCATGAATCTGCGCAACAGTGCATACAACGGCGCCCTGGACACCCAGGCCCTGGGCATGATCCCGATGGTGATCGAGCAGTCGGGCCGCGGCGAGCGTTCCTACGACATTTATTCGCGCCTGCTCAAGGAACGCGTGGTGTTCCTGGTCGGCCCGGTCAATGACCAGACCGCCAATCTGGTGGTGGCCCAGCTGCTGTTTCTGGAGAGCGAGAATCCCGACAAGGACATCTCTTTCTACATCAACTCGCCCGGCGGTTCGGTCAGCGCTGGCATGGCGATCTTCGACACCATGAACTTCATCAAACCCGACGTGTCCACGCTGTGCGTGGGCATGGCCGCCAGCATGGGTGCCTTCCTGCTGGCCGCGGGTGCCAAGGGCAAGCGTTTCTCGCTGCCCAATTCCAAGGTCATGATCCACCAGCCGCTGGGCGGGACCCAGGGCCAGGCGACCGAAATCGAGATCCATGCCCGTGAGATCCTCAAGACCCGCGAGCAGCTCAACAAGATCCTGGCCGAGCGCACCGGCCAGCCGCTGGACAAGATCGAGCGCGACACCGAGCGGGACTATTACCTCTCGGCCGACGAAGCCAAGGACTATGGCCTGGTGGATCAGGTGATCTCCAAGCGTCCCTGAGCCGCTCGTCGGGTTTGTTGTTTTCTGGCGCCAGTCCCTAGCCGGGGACGGGCGCCGCATGGTTATCATAGATTCGGTAAATCCCGAAAAGGCATTCCTCCCATGGCCGATAAAAAAGGCACGACCGGCGAAAAGACCCTGTACTGCTCTTTCTGCGGCAAGAGCCAGCACGAGGTCAAGAAGCTGATTGCCGGCCCCTCGGTCTTCGTCTGCGACGAATGCATCGAACTGTGCAACGAGATCATCCGTGACGAGTTGCCGGCCAGCACCGAGTCGACCGATGGGCGCGGCAACCTGCCCATACCGTCCGAGATCAAGCTCAACCTGGACAACTATGTGATCGGCCAGGAAGCCGCCAAGCGCACGCTGGCGGTGGCGGTCTATAACCACTACAAGCGCCTTCAGCACAAGGAATCTGCGCGCAAGGACGATGTCGAGCTGGCCAAGAGCAACATCCTGCTGATCGGCCCCACGGGCTCGGGCAAGACGCTGCTGGCGCAGACGCTGGCGCGCCAGCTTAACGTGCCCTTCGTCATGGCCGACGCCACCACGCTGACTGAAGCCGGTTACGTGGGCGAAGACGTCGAGAACATCATTGCCAAGCTGCTGCAGAGTTGTAATTACGAGGTCGAGCGCGCCCAGCGCGGCATTGTCTACATCGACGAGATCGACAAGATTTCGCGCAAGTCCGACAACCCCTCCATTACCCGTGACGTGTCGGGGGAGGGTGTGCAGCAGGCCCTGCTCAAGCTGATCGAAGGCACCATGGCCAGCGTGCCGCCGCAGGGCGGGCGCAAGCACCCGAACCAGGACTTCATCCAGATCGACACCACCAACATCCTCTTCATCTGCGGCGGCGCCTTTGCCGGCCTGGAGAAGGTGATCGAGAACCGTACCGAATCCTCCGGTATCGGCTTTGGCGCCGCGGTCAAGAGCAAGCAGCAACGCAGCCTGACTGAGGTGTTCAAGGACGTCGAACCCGAGGACCTGATCAAGTTCGGCCTGATCCCGGAACTGGTGGGTCGCATGCCGGTGGTTGCGACCTTGGCCGAGCTGTCTGAAGACGCGATGGTCCAGATCCTGACCGAGCCCAAGAACGCCCTGATCAAGCAATACGCCAAGCTGTTTGCCATGGAAGGCGCGGATCTGGAGATTCGTGCCGCCGCGCTCAAGGCCATTGCTCGCAAGGCCCTGGCACGCAAGACCGGTGCACGTGGTCTGCGTTCCATCCTGGAGCAGTCCCTGATCGACACCATGTTCGAGCTGCCCAGCATGAACAATGTGGAGCGTGTGGTGGTGGATGAATCCACCATCGAGGAAAACAAGCCTCCCTTGCTGGTGTATCGCGAGGCTGCCAAGAAGGCCTGAACCAGCGGGTTTTCCTACCCCACCTTCACGGATTTGACCTAACAGCCCGTCTCATAATCGAAACCGGGTTGAAAATTCCCATTCGCAATCCATATTCAACAGGTCAACTAAAGGTTTACCCATGTCCGGTCATACCCCTCTGCCTGCCACCCCCATCGAGTTGCCGCTGTTGCCGCTGCGCGATGTCGTGATCTTCCCGCACATGGTGATCCCGCTCTTCGTGGGTCGCCCCAAGAGCATCAAGGCGCTCGAATCTGCCATGGAGGCCGAGCGCCGCATCATGCTGGTGGCGCAGAAAGCCGCCGCCAAGGACGAGCCGCAGGTCTCCGACATGTTCGAAGTCGGCTGCGTGTCCACCATCCTGCAGATGCTCAAGCTGCCCGATGGCACCGTGAAGGTGCTGGTCGAGGGGCAGCAACGCGCCCTGGTCGACAAGATCATCGAGGGCGATACGCATTTCACCGCCACCGTGACGCCGGTGCAGGCGCCCGCCGAGGCGGGCGCAGGCGAGCACAAGCAGACCAGCGAGATCGAGGCCCTGCGCCGCGCCGTGATGCAGCAGTTTGACCAGTACGTCAAGCTCAACAAGAAGATCCCGCCCGAGATACTGACCTCCATCTCCAGCATCGACGATCCGGGTCGCCTGGCCGACACCATTGCTGCGCACCTCCCGCTCAAGCTGGAGAACAAGCAGGCCGTGCTGAGCCTGTCCGACATCAAGGAGCGCCTGGAGAACCTGTTCGAGCAGATCGAGCGCGAGGTGGACATCCTCAACGTGGACAAGCGCATCCGCGGCCGGGTCAAGCGCCAGATGGAGAAGAACCAGCGCGACTTCTACCTGAACGAGCAGGTCAAGGCCATCCAGAAGGAACTGGGCGAGGGCGAAGACGGTGCCGACATCGAGGAGATCGAGAAAAAGATCAAGGCGGCCCGCATGCCGGCCGAGGCGCGCAAGAAGGCCGATGCCGAGTTGAAGAAGCTCAAGCTGATGTCGCCCATGTCGGCCGAAGCCACCGTGGTGCGCAACTACATCGATACCCTGGTCGGACTGCCCTGGAGCAAGAAGACCAAGATCAAGCACGATCTGGCCAACGCCGAAGCGGTGCTCAACGAAGACCACTTCGGCCTGGAAAAGGTCAAGGACCGCATCCTCGAGTATCTTGCTGTGCAACAGCGTGTGGACAAGGTCAAGGCGCCCATCCTCTGCCTCGTGGGCCCGCCGGGTGTGGGCAAGACCTCGCTTGGACAATCCGTGGCCAAGGCGACCGGGCGCAAGTACGTGCGCATGGCCCTGGGCGGCATGCGTGACGAGGCCGAGATCCGCGGCCACCGTCGTACCTACATCGGCGCCATGCCGGGCAAGGTGCTGCAAAGCCTGACCAAGGCCGGCACGCGCAATCCGCTGTTCCTGCTGGATGAAATCGACAAGCTGGGCACCGACTTCCGCGGTGATCCTTCGAGCGCGCTGCTGGAGGTGCTGGACCCCGAGCAGAACAACAAGTTCGGTGACCACTACGTGGAAGTCGACTTCGACCTGAGCGACGTGATGTTCGTGGCGACCTCCAACTCCATGAACATCCCGCCGGCCCTGCTGGACCGCATGGAAGTGATCCGCCTGTCCGGTTATACAGAGGACGAGAAGGTCAATATCGCCCAGCGTTACCTGCTGCCCAAGCAGCTGAAGAACAACGGTGTCAAGGAAGAAGAGCTGCTGATCGCCGAGGACGCCCTGCGCGACATCGTGCGCTACTACACCCGCGAGGCGGGCGTGCGTTCACTGGAGCGCGAGATCTCCAAGATCTGTCGCAAGGTGGTCAAGGGCCTGCAGCTCAAGAAACTGCAGCCGCTGGTCAAGGTCTCGGCCGAGAACCTCAACGATTATCTGGGCGTGCGCAAGTTCAGCTATGGCCGTGCCGAGCAGCAGAACCAGGTCGGGCAGGTGGTCGGGCTGGCGTGGACCGAGGTCGGCGGCGACCTGCTGACCATCGAGACGGCGCTGATGCCCGGCAAGGGCGTGATCACGCGCACGGGTTCGCTGGGCGACGTGATGAAGGAGTCGGTCGAGGCGGCCCGCACCGTGGTGCGCAGTCGTTCCCGCCAGCTGGGTATCCCGGACGAATACTTCGAGAAGCGCGACATGCACATCCACGTGCCCGACGGCGCCACGCCCAAGGACGGACCCAGTGCCGGTGCTGCCATGACGACCTCCATGGTGTCGGCACTCACGGGGATTCCCGTGCGCGGTGATGTGGCCATGACAGGCGAGATCACCTTGCGTGGTGAGGTCACGGCCATTGGCGGTCTGAAGGAAAAACTGCTGGCGGCTCTGCGTGGCGGCATCAAGACGGTGCTGATTCCCGAAGAGAACGTCAAGGACCTGCAGGAGATCCCGGACAACGTGAAGAGCGGCCTGGACATCGTGCCGGTCAAGTGGATCGACAAGGTGCTGGAGGTCGCCCTGGAACGCAAGCCCACGCCGTTGCCGGATGAGGAGCCGGCGGTCGCCGCGCCGGTGGCCCCGGCTGTGGTACCGGTGCAGGACTCGATCAAGCATTGAGCCAAAATTTTTGGCGGCCTTTTGCAAAAGTGAAAAAATGCCGCTATAATTTGAGGCTTGAAACGCGGGAATAGCTCAGTTGGTAGAGCGCAACCTTGCCAAGGTTGAGGTCGAGAGTTCGAGACTCTTTTCCCGCTCCAGATTCCGAAAAAGGGAAGCACCTGCTTCCCTTTTTTATTGAAGGAAAACCGGCCCCAAGCCGGCGGCAACGAAATCCTGGCGCGGTAGCAAAGCGGTTATGCACCGGATTGCAAATCCGTGTAGGTCGGTTCGACTCCGGCCCGCGCCTCCAGACTCCATGCGGGAGTAGCTCAGTTGGTAGAGCGCAACCTTGCCAAGGTTGAGGTCGAGAGTTCGAGACTCTTCTCCCGCTCCATTTCACATGCTTGATGCCCCTGTCCGCAAGCGCGGCGACCGCTTGGGCAGCTCTGTTGCCATTTGCAGGACAATGCAAGGGCGGCATGGCCTCGATGGTGAAATTGGTAGACACAGCGGACTTAAAATCCGCCGCTTCCAGAAATGGGGCGTGCCGGTTCGATTCCGGCTCGAGGCACCAGATTTGCGGGATACTGATTGGTCTGCTATCGCGAACCGGCACGCCCAAGGGCGGTCATGACGAAGCGCGCGGTGCGCGCGGGTTCGATTCCGGTTGGTGTGGTTTCGGTTTGAGGCGCGTGTGCGGAAGAGAGAACATCATGGCAAGCTACGACGCTCCTTTTGAAATCCATGTTCATGGTCAGGTGCTGCTGCGCCCGGAGGTTGGCTTCGACCAGCTGGAGGAAACGCTCAAGCCCTTGTGGAAATACGCCGGGGCTCGCTCGCTGACGGATGGTGCCCCGAGTCACTACGAGGACGAGCCGGGCATACGCTTCGACGCGCAGGAGCACATGCTGCAGCTGTGCTGGACCGTGATCGGTGACGATGATTTCCGTCAGTCGCTCGACGAGATGTGCATGAATCTTAATGAACTCTCGCAGGCCGGGGCCGCCATCGAAGTCACCTTCTACGACACCGAGTTCGACGAGGACGAGGCCGAGCCCGGCGCACAGTCGCGTGATGATTTCATGATGATCTTCGTCGGCCCCAACCCGGCAGCCATCATGCAGGTGCAGCGCGACCTGCTGGTGCAGGACGTGATCAGCCTGATGGAGCGTCACTTCGATGCCTCCGAACTCGGCGGTGTGGTGAGCGAGGTGGACCGTCTGTTCAGCCAACGCTTCGACTCGCTGGTCAACTCGCTCGAGATCGGCAAGCCACCCCGCGGCTCCGGCGGCGGGCACGGTGGCGGCCACGGCGGCGGTCGTAAACCGCGACATTTGCACTGATTTCCCGCTTCTGTGTGCCGGCGGGCGATTCAAATCGGGTCGCCCGTGCTACTATTTTCATAGTTATGGTGCCACGCAAGGACTGACGCATGAACATGGCTGTTGCAGCCACGGCCAAGCCCGCCGGAGCCCGCCCCCCAGCAGGCCGGCCGGAAAAACTGCGTCTGGGCGATGTGCTGGTGCAGCAGCGCCTGATCTCGCTGGAGCAGTTGCAGCAGACCCTGGAACTGCAGCAGCAGACCGGCAAGAAAGTCGGTCGTCTGCTGATCGAGAGCGGCGTCATCACCGAGGAGTTGCTGGCTGATGCGCTGGCGCGCCAGTTGCGCGTGCCCTTCATCAATCTCAAGACCTACCCCTTCCGCGGTGACGTGGTCAAGCTGTTGCAGGAGTCGGCGGCCAGGCGTTTTCGGGCCCTGGTGCTGGAAGACAAGGGCGACAGCCTGCTGGTGGCCATGGCCGACCCGCTGGACCTTTTCGCCTACGACGAAATCACGCGCCTGCTCAAGCGCAACATCAGCATTGCGGCCGTGCCGGAAAGCCAGCTCGCGCTGGCCTGTGATCGCCTGTACCGCCGTACCGAGGAGATCAGCGGCTTTGCCCGCGCGCTTGAGAAGGACCTGGGCGATGCCGTCGACTTTGGCGAACTGACGGCTTCGGCCGGCGCCGAGGGCGCACCCGTGGTGCGCCTGCTCCAATCGCTGTTCGAGGATGCCACCCAGGTCGGTGCCTCGGACATCCATATCGAACCCCTGGAGTCCGGCCTGCAGATCCGCGTGCGCGTCGATGGCGTGCTGCAGACGCAAACCCAGGCCGAAAAGCGGATCGGCGCAGCCCTGGCGCAGCGCATCAAGCTCATGGCCGGTCTGGATATCTCCGAAAAACGCCTGCCGCAGGATGGCCGGTTCAGCGTACGCTTGAAGGACCAGACCATCGACGTGCGTCTGTCCACCATGCCCAGCACCTACGGCGAATCGGTGGTCATGCGCCTGTTGAGCCTGGACGGTGGGGTGCGCCAGCTCGACCGCATCGGCATGCCGCCGGCCATGCTGGAACGTTTCCGCCAGCTGCTGGGGCGGACCTCCGGGCTGATCCTGGTGACCGGCCCGACCGGCTCGGGCAAGACCACCAGCCTCTACGCTGCGCTGGCCGAACTCAATTCCACCGAGCTCAAGATCATCACGGTCGAAGATCCGGTGGAATATCGCCTGCCCGGCATCACACAGGTGCAGGTCAACGAAAAGATCGAGCTTTCCTTCGCCAAGGTCCTGCGTGCGACCCTGCGCCAGGATCCGGACGTGATCCTGGTGGGCGAGATGCGCGACGCCGAGACGGCCGAGATTGGCCTGCGTGCCGCCATCACCGGCCACCTGGTGCTCTCCACCCTGCACACGCGCGATGCGGCCAGCACGCCATTTCGCCTGCTGGACATGGGGGTGCCGCCCTATATGGTGGCCACCTCCTTGCAAGCCGTCGTCGCCCAGCGCCTGGTCCGCCTGATCTGCGAGACCTGCAGTGAGCCTCATGAACCCGATGCGCAGGAAGCCGTGTGGCTGGCCAGCCTGCTGGGGCCGGGGCAGCACGTGCATGCCAAGCTGGGCCGGGGCTGTTCCGCCTGCAATGGCACCGGCTACGCGGGTCGTCAGGGTGTCTACGAGATGCTGGAGATGGACGCCGAGCTGACGCAGTCAGCCAGCCGCTCCGACCCGGCCGCCTTCTTGCAGACGGCGCGTTCCCGTATGGACGGGCAGACGCTGACGCACCATGCGCTGGAACTCGTGCGCCAGGGGCGGACTTCGCTGGCCGAGGCCATGCGGGTGGGCTACGACCTTGAGGATTAGGCGCTGACATGCCCATTTATGCGTGGCGTGGCCGCAACAACCTGGGTGAACTGATCCAGGGGGAGTTGGAGGCAATGACGGAAGACGCCGTGGCCGACCAGTTGCTCAGCCTGGGCCTGGCCCCGGTGCAGATCCAGGAGGCCACCGCATCGAAGACCTCCGAAAACTGGTGGGAACATCTCAAGCGCCGCGCCATCGCCATTGAAGACGTGCTGATCTTCTCGCGCCAGATGTACACGCTGAACAAGGCGGGTGTGCCCATCCTGCGTGCCTTTGCCGGGCTGGAGGCATCGGCCGAGAAGCCGGCCATGGTCGACGTGCTCAAGGACGTGCGTAGCAGCCTGGACCAGGGGCGCGACATGGCCACCTCGCTGGCGCGCCACCCCAAGGTTTTCGGCCCGTTCTACGTGGCCATGATCCGGGTCGGCGAGATGACCGGCCGGCTGACCGAGGTCTTCCTGCGCCTGGCCGAGCACCTGGAGTTCGAGCGTGACGTGCGCGCCCGCATCAAGCAGGCCCTGCGTTACCCGACCTTCGTCATCATCGCCATGCTGATCGCGATGGTCATCATCAATGTTTTCGTGCTGCCGGTGTTTGCCAAGGTGTTCGCCGGTTTCAACACCCAGTTGCCGCTGATCACACGCGGCCTGCTGGGTTTCTCTACCTGGACGATCACCTGGTGGCCGGTGCTGCTGGCCCTGGGTGCCGCGGCCGGGGTCATGGTGCGCTCCTACCTGAACACGCCGCAGGGGCGCTACAACTGGGACCGGCGCAAGCTGAACCTGCCCGTCGTCGGCCCCATCATCCTGAAATCCACACTGGCGCGTTTTGCCCGCAGCTTTGCACTCTCCAGCCAGAGCGGGGTGCCGTTGGTGCAGGCGCTGACCGTGGTGGCGCAGACGGTGGACAACGCCTATATCGGCGCGCGCGTCGAGCAGATGCGCGACGGCATCGAGCGCGGGGAGAGCATCTCGCGCTGCGCGGCGGCCACCGGCGTGTTCACCCCCGTCGTGCTGCAGATGATGACCGTGGGCGAGGAGACCGGTGAACTCGATTCGCTGCTTTTCGAGATCGCCGAGATGTACGAGCGCGACACCGACTACGCCATCAAGGGCCTGTCCACGGCCATTGAACCCGTCCTTTTGGCCTTCATCGGCGTGCTGGTATTGCTGCTGGCGCTGGGCGTTTTCCTGCCCTTGTGGAACCTGGGGCAGGCGGCCATGGGGCGTGGGGGCGGCTGAGTGACGGCGCCCGCTCTGTAAATGCCGGGCTTGTTGTGACGTTTTCCACACGAATGCACGGCGCCAAGTGTGCATTCATCGGGCGACGGCACTATACTTCGAAAATGATAGCGGGCCATTCCGGTGCCGCATGACTGAAATTGGTCCTTGGATTGGAGCCTTACATGAAACAGCAACGTGGTTTTACCCTGATCGAACTGGTGATGGTGATCGTGATCCTCGGCATCCTGGCTGCCGTGGCGATCCCGCAATTTGTTGACTTCAAGGGCGATGCCGAAGATGCCGCCGTCAAGGGCGTGGCGGGGGGGGCTTCCTCTGCTGTTGCCATCAACTATGCTGGTTGCTCGGTGGCGACGGCCGCGAGTGCTCCTGCCAAGTGCAAGGTGGTGAGTGACTGTGACTCGGTCAAGCAGGCCATGGCTGGTGGTGTATGGCCGACGGGTTACACCGTGACGGGTGCTGGTTCGACCACCAATGGCGCCACATTCACCTGTACCGTGAACCAAACGGCCTCTGGAAAAACGGCCACATTCCAGGGCGTTGCCGCTGGTAATTGATCTTTTGCCCGGCCTTTATGGCTAAATCCTGAAAGGCCGCACAGTGCGGCCTTTTTCGCATCTGCAACCCTATGAACCTCCGCGCCCGCAGCCATGGCTTTACCCTGATCGAGTTGATCATGGTGCTGGTGTTGCTGGGCGTGCTGGCCGTCGTGCTGGTGCCACGCATCAATACCCAGGACTTCAACGTGCGCGGTTTTCATGACGAAACGCTGGCACTGATGCGCTATGCACAGAAGACGGCCATTGCCCAGCGGCGCACGGTGTGTGTGACCTTCGGACCCGGCTCGGCGACCCTCTCCATCGTTGCGGTAGCCGGCAGCACGGCCTGCCCCGGTGCCAGTTTTGCCGGGCCGCGAGGCGAAGTTCCAGCGACTGTCTCGGCACGCAGTGGCGTGGCTTACGTGGTGCAGCCTGGTGATTTCTCCTTCGACGGTTTGGGCCAGCCCAGTGCCGCCCGGTCTTTCGAAGTCGCCGGTGATGGCGCGCCCTTGGGGCGGACCATCACCGTTGAAGCGGTGACAGGGTATGTGCATGACTAACCTGCCATCTTCTGTGCGGCAGGCTGGCTTCACGCTGGTCGAGCTGATCTTTTTCATCGTGGTGGTGACGGTGGGCATTGCCGGCATCCTGTTGGTGATGGACACCTCTGTCAGGTCGAGCGCCGACCCGATGGTGCGCAAGCAGGCCATGGCGCTGGCGGATTCGCTGATGGAAGAGATACTGCACAAGGCCTATGACGATCCGGATGGAACGGGCGGCGAGGCCGCGCGCGAAACCTACGACGACGTGAGCGATTTCAACGGCATCGACGAAACGCTGGCCTCCCCGGGAACGATATTCAAGAACATGCCCCCGCTGCTGTATGGCTACCGCATCCAGATCCAGGTTACCGCGGCGACCCTGGATACCGTGGCGGCCAAACGTGTCCGCGTTACCGTCAGCCGCGGGAACGATGCGGTGACCATGACCGGCTACCGGACCAGCTACTGACCATGCGCACCCTGCAGCGTCCACAGAGCGGCTTCACCCTGATCGAAATGGTCATGGTGATCGTGATCCTGGGGGTCATCGGCACCATGGTCGCCGTGTTCATGCGCAGCCCGATCGACGCCTACTTCGACACCGCCCGTCGCGCAGCCCTGAGCGACCAGGCTGACACGGCCACGCGCCGCATGGCGCGCGACATCCGCAAGGCCCTGCCCAACAGCATTCGCAACCCGAACGCCAGCTGCATCGAGTTCATCCCCACCCGCACGGGCGGGGGGGCCCCG
>NZ_KQ483358.1:2074645-2085102 GCF_001432305.1 Curvibacter sp. PAE-UM
GGGCCGACGTTGACACGACGGCCGGCCCGGGCGCGCAGACCAACAGCGTGCTGGACTTCGGCTCGGCCGATACCCGGTTCAACATGCTGGGCAACAACGCGGATCTGCCCGTAGACCAGCGGATCCAGGTGAATGACCTGATCGCGGTCTACAACCTGGGGATCACCGGGGCCGATGCCTATGCCGGTGACAACACCGCGACGGTCAGTGCCGTCACGACAGCCGCAGAATCGAACCTGACCATCAGCAGCAAACGTTTCCCGCTGGCCTCGGGGGGGCAGCGCTTCCACGTGATCCCGGGCAACGAACCGGTGGTGGCCTATGTCTGTTCGGCGGGCAACCTGCGTCGTACGAGCCGGGCTTTTGCCGCCGCTGCCTGCCCGGCGGGCGGCCCCATCCTGGCGCGCAATGTCAGTGCCTGCAATTTTGTCTACAACGGGTCTGATCTGCAGCGCAATGCGCTGGTCCAGTTGGCGATGGAGCTCACGGATAACGCGGAGACCGTGAGCCTGTACCACGAAGTCCATGTGAACAACACACCATGAAGCGCCTGCACGCCATCCAGCGCGGCTTCGCCGCCATCACTGCGGTCTTCCTGCTGGTCGTGCTGGCCGCGCTGGGCGCCTTCATGCTGACGTTCTCCAACACGCAGCAACTGACCTCGGCCCAGGACGTCCAGGGTTCGCGGGCCTACTGGGCGGCCCGTGCCGGGCTGGAATGGGGCGTGAGCCGGGTGATCGCCAGTTCAGTGGCCTGTCCTGCACCGCCAGCGCCCTTCGTCATCGAGGGTTTCACCGTTGTCATCAGCTGCGTGCGGCAGACGTACAACGAGAGCGGGGGCACGGTCACCATTTTCAGGCTGGGTGCCACGGCCTCGCAGGGCGGGGCGGTCGGTTCGGTTGGCTATGTCGAGCGCAGTGTCTCTGCGTCCGTGGAAATACCATGATTCAAAGCACATTCAGAACCTTGGCCAAGTGGCTGCTGGCGGGCTGCCTGTGCCTTCTTCCGGCCACTGGGGCCTGGGCCGCCGTCACCTACGTGTCTTCCTCGGTCGGATCGCTGTCGAATTCCAGCGTGAGTTCGGTCCAGATCAACAACCCGACAGGGCTGGTGGCCGGGGACCTGATGGTGGCATTTCTTGCACAAAACAACCCGGGCTCCCCCATCGTCAGTTCGGCGACCGGCTGGACCAATGTGCTGAGCCGGACCCATGCAGATGGGTCCACCGTCGGTACCTCGGTCTACTACCGTTTTGCCACAGCGGCCGACATCTCGAACGGCAGTTTCACCTTCTCCTTCACCAGCAGCCGACGCTCGGCGGGTGCCATCCTGGCGTTTCGCGGTGTTGATACCGTCACGCCCATCAATGCCAGCGGGTCCCAGGGAAACAATGCGTCCACCAGCCTGACCGCGCCCAGCATCACGACGGTGGATAACAACGCCATGCTGGTGTCGCTTTATGGCTTTGTGCAAGGCAGCAACTCGGCCACCCCGCCAGCGGGCATGACCGAGGCCTTCGATGCCGCCACCGGTGCCGGGCCCAATGGCGTGACCATCGAGGGCGCGTATGCCGTTCAGGCGGCAGTCGGCGCCACGGGGACCCGGGTGGCCACCGCGGCCGCGAGCTCGGTCAACATCGGCGTGCTGTTGGCGCTGTCCCCGGCCGCCACCACGCTGGCTGAGTACCGCTTTGACGAGTTGGCCTGGGGCGGCACAGCTGGTGAGGTGCTGGACAGTTCCGGCAATGGCTACAACGCGACCGGCTTTGCCGGGGCGACGACGACCGTCGGCTCTCCCGCCTACACCAGCGGCAGCCAGAACACCTGCCGCTACGGTTACTTCGACCACGTCGGCGTGACGCACAGTTATGTGCAACTGCCAGCCAGCCTGCCCAAGATGGATGGCAGCTATTCGGTCGCGGCCTGGATCCGGTCCCCGAGTCCCGGTGCCCAGCAGCAACGCATATTTGCCAACGACGACAACAACGATGGCTGGGGTCTCAGTCTGGCGGATGGCACTACCGGGGGCATCCGCCTGTTCAACCGCAATATCAATTTCACCAGCACATCGGGAGCGGGAGCCGGTTCCGGTGGCCTGATCCTGCAGACGCCCAATAACGTCATTGCCGCCAATACCTGGTATTACGTGGCAGCTACCGTCAACGCGGTGACCAGGCAGGCCCGGATCTACGTCTACGACACGGCAGGAAGCCAGCGGGCCCTGACGACGGGCACCTACACCGGGGCGTGGTGTGCTTCTGGCACGTGCACAGGCGCGACCGCCATCGGGGGCGAGACCTCGGCGTCCTCCGAAGGGCAGCAGGCCGGCTTCCATTTCCTGGGCCATATCGACGAGCCTCGCATCTACCAGGGGGCGCTGACCCAGGCCATGATCCAGTCCCTGCTGACCACGGTGCGTACTTGCCCGGTGGGTGCGCCCGATCACCTGCAGGTCGAATACCCGGGCGACGGGCTGACCTGCACCCCTTCGGCCGTGACCGTGAAGGCCTGCGCCAATGCCGACTGCAGCCTGCTCTACACGGGTGGCGGTGTCAGCGGTACCCTGAGCCCGGGCGGCGCGAGTTTTGCCATCGGCATCGCCGGGTTCACCACCTCCACGGTCAGCTCCACCACCAGCCCGGCCACCTTGTCGGCGACCTACACACCCGCGACGCCCAATGGCCTGACCTGCCTGAACACAGTGACCAATTCGACCAGCTGCGGCATGAATTTCAACAACGCCGGTTTTCTCTTTGCTGCCGCAGCCGACGGTATCGAGGCGACGATCCCGACGCAGGTGGCCGGCACGGCATCCGGCACCTACTACCTGCGCGCTGTGCGGACCGGCACGACCACCAGGGCCTGCGAGGCCGCCCTCACGGGGACGCAGTCCGTGAACCTGGGTTACCAGTGCAACAACCCGACCACCTGCAGCGGCTCCAACCTGATGAGCGTCAATGGGGGGGCGCCCACGGTCATCGCGCGCAATGATGATGGTGTGCTCAGCAACTCCATCGGGGTCAACCTGACGTTCGACATCAATGGCAACGCGCCGTTGACCCTGACATATGGCGATGTGGGGCAGGTGACCCTGCTGGCGAACAAGACCGTCGGCGGGGCCCCGCTGACCGGGGCGACCAACCCCTTTGTGGTGAAGCCCGGCGGTTTCGTGGTTTCCGACATCAAGCAGACGGCCAGCCCGCAGCTGGCCAACCCGGCCGCAGGTGGTGCGGCAGGCGCCCGCTTCGTGATGGCCGGTGAGAGCTTCACCGCGACCGTGACGGTCACCACTTCCGGTGGCGTAGCAACCCCGAACTACGGCCGCGAAACGCAGCCCGAGGGCGTGAACCTGGCAACTGCTCTGGTGCTGCCGGCCGGCGGCAGCAATGCGACGCTCACCAACGGGGTGATCGGGGGCAGCAGTTTCACCAGCGGCGTGGCCACCGTCACCAACCTGTCCTGGGGGGAGGTCGGCATCATGACGCTGACGCCTCGCGTGGGCGATGGCGATTACCTCGGAGCTGGCGACGTGGCCGGCACGACCACCGGCAATGTGGGCCGCTTCTATCCGGCAAAATTTGCCATCAGCGCTGCATCCCTGACGCCGGCCTGTGCGCCGGGGGCGCCGGCGACCTCTTTCACCTATTTCGGTGAAGACGGCTTCACGACCGCCTTCACCCTGACCGCCCAGAACCTGACGGGCGGGACCACCAGCAACTACCGGGACGCATTTGCCAAGCTCGATCTGGCCCTCTATGGCAGCTACGGTTTCTCGGCGGCGACGCTTCCAGCGGGCTCCAGTCTGAGCGGCAGCGCTACCGCGCCCAGCGGCAGCTGGACCAACGGCGAGGCGACGGTGGCGGCCAAACACCAGATCAGCCGGCCCACGGACCTGACCGCGCCGACATCGGCCGCGCTCACTGCTGCGCCCAACGATGGCGAAGTACCGGTTGCCAGCCCGGCCATGGCTCTGGGCAGTACCACGCTGCGATACGGCCGTTTGCAGCTCCTCAATGCCTATGGTTCGGAGCTGCTGGATTTGCCGTTGACGCTGCGGGCACAGTATTGGAACGGCAGTGCCTGGGGCATGAACAGCGATGACAGCTGCACGGCCATCTCGGCGCCCACTTCGGGCTCCGGCCTGACGTTCTATCCGGAAGTGGCGACGGGGGCCCCGGGCAATCACCTCAGTGCCGCGGAAACCACGGCGACGGTCAACGTGACCGGCAAGCTGGCCTCTGGCGACGCAGGGCTCAGGTTCTCCAAGCCGGGTTCAGGAAACAGCGGTTACGTGGACATCTCCATTCCCCTGGCGGCCCGGCCCTGGCTGCAGTTCCCTTGGGGCATCAGCGTGGTGAATCCGACCGGCCTCAACCCGACCGGACGTGCCACCTTCGGCATCTACAGAAGCCGCCTGATCTACAGTCGCGAAAATTACTGAGGTCGTTCAGACGAGCCGGCACTTGCCCGACGAATCCGTCAAATTGTTGGCAATTTGTCATGCCATTGAGAAACTAGCCTGTCTTAGCTATGAAATATGCAGCAAAATGGCTGTGTTTTCATTCACCCGGCAGCTTGCTTTGATGATTCTGGACGCTCACGTGCCCACGCCCGCAGTTGCGATTCCCTCGCCTTGGCGGAGGTGTCCTTGAAGCTGCCCTGGATCGGTCGTCGTTTGCGCCAGCGTGATGGTCTGGTGATCGCCTGGGATGGCCGGGCGCTGGCGTATGTGCAGGCGCGCCAGGAAAGCCCGGATGTGTTTCGCGTTGAGCGCTTCGGCGTTGAGCGTCGGGGCGATGACAGCGCCGAGGACTTTGCCAAGCGTCTGGCCGCCTTGGGGCTGAAGGGGCGGGGCGCGCAGGCGATGCTGCGGCCGTCTCAGTACCAGTTGTTGCAGATCGATGCTCCCGCGGTGCCACCCGAGGAGCTGCGCACGGCCGCACGCTGGCAGATCCGGGAAATGGTGAACGTCCATGTGGACGACCTGACACTCGATGTGCTCAAGGTCGGCGACGACCGGGTCCGCGCCACAGGAAGCCTCTTCGTGGTGGCTGCGGCCAATGCCGAGATCCGTTCCGTGATGCAGGCGGCCCTCGAGCTGCGCTGCGAAGTGGGCGTGATCGACATCCAGGACCTGGCGCAGCGCAACCTGCAGTCGGCGCTGGCCCGGCGACTTGGCGTCACCGATCGGGCGCATGCCGCCATCGTCATGGCCGATGACCGTCAGGCCCTGCTGACGATCTGCGCCTATGACGAACTTTTCTATACCCGTCGCATCGACCTGGACGAAGGTTTCATGCAGGCTGCCTGGGGTGCGGCGGGGGACGCTACCCCCGTGACCGAACTCACACTGGCTGAGCCTGGCCATGATGACGACCGCGTGCAACGCCTGGTGGTGGAGATCCAGCGCTCGCTGGATTTGTGGGACCGTACC
The DNA here is from genome assembly GCF_001432305.1 of Curvibacter sp. PAE-UM. Classification (GTDB taxonomy): domain Bacteria; phylum Pseudomonadota; class Gammaproteobacteria; order Burkholderiales; family Burkholderiaceae_C; genus Hylemonella. Next base: position 2,080,079 of record NZ_KQ483358.1, read on the forward strand.
TGGCCCATGCTGGTGCTGGACCGTATCACCGTGCAGGCGGGGGTACGCACGGAGGAGATGGCCCGCTGGCTGGGGCAGCAACTGGGGCAGGCCGTGCTGCCGCTGGATGTGTCGCCCCTGTTCCCCGGCTTCGAGGGCGGCAGCGATGCCGACCGTCAGCTGTGCTGGCCGTTGCTGGGTGTGCTGATGCGCAGCGAGAACCGCAAGCTCTGAGCGACAAGAAGAACCGCCATGCCCCAGCAAATCAATCTCTGCACGCCGATCTTCCTGACGCAGAAGCGTTACTTCTCGGCGCAGACCATGGCCAGCGCGCTGGGCGTGTTCGTGCTGCTTGGTGGCGTTCTTTCGGGCTACTGGACCTGGACCCTGAAGTCGCTCAGCGAAGGCTACCAGCAGTCGGTCAGCGCCAATCAGCGCGAGATCGCCCGGCTCCAGGCGGCCATCCGCCTCAACAAGGAAAATTCAGCGCCAGCCGATGCGGCACTGGTGCAGGAACTGCAGGCCCGCCAGGGCGAACTGGAGCGGCGTCAGGCGCTGCTGGCTGAACTCAAGCGCGGGCTGCTGCGCGATGGGCAGGGCCATGCGGCCCGGCTGCAACTGGTGGCGCGCAGCATCCCCCCACAGGCCTGGGTCACCACCATCAAGGCGGATGAGTTGAGCCTGGAACTTGGCGGTTACACGCTGGAGCCTGCGGCCTTGAACGGCTGGATGGAGCGACTGGCGCAGAGCCCGTTGCTGCAGGGCCAGCAACTGAGCGTGGTGAAGGTCGAGCGCGTGGCCACGGACGGCCGTGGTCCCGGCGCGGCCCCGGCGCCGGTGCTGGCGCGTGCTGCCGGCGTGCCGCTGTGGGCGTATACGCTGGTGACCGCCGCGGCGCCAGCGACCACGGGAGCCAAGCCATGAAGCGCTGGTGGGCCGTGATCGTGGCGCGCATCGATGCGCTGAGCCTGCGGGAGCGGGCCTTCCTGTTCGTCACGGTGCTGGTGCTGTGCATGCTGTTGGCGAATGTGCTCTGGCTCGCGCCTGTCCAGGCTGCCCACCAGCAGATCACGCAACGGTTTGCGGCGCAGGATGCAGAACTGCAGAGCCTGCGCGAAGAATTGAAGAACACCAGCGGCGAAACCGGCCCCGCCCGCCTGATGCGCGAGGAACTGGCGCAGGTTCGCGATCTGCTGGCTCAGGTGAACCAGGAGATCGCGGCCGCGCCGCGGGCTGAGGCAGACGATACGCCCCTGTCCAAGGTGCTGGTGCTTTTCCTGCGCCGTCACGAGGGACTGGTGCTGGTGCGCACCGCCACGCTGCCGCCCGATGCCCGCAGCGCCGAGGTGGCCACGGCGACCGGTGTCAAGGTGAAGCGCCAGGCCCTTGAGCTGACCGTGGCTGGCCCGTATGCCGAATTGACCCGCTATGTCCAGACGCTGGAGCGGGCCTTGCCGGCCTTGCGATGGGGGGCGATGAAGGTGAACAGCGAGCAGCAGCCGACCGAGTTGACGCTGCAGGTCTGGCTGGTCGGAGGTGGCACATGAAGGCCTGGCGTGCCTGGGGGGCGATGGCGTGGCTGGGTCTGCTGCTGGCCGGGGTGATGCCGCTGAACGCCCAGGCGCAGCGTGACCCGACGGTTCCCCCGCTGGGCAGCGGCGGTGGCAGCGGACCGGCGAAGCCGCGCGCCAGCCAGGGGGTCTGGCCCGTGATCGTGGTCGACGGACGCGCCCATGTCGCCGTCGGCACGCGTCTGTACGCCGAAGGACAGATGCTGGGCAAGGCCCGCATCGAACGCATCACCGAAACCGAAGTCTGGCTGCGTGAAGGGCGGGAACTGCGCAAGGTCCCGCTGTATGCCGGCGTTGTGCGCCGCAACGTACCGCCTGCGCAGCCCTGAGTTCACCTTTATGCATGAAAATGACAACATCATGATCGCAACGACGACCACCCGATTCCACCGACGGCACGCGATGCCCGGGCTGATCCCCGGCCTCGTCCTGTGCCTGGGGCTGCTGGCCGGTTGCGCCGAGCGGCCGCGCCGCACGCCTGACGTGGCCGAGGCGATCCGTGCTGAACTGGCACCGACGCCGGCCGTCGCGGCCAGTGGGGCGGTTCCTGCCCGCGTCAGCGATGCGCTGGCCGAGCCGGCGCCCCCGGCAGTTCCGGTACCGCCCGAGCCACGGCTGGACCTGCTGGTCAACAATGCCAACGCCCGCGAGGTTTTCCTGGCCCTGGTGGCCGAGACGCGCTACAGCATGCTGATGCACCCTGATGTGACGGGCAGCATCTCCGTCACCCTGCGCGGGGTGACCGTGAAGGAAGCGCTGGAGTCGATCCGTGATGTCTATGGCTACGACTTCCGCATGGAAGGGCGTCGGATCACCATCTACGCTCCCACGTTGCAGACACGCATCTTCACGATCAATTATCCGCATGCGCAGCGCATCGGACGCAGTGAGGTGCGGGTTTCCTCCGGTGCTGCGCCTTCCAACCCGGGTACCGCTGGCACCACGACGGCCACTTCCACGGCTGGAGCCCAGGGTGCCGGTGCCCAGAGCACCCAGCGCCAGGGTGAAAGCAGCCGCATTTCAACCAACTCGAGTTCCGATTTCTGGGCCGAACTGTCCGATGCCGTGCGTGGGCTGGTGGGCAAGGGCGAGGGGCGCAACGTGGTGATCAGCCCGCAGGCCGGCATCATGGCCGTGCGTGCCATGCCGGACGAACTGCGTCAGGTGGAGCGTTTCCTCAAGGCCACCCAGGTGGCGGTGGAACGCCAGGTCATGCTTGAGGCCAAGATCGTCGAGGTCGAATTGCGCGAAGGTCAGCAAAGCGGCATCAACTGGGGCGCTTTCGGTTCCGACAGCAATGGCACGGGCGTGATCGGTGTGCTGGGCAGCGGCGTGGCGACCTCCAACGCGCTGCTGTCATCGGGTTCGACCGCCTCGGGGGTGACGCCGGTACCGATTCCGTCGGTGGCTGCAGGCGGCGGCCTGTTCGGTCTGGCGCTCGCCACCAGCCAGTTCGCCGCCGTCCTGGGTTTCCTGGAGTCGCAGGGTGATGTGCAGACGCTCTCGAGCCCGCGTCTGGCCACGCTGAACAACCAGAAGGCCGTGCTCAAGGTGGGCGCGGACGATTATTTCGTGACCAACGTCACCGGTGGCACCACTACCAGCAGCGGTGTGGCTGGTGTGGCCGGCAGCACCACGCTGCCGACCCTGACGCTGACGCCGTTCTTCTCCGGCATTGCGCTGGACGTGACACCGCAGATCGACGACGGCAGCAGCATCATGCTGCACATCCATCCCTCGGTCACGACCGTGACCGAGAAGACCAAGGACGTGGACCTGGGCAGCGTGGGCCTGTACCGGCTGCCGTTGGCCTCCAGCAGCGTCAACGAGACCGACACCATGGTCCGCCTGCAGGATGGCAACATCGCCGCCATCGGCGGCCTGATGCAGTTGTCCTCGAGCCGCAGCGCTTCGGGTGTGCCGGGCTCGACGGCTGAGGGCAATCCCTTCGGTTTCCTGCTCGGCAACCGGGCCAGCAGCGCGCGCAAGAAGGAGCTGGTGGTCCTGATCAAGCCCACCATCATCCGTACGGCGCAGGACTGGGAGGCGCAGACAGAACGCTCGCGCGCCGCGCTGGAAGACATCGACGCCAGCCGCCGCCGCGTGATCAAGCTCGACGGCTCGGCGCAGGAGGCGCCCGCGAAACCCGCGGCAAGGTAAGTGATGTACCTGCGGCACTTTTCACTGCGTGAGCTGCCGTTCTCCATCACGCCCGATCCGGCTTTTTTCTATCCGCACGAAGGGGCGCAGGCTGCGCTCAACACGCTGTTGATCGCTTTGCGCAGCGGCGAGGGTTTCCTCAAGATCGTGGGCGAGGTCGGTTGCGGCAAGACCTTGTTGTGCCGTCAGCTGCTGCGCAACCTGCAGGACGAGTTCGTGACGGCCTATATCCCCAACCCGGACATGGGTCCTGACGACCTGCTCATGGCCCTGGCGCGGGAACTGGACATCGAACTCGTCCCGCCGCTCAGCCGGCACCAGGTGCTCTCCAGCCTGCAGGAGGGGTTGCTCAGGCATGCCGAGGCCGGGCGGCCGGTGCTGGTCTGCATCGACGAAGCGCAGGCCACGCGCATGGCCACCCTGGAGAGCCTGCGCCTGCTGTCGAACCTCGAGACCGAGAAGCGCAAGCTGCTGCAGATCGTGCTGTTCGGCCAGCCCGAGCTCGATGAGATTCTGGCGCGTCCGCAGATCCGCCAGCTGCTGCAGCGCATCACCTTCAGCGAGTATCTCGGCGGCATGCGGCCCGAACGCGTGGGGCCTTATCTGGCGCACCGGCTGGCGGTGGCGGCCGAGGACGGACTGACCGACATCCGGGTCTTCGAGCCGGCCGCTGCTGCCTCGTTGGCGCTGTACAGCCGCGGCGTGCCGCGGCTGGTCAATGTGCTGGCCCACAAGTGCCTGCTGCTTGCCTTTGGCGAGAATACCCACCGCGTGCTGGTCCGGCATGTCGAACTGGCCGCTGCCGACACGCCCGGTGTGCAGATGCCGCGGCCGCGCTGGTGGCGCAGGCTGCCGGGGCTGCGCCCGGTCCAGCGCAAATCGCAAGCAGGGGAAATGTCGTGAGCGTCATCAACAAGATGTTGCGTGATCTCGATGCCCGTCGGGCCGAGGGCGCAGCGCCGGGCCATCCACGCCAGGCCGGTCCGGCCGGGACACTGGGCACGGTCAGCGTACCGTCGTCTGCGCAGCGCCCGGCGGCGCGTCTGGGGCGCTGGCTGCTGCCGCTCTTGCTGCTGCTGGTCGCCAGCATCGCGGTGGCCTGGTATCTGGGGTTGGGCGCGACTTCCCCGCCACCAGCGGCACCGTTGGTGACGGTCATCGAAGCACCCGCCCTGGCGCCTGTGCCGTCGGCATCGGCTCCCGAGTCCGCTGCCAGTGCACCCGCAGAAACGCCGGAGGTCGCCGCCGAGGTTCGCCCGGCGGTCGAATCCGAGCCGCCAGTTTTGCGCAAGAAGAATCGGCAGGGGGGGGCGG
>NZ_KQ483358.1:2085112-2202101 GCF_001432305.1 Curvibacter sp. PAE-UM
AGCGAGGCACCGGCTGCCAAGAAGAAGGAGACGAGCGACAGGAAACCTGTGGCGCCCGCCCGGGCAGACACTTTGGCTTCGGTGCCAGTTCAGCCTGCCGCAGTGGCAACTGCGCCGCTGCCGCCGGTTGCGGCCAGCGTGCCCCTTGCGAACACCGCTCCGCAGCGTCGCCAGACGGCAGCCCAGGAAACGCTGGCCCAGGCGCAGGCCATGTGGAGTGCGGGCTCGCGTGATGCGGCAGTGGACGTGCTGCGCGAAGCGGTGGTTGCGGTCGAGCGTGCCCAGCCTGCAGATGTGACGCTGCTGGCCCAACTGGTACGCGAACAGGTACGCATGGAACTGGCCCTGGGTCGCCCTGGTGCCGTGCTGGCCCTGCTGAGCCGCCTGGAGCCGGTGCTGTCGGGGCAGGCCGACCTGTGGGCGGTGCGTGGCAACGCAGCCCAGCGGCTGGGGCGTCATCAGGAATCCGTGCAGGCTTATCTGGCTGCCCTGCACCTGCGCCCGGGCGAGCCGCGCTGGATGCTGGGAGCAGCGGTGTCACTGGCGGCCCTGGGGCAACTGGAGGCTGCGGCGCAGCAGGCCGAGCAGGCGCGTGCCTTGGGTCCTGTGAGCCCGGAGGTGCTGACTTATCTGCGCCAGGCTGGCGTGCCTTTGCGGTGAGCGCATGCGCGCGGCATGCGGGCACCGGCGTGCTCGCTAGAATGAACTCCGGATTCCGTATCTTGCGCGGGGTTCTCTACTGACCATGCTCAAGCGTATCCGCGTCGACCAACTCATCCTGGGGATGCACATCAAGGAGTTTTGCGGCTCCTGGATGGAACATCCGTTCTGGCGTAGCGGCTTTGTGCTCAAGGACCCCAAGGACCTGGAGCGCATTCTCTCCAGCAGCATCCAGGACGTCTGGATCGACAGCGACAAGGGCCTGGACGTGCCGCCAGGGCAGAGCGCCGTGTCCGAGGCGCAGTCCGAAGCCCAGGTGGAGCAGGAGCTGCAGGCCGTGGCCCAGGCGCAGCGACAGACCGAGCCGGTGACGCTGGCGGCCGAATACGAGCGGGCGGCCCAGATCTGCCTGCAGTCCAAGAAGGCCGTGGTCTCCATGTTCCAGGAAGCCCGCATGGGCAAGACGGTGGACGCTGCCGGTGCCCAGCGTCTGGTCGACGAGATCTCTGACTCTGTTGCGCGCAATGTCAACGCGCTGATCAGCCTGGCGCGGCTGAAGACGGCCGACGACTACACCTATATGCATTCGGTGGCGGTGTGCGCCATGATGATCGCGCTGGCGCGCCAGCTGGGCCTGGACGAGGCGCAGACGCGCTCGGCGGGCCTGGCTGGTCTGCTGCACGACCTGGGCAAGGCCGCCATGCCGATGAAGGTGCTGAACAAGCCCGGCAAACTCACCGAAGATGAGTTCGCCATCATGAAGGGCCATCCGGTCGAAGGGCACAAGATGCTCATGGCCGTGGGCAATGTCGACCCGATCGCCCTGGACGTCTGCCTGCACCATCACGAGAAGACCGATGGCTCGGGTTATCCCAAGGGGCTGAAGGATGAGCAGATCAGCCTGTACGCCAAGATGGGGGCTGTGTGCGATGTGTATGACGCCATCACCTCGAACCGGCCCTACAAGAGCGGCTGGGATCCGGCCGAGTCGCTGCGCAAGATGGCCGAGTGGACCAACGGCCACTTCGACCAGAAGGTGTTTCAGGCTTTTGTGAAGAGCCTGGGTATCTATCCGATCGGTTCGCTGGTGCGCCTGGCGTCCGGGCGTCTGGGGGTGGTGGTGGAGCAGTCGGCCAAGTCGCTGACCACTCCGCTGGTCAAGGTGTTCTACTCCACCAAATCCGAGTTGCGCATTACGCCGGAAGTGATCGACCTGTCGGCACCGACCTGCCATGACAAGATCGCCGGGCGCGAAGACCCGGCGAAGTGGAAGTTCCCCGACCTGGACGAACTCTGGTCGGGGCTGTCGGAGCAGCCCTGGTAGGTCCTGGGCCGGGGGCTTAGCGCTTCTGGTACTGGGTGGCGCCGAACATCATTTCGCGCGCCTTGTCATCGACCAGGGGCTTGCGCAGATCAGCCAGCACCTGCACACCGCGCATCACGGCCGGCCGCAGGCTGATCTCGTCGAACCATTTCTTCAGGTGGGGGTAGTCGGCCCAGTCTATGCCCTGGTTCTGCCAGCTGCGCAGCCAGGGGAAGATGGCGATGTCGGCAATCGTGTACTCGTCGCCGGCGATGTAGCGGTGCGTGGCCAGTTGCTTGTCCATCACGCCATACAGGCGCTTGGTCTCGTTGGTGTAGCGGTTGACGGCGTACTCGATCTTCTCGGGCGCGTAGATGCGGAAATGGTGGGTCTGGCCCAGCATGGGGCCGACGCCGCCCATCTGGAACATCAGCCACTGCAGCACCTCGAACTTCTGGCGATCGCTCCGGGGCAGGAACTTGCCGGTCTTGCTCGCCAGGTAGAGCAGGATGGCACCGGACTCGAACAGCGAGATCGGCTGGCCGTCGGGCCCCTTGTCGTCGACGATGGCCGGGATCTTGTTGTTCGGGCTGATCTTCAGGAACTCGGGTCTGAACTGGTCACCGGCACCGATGTTGATGGGGTGCACGCGATAGGGCAGGCCGCATTCCTCCAGCATGATGTGGACCTTGTGGCCGTTGGGCGTGGCCCAGGAGTAGACGTCGATCATGGGTGCTCCATTGTCATGAAAAAAGGGGCCAGGAAATCCTAGCCCCTTTTATTCTGCGCGGTTTTCAGCAACCGCGTGTGACCGGCATCTCGACCGGCTTGGGGTTGGCCGCGTACTTGCCCAGCTCCAGCTTGGCGATGGCGTTGCGGTGCACCTCGTCCGGGCCGTCGGCGAAGCGCAGGGTGCGGGCATGGGCATAGCTGTAGGCCAGCGGGAAGTCCTGGCACATGCCGCCGCCGCCGTGCACCTGCATGGCCCAGTCAATGACCTGGCAGGCCATGCTGGGGGCGACCACCTTGATCATGGCGATCTCGTTCTTGGCGAACTTGTTGCCGGCCACGTCCATCATCCAGGCGGCCTTGAGCGTGAGCAGGCGCGCCATGTCGATCTTGCAACGCGCCTCGGCGATGCGTTCCTGCGTCACGGTCTGCGCGGCCACCGGCTTGCCGAAGGCCACGCGCGAGGAGGCGCGCTTGCACATGTACTCCAGCGCGCGCTCGGCCTGGCCGATCAGGCGCATGCAGTGGTGGATGCGTCCCGGGCCGAGGCGGCCCTGGGCGATCTCGAAGCCGCGGCCTTCACCCAGCAGGATGTTGGAAGCGGGGACGCGCACGTTCTTGAACTCGACCTCCATGTGGCCGTGCGGCGCGTCGTCGTAGCCCATGACGCTCAGGGGGCGCAGGATCTTGACGCCGGGCGTGTTGGCCGGCACCAGGATCATGCTCTGCTGCGAATGGCGCGGCGCCTCCGGGTCGGTCTTGCCCATGAGGATGTAGATGGCGCAGCGCGGGTCGCCGGCGCCCGAGGTCCACCACTTGAGGCCGTTGATCACGTAGTCGTCGCCCTGGCGTTCGATGCGGGTGGCGATGTTGGTGGCGTCGCTGGAGGCGACTTCGGGCTCGGTCATGGCGAAAGCCGAGCGCATTTTCCCGGCCAGCAGGGGTTGCAGCCATTCCTTGCGGTGCTGGTCGTTGCCGTAGCGCGCGATGGTCTCCATATTGCCGGTGTCGGGCGCCGAGCAGTTGAAGACCTCCGAGGCCCAGTGCACGCGGCCCATGATCTCGGCCAGGGGCGCGTATTCCTGGTTGGTCAGGCCGGCGGCCTGCACACCGGCGATCTCTGCGCTGTCCTTGGGCAGGAAGAGGTTCCACAGGCCGTCCTGCTGCGCCTTCAGCTTCAGCTTCTCGATCAGCTGCAGCGGCGTCCAGCGCTTGCCGGCGGCCGTATTGGCTTCGATCTCGGTATGGAAGGCGTGCTCGTTGGGGTAGATGTGCTCGTCCATGAACTTGAGCAGGCGTGCCTGGAAGTCTTTGGTTTTAGGCGAGTAGTCGAAGTCCATGCTTAGCTCCTTGGGGTGATGCGTTGCGGTGATGCTCAGGCCTGCTGGGCAAACTGCCAGGCCATGGCTGCCATGGGGCGCGCGCCGGCGGCGGATTTCTGTGCCTGTGCGCTGGAAGCGGTGCCGTTCTCGACCCGCTTGGCAATGCCCTGCAGGATGGCGGCGATGCGGAACATGTTGTAGGCCATGTAGAAGGCCCAGTCGGCTTTCAGCGCCTGGGGCTGGGCCAGGCCGGTGCGCTCGCAGTAGAGGCGGATGTACTCATCTTCGGAAGGGATACCCAGCGCCGCCAGGTCCAGCCCGCCGATGCCGCGGAAGGCGCCGGGCGGGATGTGCCAGGCCATGCAGTGGTAGGCGAAGTCGGCCAGCGGGTGGCCCAGGGTGGAGAGTTCCCAGTCCAGCACGGCGATGACGCGCGGTTCGCTGGCGTGGAACATCAGGTTGTCGAGCCGGTAGTCGCCGTGCACGATGCTCACCAGGCTCTCGTCGCGCGCGCTGGCCGGCAGGTGGGCGGGCAGCCAGGCTATCAGCTTTTCCATCTCGGGGATGGGTTGTGACAGGGGGCCGGCACCGTCGGCCGAGGCACGGTACTGCTTGCTCCAGCGGCCGATCTGGCGCTCGACGTAGTTGCCCGGCTTGCCGTAGCCGGCCAGGCCACGCTCGGCGACATTGACCTTGTGCAGGGCGGCGATGACGCGGTTCATCTCCAGGTACATGGCGCGCCGGCCGGCCGGGTCGAAGTCGGGCAGGGACTGTTCCCACAGGATGCGCCCGGGCATGAACTCCATGATGTAGAAGGCGCGCCCGATCACGGACTCGTCCTCGCACAGGCAGAACATGCGTGGCACCGGCACCTCGGTACCGTGCAGGCCGTGCATCACGGTGTACTCGCGTTCGATGGCATGGGCCGAAGGCAGCAGCTTGGCCACCGGCCCGGGCTTGGCACGCATCACGTAACTGCGTGCCGGGGTGATGAGCTTGTAGGTCGGGTTGGACTGGCCGCCCTTGAAGGCTTCCACCGTCAGCGGGCCGGCAAAGCCCTGCAGGTTTTTCTGCAACCAGGCTTCGAGCGCCGCCACGTCGAAGGCGTGGGCGGCGGAGACGGGGCGGGTGCCGACGTATTGCTGTTCGAGTTCGCTCATGGGTGGGGACGGTGGGCCGTGTTCAATGGTCGGATTCGATGATGTGCATCAGCGCATCGCGGTTGCGCACGACCAGGCCACCCGGTTCGATGCGGATGACTTCCTCGCGCTCCATGGCCTTGAGTTCCTGGTTCACGCGCTGGCGCGAGGCCCCCAGCAACTGGGCCAGTTCTTCCTGCGCGAGCTGCAGGCCGATGCGCATCTCGCGGCTGTCGCTCAGCGAGGAGACGCCGTAGCTGCGCAGCAGGTGCAGCAGCTGCTTGGCCAGGCGCGCGCGCAGCGGCAGGGTGTTGAGGTCTTCCACCAGGCCGTAGAGCTGGCGGATGCGGCGCGCGTGCAGTCGCAACAGGGCCTCGTAGAGCTCGACATGGCTGGCCAGGATCTTCTTGAAGTCGGCCTTGGCCACGCACAGGGTAGTGGTGTCGCCATGGGCGTAGGCATCGTGCGTGCGCCGGTCGCCGTCGAAGATGGCCACATCGCCGAACCAGACACCGGGCTCCACATAGGTCAGTGTGACCTGCTTGCCCGAGATCGAGGTCGAGCTCACACGCACGGCGCCCCGGGCGCAGGCGATCCACTCCTCGGGCGGCTCGCCGCGGGCAGCGAGGAGATCGCCGTCCTTGTAGCGTTTGACGTAGGCACATCGCAGGATGTCGTGTCTCAATGAGGGTGACAGGGTCGAAAACCAGCGCCCGGCGTTGATCGCCGTGCGTTCCTCGATGGTAAGTATGGGATCGTCCATGGTCTGTCTTGTGAGTGACTGGCTATCGACTCATTGTCGCGCGCGGGACCGGCGGCGCGTCTTGGGGTTGTCACCTGTGCGTCTGTGGCACAGGTGGGGCCCTCTCACTCGTAGCTGGGCTTCTGCTTGGCCAGAAAAGCGGCGATGCCGCTGCCGGCGTTCGGGTGGTGCAGGTTGCGCACGAAGTGGCTGCCTTCCTGCGCCAGCTGCTGGTTCAGGCTGGCCTGCGGTGCTTCGTTGAGCAGTTCCTTGATGCTGGCCAGCACATTGGGGGCGCGGGCATTCAGGCTCTCGGCCAGCGCCAGAGCCTCGTTTCTGGCCTGGCCCGGCTCGCTGACCCGGTTCACCACGCCCAGGGCGTGCAGGCGCTGGGCCGTCGTGCGTTCACCGCCCATCAGCAGTTCGCTGGCCAGCTGGCGCGGCAGGGCCTGCGCCAGGCTCCAGCTGGCGCCGCCGTCGGGTGATAGGGCCACATTGCTGTAGGCCATCACGAACACGGCATCGCTGGCCGCGACGATGAAGTCGCAGGCCAGGGCCAGCGAGAAACCGGCACCGGCCGCCGCGCCCTCCACGGCGGCGATCACCGGCTTGGGGAAGGTGCGGATGGCCTCGATCCAGTTGTGCAGGCCTTCGATGCTCTCGGCCTGCACAGCCGGGTCGAGTTGGCGGTTGGCCTGCAGGCGGTGCAGGTCGCCACCGGCGCAGAAGAGCGAACCCTCGCCGGTGATGAGCACGCTGCGCACCTCGGGGTTGGTTTCGGCCACGCTCAGGGCCTCGACACCGGCGGCATACATCCCGGGGCCCAGGGCGTTGCGGTGGCCCGGGTTGGAAAGGGTCAGCACCATGGTGCGGCCCTGGCTGGTGCTCAGCAGTTGTGCGCTCATGCCCGCGAGTTTCTCATGACGAGGGACCCCAGGCTCAGTCTTCTTCGTGCAGCAGCGACAGGCCGATGGCCCCGCGCCGGCGCAGCCAGGGGCTGGGGCGGTAGCGCGGGTCGCCATAGACGGTCTGCAGATTGAACAGCACCTCCAGCACATTGGTCGGTCCGTAACGGTTGCCCATGGCCAGCGGCCCCAGGGGGTAGCCCAGGCCCAGGACGACGGCGGTCTCCAGGTCGGTCGGGGTGCAGATGCGCTGCTGGCAGATGTCGGCAGCGATGTTGACGATATGGGCCACCACGCGCTGGGTGACGAAACCACCGCTGTCGCGGATCACGCTGACGGCCTTGCCGTCGCGCGCGAACAGGGCGTGGGCAGCGTCGCGCATGTCGGCTCGCGTGGCGGGGTTGGTGGCGAGGACGCGGCGTTTCGTTGCGGCGTCCTCGATCAGCAGGTCGATGCCCACGGTACGCGCCGGGTCCAGGCGCTCGACCACGGCCACCGTGGTGACGTCGAAGCCCAGCGGGGCGACCAGGGTGAGGGCCGTCATCGAGGGCGACTGACCCGTCTCGATCTTCGCACCCAGGTCCTTGAGCAGTTGCAGCAGTTCGGCGCGCCGTGCCGCACGTGGCGAAACCCAGACCGGAGGCAACTCGCCAACCTGCGGCGTCGGTAGCTCGGGTGCGACCTGGGCCACGTTCCTCTCGTAGCGATAGAAACCCTCGCCGGTCTTGCGGCCCAGCATGCCGCCGGCCAGGCGCTGTGCGGTGATGACGCTGGGGCGGTAGCGCGGTTCCTCGTAGTACTGGTGGTAGATGGATTCCATCACCGGGTGCGAGACGTCCAGCGCGGTCAGGTCCATCAGTTCGAAGGGGCCGAGCTTGAAGCCGGCCTGGTCACGCAGGATGCGGTCGATGGTGGCGTAATCGGCCACGCCTTCACCGGCGATGCGCAGCGCCTCGGTGCCGTAGCCGCGGCCTGCGTGGTTGACGATGAAACCCGGTGTGTCCTGCGCCGTCACCGGGGTGTGGCCCATCTGGCGGGCGTAGTCGGAGAGCGCGGTGCAGATGGCCGGATCGGTCTTGAGGCCGGCGATGACTTCGACCACCTTCATGACCGGCACCGGATTGAAGAAGTGGTAGCCGGCCACGCGCTGCGGACGCTTGAGCCTGGCGGCGATGGCCGTGATCGAGAGCGAGGAGGTGTTGCTGGCCAGCACGGCGTCGGCGCCGACGATGCCTTCGAGTTCGGCGAACAGGGCCGCTTTGACGTCCAGTCGCTCGACGATGGCTTCCACCACCAGGTCGCAAGAGGCCAGGTCCTGCAGGCTGGCGGCCGTCTTCAGGCGCGCCTTGCAGGCCGCCACGGTGTCGGTCTGCATGCGGCCTTTTTCCACCAGCTTGTCCCACTGCTCGCAGATCGACTGCTGTGCTGCCGCCATGGCCGCAGCCTGCTGGTCATGGAGGAGGACGGTGCTGCCGGCCTGGGCGGCGATCTGGGCGATGCCGCGGCCCATGGCGCCGGTGCCGACGACGGCGATGTGTGCGTAGACGGGTTTCATGGCCGGAATTATCGCCGGGCGGTTTGCCTGTCAGAGTCACCTGCCGGACTGCTTCTGCCCTTATCCTCTGCCAGACTGCAGGGACAGATTTCAACAACGACCAGAGGTGACACCATGACCCTGAAGCTTTGCGGGTTCTCGGCCAGCAATTACTACAACAAGATCAAGCTGCAGCTGATGGAAAAGGACATCCCCTTTGTGGAGGAACTGGTCTGGACCGGCCATACCGACAGCCTGCTGGTGGACCGCTCCCCCATGGGCAAGGTCCCGTTCCTGGATACGCCCCAGGGCCCGGTCTCCGAGTCCGGCGCCTGCGCCGAGTACATCGAGGCGACTTATCCGCACAACAAACCCCTGCTGCCGGCGGACCCCTACGCCGCGGCCAAGGTGCGCGAGATCATCATCTATAGCGAATTGCACCTCGAACTGGTGGCCCGCAATCTCTACCCCGAGGCTTTCTTCGGCGGCAAGGTGTCGGACAACGTGAAGGAACGCACCCGCAAGCTGCTCGAGCGCGGTGTGCACGGCTTAACCAAGCTGGTGAAGTTCTCGCCTTTCGTGGCCGGGCCGGAATTCACGCTGGCCGATTGCGCTGCCGTGGCGCATTTGCCCCTGGTCTCAAGTGCCAGCCGGATCATCTATGGCGACGATGTTCTGGCGGACCTGCCCGTGCGCGAGTACGTCAAGATGATGAGCGAGCGGCCGACCCTGCAGAAGGTCAACGCCGACCGCAAGAGCAGTACCGAGCAGATGCTGGCCTTGCGCGCGAAAAAGCCGGCCTGACTCAGCGCTTTACCTTCAGCGCATCCGGGTTCGCGATGTTGCTCGGCTTGCCCTGGATGAAGTTCACGACGTTGTCGAAGGCGGTGCCAAAGTAGAGCTCATAGCTCTCCTGCTCGACATAACCGATGTGCGGCGTGCAGATGCAGTTTTCCAGGCGCAGCAGGGCGTGGCCCTGCAGGATGGGCTCGGACTCGAAGACGTCGATCGCTGCCATGCCGGGGCGGCCGTGGTTGAGCGCGCTGATCAAGGCCTCGGGCTCCAGCAGTTCGGCGCGCGAGGTGTTGACCAGCAGTGAAGTGGGCTTCATCAGCGCCAGATCGGCGGGCGTGACGATGCCGCGCGTGGCCTCGTTCAGGCGCAGGTGCAGGGTCAGTACATCGCTTTGCGCAAAAAAATCTTCGCGGCTGGCTGCTGCTTCCACGCCGTCCTGCCTGGCTTTTTCCAGCGAGGCCTCGCGGCCCCAGACCAGCACACGCATGCCAAATGCCTTGCCGTAGTCGGCTACCATCTGCCCGATCTTGCCGTAGCCCCAGATGCCCAGGGTCTTGCCGCGCAGCACCGTGCCCAGCCCGAAGTTGGGCGGCATGGCGGCGGACTTCAGGCCGGATTGCTGCCAGACCCCGTGTTTGAGATTGCCGATGTATTGCGGCAGGCGACGCATGGCGGCCATGATGAGCGCCCAGGTCAGTTCGGCGGGGGGCCCCGGCGAGCCCGAGCCCTCGGCCACGGCAATGCCGCGCTCGGTGCAGGCTTCGATATCAATGTGGCTGCCCATGCGGCCGGTCTGGGAGATGAGCTTGAGACGCGGCAGCTTTTCTACCAGCTGACGGGTGATGGGGGTGCGTTCGCGGATCAACACCAGCACGTCGGCATCACGCAATCGGACCGAGAGCTGGCCCAGTCCCTTGACGGTGTTGGTGTAGACCTTGGGGGGGTAGTCGGCCAGTTTGCTGGCGCAGGCTAGCTTGCGTACGACGTCCTGATAGTCGTCGAGAATCACGATGTTCATGCCGCTATTGTGCCTTGGCCTCTCCTACGGGCTAACCCGGATGGCGGTGGCGGGAGCGGCTGAATCGGCTCAGGAACGTGCGGCTTCGCAGGCAGCCAGGCGATCGAGTTCGGCGCAGACATCGGCCATGCGGCCGGAGATCACCATGCGGCCCACCTGCGAGCGTGGCTGGCCGGCTTCCATGACGCGTACCACGCGCAGCGGGCGACGGACCGGCGCAACGCAGGCGCGGGTCATGGCGGCTTGCATGCGGACGGAAGACCGCTGCGCAGGCGTGGCGGTGGCAGGGCGCGAGGGAGCAGCGGGGGCCAGCCAGCGCAGCAGGCCTTGCAGGGGAGTCCAGAGGGCGTAGGCGGTGTTCATCGTTGACCTTTCGGGGCGGGACGCAGCGCGTTCACATGAGCATGGTGTTGCGGATCAGGCCGACGGCCAGGCCCTCGATTTCGAAGGGGTCGCCCGGCTCGACCACGATGGTCTGGTAGTCGGGGTTTTCCGGCAGCAGCTCGATCAGGTGCTTGTTGCGACGGAAGCGCTTGACCGTGACTTCGTCGCCCAGGCGCGCCACGACGATCTGGCCGTTCTTGGCATCCTTGGTGGACTGCACGGCCAGCAGGTCGCCGTCCATGATGCCGGCGTCGCGCATGGACATGCCGCGCACCTTGAGCAGGTAGTCGGGCTTGCGCTGGAACAGCGAGCTCTCCACGTAATAGGTCTGGTCCACGTGTTCCTGCGCGAGAATGGGCGAGCCGGCAGCGACGCGCCCGATCAGGGGCAGGGCGATCTGGGACAGGTCCGGCATGGGCAGGGAGAATTGCTTGATGCGCGATTCATTGATGGAGCGCAGCGCCTCGCCTTGCAGGCGGATGCCGCGCGAGGTGCCGCTGACCAGTTCGATCACGCCCTTGCGTGCCAGGGCCTGCAGATGCTCTTCGGCCGCATTGGCCGACTTGAAACCGAGCTCGGTGGCGATCTCGGCGCGCGTGGGCGGGGCGCCGGTGCGCGCGATGGCGCTCTGGATCAGGTCCAGAATCTGCTGCTGGCGGGCGGTCAGCTTGATCGGGTACTGCGGCAGGTCCATCGTCGTGACTCCTGTAGGCGGGATGGAGACAAGGTACTGTCTCGATATCCAGTAACTGTATTTTTAACCAGTTTTCCGGGAAATGCAAGTGGGGCAAGAAAAAATCGTGGTTTTGGGCACCGGCGGCACCATTGCCGGCCTGGCGACCAGCGCCGCCGACAGCCGTGACTACCTGGCCGCGCAGAAGCCGGTGGCCGAGCTGATGACCGGCCTGGCGGCGCCGTCGGGCTTTGCGCTGCTGAGCGAACAGGTGGCCCAGATCGACAGCAAGGACATGGATCTGGCGGTGTGGCGGAAGCTGCTGCAGCGTTGTGTGCACTGGCTGGCGCAGGCCGATGTGCAAGGCCTGGTCATCACCCATGGGACCGATACGCTGGAGGAGACGGCCTTTCTGCTGCAGACCGTGCTGGCACCCCGCAAGCCCGTGGTGCTGACCTGCGCCATGCGCCCGGCCAACGCAGCGGACGCCGATGGTCCGCAGAACCTGCGCGATGCCCTGGCGGTGGCCGCCACGGCGGGCGCGCAGGGCGTGTTGGCGGTTTGCGCCGGCCGCATTCTTGGCGCGCTGGACGTGCAGAAGGTCCACAGCTCGCGGCTCGATGCCTTCAGCGCGGGGGAGGCTGGTGATATCGGGCGGGTGCAGCAGGGACGCGTCGAGCGCCAGCGTGACTGGCCCCAGCCGCGCGTGCCGCAGGAGATGCTGCTGGAAGTCCTGCTGACGGCGCCTGCGTTGCCGCGGGTCGAGATCGTGCTCAGCCATGCTGCGGCCTGTGGCGCCACGGTGGATGCGCTGGTGGATCCGGCCGTCGCCACGCGTTACGGGGCCCCGCCGGTGCGTGGCCTGGTGCTGGCCGGCACCGGGGGTGGCACCGTGCATCACGAACTGGAGGCCGCCTTGCGGCGCGCGCAGGCGGCCGGTGTGCGCGTGCTGCGCAGCACACGCTGTGCGGACGGCTTTCTGCAGCCCCGGCCCAACGAGGAATTCCCCGTGGCGGCGGGCCTGAGCCCGGTCAAGGCGCGACTGGCGCTGATGCTCGAACTCCTGCGCTGAGAGGCGGCCCCGCGTCATGTTCAGCGCCTTGCAATCCAGTGCCTGGGCCTACCCGGCCCTTGAAGTCGTGCACCTGAGCGGCATTGCCTTGCTGATCGGCAACCTCGTGCTGCTGGAACTGCGGGTCTTCGGCCTGGGCGCTGCGCTGCCGATGCGCGAGCTGGCACGCCTGAGCCTGAGCCTGGCCTTGGCGGGGTTCAGCCTGGCCGCGGCCTCGGGCCTGCTGATGTTCGCCAGCCAGCCGGCCGAACTGCTGGCCAACCGCGCTTTCACCCTCAAGATGCTGCTGTTATTGGCGGCGGCGTGTAATGCAGGCTGGTTCCATGGACGGGGTTCCCTGCACAGGCTCGATGGCCTGGCGCGCGTGCAGATGCTGCTGTCCACCCTGATCTGGCTGGCCGTGCTGGTCTGTGGCCGCTGGATCGCCTATCTCTGAGACCACCGGAGTCACGCATGAAACGACGTACCGCCATCAGCCTTGCTCTGCTGCCCGGCCTGCTTCCGCTGGCGCGGGCCCACCATGGCTGGAGCAGCTTCGACCAGGAACGGCCGCTGTACCTGCAGGGGCGCGTGCACAGCGTGCGCTGGCAGAACCCGCATGCCGAGCTGGTGCTGGAACTGCAGTCCCCGCTGACGCTGCCCCCCGATCTGGCGCAGCGCGCCTTGCCGGCGCAGACCGCACCGGTCGACGGCAAGGCCCTGCTGGCCCGGGCTCAGTTGCCGCGTCGCAAGGACCCTCGCTGGGAAATCGAGTTGGCGCCCCTCACCCGTATGCAGGCCTGGAACGTGACGCCGCTCAAGGTGGGCGACGCGATGGGCGTGCTGGGCTTCGCCTTTCAGGAAGAAAAGGGAGCGGCCATCCTGCGTGCCGAATACCTGTTCGTCGGTGCGCGCATCTACGGACTGCGTTCCAGCCCGGCCTGAATGCGGGCGATTGGCGCGGCCCACGGCCGCCAGCATGGCGGGTCGGAGTGAATAAAGTCGCAGATCATGATCCGCGGCCACGTGCAGCGAGGCGCTTTCTTGCCACAATAGCCATGCACCACGGCAACCGGCATGTTCCATCTGATCGACCAAATCGCGACCCTTACCGATCAACGTGATCGTGTGGCGCTCGACACGGCGCTGGTCCACGTGCTGACGGAACTGCTCAGGCCGGTCAGCGTGACCCTGTACATGGTTGTGAGCGACGCCAACGATCAGCGTTGGTTGCCCCAGATCCTGCTGCGGCAGGGGCACGCCCTAGAGGTCAACGATCCCCTGCATGCCGATTTCCGGCTGCTGGAGCGGATCGAGAACGACGCACCACGCCAGCGCTGCCTGGGGGTCAACCTGCCGGTGGTCGTTGAACAGGCAGAGGGCCTGGCGGGAGACTGCCTCACCTGCCTGCCGCTGTTCGCCGGTCATGACATCGGGGAGAAGGGGGCGATCGAGATCCGCTCGGTCGTGCGACTCGATCCCATGGCGCTGGCCAGCATCGAGCGGGTGCTGCGGATCTACCGCAACATGCATAGCATGTTCATGTACAGCGAATGCGATGCGCTGACGGGCCTGCTCAACCGCAAGTCCTTCGAGGAGACCTTCTACCGTTCCTTGCGTGAAGACCCTGTACCGTCGGTCGATCTTGAGTCGCCCCGGGAGGTAGGCAGTCCACCCAGGCGGCGTGTGAGGCTGGGGGAACAGTTCTGGCTGGCCATGGTCGATGTGGACCACTTCAAGCGGGTCAATGACCAGTTCGGTCACCAGATCGGTGACGAGGTGCTGATTCTGGTGGGACGCATCCTCAAGAGCACCTTTCGTGGCTATGACCGCGTCTACCGCTTCGGCGGCGAGGAGTTCGTCGTCCTGCTGCGATGTCCGGACGCCGCGGCGGCCATGCTGACGGTCGAGCGCTTCAGGCAGAAGATGGAACAGTACCGGTTCCCGCAGGTCGGGAGCATCACGGTGAGCGTGGGGCTGAGCAGCATCAGTGCAGCCGATGCGCCGGACGTGGTCTGCAACCGGGCCGACCAGGCGGTGTATTACGCCAAGCGCCATGGCCGCAACCGGGTGTGCAGCTACGACGACCTCGTGCAGCAGGGCCTGTTGCACGAGGACGTGCGCGACGGTGGCGTCGAGCTGTTCTGAGATCAGGACGCAGAAGTGATAAAGGCCGCATCTGCGGCCTTTATTCCTTGCCAGGCGGCGGGGTCAGCCGGCCAGGGCCTGCAGGGCGCGCGCTGTGATGTCCTCCACGCTGCCCATGCCGCTGATGGCGCGGTATTTGGGGGCGGCGGCCGGTTCCTGCTTGGCCCAGCTGCTGTAGTAGTCGACCAGCGGGCGGGTCTGGGCGCTGTAGACGTCCAGGCGCTTCTTGACGGTCTCTTCCTTGTCGTCCTCACGCTGCACCAGCGCTTCGCCGGTCACGTCGTCCTTGCCAGCCACCTTGGGCGGGTTGAACTTGACGTGGTAGGTGCGGCCCGAGGCGGGGTGCGAGCGGCGGCCGCTCATGCGCTCAATGATGGCTTCGAAGGGCACATCGATTTCCAGCACGTAGTCCAGCTTCACGCCTGCGGCCTTCATGGCATCGGCTTGCGGGAGGGTGCGCGGAAAGCCGTCGAACAGGAAACCCTTGGCACAGTCCGGCTGGGCGATGCGTTCCTTGACCAGATTGATGATCAGGTCGTCACTGACCAGGGCGCCCGATTCCATCACGGCCTTGGCCTGCAGGCCCAGCGGCGTGCCGGCCTTCACGGCGGCGCGCAGCATGTCACCGGTGGAGATTTGCGGGATGCCGTATTTCTGGCAGATGTACGCGGCTTGCGTGCCCTTGCCGGCGCCAGGTGCGCCCAACAGGATCAGTCTCATGGATACCCTCGGATGTTTTGGTGTTCTTAGCCAGCGACAGCACCATGGCGGTGCATGTCAACTGCATGACTGAGGCGAGGATAGCATGCCGTAACCGGTATGAAACTTACAGATCCTGGGGCTGTTTCCATCCCCGAGCAGCGACCCTCGGAGCCTTTCAGGCGGCAAGCAGCCGGCGTACGCGTGCCAGGTCTTCGGGCGTGTCCACGCCGGCGCCCGGAGCCTGCGGCGTCACGTGCACGGCGATGCGGTGGCCGTGCCACATGGCGCGCAGTTGCTCCAGGGCCTCGGTCACCTCGATCGGGGCCTGCGCCAGCTTCGGGAACAGGCGCAGGAAGCCGGCGCGGTAGCCATAGATGCCGATGTGGCGCAGCGGGGCCGGATCGGGCAGGGTCTTCACCCCCTTGGCAAAACCGTCGCGCCACCAGGCGATGGGTGCACGGCTGAAGTACAGGGCCAGGTCGCGCGCATCGAGTACCACCTTGACCACATTGGGGTTCACGAAGTCGGCCACCTCGTGGATGGGATGGGCCGCCGTGCTCATGCTGGCTTCGGGGCGCTGGCGCAGCAGTTCGGCCACGGCCGAAACCAGCGCGGGGTCGATCAGCGGTTCGTCGCCCTGCACGTTGACCACCAGCGCGTCATCGGGCAGGCGCAGCAGGTCACAGGCCTCGGCCAGGCGGTCGCTGCCGCTGGGGTGATCGACGCGCGTCAGCACGGCTTCGACGCCATGCTGCGCGCAGGCCTGCAGGATCTCGGGGCTGTCGCCGGCTACCACCACGCGCGTGCCGCCGCTCAGGCCGTTGCTGACACGCTGGGCCACGCGCACGATCATGGGCAGGCCGGCGATGTCGGCCAGGGGTTTGTTGGGCAGGCGGGTCGAGGCCAGCCGCGCCGGAATCAGGACGGTGAGGCTCATGGATTCAAAGCCCCAGTACTTCGTCACTCAGCGTGCGCGCCTCGTTTTCCAGCAGGACCGGGATGCCGTCGCGGATGGGGTAGGCCAGGCGGGCACTGCGCGAGGTCAGTTCCTGTTTTTCCCGGTCGTACGCGAGCGGGCCCTTGGTCACGGGGCAGACCAGCAGTTCAAGGAGTCGGGTGTCCATGGGGCGATGATAGCTGCGTCGCTTCGAGCAGACGGTCGAGTGCTGCGTAAAAAGCCGGTTCGGGTGCGAAGTTCAGGGGCACGGCCAGCGCGTCGGGATGGTGGGCCCAGAGCTTGAGCGCATCCTTCTCGGTGCACAGCAGGGTGTAGTCGCGTTCCAGCGGGCGCTGCCAGTGGGCATAGTCGTCGTGGTCGGGGCGTGCCACCGTGAGGGTCAGCGGCAGGCCCAGCGCCTGCAGCATGTCGAAGAAGGCCTGGGGCCGCGCCGTGCCGGCGACGGCCAGCAGGGGGCGGCCGTCCTGCGCCAGGGCCACCAGGTCCACCCGGCTGCCATCGATGCGCACCGCCTGGGCGGCCAGTGCACGGCGGGCCGTGTAGCCGGTGAAGGCGGGGCGGTTGCCGGTGTGCAGCACCAGGTCCACATGACGCGGCCAGGGTTCGCGCAGCGGGCCGGCCGGCAGCAGGAAGCCGTTGCCCACGCCCCGGTCGTCGAAGACGCAGATCTCGATGTCGCGCGCCAGGGCGTAGTGCTGCAAACCGTCGTCGCTCACCAGCACGTCGGTTTGCGGATAGGCCTGCAGCAGGGCGCGCGCGGCCTCGATGCGGCGCGTGGCCACGAAGACCGGCACACCGGTGTTGCGCCGGATCAGGGCCGGTTCGTCACCCACATCGTGCACGGGGCTGTCGTCGCGGACTTCCCGGCAATCCTGCGTGCGGCGGCCGTAACCGCGCGAGACCACGCCGGGGTGCAGGCCACGGGCCTGCAGGTGCTTGACCAGGGCCAGAACCACCGGCGTCTTGCCGGCGCCACCGGCCACCACATTGCCGACCACGACGACGGGCACCGGCAGCACGTGCCGACGCAGCAAACCGCTGAGGTAAAGACCCTGGCGCAGGCGTACCAGCCCGCCCATGAGCAAGGAGAGCGGCCACAGGGCCCAGGTGAGGGCGCCGCGCCGCTGCCAGCTGTCGATGAGAGTACGTTGCCAGGACGGCTGGGCAGGGCTGGCCATGGCCTTCAGCGACCGCCTGCCTGCGCCGAGGACTGGGTGGCGAAGGTGATCTGCGTCAGGCCGGCACGGCGCGCCGCCTCCATCACGGTCACGACGGACTGGTGGCGCGCGCTGGCGTCGGCGCTGATGATGACCACGGTGTCCTTGCCCGCCTTGGCCGCCTGCAGCAGGGCCGCGACCACGGCTTCCACGCTGCGGCCTTCGACCGCTGCGCGATTGACGGAAAAACTGCCTTCGCTGCTGACGGCGACGATGACTTCCTTGGGGTAGTCGCGCTGGGCGTCGGTATCGGCCACCGGCAGGCGCAACTGCATCTCGGTGAACTTGCTGTAGGTGGTCGACAGCATCAGGAAGATCAGGATCACCAGCAGCACGTCGATGAAGGGGATCAGGTTGATCTCCGGTTCCTCGCGGCTGGGGCGGCGGAAGTGCAGTCTCATGACGGGGTGCGCAGGGTGGCCAGGTGTTGCAGCAGGCGTTCGCCGGCCTGCTCCAGCGTCAGCAGGTATTCATCCACACGGGCCCGGAAGTAGCGCCAGAAGATCAGTGCCGGAATGGCGATGATCAGGCCGAAGGCGGTGTTGTACAGCGCGATCGAGATGCCGTGGGCCAGCTGCGCCGGGTTGCCACCGGTGGCACCACCCGCCGGCGACTGGGAGCCGAAGATCTCGATCATGCCGACGACGGTGCCAAACAGCCCCATGAGCGGCGCCACCGAGGCGATGGTGGCCAGGGCGCTGAGGTAGCGCTCCAGTCGATGGGTCACAAGGCGGCCGCTGCTCTCCAGGGCGTTGCGCAACTCCTCGTCACTGCTGGTCGGTTTGGTTTGCAGGGCCTGCAGGCCGCTGGCCAGCACCTCGCCCAGGGCCGAGTTCTTCTCGAGTTGGGCGATGACTTCGGGCGCGGGCAATGCCGTGCTGGAGGCTTTCAGCACTTCGTCCAGCAGTTGCGGGGGAGCGACCTTGGTGGTCTTGAGACTGAGAAAACGTTCAATGATCAGGGCCAGTCCCAGGATGGAACAGATGATCAGGGGCCAGATCGGCCAACCAGCGGCTTGTATGATGGAAAACAAAGGGATCCTCCACGCGAATGTGCGTTGCGATTATGACCGAGGCCGATGGACGAACCGCTGCTTGCGCATCGCTCATGCCGGTTCCGGCCGGCAGGAGGCAAAGGCAGCCAGGTAGCCCACAGTTCATGTGGATAACTTTGTGCAGAACTGTTGGGTAGGTGCTCCGATGCACCTGTTCATGCGCGTTTGCGACAGAACGATGACAAAAAAGGCAGACAAAAAACCAATGAAATCAAAGGCTTGCACCGAAAAATCAGGCTCGGGGGCGAACTGGGACATGCCCTGTCAGCGGCCCACCTGCTGTGGAGTAGTCCTCTGCAGCCACCCGGGCGCGAACCGCATGGTTGCTCATGTCTGAGTTCGAAAACCCAGTCGGCACGCCGCGTATCTGGCCGGTTGGTGCGCTGTGCCGCGCCGTTGCTGATGCGCTGGATGCGCGCTTCAATCCTGTCGCGGTGCGCGGCGAGATTTCTGGCTTCAACCGCGCGTCCAGTGGGCATTGTTACTTTGCGCTGAAGGATGAAAGCGGGCAGATTCGCTGCGCCATGTTTCGCCGCGCGGCCAGTTTGCTGGACTTTGCGCCGCGCGACGGCGAACTGGTGGAGGTGCGCGGTCGCCTGGATGTCTATGAGCCGCGCGGCGATCTGCAACTCATCGTGGAGTCGATGTCACGCGCCGGCCAGGGGGCCCTGTTCGAGCAGTTCCTCAAGCTCAAGGCCAGGCTGGAAGCCGAGGGGCTGTTCGACGCGGCGCGCAAGCGCGAGTTGCCCCTCCAGCCACGCGGCATCGGCCTGGTGACCTCGCTGGGGGCGGCAGCCCTGCACGACGTGGTCACGGCCCTGCAACGGCGCGTGCCGCACATTCCGGTTTTCCTGGCGCCGGCTGCGGTCCAGGGCGCGGCGGCGCCAGCCGAACTGGTGGCCGCCCTGCAGCGGCTTTATGGCCTGGCGGAGCAGGGCCGCCCGGCGCTGGACGTCATCCTGCTGGTACGCGGGGGCGGCTCCATGGAGGACCTCTGGGCTTTCAACGACGAGCGTCTGGCCCGCACCCTGGCGTTAAGCCCGGTGCCCGTGGTCAGCGGTGTCGGGCACGAAACCGATTTCACGATCGCCGACTTCGTGGCCGACCTGCGCGCGCCCACGCCCACGGCGGCGGCCGAACTGGTGGCCGAGGCCCGCAGCGTCTGGCTGGGGGCTCTGGATCTGATTCAGGCGCGCCTGTCCGATGCGCTGGAGCAGCAACTGGACCGCCAGAGCCAGCGCCTGGACCTGGCGGCCAGCCGGTTGGGCCGCCCTTCGGGGTTGGTGGCCCGGCAGCGCCTGGCACTCTCGGCCCAGGCGCAACGCCTGCGTTATGCCGCAATCCATGCGCTGACCCAGTGCCAGCGTGATCTGCAGCAGTTGGGCAAGGCCTGGCCGCAGTCCACGCAGCGTGGATTGCAGACCCAGCAGCAGCGCCTGGAGCGCGCCGGCCTGCGCCTGCAACTGCTGGACCCGTCGCTCGTGCTGCAACGTGGTTATGCCTGGGTCAGCAATGAACGCCATGAAGCGGTGACCCGTGCGCAGGGGCTGGTTCCTGGCCAGCTCCTGCATCTGCATTTTTCCCAAGGGCAGGCGGATGTCAGCGTCACGGCCATCCGGGAAAAAGGGTAACCGCGTCCTCCCATGACAAAGGGCCGCATCACGCGGCCCTTTGTTCATGCGAGCGGGCGCGTTACAGGCCGCCGTTTTGCTGGGCCACCATGCAGAACAGCATGGGGATGGAGAGCATGGTGTTGAAGCGCGAGGTCAGCATGGCCAGGCGTGCGGCCTTGGCCTTTTCGGCGGCTTCCACCGTCACGATGCCCAAGGCCTTTTTCTGGTTCGGCCAGATGATGAACCAGACATTGAAGGCCATCACCAGGGCAATCCACATGCCGATGCCGATGGCCGTGAAGGGCTTCTGCAGCATCAGGGCGCCGACCAGATAGCCGCTCATCGTTGCCAGCAACAGGCCGGTGACCACCGTGGCCAGGGCAGACCAGCGGAACCAGAACAGGGCGGTCGGTGCGATCACCTTGCTCACCGCCGGTTTCTGCTCGTCCGGGATCTTGGGCATCGACGGGATCTGCACGAAGTTGAAATACCACAGCAGACCGACCCACATGACGCCGCACAGGACGTGCAGCCAGCGCATCACGAAGGTGGCCCAGGCATGGCTGGGACTCACATTGCCGCCGGCCACCAGCACCAGCACTACCAGCAGCACCACACCGGCCAGTACCGATCGGCCCAGGGATTGGAAGATTGCACCCATGGTTGTCTCCTTTTGTTGATTCAGGTCAAGGGTAATTATGGCCTAGCGACCGATCGCGCGAGGAGCACTGGTCGGGCCGGCCACCTTGCCGCCGGCAAGGTTGATGCGGCCGTCTCGCCCGGGCCGAAGAGCGAGTTCTTACAATCAGCGCCTCTGGCCTTTCAACAACAAACCACCGAGGACCTCATGGAACACACCCTGCCCCCCCTGCCTTATGCCATTGACGCCCTGGCACCGCATTACTCCAAGGAAACCCTGGAGTTCCATCATGGCAAGCACCACAACGCCTATGTGGTGAACCTGAACAACCTGCAGAAGGGCACCGAATTCGAGAGCCTGGACCTGGAGTCCATCGTCAAGAAGTCCAGCGGCGGCGTCTACAACAACTCTGCCCAGATCTGGAACCACACCTTCTTCTGGAACTGCATGAAGCCCAACGGCGGCGGTGAGCCCACGGGCGCCCTGGCCACGGCCATCAATGCCAAGTGGGGCAGCTACGCCGCCTTCCGCGAAGCTTTCGTCAAGTCGGCCGTGGGCAACTTCGGTTCCGGCTGGACCTGGCTGGTGAAAAAGGCCGACGGCTCGGTCGACATCGTCAACATGGGCGCTGCCGGCACGCCGCTGACCACCGCCGACAAGGCCTTGCTGACGGTGGACGTGTGGGAGCACGCCTACTACATCGACTACCGCAACCTGCGCCAGAAGTTCGTCGAGACCTTCCTGGACAAGCTGGTGAACTGGGATTTTGTGGCCAAGAACTACGCCTGATATCCGCGTTTTGCTGAGCAAGGGCTCGAAGGGCTGACCTTCGAGCCCTTTTTTTCTGCCCTCGCATGCCCGCGCTGGCGGTCGCCGGCCCGGGTCTGGCAACCAGTCATGTGTCTTTTATAAGACTGATCGATAAAATTTCCGGCTTTTTTTGATGGATATTTTGTATTGCGGGATTTCGATTCAAAAAAAGACAGCGCGGTCAGAGCCCAGAAAGCAAAATCTCTCATCGTCAAAAGCCTGAAGCCGTTCAGAGAAAAAAGGAGCGGTGGCGCCACGACCCGATTTTCTGGAGATAGAACATGAGCACCCAGCAACCCACCATCATCTACACCCTGACCGACGAGGCACCGCTGCTGGCGACCAGTGCCTTTCTGCCCATCATCCGCACCTTCGCTGCGCCGGCCGGTGTCAACGTGGTCACCAGCGACATCTCGGTGGCGGCACGTGTCCTGGCGGCCTTTCCTGAGTACCTGAGCGAGGAGCAGCGTGTGCCGGACGACCTGGCTGAGCTGGGCCGCCTGACCCTGCTGCCCGAGACCAACATCATCAAGCTGCCCAACATCAGCGCCTCGGTGGCGCAGCTGGTAGCCTGCATCAAGGAGCTGCAGTCCAAGGGCTACAAGATTCCCGACTATCCGGAAAATCCGAAGACCGAGGAAGAAAAGGCGCTGCGCACGCGTTATGCCAAGTGCACGGGCAGCGCCGTCAACCCGGTGCTGCGCGAGGGCAACTCCGACCGCCGCGCCCCGGCCGCCGTGAAGAACTACGCACGCAAGAATCCGCATTCCATGGCCGAGTGGAGCCAGGCTTCGCGCACCCACGTCTCGCACATGCACCATGGCGACTTCTACCATGGTGAAAAATCGATGACGCTCGACAAGGCGCGCGACGTGAAGATGGAACTGATCACCAAGAGCGGCAAGACCATCGTGCTCAAGCCCAAGATTTCCCTGCTCGACCGTGAAGTGATCGACAGCATGTTCATGAGCAAGAAGGCGCTGCTCGAGTTCTACGAAAAGGAGATCGAGGACGCGCACAAGACCGGCGTCATGTTCTCGCTGCACGTGAAGGCCACCATGATGAAGGTCTCGCACCCCATCGTGTTCGGCCATTGCGTCAAGATCTTCTACAAGGACGCCTTCGCCAAGCACGGCAAGCTGTTCGACGAGCTGGGCATCAACGTCAACAACGGCATGGTCGATCTCTACAACAAGATCGCCACGCTGCCCCAGTCCAAGCAGGAGGAGATCAAGCGCGACCTGCACGCCTGCCATGAGCATCGCCCCGAGCTGGCCATGGTCGATTCCGCCAAGGGCATCACCAACTTCCATTCGCCCAATGACGTGATCGTGGACGCCTCCATGCCGGCCATGATCCGCGCTGGCGGCAAGATGTATGGGGCCGACGGTCGCCTCAAGGACGCCAAGGCCGTGATGCCCGAAAGCACCTTCGCGCGCATCTATCAGGAGATCATCAACTTCTGCAAATGGCATGGCAACTTCGACCCGCGCACCATGGGCACCGTGCCCAACGTGGGTCTGATGGCCCAGCAGGCCGAGGAGTACGGCTCGCACGACAAGACCTTCGAGGTTCCCGAGGACGGCGTGGCCAACATCACCGATCTGCTCACCGGTGAGGTCCTGATGAGCCAGGACGTGGAGCAGGGCGATATCTGGCGCATGTGCCAGGTCAAGGATGCCGCGATCCGCGACTGGGTCAAGCTGGCCGTCACGCGCGCCCGCAACTCGGGCATGCCGGTGGTGTTCTGGCTCGACCAGTACCGCCCGCACGAGGCCCAGCTGATCACCAAGGTCAAGATGTACCTGCACGAGCACGACACTGCGGGCCTGGATATCCAGATCATGTCGCAGGTGCGCGCCATGCGCTATACGCTGGAGCGTGTCGTCCGCGGCCTGGACACCATCTCGGCCACCGGCAACATCCTGCGCGACTACCTGACCGACCTGTTCCCCATCATGGAGCTGGGCACCAGCGCCAAGATGCTGTCCATCGTCCCGCTGATGGCCGGTGGTGGCATGTACGAAACGGGTGCGGGTGGCTCTGCGCCCAAGCACGTCCAGCAGCTGGTGGAAGAAAACCACCTGCGCTGGGATTCGCTGGGCGAGTTCCTGGCCCTGGCCGTGTCGCTGGAAGAGCTGGGCATCAAGACCGGCAATGCCCAGGCCAAGATCCTCGCCAAGACCCTGGATGCGGCCACGGGCAAGCTGCTCGATCACAACAAGAACCCCTCGCCCAAGACCGGCCAGCTCGACAACCGTGGCAGCCAGTTCTACCTGGCCCTGTACTGGGCCCAGGAACTGGCGGCGCAGAAGGAGGACGCGGCCCTGGCCGCCAAGTTCGTCCCGCTGGCCAAGCAGCTGACCGACAACGAGCAGACCATCGTGGCTGAACTGGCCGCCGTGCAAGGCAAGCCGGCGGACATCGGCGGTTACTACAAACCTGACTTCGCCAAGCTCGACACCGTGATGCGTCCGAGCAAGACGCTGAACGCCGCGCTGGCGACGGTCAAGACTTAAACCAAGCCAGCCAACAGGCAAGCCGGAGGGCCGGCAGCGAAGAAGCGATCAGGATGGCGAAGCCATCGTGATCGCTTTTGTTCTTTTGGCCGGCGCTTGCGGATCAGGGGCGACGTCCAAAGGGCTGCCCCCCCAGCTTGCTGCCAGCCTTGATCCCGCGTTTGGCGAACCAGCCCTGGTTCATCTCCAGCACGTAACGCACCGGTTTGGCGGAGCAGTGTGAGTTCGTGGTCTGCGGCTTCATGTCGGCGAGATTGACGATGGTGCCGTCGTCGGCCACGAAAGCGGCGGTCAAAGGCAGCAGGGTGTTCTTCATCCAGAAGCACTGGGAGGACGGTTGTTCGAAGACGAAGAGCATGCCCTCGCTGGTGGGCATCTCCTTGCGGAACATGAGGCCGGTGGCGCGCTGCTCATTCGTGGCGGCCACCTGGGCTTGAATCAGGTGCATACCTGCCGAAAGCGTGACGCGCGGCAGATGGAGCTGAGGGGACTCCTGCGACCAGCCCAGCCCCGGCAGGGCGAAGAACAGGAAGGACAGGCGCAGGACGAGGCGGTTCATGGAGGGGCGTGAGAGCTGTGGGCCAGGACATTGTCTGTCATTCTCCGGGCGGAGGTGCAGGTCGGCGGCATGGAAATAGAGACTAGAATTTATTCACAAATTCAATCCGACGCGCGCCTGCGGAAAACCCGGGACGGCACCGTCTGTCTATGCAGCCCTCACGGAGTCCCGCTTCCATGTACCAGTACATCCAGGTGCCAAGCCAAGGCCAGAAAATCACCGTCAGCGCCGACATGTCGCTCCATGTGCCGGATGAGCCCGTCATCCCGTATATCGAGGGGGACGGCACGGGGCTGGACATCACGCCGGTGATGCTACGGGTGGTCGATGCGGCCGTGGAGAAGGCCTACGCCGGCCGGCGCAAGATCCACTGGATGGAGGTGTATGCCGGCGAGAAGGCGACCCGGATCTACGGCCCCGATGTCTGGCTGCCGCAGGAAACCCTGGACGTGGCGCGCGAGTATGTGGTGTCCATCAAGGGGCCCTTGACCACACCCGTTGGCGGCGGCATCCGTTCGCTCAACGTGGCCCTGCGCCAGGAGCTTGACCTCTATGTCTGTCTGCGCCCGGTGCAGTACTTCAAGGGCGTGCCTTCGCCGCTCAAGGAGCCCGAGAAGACCAATATGGTGATCTTCCGCGAGAACTCGGAGGACATCTACGCCGGCATCGAGTACGAGGCCGAGTCCGCCCAGGCCAAGAAGCTGATCAAGTTCCTGATCGACGAGATGGGCGTCAAGAAGATCCGCTTCCCCGATACTTCCGCGATCGGCGTCAAGCCCGTGTCCATCGAGGGCACCGAGCGCCTGATGCGCAAGGCCATCCAGTACGCCATCGACAACCACAAGCCCAATGTGACCATCGTGCACAAGGGCAACATCATGAAGTTCACCGAAGGCGGCTTCCGTGACTGGGCCTATGGTCTGGCCCAGAAGGAGTTCGGTGCCGAGCTGATCGACGGCGGCCCGTGGTGCAAGGTCAGGAACCCGAAGTCCGGCAAGGACATCGTCATCAAGGACGTGATCGCTGACGCCTTCCTGCAGCAGATCCTGCTGCGTCCGGCTGAGTACAGCGTGGTGGCCACGCTGAACCTCAACGGCGACTATATTTCCGACGCGCTGGCGGCCCAGGTGGGCGGCATCGGCATCGCCCCCGGCGCCAACCTGTCCGACACGGTGGCCATGTTCGAGGCCACCCACGGCACCGCGCCGAAGTATGCCGGCAAGGACTATGTGAACCCGGGCTCCGAGATCCTGTCGGCCGAGATGATGCTGCGCCACATGGGTTGGAAAGAAGCCGCTGACCTGATCATCTGTTCGCTCGAGCGGTCCATCCTGAGCAAGAAGGTGACCTACGACTTTGCCCGCCTGATGGACGGTGCCACCCAGGTCAGCTGTTCGGGCTTTGGCCAGGTGATGATCGACAATATGTGATCGGCAGGCGTGCGGGCCGACCGCTCCACCAGACTCCCAACCGCCCCCGGCCTGTTGTCGGCGGCGGTTTTTTTCACGACGGACCTGTTTCCAGGCTTGAAGCTTGGCCAGTCCGTCTCCAATTCAACCCCATGCGGGGCGCGCCTGATGCGCGCTCGATAGAATCGATCCATGGCCACGAAATCTCCTGCCAAGCCGCCAGCCCCTCCCGTCCAGCAGCCCCGCCGGGACGAAGGTGGATCAGTGGTGCTTGAGCGTCGGACGCAGAAAGTCAAGCCACCGCAGATGTATCAGGTGGTCATGCTCAATGACGATTACACCCCGATGGAATTCGTGGTGGTCGTGATCCAGGAGTTTTTCAGCAAAGATCTGGAAACGGCAACCCAGATCATGCTCAAGATCCATCTGGATGGCAAAGCGGTCTGCGGTGTCTATACCAAGGATGTGGCCGCGACCAAGGTCGACCAGGTGCTGGATGCGGCGCACAAGGCGGGACATCCGCTTCAGTGTCTGTGCGAGCCGGTGGCCTGAAGAAGTCGAGTAGATGGGGAAAAGTAACTTTTCTTTTAGGCTGGAACTGTTGGACAGTCAGGCGAATCGGATTAAAGTAGATTTGTAAGCAAGGCAAAAGGAAGTCACATGATTGCCCAGGAATTGGAAGTCAGCCTGCACATGGCGTTTGTCGAGGCGCGTCAGCAACGCCACGAGTTCATCACCGTGGAGCATCTGCTGCTGGCCTTGCTCGACAACCCCAGTGCGGCCGAGGTGCTGCGCGCCTGCGCAGCCAATATCGACGACCTGCGCAAGTCGCTGTCGAACTTCATCAAGGACAACACCCCGCAGGTGGCTGGTACCGACGACGTTGACACCCAGCCCACGCTGGGGTTCCAGCGTGTGATCCAGCGCGCCATCATGCACGTGCAGTCCACGGGCAGTGGCAAGAAGGAGGTGACCGGCGCCAACGTGCTGGTGGCCATCTTCGGCGAGAAGGATTCCCATGCCGTCTACTACCTGCACCAGCAGGGCGTGACGCGCCTGGACGTGGTCAACTTCATCGCCCACGGCATCAAGAAGAGCGATCCCCCCGAAACCGGCAAGTCCAGCGAAAGCTCGGGTGAGGCGGAGGAGGGCGCTGCCGCCGAGAAAGGCGACAGCAAGGCCTCGCCGCTGGAACAGTACACCCAGAACCTCAACCAGGCTGCCAAGGAAGGCAAGATCGATCCGCTGATCGGTCGCGAGTACGAGGTCGAGCGCGTGATCCAGATCCTGTGCCGCCGCCGCAAGAACAACCCGCTGCTGGTGGGCGAAGCCGGTGTCGGCAAGACGGCGATTGCCGAAGGCCTGGCCTGGCGCATCGTCCAGAAGGACGTGCCTGAAATCCTGGCCGAGGGCAATGTCTATTCGCTGGACATGGGCGCTTTGCTGGCGGGCACCAAGTACCGTGGTGACTTCGAGCAGCGCCTCAAAGGTGTGCTCAAGTCCCTCAAGGACAAGCCCAACGCCATCCTGTTCATCGACGAGATCCACACCCTGATCGGGGCCGGTGCCGCTTCGGGTGGCACGCTGGATGCGTCCAATCTGCTCAAGCCGGCGCTCTCCAGCGGCCAGCTCAAGTGCATCGGCGCGACCACCTTCACCGAGTACCGCGGCATCTTCGAGAAGGACGCGGCGCTGTCGCGCCGTTTCCAGAAGGTCGACGTGGTGGAGCCCACCGTGAGCGAGACCATCGACATCCTCAAGGGCCTGAAGTCGCGCTTCGAGGAGCATCACAACGTCAAGTACGCCAATGCGGCGCTGCAGGCGGCGGCCGAGCTGTCGGCCAAGTACATCAACGACCGACACCTGCCTGACAAGGCCATCGACGTGATCGACGAGGCGGGTGCCGCCCAGCGCATCCTGGCACCGTCCAAGCGCAAGAAGACGATCGGCAAGACCGAGGTCGAGGAAATCGTGGCCAAGATCGCGCGCATTCCCCCGGCCAACGTGTCCAACGACGACCGCAGCAAGCTGCAGACCATCGAACGTGATCTGAAGAGCGTGGTGTTCGGCCAGGACAAGGCCCTGGAAGTGCTGGCGGCCGCTGTCAAGATGGCGCGCTCCGGCCTGGGCCGTGCCGACAAGCCGATCGGCTCCTTCCTCTTCAGCGGCCCGACCGGTGTGGGCAAGACCGAAGCGGCCAAGCAGCTGGCCTACATCATGGGCATCGAGCTGATCCGCTTCGACATGTCGGAGTACATGGAGCGCCACGCCGTGAGCCGCCTGATCGGTGCGCCGCCTGGTTACGTCGGTTTCGACCAGGGCGGCCTGCTGACCGAGGCTGTCACCAAGAAGCCGCATGCCGTGCTGCTGCTTGACGAGATCGAGAAGGCGCATCCGGACATCTTCAACGTGCTGCTGCAGGTCATGGACCACGGCACGCTGACGGACAACAACGGACGCAAGGCCGACTTCCGCAACGTCATCATCATCATGACGACGAATGCGGGCGCCGAAACCATGAACAAGTCGACCATCGGCTTCACCAACCCGCGCCAGGCCGGTGACGAGATGGGCGACATCAAGCGCCTGTTCACGCCGGAATTCCGCAACCGCCTGGACGCCATGGTCAGCTTCAAGGCGCTGGATGAGAACATCATCCTGCGTGTGGTCGACAAGTTCCTGCTGCAGCTCGAAACCCAGCTGGCCGAGAAGAAGGTGGACGTCACCTTCACCGACAAGCTGCGCAAGCACCTGGCCAAGAAGGGCTTCGATCCGCTCATGGGCGCTCGCCCCATGCAGCGCCTGATCCAGGACACGATCCGCCGGGCGCTGGCCGACGAGTTGCTCTTCGGTCGCCTGACCGACGGTGGCCGTCTGACGGTGGACCTGGACGACAAGGACAAGGACGAGAGCAAGACCGAAGTCCTGCTCGACATCCAGCCCCTGCCCAAGAAGGAAGGCAAGGCCAAGCCTGAAGAGGCCACGGCTGACTGACCGTCAGTCGCCCAAAGAAAAAGCCGGCCCCAGGCCGGCTTTTTCATGCGTGCGGGACGATCAACGGAAGCCCGCGCGATCCAGCATCTGCTGCACCTTGACGGAGTTCTGCCCGACCACGCTGATCGGGATGGTCTCGCTCTTGAAGCCGTTGCCCCCCATGGCCTGCAGGGCCGGGTTGTCCAGCTTCACCCCCTTGGCGGTCGGCCATTCGTTGTTGCCGTTGGCGAAATGCTCCTGTGCCTGCGGGCTCGCCAGGTACTCCAGGAACTTCACGGCATTGGCCGGGTGCTTGGCATGTCTGGCCACGGCACCGCCGGCGATGTTCACATGCGTGCCCCAGCTGGACTGATTGGGGAAGACCACGCCGACGCGTTCGACCACGGCCTGGTCTTCGGGCTTGCTGGAGCGCATCAGTCGCGCCAGGTAGTAGGTGTTGGTCACGGCCACGGCGCACTCGCCCGAGGCCACGGCGCGGATCTGGTCGGTGTCGCCGCCCTTGGGTGCGCGCGCCATGTTGTCCACCATGCCCTTGAGCCAGGCCTCGGTCTTCTGGTCGCCCAGGTGTTCGAGGACGGCACCGAACAGCGAGAGGTTGTAGGGGTGCGAGCCGGAGCGGATGCACAGGCGGCCCTTGTTCTTGACGTCCCCGAGCTCTTCGTAGGTGTCGACGTCCTCGCGCTTGACCTTGATCTTGTCGTAGACGATGACGCGGGCCCGGGTCGAGAAGCCGTACCAAGCCGAGCCGCCGTCGCTGCCTGCTGCGCCGCGCAGTTGCGCCGGAATGGCCGTGTCCAGGACGGCCGATTTGACGGGCTGGAACAATCCCTCAGCCTCGCCGCGCCACAGGCGGGCCGCGTCCACCAGCAGAATCACGTCGGCCGGCGATGCCGAGCCTTCCGCGCGCAGACGGGCCAGAATGCCGGCATCATCGGCGTCGACGCGGTTGATGCGGATGCCGGTGGTGCGGGTGAACTGGCTGTAAAGGGCCTCGTCGCTTGGGTAGTGACGGGCGGAATAGATGTTGACCACCTGTTCCTGGGCCAGTGCCGGGCTGGTGGCGAGCAAGGTAAAGAAGGAGAGGGAGAAAATTCGTTTGAGCATGATGTGCGTGCTTGAATCGGAACCCAGATGATATACAAAATGCAAATCATTCTCAATAAGCATAATGAAATCATGGGATATCAGAGCTGGCGCATGGTGTTGCCAGCGCTGCTCGTCGTGCTGGCCGGATGCGCCGGCCCAGCACTGACGCCGGAGCCCCCTGCGCCGCTCGAGACGAAGCGTGCGCCCCGTATTGGTCTGGCCCTGGGTGGCGGGGCGGCGCGAGGTTTTGCCCATATAGGGGTGATCCAGGTGCTGGAAGAGGCCGGTATCAAGCCGGATCTGGTCGCTGGCACGTCGGCTGGCAGTCTGGTGGCTGCGCTCCATGCCAGCGGGCGCAATGGCAGCCAGTTGCAGCGCATTGCTGAAACCATGGACGAGGCCACCTTTACGGACTGGACCCTGCCGCTGTTCAGCCGAGGCATGTTGCGTGGCGATGCCCTGGCGCGGTATGTCCAGCAGCAGGTGGGGGGGCGCCGTATCGAGGATCTTTTCATGCCGCTGGGTATCCTGGCTACCGATCTGCAAAGCGGCCAGGGGGTGCTGTTCGAGCGCGGGGACGTTGCTACAGCCGTGCGGGCGTCGAGCGCCGTGCCGGCACTGTTCCAGCCGGTACGGATCAGCGGGCGAGATTACGTGGATGGCGGCCTGGTGGCGCCGGTGCCCGTGCGTCAGGCACGCCAGATGGGGGCAGAACTGGTCATCGCCGTGGACATCTCGCAGCAGCCCGAGGCCAATGCGCCCGGTGATGTGTTCCAGATCCTGCTGCAGACCTTCAGCATCATGAGCAAGAGCATCAACACGCTGGAATTGCGTGGCGCTGATCTGGTGGTGGTGCGTCCGGCCCTCAATGGTGTTTCGGGGGCAGACTTTGCCGCCCGCAACCGCGCCATCCAGGCTGGGCGGGCGGCCATGCTGCAGGCCTTGCCGCAGCTGCGCCTGGCGATCGAGGCGGGGATGCGCCCGGTGAGTCCGTCGAAATGAGATAAAAAAAAGCCCCGTCAGGGACGGGGCTTTGAAGGGATCCCTGAACCTGATGGTTACGAAAGGACCCGAGGAGACAAACGGTGGAAAAACAAAAGCTGTTTTGTTTTTCGATGAATCAATTATGTCAGGGTTTTCCCTTGTTGTAAAGGCTGGTCAAGAAGGCCTTTGGAACCAGGGTCTATCCTGTGTTGAAAATTAACGCTTCTTGGCAGTTGCCTTGCCGGCCTCGACGGTGGCAGTGGCCGCCTTGAAGTTCGACTCGGCCAGGGCAGCAGCCTGCTTGGCCGATTTCTGGGCCGTTTCCAGCACATTGTTGGCGGCAGCCACGGCGCTCTTCATCAGGGCAACGGCGGTCTCGGAGCCGGCCGGGGCGTTCTGCGACGTGCTGTCGACCACGTCCAGGAATTTCTTCTGGGCCTCGGCGATCTGGGCTTCGAAGGTCTTGCCGAATTCGGCGCTGGTCACGGCAGCGATGTCATAGATTTCGCGGCTGTAGCTGGCAGCCTTTTCGCTCAGGGGCTGCAGCAGGCCGGATTGCAGGGCCAGCAGCTCTTGCGGGTCCTTGGCGTTCAGCACGGTCTGGGTCTGGCTGGCGGACTCGGCCAGCAGGGCGCGGGAAGCGGCCAGATTCAGTTCAACCAGCTTTTCCACGCCTTCGAAGGCTTTGCCGGTCAGACCAAAGAGGGTTTCAACATTGGCTTTATTAGTGGCCAGAACTTGTTCGACGGTCAGCATACAGAACTCCTTGAAGGATGGGTTGATTAAGAACCACGTTTGCTGCATTGCAGCATGAGACCAATTTTAGGCAGCCTCATCCCGAATGCAAGAGGTTTTTGCTGCTTTGCAGCAATTTAGGCCTGGCACCCTAGAAGCCCTGCGGGGGCGGGACGGGCGTCAAGGCGGCATGGGCAGCGCCTGAAAGGCTGAGGCCGGGGGCTGGCAAAATCAGGGGCAGCATGAATAATCCCACCGAGAAACCGCGGCCGCTCCCGCGCAGCGCCTACCGGGTGTTTCGCCCCATCACGACGCGCTGGATGGACAACGACGTGTATGGCCATGTCAACAACGTCGTCTACTACAGCTGGTTTGACACCGCGGTCAACGCTTGGCTGATCGAGCAGGGCGTGCTGGACATCCACGGCGGCGACACCATCGGCCTGGTGATCGAGACCCAGTGCAACTACTTTGCCTCATTGGCTTTCCCCCAGACGGTGGAGGCCGGCATACGCGTGGCGCGGCTGGGACACTCCAGTGTGCGTTATGAGGTAGGCCTGTATGCCCAAGGCGAGGAATTCGCCGCGGCCCAGGGCCATTTTGTCCATGTCTACGTGGACCGGCAGTCCCGCCGGCCAGCTCCCCTTGCGGCGCCCCTGCGGGCGGCTCTTGAAACCCTGACCTGAACGCCATGACCGTTGATGAAGCGATCCAGACGCGCATGTCCGTGCGCGCCTACACGCCACAAGCTGTGGCGCCTGAAACCATCCAGGACATCCTGCAACTGGCCAGCCGTGCCCCTTCGGGGACCAACACGCAGCCCTGGAAGGTCTACGTGCTGCGGGGTGCCAGCCGCAACAGCCTGGTGGAGAAGGTGTGTGCCGCGCACGAGGCCCTGCGCGCCGATCCGGCGCTGGCCGCC
Source organism: Curvibacter sp. PAE-UM (assembly GCF_001432305.1). Classification (GTDB taxonomy): domain Bacteria; phylum Pseudomonadota; class Gammaproteobacteria; order Burkholderiales; family Burkholderiaceae_C; genus Hylemonella. Next base: position 2,117,718 of record NZ_KQ483358.1, read on the forward strand.
GAATACCGCGAGGAATACGACTACTACCCTGAGAAATGGGTCAGCCCCTACATCGACCGCCGGCGCGAGAACGGCTGGGGCCTGTACGGCCTGCTGGGCATCACCAAGGGCGACAAGGACAGGATGCACGCCCAGCACCAGCGCAATTTCCGTTTCTTCGATGCGCCGGTGGGCCTGATGTTCACGCTGGACCGTGTCATGGGCCGGGGTTCCCTGGTGGACTACGGCATGTTCCTGGAAAACATCATGCTGGCGGCGCGCGCGCGCGGCCTGCACACCTGCCCGCAGGCCGCGTGGAACGGCTTTGCGAAGATCATCCTGCCGCACATCGGGGCGGGTGCGGATGAGATGCTGGTGTGCGGCATGGCACTGGGGCATGCCGACAGCTCTGCTATCGTCAACAGTTTCCATACACCGCGTGAACCGGTGAGCGCCTTCACTCACTGGCTGGACTGAGCTCGCCCGTCGGACAGACTGCACCACAACCTGATTCAAACAAGAGGAGACATCACATGCTGACCCTGCTGGTCATCGTTTTCGTGCTGGCCTACGCGGCCATTGCCCTGGAGCATCCGCTCAAGATCAACAAGTCCGCCTCCGCGTTGCTGGGCGCCGGCCTCCTCTGGACGATCTATGCCGTGGCCACTGGGGACGCCACCAAAGTCGGGGGGGAACTGGGCGAATCGCTCATGGGCACCGCGCAGATCGTCTTCTTCCTGATGGGGGCCATGACCATTGTCGAGGTGGTCGACGCGCACAACGGCTTCGAGGTCATCACCCGGCGCATCAAGACCCAGAAGCTTTCCACGCTGATGTGGATGGTCGGTTTTGTCAGTTTCTTCCTGAGTGCCATCCTGGACAACCTGACCACCACCATCGTCATGGTTTCGCTGATGAAGAAGTTGCTGGACCAGCGTGAGGACCGCCTGTTCTTCGCCGGCATCATCGTCATTGCGGCCAACGCTGGCGGGGCCTGGACGCCGATCGGCGACGTGACCACCACCATGCTGTGGATCGGCGGGCAGATCACGGCAGTGGAAATCATGAAGGGGCTGTTCATCCCGTCGCTGATCAACCTGATCGTGCCGCTGGCCGTGACCAGCTTCGTGCTGGGCTCGCGTCCGGTGATCGCGCCGAAACGTGCCGATGCGGCAGAGGGTCCCGAGACCACCGCCTTCGAGCGCAACCTGATGTTTTTCATGGGCCTGGGCATCCTGGTCGCGGTGCCGGTGTTCAAGACCGTGACGCACCTGCCGCCCTTCATGGGCATCCTGTTCGGCCTGGGCATCCTGTGGCTGGTGGGTGATCTGGTGCACCGGAACAAGGAAGACGATCTGGCCAAGCAGCGCCTGACGCTGGCGCGTGCGCTGACCCGCATCGACATGAGCTCCATCGTCTTCTTCATCGGCATCCTGCTGGCGGTGGCGGTGCTGGAGCACACCCACATCCTGTCGTCCATCGCCCAGTGGCTGGACCACAGCGTGGGCCGCCAGGACATCATCGTCATGCTGATCGGCCTGGTCAGCGCCGTGGTGGACAACGTGCCGCTGGTGGCGGCCTCCATGGGCATGTACAGCCTGCAGCAGTACCCGGTGGACAGTTTCCTCTGGGAGTTCCTGGCCTATTGCGCCGGCACCGGTGGCTCCATCCTGATCATCGGTTCGGCCGCCGGCGTGGCCGCCATGGGCCTGGAGAAGATCGACTTCTTCTGGTACGTGCGCAAGATCAGCGGTCTGGCCCTGATCGGCTACTTCGCTGGCGCCTTGTTCTACATTGCCGAATACCACCTGTTGCACTGAAGTTGCTTCCTCCACCCACATCGCCCATCCCCCGAGACCTGCACCATGAAACCGAAGATCCTTGTAGCCCGTGCCGTTTTTCCCGAGACCATTGCCTATCTGTCGCAGCATTTCGACGTCGAAGCCAACCCCTCCGATGAGGCCTGGACCGGCGCGCAGCTGATCGAGCATCTGCGCGACAAGGATGGCGCCTTCACCACCGGCAGCGTGCGCATCGATGCCGAGGTGCTGGCGGCTTGTCCGAAGCTCAGGATTTGCGCCAACATGGCTGTGGGTTACAACAACTTTGACCTCGACGCCATGACCGCGCGCGGCGTGCTGGGCACCAACACGCCCGACGTGCTGACCGAGACCACGGCCGATTTCGGTTTTGCGCTGGTGATGGCCACGGCCCGCCGCATCACCGAGAGCGAGATCTACCTGCGCGAAGGCAAATGGACCAAGTGGAGCTACGACATGTTCGCCGGCTCCGACATCCACGGCGCCACGCTGGGCATCCTCGGCATGGGACGCATCGGCCAGGGTATCGCCAAACGCGGTGCGCTGGGTTTCGGCATGAACGTGATCTATCACAACCGTTCGCGCCTGGATGCTGCGACGGAGGCCGAGTGCAAGGCACGTTATGTCAGCAAGGAAGAGCTGCTGAAGACAGCCGACCACCTGGTGCTGGTGCTGCCGTACTCGGCCGCCTCGCACCACGCCATCGGCGCGGCCGAGCTGGCCCAGATGAAACCCACGGCCACGCTGGTCAACATCGCGCGCGGCGGCATCGTCGACGACGCGGCCCTGGCCCAGGCCCTGCGTGACAAGCGCATCGCCGCGGCCGGGCTGGACGTGTTCGAGGGCGAGCCCAAGGTGCATCCGGACCTGCTGACCGTACCCAACGTGGTGCTGACGCCGCACATTGCCAGCTCCAGCGTGCCCACGCGCAAGGCCATGGCCAAGCTGGCGGCCGACAACCTGATCGAGTTCTTCAGCAAGGACAAGGGCCTGACGCCGCTGAACCCCCAGGTGCTCAAGGCCTGATTCAGGCCACGCGTGTGCCGGTCTTGCGGAATTGCAAGCCGGCCTGGCGCGTGACCTCGCCCAGCAGCTGCTCGTTGGCTTGCGCATCGCGCAGCCAGCGGGCATCGTTGAGTCCGCGCTCGGTGCTGTTGCGCAGCAGTTCGAGCGCAGCCCCCGAGCCCGGTGTGATGGCGTAGGGCTGCACCCGGTCCAGTGTGGCCAGGATGTGCTCCTTGAGCGGCAGGTGGGTGCCGCTGGCCGGGTCCACGTAGACCGCGTCCAGCCCGAAACGACAGGCCTGGAAGCGGTTGTAGGTATAGACCAGGTAATCGTCCTCCACCGGCTCGAACGGCGCCTCCTTCAGGAACCAGGCGGCCAGGGCCTGCACGTAGCCGGCCAGCGCGGCGGCACGCTCGATGGAGAGCGGCGTGTCGAACACCCGGATCTCGATGGTGCCGTACTCCGGCTTGGGCCGGATGTCCCAGTAGAAGTCCTTCATGCTGCGGACCACGCCGGTGCGTGTCATCTTGTCGAAGTAGGCGTTGAAGTCGTCCCAGTTCAGCACGAAGGGCGCACGCCCCGACAGCGGGAAGGCGAACACCGAGTTCAGGCGCGCCGAATCAAAAGCCGTGTCGTGCCCCTGCACGTAGGGCGAGGAGGCCGACAGGGCAATGAAGTGCGGGATGTAACGCGACATGCGGTGCAGCATGAGCAGGGCGCTGTCGGCGTCCGGGCAGCCCACGTGCACGTGCTGGCCGAAGATGGTGAACTGTTTGGACAGGTAACCGTAAAGTTCGGACAGTTGGCGAAAACGCGGTTTGTCGTAGATGCGCCGCTCGTGCCACTGCTGGAAGGGGTGGGTGCCGCCGCCGACCACGGCGATGTTGAGCTTGTCGGCGCATTGCACCAGGGCATCGCGGATCTGGCCCAGCTCCTCCTGCACGTGCGATGGCGAGTGGCAGATGCCGGTGGAAATCTCGATCATGCTCGAGGTCATCTCCGGCACCACGCTGCCGGGCAGCTTGCGCTTGGCCATCAGACGCAGCATGTCGTCGGCGTAGGGCGCGAGGTCGTAGTCGTGCGTGTTGACGAGCTGCAGCTCCAGCTCCACGCCCAGGGTCAGGGCCTCGGAATGGCTGAAGGGTTCAAGCGGCATCGTTGTTCTCTCCCTCGGGTTTGACGCGCCGGATGGCCGGCGGGCGTCCTGCTTCGCCGGCGCGCTGCAGGGCCAGCATGGCCATGAGCGCACCCAGCACTTCCATGAACAGGATCAGCGGCAGGGCGATGGCGGCCACCGGCTGCCCGATGGCGGGCGCAAATTCGGAAAACTGGGACACCAGCAGCAAGGCCACGGCCGACATGGGCCACATGGCGCTGGCCGTCCACAGGGCCTGCCTCGGGCTGGCGCCGCTGCCCAAACCCGCCAGGGCGATGGCCGCCAGCTTGGCCAGGGCGCGCGCCAGCACCAGGGCGGCGATCAGGCTCCAGGCTTCCCAGTTCCAGGGCGCCTGGGCAGCGGCCATGGAGACCAGCACGAACATCAGGATGGTCAGGATGGCCGAGGCCGTGCCGAACTGGCGCGGCCAAGACCAGGGGCGCGGGTGCAGGGTCTTGAGCAGGACGCCGGCCAGCAGGGCGGCCAGCGGCGCCGAGCCGCCGAAGTGCGCGGCCAGGGCCGTGCCGGCGACGATCAGCGAGAGCTGCAGCACCGCGGTGTTCTCGCTGGTCGGGCTCATGATCTCCAGTGCCTTGCGCAGGGCGTAGGCCAGCAAGGCACCCACCAGCACCGAGGCGACGACCAGCAGGATCACCGGGTAGATGGCATCGGCCAGGGTCGCTTCCGAACGGCCCAGCAGGCGTGCCATGACACCGCCCAGGGCCAGCACGTAAAAGGTGTTGAGTGCTGCCAGGGTGATGACGCGGTCGGTCACGGGGCCGCTGGCGCGCAAATCGCTGGCCACCCGCATCAGCACCGTCGGCGAGGTGGCGACCAGCAGCAGCGCCAGCGGTACATGCAGGACGCCGTCCACGCCGAAAAGCTGCAGCACCCACCAGGCCGCGAGGTAGGTGGCCAGGGCTTCGCCCAGGCTCTGGGCCAGCAGCATGGGGTTGTGGCGCAACCAGCGCAGCGACAGCCGCCCACCGGCCTCGAACAGCACGATGGACAGGCCGAGTTCCACCATGAACTGCGCAATGCCGTCCAGCGGCCAGCTGGCCGTGGTGTAGCCGGAGAAGCCGGCCAGGGCGCCCACGGCCGAATAACCCAGCACCTTGGGCAGGCCCAGGTAACGCTGCAGCAGGTGCCCGGCGGCGGCGGCCAGGGCCAGCAGCAGCGCCCACTGCACGGTGGGCAGGCCGGCCGAAGGCCTGATCCACTCGGACCAGTTGAGCATCAGGTCGATCATCGGCTCTCCTTTTTTGATGGGCCGGCAGCAATGCCGGGCGTCAGAGCGAGGCCAGCGGGGACCTGGCTGCGGTGTCATCGGCCTGCATGGCGTCCAGCAGCAGGTCCAGGTCGGTGTTCAGGCGCCTGAGCACGGCCGGGGGCAGGGTCTGCAGGGCCTGGGGCAGCACGCCGATGTAATGCCCCTGCAGGCGCTGCAGCACCTTTTCGCCAGCGGGTAGCAGATTGAGGTGCAGCACGCGGGCATCGCTGCCATTGCGTGCGCCGATGACCAGCTTGCGTTCGACCAGGGTCTTGACCAGGTTGCTGGCGGTGGACTGGTGGATGTCCATGGCTTGCGCCAGCGCACTGATGCGCAAGCCGGGCTGCTCGCGCAGCAGGCTCAGGGCGCGCAGCTGTGCCGCACCGGTGCCGGTGATCTGTTCGACCTGGCGGAAATGTGTGCGGACCGTGGCGAAGATCTGGCGGAACCGGCGCAGGGCCTGGACCGCAGGGTCGGCGTCCGCGCGGGCCGTTGCCGTGGCCACCTGGCCCGGGCGCCGGGAGCGTGCTGGCTTCATGCGATTTATTATATTTGTACAAATGTATTGGGTGATTGGCCCTCACACCCGACGGGTGATCCCGCTGTGCGTCATGAATCACAATAGGGGCCTGGAGGAAAACGGTTTGAACTCAGTCGTGTTCTGGGCCCTGCTGGTGCTGGGCGTCTTGAATCTGGTGCTGCTGCTGGCCCTCGTGCTGCGTCGCGAGGACACGAAGTCGGCGCAGGCGGGCGAGTTGCTGCGTGCCGAGCTGCAGGCCGGCAGCGAACGGCTGGCGCGTGACTTGCGCCAGGAGATCAGCGAGTCGGCCCGCAGCAGCCGGCTGGAATTGACGCAAAACCTGGCCACCTTCCAGCAGACCCTGGTGCAGCAGGGGGCCGAGGCCACGCGCACGCAGAACACGCAGATCGATGCCTTCGGCCAGCAACTGGCCTTGTTGCAGAAGACCCTCTCCGACACGCTGACGCTGCAGCTTTCCAACCTGAGCGAATCCAACGCCCGGCGCATGTCCGAGGTGCGCGCCACGCTGGAGGCGCAGCTGGCCCAGCTGCAGCAGACCAATATCGCCAAACTCGACGAGATGCGCGCCACGGTCGACGAGAAGCTGCAGACCACCTTGCACGCCCGGCTGGGTGAGAGCTTCAAGCAGGTGGCCGAGCGTCTGGAGCAGGTGCACAAGGGCCTGGGCGAGATGCAGACCCTGGCCGCCGGCGTCGGCGACCTCAAGCACCTGCTGACCAATGTCAAGACCCGCGGCATGTTCGGCGAGGCCCAGCTGGCCGGCCTGCTGGAGCAGGTCTTCGTGCCCGACCAGTACGCCGCACAGATCGCCACGCGACCGGGCAGCAAGAACGTGGTGGACTTCGCCATCAAGTTGCCGGGCAAGTCCGACGACGGCTCGCCGTTGTGGCTGCCCATCGACGCCAAGTTCCCGAACGAGGACTACGAGCGCCTGCTCGACGCGCAGCAGCGCGCCGATGTGCTGGCAGCGGAAGCGGCCGCCAAGGCGCTGGAGGCGCGCATCCGGCTCGAGGCCAAGTCGATTGCCGAGAAGTACATCGAACCGCCCTACACCACGGATTTCGCCATCCTCTTCCTGCCCACCGAAGGCCTGTACGCCGAAGTGCTGCGCCGGCCGGGCCTGATGGAGTCCCTGCAGCGCGAGCACCGCATCACGCTGGCCGGCCCGACCACACTGCTGGCCATGCTCAGCTCGCTGCAGATGGGTTTTCGCACGCTGGCGCTGGAGAAACGTTCCAGCGAGGTCTGGCAGGTGCTGGGTGCGGTCAAGACCGAATTCAACAAGTTCGGCGACGTGCTGGCCAAGGTCAAGACACAGACCGAGACCGTGCTCAATACGCTGCAGCAGGCCGAGACCCGCAGCAATGTCATGAAGCGTGCGCTGCGCCAGGTCGAGGCCCTGCCCGAGACGCAGGCGCAGGCCCTGTTGCCCGTGGACAAAGAGGCTGACGAAGGGTGAGGGGCGTTACAGCAGCCCCGCGTTTCATGCTGGCGCGCCTGATCGGCGGACACATCTGCCTGCACGCCTGCATGGCCGGCCTGCGCATGGCGGCACCGCTGCTGGCGCTCAAGCAGGGCTACAGCGCGATGGCGGTGGGCGTGCTGATGGCTCTGTTCGCATTGACCCAGGTCTTTCTGGCCCTGCCGGCCGGTCGTTATGCCGACCGCCACGGCCTGCGCCGGCCCATCGCCTTCAGCGTGATCGCTGCGACGGCGGGCACGGCACTCGCCGCCCTGTTCCCCGTGTTTCCCATGCTCTGCCTGGCCGCACTGCTCAGCGGCGGCGCCACGGGGGCAGCGTCGATAGCCCTGCAGCGCCATGTGGGCCGCGCCGCACGCGATGCCACCGAGCTCAAGCAGATGTTCAGCTGGCTGTCCATCGGGCCGGCCACCTCCAACTTCCTCGGTCCCCTGGCCGCCGGCCTGCTGATCGATCATGCCGGCGTCTGGCTGGGCGGTGAGGCGGGGGACCTGAACGGCTACCGCATCGCCTTCCTGCTGATGGCCTTGCTGCCGCTGCTGACCTGGTGGTGGGTGCGGCGCACACCCGATCTGCCCTCGGCTGCTACACCGGCCGAGCAGGGCAAACGCCGGGCCTGGGACCTGCTGCGCGATCCCATGATGCGCCGCCTGCTGCTGGTGAACTGGTTTCTCTCATCCTGCTGGGACGTGCACACCTTCGTATTGCCGGTGCTGGGTCACGAGCGTGGCTACAGCGCCTCGACCATCGGCATGCTGCTGGGCTCCTTTGCGCTGGCCGCCACGCTGGTGCGCCTGGCCATGCCCTGGCTGGCCGAGCATCTGCGCGAGTGGCTGGTGATCAGCGGCGCCATGCTGGCCACGGCCCTGCTGTTCGGCGTCTACCCCTTCATGCCCAGCGCGCTGGGCATGGGCGTGTGCTCGGTGCTGCTGGGTCTGGTGCTGGGTTCGGTGCAGCCCATGATCATGAGCACCCTGCACCAGATCACGCCGACCGACCGGCACGGCGAGGCGCTGGGCCTGCGCCTGATGTCGCTCAACGGCTCCAGTGTGGTCATGCCGCTGCTCTTCGGCAGCATCGGGGCCGTGGTGGGGGTGTCGCTGGTGTTCTGGGTGGTGGGGGCCGTGGTGGGACTGGGCAGCCACACCGCCTGGAAGTTGAGGGCGCCCTCACCGCTGCGCGCCGCGTGAGCCTGGCCCCGAGGGGTGGCTTGGCGACGCCTCAGGGTGTCGGGCCATCCTCCAGCCGGTAGAAGGACTGGATCGCCTCCCAGGCGTCTTCAGGCGTATCGACGAAGCTGAACAGCTCGGTGTCCTCGGGCGAGATCACGCCTTCCTCGATCAGCAGGTCGAAGTTGATCAGCCGTTTCCAGAAATTGCTGCCATGGAGCACCACGGGCACCGGCTCGGACTTGCCGGTCTGCACCAGCGTGAGGATCTCGAACAGTTCATCGAGCGTGCCGAAGCCGCCGGGAAAGGCCACCAGCGCCTTGGCACGCATCATGAAGTGCATCTTGCGCAGCGCGAAGTAGTGGAACTTGAAGCACAGGCTGGGCGAGATGTAGGGGTTGCCCGACTGCTCGTGCGGCAGGGCGATGTTCAGGCCCACGTTGAGGGCGCCCGCTTCGTGCGCGCCGCGGTTGGCCGCTTCCATGATGCCCGGGCCGCCGCCGGTGCAGATGTAGAGGCGCTCGCTGTGCGACAGGTGTCTGCTGTGCTCGGCGACCAGGCGCCCGAACTGGCGGGCCTGATCGTAGCGCTGGGCATTGCGCATGTCGCGTTCGGCGCCTTGCAGGGCTGTGGCGTCCCCGCTGGCGCGTGCGGCGTCCAGCCGGGCCTGCGCCGTCTCGGGCGAGGGAAAGCGTGCGCTGCCGAAGACCACGATGGTGTTGGTCACGCCTTGTTCCTGCTGTTCCAGGTCGGGCTTGAGCATCTCCAGCTGGAAGCGGATGCCGCGTGTTTCACGGCGCAGCAGGAATTCGGGATCGGCAAAAGCCAGGCGGTAGGCATCGGCCTGCAGGGGCATGCCGGCATCGGCATGGGCTTTCAGGTCGGCCCAGGCATCGGCCAGGGTGCGGGTGCTGAGATCGCGCGTGGTCTTCATGGAAGTCTTACTCGCTGGTGAGGGTGGACGCAATGGCGCTTGCCATGCTCACGGCATTGCTGGGGTGTGCGATGCAGTCGGTGCTCCAGACCTGGCGGATGCCGGCGTCCCAGAGCAGGGCTCCGGCATCGCCGGCAAAGAGTGCGTGCGTGACGGCCACGTCGACCGAGGCCGCACCGGCGGCCAGCAGGCCGCGGGCCGCCTGGGCCAGGGTGTGGCCGCTGCTGGCGACGTCGTCGAGCAGCACAATGGCGCGGCCGCGCACGTCCAGCGCCGGCAGGGCGATCTCGACATGGCGGTCACCATGGCGGACCTTGCGGCAGACCGCGTGATCGAAACCGTGGCGTGCTGCGGCTTGCGCGACCCACTGGGCCGCCTCTTCGTCGGGGCCGATCAGCAGTGCGCCCGGGCGTTGCCGCGCGATCAGGTCGGCCAGCAGCGGAGCGCCGCTGAGCACCACGGTGCGCGGCACCGGCACGGCTTCCTCAAGCGTGGTCACGCGGTGCAGGTGCGGGTCCACGGTGATGACGGCATCGAAGAGGCCGGCCAGGAAGCGACCCACGATGCGCTGGCTCACGGCTTCGCCGGGTGTGAAGGCGATGTCCTGGCGCATATAGGCCAGGTAAGGGGCGACCAGGGTCAGTTGCGCGGCGCCTAGCGTGCGGGCCGTCTGCGCGGCGAGCAGCAACTCGACCAGCTTTTCATTGGGCTGGGCCAGCGTGCGCAGGAGCACCACGTGCGCTGGCAGCGTGGCCGGCAGGCGCAGCTTGAATTCGCCATCCGGGAACCGGTGGCGTGTGATGCAGGCGTGCGGGATGCCCGCTGCGCCGGCGATGCGCGCGGCGCTCTCGGTCTCGTCTTCAAAGTGCAGCAGCAGGGCAGGACGCATCTTCAGAACTCCACAAACACGTGCGGCACGTCCTCGGCCCGGCCGATACGGTAGCCGCTGGAACGTGCGCAGGCCTGGCGCGCGAACTCCAGGTCGGCCGGGTAGCTGGCGTGCACGCGGTAGAGCACGTCGCCGTCCTGCACCTCGTCACCGAGTTTGGCGCAAAGGTCGACGCCGGCTTCCTTCACTTTCGGTGCGCCGGCGAAGCGTGCGATGCGCGCCAGTTGCAGGTTGTCGATGCCGCTGACCACGCCAGCGCCATGCGCGCGGATCTCGAAGCTGAGCCGGCCCAGTTGCGGATGGCTGGGGTCGAAGTGATGGCTGCCCTGGGCTTCGATGATGTCGTTCATCTTCTTCAGGGCGCGGCCCGAGTCGAGGATGTCGCGCGCGATGGCAAAACCGTCTCCGCCGCGCACATCGGGGTCGGCCTCCAGCATGCGGCCGGCCAGGCGCAGCGCCTTCTGGCGCAGGTCCATGGGAGCGCGCGGGTCGTTCTCCAGCACACGCATCACGTCGCGCGCCTCCAGCACGGGGCCGATGCCGAAGCCGATGGGCTGGCGGCCATCGGTGATGACCACGTCGAGCGAGAGTTTCATGCGTCGGGCCACGTACTCGAAGAGACGGCGCAGGCGTTGCGCCTCGGGCATGGAACGTACCTTGGCCGTGGGGCCGATGGGAATGTCCAGCACCAGATGGCTGGAGCCCGCGGCGATCTTCTTGGACAGGATCGATGCCACCATCTGCCCCGGCGAATCGAGCGCCAGCGGCCGCTCGACCGAGATCAGCACGTCGTCGGCAGGCGAGAGGTTGGCCGTACCGCCCCAGGCCAGGCAAGCGCGGTGCTGGCGGATGATTTCCTGCAGGCGCTCGACCTGCAACTCCACCTCGGCGAGTACTTCCATGGTGTCGGCCGTGCCGGCGGGCGAGGGGATGGCGCGCGAGGAGGTCTTGGGGCAGAGCATGCCGTGCGCCGCCACGATGGGCACCACCAGCATGGAGGTGCGGTTGCCGGGGATGCCGCCGATGCAGTGCTTGTCGACCACCAGCGGCTCCTGCCAGTCGAGCCGGCGGCCGGCCTCGACCATGGCCTCGGTGAGGAAAAGCACCTCCTCGCGGTCGAGCTCGTCGCGGTTGGCGGCGACGACGAAAGCCGTGAGTTCGATCTTGGAATAGTGGTGTTCGGTGATGTCGCGCACGATGGCACGGAAGTCGTCCAGTGTCAGGCGCTCGCCGGCCAGCTTGCGGTGCAAGGCGCCGATGGATTCCGGCGGTTCGGCCTGGGCGACCGTGACGGTGTGGCCGTTTTCCACGGAGAGTTGTTCAAATGCCGCCTTGGACAGGCCGAGCTCGCCACAAGCCACGATGGAAGCGTCATCGACCACGTTGAGTGTGGCCAGGATGCTGTGGCCGTTGGTGCGCACCTCGACCTTGGACAGGGCCTTGAAGCCCTCGGCCCGGTAGACCTCGCAGTCGCGGTGCATGTAGGCCACGTTCTCGTGGTAGGTGTCGATCAGCACGCGGCGCAGGGCCAGGCGCGACGGTTCGCCGCCTGTCCCCGGGCCGATGGCGCTGGTCGTGGTCTGAGCTTCGTTCATGCGGATAGCCTACACCGAATCGGGCACCAAAAAACAAAAGGCTCCCGAAGGAGCCTGGTGAGGTCAGAGGCGGAAAGACTCAGACGCGCTTGCGGTATTCGCCGGTGCGGGTGTCGATCTCGACCTTGTCGCCCTGGCTCACGAACAGCGGCACGGGCACTTCGAAACCGGTGGCAATCTTGGCCGGCTTGAGTACCTTGCCGGAGGTGTCGCCCTTGACGGCGGGCTCGGTCCAGGTGATCTCGCGCTCGACGCTGGTGGGCAGTTCCACCGAGATGGCCTTGCCGTCATAGAACACCACTTCGACCGCCATGCCGTCTTCCAGGTAGTTCAGGGCGTCGCCCATGTTTTCGGCTTCGACTTCGTACTGGTTGTAGTCGGCGTCCATGCAGACGTACATGGGGTCGGCGAAGTAGGAGTAGGTGCAGTCCTTCTTGTCCAGGATGACCTGGTCCATCTTGTCGTCGGCCTTGAACACGACTTCGGTGCCGAAGTTGGCGATCAGGCTCTTGAGTTTCATGCGCACGGTGGCCGAGTTGCGGCCGCCGCGGCTGTATTCGGTCTTGAGCACGACCATCGGGTCCTTGCCGTGCATGATCACGTTGCCGGCGCGGATTTCCTGAGCGATTTTCATAAGTTTTCCAATGAGTTGGCCGCTCAATGCCCCGAGTAAACCGGTGTTCGTGCGGCAGGTAAGGGGAATCCCACAGGCTGAGGCCGGATGGATTCCGCAAAGCCTTGAATTTTAACGTTTTTTCAGGCCGTTGCAGGCTATCTGTGGACGTGTGCCACAAATTCAAGCAGTTGGACGAGCAAGTCGCGTTCGGCGAGCAGCAACTGGCGCGCCTGGATGGCCTTGGCGCTCCAGGCCTCCAGCTCCGGTACCGGCAGCGGGCCGGTGTCCACGCCGTTCCAGGTGTGGTGGAACGCGCGCAGCGAGGCTGGCGCCTCCAGCCAGTCCAGCCAGGCTTCCAGCTTGGCGTGGTGGGCGTCGTCGTGCTGCGGGTAGATGTGCCAGACCAGGGGTTTGCCGGCCCACAGGGCCCGCACGAGCGAATCCTCGCCGCGCACGAAGTTCAGGTCGCAGGCCCACAGCAGGTGGTCGTAGTCGTCCTGCGTCAGGTAAGGCAGGAAATGCAGTGCCAGGCCGGCCGGGCGCGCGCAGGCCTGTACCGCGGCCGCGGCGCGGCCGGCGGTGACCAGCAGTTGCACCGGCTGCCCGGCCAGCTGGGCCAGCAAGGCGGGCAGGGCGGCGGGTTCGTAGCAGAACAGCGAGACCTGGCGGGTGCCCGGCTGCAGGGGAATGCCGTGCCGGGCCAGCCAGGCGGCGCGGTCGAAGCGGGCCTGGCGTTGCAGCAGATCGGGCTCGCGCAGCAGGCCACCGGTGCGCGGCGTGAAGCCGGGATAGAAAAAACGCCTGGTGAGGCCCCGGCCCGGGCCGTGCATGATGGGGGAAGGCAGGCCATGGCTGCGCTCCACATAGTCCTCGGCCGAGAGGTATTCCAGGTTGATCCAGCGGGCGGGCCGGCCATCGGCGGCGCGCCATTGCACGTACAGCGCGACGAAGGCCTCCGGGATGTCGCAGCCGAAGGCCTCGACCAGCACGTCGCCGGGCTCCAGGTCGTCCAGGGCCAGCGGTTCGGTCCAGGGGTGCACTTCAACTCCGGGGCAGCCCTGCGGTGCCATCCAGCTCAGCGCGCTGGCATCGTCCACCCACAGGCGCACGGCCTGGCCGCGGCCCGCCAGCTGGCGGGCCAGCCGCCAGCACACGCCGATATCACCATGGTTGTCGATGACCTTGCAGAAGATGTCCCAGCGCAGGGCGGATGCGGGCAGGGTCGTCATGCACGGGATTGTGCCCGCTTTGGCCATCGTCCAGAGCGCGGGGCACAATCACGCGATGAGCCCGAATCACACTTTTCTCTGGCACGACTACGAGACCTTCGGCCTGAGCCCGCGCCGTGACCGGCCCGCGCAGTTTGCCGGCATCCGCACCGATGCCGAGCTGAACGAGGTGGGCGAGCCGGTGATGATCTACTGCCAGCCCGCCAACGACTATCTGCCCGACCCCGCCTCGTGCCTGATCACGGGTATCACCCCCCAGCAGTGTCTGGCGCGCGGCCTGCCCGAGCACGCCTTTGCCACCCGGATCGAGCAGCTGCTGGCCCAGCCCGGCACCATCGGCGTGGGCTACAACACCATCCGGTTCGACGACGAAGTCACGCGCTTCATGCTGTGGCGCAACCTGATGGACCCCTATGCGCGCGAATGGCAGAACGATTGCGGCCGCTGGGACCTGCTCGACGTCGTGCGCATGGCCTATGCGCTGCGGCCCCAGGGCATCCAGTGGCCACGCCACGGCGATGGCAAGCCCAGCTTCAAGCTCGAAGACCTGGCGCGCGCCAACGGCCTGCTGCACGAGTCCGCGCACGATGCCTTGTCCGACGTGCGCGCCACCATCGCCCTGGCGCGGCTGATCCGCGCCGCGCAGCCCAAGCTGTTCGAGTTCTGCCTGGGCCTGCACAAGAAGGATCGGGTGGCGGCCGAGCTGGGCTTGCCCACCAGCGCGCAGGCGGCCCAGCCCTTTTTGCATGTGTCGGGCATGTTCCCGCCCGAGCGCGGCTGCCTGGCCATCATGTTCCCGCTGGCGACCCACCCGAGCAACAAGAACGAGTTGCTGGCCTGGGATCTGGCGCATGACCCCAGTGAATTGGCCCTGCTCGACGTGGCCACGCTGCGCCTGCGCCTGTTCAGCAAGACGGCAGAGCTGCCCGAAGGCGTGCAGCGCCTGCCGCTCAAGTCGGTGCATCTCAACAAATCGCCCATGGTGGTGCGCCATCTGAAGACCTTGACGGATGAAATGGCCGCCAGGTGGGGGGTGGACATGGACGCGGCGCTGCGCAACGCCGAGCAAGCGCGCGGCCTGCCCGACATGAGCGCCATCTGGCCGCAGGTGTTTGCGCGCCCCGAGGAAGCCGCACCCGACGTGGATGAAGACCTCTATGGCGGCTTCATCGGCAACGCGGACCGGCGCCGGCTCAATCAGCTGCGCGTGCTCGATCCCGCCGAACTCGCCCATCGTCGCGCCGGCTTTGACGACCACCGGCTCGGCGAACTGCTGTTCCGCTACCGTGCCCGCAACTTTGCCGAAACCCTGAGCGCCGAAGAGGCGCAGCGCTGGCAGGCGCACCGGTCGGCGCGCCTGCTCGACGGCGAGGCCGGCGCCCGCTCCGTGGATGAGTTCCTGGCCGCGCTGGACACCTGCGCGCAGACGGCGGATGCGCGCGGTGGGCAGATCCTGGCCGACCTGTCCGAGTACGCGCAGGCGATCACACCCGAGCCCCTGTAGGCCATCTCATGACGGACGTTCATTCGGAATCCCTGCTGAACGAGGTGGCGGCGCTGCCTTCGCTGCCCGGCGTCTACCGCTACTTCGACGCCGAGGGTGGCCTGCTCTATGTGGGCAAGGCGCGCAACCTGAAGAAGCGCGTTTCCAGTTATTTTCAGAAAAGCCACGACGGCACCCGCATCGGTCACATGGTGGGCAAGATCGTGCGTCTGGAGACCACGGTGGTGCGCTCCGAGGCCGAGGCCCTGCTGCTGGAAAACAACCTGATCAAGACGCAGCACCCGCGCTACAACATCCTGTTCCGGGACGACAAGAGTTATCCCTACTTGAAGATCACCGTGGCCCAGCCGTCCGACGGCCAGGCCGCCCCGGCCTGGCCACGCGTGGCGTACTACCGCGGCGCGGTGGAGAAGAAGCACCACTACTTCGGCCCTTACCCGAGCGCCTGGGCCGTGAAAGAGGGCATCCTGCTGCTGCAGAAGGTGTTCCGCCTGCGCACCTGCGAAGACACGGTATTTGCCAATCGCACGCGACCCTGCCTGCTGTACCAGATCAAGCGCTGTTCCGGCCCCTGCGTGGGCCTGGTGAGCCCCGAGGCCTACGCGCAGGACGTGGCACATGCAGAAGGCTTTCTGCGTGGCGAGACGCAGCTGGTGCTGCAGCAACTCGAGGGCCGTATGCAGGCGCATTCGGAAGCGCTGGAGTTCGAGCAGGCGGCCGAGCTGCGCGATCAGGTCGCGGCGCTCTCCAATGTGCTGCACCAGCAGAGCATGGACAACGTGGACGACCGCGACGTGGACATCCTGGCCGTCAAGGTGCAGGGCGGACGCGCCTGCGTGAACCTGGCCATGGTGCGCGGCGGCCGCCACCTGGGCGACCGCGCCTATTTCCCCGTGCATGTGGAGGATGCCGCCCTGCTGGCCAGCGAGGACGACAGCGGCGCCGTGCCGGTCGAGGTCCAGGTGCTGGAGGCCTTCATCGCCCAGCACTATGTGGAGGTGCCGGCCGTGCCCACGTTGATCACCAGCGAGCCGGTTGGCAAGGGCCTGATCGAGGCCCTGTCGCAGCAGACTGGCATCAGGATCCGCGCCGTGCACCAGCCGCGCGAGTTGCGTCGCAGCTGGCTGGAGATGGCGCAGACCAATGCCGCTCTGCAACTGGCCCGTCTGCTGGCCGAGGAGGGCTCGCAGCAGGCGCGCACACGTGCGCTGGCCGAGGCCCTGGCCTTACCGCAGGACAGTCTGGACGAGTTTCGCATCGAATGCTTCGACATCTCGCACACGGCGGGCGAATCCACCCAGGCGTCCTGCGTGGTGTTCCATCACCACAAGATGCAGAACAGCGAGTACCGGCGCTACAAGATCGATGGCATCACGCCGGGGGACGACTACGCCGCCATGCGGCAGGTGCTCACGCGGCGCTACGCGCGCCTGGCCCAGGCCCTGCGTGAAGGCGGTGAGGGTGAAGGCGGCATGGCCACCGAGGGGACCGACCGCCTGCCCGATCTGGTGCTGGTTGACGGCGGCAAGGGCCAGGTGTCGATGGCGCGTGAGGTCTTCGAGCAGCTGGGCCTGGACCTGGGGCTGATCGTCGGGGTGGAAAAGGGCGAGGGCCGCAAGGTCGGCCTCGAAGAGCTGGTGTTTGCCGACGGGCGCGAGAAGGTCTACCTGGGCAAGGACTCGGCGGCGTTGATGCTGGTGGCGCAGATCCGCGACGAGGCACACCGCTTTGCCATCACCGGCATGCGCGCGGCCCGCGCGCGCGTGCGCACGGGCGGCAGCAAGATCGAGGAGATCCCCGGTGTCGGTCCCAAGCGGCGCGCCCGGCTGCTGCAGCGCTTTGGCGGCGTGCGCGGCGTGGCGTCTGCCAGTGTCGAGGACCTGGCCTCGGTGGACGGCATTTCGCACGAACTGGCCGAGGCCATTTACCGCGCCTTGCACTGAAGCGTCGAGCGATCGCGGGCGGGTCTGCAGGCCATGCCACAATCAGGTCCATGTTTTTCACCATCCCCACCCTCATGACCTGGACGCGCATCGTCGCGATCCCCCTGATCGTGGGGGTGTTCTACCTGCCCCTGGAGCCCGCCACGCGCAACCTGATCGCCACGGTCATGTTCGTGGTGTTCGCGCTGACCGACTGGCTCGACGGCTACCTGGCGCGCAAACTCAACCAGATTTCCTCCTTCGGCGCTTTCCTTGACCCGGTGGCCGACAAGTTCCTGGTCTGCGCCAGCCTGCTGGTGCTGGTGCACCTGCAACGCGCCGATGTCTTTGTGGGGCTCATCATCATCGGCCGCGAGATCGCGATCTCGGCCCTGCGCGAATGGATGGCCCAGATCGGCGCCTCACGCAGCGTGGCCGTGCACATGCTGGGCAAGGTCAAGACTACGGTGCAGATGGTGGCCATTCCCTTCCTGCTGTTCGACGGCATGCTGTTCGGCCTGATCGATACGCACCGGTGGGGCACCGGCCTGATCTGGCTGGCGGCCGTCCTGACGGTCTGGTCCATGGTCTATTACCTGCAGAAAGCCCTGCCGGAAATCCGTGCCCGCGTGAAATGAAGCCTGGACGCGATGAGTCACCGCAGCGACAGTGAGGCCCTGCTGCGGGCCATGCCGCTGGTCTTCGTGCTGATCTGGAGCACCGGCTTCATCGTGGCGCGCTACGGCATGCCCCATGCGCCGCCACTGGGTTTTCTGGCCTGGCGCTACGTGCTGTCCATCCTCTGTTTCCTGCCCTGGATCCTGCTGGCCCGCGTGGCCTGGCCGGCCACGCGCACGCAATGGCTGCATCTCTCCGTGACAGGGGTGCTCATGCATGCGGGTTATCTGGGCGGCGTGTGGGCGGCGGTGAAGGCTGGCATGGGTTCGGGATTGGTGGCCCTGGTCGTCGGCCTGCAGCCTGTGCTGACCGCCATCTGGCTGTCGGCGCGCGGCTCCTCGGTCACGGGCCGTCAATGGGCCGGGCTGGCGCTGGGCTTTGCCGGACTGGCGCTGGTGGTGGCCCGCAAGTTCGGGCAAGGCGGTGAAGCCGACCTGCTCAATTTCTCGCTGGCGGTGCTGGCCCTGCTGAGCATCACCACCGGCACGCTTTATCAGAAACATTTTGTTGCGCCTTGCGATGTGCGAAGCGCCAATGCGGTGCAGCTCATCGCGGCACTCGCAGTCACACTGCCGCTGGCTCTGGTACTCGAGACCGAAACCCTGCGCTGGACACTCATGACCGGCAACGTGAACTGGGAGCTGGTCGCGGCCATGGCCTGGTCGGTGCTGGGGCTGACGCTGGGCGGCAGTTCACTGCTTTACCTTTTGATACAGCGTGGCGCAGCCACCAGCGTGACCAGCCTGCTCTACCTGGTGCCCCCGACCACGGCCCTCATGGCCTGGCTGCTGTTCAATGAGCCGATCACACTGCTGACCATCACGGGGACGGTGCTGACGGCAGTTGGCGTGAGCCTGGTGGTGCGGCCAGCGCGCTGATGCGGTGCGCCATCCGCTCATGCGGGTGAGTGGCAACTACGGGACTCTTTCTCTGCGGCGAAAAGTATTGACGCACCGGACGAGAAAAATTTATTTGTGAAGATCAGCGGGGAGGAGCATGAAAAATACGTCTAGAATTCGCCCCCGCGCTGTTGTAATGCCGCATGCCATGTTGACACGGGTACCATCCCTCGCTCTAATCGCATGCAGCAGTGCAAGCTGCAGGCCCAGCCACCCGACACCGGTTCGCCCGACCGGACCGGCAAGCCAAAATTTCTGACAAGACACACTGACCAACGCAGTTTCCATACAAGGGGATATTTGTGAACAAGACCGAACTGATCGAGCACATCGCCAAGCATGCCGACATTTCCAAGGCCGCCGCGACCCGCGCTCTGGAGTCCACCATTGGTGCCGTCAAGACCACGCTGAAAAAGGGTGGCTCCGTTTCCCTGGTGGGTTTTGGCACTTTCGCCGTCGGCAAGCGTGCCGCCCGCACCGGCCGCAATCCCCGCACCGGCGCAGCGATTAAAATCAAGGCCGCCAAGGTGCCGAAGTTCCGTCCGGGCAAGGCCCTGAAGGATGCACTGAACTGACCTGACCTGTTTCGGTGGGGTGCTTAGCTCAGTTGGCAGAGCGGCTCCTTTACACGGAGTAGGTCGGCGGTTCGACCCCGTCAGCACCCACCATCCAGGCAAAGGCGAACACACTGTTCGCCTTTTTTCTTTTTTTGTTGGAGAGCGCTCCCATGTTTGACTACGTACGCAAGCACACCAAGATCATGATGGTCGTCCTGTTCCTGGTGATCATTCCGTCTTTCGTGCTGGTCGGCATCGATGGCTACACCCGTTTCCGCGAGCAGGACCAGACGGTGGCCCGCATCGGCAGCGTCGAGATCACCCGTGGCGAATGGGAGGCGGCGCACCGCGAAGAGATCGAGCGCGTACGCCAGCTGATGCCCACCATCGATGCCAAGCTGCTCGATTCCGAGCAGGCGCGCTACGGCACGCTGGAGCGTCTGGTGCGCGAACGCGTGCTGGCGCAGGCCGCACAGGCGGCCCACCTGGGTACCAGCGACGCACGCCTGGCGCGCGAACTGCAATCCATCCCCGCCATTGCCGAGCTGCGCCGCCCCGATGGCACGCTCGACATGGAGCGTTATCGCCAACTGCTGGGCCGCCAGGGCATGAGCCCCGAGATGTTCGAAGCCCGCATGCGCAGCGACCTGGCGGCACGCCAGGTGCAGGCCGGCGTGGCTCAGACCGCCTTCATCCAGGCCGTGCCCGCCGATCTGGCGCTCAGCGCCTACTTCGAGCGGCGTGAAGTGCAGCTGGCACGTTTTGCCGTGGCCGATTTCGCCGCACGCGTCAAGCCCGAAGACAGCGAGCTGGAAGCCTTCTACCAGGCCAACCAGGCCCTTTTCCAGGCGCCCGAGCAGGCCAGCATCGAGTACATCGTGCTGGACATCGATGCCGTGCGCAAGACGATCAAGCTCAATGAGCAGGACGTGCGCAGCTATTACGAGCAGAACGCTGCGCGCCTGAGCGGCCCCGAGGAGCGTCGTGCCAGCCACATCCTGATCTCCGCGGCCAAGGACGCCTCCGCCGCCGAGCGCCAGAAGGCGCGCGAGCGCGCGCAGGAGCTGCTGGCCCAGGCCCGCAAGGCGCCCGACAGTTTTGCCCAGCTGGCGCGCAAGCACTCGCAGGATCCGGGTTCGGCCCCCAACGGCGGCGACCTCGACTTCTTCCCGCGCGGCGCCATGGTCAAGCCTTTCGAGGAGGCCGCCTTTGCCCTGAAGAAGGGCGAGATCAGCGAAGTGGTCGAGTCCGACTTCGGCTTCCACGTCATCCGTGTGACCGACATCAAGGCGCCCAAGCAGAAGAGTTTTGTCGAACTGCGAGCCAGCCTGGAAGAGGACCTGAAAAACCAGCAGGCGCGTGCGCGTTACGCCGAAGCCGCCGAAGCCTTCACCAACGGTGTCTACGAACAGTCCGACAGCCTCAAGCCCGTGGCCGACAAGCTCAAGCTCGAGATCCAGACCGCCAGCGGCCTGGGTCGCCAGCCCGTGCCTGGCGCCAAGGGCGTGCTGGCCAGCGCCAAGTTCCTGGAGGCGGTTTTCAGCCCCGACAGCGTGAACAACAAGCGCAACACCGAAGCGGTGGAGATCGCCCCCAGCCAGCTGGCGGCGGCGCGCATCACCCGCCACACGCCGGCGCGCACGCTGCCGCTGGCCGAGGTGCGCACCGTCGTGCGCGAGCGTGTCGTGCAGGCGCGTGCTGCCGAACTGGCGCGCCAGGAAGGCCAGCAGAAACTGGCGGCCTGGAAGGCCAACCCGGCGGGTGCCGCCGCGGCCACCACCCAGGTGGTGTCGCGCGACCAGACGCAGAACCTGCCGGCGGCCGTGGTCGACGCCGTGCTGCGTGCCGATACGGCCCAGTTGCCGCAGTGGGTGGGGGTAGACCTCGGTGCCCAGGGTTATGTCGTGGCCCGCATCATCAAGCGCGTGGAGCGTGTTGCCCCCGCGGCCGATGCCCAGCGTCAGGACCGCGCCCAGTACGCCCAGTGGTGGATGCAGGCCGAGGGCCAGGCCTACTACCAGCTGCTGCAGGAACGCCTCAAGGTGCAGATCAAGGTGCCGCGCCCGGCGAATGCCCTGCCTGCGGCACGCGGCGCCTCGTGAGCGACTGAGTTATAATTTCCGCCTTACGGTGGCTGTAGCTCAGTTGGTAGAGTCCAGGATTGTGATTCCTGTCGTCGTGGGTTCGAGTCCCATCAGCCACCCCAAATAAGAAAATGCCCGCATGCGCGGGCATTTTTGTTTTTAGCGTCGTCGCAAAACGGCATGCGCCACTTCGCACGCGCTTCAGTTCACCAGCACCAGCTTGCCCTTCACGTCGCGCGCCCCCATGCGCGCGTAGGCGGCCTTGAGTTCGCCCATGGGCAGGGTGCTGTCGATCACGGGTTTGACCAAGCCCCGCCCGTACCACTGGGCCAGGGCCATCATCATGGCGGCGTTGGCCTGCGGTTCGCGGCGCGCGAATTCGCCCCAGAACACGCCAACGATGGAGGCGCCCTTGAGCAGGGGCAGGTTCAGCGGCAGCTGGGGAATCGGGCCGGCGGCAAAACCCACCACCAGGTAACGACCGCGCCAGGCGATGGAGCGCAGGGCCGGCTCGGCCAGGTCGCCACCCACGGGGTCGTAGACCACGTCGGGGCCCTTGCCGCCGGTCAGGGCCTTGAGCTGTTCGCGCAGGTCCTGGGTGCTGTAGTTGATGGTCTCGTCGGCGCCGATGGTCTTGCACAAGGCGCACTTGTCGTCGCTGGAGGCGGCGGCGATCACGCGCGCACCCATGGCCTTGGCGATCTGGATCGCGGCGGTGCCCACGCCGCCGGCCGCACCCAGCACCAGCACCGTCTCACCGGCCTGGAGTTGGGCCCGGTCCACCAGCGCGTGGTGCGAGGTGGCGTAGGTCATGATGAAGGCCGCCGCATCGGTGAAGGGGAAACCCGCGGGCAGCGGCAGGCACAGCGCAGCCGTCGCCAGGGTGTGGGTGCCGAAGCCGCCGGTGCCCGAGAGGCAGGCCACGTGCTGGCCGACCTTCAGGTTCGTGACGCCCTCGCCCAGGGCTTCGACCACGCCGGCGTACTCAGCGCCCGGCACGAAGGGCAGGGGCGGCTTGATCTGGTACTTGTTCTGCACGATCAGCAGGTCGGGGAAGTTCAGGCTGGCGGCCTTGATCGCCACCAGCACCTGGCCGGGACCGGGCTGCGGGGTGGGTTGTTCCTTCCACTCGAGGGCGTCCACTCCGGTGGGGTCGGTACAAAACCATGCGTGCATTCCGTGTCTCCTGTTTTCGTGCTGAAGTGCGTCGGGCATGATACGTGCAGCGCTATTTTTCGTGTTGTCTCTCGCGTGACGCAAGTCAAGACGGACAGGCCGGCCACCTACAATGGGCCCAGACATGCCAACCATGAAAATCCTGATCTCCAACGACGATGGCTACCAGGCGCCCGGCATCGTGGCGCTCTACGAGGCGCTGAAAGACGTGGCCGAGGTCGAGGTGGTGGCGCCCGAGCACAACAACAGCGCCAAGTCCAATGCGCTGACCCTGCATTCGCCGCTCTACGTGCACCGCGCGGCCAACGGTTTTCGCTACGTCAACGGCACGCCGGCCGACTGCGTGCACATCGCCCTGACCGGCCTGCTGGGCTACCGGCCCGACCTGGTGGTCTCGGGCATCAACAACGGCGCCAACATGGGCGACGACACCATCTATTCCGGCACGGTGGGCGCGGCCATGGAGGGCTATCTCTTCGGCATCCCGGCCATCGCCTTTTCGCAGACCGAGAAGGGCTGGAAGCACCTCGACGCCGCTGCCGCCCGGGCGCGCGAACTGGTCGAGCAGATGATCGCTCACCGCACCGGGGACGCGCAGCCCTGGCTGCTCAACGTCAACATCCCCTGCCTGCCGCAGGCGGAACTCAAGTCCGTCAAGGTCTGCCGTCTGGGGCGGCGCCATGCGGCCGAACCGGTCATCACCCAGACCAGTCCGCGCGGCGAGACCATGTACTGGATCGGTGCGGCCGGCCCGGCCATGGACGAGAGCGAAGGCACCGACTTCCACGCCACCGCCCAGGGCCACGTCTCGGTGACGCCGCTCAAGGTCGACCTGTCCGACCACGAGCGCCTGGGCTACTGGGCGCAGTCCATGGCACAGCGCACGGGCAAGGGGCCGGCATGAATGCGCGTCCGCGCCCCGGCTTCCCGGTGCGGCTGGATCGACCGGCCGCCGCGGCCGCGCGCCCCGCTTTGCCAGCGGCGCAGCGCAGTGCGCCGGCAGCCCTTGCGCCTGCCGCTCAGCCGCGTCCTGGACGTGCTGCCCCCACGCCGCAGGGCCTGGGCCTGGACTCCCAGGCGGTGCGCCTGGCCATGGTGAAGAAGCTGGCGGCGCAGGGCATCACGGATGCGCGCGTGCTCGAGGCCATGGGCCGCATCGAGCGACATCGTTTCGTCGACACGGCGCTGGCCACGCAGGCGTATGAGGACACCAGCCTGCCCATCGGCCTGGGCCAGACCATCTCCAAGCCCGGCGTGGTGGCGCGCATGGCCGAACTGCTGCTGGCCGGCCTGGACCCGCGCAAGGGCGAGCCCATGGGCCGGGTGCTGGAGATCGGCACCGGTTGCGGCTACCAGGCCGCCGTGCTGAGCCTGCTGGTGAAAGAGGTCTACAGCATCGAGCGCCTGCGCGGCCTGCATGAGAAGGCCCGCGAGAACCTGCGCCCGCTGCGTCTGCCCAATGTGCACCTGCTGTTCGGCGACGGCATGGCCGGTTTTGCCCAGGGGGCGCCCTATGCCGGCATCATCGCGGCGGCGGGCGGCGAAGCGGTGCCGCAGGCCTGGATCGAGCAGTTGGCCGTGGGTGGGCGCCTGGTGGCGCCGGTGGCCAGTGCTGCTGGTGGCGCCCAGGCCTTGCTGGTGCTGGACAAGACCGCGGCCGGGGTCCAGCACACCCTGCTTGAGGCAGTGCACTTTGTCCCCCTAAAATCGGGCATCGCATGAAGGAATCATCTATGACGGGCTATTCGCGACGAGCAGGGTTGTTGGGTTTGCTGGTGGCTGGCATGCTCCTGGTGGCGTGCGGCACGAGCCCGACCAGCCGCGCCCCGGTCGAGGAGCGGCGCACCGCCGTGTCCAGGCCGGTGATGGATCCCAATACCGTGGCTGTCAAGCAGCCGCCGGGCTTCGAGAACGCCGGCAAGGTGGGCTACTACACCGTCAAGCCCGGCGAGACGCTGATCCGCATCGGGCTGGAAACCGGGCAGAACTGGAAGGACATCGCCCGCTGGAACAACCTGGAGCAGCCCAACCAGATCGAGGTGGGGCAGGTCTTGCGCGTGACTCCGCCGGCCACGGCCGTGGCCGCCACCACCGAGAGCAATGGTGTCGTGACCCGGCCCATCAGTTCCGCCAGCATCGCTTCGGGCCAGGTCCAGCCTGGCCAGACGTCGAGCGCAGCGGCCAAGCCGTCGGCCGCAGCAGCGGCCGCAGCGGAGCCTGCAGCGGCCGCCGAATCCGGTCTGAGCTGGATCTGGCCGGTGCCTGGCCCGGTGCTGGCGGGCTTCGACGAGCTGAAGAACAAGGGCCTCGACCTGGGGGGCGCGGCTGGCGAACCGGTGCTGGCCGCGGCTGAAGGGCGTGTGGTCTATGTCGGCGCCGGCCTGCGCGGTTACGGCAACCTCATCATCCTCAAGCACAACAACACCTACCTGACGGCCTACGCGCACAACAAGACGCTGCTGGTCAAGGAGGACCAGGCCGTGCGCAAGGGCCAGAAGATCGCCGAGATGGGCAACAGCGATGCCGACCGCGTGAAGCTGCACTTCGAGGTGCGACGCCAGGGCAAGCCGGTCGATCCGCTCAAGTACCTGCCGCCACGGTAGGTCCTATCGCAAGCCGTGAGGAACAGTCATGCCCCGACGCTCCCTCCACGGTAAAGACGACGCGCGCAACGCAGCGTCGCTTGACGGCCGCGCGGCGGCCTCTGCGGCCGACCCCGACGCTCCCGCCCCGGCCGCAGCCGAACTGGCCGCCGATTCCGGCGACGCACTCACCGCCTATCTGCGCCATGTGCGCCGCACCGAGCTTTTCACGCCCGAGCAGGAGTACGAGACGGCCGTGCGTGCGCGGGCTGGCGACTTTGCCGCGCGCCAGAGCATGATCGAGCACAACCTGCGCCTGGTGGTCAGTATCGCCAAGCTCTACCTGGGGCGCGGTGTGCCGCTGTCGGACCTGATCGAGGAGGGCAACCTCGGCCTGATGCACGCGATCGAGAAGTTCGAACCCGAGCGCGGTTTCCGCTTCTCCACCTATGCCACCTGGTGGATACGGCAGTCGGTGGAGCGCGCGCTGATGCAGCAGGGGCGGATGATCCGTCTGCCCGTCAACGTGGTGCGCGAGTTGCAGCAGGTGCTACGCGCGCGCCGCGAGCTCGAGAACGACGCTGCCTTCGTGGCGCGCCGCCCCGAGGGGGTGCGTGTCGAGGACGTGGCGGATTTCCTGCGGCGCGACGTCCATGAGGTCGCCGAGTTGCTGGCCCTGGCCGAGACGCCGCGCTCGCTCGATGCCTCTCTGGATCGCGTGGATGGCGAACAGACCCTGGGCGACACCGTGGTGGACGAGCTGGCCATCGATCCCAGCGGCATCACGCAGGCGCACGAGGTCGAGCGCCTGCTGGAGGACTGGCTGGCGAGCCTGTCGGCGCGCGAGCGCGAGGTGCTGGAAGGGCGCTACGGTCTGCACGACCACGAGCCCGAGACCCTGGACGTGCTGAGCCAGCGTCTGGGCCTGACGCGCGAGCGCGTGCGCCAGGTACAGAACGAGGCCCTGTTCAAGCTCAAGCGCCACCTGGCCCGCCGAGGCATCACGCGCGAAGCCTTGTTGTGAAAGTGCTGGGGTAATATCTCCGCACGGTCTCTCCGGTACTTGTCTTCGACATCGAATCCATCCCCGATATCGCCGGTTTGCGGGCGCTGCGCGACGTGCCCGCCGACAGCACGGACGAGCAGGTCTACGCCAGCCTGGCTGGCCGAGCGCAAGGAAAAGGGGTAGAGCGATTTCATGCGTGATGAACACCTACCTGCTGTACTGCCGCTTCCAGAAGATGCGCGGTGGTCTGCTGGAGGCCGAGTACGACCGTGAGATCGCGCTGGTCAAGGAGACATTGGGGAATCTGTCACCTGTTGAGACTCACTGGGATGAGTACTTCAAGGCTTGGGACTGACCCGACGGGCAACGGCGTCACTGTGGCTCTGCCGGATCGGCATTGGAATCGAGAATGGCAAGGATTTCCGCCAATCGGAATTCGAAATGAGTCACCACGGCGGGATCGAAGTGCCTGCCGGAATTTTCCTTGACGAAAGCCACGGCTTGTTCAACCGGCCATGGTTTCTTGTAAGGTCGGCTGGATGTCAAGGCGTCGAATACATCCGCGACGGCAACGATACGACCAGCCAGCGGAATGTCCTCGCCTGCCAAGCCCCTGGGGTAACCCGTCCCATCCCATTTTTCATGGTGGCTCTGGGCTATGGTGTGTGCGAGGTTGAGCAACTCGGATTCATTCCCGGACATCATGTCGGCACCGATGGTTGTGTGGGTTTTCATGATCTCGAACTCGTCCGGTGTCAGTCTGCCAGGTTTGAGCAGGATGGCATCGGGAATCCCTATCTTTCCGATGTCATGCATCGGGCTGGCGTGCAGCATCAGCTCACACATGGCCTCCGTCCAGCCCATGCTCCTGGCAAGCAGTGCCGACACCTGGCTCATCCGGATGATGTGCAGGCCGGTTTCATTGTCACGGTATTCGGCCGCACGGCCGAGGTGGCGTACGACCTGCAGGCGGGTCTTGCGTAACTCTTCGGTACGGGCGCGAACCATCTCCTCAAGCACCGATTTCTGGTCATGCACCAGGCGATGGGCGAGATGAACGTCGATGAGATTCTTCACCCTCATCAGCAGCTCAAGCCGCTCGAATGGCTTGCCAACAAAGTCGCGTGCACCGCCAGCCAGCGCCCGCAGCAGGTAGTCGCGACCATGCTGCGCGGTCAGGACGACGATCGGTGGAAGTAGAGGGTCGTTCAGCGCCTTGAGCTGTGCCATGACCTGATAGCCATCCAGATGGGGCATGTTGATGTCCAGCAGGATCAGGTCCGGGCGTGCCTCGCGGTAACGGGGGAGGACCTCGCGCGGGTCTTGCACCAGTGTCAGCTGGGTGTAGCCCTGGCTGCTGAGCATCTTGTCCAGTAACTTGAGATTGCTCGGTTCGTCGTCAACGACCAGGATGCGGGCCTGGGCCGCGAGGGACGCGGGCGTCTGTTCAGTTTCCATTGTTTGCTGCGCCTGGCTCGCGCGCCAGGCAACTGTCGATGGCGTTGAGGAACTGCTGCACATCGACGGGTTTGGTGAGGTAGTCGAAAAAACCAGCCGACAGACCACGTTCGATATCGCGGGGCATGGCGTTTGCGGTGATGGCAACAACCGGTATGTCTTTCAGGAACGCACTGGCCTTGAACACCTTCAACACCTGGAAGCCATCCATGCCGGGCATGTTGATGTCCAGCAGCACCAGTGCCGGCCGGTGAGCCAGGGCCAGTTCAATGCCCAGCTCGGGCGTATGGGCGGTGAGCAGACGGACATGTCGGCGCAGACCGAGCATCTGCGTCATCAGTTTGAGATTGGCCGGATTGTCGTCAATGCAGAGGATCAGATGTTCGTGGGCATGGGGATTGGCAAGGTGTGCGCCGTTCGGGCTGGCAGGCGCCGCAGCGGCGCGATGGCGCTCAGCGGCTTCGGACGGCAACTCGATCCAGAAACTGCTTCCCACCCCGACTTCACTGTCGACACCAACAGTTCCCCCCATCAGTTCAACCAGCTGACGGGTGATGGTCAGTCCAATGCCGGTGCCCTCCACAGTGCTGTACTCGGCATCCAGGCGGTTAAAGGGCTGGAACAACTCGGCCATCCGGTCAGCGGGGATGCCCATGCCGGTGTCAGCCACGGCAAGCCGCAAGCGGCCTGCCTCGGCCGGGCGGGCTGTGATGTAGATGCTTCCCGCTCTCCGGTTGTATTTGACTGCATTCGACAACAAATTCAGCAACACCTGCTTCAGCCGAAAGCGGTCGGCGCGAACGACCATGCCCGCAGAGACCCCCAGCTTGAAAGTCAACTGTTGAGTCGTCGCCAGGGGCTGGATCATCTGCCAGGCTTCATGCAGCAGATCCAGCAGATCAACCGACTCCAGAGACAGATCGATGCGTCCGGATTCGATCTTGGCCAGATCCAGCACCTCGTTGATGAGGTTGAGCAAATGTCGCCCGCCCTTGAGGATTTCGCGCACGTTTTCCTGCTGATCCTCATTCATGGACGGGTCGTATTCCAGCATCTGCGCAAAACCCAGAATGGCGTTCATGGGTGTGCGCAACTCATGGCTCATGCTGGACAGGAAGACCGACTTGGCTTGGTTGGCTTGTTCAGCGGCCTTGTTCGCATCCAGCAGCGCGGCTTGAGAAGCCTTCTGCGTGGAAATGTCGCTGTGAATGCCGATCATGCGTATGGGCTTGCCCTCTGCGTCACGGGCGACCACGGTGCCTCGGCAAAGTATCCATTTGTACCCGCCATCCTTGCAGTGCAGGCGAAGTTCAACCACATAGAAGGGAAGCTTGCCTGCCAGGTAATCCTGCAGGTGCTGCTGCACCCGGGCCAGGTCATCCGGGTGGACGCTGGTCACCCAGGCATCGATGGTGGGGGGCAATTCACCCTTTTCATAGCCCAGCATCGCTTCGTAGTGCCCGGAGAACGGCATCTCGCCCGTGCGCATGTTCCAGTCCCAGATGCCGTCGCCTGCGCCTTCCACGGCAAAAATAAAGCGCTCCTCGCTGAGCCGGAGTTTTTCCTGAGCCTCCACGTAGTCGGTAATATCCTGCACCGTGCCTGTCATGCGCAGCACCCGGCCATCGGCATCGATCTCGGCGCGGGCCAGTTCCTGTACATGGCGCACCGTGCCATCAGGCTGGATGATGCGATGTACCACGTCATGGACGCCCGTCTGCTCGGCCCGCTTCTCACTGTCGCTGACCAGCGCCCGGTCATCCGGATGCACCGCTGCATGGAAGGCGGCGACACTGGGTTTGAAGGTGGCGGGATCATGGCCGAAGATGCGGTAGATTTCCTCCGACCAGAAGAGTTCGCCACTCAGTACATCGGCCTGCCAATGACCCAGACGGGCCAGGGACTGTGCCTCGTGCCGACGCTTTTCACTTTCGGCGAGCGCTGTTTCGATCTGCTTGCGCTGGTGGATATCCTGCACCACGCCGAGCATGTGCTGGGGCCTACCGGACGCATCGCGTTGCACGTCACCGCGTTCCAGCAGCCAGCGTACGGTCCCGTCCGGCCACAGCACCCGGTGTTCAATCTCGTAAGGTCCCTGACCCTGCACGCAGGCGTTGACGGCGTCAAGTACGGCCTGTCGATCCTCCGGGTGAATGGCGTTGACGAAATTTTCGTAGGAGGTCTCCAGCGCGCCTGACGCATGACCGAACAGGGGGGCGATCCGATCCGACCAGTACAAGGCCCCGGTCTCGATGTTCCAGTCCCAGGTGCCGATGTTCGCGTACGTCTGTCCGCGTCGCAGGCGTTCCTCGCTCGTGCGCAGGGCTTCCTGGCTCTGCTTCAGGCGGGTGACATCAGTGCGGATGGAGATGTACTGGTAGGGCAGGCCTGTGGCGTCCACAAAGGGAATGATGCTCGACAGCACCCAGTAACGCTGACCGTCCTTGCGCCGGTTGCAGATCTCCCCGTTCCAGATCCGGCCCTGACTGATGGTGTGCCACATCTCGGCGTAGAGCTCGGGCGCATGGTCGCCGGATTTGATGATGCGGTGGTTGTTCCCCAGCAATTCGGCCGAGGTGTAGCCGCTGATGTCGCAGAACTTGTCATTCACATAGGTGATATGGCCTGCCGCGTCGGTGATGCTCACGATGGCGTGGGCATTGATCGCCATGAGATGCTGGTCGCGTTCATAGAACACATCGTGGATGGCCGTCGGCAGATGGATCGGGCAGTCCGGATGGGTGCGGGCCAGCAGTGCGATCTCGCGTACCAGGGCTTCGGTGGGGTGTTGCGGGGGGGGCGGCGACATTTGAAGGCGAAGGGCTGGCAGCAAAAACGGGGGCCGAGAAAAAGTATGGTTTCAGAAGCTTTCCCACTCATCCTGGCCCTGCGGTTGCGAGCCGGGCCGGGGGGGCGCAGTCGGGGCGGGCGCGCTCAGGGCGCGTGGCTGGGCGGCGGCGGGCCGTGACACGGCGAGGCCGGGGCGGCGCCCGGCTGCGATGGCCGGGCGCGGTGGTGTTGCGCTCACGGGCCGGGTTGGCTGCGGCGACGGCGTGGTGCGGCTGCCGGCCTCCTGTGCCAGCTTGAACACGGCCACGGTCTGCACCAGCTCCTGCGCCTGGCCCTTGAGGCTCCCGGCGGCCGCGGCCATCTCCTCCACCAGCGCGGCGTTCTGCTGCGTGACCTGGTCCATCTGCATCACGGCCTCGCCGATCTGGGCCACGCCCTGGCTCTGCTCGGTGCTGGCGGCGCTGATCTCGCCCATGATGTCGGTCACGCGACGGATGCTGCTGACGACTTCGGCCATGGTCGTGCCGGCCTCATCCACCAAGGCTGTGCCCTGTTCCACCCGCTCAACGCTGTTGGTGATGAGGGTCTTGATCTCCTTGGCCGCTTCCGCGCTGCGGCCGGCCAGGTTGCGCACTTCGGCGGCCACCACGGCAAAACCGCGGCCCTGTTCACCCGCACGCGCCGCTTCCACCGCCGCGTTCAGCGCCAGGATGTTGGTCTGGAAGGCGATGCCGTCGATCACGCTGATGATGTCGGCGATCTTCTTCGAGCTGTCGTTGATGCCCTTCATGGTGTCCACCACCTGGGCCACCACTTCGCCGCCCTTGACGGCCACGGTGCTGGCGCTTTGCGCGAGCTGGTTGGCCTGGCGGGCGTTGTCGGCGTTCTGTTTCACGGTGGAGCCCAGCTCCTCCATCGAGGCGGCGGTTTGCTCCAGTGCGCTGGCCTGGCTTTCGGTGCGCGCGCTCAGGTCCTGGTTGCCCTGGGCGATCTGGGCGCTGGCGGTGGCCACGGACTCTGAACCGGAGCGCACGGTGCTGACCACCTTGACCAGGCTGTCCTGCATGGCCGACAGCGCCCTCAGAAGTTTCGCCACTTCGTCCTGACCCCGCACCTGGAAGCGGTGGCTCAGGTTGCCTTGCGACACAGCGTCGGCCGCAGCAATGGCCTCATCCAGTGCGCGCGAGATGCCGCGCACCAGGGCCATGCCGAACAGCACGGAGAACAGGAGACCGGCCGTGATGGCGCTGATCGACACGATGCGGATCATCTGGTAGCGCGCATCTGCGGTGGC
This sequence comes from Curvibacter sp. PAE-UM, assembly GCF_001432305.1. GTDB lineage: Bacteria > Pseudomonadota > Gammaproteobacteria > Burkholderiales > Burkholderiaceae_C > Hylemonella. Next base: position 2,149,351 of record NZ_KQ483358.1, read on the forward strand.
GTATTCTGCCTGGGCGACGTCGAGCTGCAGTTTTTTCAGGGCCGCGATGCCGGTCCCGACGGGCCCGTACAGCGGACGGATCTTGTCGGTCACGATCTGCTTGACGCCTTCGACGTCGTTGGCGCGCAGCGCAGCCACGGCCGGCCGCAGGCCTTCCCGCACGAATCGGCCACGATCATCGGCAAATTGCCTGGCGATTTTTCCCTCTTCGGCTGTCAGGGTCGTTGCCATATAGTCATCCCAGGTCTTGGTGATGGCTGCAATATTGGCTTCGATCTCGGCCGTGTTGGCCTGGATGGTCTCGGGCGTCGGGGTCACGATCGAAACCGCAATGGCCAGCCGATTGCGCAGCAGCAATCGCTCGATGTCTGCGACCTGTCCCAAAGGGATGGTGCGATCCTCATACACCGTCTTGAGCCCCGCATTGGATTGGCTGATGCCGAACAGGCCCAGCAGTCCGATGCCGATCAATATGACCGACATCAGGCCGATGAGTATGGTGAGCCGTGTGGATATCTTGAGCTGGTTCATGTCTTCTCCTCCTGGGGTGAATCTGTTTTTTGTTGCCTGAACTGCCGGTTCAGCAGCTCATCGAAATCGTTCAGCGGCAGCGGCCGGTGGAACAGAAAGCCCTGGCAGGTGTTGCAGCCATAGAGCGCCAGGCGTTCGCGCTGTGCCTCGGTTTCCACGCCTTCGGCGATCACGTCCATCCCGAGGTTGCGTGCCATGCCGATGATGGTCTGCACGATGACGTCGTCGTTCGGGTCGTCGGTGATGTCGCGCACGAAGCTCTGGTCGATCTTGATCTTGCTCACGGGCAGGGTCTTGAGGTAGGCCAGCGAGGAGTAGCCGGTGCCGAAATCGTCCAGCGAGACGGTGCAGCCCAGTTCCACCAGGGCCCTGAGTTGCTCCAGCGCCTGGCGCGGCTGGGTCATGGCCACACTTTCGGTGATTTCCAGTTCCAGCCAGCAGGCGTGGGCACCGGTGCGCGCCAGGGCCGTGCGCACCTTGTCGCCGAACTGGCCCTGGTGCAGCTGATGCGCTGAAACGTTGACGGACAGGCGCAGGGGCGTGCCGGCACGCTGCCAGGCGGCAATCTGTCGGCAGGCGCTCTCCAGCACCCAGTCCGACAGCGGCAGGATCAACCCTGTCGCCTCGGCCAGGGGGATGAAGCGGTCCGGTCCCACCACGCCCAGCACCGGGTCGTTCCAGCGCAGCAGGGCCTCGGCCCCCTCCAGGCGGCCATCGCGCAGATCGACCTGGGGCTGGAAATGCAGGTTCAGCAGCTGCTCGCTGATGGCGGTCTTGAGCCGTGCGTGCAGCAGCATGTCTTCGTGGGCGCGGCGGTCCATCTCCTGCGAGTAGCAGGCGTAGGCGCCGCGCCCGGCCTGCTTGGCCTGGTACATGGCCATGTCGGCGTAGCGCAGCAGCGTGTCGCTGTCGCGCGCGTCGTCGGGGTAGTAGGCCAGGCCGATGCTGGCGCCGCTGAAGACCTGCTGGTCCGGCAGCCCGAAGGATTCCTGCAGGCACGACAGGATCTTGAGCGCGACGCTGACCGCCTCGTCGGCCTGGTTCACGTCGGGCAGCATCACGGCGAATTCATCGCCGCCCATGCGTGCCAGCGTGTCGCTGGCACGCAGCAGGCCCTGGATGCGACGGCTGGCCTGCACCAGCAGCGCGTCGCCCGTGGCGTGGCCGAAGGTGTCGTTGATGGTCTTGAAGTGGTCCAGGTCGATGAACAGAACGGCTACGCGCTGCCCGCTGCGTTCGGCACGCAGCAGCGCCTGTCTGAGCTGCAGCTGGAACAGCCAGCGGTTGGGCAGGCCGGTCAGCTCGTCGTGCGTGGCCTGGTGACGCAGCGATTCCTCCAGCTTCTTGCGCTCGCTCAGGTCGCGGATGTAGGCAATCGCGTGCGGGGCGCCGCCGACTTCCCAGTAGCCCAGCGAGATGTCCACCGGCTGCAGGTCACCGTCCTTGCGGTACAGCTTCAGGTCCATGATGCCCATGGGACGGCTTTGCGGCGCGTGGAAGTAGTCGAGCATGGACTGGGCGTGCCGCTCGCGCAGGTGCGGAGGCAGGAAGATGGACACGTTCTGCCCCAGCAGCTCCCCAGGCGCGTAGCCGCTGAGCGGCTGCATGGCCGGGTTGGCCAGCACGATCTGCCCTTGCTGGTCCACCCACATCACGCCATCGGGCGCCGCCCTGAGCGTGGCAGTCTCACGCTGGTAGAGCATCTCCAGGCGCTCCAGCGGACGGCGCAGGGCCTCGTTGAAGGTGGCGTGGAAGAGGAAGAGGTAGGCCGCCAGCTGGTAGACATGACCCAGCGCGTAGGGGCCGGCGTGTGTGCGGCCGGCCGAGAAGGTGAAGAACCCCTCGGCCACCACACTCAGGGCCGCGGCGAAGACCAGGGCCATCAGGCATTCGCGGCCCAGCACCTCGCGACGCAACCAGAACACCGCCAGGCTGCACAGGTGCAAGGCGAACAGGCAGGCTTGCAGGCCCACCAGCACCGTGCTGGCCGTGCCTTGCGGGTCGCGCAAGGTCGGTAGCGTATCGGCGTTCGCCAATACCAGGTTGGCGCAGGCAAGGACCAGCAACAGCACGACGCCGATGGCCAGCCGCTTGCGCCCTTGCGTGATGTCGGGCACGGACGGCAGGGCGGCGTACACCAGCAGCGCCATGGCGGCCAGCAGACGGGCCGCCATGGCGAACCAGAGCGAGGCCTGTGCCGTGGCGGCCGGTGCGCCTTCGAGCAGATCGGCGTGGCTGCACAGGTGCAGGAATTCCAGCACGCCGACGCCCAGGAAGACCACGCCCAGCCACACCACGGCGCCCTTGCGCGGGGACATGATGGAGCGGTAGCCGGTGATGAAGATCAGCAGGGCGATCACCACTGTGATCAGGTCGGCGGCGATCTGCCAGTACGGCAACCAGGGCGGCGCGGCGGGCAGGCTGGTCTGCGACAGAAGCCACGCCAGCGGGATGGCCAGGCCCATCAGCGCCAGTCCCAGGCTGAACTGGTAGGGGTGGTGGTGCGGCTGCAGGGCGGGCGGCGTGCTCATGGGGAGGTGAAGGACGTGCTGCGGGCCGGCATCAGCCGGTGCGGGACTGCCGGATCAGCGCCTCGGCCAGTTGCCGGGCCTGCTCCCGGCTGGCCTCATCCGTTTCCTCCAGGTGGTCGCGCAGCAGCAAGGAGGCCTTGATCAGTTCGTCGCGGGCTTTCTGCATGGCCGCAATCATTTCGGCCAGCTTCTGCGGCGGGATGGAGGGCTGGGTGTCCACGGCGTTCGGCTCAGACGGAGAAGACGCGGATGGCGTCCATCAGGCGCTGGGCCTGATCACGCATGCTGCCGGCCGCGGCACTGCTCTGTTCCACCATGGCGGCGTTCTGCTGTGTCATCTCATCCAGCTGCGACACGGCCTGGCCCACCTGCGAGATGCCGATGGCCTGCTCCTTCGACGCAGAGGTGATTTCGGCGATCAGGTCGTTGACGCGCCGCACCTGGCCCACCACTTCGTTGATGGTCTGTCCCGCCTGGGCCACCAGATGCGAGCCGGTATCGACCTTGCTGACCGAATCGGCGATCAGGGCCTTGATCTCCTTGGCCGCGTCGGCACTGCGACCGGCGAGTGAGCGGACTTCTGCCGCCACGACGGCAAAACCCCGGCCCTGTTCGCCGGCGCGTGCGGCCTCCACCGCGGCGTTGAGCGCCAGGATGTTGGTCTGGAACGCAATGCCGTCGATGACGCCGATGATGTCGGCGATGCGCCGGCTGGCATCGGAAATCAGGTCCATGGTGGAGACCACGTTGGCGACGGCCTGACCGCCACGGCTGACAGCCTCGGTGGTGGCGCCGGCGAGCTGGCTGGCCTGCTGGGCGGTGTCCGAGTTCTGCCGCACGGTGGCGGTCTGCTGCTCCATGGCGGCGGCGGTCTGCTCCAGGCTGGAGGCCGTCTGCTCGGTGCGGCTGGACAGGTCGTTGTTGGCGGTGGCGATTTCCTGGCTGGCCACATGCAGTCCGGAGACCTGCTCGTTGACGTCCGAGACCAGCGACTGCAGGTTCAGCCCGGCCTGCGTGATGGCGCGCGCCAGCAGGCCGATGTCGTCACAGCGGTCCAGGCTCGGATCGGTGGCCGCCTCGCCGCTGGCCACCTGCTGGGCCGTGCCGCGCACGCGCGCCAGCGGGCGGGTGACCTGCGCTTCGATGAACAGGTCCGCCAGCAGCAGGCCGAGCGCCAGCCCGGCACCCAGGCCGGCCTGGCCCGCGACCACCAGCAGGGGAACCAGGAGTGCGGCCAGTGCCAGCAGCGGCAGGCGCACGCGCCAGGCCGTGGGCAGAAGCTGCAGGGCGCTGGTCCAGCGCAGCCAGCCGGTGCGCACCACCAGGCCGCGATGGAAGGCCAGGCCCCCGGCCTTGCCTTCGCGAAAGCGCCGGTACAACTCTTCCGCGGCCTGTATCTCTTCACGCCCGGGCTTGGTGCGCACCGAGAGGTAGCCCGCCACTTCGCCGTTGCGGCGCATGGGCGCGGCGTTGGCGCGCACCCAGTAGTGGTCGCCGTTCTTGCGCCGGTTCTTGACCAGGGCGGTCCAGGACTGGCCATCCTTGAGGGTGCGCCACATGTCGGCAAACGCCTCCACCGGCATGTCGGGGTGGCGAACCAGGTTGTGGGGCTGGCCGATCAGTTCATCGACGCGGAAACCGCTGGTGCGGATGAAGGCCGCATTGGCGTACTGGATGTGGCTGGAGGTGTCGGTGACCGACAACAGCGTTTCGCTGCCGGGGAATTCGTATTCCCGCTGGGAGATGGGTAGATTGGTACGCATGAGGCCCTCTAGCTGGTTCCTGGGAGTCGAAAACACATCCCGCGCAGGGCGCCGGATGAGGGTTCAACAAGGCAGGGTCAGGGCCTCATGAGTGGACGGCCATTCGCACGGCCAGTCCTGTTTATTTTTATAGCACGATACCTTGATCGGTATCAATCAAAAAACAGTGTGAAACACCCGATCCCGGGCTTATTAACCACGAATGATCCCGGCCGCCAGTTCGGCCAGCATGCGCCGCGGTTCGAAGGCGCCTGGCGTGCGAGATGCTGCTGGATCATGGGGATGCCGTCAGCCAGCGATTGAGTTGCCGGGCGGTGGTCTGTCCTGCCAGCCGTACTGCTCCGGCGTGAACGGTCTGCCGGCTGCCGATGAGCAGCAGGTGACCGGTGGCCAGGTGACTGAGGTACCACAGCATGTCGTCGCCAAAGATCAGCAGTTCTTCCCGACCGATCGCATGCGGGCCGGCCACCAGCGGTTGCAGGTCGTCCTGCAGGTGCACCGACAGGCTGGCGGCGCAGGCCGCGGGCGTGTCACCCTGGTAGTCACCGACGGCGGCCAGTACCAGGCCGTCGCGGGTGGCGACCACCGCACCGGCCAGCGCCGGGCAGATGGACTCCAGTCGGCCCAGCACATCCAGGAGGGCGGTTTCGTTGATGGAGTCCATGAGGGCAGGCGTTTGCGGGCGGGCTGGCTCAGGCGTGCAAGGGCAGGCTGACCAGCCGGCGTACCAGTCGCAACAGGGCCGGGCTGTCCGCATCGATACGGGTGCGCGAACACAAGTGCAGGACGGTGGCGCCAAGATGCAACGGCGCCACGAGTGCGAACCCCGCATCGGCACCATCGTGACAGCGCGCTGCCTGGTGCAGGCAGGTGTCTTCGGACAGTCCCTGCTGGGCCAGGCACAGGCCGTCGGTGCCCGCCAGCATGAGTTCGGGTGACCCCGGGGCCAGGCTGCGCAGATCTTCGCAGATCAAATCAAATTCATAACGGAAATCGCCCGCGTGGTCGCACGCACGGTCGGTGACCAGCAGGCTCTGGCGCCGGTTCAGTTCGAACAGGGCACGCGAGAGATCGGGCAGTTCCAGGCCGAATTGATCGGCCAGCCGGGCCGGGATCAGCGCAACGCTGTGCGGCAGCCGCAGCAGGCCGGAAAAGACCTTCTGTGCCGGCGACGTGGGCGGACGACCCAGCCACTCCAGCAGGCCTTGCGCTTGGACTTCCAGGTAGCGGCTCACATCAATTCGCGGAAACGGCCGGGCTGGTGCCAGCGGGCGAGGGCGCACGCAAGCCGGAAGCACAGCCCGAGCAGCCGATCTTGCCCAGGCGCCGGTGAAACAGCACCCGGGTTCCGGAGAGGATTTCCTCGCCGCAGTAGTCACACACGCTGTCGACCAGCAAATCCTCTTCGTCAAAGCCTTCGCGCATCACATCGACGCCGCCGATGCGCCGTGGCCAGGGCTCTGACTTCACCATGTCGGGGCGGAAGACTTCCTCGTAGCGCGTCCAGCGGGCGATCTGCTCCGCGCTCAGGCCGTGCGAGCGCAGGGTTTCCTCCATGAGCTGCTGGCGGTAGTCGAACAGCTCGTTGGAGATGATCATCCAGTGGTGCGCGTTGCGTGGCCGGTCGCCCATGTAGACCTTCTCGCCGGTCATGCACTGCTTGAGGAAGGAGAACTGCTTGTCGATGGAGCGGTCCAGGGTCACGCCCTCGAAGAAATGGCGCAAACGCTCGTCCTCGTAGACGCGGGCGTAGAACGCCTCCAGCACCTGCCGTACGACCCGGCCGTCGCCGAGTTCGGCCCACAGGGCGGGATCAGCCGGCGGAGGGCGGATCTCGTTGGCGCCGGTGGCGGCCGCCGGCGCGGGGAAGGGCCCGCGGACATCGAATTCATGGCCGAAGGCCGGTCCGCCGGCGGCCAGCTGCGCGCTGCCTAGCCAGTCCGGGCAGTAAGCCGCCTCGCCCGGAAGCAACTCGGCTTGCAGCAGGAAATCGCCCTCCGCCGGATGGCTGCTCAGTTCGAACTCGGCCTCGCGCGCGCCGGGTGCACCGACCAGGCGCAGACGGTCGCCCCGCTGGTACTTGATCTCGCTGGCCGCTTCAAACTGCAGCACCACGCGCCCGTCCCGGCTCACGCCGGCCTCGGTCAGCATGCAGCGCGTCACCATGTCTGCGGGCCGGCGCGGCTCCAGTTGCGCGTCGGCCTGCGGCTGGTACTTGCAAGCCAGCACATAACCGGCCTGGACCAGATGGTCGGGCAGGCCCTTGCGGGCTTCGGCTGGAGGCGTGGTGTCGCTGCATCGGACCATGCAGGTATGACAGGAGCCGCCCTTGCAGGAGAAGGGGATGTCGGCCCCGACGCGCAGCAGCGCGTCCAGCGCGGTCTCGCCGGGTTGCAGCGCCACGGCATGGGACTTGTAGCGTATCGTCGGATTCATGTCTTTTCTCAGGCGGCAGCGGACAGCATCGCCAGATCAGCCGCTGTCTTGCGCGTGTCCAGGATGACCTTGCCCAGGTTGGCCTTCGGCGCTGCGGCCACGGCCAGCACGCCGGTTTTGCCAGCCCGTGTGAGCAGCAGCGGGCCGTGTTCGCCGTCCAGGATGATCTGGCGCAGTTCGCCGCGCTGGACCTCGCTCGCCGCACGTGATGCCAGTGCGAGCAGGGAAGCGCACATGGCGCCAAAACGGTCGGCGTTGGCTTCGCTGGACAGCACCGCGGCCAGCGTCAGACCATCATGCGATACCAGGGCCGAAGCCTCGATATGGTCAGACGTTGATTGCAGCGCGCGCAGCATGCCGCGCGCCTTGCTCATCAGGGCATCGGAACCTGCCAGTGCTGAAGAATTCATGCTCACCTCCTTCGCTTGTATTTATTTTTCTGGTTGGGCGGGAGTTCATGGCCAATCCACGCTGTGGATGGCCACGAACTCCGGGGCGGCATCAGAGTGCCGCTTCGATCTCAGGCATGGCCAGGCGCGACTTGGTCAGCACCATGCCCAGGTTGGCGCTCTTGCGGCAGACGAAGCAGGCCACCTGCTGTTGACGCTTGCCGCGGATGAAGACGTGGATCAGGTTGTCGCTGTTGACGATGATTTCCTGGAAATAGTGGTGGTCGTTGTTCTCGGGCAGGCCGCGCGCCTTGCGGAAGATCTTCTCGATGGCCGACACGTTGGGCCCCTGGAACAGGTCGGTGGTGGCGGCAGCCAGCAGCTCGAACACCTCGGTCGGATGGGAGTCCACCGTCTTGATGCTCAGCACCATGCCCGAGGACAGGTCCACGTAGCCGGCGGCCACACAGTCGGGGATGGAAGTCACTGCCTTTTGCAGCATGTTGTCCAGATTGCTCATTCGCGAAACTCGGTAATTTGATTTTTAAATTTTTGCCCCGGCATGGGCCGGGGGCTGCATGGTTCATGCATGAAGTGGGGAAGAAATACTCGGTTCAATCCATAGGCATATTCACACTTTCCAACGACGTTCTTTCTCTTGATGACGGTTTGTGATTTGCGGGGTGTGCGCTTTCAGAGCGCGGCTTCGATCTCAGGCATGACCAGGCGCGACTTGGTCAGCACCATGCCCAGGTTGGCGCCCTTGCGGCAGACGAAGCAGGCCACCTGCTGTTGACGCTTGCCGCGGATGAAGACGTGGATCAGGTTGTCGCTGTTGACGATGATTTCCTGGAAATAGTGGTGGTCGTTGTTCTCGGGCAGGCCGCGCGCCTTGCGGAAGATCTTCTCGATGGCCGACACGTTGGGCCCCTGGAACAGGTCGGTGGTGGCGGCAGCCAGCAGCTCGAACACCTCGGTCGGATGGGAGTCCACCGTCTTGATGCTCAGCACCATGCCCGAGGACAGGTCCACGTAGCCGGCGGCCACACAGTCGGGGATGGAAGTCACTGCCTTTTGCAGCATGTTGTCCAGATTGCTCATGTTGTCTCCTCAGTCTTGTTGAATCACACTTGCACACAAAACCCTGCTCGTTGGCCTCACAGGGCGAATTCAGTTGTCACCGGCTGGGAACGCGCCGGCATGGCTTTGAGCCGGTCGGCAAAATCCGCCAGGAAATCGACCTGGGCCTGGGACTGGATCATTCCGGGCTCCAGGCGCCGCACGAACTCAATGGCCTCAACGGCCGAAGCGGCCGTCCCGGCGCGCCACAGCCGGTAGGCGGCCAGAACGGTCCCCGTGCGTCCCAGTCCGGCCTTGCAGTGCACGGCGATCACTTCCTCGTTGGCCACGAAGTGGTCCATCTCCTGGCACAGGCGCAGCATCTGATCGTCCGCGGGGGCATGCATGTCCGGGATCGGGCTGGCGTGGCAGGCGATGCCATAGCCCTCGGCCAGTTCGGAAGGAAATGGGTTTTCTGTCAGGGAAACCAGCCGCGTCACACCCACTTCGCGCAAGGCGGCCAGGTCGTAATCCACATCGCGCACGATGCCGGGCAGCGGGGCGCCCGCAACCCGGCCTTTGATGAGCCAGACAAAACCGCGCGGTCCGTACGAGGCTGGCTTGGCGTCCGGCCGGTCGGCCAGCGGAGCAGGCAGTGCCTGGATTGACGGTGAGGCACCGCCTGCGTCCTCGTCCTCGCTGGCGGCCGTGCCGTCTTCGGGGCAGGAGCCGGTGCGGATGTAGTTGCGTGCTGCCTCGCTGCTGGGGGCCTGGAAGAAGTGCGGCGTGTCACTGCATTCCTGGGTGACGCCGTTGGCAATCAGTACGACCCGGTCAGCCATCTTGCGGGCGTAGGCCTGGTTGTGCGAGACCACCAGCAGGGCGCGGTCCTGCGCCAGTTCGTGGATCATCTGGTGCAGGGGTGGGACTTCGCCTTCGGGCAGGCCGGTGGTCGGCTCGTCGATCATCAGCAGAGCGGGTTCGCTCAGCGCCTGTCGCAGGATGGCGATACCGCGCTGCTGGGCTGCCGAGTACCGCACAACCTTTTCATCGAGCTTGTCCAGCAGGTGTGCCTGGCCGGTGCGATGCAGCAGGGCCGCGATCTTCTCGCGCTGCTGCAGCCGGGTCAGGCGGGCGCGGTCCTTCATCTCGAACACCAGGTTGTCCCACACGGTGGAGATCAGGAACTGGGATTTCTGCATCACCATGGTCGGCCGGTTGTCGTTGCCGAGTTCCTGGCCGCGGTAACGCGCCTGGCCCCAGGTTCGCAGGGAGGGGTTGTTGCTGTTGTAGCCGGCCAGCGTGCGCAGCAGGGTGGACTTGCCCGTGCCGGCGGGACCAAGCAGCGCCATGCAACCGCGCGCCGGCACTTCGAAATCGATGTCGCGCAGCACGACCTTGTCGCCGTAGGCTACGCCAAAGTTGACCAGTTCGAGGACGGCGCTCAAGCGGTTACCCCCTTGCGCTGCCGGATCGGAAAGCGCTCTGCCATTTCAAGCAGCCCTGTGAGGGCCGCCAGCAGCCCGCGTACCTGTGTGCGTTCGCGTGCATCGACCTGAAAGACGGGTGGCAGGATGTCCATGAACTTGCACGGGTGCTGCCGCAGATGGTCGCGGTAGCGGTCCAGCGGGACCAGCGGGTTCTTGTCGACATGCGTGATGCCCACGACCATGGGCATCTTTTGCGTGGTGAGGCGCGTTTCCAGCGCTCTCAGGTAGTGGTCGAGGTCGGCGACTGGATCAGGGTTGGCGTGATTGACGAACAGCACCAGGCCCCGGCATTGCATGAGCAGGATGTCCCACATGAAATCGAAGCGGTCCTGCCCGGGGGCGCCACACAGGCGCAGCTTGTCGTTGTCGGAAAGGTGCAGCACCCCGACGTCCATGGCCACGGTCGTATGCGATTTCAGCCGGGCTGTCTCGTCGGTGGCCGCTGCGTCGGTATCGACCACCCCGATGTCGGAAATGCTGCGGATGGCGCAGGTCTTGCCTGAACCCACCGAACCCATGAAAAGTACGCCCCATTCCACGCTATACGCCCCGTTTCAGTTCTTCGCAGCCAGGCGCTGCCAGATTTTGGTGATGAAGGAATCGTGTGGCGATTCCGTGAGTTCCGCGGGGCGACTGTCGTTGGCGGCTGGTGCCTGGGCGGTCGGTTGCCCCCCGGGCTGGGCCTGCAGGTTCAGGCAGCCTTGCGCGTGCAGCAACAACAGGATGTCCAGCACCCTTTCCTTGGGCAGTTCCAGGATGCGCGCGATGATGACGCCTGCGGTGGCACGCCAGGAGAGCAGCGCGCAGATGCGCGCCATGTCCACCATGTCTTCGGGCGGCAGTTGTGGAATGTTCGGCCAGTTCGTGAGGCGCAACAGAGAGAACTGGATCTCGTGCGCGCTGGTCGGTGCCGTTGCATTCATGCGCGCAGCCTCCCGGCCTGCCCGGCCAGATGGGGGCGCCGCGCGCGGGCGGATCGCGCGCTCCGGACTTGTCCGGTGATGTTCTGGTGCGTCATGTCCCCGAGTGCTTCCTGCGTACGCAGGCCGGAAATTCCGGCTTGCTTCGTTCATTCCAGCCGGCACATTCAGATGCGCCGGCGTGTCATGTTGCGAGGCAGGTTCGGGGCCTCAAGAAAATGCGACCTGTACCAATGTCAGAGTCGTATCAGTGCTTATTATTCAATTCGGTAACAATCAGTCAACCCCTTGGGGTATTTTGATACGTTAAGTTACGTGCTGTTACATGCGGGTCGGCTGCACGGCCCGGATGATGTCGGCCGCCAGCTCGGCCAGCTTGCGGCGCTGGGTGCGCGCCGTCTTGCGCAGCAGCTCGAAGGCCTGAGGTCGCGGCAGTTGTTGCTGCGCCATGATGATGCCGACCGCCACGCTGATGTCTCGCTCGGAGTCCAATGCAGCCTGCAGCTGCGCCCGCGTTTCCCGCAGTTCCTGCAGTTCATCGGCACGGGACAGGGCGGCCTGGATGGCGGGCAGGAGTTGCGAAATGTCCAGCGGCTTGACCAGATAGCCCAGGGCGCCGAGGTGGTTGGCCTGGCCGATCATGTCCGGTTCGCTGTAGGCGCTGAGCATGACAAAGGGGATGTGGTCCAGTTCACGCAGTCGCCGTGCCAGGGTCAGGCCATCCCGCCCGCTCATGCGGATGTCCACGATGGCCAGGTCGGGGCGCTGGCCGCTGGCCAGCAGCACTTCGGCTTCTTCGGCGGATTCGGCCATGCTGACAAGGTAGCCCGCATGCTGCAGACCCCTGCTCAGGGTCGAAAGCACGAGCCGGTCGTCGTCAACCAGCAGGAGGTGAATGGGCGCGGGCTGGTCGGGGGCGGTCATGCCGGGTTCTTTTCCAGATGAAGTACCGGAGGGGAGATTGCCAGCCGGGTGAGAACTTCGTTTTCACGCTGTTCCCGGGTCAGCCGGGCGCCCTCGCGCGGCATCAGTGAGGCCACCAGTTGCAAGCCGGCGTGGTGCGCGGTCGGGCGATCGGTGTTGGAGCGCAAATGGCCCGAGTTTCGGATGTCTACCTGGATGGTCTCGGGCTCTTCGCCTTTTCGCAGCGTCACGCTGACGTGGCCGTGGGTCTTGCCGCCATGCTTGACGGCGTTGACCAGCAGTTCATTGAGCACCAGGGCGATCGGGACGGCCTCTTTTTCGGTAACGATGCCGGGAGTCCAGCAGGCCGGGATATCGACGGCGATGGGTGTCTGCCAGACCGACTGGACATCGGCGGCGATGGCGCTGGTCAACTCGCACAGGCGCACGGTGTCCATGGAGGCGTGGCCCTGCAGGCCATGCAGCACGGCAATGCTGCGGATCTGGCCCATGACCTGGTTGATGGCCTCGGTCGTCTGCGGGTTGTCCTGCGCAAACAGGCGCAGCAGGCCGGAAATGCCCTGCAGGTTGTTCTTGATGCGGTGGTGAACCTCCCGCACCAGCGCATCACGCTGGGCCAGCTGGGCCACCTGGGCGGCCGCCTCCTGGGCTTCCCGCTCTTTGCGGTAAGAGATATCGGTGTGCGTGACGACGTAATTGGTGATGACGCCGTCTTCGTTCTTCACGGCGGTGCAGGTCAGCCATTGCGGGAAGACCTCGCCATTTTTGCGCCGGTGCCAGACCTCGTCGTTCCAGACGCCACGTTCTTGTCCGGTGCGCCAGGCATTTTCGTAGAAGCTGCTTGGATGCCGGTCCGAGCGCATGAAGGCGGTGGTCTGGCCCACCACTTCTTCATTGCGGTAACCCATGATGCGCGTGAAGCTCTGGTTGGTGCGCAGGATGCGCATCTGGGCGTCGGTGACGATCATGCCTTCCTGGCATTCGAAGGCGGTGGCAGCGATGCGCAGGTCGGACTCGGCATGCCTGTAGCCCTTGATGAGCAGGGCCAGAAACATGATCATCAGCCAGCTGAAGGTCACGAAGAACCAGCCATCGACCAGCCGGGTTTGGACGTCCGGATGGGCCAGGAACCCCGTGTTGTCATGGATGCTCAGCATGGCTTGTACGCTGATCGTGCACAGGACCAGGATGGCGCCATGCGGCCCCAGCCGGACGGCCGCCCAGAAGGCCATGGGCAGCAGCCAGTAGCCCTTGAGGACAAAACTGTCGAGTTCCTGGGTCAGCCATCCCTGGAACACGAGCTGGCCCGCCAGCAAGGTCAGGCCCAGGAGCAGGGCGGCTTCGGTCCAGCGCCGCCTGTCCTTCAACTCGCCAGGGTCTTGCCGCCATATCAGCAGCAGGGGAGTGACGAGCATGATGCCGAGCGCATCACCGATCACCCACTGCACCATGTTTCGGCCCAGGTCGCTGGAGGACAGGCTGCCCGTGGCGGTCATGCTGCCGATGCCGGCGAGGGCACTCAGCGCGCTGGCCGGAATGGCTGCCCATACCGTCAGGCGGGCGTAGTCGCCCAGGGTGTCGAGGTCAGGGTTGAATCTGGCATCGCGCCGCAGCAACCAGTTGCCCAGCAGCGCACCCAGGGTGGCGCCGCCTGCGCTCGCTGCGGCTGCAGGCAGGGCAAGGCCCAGCATCAGCTCGGAGACGAGTGCACCCGCAAAAATCCCCCAGGCCAGGCGGGTGCCACCCAGAAGCAGGACGGCCAGGGCCCAGCCGCTGGCGGGCCAGAACGTGCCAATGACCCCGGCAAGGGAAAAGAACTTCAGAGCCAGCTGGGCCAGCACGGTGTAGACCGCAGCGACGCCCAGCAGCCTGAGTGCAAAGGGGAGATTCTGTATCTTCAAGCCTGCTCCGGGGCCATGTCTTGTGATCGATGAAGCAGCAAAGCCTGCCGCTTTTGCAGTTTAACCTCGGGGACAATAGCGGCATGAGTGAAGAATCCAGGAACAACGTGAATATCCCGCCGGATGGCTTGTTGATCGAGTCCCTCGACATCGAGGCCCAGGGCATCGCCCACCGGCCCGACGGCAAGGTGGTGTTTGTCGAAGGCGCACTGCCTTTCGAGGTGGTCAGCGCCAGCGTCAACCGCAGCAAGAACAACTGGGAGCAGGCCACGGTCACGGCCATCCACCGCGAGTCATCGCAGCGCGTGCGGCCCGGCTGCCCGCATTTCGGGCTGCACACGGGCGCCTGCGGCGGCTGCAAGATGCAGCACCTGCACCCGGGGGCGCAGGTGGCGGTGAAGCAGCGCGTGCTGGAGGACAACCTCTGGCACCTGGGCAAGGTGCGCGCCGAGACCGTGCTGCGCCCGATCGAAGGGCCGGCCTGGGGTTACCGCTACCGCGCCCGCCTGTCGGTGCGGCATGTGCGCAAGAAGGGCACGGTGCTGGTGGGTTTCCACGAACGCAAGAGCCGCTACGTGGCCGACATGGAGATCTGCCCGGTGCTGCCTCCGCACGTGAGCGCCATGCTGATGCCGCTGCGCGCCCTGATCGGCTCGCTCGACGCCATCGAGACCTGTCCGCAGATCGAGCTGGCCTGCGGCGATGCGGTCACGGCGCTGGTGCTGCGGCATCTGGAGCCGCTGAGCGCGGGGGACCTGGCCAAGCTGCGGGCCTTTGCCCAGGAACACCCCGTCGTGCAGTGGTGGCTGCAGCCCAAGGGGCCGGACACCGTGCACCTGCTGGACGACACGCCGGATGCTCTGCCGCTGAGCTACGTGCTGCCCGAATTCGGCATCACCATGCCTTTCAAGCCTACCGATTTCACCCAGGTCAATCCGCACATCAACCGCGTGCTGGTCGCGCGTGCGCTGCGCCTGCTGGAGGCGCAAAAGGACGAGCGGGTGATCGACTGGTTCTGCGGCCTGGGCAATTTCACCCTGCCCATTGCCACCCAGGCGCGCGAGGTGCTGGGCATCGAGGGCAGCGAGACGCTGGTGGCGCGCTCACGCGAGAACTACGCAGGGAACCAGGCCGTCCGTCCCGCCGGCCAGGCCCTGGCGCCGACGGCTTTCGTGGCACGTAATCTGTTCGAGATGACCCCCGAGCTGCTGATCCAGGATGGCAATGCCGACAAGTGGCTGGTCGACCCGCCGCGCGAGGGGGCCTTCGCCCTGGCCAAGACCCTGGCCGACCTGCATCAGCAGAAAGTGGATCCCGCCAACCACCCGGCCACGCCGGGGGCGCAGGGCTGGACGCCGCCGCGGCGCATCGTCTACGTGAGCTGCAACCCGGCCACGCTGGCGCGCGACGCGGGCCTGCTGGTGCATCAGGCAGGTTACCGCTGCACGGCGGCGGGGGTGGTGAACATGTTCCCGCACACCGCGCACGTCGAGAGCATGGCGGTGTTCGAGCGGGCCTGAGCCTATGGAGGCTTGCGGAATCCAAGACAACTTCCGTTCGGGCTGAGCCCGTCGAAGCCCTTCGACAAGCTCAGGGCGAACGGGGGGACTCTCGGGTCAGGAGGCTTTCTTGTCGGCCACGGCCGGCTTGATGGCCGGGGCCGGCTTTTTCTCGGCGGTGGCCGGTTTCTTGTCTTCAGCCGCTTCCCTGGCCTCGGGCGTGGGCTGGCCCTCGATCTTGTTTTCCCGCATGTACTGGTCCATCTCGCGCCAGCCCTCGAAGACGGCGGTCTTCAGGGCCTTGGGGTTGAGTTGGTAGCACTCCTCGATGCCGCGCACGGCGTAACGGCAGGCGCCGCCGATAGCCTTGCCTTCGGCCTCACGCTGCGCGATGCGCGGGTCCGGGCCCAGCCCGGGGATATCGCAGGCGGCCAGCAGCAGGGCGAGGGCGGGGATGAGCAGGAGGCGCAGCGTCATGGGTTTGCAGGGAAGCGTTACTGACCTTATCGGCAGTTGCCAGGATAGATTGAGTGTCGCATGGCCGCCAGAATGGGAAAAAGGCCCCGCAGGGCCTTTTTCAGGGGCTGTTCTGCCCTTACTCGCGTTCGCCGCCGAAGATGCCCAGCAGGGCCAGCAGGCTCTGGAACACATTGAGGATGTCCAGGTACAGGGCCAGGGTGGCGCTGATGTAGTTGGTTTCGCCGCCGTCGATGATCTGTTTGATGTCGTACAGCATGTAGGCGCTGAAGATGCCGATGGCCAGCATGGAGATCACGATCATGCCGGTGCTCGAACCGACAAAGACGTTGATGATGCCGCCCACCATCAGCACGATGGCGCCGACAAACAGCCACTTGCCCATGCCCGAGAGGTCACGCTTGATCACCGTGGCCAGGCTGGCCATGACGAAAAACACGCCGGCGGTGCCCGCGAAGGCGGTCATGACCAGGTCGGAGCCGTTCTTGAAGCCCAGCACCATGGCGATCAGGCGCGAGAGCATCAGGCCCATGAAGAAGGTGAAACCCAGCAGCACCGGCACACCGGCGGCAGAGTTCTTGGTCTTCTCGATGGCGTAGATGAAGCCGAAGGCACCGCCCAGGAAGACGATCAGGCCGACGAAGCCGGTCAGGCCGGCGGTGATGCCGGTGGCCACGCCGATCCAGGCACCCAGCACGGTGGGCAGCAGGCTCAGGGCCAGCAGCCAGTAGGTATTGCGCAGCACCTTGTTGCGTTCGCTCGGCGAGAGCACCTGGCCGTAGCTGGTGGGGTCGAGAGTTTGAACTTGCTCGCTCATGTCTTCATCTCCTTGTAAGCCTGGGAACAGAGGTCACCCAGTTGCGGTCATTCTAGGCGGATTCAAGTCGCCCGCTGCAATCCACCACACACCCTGTGTATTTGTCATGGCAGTTTTGCGACGCCAGGCGGCCGAAACCCCGGGTTCTGGGGCTATGCTCGCAGTTGTCATTTCCTTGCCATTTCCCACCATGCAAACCAAATCCATCCTCCAGCTCGCAGACCTCAAGAAAATCGCCGCCGCCGCCGAGGCCGAGGCGCTGAAGAACAACTGGGCTGTCAGCATCTCCATCGTCGACGACGGCGGCCACCTGCTGTGGCTGCAGCGCCTCGATGGCGCCGCCCCGATTTCCGCGCAGATCGCACCGGCCAAGGCGCGCACCTCGGCCCTGGGCCGTCGCGAGAGCCGCATCTACGAAGAGATGATCAACGGCGGCCGCGTGTCCTTCCTCAGCGCCCCGGGCCTGGACGGCCTGCTCGAAGGCGGTGTGCCGATCATGAAGGACGGCCAGTGCCTGGGCGCCGTGGGCGTCAGCGGTGTGAAGTCGGTGGAAGACGCGCAGATTGCGCGCGCCGGCATTGCCGCCATCGGCCTGTAAACGGCGCTCGCCATCAGGAGCCAGGGGCCCATCCGGGCCCCTTGTCATTTGGTGAGGATCAGCTTGCCCTGGCGTGTGGCCTGCAGGCGGTAGAACTCGCCGTTGTGGCGGATCGTGACCGCCTTGCCGCCCTGCAGCAGGGTGGCGCTGTCCAGCGGCACGCCCGGCGGTATGCACGCGGTGGCTTCCCTGGCCGTGCCCCGTTCAGCAGGCGCGAGCGGGGGCGGGGCGTTGTTCGTCGCTGCGCTCATGCCGGCATCCCGACTCAGCGCTTGGGCTCGGAGACGAAACCGATCTTGCGCAGCCCGGCCTGGTGCGCCATGGCCATGGCCTGCGCCACGCGCTCGTAGCGCACGGCCTTGTCGCCGTTGATGTGCAGTTCGGGCTGCGGGGTGCGCGCGCCCTCGGCCTGCAGCAGCGCCGGCAGGGCTTCTTCGCTGACGGCGGTGCCGTTGAGGTAGTAGGCGCCGGCAGCGTCGACCGACAGGCGCAGCGTTTCCGGCTTGATTTCCTCGCGCTGGCTCGTGGCCTGCGGCAGGTCCACGTTGACGGCGTGTTTCATCACCGGCACGGTGATGATGAAGATGATGAGCAGCACCAGCATGACGTCGACCAGCGGCGTCATGTTGATCTCGTTCATCACCTCGTCGGTGTCGTCCTGGGTTCCGAAGGCCATGGCATCAGGCTTTCTTCATGGGCACGACCTTGGCTTCGCCGCCGCCCACGCGGGCACCGGTGACGAAGTAGGCGTGCAGGTCGTGGGCGAAGCTGTTGAGCTTGCCCTGGACGGACTTGTTGCCGCGCACCAGCGCGTTGTAGCCCAGCACGGCGGGGATGGCCACGGCCAGTCCCAGGGCCGTCATGATCAGCGCCTCGCCGATGGGGCCGGCCACCTTGTCGATGGTGGCCTGGCCGGCCACGCCGATGCTCAGCAGCGCGTGGTAGATGCCCCAGACCGTGCCGAACAGGCCGACGAAGGGGGCGGTGGAGCCGACCGAGGCCAGCACGGCCAGACCGCCCTGCAGGCGCGCGTTGGCATGGTCGATGCTGTTGCGCAGGCAGCGCGTGACCCAGTCGCTGATGTCCAGGCTGTCGTGCAGTTGCGCTTTGGTGTTGCGGTGGTGCGCCGCAGCCTCACGGCCTTCCTCGGCGAGATTGCGGAACGGGTTGTCTTCCTGCGGGCCCAGGCGGTTCAGGCCCTCGGCAAAGTCCGCGCTGTGCCAGAAGCCCTCGGCCTGGCGCGCCAGTTTCTTGTAGCGGATGAGGTCCATGGCCTTGAACAGGATCACCATCCACGAGGCCAGCGACATGCCCAGCAGCAGCAGGGCGACGCCGCGCGTGACCCAGTCACCCTGGGCCCAGACGTTGAACAGACCAAATTGCGATTCCATAAGAGACTCCGGAAAACAAGAATTATTCGAGGACGAAATTGATGGGGACGTTGAACCACATGGCCTCGGCCATACCATTGCGCCGGCCCGGCACGTAGCGCCAGCTGCGCACCGTGGCCAGCGCGGCCTGGTCCAGCCGGTCGTAGCCGCTGGAGCTGCGGATCTCGGCCTGCTGGGCCGTGCCGTCCACACCGATCAGCACACGCACCACCACCTTGCCCTGTTCGCCCAGGCGGCGGCTCAGCGGCGGGTAGGACGGCTTGGGATTGTTCAGATAGGCCGCATCGCTGGAGGGCAGCTCGATGCGTGCCGGCGCCGGCGGGGCGGCCGGCGCCGCCGCCACGGTGCTGGCCTCGATGGCCGCCGGGGCCGCCTGCGCCACGGCTGGCGCAGGCGCCGTGGCCGTCACGGGCTGAGGTGTCGGCGGCTGTACCTGTGCTTTGGGCGGGGCCGGTTCGGGCTTGCGCGGCGGGGCCGGTGTCTGCGGTTTCTGGGCCTCGGGAGCGGGGGGGCTGATGAATTCGCTGAGGATTTCGCCGGGGATGATGACCTCGACGGCGCGGCGCATCAGGCCGCTTTGCAGCGCCCACAGCACGCCCACGTGCAGCAGCACCACGCTGGCGGCGATGAGCAGGCGTCGGTTCATGGTCGGCTGGAAGAGTGCTGGCTGGGCAAGGTTCATATTGTCGGGCTTCGTCCCCTGCCTACTTGCGGAAGATCCAGCCGCTGGCCAGCGTGACCAGTGCGAGGCTGCCGAGGAGGATCAGGGTGGACATGATGGTGTCGATTATAAATGAGAATTATTCGTATCTGATGGGTGGCAACACTTTTCACGATGACGGCCAGAGCAGGTCGGGCGGGATCTGTTCCAGCGTCCTGCAGCCGCACAGGGCCATGGCCACTTCGAGTTCGTCGCGCAGCAGGCGCAGCACGTGGGCCACGCCCAGGGCGCCGGCGTTGGCCAGACCGTAGACGTAAGGCCGGCCGACGAGGACGGCCGAGGCGCCGAGCGCCAGGGCCTTGAGCACATCGGTGCCACGCCGGATGCCGCCATCGACCAGCAAGGGCAGCGTGCCGCCCAGCGCGTCGGCGATGCGCGGCAGCACGGCGGCGGTGGTCGGCGCGGTGTCCAGCGTGCGCCCGCCATGGTTGGACACCACCAGACCGGCGACGTTCAAGCCAGCGGCCTGGCGCGCGTCTTCGGGATGCAGCACGCCCTTGAGCAGGATAGGCAGGCGCGTCTGCGTCTGCAGCCAGGCCAGGTCATCCCAGGTCGGGGCCCGGCGCAGCAGGCCATCGAAGAGGGCGCTCTGGCCCGGCATGAGCCTGGGTTGCGTGGCCGGGGGCTGGCCTTCCAGGTTGACGGCGCGCACACCCGGGGGCAGGGCAAATCCGGCGCGGCGCTCGCGGTCACGCGCGCCGTGTACCGGCGCGTCCACGGTGAGCACCAGGGCTTCGTAACCTGCGGTTTCGGCACGCTGCACCAGTTCACGTGTGCAGCCACGGTCGTCCTGCAGGTAGAGCTGGAACCAGAGCGGGCCGCGGCTGGTTTCGTCCCGCACGGCACGGGCCACGGTTTCCAGCGGGATGCTGGCCTGGGTGCTGAGGACCAGGCCGGCCCCGAGCGCGGCCGCGGCGTGGGCCGTGGCGAGTTCGCCGTCCGGGTGCGCCATGCGCTGGAAGGCCACTGGTGCCAGCAGGATGGGGTGGGCCAGGGTGCGGCCCAGCAGTTGCACGCGGGTGTGGCCGCCGCTCAGGGGCCGTAGTACCCGCGGCAGCAGTTGCAGCGTGTCCCAGCTGCGGCGGTTGGCCGCCAGCGTGAGCTCGTCGGCCGCGCCGCCGCTGAAATAGGCCCAGGCCTTGTCGTCCAGCCGCGTGCGGGCATGGGCCTCGTGGTCGGCCAGGCTGACGAGCCCGGCGGGCAGGGCGTCGAGAGAGGGTGACCCTGTCATGTGTCGGCCCACATGCGCAGCAGGTTGTGGTACGTACCGGTCAGCGCGGTGGTCTCGGCGCCTTCGCCATGCTGCTGGCGCAGGCGCAGCAGGTTCATGTCGAGTTCGTAGAGCAGGCGGCGCTGCTCGTCGCTGCGCACCATGCTTTCGATCCAGAAGAAGCAGGCCAGGCGGTGGCCGCGCGTGACGGGGCGCACCTGGTGCAGGCTGGTGCCGGGGTAGAGCACCATGTGGCCGGCCGGCAGCTTGACGGCCTGTTCGCCATAGGTGTCGCTGATGCAGAGCTCGCCGCCCTCGTAGGCGTCGGGCTCGGCCAGAAAAACGGTGCAGGAGATGTCGGTGCGCACGCGCTGGCCGCTGTCGGGCAGCGCGCGGATGGCGTTGTCGATGTGGTTGCCGTAGTGGTTGGCCTCGCCGCCGTAGCGGTTGATGCGCGGCGTGAAGACCTTCTTGGGCAGGGCGGCCGAGAAGAACTGCGGGCTGCGGTCCAGCCCGCGCAGCACCATGGCGCGGATCTGGCTCGCCGCCTCGCAGTCGTGCGGCAGCTGTTCGTTGTTCTTCACCTGCGCGGCCTGCGTGCCGGCGCTGTGCCTGCCGTCGGTCCAGGGCGCGTCGGCCAGCAGCGCGCGGGCGCGCTGGAGTTCGTCGGCGTTCAGGATGTCGGGGATGTGCAGCAGCATGGCAAGCGCAGGTCAGGTAGGTTTCAGAGCTTGGCGGACAGGGTCAGTTGCACCAGTCGGCCGGCACCGGGGATGTAGTGGCCGTCGTACAGCTGGTCGGCATACAGGCGGTCGGTGACGTTGCTGATGTTGCCCTTCACGCTGTAGCGTTCGCTGAACTTGTATTCGGCCATCAAGTCCAGCGTGGCGTAGGCCGGCACTTTCCAGCCCGGGTTGCGCAGCGGTGTCTGTTCGCCGCGGAAGTTCACGCCGGCCCCCAGGCGCAGGGGCTGGGTGACCTGGTAGGTGTTCCACAGCGTGCCGGAATAGATGGGCGTGAGCGAGGGGCGCTGGCCCTGGCCCTCGGCACCCTGGGCGCCCACGTCGATCATGGCGTCGGGCAGCCACATGAAGGAGCCGAAGACCTCCCATTTCGGCACCGGCCGGCCCGTCACGTCGGCCTCCAGGCCGGAGACGTGGCGACGTCCGGAAAGGACCGCGATATTGAGCAGCGGGTCGGTGTTGCGCTCGTTGAACTTCACGGTGTGGAAGGCTGCCAGGCGCGTGGTGTAGCGCTTGTCGGACGAGTCCAGCTTGGCGCCGAGCTCGAGGTTGTAGCTCTGCTCGGGCGCCGTGTCCACGTTCTGCGCGCTCAGCGAGTAGGTGTCGCCGGAGGTGTTGAAGGACGAGCCGGCGGAGACATGGTAGGAGTCCAGCGCATTGGGCTGGTAGAGGGCGCCCAGGCGCTGGCTCCAGCCGGCCACGGTCATCTGGTAGTTCGTGGCGGTTTCCGGGCCTGCCGCATTGGTGGGGATGGCGTAGGTGACGTAGTTGCCGATCATGTGGTCGAAGCGCAGGCCGCCCAGCAGCTTCCACTTCGGCGCGACCTGCACCAGGTCCTGCACATAGGCCCCCCAGCCCACGGAGTCGTACTGGTTGTTGATGCGCAGCACGCGCGAGGCCTCGTTGACCGTGGCGCCGTCGTCCGGCGAGCCGACCGTGGTGGTGGGCTTGGTCAGCGTGACGCCGCCCTGCGTGGCCGAGCGGGCCGCGTAGACCGTCTTGGTGTCCATGACCGTGTCGATGCCGGTGAGCAGTTCATGCTTGAAGCCCAGGGCTTCGAACTTGGTGCTGTAGTCGCTCTGGGCCACGACGTTGTTCAGGTCCTGGATCTTGAGCTGGGTGCCGCGGGTCAGGACTGTGGCGTCGCTGAAGTTCTGGAGATTGGTCGTCGTCGGCGTGGCGTTCGAGTTGCCCTGGATGCGCACGGTGCCGGCGCGCTGGTCGCGCGTGTAGACGCCGCGGCGCACCTGGGTCTTGAGCTCGGCGCCATCGTCGAAGCGGTGCAGGTGCGACAAGGTCAGGCTGTTGGCCGTGCCCTTGTTGTAGTCGCTCGCCGTGCCGTAGTAGCTGTTCGGGTTGACCGGCAGCGTGGTCGTCTCGGAGGCGGGCGCGCCCGCATAAGGGCGTATCCACGGCATGCCGTAGTTGATGCCATTGTTGTTGGTCAGGTGGTACAGGCCCACCGAGTATTCGTTGCGTTCGCCGATGCCCCAGCGGTAGGTGCCGGCCACACCGTACTTGTCGATGCTGCTGCCCGCGCCATTGTTGTCGGCCTTGGTGTCCATCACGTTCAGGCGCAGCGCCGCGCTGTCGTCCGTCTTGAGGTTGAAGTCGCCCACCACGCGGCGGTAGTTGTAGCTGCCCACCGTGACGTCGACCTGGTGCTCGTCGATCAGGCGCGGCACCTTGCTGACCTGGTTGACGGCGCCGCCCGTGGAGCCGCGGCCGAACAGCATGGAGGCCGAGCCGCGCAGCAGCTCCAGGCGGTCCAGGTTGAAGGTGTCGCGGTCGTAGAAGGCCGGGTCGCGCATGCCGTCGATATAGATGTCGCCCGTGGTGGCCAGGGAAAAGCCGCGCAGGCGGATGTCTTCCTCGCCACCTTCAGCGGCCTGGAAGCTGATGCCGGCGGTGTTCTTCAGGGCTTCCTTCAGGGTGTCGAGGTTGCGGTCGTCGATCAGCTTTTCGGTCACCACCGTCACCGACTGCGGGATGTCGCGCAGTTGCTGCCGGCCCTTGCCGATGCCGGTTTCGGTGGCGCGGTAGGCGTCCTTGCCCTCCGGTGCTTCGGCCTGTTCCTTGACGATCACGGTCCCCAGGGTCTTGCTGCCGTCGGTTTCAGCCGTCTGGGCCAGTGCGCTCATGGAGCCGGCCAGCAGCATGGCGCCCAGCGGCAGCAGCGCGGCCGATGCCAGGGGCTGGGTCGTGGCGGCCCGCAGTTCGCGGGCGGGGAGGGTTTTCTTGAGGGGGTGTTGTCGTTGGGTCATGGTTGTAGCGCCTATGGGTTGAAGAAGCGATGGCTGGCTACAACCGTCCCGGGCCCTAGGGCCCGGCAGCGTGGCTTGCTACACAAGATGTACGGAAGTATACACAAATACAAATCATTCGCATTACGTTTATTGCTATGGATGTAAAAAAACCGGCCAGGCAGGGATGCCGGCCGGTTTTCGGGGCAGGAAAGCGCAGGTTCAGTAGCTCAGCCGCTCGGGCCGGATCTCCTGCAGGATGGTGGTGGCGATCTCCTCGATCGACTTGGTGGTGGTCGAGAGCCAGCGGATGCCGGCGCGCCGCATCATCGACTCGGCTGCGGACACTTCCATGCGGCAGTTCTCCAGTGAGGCGTATTTGGAATTGGGGCGCCGCTCATTGCGGATCTCGCACAGGCGATCGGGGTTGATGGTCAGGCCGAAAATCTTGGCCTTGTGCGGCGCCAGGGCCGGGGGCAGGTGCTGGCGCTCGAAGTCTTCGGGGATCAGCGGGTAGTTGGAGGCCTTCAGCCCGTACTGCATGGCCAGATACAGCGAGGTCGGCGTCTTGCCGCTACGGCTCACCCCGACCAGAATCACGTCCGAGCTGGCCAGGTCGCGGTTGGACTGGCCGTCGTCGTGCGCCAGCGAGAAGTTGATGGCCTCGATGCGGTCGTGGTAGGCCTGGCTCTTGCTCACGTCGCTGAAGCGGCCGATGCGGTGGTGCGACTTGATGCCCAGTTCTTCCTCCAGCGGGTTCACGAAGGTGCCGAACATGTCCAGCATCATGCCCTGGCAGCCCTCGTTGATGATCCGGTGAACCTCTTCGTTGGCCAGGGTGGTGAAGACGATGGGCTTTTTGCCTTCGACCTCGGCCGTGTGGTTGATCTGGCGCACGGCCTGGTGCGCCTTGTCCACGGTGTCGATGAAGGGCAGGCGCACGTGGTGCAGATCGACCTCGAACTGGGCCAGGATGGCATTGCCGAAGGTCTCGGCCGTGATGCCGGTGCCATCGGAAATGAAAAAGACGGTGCGGTTGGGCATGGCGAGTGACGCTGGGTGGATGGAAATTGTTATCGAGTTACATGCAAAAACAGCATGGTTTCCGCTGGGGGGGAATAAAATTGCGTATTCACCCATAGATTCTTCCATGCAACGCAACGCCCCACCAGAAAAAGAGCAAAGGCTGGCCGTTGGCATGGGCGCAAGCGGCATCGCGCCGGCTTGTTCACCCCGGTTTTTAAACTCTGGAGCTTTCCCATGTCTGCACTTTTCAGCCCGACCGCCCTGGTCGTACCGTTTGAAAACCTGAGGATGACCGACGTCGAGGCGGTTGGCGGCAAGAACGCCAGCCTCGGCGAAATGATCTCGCAACTGCCCCAGGGCGTGCGTGTGCCCACCGGCTTCGCCACCACGGCCCACGCCTTCCGTGAGTTCCTGAAACACGGCGGCTTGGCCGACCGCATCAACGCCAAGCTCGACGCCCTGGACACCGAGGACGTGCGTGCCCTGGCCACGGTCGGCGCCGAGATCCGCGCCATGGTCGAGGCCCAGCCCTTCCCGGCCGACCTGGAAAAGGCCATCCGCGAGGACTACGCCAAGCTGGCCGCCGGCAACCCGCAGGCCACCTTTGCCGTGCGTTCCTCGGCCACGGCAGAAGACTTGCCGGATGCATCGTTTGCCGGCCAGCAGGAGACTTTCCTGAACGTGCACGGCATCGACGAAGTGCTGCACAAGATGAAGGAGGTCTTCGCCTCCCTCTACAACGACCGCGCCATCAGCTACCGCGTGCACAAGGGTTTTGCCCACGC
This sequence comes from Curvibacter sp. PAE-UM, assembly GCF_001432305.1. Taxonomy (GTDB): domain Bacteria; phylum Pseudomonadota; class Gammaproteobacteria; order Burkholderiales; family Burkholderiaceae_C; genus Hylemonella. Next base: position 2,174,805 of record NZ_KQ483358.1, read on the forward strand.
CGACGTGGCCTTGTCGGCCGGCGTGCAGCGCATGGTGCGCTCCGACCTGGGCGCCGCTGGCGTGATGTTCACCATCGACACCGAGTCCGGTTTCGAGGACGTGGTCTTCATCACCTCCAGCTATGGCCTGGGCGAGACGGTGGTGCAGGGCGCCGTGAACCCCGACGAGTTCTACGTGCACAAGCCCATGCTCAAGGCCGGCAAGCGCGCTGTGGTGCGTCGTAACCTGGGCTCCAAGCTGATCCAGATGGTCTTCTCCACGCCCGAGGAAAAGAAGGCCGGCGGCAAGCTGGTCAAGACCATCGACGTGCCCACCGAGCAGCGCAACCGCTACTCGCTGAGCGACGCCGACGTCGAGCAGCTCGCCAAGTACGCCCTGGTGATCGAGCAGCACTATGGCCGCCCCATGGACATCGAGTGGGGCAAGGACGGCACCGACGGCCAGCTCTACATCCTGCAGGCCCGCCCCGAGACCGTGAAGAGCCAGGCCGCCGGCACCGCCGAGATGCGCTACAAGCTCAAGGGCCAGAGTGCCGTGCTGGCCGAAGGCCGCGCCATCGGCCAGAAGATCGGTACCGGCCCGGTGCGCCTGGTGCACAACATCAGCGAGATGGACAAGGTCCAGCCCGGCGACGTGCTGGTGACCGACATGACCGACCCGAACTGGGAGCCGGTGATGAAGCGCGCTTCCGCCATCGTCACCAACCGCGGCGGCCGCACCTGCCACGCGGCCATCATTGCGCGCGAACTCGGCATCCCGGCCGTGGTCGGCTGCGGTGACGCCACCGAGAAGCTCAAGGACGGCACGCTGGTGACCGTGAGCTGCGCCGAGGGCGACACCGGCCACATCTACGACGGTCTGCTCGAGATGGAAGTGACCGAGGTGCAGCGCGGCGCCATGCCCGAGATCGATGTCAAGATCACCATGAACATCGGCAACCCGCAGCTGGCCTTCGACTTCGCCCAGTTGCCCAACCACGGCGTGGGCCTGGCGCGCCTGGAGTTCATCATCAACAACAACATCGGCGTGCACCCCAAGGCCATCCTGGACTACCCGAACATCGACGCCGACCTGAAGAAGGCCGTCGAGTCCGTGGCCCGCGGCCACGCCTCGCCGCGCGCCTTCTACGTCGACAAGGTCGCCGAGGGCGTGGCCACCATTGCCGCGGCCTTCTGGCCCAAGCCGGTCATCGTGCGCCTGTCGGACTTCAAGAGCAACGAGTACCGCAAACTCATCGGCGGCAGCCGCTACGAGCCCGAGGAAGAGAACCCGATGCTGGGTTTCCGGGGCGCCGCGCGCTATCTCTCCGCCGACTTTGCCGGGGCCTTCGCCATGGAGTGCGAGGCCATGAAGCGCGTGCGCGAGGAGATGGGCCTGACCAACGTCGAACTCATGGTGCCCTTCGTGCGCACCCTGGGCCAGGCGAAGAAGGTGATCGACCTGCTGGGCAAGCATGGCCTCAAGCGCGGCGAGAACGGCCTGAAGATCATCATGATGTGCGAGGTGCCCAGCAACGCCATCCTGGCCGACGAGTTCCTCGAGTACTTCGACGGCTTCTCCATCGGCTCCAACGACCTGACCCAGCTCACCCTGGGCCTGGACCGCGACTCCGGCATGGAACTGCTGGCGGCCGATTTCGACGAGCGTGACCCGGCCGTGGAAGCCATGGTGGCGCGCGCCATCGCGGCCTGCCGCAAGCAGAACAAGTACGTGGGCATCTGTGGCCAGGGGCCCAGCGACCACCCGGACTTCGCCAAATGGCTGGTCGAGCAGGGCATCACCTCGCTCTCGCTGAACCCCGATTCAGTGGTCGAGACCTGGAAGAACCTGGCGAAATAAGGCCAGCGCCCCTCGCGGCGATTCATAAGCTGCAGCCATAAAAGCGGGCCGCTCCCACGGGGCGGCCCGCTTTTTTATTCAATTCCGGGAAAACCCTGTCAGGGTTTGACCTTGAAAAGTCAGCCCGAGGTCAGTCCTGTAAGAAAGTCGTAAGCGCCACCCTAACAATGCCCTCAATTGCATTGATAGGTCCCCATGCTCGCTGTTGCGTCCACCATCAAACTGATTGCTGAAATCGCCCTCCTGGCCCTCTTGGGCCAGTGGCTGCTGGGCCTGCTGGCCGGCGCGAAGAAAGAACAGAACCTGTTCTATCAAATCCTGCAGATCATGACCCGGCCCTTTGTCTCCGTGGCCCGGCTGCTGACCCCCAAACTGGTGCTGGACCGCCACGTGCCCCTGGTGGCCTTCCTGCTGCTGATCTTCATCTGGCTGGGCGCCACGATCTACAAGATCCAGACCTGCCTGCAGATCGGCGTGGAGCTGTGCAAATGAACGCCACCCTGAGCTACCTCTCCCTCAAGCTGCAGGCCATCGCGCTGCTGGTGTTCAACCAGAAGGCGTCGGCGCTCGATCGCTTCGAACAGATGCTGGCCTTGCGCCCCGATGACTTCTACGCCCTGGCCAGCCGGGCCCATGTGCTGGCCCAGCAGGGCCTCAAGGCCGAGGCCCTGGCCGCGCAGGAGCAGCTGGCGGCCCGCCATGCGGACAATCTGGCGGCCTGGTTCAACCTCGGCTACATGCTTGAGGAAGCCGGCCAGCACGCACGCGCCGAGGAAGCCTTTCGCCGCGTCATCGGGATCGACCCCAAGATGGACCGCGCCTGGTATGGCCTGGCCCTGGTCCTGATCCAGACGCGCCGCTTCGACGAAGCCGTCGCGGCCCTCAAGACCAATACAGAACTGCAGCCCATGAGCCCGTTCGGCTGGTATCAGCTGGCGCGGGTTCATGTGGACCGGCACGAGCCCGACGAGGCGGTGAAGATCATTCGCCACCTCAAGGGTTTCGAGCCGAAAGTGGCCGCCCAGCTGGAACGCGAGACCGGGTTGCGAGCAACCCCGGCCACGTCGACCAGCTGAGCGGGTACTTGATGGCCCCGGTGCAAGCCGGGGCCGGATAACGATAAGCCGCGATCCGGCTTGCAGGCCACGACGTGAGACACGTGGTGATCGCGAAATGCCCGAGAGGGTGACTTTGTTGGAGGTAGGTAAACATGCAGTTGACCGAAAGCCACCGCCATTACTGGCGCAAGAACCTGAATATCACCGGCATCCTGCTGGCGATCTGGTTCGTCGTGACGTTCGTCGTGAGCTATTTCGCCCGCGACCTGAATTTCAATTTCTTCGGCTGGCCGTTCAGCTTCTGGATGGGAGCGCAGGGTTCGCTGATCATCTATGTGCTGATCATCGGCTACTACGCCCGTTACATGAACAAACTGGACATCGAGCACGATGTTCATGAAGGGGAGGAGTAATCATGGCTGGAATGTTTGGTTCTGACTCTGACGGCACCTCCAGTGCTGCCGCCACCAAGGCGTTCAAGCAAAACCTGAACAAGGTTTACAAGTGGTACACCGGTGGTTTCCTGGTGTTCGTGGTGGCCCTGGCCATCCTCGAGCAGATGGGCCTGCCGCGTAGCTGGATCGGCTTCATCTTCCTGCTCGCCACCATCGGCCTGTATGCCGGTATCGGCATCATGAGCCGTACCACCGACGCCGCGGAATACTACGTGGCCGGTCGTCGTGTGCCTGCCGTCTACAACGGCATGGCCACCGGCGCTGACTGGATGTCGGCCGCCTCCTTCATCGGCATGGCGGGTACCCTGTACCTGACCGGTTATGCGGGCCTGGCCTTCATCATGGGCTGGACCGGCGGCTACTGCCTGGTGGCCCTGTTCCTGGCGCCCTATATGCGCAAGTTCGGCCAGTTCACCATCCCTGACTTCCTGGGCGAGCGTTATGGCGGCAACGTGCCGCGCTTCCTGGGCATCCTGGCGGCCATCCTCTGCTCCTTCACCTACGTGGTGGCGCAGATCTACGGCGTGGGCCTGATCACCGCCCGCCTGACCGGCGTGGCTTTCGAGATCGGGATTTTCCTGGGCCTCGGCGGTATCCTGGTGTGTTCCTTCCTCGGCGGCATGCGCGCCGTGACCTGGACCCAGGTGGCGCAGTACATCATCCTGATCGTGGCCTACATGATCCCGGTGGTGTGGCTGTCCGTGAAGCAGACCAATGTGCCGATCCCGCAGGCCATCTACGGCTACCAGCTGGAGAAGGTCACCGCCAAGGAAAAGCTGCTGACCAACGATCCGAAGGAAATCGAAGTCCGCGAGATCTTCAAGCAGCGCTCCGCCGCCCTGGCCGAGAAGCTCAAGGATCCCGCCGCTGCGCTGGCTGCCGACAAGGCCGTTGCCGCGCAGAAAGTGACGGATCTGAAGGCCGCCAATGCACCGGGGGCCGACATCACGGCCGCCGAGAAGGCCCTGGCTGCCCTGCCCAAGGACGCTGCTGCTGCCAAGGCAGCCTGGACCGCTGCCAAGGCTGGTGCCGACGTCAAGTCGCGCCCGCTCAACGGCATGCCCCCCCACGCGGCCCAGTTCTCGGGTGACCCCAAGGGTGATGCCGCAGCCCAGAAGGCCTACGACGTTTCGCGTCGTAACTTCCTGGCGCTGATCTTCTGCCTGATGGTGGGTACTGCCGCGTTGCCGCACATCCTGATGCGCTACTACACCGTGCCCAGCGTGCGCGAAGCCCGTGAGTCGGTGACCTGGTCGCTGTTCTTCATCTTCCTGCTGTACTTCACGGCGCCGGCCCTGGCCGTGCTGGTGAAGTTCGAGGTGTTCAACGTGTTGATCGGCACACCGTTCGACCAGCTGCCGCAATGGGTGCAGTCCTGGAACCGGGTCGACCCGACGCTGCTGTCCGTGGTGGACATCAACAAGGACAACATCCTGCAGCTCAACGAGATGTCCATCGGTGGCGACATCGTGGTGCTGGCCACGCCGGAAATCGGCGGCCTGCCCTACGTGATCTCCGGCCTGGTGGCCGCTGGCGGCCTGGCTGCTGCGCTGTCGACTGCCGACGGCCTGCTGCTGACCATTGCCAACGCGCTGTCGCACGACCTGTACTACAAGATGATCGACCCGAACGCTTCCACCGCCCGCCGCGTGACCATTTCCAAGGTCCTGCTGCTGGTCGTGGCCCTGTGTGCGGCCTACGTGGCGGCGCAGAAGCCGGCCGACATTCTGTTCCTGGTCTCCGCGGCGTTCTCGTTCGCGGCGGCTGCGTTCTTCCCGGTGCTGGTCCTCGGCATCTTCTGGAAGCGCGCCAGCAACATCGGCGCTTCGCTGGGCATGATCGCCGGCCTGGGCACGACCGTGTACTACATGGTCATGACCCAGCCCTGGCTGCGTGGCATGTTCGGCATCACCTCGCCCATCCAGTTGTGGTGGGACATCCAGCCGATCTCTGCCGGTCTGTTCGGCGTGCCGGTCGGTTTTGCCGTGATCATCCTGGTCAGCCTGGTGACGCCGGCCCCGAGCCAGAAGGTTCAGGAACTGGTCGACCACGTCCGTTACCCGAACCTGGGTGGCAGCAAGGCCTGATGACGATCTGACGCAAGTCAGGACATGAAGCCCGGCAACGCAAGTTGCCGGGCTTTTTTCATGGCATTTGCGCTAAGCTAACCAAGGAGGAGGCAGCCGCCCATGGCAGTACCCAATACGACGAATCAGGCGAGTTCCGGCTCTGTGACTTCAGTGGCCGCCCAGGTACCTTCGGGCAGCCTGCTCGCGAACCTGCGCCAGGAGCTGGCGCGCTACACGCCGTTCTCGCAGATGGCAGCGCCGGAACTTGATTTTTTCCTCGCCCATGCCGAACAGCTTTACTTCGCACCAGGCGAGACGCTGATCGAGCCCGCCAGCGGCGAGGTCACCCAGCTCTTTTTCATACGCCAGGGCGCGGTCAGCGGCAAGCGTGGCTTGGCCGATCTCTCGGGCGGCGCCTTCCAGTTCGAAACCGGTGACCTGTTTCCCATCAGCGCGGCGATCGCCAGGCGCGCCGTGACGGCGACCTACGAGGCCACGGCCGATACCTTCGTCCTGGCACTGCCCGTGGGCGACATGCAGGCGCTGGCGCTCAAGAGCGTGCCTTTCGCTGATTTTCTGAACCGGCGCGTGCTCAAGTTTCTTGAGCTTTCGCGCCAGGCCCTGCAGGTGGCCTATTCCTCGCGCACCCTGGCCGAGCAGTCGCTGGAGACGCGTCTGGGCGATCTGACGCCGCGTACGCCCGTCACCTGCCGGCCCCACACGCCGCTGCGCGAGGCGCTGACCGAGATGCACCAGCGCCGCATCGGTTCCATGCTGGTGACCAGCGAGCGCGGCGAGCCGCTGGGCATCCTCTCGCGCGACGACATCCTCGGGCGGATCACGCTGCAACAGGTGCCGCTGGAGACGCCGATCGGGGAGGTCATGGTGCAGCCGGTGCACCATCTGACGCACGAGCACACGGCCGAAGACGCGGCCCTGCTGATGAGCCGCCACACCATCCGCCACGTGCCCATCACACGCGATGGGGTGGTGGTGGGCATCGTCTCGGAGCGGGATCTTTTTGCCATGCAGCGCCTGAGCCTCAAGCACGTCAGCACCTCGATCCGCGGTGCCGCCGACGTGGACACGCTCAAGCTGGTGGCGCAGGACATCCGCCGTTTTGCGCGCAGCCTGCTGAGCCAGGGCGTGCAGGCGCGCCAGCTCACCGCTCTCATCAGCCACCTCAACGATGTTCTGACCGAACGCCTGCTGGAGCTCAAGGCGGCGCAGCACGGCATCGAACTGGGCCGCCTGTGCTGGCTGGCGCTGGGTTCGGAAGGGCGCAGCGAGCAGACCATCGCCACCGACCAGGACAATGCCCTGATCCTGCCGGACGACATCACGCCCGCACAGCGCCAGCAGGTGCTGGTTTTCGCGCGCGACGTCAACCAGGCGCTGGACGCCTGTGGTTACCCGCTGTGCAAGGGCGGCATCATGGCCGGCAACCCGGACTGCTGCCTGACGCTGCGCGAGTGGCGCGAACGTTTTTCGCACTGGGTCGAACACGGCGCCCCGCAGGACCTGCTCAACGCCAGCATCTATTTCGACTTCCGCCCCTTGGCGGGAGACGCCTCGCTGGCCCAGGCCCTGCGATCGGAGGTCAACCGGTCGGCACAGCGGGTGCCGCGCTTCCTCAAGCAGATGGCGCTCAACGCGCTCACGCGCACGCCGCCCCTGAGCTGGGTGGGCGGCATCGCGGCCGACGATCAGGGCCTGATCGACCTCAAGCTGCAGGGCACGGCCCTCTTCGTCGATGCGGCACGCCTTTATGGCCTGGCGCAGGGGCTGGCGGCCACCGCCACGCGCGAGCGTCTGGAAGCCGTGGGGCCGGTGCTGGGCGTCGAGGCCGCCGAGTACGAGGCCTGGGTGCGTGGCTTCGAGTTCCTGCAGATGCTGCGCCTGCAGATCCAGCTGGAGGGAACGGCCACCGGCGACCAGCCCAACCACATCCGGGTCGACAGCCTCAACGACATTGACCGCCGCATCCTCAAGGAAGCCTTCCGTGTGGCGCGCACCCTGCAGCAGCGCATCCAGCTGGACTACGAACGATGAGCCTGCTGGACTGGCTGCCCGGAGCACGGGCCCGTACCCCGGTGAACGAGGCGCGCTGGGTCATGCTGGACGTGGAAACCAGCGGGCTGGATCCGCACCATGATCGCCTGTTGGCCATCGCCGCCATTGCCCTGCGCGTGGACTGGAAGCGCCGCCGCCTGAGTGTGGACCTGGGTGACAGCTTCGAGGTCGTGCTGCGCCAGGAGCAGGTGACGGAGGCCAAGGACAATATCCTGCTGCATGGCATCGGTGTGCAGCGCCAGCGCGAGGGCATGGCGCCCGACGCCGCCCTGGAGGCCTTTGCCGGTTTTGTCTGGCAGTCGCCTCTGCTGGCCTTCCACGCGGCCTTCGACCAGGCCATGATCACCCGTCACATGCGCCACTACCTCGGGCGCACGCTGCCCAACCCCTGGGTGGACATCGAGCACCTGTGCGCCGTCACGCACGAAAAGGTGCGGGCCCGCTCCCTGGACGAGTGGATGCGGCACTTCGGCATCGAATGCGCGGTGCGTCACCAGGCCGCGGCCGACACCCTGGCCGAATGCGAGCTGTTGCTGCGCGTCTGGCCGCGCGTGGCGGCCCAGTGCGCCGACTGGCGCGGGGTGCAGCGCCTGGCCCGCCAGCAGAGCTGGATCGCCCGCGCCTGAGCGGCTCCCATGGCCGGCTGGCCACGGCTGCGCAGATGGGCTATAATGCTTGGTTCCCACCTTGCCGTACCCCAGTAGACGCCGGGGATGGCTTCAATCCACAAGGAGTATCAATGCGTCATTACGAAATCATCCTCATGATCCATCCGGATCAGAGCGAGCAGGTTCCCGCCATGCTCGAGCGTTACAAGGGCATGATCACCACCGGCGGTGGCAAGATCCACCGCGTTGAAGACTGGGGCCGTCGCCAGATGGTCTACATGATCAACAAGCTGGCCAAGGCCCACTACCTGTGCCTGAACATCGAGGCCGACCAGGCTGTGATGGCTGAACTGGAGCATGCCTTCAAGTTCAACGATGCCGTGCTGCGTCACCTGACGGTTCTGAAGAAGAAGGCCGACACCGGCCCGTCTTCCATGATGAAGACCGTCGAGCGTGAAGACGCCCGCAAGGCACAGCAGGCTGAATTCCAGGCCTGATCGTCAGCGAGGAGTGAACCCCGGCACCAACCAGCTGGACCTGAATGCTTCGATCGCAGAGCTGAGTGCCATGCGATATACCCCGGCCGGCGTGCCGGCCCTGGATCTGAGACTCGAACACGAGTCGCTGCGCCAGGAAGCAGGACAGGAACGGCAGGTGAAAGCCAGCGCCAAGGCGGTTGCCTTTGGCGCGCTGGCCGAGCGGCTTGCGAAGCAGGCGGTCGGCAGCAGCTGGAGGTTCCAAGGCTTTGTCGCCACTCCCCGCAACGGCAAGAACCTGGTGTTTCACATCCAAGATTTCAGTCAAGATTAAACAGGAGGCCCCATGGCCACGTTCAAGAAATTCAACAAAGACAAGCGCCCCAAGCGCAACACCCAGTCGCTGCTGTTCAAGCGCAAGCGCTTCTGCCGCTTCACCGTCGCTGGCGTCGAGGAAATCGACTACAAGGACATCGACACGCTGCGTGATTTCGTCGCCGAAAACGGCAAGATCATCCCGGCCCGTCTGACCGGCACCCGCGCCATCTACCAGCGCCAGCTCAACACCGCCATCAAGCGCGCTCGCTTCCTGGCGATGCTGCCGTACAGCGACCAGCACCGCATCTAAGGAAGACCAGACCATGCAAATCATTCTGCTCGACAAGGTCGTGAACCTGGGTAACCTCGGCGAAATCGTCAAGGTGAAAGACGGCTACGCCCGCAACTTCCTGATCCCCTCCGGCCGCGCCCGTCGCGCTACCGAAGCGGCCAAGAAGGACTTCGAAGTCCGCCGCGCCGAACTGGAAAAGGCTGCTGCCGCCAAGCTGGCCGAATCCCAGGCCCTGGGCGAGAAGCTGGCCGGCACCACCCTCAAGCTGACCCAGAAGGCCGGCGTGGACGGTCGCCTGTTCGGCTCCGTCACCAATTTCGACATCGCCGAAGAGCTGGTCAAGGCCGGCTACCAGGTGAGCAAGGCAGCCGTGCGCATGCCCAACGGCCCGATCAAGATGGTCGGCGACAGCACGGTCAGCGTGGCCCTGCACACCGATGTGGTCGTCGAGATCACCATCTCCGTGTACGGCGAAACCGCCTGATCCGGCTGATCTCCTGAAAAGCCGCCGGGCCCTGGCCCAGGCGGCTTTTTTATTGCCGACGGAGTTGTCCTTGCAAGTCCACAGCCTGCCCACAGTTATTCAGTGGGTTGTCCACAGCATTTCACTCGACGCTGGGCGCGCCGCGTCGTAGGATAGAAAACCACAAGGAACACCACTGAATGTCAGCCGTATTGACCGCCGTAGACGATAGCTACGGCCCGGACCGCCAGATCGCGCAACTGCGTGTCCCGCCGCACTCCATCGAGGCCGAGTCCAGCGTGCTGGGGGGGCTGTTGCTGGACAACGCCGCCTGGGACCGCGTCAACGACCTGCTGGGCGATGGTGACTTCTACCGTTACGAGCACCGCCTGATCTACAGCGCCATCGGCCAGCTGATCAACGGCAGCCGCCCGGCCGACGTGATCACCGTCTTCGAACAGCTGCAAAGCCAGGGCAAGGCCGAGGAAACCGGCGGCCTGGCCTACCTGAACGCCCTGGCGCAGTACGTTCCCAGCGCCGGCAACATCCGCCGTTACGCCGAGATCGTGCGCGAGCGCGGCATCCTGCGCAAGCTGGTGGCGGCCAGCGACGAGATCGCCACCAACGCCTTCAACCCGCAGGGCCGGCCGGTGGCGACCATCCTGGACGAATCCGAACAGAAGATCTTCAACATCGGGGAAGAAGGCTCGCGCATGAAGCGCGGCTTCCAGTCCATGGATACCCTGGTGGTGGACCTGCTGGACCGCGTGCAGGAGATGGCCGACAACCCCAACGACATCACGGGCGTACCCACCGGCTTCTATGACCTGGACCGCATGACCTCCGGCCTGCAGCCGGGCGACATGATCGTGCTGGCCGCGCGCCCCTCCATGGGCAAGACGGCCTTTGCCATCAACATTGCCGAGCACGTGGCGCTCAACGAGCAGTTGCCGGTGGCGGTGTTCTCCATGGAAATGGGCGCGGCCCAGTTGGCGGTGCGTATCGTGGGTTCCATCGGCCGCATCGACCAGGGCCATCTGCGTACCGGCAAGCTGACGGATGAAGAGTGGCCGCGCCTGACCGAGGCCATCGAGAAGCTGCGCACCATCTCCCTGCACATCGACGAGACCGCCGGCCTGACCGCCAGCGAGCTGCGCGCCAATGCACGCCGCCTGGCGCGCCAGTGCGGCGGCAAGCTCGGTCTCATCGTGGTCGACTACCTGCAGCTCATGAGCGGTTCCTCCGGCAACGACGAGAACCGCGCCACCGAACTCGGCGAGATCTCGCGCGGCATGAAGATGCTGGCCAAGGAGCTGGGCTGCCCCCTGATCGCGCTCTCGCAGCTCAACCGCAGCGTGGAGACCCGCCCCGACAAGCGACCCATGATGAGCGACCTGCGTGAGTCCGGTGCCATCGAGCAGGACGCCGACATCATCATGTTCATCTACCGCGACGAGTACTACACCAAGGACGCCTGCAAGGAACCGGGTGTGGCCGAGATCATCATCGCCAAGCAGCGTAACGGCCCGACGGGCGTGGTGAAGCTGGCTTTCCTCAAGAACCTGACGCGTTTCGAGAGCCTGGCCGGTGGTTACGGCAGCGGCGACTTCTGAGCCGCCTCGACAATGAGAAAAGGGGCCTGAGGGCCCCTTTTTAATGGGTCATTGACCCGCAAGCTTCAGAGAACCTCGCTCGCGAAATCAGCCAGCCGCGAGCGTTCGCCGCGCGCCAGCGTGATGTGCCCGCCGTGCGGCCAGCCCTTGAACTTGTCGACCGCGAAGGTCAGGCCCGAGGAGCCTTCGGTCAGGTAGGGCGTGTCGATCTGTGCCAGGTTGCCCATGCAGATGATCTTGGTGCCGGGGCCGGCGCGCGTGATCAGGGTCTTCATCTGCTTGGGCGTCAGGTTCTGCGCCTCGTCGATGATGACGTACTTGTTCAGGAAGGTGCGCCCTCGCATGAAGTTCATGCTCTTGATCTTGATTCGGCTGCGGATCAGCTCGCTGGTGGCGGCACGCCCCCATTCGCCGGCGCCGGTGTCGGTCTTGGAGAGCACTTCCAGGTTGTCGTCCAGCGCGCCCATCCAGGGGCCCATCTTCTCCTCCTCGGTGCCGGGCAGGAAGCCGATGTCCTCGCCCACGCTCACGGTGGCCCGGGTCACGATGATCTCGGTGTAACGGCGCTCGTCCAGCACCTGGGTCAGGCCGGCGGCCAGGGCCATCAGCGTCTTGCCGGTGCCGGCCGTGCCGGTCAGGGTGACGAAGTCCACCTCGGGGTCCATCAGCAGGTTCATGGCGAAGTTCTGCTCGCGGTTGCGCGTGGCCACGCCCCAGACGGCGTGCTTGAGGTGGGTGTAGTCCTTGAGCGTCTTGAGCACGGCGCTTTTGCCGCGGATCTCGGTCACGCGGGCGTAGAAGCTCGGTTCACCCGGTGCTTCGAAGTAGACAAACTGGTTGATCAGCAGGCTGGGCACGACGGGCCCGGTGATGCGGTAGAAGGTGTGCGGGCCCTGCTGCCAGCTTTCCACGCTCTGGCCTTCGGTGGTCCAGAAGTCGGGCGGCAGCGCCAGCGAGCCGGAGTAGAGCAGGTCGCCGTCTTCCAGGGTCTTGTCGTTCTGGTAGTCGTCGGTGGCCAGGCCCAGGGCGCGCGCCTTGACGCGCATATTGATGTCCTTGGAGACCAGCACCACCTCGCGCGGCGCGTACTGCACGCGCAGTGCCTCCACCACGCCCAGGATCTGGTTGTCGGCCTTGCCCTGGGGCAGGCTGGTGGGCAGGGTGTAGTTGAGAGGTTGCGTCTGGAAGAAGAGCTTGCCGCCGGCTTCGCGGTGGCCGGTGCTGTCAAGCTTGAGGCCGGTGGTCATGTCGGCACCCTGGGCGCCGGCCAGCGCGTCCAGCGAGCGGCTGGTCTGGCGGGCGTTGCGCGCCACCTCGGTCATGCCCTTCTTGTGGCCGTCGAGTTCCTCCAGCACGATCATGGGCAGGAAGATGTCGTGCTCCTCGAAGCGGAACAGGCACATGGGGTCGTGCATCAGCACATTGGTGTCGAGCACGAAGAGCTTGGCCGGACCGGTCGGGGTGGTCTTTTTCGAGCGCGGTCGGTCCTGTGGTTTCTCCTGGGCGCTGGGGGCGGGGCGGGGCGGCGTGCGCCGGGTCTCCACCTGGATGGCAGGGCCCAGGGCGTCGGCGCCCAAGCTCGCGCCATGTTCGAACAGGTCGCGCGCCTGAGCCTTGTTCAGGGATTCGGGGGCGCCGTCGAAGGAGGCCGAGGTCTTGCGGCCGCTACGTGGCTTGCCACGGGCCGGGGCTTCGAAGGCTTCAGGAGAGAGGAGGGCGGCGCGTTTGGTGGGGGCGGGAGGCAGGGGCATGGGTGGTGGGGCTGGAGGAGAGTGGGGTGGTTGCCGTGCGGAAAACAAAAAAGCCGCCCGGTAAACCTGGGCGGCTTTGTTTGGCGTGAGCAGTTGCAAACCTCAACGGCATGAATTCATTATGCATGAGCCGTCTGAAAGTACATGCCCCTGTTGCTCAAAAGCATCAGGGCCGGTCAAGCTCAGGCGGTAGCAGCGGCGGCGGCTTTCTTCAGGGCCTTGACGGCCTTGAGGACCTCGTCCACATGGCCGGGGACCTTGAGGCCGCGCCATTCCTGCTTGAGGATGCCATCGGCGCCGATCAGGAAGGTGCTGCGCTCGATGCCCTTGACCTTCTTGCCGTACATGATCTTGTTCTTGACCACGCCGAACATGTGGCACATCTTTTCTTCGGTGTCGGCGATCAGCTCGAAGGGGAGTTCCAGCTTGGACTTGAACTCGTCGTGCGACTTCATGTTGTCGCGCGAGACGCCAAAAACCATGGCGCCGGCCTTGACGAAATCCTTGTATTTGTCGCGGAACTGCATGGCTTCCGTGGTGCAGCCCGGGGTGTTGTCCTTGGGATAGAAATACAGGACCAGGGTCTGACCGAGATGGGAGGTGTTGGAAACCCGGATGCCACTGGTGGCGTTGGCTTCGAATTCCGGAATCGGTTTGTTGACAACAATCGCCATAGGACTCAAATCTTGTGTGACAGCAGCTGTCGGAAAAGGGTCGGGATGCTTGCCGTGACAGCGGGGCTCGGGGTCCGACTCAACCCGGTGATTTTACCCTGAAATCCATGCCCTGGCGCCACCCAGGGCTAGGGAGTTTCCAGTAACAGCGCGGCCACCACGTGCCGGCCTTCGCCGGCGAGGATGTTGTAGGTGCGGCAGGCGGCCGCCGTGTCCATGGTTTCCAGCCCGATGCCCAGGGCCACCAGGGTCTGCAACCATTCGGGGCGGGGGAAACGCAGGCGCGCGCCGCTGCCAAAGAGCACCAGTTCCGGGCGCATTTCGGCCAACGTGGCGAAGTGCACGGCCTGCAGGTCTTGGTAGCGGCGGCATTCCCAGACCTGGCGCTCGCCGCGCGAACCGAGCACGAGGCTGGTGCTGAATTTTTCAGCATCCACGGCAATCCAGCCCGGACCGTAGCCGTTGATGGTCTGGACCGTGGGTTTATCAGGCTGGAGTTTCATGAAAGGACTTGGTTCTGTGGTCAAATTATAGGTTTCGCTTCGTCTAAAGGCTGGCTGTTGCATGCCAGCCTGTGTATCCCGGAGGGACTTTGAAAACCATACGCAAATCGGAAAAGCTGGCCAACGTCTGCTACGACATCCGCGGCCCCATCATGGAGCGCGCCAAGCAGATGGAGGAGGAGGGCCACAGCATCATCAAGCTCAACATCGGCAACCTGGCCGTGTTCGGTTTTGATTCGCCCGAGGAAATTCGCCAGGACATGATCCGCAACCTGCCCAATGCGGCAGCGTATTCCGACAGCAAGGGCATCTTCGTCGCGCGCAAGGCGGTGATGCAGTACACCCAGGAGCAGGGTATCAAGGGTGTTTCGCTCGATGACATCTACCTGGGCAACGGCGCCAGCGAGCTCATTGTCATGGCCACCAACGGCCTGCTCAACGACGGCGACGAGATGCTGCTGCCCGCGCCCGACTATCCCTTGTGGACGGCGGCCGTCAGCCTCTCGGGCGGCACGCCCGTGCACTATCTGTGCGACGAGGCCAACGGCTGGATGCCCGACCTCAAGGACATCCGGGCCAAGATCACGCCGCGTACCAAGGGCATCGTGGTCATCAACCCGAACAACCCGACCGGCGCGCTGTACTCCGACGAGTTGCTCAAGGGCATCGTCGAGATCGCCCGTGAGCACAACCTGGTCATCATGGCCGATGAGGTCTACGACAAGGTGCTGTACGACGGCGTCAAGCACACCGCCCTGGGCAGCCTGTCGGACGATGTGCTGACGCTGACCTTCAACTCGCTCTCCAAGAGCTATCGCTCCTGCGGCTACCGCGCCGGCTGGATGGTGGTCTCGGGCGACAAGAAGCCGGCCAAGGACTACATCGAGGGGCTGAACATGCTGTCCTCGATGCGCCTGTGCGCCAATGTGCCGGGCCAGTCCGCCATCCAGACCGCGCTGGGCGGGTACCAGACCATCAACGACCTGGTGCACGAGGGCGGCCGCCTGCGCCGCCAGCGCGACATCGCGTACGAGCTGATCACCGCCATCCCCGGCGTCTCCTGTGTCAAGCCGCAGGCCGCCTTGTACATGTTCCCGCGGCTCGACCCCAAGGTCTACCCGATCGAGGACGACAAGCAGTTCATCCTGGAACTGCTGGAGGAGACGCGCGTGCTGCTGGTGCAGGGTTCGGGTTTCAACTACCCGGACAACCAGCATTTCCGCATCGTTTTCCTGCCGCACGAGGACGATCTGCGCGAGGCCATCGGCCGTGTCGCCAAATTCCTCGAGAGCTACCGCAAGCGCCAAGCGCACGCCTGAAATCTGCAAGAAGGCGCCCGTACGGCGCCATGGACTGAGTCAAAGATGAAAGCTATACAAGTAGGCCTGCTGGGCATCGGCACCGTCGGCTCGGGCACGTACAACGTGCTCAAGCGCAACCAGGAAGAGATCAAGCGTCGCGCCGGCCGCGGCATCGAGATCACCATGGTGGCCGACCTCGACGTGGCGCGTGCCCAGTCCCTCGTGGGCCCGGGCGTCAAGGTCGTCAACGACGCGCGTGCCGTCATCGCCAACCCCGAGATCGACATCGTGATCGAACTCATCGGTGGTTACGGCATCGCCAAACAGCTGGTGCTCGAAGCCATCGCGGCCGGCAAACACGTGGTCACGGCCAACAAGGCCTTGCTGGCCGTGCACGGCACCGAGATCTTCGCCGCGGCTTCGGCCAAGGGCGTGATGGTGGCTTTCGAAGCGGCCGTCGCCGGTGGCATTCCCATCATCAAGGCCCTGCGCGAAGGCCTCACGGCCAACCGCATCCAGTGGATCGCCGGCATCATCAACGGCACCACCAACTTCATCCTGTCCGAGATGCGTGACAAGGGCCTGGATTTCGACGTGGTGCTCAAGGAGGCGCAGCGCCTGGGCTACGCCGAGGCCGATCCCACCTTCGATATCGAGGGTGTGGACGCCGCGCACAAGGCCACCATCCTCTGCTCCATCGCCTTCGGCGTTCCGGTGCAGTTCGACAAGGCCTATGTCGAGGGCATCACCAGGCTGGCCGCGCAGGACATCCGCTACGCCGAGCAACTGGGCTATCGCATCAAGCTGCTGGGCATCACCAAGCGCACGGCCAAGGGCATCGAGCTGCGTGTGCATCCCAGCCTGGTACCGTCCAAGCGCCTGCTGGCCAATGTGGAGGGCGCGATGAACGCCGTGGTGGTCAACGGCGACGCCGTCGGCACCACGCTGTACTACGGCAAGGGTGCGGGTTCCGAGCCCACGGCCAGTGCCGTGATCGCCGACCTGGTGGACATCGCCCGCCTGCACACGGCCGACCCGCTGCACCGCGTGCCGCACCTGGCCTTCCAGCCCGATGCCATGAGCAACCTGCCCGTGCTGCCCATGAGCGAGGTGGTGACCAGTTATTACCTGCGCCTGCGCGTGGCCGACCAGGCCGGCGTGCTGGCCAAGGTCACCGGCATTCTGGCCGAGTCCGGCATCAGCATCGACGCCGTGCTGCAGCGCGAGGCCGATGAAGTGGGCGGCGAAGGCTCCACCCAGACCGACCTCATCATCCTCACGCACGATGCGCGTGAAGGCACCATGAACGACGCCCTGGCCAGGCTGCAGGCCCTGCCCACCGTGTTGGCGCCCATCGTGCGCATCCGCAAGGAAGAGCTGGCCGGATGAAATATCTTTCGACCCGCGGCCACGCCGACCGCAAGCGCTTCTGCGAAATCCTGCTCGAAGGCCTGGCGCCCGATGGCGGCCTCTACCTGCCCGAGTCCTACCCGAAGGTGGACGAGGCCACGCTCGCCCAATGGCGCGGCTTGCCTTATGCCGACCTGGCCTTCGAGATCCTCTCGCTCTACATCGACGATATCCCGGCCGTTGACCTGCGCGCCATCTGCCGCAAGACCTATACCGAGGCGGTGTTCGGTACCAAGGAGATCGTGCCGCTCAAGAAGCTGGAGAACGGCGTCCATCTCGAAGCCCTGTCCAACGGCCCCACGCTGGCCTTCAAGGACATGGCCATGCAGCTGCTGGGTAACCTGTTCGAGTACGAACTGGGCCGCCGCGGCGAGCAACTCAACATCCTGGGCGCCACCAGCGGTGACACCGGCAGCGCGGCCGAGTACGCCATGCGCGGCAAGCAGGGCGTGCGCGTCTTCATGACCAGCCCGCACGGGCGCATGAGCCCTTTCCAGCAGGCCCAGATGTTCAGCCTGCAGGACGCCAACATCCACAACCTGGCGGTCAAGGGTGTGTTCGACGACTGCCAGGACATCGTCAAGGCCGTCTCCAACGACCTGGACTTCAAGCGCCAGTACAAGATCGGCACCGTCAACTCCATCAACTGGGCGCGCCTGGTGGCCCAGGTGGTGTACTACTTCGCCGGTTATTTCCAGGCGACGAAGAGCAATACGGAGAAGGTCAGCTTCACCGTGCCCTCGGGCAATTTCGGCAACGTCTGTGCCGGCCATGTGGCGCGTTTGATGGGCCTGCCCATCGAGCGCCTGGTGGTGGCCACCAACGAGAACGACGTGCTCGACGAGTTCTTCCGCACCGGCGTCTACCGCGTGCGCGGCAGCGCCGACACGCACGAGACCTCCAGCCCGTCCATGGACATCTCCAAGGCCAGCAACTTCGAGCGCTTCGTGTTCGACCTGCTGGGCCGTGATGGCGAAAAGGTCAAGTCCCTGTTCGGTGAGCAGATCGGCAAGAGCGGCCGTTTCGACCTCAGCGCCGATCCGGCGTTTGCTTTGGCCCGCAGCCGTTATGGTTTTGTCAGCGGCAAGAGCACGCATGCTGACCGTCTCGCTACCATCCGTGACACCTGGGAGCGTTTCGGCGTGATGATCGACACGCACACCGCCGATGGCGTCAAGGTGGCGCGCGAGCACTTGCGGCCGGGTGTGCCCATGATCGTGCTGGAGACGGCGTTGCCCATCAAGTTCGCGGCGACCATCGTCGAGGCGCTGGGGCGCGAGCCCGAGCGGCCGGCCAGGTTCGAAGGCATCGAGCAATTGCCCAAGCGCGTGGTCGTGATCGCGGCCGATGTGCAGGTGGTCAAGGACTACATCGTCCGGCACTGCGCCTGAGTTGTCGTTCCGCTCCGGGGTCAATTTGTGTGCTATCAAAAACATAGCTTTGGAGTGATCATTTCATGAAAGTGGTGGGTTTCGCCGGTTACTCCGGTTCGGGCAAGACCACCCTGGTCGAGCAGCTCATCCCCGCGCTCAAGCTGCGCGGCCTGCGGGTGTCCGTGGTCAAGCACGCCCACCACAAGTTCGATATCGACCACCCGGGCAAGGACAGCTGGCGGCACCGCGAGGCCGGTGCTTTCGAGGTGGTCATTGCCTCCAACCGCCGCCTGGCTCTGATGCGCGAGTTCGAACAGGAGCACGAGCCCAAGGTGCACGAGCTGATCGCCGAGCTGTATGACGGGGTGGACTGGGTGCTGGTCGAAGGTTTCAAGAACAGCGACCTGCTCAAGGTCGAGGTCTGGCGCGCCGAGGTCGGCAAACCTGTACGGTACCCCGAGGACGCCTTCATCGCCGCCGTCGCCACCGACGACGCCAGCCGGCTGCCGGTGCCCACAGGCCTGGACCTGCTGGATCTCAACGACCCCGACGCCGTGGCCGGATGGCTGGTGGCCCATGGCGAGCGTTTCGAATACAGCCCCGAGGTTTACACCGCATGAATGCGCCGCGTGCTCCGCTGAAGTCGCTGGATGAGGCGCTGGCGGCGCTGCTGGCCCACGCCACGCCGCTGGCGGGCACGCAGACGGTGAGCACCTTTGATGCCGACGGCCGCGTGCTCGCCCAGGACCTGGTCTCGGCCCTGCACGTGCCGCCGCAGGACAACAGCGCCATGGACGGTTATGCCCTGCGCTGCGCCGACGTGCCCGCTGCCGGCACCGTGCTGCAGGTCACGCAGCGCATCCCGGCCGGCCACCACGGCCACGCCCTGGAGCCGCAAGCCGCCGCGCGCATTTTCACCGGCGCGCCGGTGCCGCCTGGGGCCGATGCCATCGTCATGCAGGAAGACTGCGAGGTGGTGGAGGAGGGTAGCGTGCGCGTGAACACCGTGCCCCGCAGTGGCCAGTGGATCCGCCGGGCCGGCGAGGACGTCACGCGCGGCGCCGTGGTGCTGGCGCGCGGCCAGCGCCTGGGCCCCGCCGCGCTGGGCATGGCCGCCGGTATCGGCCTGAGCCAGCTGACCGTGGTGCGCCGCCCGCGCGTGGCCCTGTTTTCCACTGGCGACGAACTGGTCATGCCGGGTGAGGTGCCGCCCGAGCAGATGGCGCCCGGCGCCATCTACAACTCCAACCGCTTCTTCCTGCGTGCGCTGCTGCAGCGCCTGGGTTGCGAAGTCACCGACTACGGCATCGTGCCGGACCAGCGCGAGGCCACCCTCCAGGCCCTGCAGGGTGCGGCCCAGAACCACGACCTGGTGCTGACCAGCGGCGGTGTGTCGGTGGGTGAGGAAGACCACATCAAGCCTTCCGTGCAGCAACTCGGCGAGCTCGATCTCTGGCAGATCTCCATGAAACCAGGCAAACCGTTTGCCTACGGCAAGCTCTACCGCGGCGGCCCGCAGGACGCCTGCCACTTCGCCGGCCTGCCCGGCAACCCGGTCTCCAGCTACGTCACCTTCATGCTGCTGGTCCGGCCTTTCCTGCTGCGCCTGCAGGGCGTGGCCGATGTGACGCCAGTGCGCATGGCCTTGCCGGCGCACTTCGACCTGCCGCGCGGTGACAAGCGCCGTGAGTTCCTGCGTGTGCGCCGCAACGCCGCCGGTGGCCTGGATCTGTTCCCCAACCAGAGCTCGGGTGTGCTGACCTCGGCCGCCTGGGGCGACGGCCTGGTCGACAACCCGGCCAACACGACGATCGCCCAAGGCGATATCGTGCAGTTCATATCCTTTGCGGAGCTGATGGGATGAAGGTCAACGTCAAATACTTCGCTTCCATCCGCGAGAGCGTGGGCACGGGCAGCGAGCCGCTGCAGACCACGGCGACCACACTGGGTGCGCTGCGCGACGAGCTGATCGCCCGCGGCGGCGCCCATGCCCAGAGCCTGGCACGCGGCCGTGCCGTGCGCGTGGCGCTCAACCAGGTCATGAGCGGCGAGGACGCCGCGCTGACCGAAGGCTGCGAAGTGGCCTTCTTCCCGCCGGTAACCGGAGGCTGAGATGGCCGCGCGCGTCGTCATCCAGACCCAGGACTTCGACGTCGGCGCCGAGATCGCTGCGCTGCGCGCGCAGGACAAGCGGGTAGGGGCCGTGTGCACCTTCATTGGTACCGTGCGCGACCGCAACGACGGCCAGTCGGTGAGCACCATGGAGCTGGAGCACTACCCCGGCATGACCGAGAAGTCGATCGAGGACATGATCGATGCGGCCTTCCAGCGTTTCGACATCTACGCTGCCCGCGTCATCC
The DNA here is from genome assembly GCF_001432305.1 of Curvibacter sp. PAE-UM. Taxonomy (GTDB): domain Bacteria; phylum Pseudomonadota; class Gammaproteobacteria; order Burkholderiales; family Burkholderiaceae_C; genus Hylemonella. The sequence continues at coordinate 2,195,442 of NZ_KQ483358.1, forward strand.
ACCGCGTGGGGCCGCTGTTGCCGCTGGACCAGATCGTGCTGGTGGTCGTCACCTCGGCGCACCGCGGCGAGAGTTTCCAGGCCTGCGAGTTCCTGATGGACTACCTCAAGACCCAGGCGCCGTTCTGGAAGAAGGAACAGACGCCCGAGGGCGCGCGCTGGGTCGACGCCCGTGTCAGCGACGACCAGGCCCTGGCCAAGTGGGGCATCGCCTCCGGCAATTCCGCGACCTGATCGCCCGGACTTCCCCGGGATTCCCGGGCGCCATCGGTAGAAACCTCAGTGTCGGTGGGTCGGTCCTGACCTTAGGATGGTAAGAGTTCTTATCAATACCCAGGATCGATGGCATGGAGATCAAGCTCCCCAATCTGGCCAACCCGGCCCCCCCGCAAAAGGCGCCCTACCTGCGCATTGCCACCGAAGAGGCGTTTGCCACGCAGGAGATGATCGACATCTACAAGAAGATCCTGGCGCGCGGCGACGCCGACGCCGGCTTTCGCGGCCTGATGGGCTTCTACATGAGCAGCCCCAGCGAGCGGGCCCAGCACATCATGCGCGGCCTGCTGGACCTGGACCAGCTGCGCCTGCAGCACATGGACGCGGCAGGTGTAGACATGGCCGTGCTCGCCTTGACCTCGCCGGCCGCGCAGGTCATGGACAAGGCCACCGCCGTGTCCTTTGTGCAAACCGCCAATGACCAGCTGGCCGAAGCCGTGCGCCGCCACCCCACGCGCCTGGCCGGCATGATCGCCATCGCCCCGCAAGACCCGGCCGCCGCCGCCAAGGAGATCGAGCGCGGCGTGCGCAAGCTGGGCATGCACTCGGTCATCATCAACTCGCACACCCAGGGCGAGTACCTGTCCGACCCGAAGTTTTGGGACATCTTTGCCGCCGCCGAGGCGAACGACGCACCCATCTACCTGCACCCCAATGCGCTGCCGCCCGGCATGCTGCAGCCCTTCCAGGAATGCGGGCTGGACGGCGCCATCTACGGCTTCGGCGTGGAGACCGGCCTGCACGCCATGCGCATCATCACGGCTGGCGTGTTCGACCGTTTCCCCAGGCTGCGCATGATCCTCGGCCACATGGGCGAGGCGCTGCCTTTCTGGGCCTACCGCCTGGACTACATGCACCAGGCCACGGTGAAGTCCAAGCGTTACCCGAGCATCCAGCCCATCAAAAAACGCCCCAGCGAGTACCTGCGCGAGCACTTCTACATCACCAACAGCGGCGTGGCCTGGGAACAGGCCATCAAGTTCACGCAGGATTTCATGGGCACCGACCGTGTGATGTACGCCATGGACTATCCCTACCAGTACGCACCCGATGAAGTGAACCTGCTCGACGCCATGGACATGCCGCTGGCGCACAAGCGCCAGTTCTTCCAGACCAATGCCGAAACCGTGTTCAAACTGAAGTAATCCACGAGACGAGGAGACCGAGATGAAGACGATCAAGCATCTGTTCGCAGGGCTGCTCCTGCTGGCCGGCGCTGCCGGCGCCCAGACCTGGCCCGCGCAGACCGTGCGCATCATCGTGCCCTTCACGCCGGGCACCGGCATGGACACCATCGCCCGCACCGTGGCGCCGCGCCTGTCCGAGCGCCTGGGCCAGCCCGTGGTGGTGGCCAATGCGCCGGGCGCCAGCGGCAACATCGGCGCCGACCAGGTGGCCAAGAGCAGCCCCGACGGTTACACCGTGCTCATGGGCGCCAACACCATGCTCATGGCCTCGCAGCTCTACAAGAACGTGCCCTTCGACCCGGTGAAGGACTTTGCCCCCGTCTCCATGGCGGCCTGGGGCACGCTGATGCTGGTGGCCAACCCCAAGACCGGCATCAAGTCCCTGGCAGACCTGCTGGCCCAGGCCCGCGCCAAGCCCGGCAGCATCAGCTACGGCTCGCCCGGTGTCGGCACGCCGCACCACATGGCCATGGAACTCTTCAAGGTGCAGACGCAGACCTTCATGCTGCACGTGCCCTACCGCGGCTCGGCCGGCTACACCACGGACCTGCTTGCGGGCGAACTCAACGTGGGTTTCCTGCCGGTGCACGTGGCGCAGGGTTTCGTCAACAGCGGGCGGCTCAACGCCCTGGCCGTGGGCAGCCCCAAGCGCCACCCGGTGTCGCCCAACGTGGCCACCTTCGAGGAACTGGGCGCCAAGGGTGTGGACGTGGACCTCTGGTACGCCTTCTTCGTGCCGGGCAAGACGCCTGCGACTGTGCAGCAACGCCTGAACGGCGAGATCGCTGCCATCCTCAAGCTGCCCGAAGTGCGCGAGGTGCTGGGCAAGGCCGGCCTGGACGCGGCATCCTCCACCCCGGCGGAGCTCATGACCATCGTGAACAAGGACTACCCGCGCTGGGGCAACGTGATCCGGCGCAACGGCATCAAGGCGGAGTAAGCCCATGGGCGAGTTGCATCAGGGCACCCGCATCGCCGTCGTGGGCGGGGGCGTTGCCGGTCTGGGCCTGGCCCTGTCCCTGCACCAGCGCGGCATCGCCTGCGACGTGTACGAGGCCGTGCCCGAGGTGAAGGAGCTGGGTGTGGGCATCACGCTGCTGCCGCACGCCATGCGCGAGCTGGCCGCACTGGGCGTGCAAAGCAAGCTGGAGGCCGTGGGCATCGAGAACCTGGAGAGCGTGTTCTTCAACCGCTACGGCCAGTACATCTACAAGGAGCCGCGCGGGCGGCACGCCGGTTATCCCCACCCGGAGGTCGGCATCCACCGCGGCAAGCTGCACCGCATCCTGTACGAGGAGGCGCTGCAGCAGATCGGCCCGCAGCGCATCCATACCGACCACCGCTGCACGGGGGTCGAGCAGGACGCCATGGGTGCCACCGTGCACTTCGTCGATGTCCAGGGGAACAAGCGCCCCAGCGTGCGGGCCGACATCGTCATCGCCTGTGACGGCGTCAACTCCACCATCCGCCGCCAGTTCTATCCGGACGAGAAGGTGGCCTTCGCCGGCATCAACACCTGGCGCGGTGTCACCGTGCACAAGCCCATCCTGACGGGCAAGAGTTATATGCGCGTGGGCTCCATCCACACCGGCAAGATGGTGATCTACCCCATCGTCGACAACGTGGACGGGCAGGGCAACCAGCTCATCAACTGGATGGCCGAGATCCAGCACGAGGGCGAGTCCATGAACGACTGGAACCGCCCCGGCAACAAGGCCGACTTCGAGGCCATCTACGCCGACTGGAAGTTCGACTGGCTCGACGTGCCCGCCCTCATCGCCAACGCCCAGCACATCCTCGAGTACCCCATGGTCGACAAGGACCCGGTGGCACGCTGGACTTTTGATCGCGTGACCTTCATGGGCGACGCTGCCCACCCCATGTACCCGCGCGGCTCCAACGGCGCCGCCCAGGGCCTGATCGACGCGCGCACGCTGGCCGAACTGCTGGCCGTCACACCGGATGCGCAGGCCGCCCTGCAGGTCTACGACCAGGCCCGCGTGGAGCCCACCGCCCGCGTGGTCCAGACCAACCGCACGGCGCCGCCCGATCTCATCAACATCAAGGTCGATGAACTCAGCGGCGGCAAGCCCTTCCGCCATATCGACGACCTCATCAGCCAGGAAGAGCTGCGCCAGATCTCCGAGAACTACAAACGCGTCGCCGGCTTCTCGCAGGACGCGCTGAAAGCCCCGCGCTAGCGCTCCTGCGCCAGCACCTCGAACTGGCGCGACAGGCGGTTGCCCTGCGGGTCCACCACCGTCACGCTGTGCGTGCCCACCGGGATGTCCAGCGCGCGCTGGTGGAAGGTGCGCGTGCTGCCGATGTAGGTATCGTCCAGGTGCCAGTGCAGCGTGGTCTCGCGCTCGCGGTGCACGGCCTCGAACACGACCCGGCTTTTCGTCTCGGCCAGGTCCATCGGGATATAGATGCGCGTGCCCGCCGTGGGGTAGAGAAACTCGATCGGCGCGCGCGAGGGGCCGCTGCCCGCGCAGTCGCTGCGGTAGGGCGGCAGCACCTTGTAGTCACCATGGTGCCGGCGGTAGAAGAATTCCGGTCCCGGCGGCAGCACGAACCAGTTGGCCTGCACCATATGGGCCACGCGCTCGCAACCGCTGTCCACGCGCTGGCGGCGTGTGCGGTCCAGGTGCACGCGGATGTTGTGCGGGCTGAGCTGGTCGAAGTGGCTGTCGCGCGGCGCCCATTGCCGCTCGGTCTCGCAATTGCCGTTGGCCAGGTAACCATCGTTGGCGCAGACCTCCACCTCCTTGAGATGCTGCGCGGGCGGGTTGAACCAGCCGGCCGGCTCCAGGCGATTGAACAGGTCGAACAGGATGGGGGCCGCCGCCGTGGCCCCGGTCAGGCCCGGGCGGCCTTCGCCGCTGGCGTTGCCCGCCCAGACGGCCACGGTATGGCGCGTCGTGTTGCCCACGGCCCAGGCATCGCGCAGGCCCCAGCTGGTGCCGGTCTTCCAGGCGATGCGCCGGCTGCTGGCAAAACTCTTCCAGTAACCCTCCTCGTTGGGGCGCGCCACTTCGAGCAGCGCGCGCAGCGTGAGCCAGGCCGCACCGGGGCTGATCTCGGCGACCTTGCCGCCGGTGCTGTCGCCGTCGGCCAGCAGCTTGAGCCGGCGGTAGTGGATGGGCGCGGCCGGGCCGTCCTTGCGCGCGATGTCGGCCATGTTGGCGTACATGGCCGCCACGTCGCGCAGCGTGGCCTCGGCCCCGCCCAGGATCAGCGTCAGGCCGTAGTCGTCCGGCTTGCGGGTGAGGGTGCTCATGCCGAACTGGCGCAGGTATTCGTGGAAGCGCTGCACGCCGTGCTGCTTGAGCATGCGCACCGAGGGCACGTTGAGCGACTGCGCCAGCGCCACTTCCGCCGGCACCGCGCCGCGGTAGCCGTGGTCGAAGTTCTCCGGCATGTAGCCGCCGTACTGCGTGGGCACGTCGGCCACCAGCGTGCCGGGCAGGATCTCGCCGGCATCCAGCATGGCCGCGTAGAGGAAGGGCTTGAGGATGCTGCCCGTGCTGCGCGGGCGACGGATCAGGTCCACCGCATGGCCGCGCTCGTTGTTCACCGCCCATTCGTTGTTGCCCACATAGGCCAGCACCTCGAAGCTGTGGTGGTCCACGATCAGCGCCGCCGCGTTGTGGATGTCCTGGCGCGCCAGGGCGGCGGCGCGCTCGCGCACCAGGGCCGTCGCGGCGGCCTGCAGCCGCGCGTCCAGCGTGCTGTGGAAGCGGTAGGTGCCCGGGTGCTGGGCACGCAGCGTTTCCAGCAGGTGCGGGGCCTGTTGCGGCAGGGGCAACGGTTCGACCGGCAGCGGTTCGCGCAGGGCCAGGGCCAGGTCCATCTCGCCCAGGGCGCCCTGGGTATGCAGCTGGCGCAGCAGGCGGTCGCGCTTGGCCTGCAGCTTGTCGCGGTTGCGCCCTGGGTGGATCAGCGCCGGGCTGTTGGGCAGCACGGCCAGCGTGCTGGCCTCGGCCCAGGAGAGCTGGTCCGGCGCCCGGCCGAAATAGCGCCAGGCGGCGGCTTCCAGCCCGATCACGTTGCCGCCGAAGGGCGCGTGCCCCGCGTACAGCGCCAGGATCTCGGCCTTGCTGTAGCCCAGCTCCAGCCGCAGGGCGAGCAGGGACTCGACCAGTTTTTCGATATAGCCGCGATCACGCGCGTCGCGTGCCAGGCGGATCACCTGCATGCTCAGCGTGCTGCCGCCGCTGACGACGCGGCCCTGCTGCAGGTTCAGGCGGATGGCCCGCGCCAGCGCCAGCGGGTCGACGCCCGGGTGCTGCTCGAAACGCTTGTCCTCGAAAGTGATCAATGCGCGCCGGAACTTCTGCGGCACCTGATCCGTGGGCGGAAAGCGCCATTGCCCGTCATCGGCGATGCGTGCCCCCAGCAGCGTGCCGTCGCGCGCCTGCAGCACGCTGGACAGCGGCTGTTCGAACAGCGGATCGGGCAGGCTGCGCCAGACGCCCAGCGCGATCGCCAGGGCGGCAACCGCGGCCAGGGTCCGGCGCCGGTGGCGCCACAGCCAGGCTTTCATTTCGCCGGCACGACCTCCACCCACTGGCCCTTGGTGCGCGCATGCTTGGTCGCGTCGTACATGGCCTCCACGGTCTGGCTGGGCAGGTAGAAGCGTCCCAGGTAGGCGGCGGTCAGCCGGGTCTTGAAGCTGATGCTCTCGCCGGGCTTCAGGCCGAAGTAGCGCAGCACGCGGTCGTCACGGATGTCCAGGTGCTCGACGCGGCCCGTGGTCTCGGCCCGCGAGCCGAGGAAGAAGGGGCTGGTCCGCTGGGCCGGCTTGCTGCGCGTGCCCGCGGTGTCCGCGCCGTCCATGCGCTCGTTGTGGATCTCGTAGCCCGCCGCCACCATCTGCGTCAGCGCGATGTTGTCGATGCGCTGGGCCGTGGTGTTGCGCACCGTGACCTCGGCCACGATGTCCTGGCCCTGGGGCAGCTTGTCCAGCTCGATCGGGCCGCCGTCGGCCGTCCGGTAGTCGACCTCCAGCGCCAGGCCGGACGAGGCGGCCTCGTCGGTGCCGGGCTTGGGCGTGCCGCGCACCAGCAGGGTGGCGAACAGCGGCCGGTCCGAGGTGTTCTTCACGCGCACCGGTGCGCCCTGGAGCGGGAAGTCCTTGAGCTCGGTCGTGTCCACGGGCGCGCCCGCGCGCAGGCGCTCCGTGCGCCCGCCCGGCG
>NZ_KQ483358.1:2202111-2252216 GCF_001432305.1 Curvibacter sp. PAE-UM
GTAGCGCGACATGGCCATCAGTGCATAGGCCACCGACTGCGTGCTGTGCCAGCTGTCGTTGCTCAGCTGGGCCGAGATGTCGTCCACCAGCGGGCGGGCGCGTTCGCTCTGGCCCAGCGTCACCATGCCGGTCAGCACGATGGCGCTGTCACGCAGGCGCGAGCCGAAGGTGCCGTCGGGCGCGGCGTAATCCTGCAGCATCAGGCGGTCGGCCTTGACGATGTCGTTGGCGGCATCGGTCATGCCGGCCAGCTTGTAGGCCGCGGCCAGCATCCAGAGCGTCGTCGAGGGCAGGTTGGCCGATTCGCGCAGGCGGTTCATGGCGCCCACTTCGGGCTGGCCGGCCAGGGCCAGGGTGTAGAGGCGGTAGGCCTGGTCGAGCGCGGGTGTGCCGCTGCTGCCACTCCAGGTCTGTGCGGCCTGCTTCTGGAAGCGCACCCATTCGCTCTGCATGGACGAGGGCACCGTGTAACCCTGCTTGCCGGCTTCCACCAGGAAGTGGCCCGCGTAGTTGGTGGACCAGGCGTTGCGCGTATCGAAGCCGCTGAAACCGCCGAAGTCACCCGGCCAGTAGGCGAAGGAGCCGTTGGGCAGCTGGAAGCCGCGCAGCCGGTCGATCGCCGCCAGCACATTGGCCTCGATCTCCTTCTTGCGCGCATCCTCCAGCTTGAGCAGCGAGGGCAGGAAAAGCTGCGGGAAGGCGGCCGAGGTGATCTGCTCGATGCAGCCGTGCGGGTAGCGGATCAGGTAGTTCAGCCGCTGCTCCAGGTTCAGCGGCGGCACCGCCGACATCTCCAGCGTCACCGTGTTGGTACCCGGCAGGCCGTGCGGCGCGACGATCTTCTCCCAGGTCTCGCCCGGGGCGATCATCTTGGTCTGCGCACGCGTCGTGGCCGGGTTGGGGCTGCGCACCTCCAGGTGCACGTCCGCCTGCGCGCGGTGTGCGCCGCTGGTGGCGATGAAGCGCAGCCGTCCCTTGCCCAGGCGCGGCTGGGTCTTGATGCGCAGCTGGCCCAGCTTCTCCTCGGGCCGGCTGAACTGGATCTTGACCGTGTCGCCCCCGATCAGCTGGAAGCGCGAATCGGCCTCCAGCTTGAGCGTGACTTCCTTGATCGACGGGTCCATGGCGAAGACCGACACCGGTACCGTGATGTCCTCCCAAGGCCCCACCACACGCGGCAGCGTGGGCAGGATCATCAGCGGCTGGCGCACGTAGACCGACTTCTCGGCCGAGCCATAGGCCCCGGCCTCGCCGGCCACCACCATGGCACGCACCGCGCCCACATAGGGCGGCAGCGTCAGCTCGTGGCGGCGTTTCTCGCCGGCCTTGAGCCTGAATGGCCCGAGGTACTTGACCACCGGCGGGAAGCGCTTGCGGTTCTTGGCCTCCTCAGCCTTGCCGGCATCGCTGCCGCCCAGGGCCAGCAGGCGTTCCAGTTCGGCGCCGTAGGCGCCGGCCACGTCGTCGAACAGGTCCCAGGTGGTCACGCCCAGCGCCTCGCGCTTGTAGAACTGCTCGTGCAGCTCGGGCGTCTTGAAGTTGGTCAGGCCCAGCAGGCCCTCGTCCACCACGGCCAGGGTGTAGGTCATTTCGCGGCCCGAGGCCTCGGAGACATCCACCGCCACGCGCGACTCGGGTTTCCATTCCTCGGCCGCCGCAATCTGCGGCTTGATCCGCGTCTGCGGGTCCGTCACCAGCAGCGGGATCACCCCGTACAGGCGGATCGGCCGGTCGTTCTTCTTCTCCGCGTGCGGCTGGATCAGCGTCACGCTGACGTAGACATTGGGCGCCATGGCGCGTGTGATCGGCACCTCGAAGCGCGTCGCTCCCTTCTGGAACTCGATCCAGCGCGCCTCGATGATGGCGCTGCCGCTCTCCACCGTCACTAGCGCGCGGCCCTGGCTGGCCTCGGGCAACTGGACCACCGCCTTGTCGCCCACCACGTACTGCTCCTTGTCGGCGTTGAAGGTCAGCACGCTGGCGCCCGGCCCGGACTGCTCCTGGGCGCGACCGGCCCAGGCCGGCCAGTCGATGTAGAAGGTCTGCCCGGTGCAGTGGCCGCCGTCCAGGTCGCAGGCGCGCACCAGGTAACGGCCCCACTGCGGGTACTTGATCTCGAAGTTCCACGTGCCCTGGCCGTTGGCTGCGGTGGTGATGGTGTCCTTCTTGAGTACCCGGTTGCTGGAGGCCGAGGCGTACTGCGCCAGCGAATCGCCGGACTTGTCCCACCACCACTTCCACTCCACCTTGTAGAGCGTGACCTCGATGTTGCGCACTGCCGCCGGCTTGCCGTCGGCCAGCACGCTGGCGATCTCCACCGTGTGCTGCTTGTCGGTCAGCAGCATGTTGCGCGCCACGTCGCCCTTGGGCAGTTTCATGCCAATGTAGCGGTCGAAGGGCGAGTAGGGCGCCGTCTGCCGGTTGATGCTGAAGGCGCCGCCCGGCTCGAACACGCGCGTGGTCAGCGTGGCACTCAGCATGCCCGGCGCCTCCTTGGCAGAACTGCCCGCGTGTTCGAACGTGGTCTTGCCATCGTTGTCGAGTTCACCCTCGAAGATGGTTTCGGGCTCGGCGTTGAATTCGCGTGCCGGGTCGTCGAAGGCGAAGTCGGCGTAGCGCTCGAAGCGCGTGGCCGTGCGGTTCAGGCGCATCTTCACCTCGGCCTTCAGGCCGGCGGCCGTGGCGCCGGTCAGCCACTGGGCGGCCAGCTGGCCCTTCAGGGGCGTGCTGCCCGCCAGCTTGCCGGCGCCCACGTCCAGGTCGATCTTGAGCCGGTTGGGCATCACCGTCTCGATCTTCACGCTGCGGCTGAAGCTGGTGCCGCCCAGGATGGCCTTGGCCGTCCAGTCGCCGGTGGGTGCGCCGTCCGCCGTCTTCATGGCGAACTTGTAGAAGCCGCCCACCGGGGCGGTGTTGGTCAGCGTCTGCACCAGCTGGCCCTGCGGGTTGCGCAGTTCCATCGTGACCGGGTGGTTGGCCGGCAGGGTCTTGTGGCTGTCCTGCAGCACGAAGGTGAGGAAGATGTCGTCGCCCGGGCGCCAGACGCCGCGCTCGCCGTAGATATGGCCCTTCAGGCCGGCGCTGACCTTCTCGCCGCCCACGTCGAAGTGGCTGGTCGGCAGGGCCGTGCCCTGCGCAACCTTGAGGTAACCCTTCTGTCCGCCCTTGTCGGCCAGCAGGAAAAAAGGCGCGGTCTTGAGGTTGAAGTGGATCAGGCCTTCGCCGTTGGATACCTCGCTCACCACCGGCTGGTTCTGGAAGTTCATGGCCGTGACCTTCACGCCCGCCAGCGGCTGGGCCGTGCGCAGGTCGGTGGTCACCACCAGCATCTTGCCGTTCTGGTCGCGCTTGGCCAGCAGGCCGATGTTCGACGCCAGCAGGTTGCGCGCGGCGCGCGTGCGCTCAGAAAACCGGTAGTAGCTCTTCTTGCAGGGGTTCTCGCGCTCGTGCCAGCCCTCCTGCTCGCCCTCGCCGTAGTACTGCTCGGCAAAGTCCCAGCTGCTGGCTTCGCGCTGACCGAAGTCCTCCTCGTTCACCAGCGGCGACTCCATGGTCGCCTCTTCGGCGTCGGCGTCGGTGCCGGGGCAGGCGTAGGTCGAGTCGGCGCGGCCGATCGAGACCGTCAGGCGGAACAGCCCGCCCGGGTTCTTGTCGAAGAGTTCGGTCACGTCCAGCGCGTAGCGGCCCCAGCGGTTGGCCTGCGTGGCGGGCAGCGTGATGGTCTTGCGCCAGAGGTAGCGGCCCACGCGGCCCAGCTCCTGCTGGCCGTCGAGCTTGTTGACTTGCAGGAACTGACCCACGTTGTTGTCGTAGATGCGGAAGGCCGTCACGCGCACCGAGCGCGCGTTCACCGCCTCGATCGGCACGCTGAGCACCTTGTTCTCGGGCAGGATCACGCCCTTGCCCACAAAACGCACCTGCGGCTTGATGCTGGCAAAGGTCAGCGCCTGCTGGAAGCCGGAGAGCAGCCGGTCGCCCCGGGCCGTGCGCAGGCCGGCGGCCACCGTCACCTGCACCTCGCCTTCGGCGCCGTTTTCGGGATAGACCTTGATCACGTTGTTCTCGACGCGGTGGGTCGACCGGCCGGAGCTCAGCTCCACCAGGCCGCGCAGGTTCTGGCGCGCGTCCAGCGGCTCGGAGAAGGTGAGCTGCACGTACTGTTCGTTGTCGTTCTGCACGGCCCGCGCCTGCAGCACCTTGAACTGGTTGCGCGCCGGGATCTCGATCTGGCTCTGGCCCGTGGTGTTCTGCGCCAGGCTCTGGCCGGCCCATTCGATGGAGAGCTCGTGCGCGGTCTGCTGCCGCTCGATGCCCGTGACGGTGAACTCGTGCCGCCGGGCGTCCGGGGCGGGCTGCCATTCCACGGCCAGCGGCTGGCCCTGGAAGCGGGCCTTGAGCACCTTCTGCACGTCGACCGCCGCTTCCACGTCGGCCGTCACCACGGTGCCGCGCAGCTGCATGCGGCCCTCGTGCTTCAGGTCGGTGGCCAGGCCGGCCATCTGCACTTCGAACTGCCGCGGCTGGGTCTGCACCACGAACTCGTAGTCCTTCACGCCGGCGTCCACGCCCTGCAGGCCGGCCGGCTTGACCGTCAGGCGGTAGTCCCGGCCCGACTCCAGGTCCTGTTCCGGCGCCAGCACGATCTCGCGCGTGCTGGCGAAGACCGCGTTGCCCTTGATGGCCGGATAGGCCGCCAGATGCCGGGTGGCGCTCTGCCCGACCCGGTCCGCGGAGACCACGTCGCCCGAGAAGACCACACGGATCTTGTCCTTGCGCGAAAGCAGGCCCGCGCTGTGCGAGTTGATGATCCGGCTCCAGGCCGGGTCTTGCGGGGTGATCTTGAGGGAGGAGCCGGGGCCCCGGTTGCAGGCGGCAAGTCCGAGTACCACCAGGCCCACCAGCGCGAGCGCGCGCACGAACTTCGATCCAGACATGTTTCCTCCCTTCACCGTTTTCTGTTTCCGCTGGCGCAGGCCGCGGCGCTTGTATGAAGTGCGACACCCCGCTCCGTACCATGGATCAACGAAGCCGGGGAGCCGTCGCGGGGTCATTCTAGGCCAAGGTTTTGCGGCTCCTTGCTCTGGTTTTGATATCCGTCAAAATCATTCCCGGCCCCAGCCCTTGAAATTCAGTCAACGCACCCAAAGCTGGGCTGCAACCGGAGGATTTCATGCGGATCGACAAACTCACCACCAAATTCCAGGAAGCCCTGGGCGAAGCGCAGACGCTGGCCCTGGGCAACGACCACGCCTACATCGAACCGGCCCACCTGCTGGTGGCCATGCTGCGCCAGCAGGACGGCCCCAAGGCCCTGCTGGCCCGCGCCGGCGTCAACGTGGCCGGCCTGCTGGCCGGTGCCGAGGCCGCCGTCAAGAAACTGCCGCAAGTGGAGGGCCAGGAGCAGGTGCAGGTCGGCCGTGACCTGGTCAGCCTCTTGCAGGCCGCCGAGAAAGAGTCCATCAAGCGCGGCGACCAGTACGTCGCCAGCGAACTCTTTTTGCTGGCCGCCGCCGACAACAAGGGTGACATCGGTCACCTGGCCAAGGCCAACGGCCTGACCCGCAAGGCGCTGGAAGCCGCCGTGGACGCCGTGCGCGGCGGCCAGTCCGTGGACAACCCGGAGGCCGAGGGTCAACGCGAAGCTCTCAAGAAATACACCCTGGACCTGACCGAACGTGCCCGCGCCGGCAAGCTGGACCCGGTGATCGGCCGTGACGACGAGATCCGCCGTGCCATCCAGGTGCTGCAGCGCCGCAGCAAGAACAACCCCGTGCTGATCGGCGAGCCCGGCGTGGGCAAGACCGCCATCGTCGAGGGCCTGGCCCAGCGCATCGTCAACGGCGAAGTACCCGAGACCCTGCGCGACAAGCGCGTGCTGGTGCTGGACATGGCGGGCCTGCTGGCCGGCGCGAAGTACCGCGGCGAGTTCGAGGAACGCCTGAAAGCCGTGCTGAAGGAAGTCTCGCAGGACGAAGGCCGCATCATTCTCTTCATCGACGAGCTGCACACCATGGTGGGCGCGGGCAAGGCCGAGGGCGCCATTGATGCCGGCAACATGCTCAAGCCCGCGCTGGCGCGGGGTGAACTGCACTGCATCGGCGCCACCACGCTGGACGAATACCGCAAGTACATCGAGAAGGACGCCGCGCTGGAGCGCCGTTTCCAGAAGGTGCTGGTGGGCGAGCCCACGGTGGAGCAGACCATCGCCATCCTGCGCGGCCTGCAGGAGAAATACGAAGTGCACCACGGCGTGGACATCACCGACCCGGCCATCGTGGCCGCGGCCGAGCTGAGCCATCGTTACATCACCGACCGCTTCCTGCCCGACAAGGCCATCGACCTGATCGACGAGGCCGCGGCCAAGATCAAGATCGAGATCGACTCCAAGCCCGAAGTCATGGACAAACTCGACCGCCGCCTGATCCAGCTGCAGATCGAGCGCGAGGCCATGAAAAAGGAAAAGGACGAGGCTTCGCAAAAACGCCTGGAACTGATCCAGGAAGAAATCGGCAAGCTGCAGAAGGAGATCGCCGACTACGACGAAATCTGGAAAGCCGAAAAGGCCCAGGCCCAGGGCAGCCAGCACGTGCGTGAAGACATCGAGAAGCTCAAGGTGCAGATCGGCGAGTTGACCCGCAAGGGCGATTTCGCCAAGGTGTCCGAGCTGCAGTACGGCAAGCTGCCCGAGCTGGAGAAACTGCTCAAGGAAGCCCAGGCCCGCGAACAGGGGCAGGGTGAGGGCAGCGCGCCGCGCCTGCTGCGCACGCAGGTGGGCGCCGAGGAAATTGCCGAGGTGGTGAGCCGCGCCACCGGCATCCCCGTGGCCAAGATGATGCAGGGTGAGAAAGACAAGCTCTTGCAGATGGAAACGAAACTGCACGAGCGCGTGGTCGGCCAGGACGAAGCCATCTCGGCCGTGGCCAACGCCATCCGCCGTTCACGCTCGGGCCTGTCCGACCCGAACCGCCCGACGGGCTCCTTCCTGTTCCTCGGCCCCACCGGCGTGGGCAAGACCGAGCTGTGCAAGGCGCTGGCCGGCTTCCTGTTCGACAGCGTGGACCATCTGGTGCGCATCGACATGAGCGAATTCATGGAGAAACATTCCGTGGCTCGCCTGATCGGCGCGCCCCCGGGTTACGTGGGTTACGAGGAGGGTGGTTACCTGACCGAGGCCGTGCGCCGCAAGCCCTACAGCGTGCTGCTGCTCGACGAGGTGGAGAAGGCCCACCCGGACGTGTTCAACGTGCTGCTGCAGGTGCTGGACGACGGCCGCCTGACCGACGGCCAGGGTCGCACCGTGGACTTCAAGAACACCGTCATCGTGATGACCAGCAACATCGGTTCGCACCTGATCCAGGCCATGGTGGGCGAGCCGTATGAAGACGTGAAGGACGCGGTCTGGGGCGAGCTGAAGAACCACTTCCGCCCCGAGTTCCTCAACCGCATCGACGAGACCGTGGTCTTCCACGCCCTCGACGCCGAGCACATCACCAGCATCGCCGGCATCCAGCTGCAGGCCCTGCAGGACCGCCTGGGCAAGATGGAGCTGGCGCTCAAGGTGTCCGAGAAGGCCCTGGCCGAACTGGCCAAGGTGGGCTTCGACCCCGTGTTCGGCGCCCGGCCGCTCAAGCGCGCCATCCAGCAGCGCATCGAGAACCCGCTCTCGAAGCTTCTGCTGGAAGGCAGGTTCGCGCCCAAGGACGTCATTGCCGTGGACGTGGACCCCATCAAGAACCCGGGGCAGTTCAGCTTCGACAAGGTCTGAGCGACAGGCGGGCTGGCTGAAGCGGGAAAGTGAAACCCCGCCTCTTGCGTGCGCAGGAGGCGGGGTTTCTGTCTTGTACCGTCGGCGATCCGGGGGATGGCCTGGCTACCGGTCTCAGGGCTTGCCGCCTGGGCGCGGTTCAACATGCTGGCGAACCCAGTCGGCGAACTGCTCTTCGCTCAGATCGCCGGCCGCCACGCCCAGCATGGTGAGTACGCAGTCGGCGTCTGTAGCCATGAGTTGCCAGCCATTGAGCCGCAAGAAAAGTTCGGTGGCGACAAATGCGGTGCGCTTGTTGCCATCCACATAGGGGTGGTTGCGGGCGATGCCATAGCCATAAGCGGCCGCCAGTGCTGACACATCCGGCTTGCCGTAAACCGCCAGCTGCCTGGGTTTGGCCAGGGCTGATTCAAACATACCCGCATCGCGTATGCCGGTTCCGCCGCCATGTTCCGCCAATTGCATGTCGTGCACGGCGGTCAGGACCGCAGCGTCAAGCCAGCGCCAGGTCATCACTTGGCCAGTTCGCGCAGGACGGCTCGGCGCTCTTTCATGACGTCGCGGCTCAGGCGCATCTGCGCTTCAAATTCAGGGTTGTGCGGCGTGATGCGCAGACCGTCGGGCGTTTCCGTCACATAGAACTCGTCGCCCTTTTCCAGGCGCAAGCTGGCGAGCAACTCCTTGGGAAAGATGGCTCCCACGGAGTTGCCGATCTGGGTCAGTTTGAGCGTGTGCATGGTGATCTGCTTGTTATTACGAATGTAATACTAGCGAGGTGTTGTGCGGGCGTCAAGCTGCAAAAACCTCTTGCGTGATTTCGAGCACCAGATGGCGCGGGTTGATGCCCGACTCGCTCACGCAGCGCGAGTAGACACTGAGGAAATCAGGACCCTCAGCAGTCATCGGCGTGCCGATCCCTGCTGCAGTTGACCTGGTTCAACGCGGTGTTGGGTGCCTGCTGCCATTCCCAGGCCCAGTAGGAGAGCACGCCAGCCAGCAGCAGCATGGCCAGCCAGGCGTGGTTGCGCTTGGCCAGGTCCGGCCCCTTGCCTTCCATGCGGCCGGTGAGCATGGGCGTGGCCTGGTTTTTGCGGCGCAAGACGCTCAGGGCCAGCAGGAAGGCCAGGTGGCCCAGCACCAGACCGAGCATGAATTCACCCATCGCTTCATGGATCTCTTCGAGCCACTCGCCGCCCCATTCGTGAAAGGCCGCGTAGCCGCTCAGCGTGAGCGGCAGCACCACGGCCAGCAGGGCGACCACGGTCATCGCCATGGCCAGGTACTGGCCCTGGCGCCAGTTCACCGGCGCAGTGGTCTGGCCCCTGCCAGACCAGGCCGCCTTCACGCTGCGCAGCCAGGCCGGCGCGGCTGCCACCTTGCCCCAGAGCAGGGACAGGCGCGCCTGTCGCGGGCCGAACAGGCCGTAGAGCACACGAAAGACCAGCAGGCCGGCCATGCTGTAACCCAGCACGACGTGCACCAGGCGCAGGCGCTCGCCGTCGGCCGTGAGGTAGGCCCCCACGAAGCACAGGGCAAACAGCCAGTGGAACATGCGGGTGGGCGCGTCGATGACACGGCGGCTTGCGATGGCCTGGCGTGGCGTGGTGCCGGCTAGGGTGGTGTGGGGGGAGGTGGTGTTCATGAGGTCACTCCGGTTCGGGTTCATCAGTCCTGGAAGGCGCGGCGGTAGCGCGCGTCCAGGCCGCGGGGGAATTGAAGTTGGCTCTCGTCAAAGCTGCCCTGCTCGGCGCGGGTGTGGCAGGCCGCGCAGTTGGCCGCGCTCTTGACGCTGGCGTGTTGCCACACGGGCGCGTCCAGCTTGCGGTGCTTGCGCAGGAACCAGGCTGATTCGGTGATACGGTCCTGTGGCGGCTCCGCGCTCACGCGCTTGGTGGTGCCGGCCTTGGCCTGCAGCCACTGGCCGATCTGCTGCACCGTGGCCGCGTCGAGCGAGGCGTCGGTGCCGTAGTGCTGGTCCAGGCCGTTCATGATGCGGCCCCAGGAGCGCGCCGGCAGCAGGCCCGGCGGGTAGGCCAGGTGGCAGGCCGCGCATTCCTGCTGGTAGCTCGGCAGCATCTGGCGCGGGTTCAGGTTTCCGCTGTCGGCCAAGGCGGCGGTGGTCAGGCCCAGCAGCAGGGCCAGGGCCGGCAGGGTGCGCTTGAGTGTTCGGGTTTGCGTTGGGGCTTGCATGGTGTTGCTCCAGCGGGCTCAGGGTTTCAGGCTGGCCAGGTAGGCCAGCACGTCGGCCTTCTCGGCGGCCGTGCATTCGCGGCTCAGCACGTCCTTGCAATTGCGGCGCAGCCACTTGTCCACCTTGGCGCTGTCGGTGAAGGCCTGCGGGTTGAAGGCCGGCGCCAGCGGGGCGATGGTCTTGCCCGTGCTGGCGTGTTTGCCCTGGCCAGTGGGCGGCGTGCCGTGGCAGGAGGCGCAAGACCAGTCGCCGCCGTGCTTGCTGCCGAAAAAGACCTGGCCCCGGGCCGCGTTGCCGGGTGAACCAGCTGCCGCGTTCCAGCGGGCCAGCTCCTGCGCCATGCTGGTGTCCGCCGCCTGGGCCGGCTGCAGCATCAACATCAGCGCCAGCCCGACGGCGGCAGACCCGTTTTGCAATTTCTTCATGGGCAACTCCTGTTTCTTGTGGGTGGTTTCGGGATGGCGTTGATGGTGCGCCCCGCTGCCTGTACCCAGGCTGAAGCCGTCGTTCATCTGCCGTTCAGCTTCGCTGCGCAGAATGAGGGCATCACGGGAATAAGATCCCCCATCAGGTCATCCCCCCATGCGCACCACCCTCGCCATCGCCACCCTGCTTGCCGCCGCGGCCCTGACGCCGCTGGCCAGCCTGGCCGACGGCGACCACGACCGCGCCCGCGCTGCCCTGCGGGCCGGCGAAGTGCTGCCCCTGCACGTGGTGCTGGAGCGCGTGGCCCGGGACCACCCCGGCAACGTGCTGGAGGTGGAGCTGGAACGCGAGAAGGGCCTCTGGATCTACGAACTCAAGATCCTGCAAAGCGGCGGCAGCCTGCTCAGGCTGAAGGTCGACGCCAAGACCGCCGAGCTCATCAAACGGCGCGAGGGCAGACACTGATGCGCGTGCTGCTGGTCGAAGACGAAGCCACGCTGGCCGCGCAATTGCGCCAGGTGCTGCTGGATGCCGGTTACGCCGTGGACCAGGCCGACAACGGCCGCGACGCCTGGGTCCAGGGCGGCGTGCAGGCCTACGACGCCGTGGTGCTCGACCTGGGCCTGCCCGTGCTCGACGGCCTGAGCGTGCTCAAGCGCTGGCGCAGCGAAGGCATGAGCGCGCCGGTGCTCATCCTCACCGCGCGCGACCAGTGGCACGAGAAGGTGGTCGGCATCGACGCCGGCGCCGACGACTACCTCACCAAACCCTTCCATACCGAAGAGCTGCTGGCCCGGGTGCGCGCCCTGATCCGCCGCGCCAGCGGCCTGTCCTCCGCGCTGCTGGCCTGCGGCCCACTGGCGCTGGACACGCGCAGCGGCCGGGTCACGCTGGACGGCCAGCCCGTGAACCTGACCGCGCAGGAGTTCAAGCTCCTGTCCTACCTCATGCACCACCCCAACGAGCTGGTCTCGCGCACGGTGCTCACCGAGCATCTCTACGCGCAGGACTTCGAGCGCGACTCCAACACCATCGAGGTCTTCGTCGCGCGCCTGCGCAAGAAGCTGCCCGCCGCCATGATCGAAACCGTGCGCGGCCTGGGCTACCGCCTCAACGTACCGGCCAGCCCGGCCGCAGCCGCATGAAGGCCTGGGCACGCTCCCTGCGCTGGCGCCTGCTGGGCCTGACCCTGGTGGCGGTGGCCCTGGCACTGCTGGGCGCGGGCCTGCTGATCTCCAGCCTGTTTCGCACGCATGTCACCGCGCAGTTCGACACCCAGCTGCTGCGCCAGCTGGACCAGCTCACCGCCGCGCTGGAGCCCGACGCACAGCAACGCCCGCAACTCAAGATGCCCCTGAGCGACCCACGCTGGCACACACCTTACTCGGGCCTGTACTGGCAGATCGAGGCCCTGGACCCGGCCGGCGCCGCACCGTCACCCGCCCGCCCGCTGCTGCGCTCGCGTTCCCTGTGGGACAGCGAACTGGCCTTGCCCCCCGATGATCTGGGCCGTGGCGAGCTGCATCATCACCAGATTCCGGGGCCCGACGGGCAGGGCCTGCTGGCGCTGGAGCGCCGCGTGCAATTCGTCACCGCAGACCAGGGCAGCGCCGCTCAGGCCACACCGGGCTGGCGCCTCACCGTGGCCGCCGACAGGGCCGAGCTGGAGAGCGCCGTGGCCAGCTTCTCGCGCCAGCTGGCGCTCTCGCTCTCGGTGCTGGGCATGGCCTTGCTGCTCGCGGCCTGGGCGCAGGTGAGCCTGGGCCTCTTGCCACTGCGCAAGCTGCAGGCGGCCGTGCTGTCCATCCGCCAGGGCCGCGAGCAACGTTTGAGCGGCGCCTTCCCCGCCGAGGTCGATCCCCTGGTGCAGGACTTCAACCACGTGCTCGACCAGAACGAACAGGTCGTCAAGCGCGCGCGCCAGATGGCAGGTAACCTGGCCCATGCCATCAAGACCCCGCTGGCCGTTTTGGGCAACCTGGCCACGGACCAGACTTCGGAGCGCAGCGCCTGGGCCAGCCAGCTGCAGGAGCAGGTGGCCAGCATCCGCCATCAGGTGGACTGGCACCTGGGCCGCGCCCGTGCGTCCGGCGCCGGCATAACCGGCTTGCGCACCGAGGTGGCGCCCGTGGTGGAAGGGCTGGTGCGTGTCATGCGCAAGGTCCACGCCCGGCGCGAAGACCGGCCAGAGTTGCTCATCACCGTGGCGCCGCTGCCGGCCGGCCTGCAATTCGCCGGCGAGTCGCAGGACCTGCAGGAAATGCTGGGCAACCTGCTGGACAACGCCTGCAAGTGGGCGCGTTGCCAGGTGCAGATCACCGCCGGCCATGCCGACGGCCAGCTGCGCATCAGCATCGAAGACGATGGCCCCGGCCTCAGCGAAGCCGAGCGCAGCCGGGTCTTCGAGCGCGGCGTGCGCGCCGACGAGCGCACCCCCGGCACCGGCCTGGGCCTGGACATCGCGCGGGAACTGGCCGGTCTTTACCAAGGCGAGGTGCGGCTGGGTCTTGCCGGCCGGGGCGGGCTCAGGGCGGAGCTGACGCTGCCCGGTTACTGCGCCTGAGGGGCCCCATAACTGGGGCGACAAAGAGAAACGTGCTTCTGGCTTGCGCAGCAGGCAGCTTGGCTCTGTTAAAGCGCCATGGCTCATGCCCTGCCATCTTGCTGGGCGGCCCCACAAGGTGGCCGAAGCACTGTACATTGGGTCCACGGTTCGTGCTGCGCGGGCTGACACGAGAGTTGCCCATGGATCCCCACTTCTCCGATGCCACAGCGTCGAGCCTCAGAATCGCGGGTGCTGCCGCGCTGCGGCTCGATCTGCTGCAGGAGGCCGAGGAAGACCGCCTGGCAGTCAAGGGCCGGCCGCGGCTTTGGCCCCTGGTCGTGGCCATCCTGGCGCTGGTGGCCATGCTGCTGGTTTTTTACCAGGTCGTGCGCGGCTCCCTGCAGAAAAGCGAGTTGCGGCAGGAGGTGCAGGCCGAACACGCCGAAGCCCTCTGGCGCTGCAACAGCCTGCAAGGGCGGGAAGTGAGCGACAGTTGCCAGCTGCGGGTCAACGCCGAGGCGCGCGGGGTCGTCCTCGTGCGGTCCCCGGACTCGCCTTGAGAGGGCAGGGGTGGGGTTTTGATGCTTCGAAGCGTAACGCCCACATGGCAGCGCCGTGACAGGCGATAGGCAATTCGTCTCAGGACTTACATCTCGATGAGAAGTTTTGGGGCTTTGCACATACGCTTGTAAAACTCCCATGGGAAGCTATCTTTTTCGAGCGTGAACCCATCCATGAGAGCTTGCCATGCACACCTTGCCCTACAAGATCGAAAGCTCCTCCCCCATCGTGGCATCGCTGCCCCGCACCAACGTGCGCGATGGTTCCTTGCTGGCCAGCCGGGAGCTGGCCGTGTCCCTGGCCGCCAAGAGCATCACGGACCCGCCGGGCGGTGTGGTGCGTGTCATCCACGTCCCGACGGGCGAGGTGCTGTTCAGCAAGGTTAGTGGGTGGGGTGACTTGGAGGAATGAAGAGTAAGCACTCTGAAGCCGTTTGGAGCCGGGGACGTGATTGGGATTGATGGGGAGCCAATCGTGATCCATGAGTAGATCTAGCTTTGCAGAGGCTTACCGGTCGTTGCCGAAATGAAGGATTCTTGGACGCTACTTTGGGAGGATCCAGAACCCTAGATTTTTTCGCTTTATATGCTGCAGTCCTCTTTTTTCTGGAGGTATTCCCTTGAGTAACTGTCGGATGTCGGATAGCACGCTAAGGGAATCTGCGAAGCTTGAATGACCGCCAGGTCGATAATTAACAGATGAGACGTCGATAGTCTCAACTCCAGCGACCAAACGTAGTCCTTGTCCAGAATCGCCAGCACGCTCGCCAGAATTGGCTTTTTTGGACATCCGTAGTGCTGCATCGTTAGACGATACATAGTTGGTAATTCTGTGGTGGCTTGCTACGGCGGGCATCACCAACGCCTCGAAATCAGCCGCGCGAATGTCAGGCGCGGCCAAAATAATCTGATTAAACAGCGGAACGAGGGATGCGTCCTTGCCTGAATCTGCGAGCAGGTTCGGGGCGCGCAGTTGATCTAACGCTATCCCAAGCACCTGTGCTCCTTTGCTATGGGCAATGATGTGAATCTTTCCCACTCCGGTGTTATCGGTCAGTTCTTTTAAGAAAATTGCGAGTTGTTTGCCTGCAGACCACAATCTGTCAGTAGCACCGATGTAATTGAAGCCAGCAGGATCAGAGGGCCAACTGAATAGGACCGGCACTACGACATAGGATTCGTCAGACAAGTCGTAGGTGAACTGTGCTGTTCTAAATGCTGCATCCTTGAAGCTGTTGGCGAACCCGTGAACATAAACGATGGCTTGTTTGCTATCGGTTCGGTCAAGAGAATTTCTGAGGGTTTTTTGAAATTGTTCAGGATTGAATTCCTCAACGGCTCCGGCAAATGCGAAGTCTGTTTTGGGGTTCGCGGCTTTGACCGGTGTCATCCCAAGAAAACTTGCTGCGCTGCTGCTGGTGATTTTCTCGAGTGTTGCCATGAAGAACCCAGGCTCTGAGATTTCTCCCTTTCTACGATCAGGGGGGATGCTCACAAAAACACGACCTCGAGTGAGTAGGTCTACTTCTGTTGATTCATCTGACGTGAAGTACCGGTATGGATCGTTGTCGCCGGATTTCTTCCGAGTAGTTGCAAACAGCACAGCAACGACCCCTTTTGGGGGCGCCAACTCTTCAGGTGTGGCGGCGCTCTTTATTCGTGTGCCGACGATCTCTAGTTCTACGCGTCGATTTTTGAACCGATCTTTATCCGCCGGGCCGCTAGTGATGGGTTGTGTCGCGCCTTTGCCATCAACAAATACTAAATTGCTCTGAACTCCTCGGAATATCAGGTAACGTTTGACTGCTTCGGCTCTGTCTACCGACAAACGCATTCTTTGTGCACTGCCTGAAACTTCGTTGGCATCAACGTGGCCCGTAGCGATGATGGCCTCCAGCTTCAAGTCGGCCATCTTCTGAGTTAACAAGTCGAGCTGAGCTATGCCTTCAGGTCGTAAGTTCTTACTGTTCGCGGCGAAGAACATGTCCGCTGCGAAGGTGAATTTCATCGCCACTGGAGCTGGAGCTGGAGCTGGAGCTGGAGCTGGAGCTGGAGCTGGAGCTGGAGCTGGAGCTGGAGCTGGAGCTGGAGCTGGAGCTGGAGCTGGAGCTGGAGCTGGAGCTGGAGCTGGAGCTGGAGCTGGAGCTGGAGCTGGAGCTGGAGCTGGAGCTGGAGCTGGAGCTGGAGCTGGAGCTGGAGCTGGAGCTGGAGCTGGAGCTGGAGCTGGAGCTGGAGCTGGAGCTGGAGCTGGAGCTGGAGCTGGAGCTGGAGCTGGAGCTGGAGCTGGAGCTGGAGCTGGAGCTGGAGCTGGAGCTGGAGCTGGAGCTGGAGCTGGAGCTGGAGCTGGAGCTGGAGCTGGAGCTGGAGCTGGAGCTGGAGCTGGAGCTGGAGCTGGAGCTGGAGCTGGAGCTGGAGCTGGAGCTGGAGCTGGAGCTGGAGCTGGAGCTGGAGCTGGAGCTGGAGCTGGAGCTGGAGCTGGAGCTGGAGCTGGAGCTGGAGCTGGAGCTGGAGCTGGAGCTGGAGCTGGAGCTGGAGCTGGAGCTGGAGCTGGAGCTGGAGCTGGAGCTGGAGCTGGAGCTGGAGCTGGAGCTGGAGCTGGAGCTGGAGCGCTTCCAGATAAAGAACTACAACCGCCTAGAGCAAGGCAGATTCCTGTGATGACTAATTTGCGAAGCAAAAAGTGTGACATCATTTTGCGAGCCTTCCCTGCAATTTGAACGAGTCGCCCGTATGCTTTATGTTCTGTCCGTGGTGAGTTCGAATTTCGTGCGCGAAACGAAATCAATGTGCATACCGCATTCCATGCGGCATGTGATGTGACATCTTCTGATAGATGAATTCTTCTGTCAAATTTGTGAATGAGGTTTTGCGAGCTATCGCCGTTAAATCATCAAATTTTGAATAGTGAAGTCCCGTGCAGCGCGGCTGTAAGACATTGATATTGAGCAGAGACCAAAAAACATGAGCACCCTGATCTACACCCACGAAGCCTGCTTCAACCACAAGCCCGGTCCGCACCATCCCGAATCCCCCGAGCGCCTGGAAGCCGTGCTGGCCGCGCTGAAGACCCCGGCCTTTGCCGATGCTGTCTGGCGCGATGCGCCCCTGGGCACCTTCGAGCAGGTGCTGCACGTGCACACACCCGACTACGTGGAGACCGTGAAGGAGATGGCGCCCGAGCAGGGCTACCGCGCCCTGGACGCGGGCGACACCATCATGTCGCCCGGCACGCTGGAGGCGGTGATGCGTTGCGTGGGCGCGGCCTGCGCGGGCGTGGACGACGTGGTGAAGAAAGAGGCGAAAAACGTCTTCTGCGCCACGCGCCCCTGCGGCCACCATGCCGAGGCCGGTGAGGCCATGGGTTTCTGTGTGTTCAACCAGGCGGCCATTGCGGCCCTGCACGCGCGCGCGCAGCATGGCCTGCAGCGCGTGGCGGTGGTGGACTTCGACGTGCACCACGGCAACGGCACGCAGAACAGCTTCTACGACGACCCGGACCTGTTCTACGGCTCCTGCCACCAGGGGCAGTTCTACCCGGGCACGGGTGCGAAGCATGAGACGGGCGTGGCCCACAACATCGTCAACGTGCCTTTCCCGCGCGGCACGGGCTCGGCCGCCTTTCGCGCGGCCATGACGGACGTGCTGCTGCCCGCACTGCGCGAGTTCGCGCCCGAGCTGCTCATCATCTCGGCTGGTTTCGACGCCCACCACCTGGACCCGCTGGGCGGCCTGAAGTTCACCGACGAGGACTACCACTGGATCACGCGCGAGCTGATGAAGGTGGCCGACGAGACGGCCCAGGGGCGTGTGGTCTCGGTGCTCGAAGGCGGCTACAGCCTCGAAGGCCTGGCCAGCGGCACGGCCGCGCACGTGCAGGCGCTGATGGGGCGTTAGGCGCGGGGGCTGCCGGCACGCGCCGGCACGAAGAGCATCAGACGCAGCCCGTGGGCTTGGGCAGGCCGCCGTACTTGGTGATCGGTTTCATCGGCCCGGTCATCCAGCGTTTGAAGATGTCGCTCTGATCTTCGCCCAAGTACTTGGCGAACTTGCGGATCGGGGGCACGCTGCCGAATTCATCGTAATACTCGCGGGCCTTCAGGATCTGGGTCCATTTGGTGTCGTCGAGTTCATAACCGTCGACTTCGGCCATGGCCACGCCAATGTCCTGGGTCCAGGCGTTCATGTCGGTCAGATAACCATCGCCATCGCGCTCGGGAATATCCATCTCATGGCTCCTTTCTGGAATTGTGTTGAAGTAGGGTTACGCAGGCAGCAGCGCTGCCTGCGTGACGGCATGGAGGCGGGGTTCACTTTAATGGGGATTGCGCCCCTGACCCCAAAAAAGCGCAATGTCCCTGGTCGCAGCAGCGTTGTTGCTGCCGGCGCCGACCGCAGCGGACCGGCCCATCAGCTCAGTCGCGCTTGGGGATGTTCAGGCCGCGCTGAACGGCCGGCCGTGCCACGAAGGCCGCCAGCACGCGCGTGACTTCGGGGAAGTCCTTGGCGCCCACCAGATCGCCGGCTTCGTAGAAACCGAGCAGGTTGCGCACCCAGGGGAAGGTGGCGATGTCGGCAATGCTGTACTGCCGGCCCATGATCCAGTCGCGGCCCTTGAGGTGCTGGTTCAGCACATTGAGCAGGCGGCGCGACTCGGCCACGTAACGGTCGCGTGGGCGCTTGTCTTCATAGTCCTTGCCGGCGAACTTGTGGAAGAAACCGAGCTGGCCGAACATGGGGCCGATGCCGCCCATCTGGAACATCAGCCACTGCAGCGTCTCGTACTTGCCCGCGTCGTCGGCCGGCATCAACTGGCCGGTCTTGGCCGCCAGGTAGACCAGGATGGCACCGGACTCGAACAGGGCCAGCGGTTTACCGCCCGGGCCGTTGGGGTCGATGATGGCCGGGATCTTGTTGTTGGGGTTCAGGCTCATGAACTCGGGCGAGAGCTGGTCGTTCGAGCCGAAGTTCACCAGATGCACCTCGTAGGGCAGGCCGGTTTCTTCCAGCATGATGGACACCTTCACGCCGTTGGGCGTGGGCAGCGAGTAGAGCTGCAGGCGCTCAGGGTGCTGGGCGGGCCACTTGCGGGTGATGGGGAAGTCGGCGAGTCGGTTCATGGGCTGCAGCGGTGAGTGGAATGTGCCGCTGACTTTAGCCCAGATGCGCCGTCCGTGCAGGGGGCGGCCCTGGCCTGATGGCGGCTCGCCCGCGCATATTGACAGGTGGCGGGCACGTTCACATACTGCGGGCAGCCCCTGGCCGCGAGCCCGGGGAACCCCAAGGAGGAACGACATGGCCCAGAAAAGAAAGAACGCCACCGCATCCACGGAGGGCGTGCCCCTGCAGGCTGTGGTGCGACGCGCGCACATCTGCTTCGAACGCATCATTCCCGACGCACTCGACCCGGAGCGGCATGTCCGCCGGGCGCTGCGCGGCGAACTGGTGGCCGCGGCGGGCGGGGCGAAGAAGCTGGGGGCGGACGCGGTCGGGCAAGTGGCCCGCATGGCCGTGATGACCTCGAAGAAGTGGCCGCCGGGATGCAACTTGCGCTGCCGCTTCCTGGACGGCAGCGCGAAGATGCAGAAGAAAGTGCGGACCCAGGCGAAGGAGTGGGAGAAGCACGCCAACGTGAAGCTGAAGTTCATGGCCAAGGGGCCGGCCGAGGTGCGCATCTCTTTCTACGCCGACGATGGCTCCTGGTCCGCCGTGGGGCGCGACGCGCTCAACGCCAGCTATTTCCCGCTGCATCAGCCCACCATGAACTTCGGCTGGGTGCGTGACGATTCCGACCCCGTGGAAGACCGCGCCGTGATCCTGCATGAGTTCGGGCACGCGCTGGGCTGCATCCATGAGCACCAGTCGCCCACCTTCGAGCGCAAGTGGGAGAAGGCCGCGGTGATGAAGTATTTCAAGGGCCCGCCCAATTACTGGGACGAAGAAGGGATCCGCGACAACGTGTTGTTCAAGTATTCGCCCAAGGGGATCAAGGCGACCCGGTTCGACCCGAAGTCCATCATGCTGTACGCGTTCGACGGGGAGCTGTTTGCCGATGGCCGCGGGCCGACCAACCAGAACGCCCAGCTGTCGGCGACCGACCGGGCGATGATCAGGCAGATGTATCCGCGTTGAGGGGCGGTGCCGCCCGCTGGCGCCAGGCAAAGAAGCCGCGATACAGCGCCACGCTGAGCACCATGCCCCAGGTCATGCCCACGAACATGCCGCCCAGCATGCCGCTGAGCGTGCTGGTGCTGCTGCCCAGCTGCCATCGCGCCAGCCAGACGGCGCCGGCCGTCATGCCGATCAGCATCCAGCCCGAACACATGAGGTTCTGCGCGAGCAGTGAACAGAGGTAACGGCCGCAGTGCGGGCGCAGCACGCGCAGGCTGGGGATGGCCAGCAGGCCACCGGCCAGCATGCCGGCGTGCATGCCGGGCAGGAATTCGATGTGCAGCAGCAGGCTGTCATAAAAGCCCAGGGTCGCCGACTGGCTGCACAGGCTTTCCAGCCGCGCGGGGCCGGTCTGCAGCACGTCCCACAACAGGCCCAGCAGCATGCCGCCGAACCCCAGGGAGAGCATGACGTGCGGCGGCGAGAGGCCGGCGCGCTGCGGGCGCACCCAGGCCAGCGCGGCGCAGCCGGCGGCCACGGCGAGCAGGGTCAGTGCGATCAGCCATGTCTGTGCGCTACCCAACATAGCGGAGTCCCGGCCCAGTGCCCAGAGCGTGAAACCCACCAGGACCACCAGCAGGGCGGGCGTGAGGGTGGCCGAGCCGATGCTGCGGGCCAGCCAGTGGGGGTGCGGGGACAGGTTCATCGGAATTTGGCTACCGGATTCTTAGTTGAAATCTATCGGGCACGCGGGTTAACACCATGTTCACTGCGCGCACGCTGTAAGACACTCGGCCGCAACTCGGCGTGTTTACTCTAGTACGTACAGGACGAACACGCCGGCTTCGTGAATGAAACGCAGCTGCGTTGCATGAGCGCCCGCCAGCCGGCACGAGCACGCCGGCCATGACGGGCCTGCCGGGCTGCCCCCAAAGGAATGCTGCAACCATGAAAAGCTGTCCCATGTCGGCTGCCCCCGCGGCCAACCCGAATTCCTGGCTCTACCTGCTGGAGCGTTTCGACGTCGGCGTGATCCACCTGGACAAGGCGCTGCACGTGGTGGGCATGAACGACTTTGCGCGGCGCAGCCTGCCGGTGCAGGACAAGCTGCCCTTCGACAAGTACGTGCTGGACTTTCACCCCGACGCCGCCAAGAACAAGGTGAAGTTCCTGCTGGACCAGGCCGAGTGCCCGGTGAACAACGCGCCGCCCATGGCGATGATGATCAACATCCCCGACCGCATGCTGCTGATCAAGGTGTCCAAGATCGGCGACATGCAGGGTGCGACCACCGGTTACACCCTGGTGTTCTACGACATCACCGACGTGGTGAGCCCCGAGGCCGAGGGGGTTGCCCGCGGGCGCGACAGCGGCGAGGCCGCCGAGCGTCGCCTGCTGCGCAAGATTCCCACCATCAAGCAGAACCGCGTGCTGCTGGTGGACGTGCCCTCGGTGTCCTTCATCCGCTCGGAAGGCCACTACACCTGGGTGCACACGGGGCAGGGCAGCCAGTTCTGCAACCTCAACATCGGCGACCTGGAAGGCCGGCTGGACCCGCAGCTGTTCCTGCGCGTGCACCGCAGCTACATCGTCAACCTCTCGCACGTGGACGAGATCGTGCGCGACGACGGCCGCATGACGCTGCGCATGATGGGCCCCACGCCAGTGGAGATCCCGGTCTCGCGCTCCAGCGCCCCCACGCTGCTGGAGCATCTCGGCCTGGTCGATCCGGCCCCGGTGCGTAACTGAAGGCACCGGGCCGCCGGCATCAGCGGCGGCTTATGTAGGGATGTGCGTGCCGCATGCACGTTCGTGCGCGTCGGCTGCCATTCGTGCAAGCGGGACGACGGTTGATTGCATGGGCGCCAAAACCGGATGCGTCGGCGCTAGATTCACTCTCCGAGAGGTTTTGAGACCCAACAAAGGAGACAACGTGATCACAGTCCCATTCGATTACCACAGCCCCCGCACGGTGCCGGAGGCGCTCAAGCTGCTGTCCACCCTGGGTGACGACGCCAAGCTGCTGGCCGGCGGCCACAGCCTGCTGCCCATGATGAAACTGCGTTTCGCCCAGCCCGCCCACCTGATCGACCTGGGCAAGATCACGGACCTGCGCGGCATCGCGCAGGTGGGCAACGAGATCCGCATCGGGGCCATGACCACCGAATACGACCTGCTCAACTCCAAGCTGCTGGCCGACAAGGTGCCGTTGCTGGTCGAGGGCGCCGGCCTGATCGCCGACCCGCAGGTGCGCTACAAGGGCACGATCGGCGGCGACATCTCGCACGGCGACCCGGGCAACGACCACCCGGCCCTGATGCTGGCGCTGGACGCCTCTTTCGTGCTGCAGGGCCCGAAGGGCGAGCGCGTGGTCAAGGCCGACGGCTATTTCCTCGGCATGTATGCCACGCTGCTGGAGCCGGGCGAGATCCTGACCCAGGTCCGGGTGCCGGTGCCGGCCGCCGGTTGCGGCTACGCCTACCAGAAGCTCAAGCGCAAGACCGGCGACTTCGCCACCGCCGCCACGGCCGTGATGCTGCAGATGAAGGGCAACACCGTCGCCAAAGTCAGCATCGCGCTGACCAACGTCGGCGCCACGCCGCTCAAGGCCACGGCCGCCGAGGCTGCCTTGGTTGGCAAGCAGATCAACGACGCCAGCCTGAACGAGGCGACCCGCCTGGCCATGGGCATCTGCGACCCGGCGCCCGACCAGCGCGGCGACGCCGACTACAAGCGGGCCATGTGCGGCGAGATGACCCGGCGCGCGCTGCAGAAGGCGTACGAGCGCGCGGCCAAGGCCTGAACCAGAAGAACACAGGAGACAGAACATGGCGAAAACACAAACGGTGTCGTTCCAGCTCAACGGCAAGAAGGTCGAGACGGCAGTGGAGCCGCGCGAGCTGCTGATCCACACCCTGCGCGAGCGGCTGCTGCACACCGGCCCGCATATCGGCTGCGAGACCTCGCACTGTGGCGCCTGCACGGTGGACGTGGACGGCATGTCGCTCAAGTCCTGCACGGTGCTGTCGGTGCAGTGCGAGGGCGCCGACATGCTGACGGTCGAGGGCCTGGAGCAGGGCGGCGTGCTGCACGCCATCCAGCAGGCCTTCCACGAGGAGCACGGCCTGCAATGCGGCTTCTGCACGCCCGGCATGATGACGCGCGCCTACCGGCTGCTCAAGGAGAACCCCAACCCGAGCGAGCAGGACATCCGCTACGGCATCGCCGGCAACCTGTGCCGCTGCACGGGCTACCAGAACATCGTCAAGGCCGTGCAGTCCGCCGCCAAGAAGCTGGCGGCCACCGCAACGGCCTGACGCGCACCCCCGCTGTCACACACACAACGAACGCACCGAACACACCGGAGATTCACATGGGCAATATGTCTGATCTGAAGGAACGCGAAGACAAGCTGCAGGGCATGGGCACCTCGCTGCTGCGCAAGGAGGACGCCAAGTTCATCCGCGGCCAGGGCACCTACGTCGACGACATCAAGCTGCCGGGCATGCTGTTCGGCGCCATCGTGCGCAGCCCCTATGCGCACGCCCGCATCAAGTCGATCGACAAGAGCAAGGCGCTGGCCTGCCCGGGCGTTATCGCGGTGTTGACCGCCGACGACCTCAAGCCGGTGAACCTGCACTGGATGCCCACCATCGGCGGCGACGTGCAGGCCGTGCTGGCTGACAAGAAGGTCTGTTTCCAGATGCAGGAAGTGGCCATGGTGCTGGCCACCGACCGCTACGCCGCCGCCGACGGCGCCGACCTGGTGGAGGTGGACTACGAGGAACTGCCGGCCATCGTGGACCCCAGGAAGTCCCTGGACAAGGACGCGCCCATCATCCGCGAGGACATCGTCGACAAGAAGGACCTGAGCCACGGCCCGCGCACCCACCCCAACCACATCTTCACCTGGGAGGCCGGCGACAAGGCGGCCGCCGACACGGCTTTCAAGAACGCCGAGATCGTGGTGCGCGAGGAGATCCTCAACCCGCGCGTGCATCCCTGCCCGCTGGAGACCTGCGGCTGCGTGGCCTCCTTCAACAAGGCCACCGGCTACCTGACGGTCTACATGACCACGCAGGCCCCGCACCTGGTGCGCACCGTGCTGGCCATGCTCTCGGGCGTGGCGGAAAGCAAGATCCGCGTGGTCGGGGGCGACATCGGCGGCGGCTTCGGCAACAAGGTGCCGATCTACCCGGGTTACGTGGTCGCCATCGTCGCGTCCATCGTGACGGGCGTGCCGATCAAGTGGATCGAGTCGCGCATAGACAACATCTCCACCACCGGTTTTGCGCGCGACTACCACGGCGTGGGTGAGCTGGCGGCCGACAAGAACGGCCGCATCAAGGGCCTGCGCTTCACCGCCCTGGCCGACCACGGCGCCTTCAACTCGCACGTCTCGGCCACCAAGCTGCCGGCGGGCCTGTTCTCGATCTGCACCGGCTCCTACGACATCCCCAACGCCTATTGCCGCGTGGACGCGGTCTTCACCAACAAGGCGCCCGGCGGCGTGGCCTACCGCTGCTCGCTGCGCGTGACCGAGGCGGTTTACCTGATCGAACGCATGATCGACGTGCTGGCGCAGAAGCTGGGCATCGACAAGGCCGAGATCCGCCGGCGCAATTTCGTCAAGTCCGAGCAGTTCCCCTACACCACCTCGCTGGGCTGGACGCTGGACAGCGGGGCCTACCACCCGGCGCTGGAGAAAGTGCTGGACGCGGTGGACTACAAGGGCCTGCGCGCCGAGCAGGCGAAGAAGCGTGCCGATCCGAACAGCCCGACCCTGATGGGCATCGGCCTGGCCACCTTCACCGAAATCGTCGGCGCCGGGCCGACCAAGGTCTGCGACATCCTGGGCATCGGCCTGTTCGACAGCTGCGAGATCCGCGTGCACCCCACCGGCGGCGTGATTGCCCGCCTGGGCACCATGACGCAGGGCCAGGGCCACGCGACCACCTACGCGCAGATCATCGCCACCGAGCTGGGCCTGCCGGCCAGCGACATCGTGGTGGAGGAGGGCGACACTGACAAGTCGCCCTATGGCGCGGGCACCTGGGGCTCGCGCTCCACGCCGGTGTCGGGCGCGGCCACCGCACAGGCCGCGCGCAAGATCAAGGACAAGGCCAAGAAGATCGCGGCCCACCTGCTCGAAGTGGCCGAGGGCGACCTGGAATGGGAGATCGACCGCTTCACCGTCAAGGGCAACCCCGGCCAGCACAAGACCATGAAGGAGATCTGCCTGGTCTCGCACACCGGCAACCTGCCGGCCGGCATGGAGCAGGGCCTGAACGCCGTGTCCTACTACGATCCGCCGAACCTGACCTACCCCTTCGGCACCTACCTGTGCGTGGTGGACATCGACAAGTACACCGGCGAGAGCAAGGTGCGTCGCTTCTACGCGCTGGACGACTGCGGCACCCGCATCAACCCCATGATCATCGAAGGCCAGATCCACGGCGGCCTGACCGAAGCCTTTGCGGTGGCCTTCGGGCAGCAGATCCCCTTCGACGACAACGGCAACCACCTGGGCAACAGCCTGATGGACTACTTCCTGCCCACCGCCATGGAGACGCCGCACTGGGAGACCGACCACACGGTGACGCCGTGCCCGCACCACCCCATCGGTGCCAAGGGCGTGGCCGAATCGCCGCACGTGGGCGGCATTCCCTGCTTCAGCAACGCGGTGATCGACGCGTTTGCGCACCTGGGGGTGACCCACATGGACATGCCGCACAGCGCCTACCGTGTCTGGCAGCAGTGCCAGGCGCTGGGCATCAACAAACGATAAGTACATGAACGTCACACTGGAAAAAACCTTCCCCATGCCCGGCTCGGCGCAGACGGCCTGGACGCTGCTGCAGGACATCGAGGGCGTGGCCAGCTGCATGCCCGGCGCGCGCATCACCGAACGCACCGATGCGCAGCACTACAAGGGCACGGTGGCGGTCAAGTTCGGGCCGGCCAGCATGTCGTTTCGCGGCGAGGTGGAGGTCAAGGCCATCGACGCGACCAGCCGCACCCTGCGCCTGATCGGCAAGGGCACGGACTCCACCGGCAGTTCCGGCGCGTCCATGGACCTGACGGCGCGCATCGAGGCGGTGAGCGACACAGCCTGCAACCTCGTGGGCAACAGCGAGGTGTCGATGAGCGGCAAGGCTGCCGCCTTTGGCGGGCGCATGATGAACTCGGTGGCCGACCAGGTGCTCAAGCAGTTTGCCGACAACTTCGCGGCCAAGGTGCAGGCCCTGCAGGCGAACGGGCCCGGCGGGCCGTCTGCGTCGGCGGGCGGGGGTGCCCCGGCGGCGGCTCCTGAACCGACGCAGCTGAATGCCCTCGCCCTGGCCTGGGCTGTGATCAAGGACTGGTTCAAGTCGCTGTTCTCGGCGAAGAGGGCATGAGCGTTTCGCGTGCGCAGGAGCTGGCTGCCTGGCAGCAGGACCTGGCACGCGCTGGCTATATCGCCGAACCGGGCCTGGTGGCGGCGCTGATGCTGATGCAGGACCTGGAGCGGCCCCTGCTGCTCGAAGGCGACGCCGGCGTCGGCAAGACCGAAGTGGCCAAGGTGCTGGCAACCCTGCGCGATACGCGCCTGATCCGCCTGCAGTGTTACGAAGGCCTGGACGCCCATGCGGCCATGTACGAATGGAACTACCAGCGGCAGTTGCTGGCCATCAAGCTGCTGGAGCACGACGACCGTGGCATTGCGCAGAAGGAGCAGGACATCTTCTCCGAACGCTACCTGCTCAAACGCCCGCTGCTGGAGGCCATCACCTGCGAGCAAGCCCCCGTGCTGCTGATCGACGAGGTGGACCGCGCTGACGAGGCCTTCGAAGCCTATCTGCTGGAACTGCTCTCGGACTTCCAGCTCTCCATCCCCGAACTCGGCACGGTGCGCGCCATCACCCGGCCCCTGGTGGTGATCACCTCCAACGGTACGCGCGAGCTGTCGGACGCCCTGCGCCGGCGCTGTCTCTACCATTACATCGACTACCCGGACTACGACAAGGAACTCGCCATCGTGCACGCAAAAGCGCCCGGCGTGCCGGCGGCGCTCGCCGCACAGGTGGTGGCCTTCGTGCAGAGCGTGCGCCGCATGGAGCTGCAGAAGAAACCGGGCATCGCCGAGACGCTGGACTGGGCCGCCGCGCTGCTGCGGCTGGGCATCACGGTGATCGAGAAGGACGGTGCCGAGCGCATTCTGCAGACACTGGGCGCCCTGATCAAGACGCGCGACGACCGCGTGGCCTTCACGCGCGAGGTCGTCGCCCGGCTGGCGGCCGCATGCTGAGCACGGACGCGTCGGCGCTGGAAGCGCTGGCCAGCACGCGCCTGGCGGGTTTCCCCGGTTTCCTGCGCGCCAATGGTTTTGCGGTGGGCGGCGGTGACGGCGTCGAAGTGCTGCGCACGGCCGAGCGCGTGGGCCTGCTCGATCCGGACATGCTGCGCTGGAGCCTGCGGGCCCTGCTGTGCGGCCGCGCCGAAGAGTGGCGGCGTTTCGACACACTGTTCGATACCTGGTTCCTGCCCGCCAACAAGTGGCAACGCCCGGAGCGGCGCGACAGCGGTTTCCTCAGCGGCCACCAGCCGCAGGGTCCGGCCGGTGACCGCGCGCCCACCGAGGACAGCGAGGACATCCGGCCGCGCCAGACCGCCAGCCGGCAGGAGGTGCTGAGCTCCACCGATTTCCGCGCGCTGACCGAACGCGAGCACGCGCTGGACATCGAAGCCCTGATGCGGCAGTTCGCCCGCCAGTTGAAGCACATCCGCCTGCGCCGCGAGGCGCGCGCGCGCCATGGCCGCCGCCTGGACCTGCCCGCCACCATCAGGCGCAGCGTGGCCAGCGGTGGCACGCCTTTTCACCTGCAGTGGAAGGACCGCAAGCGCGTGCGCCCGCGCCTGGTGCTGCTGATCGACGTGAGCCGCTCCATGGTGCTCTACAGCTTTTTCTACCTGCGGCTGGCGCGCGCGCTCAGCGCTGAATTGAGTGACGTGCACAGCTTCATCTTCCACACGCGTGTCACCGGGGTGTCGCAGGCCTTGCACGATACCGACCCCTGGCGTGCGCAGGAGCGGCTGCACCTGCTGGCGCAGGGCTGGGCCGGCGGCACGCGCATCGGCGAGAGCCTGGCGCAGTTCAACCGCGAACATGCCGCGCGCACCGTGAATTCCCGCACGGCCGTCATCATCCTGAGCGACGGCTACGATACGGGTGAACCGGCGGCGTTGTCGGGCGCCCTGGCGCAGCTGCGGCGCCGTGCGCGGCGGGTGGTCTGGCTCAACCCTCTGGGCAATCAGCCGGGTTATGCGCCCGTCAGCCAGGGCATGTTGGCGGCCCTGCCGCACCTGGATCTGCTGGCGCCGGCCGGCGACCTGGCCAGCCTCAAGGCGGTGTTGCCCCGGCTGATCGAGGCATTGGGATGAGCGGCGGCGTGATCACGCCTTATTGAAGGAGTTCGGGTATGGGATGCATGTTCAAAGCCAATGGCCTCTACAGCCGCATGACCGTGGGCGCCGTCTTGCTGGCTGCGGGCGCCGGCTCGCGCCTGGGGGGCAAGCCGAAGTCGCTGCTCGAACTCGGCGGCGTGCCGCTGATCATGCGGCAACTGGTGGCCCTGTCGGGCGCCGGTGTCGATGAGGTGGTGGTTGTGCTGGGCCACCATGCCCAGGCCATCGAAGCCGCCATCCGGCACCTGCCCATCACCCTGGTGCACAACCCCGCGCCCGACGAGGGCCAGGCCTCGTCGGTGCGCATCGGCTTGCAGGCCCTGTCGCCGCGCATCGACGCCGTGATGGTGGCGCTGGCCGACCAGCCCCTGATCACGGCGCAGGACATCACCGCCCTGATCAGCGCCTACCGCAAGCGCGGCGAGAAATCCATGGTGGTGCCGCGCGTGAGCGCGGCGGACGGCAGCACGGCACCCGGCAACCCGGTGATGTTCGATGCCGCGCTGCGCGAGCAGTGGCTGGCCGGCAGCGCCGACCTCACCTGCCGCAACTGGCGCGAGAAGCATCCGGAAAGCGTGCAGTGGTTCGAGACCGACAACCGGCATTACCGCATCGACATCGACACGCCCGAAGACCTGGAGCGCTTCGCCGCCAGCACCGGCCACACGCTGAGCTGGCCGCAGGCCTATGCCGGCACCAAGGACGTGGCTGCCTGAGCTCAGGGCCTGGAGGGCAGCTGCTCGGCCACCAGCTCGACCAGGCTGGCGATGCGCGTGGGCCACTGGTCGATCTCGGCGGCTTCCATGAAGTTCAGGCGACAGCTGGCGCAAGAGAGCACCACGGTGTCGGCCCCGGTGGCTTCGATCTGCTCACGCTTGATTTCCCAGGCCTTGTGCCGCAGCGGCGCGGCGCGGTTGATCAGGAAAGCGCCGGCACCGCCGCCGCAGCACCAGTTGAGCTCGGCCGTGGGCGTGCTTTCGCGGAAATCGGCACCGAGCGCATGGAGTGCCGCACGCGGTTCGTCGATCACACCGCCGTGGCGTGCCAGCTTGCAGGCATCGTGGTAGGTCAGCTTGGCACTGCCATCGCCTGGCTGCAGCTGCAGGCGCCCGGCCTGGATTTCGCGGCCGACGAACTCGGAGGCGGCCAGCACCTCGAAGGGCAGGGGGGAGCCATCGGCCAGCCGCCCTTCCCAGCGCAGGGCCGGGTAGGCGTGGCCGCATTCGGGCAGGATGAGGGTGCGCGCGCCGATGGCCAGCGCCTCGTCCACCAGGCGCTGGCTGGCGGCCTTTTGCAGCGCTTCGTTGCCCGAGAGCAGGCCGAAGTTGGCCGCTTCGAAACCGGCGCTGCGTAGCGTCCACTTCACGCCCAGGTGGTTGAGGATGCGCGCCGTGGCGGCCAGCGCGTCCTGGAACAGCAGCACGTCGATCACCGTGGTGACCAGCAGCACATCGGCCTGCGCCTCGTCCAGCGGGATGGTGATGCCCTGGGTGCGCAGCGCCTGCACACAGCCTGCCAGCTCTTTCGGGCCGACGCCGAATACCGTGCCGCGACCGGCCTGCTCCTGCGCCACGGCCATCAGTTCCAGCGGCACCAGGCCGGCCTGCGACAGCGCTTCGCGCATGACGTTGACACCACGCGCGATATTGATGCCCATGGGGCAGGCCATGCTGCAGCGTCCGCATTCGGTGCAGCTGTCGTAGACCAGCTCCTGCCATTCACGCAGCTCGTCGACCGTGATGTCCTTCGTGTAGAGGCGCCGCAGCGGGGCGAAGGCCGAGGTCTCGCGCATGTGCACGCGCCGCAGCAGGTCGAGCTTGCGCGTGGGGGTGTATTTCGGGTCCTGCGTACTCTGGTAGAAGTGGCAGGCCTCGGAGCAGTAGCCGCAGTTGACGCAGGACTCCAGATCGAGGGCCAGCGCGCGGTCGGTCTTGTCGTGCATCACGGCCTTGGCGCGGGCCAGCCGCTGCTCGTCGACCAGCACCTCGGGTTGCGCCATCTCGCCCAGGTGCCGGATGGCCTCCTGGAACTGCTTGAACACGGCCATGTCGATCATGTGCGTACTCCCCGGCGGCCCAGGAAGCGGGCCAGCTGCATGCGGTTGGGCAGGACGAGAAAGGCGTGCATCAGCTTGCCGAAG
Organism: Curvibacter sp. PAE-UM; assembly: GCF_001432305.1. Classification (GTDB taxonomy): domain Bacteria; phylum Pseudomonadota; class Gammaproteobacteria; order Burkholderiales; family Burkholderiaceae_C; genus Hylemonella. Next base: position 2,232,293 of record NZ_KQ483358.1, read on the forward strand.
GGGAACCAGATCAGCAGCAGCTCCAGGCTCAGCAGGTGGATGGCCAGCGGGTCGCGGTAGACCGGGCTGGCGTGCGCCAGCAGTGAGCTGGACGGCTCGCCCACCACACCCATGCCGGTGATCAGCGGCAACAGCGTCAGCGCCCAGGTGATGTGGTCATCGGCGCGCGAGATCTTGCGCAGCACCGGGTCGGAGAGGCGGAACACGATGGCCAGCAGCAGCGAGACGATGGTGGCCGCCGCGGCCAGGTACATCACCATGTCCGGCAGGGCGGGCCAGCCCAGGCCGGTCAGGCGCTGGATGAAGGCGATGTGCGGCGCGTAACCGAAGAAGACCAGCGCCAGCCCGATGTGGAACACATAGGGGTTGAGGGTGACCAGTGTGGCACTGGGGTGGAAGCCGCGGTGGGGCAGCATGCGGCCCAGACTGGCGCTGAGCGCATCGGCCGTGCCGAAGGGCTGGCGGGCGGGGGCTTGCGGCTGCTTGCTGGCCGGCAGGCGCCAGAGCACCCACAAGCGCCACGTGACGCCGAGCACGAACACCAGCAGGGAGGCGACAAATAGCGGGCCGCGAACCCAATCGAGAAAATCCATGTTCCCTCCTTGCGCCGGCGTGGCACGGGATCGACAGGCCCATGGTAACGCTGATGCATGGGCACTTCAATGTCGTCGGATTTTCTGATCCATTTGCTATCAAAAAAATAGCTTTGGAGTGCTGTCGGGAAGGATCAGCCGACGGCTCTGCGGCCTGGATCGTGGCAGTGCTGCAGCATCGGCGCCGTCACGGTCTGCAGGGTGGCGTGGTCGATGCCGAAGCGCTCGTGCAGGCCTACGCTCACTTCGCGCAGGAAGTCATCCCCCGGGTGGCCCTGCGGCATCACCAGGTGAGCGGTCAGGGCGACCCGTGTGGTGCTCATGGCCCAGACGTGCAGGTCATCCACGCGCGCCACGCGGGGTTGTGCGGCCAGCCAGGCCTGCACGGCGGGCAGGTCCACGTGCTCGGGCACGCCGTCGAACAGCAGATGCAGGGACTGGCGCAGCAGGCCCCAGGTGCCGACGACGATGACGGCGGCGATCCCCAGGCTCATGACCGGGTCCAGCCAGGCCCAGCCCTGCCAGAGGTAGAGCGCGCCGCCGATGACCACGCCCAGCGAGACCACGGCGTCGGCCGCCATGTGCAGGAAGGCGCCGCGCACGTTGAGGTCGTGCTCGCCGCCGCGCAGGAAGAGCAGGGCGGTGGCGGTGTTGACCACGATGCCGATGGCCGCCACCGTGATGATGGTCCAGCCCTGCGTGGGCTCGGGCGAGCCCAGGCGCTGGAAGGCTTCCCAGCCCAGCGAGCCCATGGCGACCAGCAGCAGAACCGCATTGGTGAAGGCGGCCAGGATGGAGGCGCGTTGCCAGCCGTAGGTGTGGCGCGCATCGGGCTGCAGGCGCGCAGCCAGGGCGGCCATCCAGGCCAGCAGCAGGCCGGCCACGTCGCTCAGGTTGTGGCCGGCGTCAGCCAGCAGGGCCAGGGAGTTGATCTGCCAGCCGTACCAGGCTTCCACCGCCACGAAGCCGGTGTTGAGCGCGATGCCGATGGCAAAGGCGCGGTTGAAGTTGGCCGGGGCGGGGTGATGATGACCGGCGTGCCCGTGAGCGGCAGCCTTGTCGTGCGCGTCGTGGGAATGATCGTGCGGGTGCTCGTGTGCCATGTCCCCAGTATGCCCGCGCCGGCACGCGCCGCCCGCGGGCGGGGACGTTTCAGAACGTGGAAATCAGCGACTGGCGTGTGCTCAGCAGGGGGGAGTTGGGGTCCATCGCGTGCAGCAGCAGCGAGGGCAGCTTGGGCCACTGGATGGGACGCTGCAGATGGGTGGCGCCGTGGGGGGCGCTCTGGCCATCGACCTGGATCACGGTCTTGCCCACCAGCATGCTGGCTTTGGCGGCCCAGGCCATGACCTTGGCGTCCGCCCCGTCGAGCAGGATGACGTCGGCGGTGTCGGCGTCATCGGAGCGGGTCAGCTCCAGACGCAGCGGGCGGCGCTGCGACAGCGACACGATGCCCTGGATCAACTCCCGTTCGGAGGGAGAAAAGCCGTAGACCAGGACCCGCAGCGTGCTTTGCAGCGGAGCGGGCCGCGACGCCGGGGCCGCAGCGCGTTCAGGTTCGGATTCGGGGCCGATGGGCAGGATGATCATGATGGGGCTCCCCTAGCGTTCTTTGATGCGGCAATGATGTGCTGTTCGAGTGGATTCTTGTCCCGGCCCGGTGATCTGGCGAGGGACAAGTTCACGGAAGCGGCGGGTGCCTGCTGCGATGCAGCAGTTCGCCGGGCATCACGTGCAATAGTTCACGCTGCGTCAGCCGGGGGGTCTTGCCGGGCAGCGCGCAGGGGCCTGCATTACCATCGCGTCATGAGCACTGCGAGCCTCGCTTCCACCCCTGTTTCCCTGCGCGAGGACGCCAGCCTGATCGGCCTGATCGGCCTGGCCCATCTCATGAGCCACTTCAGCCAGCTGCTGTTGCCGCCGCTCTTTCCCTGGCTGAAAGACGCCTTCAACGCCAGTTATGCCGAGCTGGGTTTCCTGATGACGATCTTCTTTGTCGTCTCCTGCACGGTGCAGGCGCTGTCGGGCTTCTGGGTGGACCGCTACGGCCCGCGTCCCGTGCTCTACACGGGCCTGGCCCTGCTGTCGCTGGCGGCCTTCGGCTTTTCATTGAGCACCAGCTACGTGATGCTGATGGGGTTTTCCGTGGTGGCGGGTATGGGCAATGGTGTGTTCCACCCGGTGGACTACACGCTCATCAACCGCAAGGTCAGCGCGCCGCGCCTGGGCCATGCCTACAGCGTGCACGGCATCAGCGGCACCCTGGGCTGGGCCGTGGCGTCGGCCCTGCTGGCACCCTTGGCGCTGCTGTATTCCTGGCGTGTGTCCCTGGCCGTGGCCGGGTCCCTGGTGGTGGCCGTGCTGCTGCTGTGCTGGTGGCAGGGGCGCCGCCTTGCCCTGGCGCCCAGCGCGCCGGCGCGCGCGGCGGCCGACGCTCCCGGCGAGGGCAGCCTGGACTTCCTGCGCATCCCCGCGGTGTGGATGTGTTTTGCCTTCTTCTTCATCTTCGCCGTGTCGCTGAGTGTGGTGCAGGCTTTCGCACCCGAGGCGGCGCGCCAGCTGCACGGCGTGCCCCTGACCCTGGTGGCGGTGTGCCTGACGGCCTATATGCTGGCCAGCGCCGGCGGCATGCTGGTGGGCGGCTTCCTGGCCACCGACCCGGCGCGCAGCGAGCGGGTGGTGGGTGGCGGGTTTGCCGTGGCGGCCGCCATCTCACTGGTGCTGGGCCTGACGAGTTTGCCGCCCCTGGCCGTACCGGTGCTGTTCGCGCTCATGGGGTTTGCAGCCGGTTTTTCCGGTCCTTCGCGCGACCTGCTGATCAAGCGTTCCACGCCCGAGAACGCCAGCGGGCGTGTCTATGGCGTGGTGTATGCGGGCCTGGACATCGGCCAGGCCATCTCGCCGCTGATCTTCGGCCTGCTGATGGACCAGCAGGCCTGGCGCGCGCTGTTCGTGGGCCTGGCCCTGGTGCAGCTTATGCTGGTGGTGACGGCCTTCCGTGTGCGGCGCACGCGCCGCACGGTGGCGGTGGGCGCCTGAGTGGCGTCACGGAGGGCCACCACGCGCTGACGTGTGGTCAGGAGCCCGGCCGAAAAACCATGGGCTACGATGTCTGAACCATCCACTGTTCGTGAGCCCGCCTATGCCCGCCTACCGTTCCCTGATCCGTTTCTTCTGCGCGCTGGCACTGGTTCTGAACTGGCCGATGACGGCACAGGCGCAGCAGCCGGCCGCTGGCACGCAGGCAGACACCCTGCCGCTGGCCGACGTCCATTTCCACCTGATGTGGTTCATGACACCCCAGGAACTCAAGGAACGCATGGAGCAGCACCATGTGCGCTGGGTGGTGGGTGCGGGCGCCATCGAGGGGCTGACGGGGGTTGAATCCTTTGCTCGCGATCTGGAGGCGCGCAAGCTGCTGGGCAACCGTTACCTCCCGTCGGTGGGCTGGATGTCGATCCGGCGCGCGGATGCAGACGTCGGCCTCGCTCGCCTGTACACGGACGAGACCAGTTCGCAACGCGAGGCCCTGCTCAAGCTGCTCGACGAGCAGCTGTCCTCAGGCCAGCAGGCGGTCTTCTCCGAGCTGCATCCCAATGCCCTGACCTCGACCACCATCCGGCAGCTCCTGCGTCGCTTGCCCACAGATGCCCCCCTGTTCCGCGAGCTCTACAAGCTGTCGATCAAGCACAAGGTGCCCTTGCCCTTGCACATGCAGTGGCATCCCGAATCGGTGGAACAGCTCGGCCGTCTGCTGGCGTCGGACCGCGAAGGCGTGGTGCTGCTCTCGCACTGCGGCAAGGACAGCGAGGCTGGGCAGATCCGGATTTTCTTCGAGCAACATCCCAATGTCCTGTGCGACCTTGGTTTTCGCAGCCCGCCCCAGGCGGCCGCGGAGAGTGGCAGGGACCCGGCACGCACCATCTACTGGGGCGCGGGTCTTTTCAGCAAACCCGGCATCAGGCCTGCATGGGCCCAGCTGATCGAGGATTACCCGGACCGCTTCATGGTGGCCGTGGACGATGTCCATAGCTGGAGCACCTATGACGAGGTGATCAAGGTGATACGTACGGGGCTGCTGGCCCAGTTGCGCCCCGAAACGGCCGAGAAGGTGGCGTACAAGAATGCGGTGCGGGTGTTTCGCTTGCAGGAGCCGCCAGCGGTTCAAGCCCCGTCGGCGCCGCCGGCGGGCGGCTGATGTTTCAGGCGCACGCCCCGCGAGGCGCGCGACGCGACGGTCGGGTGGATTCGTTCAGGTCGTCGCCAATTGAGCCTGGCGAGGTTCACACCACGCTGCGGTGGCGCGCGATGCAGGTGTCGAGCACCTCGCCGCAATCGCGCTGCCACCAGTTCTTGATGGAGAAGATCTCCACCTCGCTGTAGCCGGCAAAACCCGCGTCCTCGACCCAGCCGCGCAGGCGTGGGATGTCGATGACACCGTCGCCCATCATGCCGCGGTCGTTGAGCAGGTCGGTCGTGGGGGTGAGCCAGTCGCAGACGTGAAAACCCAGCACGCGTGCATCACGTCCCGCGCGCTCGATCTGCGCCTGCAGCTTCGGGTCCCACCAGGTGTGATAGATGTCCACAGCCACGCCCAGCGCGCGCGGGCCGGCAGCCGGCTTGACCGGGTCCAGCAGATCGCAGACGTCCAGCGCCTGCTCCAGGGTGTTGATGCAGGCGCGGTCGGCCGCGTACATGGGGTGCAGGGGCTCGATGGCCAGCGGCATCTTCTGGGCGCGGGCGTATGCCAGCAGCTCGGCAATGCCGTCGGTGACCTGCTGGCGGGCCAGGGCGATGTCCTTGTGCGTCGCCTGGCCGGCCAGCGCGCCGGGCAGGCCACCCACCACCAGCACCAGGCAGGCGGCGTTCAGTTCGCAGGCTTCGTCCACGGCGCGGCGGTTGTCGTCGCGCGCGGCTTTCAGGCCCGCGGCGTCGGCGGCCGGGAACATGCCGCCGCGGCAATAACCCGAGAGCTCGAAGCCGTGGGTCTTGACCAGCTTCGAGATGGTGGCCAGGCTCGCGGCCTGCACCTGGTCGCGCCAGGGCGAGATGGCGCGGATGCCGCGGCGCGCGCAGGCCTCCAGGATGTCGGGCAGGGGCAGCTCCACGCCGCGCTGCTTGCGCACGGTGGCGGTGTTGATGGAGAGCCAGCGGTGGTCTGACGAGAAATCTCTCATGCTCACTCCACGCCGTGCAGGGCCAGCAGGGTTTTCATGCGGCGTACGGCCAGCTCGGGCTGTTCCAGCAGGTTCGCGGCATCGGCCAGGCGGAACAGTTCGGCGAAGTGCACCAGCGAGCGTGTGCTCTGCTGGCCACCCACCATGGTGAAGTGGCTCTGGTGGCCGTTGAGCCAGGCCATGAAGACCACGCCGGTCTTGTAATAACGTGTGGGCGCCGCGAAGATGTGGCGCGAAAGCGGCACCGTGGGGCCCAGGATGTCGTGGAAGCGCTGGGTGTTGCCCTTGGCCAGTTCGCCCAGGGCGGCGCTGGCGGCGGGGGCGATGGCGTCGAAGATGCCCAGCAGGGCGTCGCTCTGGCCGTGGAAAGCCTCTTGGCCCCAGCCGTCACCGGCGATGAGCTCGGCGTAGTTGAAGTCGTCGCCCGTGTACATGCGTACGCCCTTGGGCAGGCGACGCCGCATGGCGATTTCCTTGTCCTTGTCGAGCAGGGAGATCTTGATGCCGTCCACCTTGTCCGGGTGCGCCGCGATCACCGCCAGCGCCGTGTCCATCGCCTGGTCGGCATCCACATTACCCCAGTAGCCCTTGAGCGCCGGGTCGAACATGTCGCCCAGCCAGTGCAACACCACGGGTTGTTGGGCTTGCGACAGGATGCGGTCGTAGACGCGTTCGTAGTCGGCCGGGCTCCTGGCCACGCGGGCCAGCGCACGGCTTGCCATGACGATGAGCTTGCCGCCGAGTTTCTCGATGGCTTCCATCTGCATTTCGTAGCCGCGGATCACCTCGTCCACGGTCTTCACGTCTTCGAGCACCAGGTGGTCGGTGCCGCAGCCCGAGGCCACCAGCGCGCCGGGCATGTCCTTGGCCGCGTCGATCGAGCGGCGGATGAGTTCGAGCGAGGTGGGCCAGTCCAGGCCCATGCCGCGTTGTGCCGTGTCCATGGCCTCGGCCACGCCCAGTCCCAGGGACCAGAGGTGGCGGCGGTAGGCGATGGTGGCGTCCCAGTCCACCGCGCATTGCAGCCAGGGGTCGATAGCGGCGCGCGGGTCGGCCACCACGTGGGCGGCAGAGTAGGCGATGCGGTTGAAGGCGGGTTTGCCGGCGGGCTGCACCGGGGTGCTGCCGCTCAGCGCGTAGTTCTCCAGCGTGCCGGAGAGGCTGGGCAGTTTGATGGATAAGGGCATGGAGTGTTCCTTTCGAGGGCCACCGCGGAGCCGGCTTTGCCGGGCCGCTGGTGGCGCCCCCTTGAGGGGGAGGCGCCGCAGGCGCCTCGGGGGTGGGTCAAATCTTCAGTGCGGGGACGTCGATCCAGCGACGCTCTTTCCAGCTCTGCAGCGCGGCTTCCACCAGCTGCACGCCCTTGGCGCCTTCGGGCAGGGTCCAGCGGTAGGGCTCGTTCTCCACCACGTGGCGGATGAAGTGTTCCCACTGGATCTTGAAGCCGTTGTCGTAGAACTGCGTGTCCGGCACGTCCTGCCACTGCTCGGTGAAGTTCATGGTCTGTTTCTCGTCCGGGTTCCAGACCGGGCGCGGCGTGTTGACGCGCGACTGGGCCTTGCAGGAGCTCAGGCCGGCGACGGCCGAGCCGTGCGTGCCATCGACGTGGAAGGTGACCAGGTCTTCGCGGTTCACGCGCGTGGCCCAGGACATGTTCAGCTGCGCGATCACCGGTTCGCCGTTGTGGCCGATGAGTTCTGCCGTGGCGTAGGCCGCGTCGTCGGCGGTGGCCTTGTAGGGCTTGCCAGCTTCGTCCCAGCGCTCGGGGATGTGGGTGGCGCCTATGCAGGACACCGACTTCACTTCGCCAAACAGGTTGTCCAGCACGTAGCGCCAGTGGCACATCATGTCCAGGATCATGCCGCCACCGTCTTCGGTACGGTAGTTCCAGCTGGGGCGCTGGATGGGTTGCAGGTCGCCTTCGAACACCCAGTAGCCGAACTCCAGGCGCACGCTGAGCATGCGGCCGAAGAAACCGGCGCGGCGCAGCATGTCGAGCTTGCGCAGGCCGGGCAGGAAGAGCTTGTCCTGCACGGCGCCGTGCTTGAGCCCCGACTTCTCGGCCAGGCGGGCGATCTCCACCGCCTCGTTGAGGTTGGTGGCGATGGGCTTCTCGCAGTACACGTGCTTGCCAGCGCGGATGGCCTTGGCCAGCAAGGCGGGGCGCATCTGCGTGGTGCCGGCGTCGAAGAACACAGTGTCGTCCTTGTTCGCCAGGGCCTGGTCCAGGTCCGTACCCCAGCGGGCGATGTTGTGCGCCTTGGCCAGGGCCTCCATCTTCTCGGCGTTGCGGCCGATCAGGATGGGGTCGGGCATGACCTTGTCGCCGTTGGACAAGGTGACACCGCCCTGGGCGCGGATGGCCACGATGGAGCGGATCAGGTGCTGGTTCATCCCCATGCGGCCGGTCACGCCGTGCATGATGATGCCGAGTCTTTGCGTAGGCATGTCAGTTTTCTCTTTAGGGTCTGTTCACACTGATTTCTCAAGTGCGAACGTGGTTAAAACCGCGCCAATCTAGGCGCGCGACGACGCTCAGGCTGGCCGCCTGGGCTAGGAGTACAACAACGAGTGGCGTGGTTTTAACCACGTTCCCTCCGGGTTGCGGCCAAAAAAACCATGCGGGGTGTTGCGCGGACTTGCCGGGGGTTACCCCGGCGGCGTCCACGCGCCTACCGCATGACTTTTTTGATCCGCAACGCATCTTGAGAACAGTGTGAACAGACCCTGGAGGGTTTACTGGGGCTGCAGGCCGGCGGCCTTGACCAGCGTGGCGTTGCTGGCGATCTCGTTCTTGATGTAGGTGTCGAAAGTTTCGGGCTTGAGCGTCCAGGCGTCGGCGCCGACCTTGGCGAAACGCTCTTTCACGTCGGGCGAAGCCAGGGCCTTGAGCACCTCGTCGTGCAGGCGGTTGACGATGTCGCGCGGGGTCTTGGCCGGGGCCATCATGCCGATCCAGAAGTTGAACTCCGAGCCCGGCACGCCGGCTTCGGTGGTGGTGGGCACGTCGGGCAGGGCGCTGGCGCGGCTGGGCGAGCCCACGGCCAGGGCCTGCAGCTGGCCACCCTTGATCTGGCCGATCACCGGGGCGATGGGCGAGAAGTAGTAGTCCACCCGGCCGGCCATCACCTCGGTCACGGCTTCGGCCGAGCCCTTGAAGGGGATGTTGGTCGCATCGATCTTGGCGGCCATCTTGAACTTCTCGGCGTTCAGGTGCGTGGCGCTGCCCTGGCCGGCCGAGGCGAAGTTCAGGCTGCCCGGCTTGGCGCGAGCGGCGGCCAGCAGTTCGCCCAGGTTCTTGTAGCCCTTGGACGGGGAGATCACCAGCACGTTGGAGAGCGAGGAGATCGGCGTGATGCCTGCGAAGTCCGCCACGGTGTCGAAGGGCAGCTTGGCGAAGGTCGAGGGGCTGACCGTGTGCGAGGACGAGTGGATCAGGATGGTGTAGCCGTCGGCAGCGGCGCTGGCCACGGCCGCCTGGCCGATGGTGCCGCTGGCGCCGGCGCGGTTGTCCACCACCAGGGGCTGGCCGAGGCTGGCGCTCATCTTGTCGGCGATGGCGCGGGCGATGATGTCGGTGGTGCTGCCGGCCGGGAAGGGCACGATCACGCGGATCGGCTTGTTCGGGTAGGCGCCCTGGGCGCTGGAGAGTGCGGGCAGCAGGGCGGCGCCGGTGAGCGCAGCGGCGAGGGCAAGACGGGCAAGTTTCTTCATGATGTCTCCTGGTATGGGCATGAACGGATGCGCACCACGGCAACTCGTGGCGACGGGGTCGCGCACCGGCTTGCCGGATTTAATTCACCAAAAGGTGAATAGAGGCATTCTAGAAACGCGACCGGGCCGGCGTCAAGCGCCGTCCGTCGTCAGTCTCTCAGTACATACCCTAGGATGACGTCGCTCATATGCGACAGACGCTCGTTGAGGGCCTTGGGCACCATCAGGTCACGGCCGAAGATGGCCGAGAGCGTGTGCTTGTTGTTCAGGTAGAAATAGGCCATGCCGGCGATGGATACGTAGAGCTGCATGGCGTCGATGCCGCCGCGGAAGACGCCGTCGCGCCGGCCTCGTTCCAGGATCTCGGCCAGGGTTTCGATCAGCGGCAGGTTGGTCTTGCGCGCGCGCGAGGAGTGTTCCAGGTGCCGCCCGTGCTCCAGGTTTTCGCTGTTGAGCAGAGTGAGAAACTCGGGATGCTCCAGGTAGTAGTTCCAGGTGAACTCGGTCAGGCGGCGGATGGCCTGGGGCGGCGGCATGTCGGTCAGGTGCAGTTGCTGCTCGGCCGCGCGGATGTCGGCGTAGGCGGCTTCGAGCACGGCGAGAAAGAGCTCGTCCTTGCTGGTGAAGTAGTAGTAGATCAGGCGCTTGTTGAGCCCGGCGCGCTCGGCAATGCGGTCCACGCGTGCACCGGCCAGGCCGTACTGGGCGAACTCGTCGCGCGCGGCCAGCAGGATGGCCAGCTGCGATCGGTCGGCGTCGCGCGAGCGCGGTTCTTCGGCGGCGGGGGTCTTCGATGCCATGGGGTGAATTTAACCGTTTGGTGAATTAAATCAAGTTTTTCGAGCGCGCCGGCCGCGCTGCTGCCGTAGCGGCGCGACAGAACGCTGCCGAGCGTACACGGATAATCGGCCACAACAACGACACCCTCGAAGCACCTCACAGGAAAGACACATGAGACTACAAGCAGCGGGACACCTGATCGTGCAATGCCTGATCGAGCAGGGCGTGACCCATGCCTTCGGCGTGCCAGGCGAAAGCTTCCTGGCCGTGCTCGACGGCTTCCACGCCTACCGCGAGCAGATCCAGTTCGTCATCAACCGGCAGGAGGGCGGGGCTGCCTTCATGGCCGAGGCGCACGGCAAGCTCACCGGCCGCCCCGGCGTGTGTTTCGTCACGCGCGGCCCCGGTGCCACCAATGCCTCCATCGGCGTGCACACGGCCTTCCAGGATTCCACGCCCATGGTGTTGTTCGTGGGCGATGTGGCCAGTGACATGCGCGACCGCGAGGCTTTTCAGGAAGTCAACTACGAATCCTTCTTCGGTCCCAGTACCAAGGGCTTCGCCAAGCGGGTCGAGCGCATCGACGACGCGCGCCGTATCCCCGAGTACGTCGCGCGTGCCTTCGCCACCGCCATGAACGGCCGCCCCGGCCCTGTGGTGCTGGTGCTGCCCGAAGACATGCTGGTGCAGGCGGTGGACGCCGCGCCCCTGCCGCGCGTGGAGGCCGTGCAGGCCTGGAGCGATCCGGGTTCCCTGCGCAGCCTGCGCGAGATGCTGCTGCAGGCGCAGCGCCCCCTGGTGGTGGCCGGCGGTGGTGGCTGGACGCCGCAGGCCGCGCAAGCCCTGCAGCGCTTTGCCGAGAACTGGAAGCTGCCCGTGAGCAATGCCTTCCGTTTCCAGGACACCTTCGACAACCTTCATCCGCAGTACGCGGGCGACATGGGCATCGCGCCCAACCCCAGGCTGGCCAAGCGCATCCAGGACAGCGACCTCCTCCTCGCCATCGGCCCGCGCCTGGGCGAGATGACCACCGGCGGCTACACCCTGCTGGAGGTGCCGAAGCCGAAGCAGAAGCTGGTGCATATCCACAGCAGCGCCGAGGAGCTCAACCGCGTCTACCAGGCGGATCTGGCCATCCACGCCACCATGAACGCCGCCGCGCGTTCGCTGGAGGTGCTGACCGCGCCACCCAGCCTGCCCTGGGAGGCGTGGACGCAGGCCGCCAACGCCGACTACCTGGCCAACCTGCAGCCGCAGCCCCTGCCGGGCGAGATCGACATGCCGGCCATCGTGGCCCTGGTGCAAAAGCACCTGCCGGCCGACACGGTGGTGACCAACGGCGCCGGCAATTTTGCGAGCTGGGTGCACCGTTTCTGGCGCTACCGCGGCCTGGTCCATGGCGACAAGACGCAGCTGGCGCCGACCAGCGGGGCCATGGGCTACGGCGTGCCCGCCGGCATCGCCACGGCCATCACCACGGGGCGCATGGCCTTCACCATCGCCGGCGACGGCGACTTCCTCATGAACGGGCAGGAACTGGCCACCGCCGTGCAGCACGGCGCCAAGACCCTGATCGTGCTGCTCAACAACGGCATGTACGGCACCATCCGCATGCACCAGGAGCGCGAGTACCCGCAGCACGTCAGCGGCTCGCAGCTGCAGAACCCGGACTTCGTGGCCTTGGCCCGCGCCTACGGCTACGCCGGCGCACGTGTCACGCGCACCGCCGAGTTCGAAGCGGAGCTGAAAGCCGCGGTGGCCCGGCCCGAAGGCACCCTGATCGAGGTCATGCTCGACCCCGAGGTCATCACCACCCGCGGCACCCTGGGCGCCATCACGCAGGGGGCGCTGGAGCGCCAGGCGAAAGGGTGAGGGGAGGGCAGGCCGTGGCAGGCGCCGCGGCCGGGCATAAAAAAAGCCGGCTGTGAAGCCGGCTTTTTCGTAAGCGGGGTGAACCGATTACTTGAGGTGCTTGCCGATCAGGGCAGCCATCTCGAACATCGAGACTTGCGCCTTGCCGAAGATCGCCTTCAGCTTGTCGTCAGCGTTGATGTTGCGCTTGTTGACGTTGTCCTGCAGCTTGTTCTTCTTGATGTAAGCCCACAGCTTGCTCACGACTTCCGTACGCGGCAGGCCAGCGGAACCCACCACTGCGGCCAGAGCCGGGCTCGGGGTCAGCGGCTTCATGAAAGCTGCGTTGGGGGTGCGCTTCTTGGCCGGAGCCTTTTTCTTCGCAGCGGCCTTTTTGGCCGGAGCCTTCTTGGCAGCGGCTTTCTTCGCCGGAGCCTTCTTCGCAGCCGGCTTCTTGGCCGGAGCCTTCTTCGCAGCGGCCTTCTTCGCCGGAGCCTTCTTCGCTACCGCCTTTTTAGCGGGAGCCTTTTTCGCAGCGACCTTCTTGGCCGGAGCTTTCTTGGCCGGAGCCTTCTTCTTTGCAGTTGCCATGATTGAATTCCTCTTCTAGAAGTTGATTAATCACCAGAGGGAACTGCTTCCTCTCTGGTATTGCGGATGCTATAGGAGAAAAAACGCATCTCCAAGCGAAAAGTGTGTTTTCTCCCTCTGGGATGTTGTTTTTTTCATCGCGATTTTCGGGCTGCTACGCTCTGCAAATCGCTTTTCTCCCTCTGGAGACGCCTTCTGGAGGGGCTCAACACGCTCTGCGGCGAGAGGAGAACCATGCGCGCACTGACCCGCTGCCACCCCCGTTTCTCCTCTGGAGAGGCCGCTTTTTCGCTCGTGATTTCTTCTGCGCGCTCCGAGGTGACGGCGGTGCGGCGCCCGGGGTGTGCCGAGAAGGCGGCCCGGTGGCGCGCTCGCCGCGACCCACGCTGTCGCCTGAAAAGGCCCGGCGAGCCGCTTGAACGCCCTCAGGAGCCCTTGTCAGCCGCTGTCCCATGACTGCCCCGTCCGACCTTCATGTTTTCGTCTACGGAACGCTGCGCCGCGGCGAAGCCAACGACATCAACCGCCTGCGGCCGGCGCCGCGCTATCTGGGGCAGGCGCGCATCTGCGGCGTGCTCTACGACCTGGGGCCCTATCCCGGCCTGGTGCTGGGCGGCACGGACCCGGTGCTGGGCGAGGTCTACGCCATCGTCCCCGAGCTGGAGCGGCAGCTCGATGCGATCGAGGCGGTGGCGCCCGTGCCCAGCGGCGAGTACGCGCGCCGCCACGTCGAGCTCGTTCTCGACGGCCGGCCCTTGCGCTGCCTCGTCTACGAAATCGATCCGTTACGCGTGCGGGGCCGGCCGCGCATCAACGCCGGGGATTGGCTGCAGCGTCGCTGACGGCTGTCTTTGCGTGCCGCGTCCGGTCAGCGGCAGTGCGGGGTCGGGTCGCGGCGGGCTGTCCTGGCTGCATTTCAAAACCAGCCCACCCCGTTTCATGATTTGAAATTCACTGCTGATGCATTGCAGCAAATTTTCTCAATACGAGATATGCAATTTCACATTGCAAATCAAATGCCGTAAGTGATTGATTCGTAATGAAATAATAAATGTCTTGTATAAGACACAAGAGGTTTCCAAAGTCTTATACAAGACTTAAAGTAGACCCATCGAGCCAGGCCGCACCGCCGCCCGGGAATCGAACGGTTTCATCCACTGCTTTAGGAGTTACACCATGCCGCAAACCCTGACCGAACAACTCAGCCGTGAGCAACAGATCGCTGCCCTGGAAAAGGACTGGGCCACCAACCCCCGTTGGAAAGGCATCGAGCGTGGCTACAGCGCGGCCGACGTGGTGCGCCTGCGTGGTTCCTTCCCCATCGAGCACACCATTGCCCGCCGCACCGCCGAGAAGCTGTGGGACATGCTGCACAGCGAGCCCTACGTCAACTGCCTCGGCGCGCTGACGGGTGGCCAGGCCATGCAGCAGGTCAAGGCCGGCGTGAAGGCCATCTACCTCTCGGGCTGGCAGGTCGCCGCCGACAACAACACCTACTCGTCCATGTACCCGGACCAGTCCCTCTACCCGGTGGACTCGGTGCCCAAGGTCGTGGAAACCATCAACAACACCTTCCGCCGCGCTGACGAGATCCAGCATTCCAAGGGCATCGACGCCGGCCACAAGGACTACATCGACTACTTCGCACCCATCGTGGCCGATGCCGAAGCCGGCTTCGGCGGCGTGCTCAACGCCTTCGAACTGATGAAGGCCATGATCAAGGCCGGCGCCGGTGGCGTGCATTGGGAAGACCAGCTCGCTTCCGTCAAGAAGTGCGGCCACATGGGCGGCAAGGTGCTGCTGCCCACCCGCGAGTCCTGCCAGAAGCTGATCGCCGCGCGCATGGCCGCCGACGTCATGGGCGTGCCCACCCTGGTGATCGCCCGTACCGACGCCGAAGCCGCCGACCTGCTGACCTCCGATTACGACGAGATCGACAAGCCCTTCCTGACCGGTGAACGCACCGCCGAAGGTTTCTACAAGACCCGCAAGGGCCTGGACCAGGCCGTGGCCCGCGCCAACGCCTACGCCCGCTACGCCGACCTGGTGTGGTGCGAGACCGGCACGCCCGACCTGGACTTCGCCAAGAAGTTCGCCGACGCCGTGCACAAGGTGCACCCGGGCAAGATGCTGGCCTACAACTGCTCGCCCTCCTTCAACTGGAAGAAGAACCTGGACGACGCCACCATCGCCAAGTTCCAGCGCGAGCTCGGCGCCATGGGCTACAAGTACCAGTTCATCACGCTCGCCGGCATCCACTCCATGTGGTACAACATGTTCGACCTCTCGCAGGACTACGTGAAGCGCGGCATGACCGCCTATGTGGAACGCGTGCAGGAACCCGAATTCGCCGCCCGCGACCGTGGTTACACCTTCGTGTCCCACCAGCAGGAAGTCGGCACCGGCTACTTCGACGACGTCACCACCGTCATCCAGGGTGGCAAGTCCAGCGTCACCGCGCTGACCGGCTCCACCGAAGAAGAGCAGTTCCACTAAGTACCAAGTACCCAAGCGGCCAACGGGGCTGACGCACCTGCGCTATGCGCAGGTCCGTCGGCCCCGTGCAATTTCCGGGACCGTTTTGATTACTTTTGGAAATGTCTTCATTCAATAAGATTAATAAACATTTTCAACGATTGTTGTTAGAAGAATTTAATTTACCTTATTAGTTGCTGTTTATATATTTGCGCCATACCGAGCCGGTTGCCCCGTTCTCCAGTCGAGCATCCAGCGCTGAAACGATTTCTAAAACTACGGTCCCGCAAGGGCATTAATCATCATGAGCAAGAAATACAACATCCTGATCCTCGGGGCTTCTTATGGCTCCTTGCTCGCCAGCAAGCTGCTCATGGCGGGGCACTCGGTCAGCCTGGTGTGCCGCCGCGACACCGCCAACCTGATCAACAGCGAAGGCACCCGCGTGCGCATGCCGGTCAAGGGCCGCGAAGGCCTGGTCGAGATCGACTCGCGCCAGCTGCCCGGCCAGCTCACCGCCGTCATCCCCACCGAGGTGAAGCCCGAGCAATACGACCTGGTCTGCCTGGCCATGCAGGAGCCGCAGTACAGCGCCAGCGGCGTGCGCGAACTGATGAAGGCCATCGCCCTGGCCAAGGTGCCCTGCATGTCCATCATGAACATGCCGCCGCTGCCCTACCTGGCCCGCATTCCCGGCCTGGACGCCAGCGCCCTGCGTGCCTGCTTCCATGACGCCAGCGTCTGGGAGCACTTCGAGCCCGGCCTGATGACCCTGTGCAGCCCCGACCCGCAGGCCTTCCGCCCGCCGGAAGAGCAGCCCAACGTGCTGCAGGTCGGCCTGCCCACCAACTTCAAGGTGGCCGCCTTCGACAACCCCGCGCACACTGCCATGCTCGAGCAGATGGAAGCCGACATCACCGCCGCCCGTCTCACGGTCAACGGCGAGGCGCTGGATCTGCCGGTCAAGCTCAAGGTGCATGACTCCATCTTCGTGCCGCTGGCCAAGTGGGCCATGTTGCTCACCGGCAACTACCGCTGCGTGCAGGCCGACGGCATGCGCGCCATCAAGGACGCCGTGCACGGTGATATCGAGAAGTCGCGTGAGATCTACGCCTGGGTGGTGGACCTGTGCGTGCAGCTGGGCGCTTCCCGCGACGACATGGTGCCTTTCGAGAAGTACGCCGCCGCTGGCCAGGGCCTGCTCAAGCCGTCTTCTGGGGCCCGCGCCCTGGCGGCCGGTGCCACCGATATCGAGCGCATCGACCTGCTGGTCAAGCTGGTGGCCGAGCAGAAGGACCTGAGCAACGAGTCCGTCAACGAGACCGTCAAGGTGGTCAACGGCTGGCTGGACCGCAACCGCAAGGCGGCCGCCGCAAAAAAAGCGGCTGAGGCGGTCGCCGCCTGACCGGCACGCCTCCCGACTGTCGCAACAACGCCAAGGGCCAGCCCCTTGGCGTTTTTGTTTGCAGCCCTCGGGTTAGAATGGCCGCCTTGGACGCTGCGTCCGTTCACAAGAGCGAGAAAGGCACCCTGGTTATGACACCGCGAACTACCACCGCCAGCGAGAAACGCCTCAGGGGTTGCTAGTCCGCGCGCCCCCGGCGCAGGTGCTACACATACAAGACAAGGCGCGGTTTCTACCGCGCCTTTTTCATTTTCTGCGAGTGAGAGATATGGTTCAGATCACGCTACCCGACGGTTCCAAACGCGATTTCCCCGGCCCGGTCACCGTGGCCGAAGTGGCTGCCTCCATCGGCGCCGGCCTGGCCAAGGCCGCGCTGGCCGGCAAGGTGAACGGCAAGGTCGTCGACACCAGCTACCAGATCACGGCCGACAGCCCCCTGTCCATCGTCACCGCCAAGGACGCCGACGGCCTGGAAGTCATCCGCCACTCCACCGCCCACCTGCTGGCCTATGCCGTCAAGGAGCTGTTCCCCGACGCGCAGGTCACCATCGGCCCGGTCATCGAGCACGGTTTCTTCTACGACTTCTCCTACAAGCGCCCCTTCACGCCCGAAGACCTGGTCGCCATCGAGAAGAAGATGGCCGAACTCGCCGCCAAGGACGAGCCCGTGGTGCGCCGCGTGCTGCCGCGCGACGAGGCCGTCGCCTATTTCAAGAGCCTGGGCGAGCACTACAAGGCCGAGATCATCGCCAGCATCCCGGCCAATGAAGACGTCAGCCTCTACCGTGAAGGCCAGTTCGAAGACCTGTGCCGCGGCCCCCACGTGCCCAGCACCGGCAAGCTCAAGCACTTCAAGCTCATGAAGGTGGCCGGCGCCTACTGGCGCGGTGACCACCGCAACGAGATGCTGCAACGCGTCTACGGCACGGCCTGGGCCAGCAAGGAAGAGCTGCAGCAGTACCTGACCATGCTGGAGGAGGCCGAGAAGCGCGACCACCGCAAGCTCGGCCGCGAACTCGACCTGTTCCACCTGGACGAGCATTCCCCCGGCACCGTGTTCTGGCACCCCAAGGGCTGGACCGTCTGGCAGGAGGTGGAGCAGTACATGCGCCGCGTCTACCGCGACAACGGCTACCAGGAGGTCAAGGGCCCGCAGATCCTGGACAAGGCCCTGTGGGAGAAGACCGGCCACTGGGACAAGTACCGCGACAACATGTTCACCACCGAGAGTGAAAAGCGCGACTACGCCCTGAAGCCCATGAACTGCCCGGGCCACATCCTGATCTTCAAGCAGGGCATCAAGAGCTACCGCGAGCTGCCCCTGCGCTTCGGCGAGTTCGGCCAGTGCCACCGCAACGAGCCCACCGGCGGCCTGCACGGCATCATGCGCGTGCGCGGCTTCACCCAGGACGACGGCCACATCTTCTGCACCGAAGACCAGATCCTGGCCGAATGCGTCAACTTCACGGCCCTGCTGCAGAAGGTCTACAAGGACTTCGGCTTCACCGACATCATCTACAAGGTCGCCACCCGCCCGGCCCAGCGCATTGGCGCCGACGCCCTGTGGGACAAGGCCGAGGCCGCCCTGATGGAGAGCCTGAAGGCCGCCAATTGCGACTTCGAGATCTCCCCGGGCGACGGCGCCTTCTACGGCCCCAAGATCGAATACACCCTGAAGGACGCCATCGGCCGCCACTGGCAGTGCGGCACCATCCAGGTCGATTTCTCCATGCCCGAGCGCCTGGACGCCGAGTACGTGGGGGAAGACGGCAACCGCCACCGCCCCGTCATGCTGCACCGGGCCATCCTGGGCAGCCTGGAGCGTTTCATCGGGATTCTGATCGAGGAACACGCCGGCGCGCTGCCCACCTGGCTGGCCCCGGTGCAGGTTTCGGTGCTCAATATCACCGACGCGCAGGCCGATTACTGCCTGGAAATCGCCCAAAAACTGAAGAAATCGTTGCCGAATCAAGAACTTAGGGTCCAGACGGACCTGCGGAACGAGAAAATTACGTATAAAATACGCGAGCATTCGATGCAGAAGCTGCCTTACATCCTCGTCGCGGGCGACAAGGAGAAAGCAGCAGGTGCCGTCGCAGTGCGTGCCCGGGGTAACAAAGACCTCGGTGTGATGTCCCTCGAAGCCTTTGTGCAAATCATCGCGGCAGACATCGCTCACAAGTCAGTCGAGCAGGCTCAGTAAGAGTCTCATACGGCAGGTTTCTGGTACGTACCAAGGCGGTCTCAGCCACCCATGGGTGGCAAAGTTTTAAGGAATTGAACCATCGCTACTGAATTTCGTGATCGTCGCCAGCGCGAAGAGCGCAAGCACCGCCTGAACCGTGAAATCATGGCCACCGAGGTCCGGATTTCCGGCCCTGAGAATGAGCCCATGGGGGTGGTGAGCCTGACGGAGGCCCTGCGTTTGGCAGGCGAGATGGATGTGGACCTGATCGAAACAGTGGCCACCGCGAATCCTCCCGTCTGCCGCCTGATGGACTACGGCAAGTTCAAGTTCCAGGAACAGAAGAAGGCTGCCGAGGCGAAATCGAAGCAGAAGGTCATCGAGGTCAAGGAAATCAAGTTCCGGCCCGGTACCGACGATGGTGACTACAACATCAAGTTGCGCAACATCAAGCGCTTCTTGGAAGAAGGTGACAAGTGCAAGATTACCTTGCGCTTCCGTGGTCGAGAGATCACGCACCAGGAGATCGGCATGGCCATGCTGGACCGCATGCGCGCCGATCTGGCGGATCTGATCGTCGTCGAGCAGTATCCCAAGCTGGAAGGCCGGCAGATGATCATGATGATCGCGCCGGGCAAGAAGAAGACCGGTGGCGCTGCGGCGCCCAAGCCTGCTGCAGAAGCAGCGCAAGGTTAAGTTTTTTCCTGCGGGTTGCAAAACCGGCAGGAAATGCCGGGAAGGTGCAAGCCTTCCCGAAACGCGGCGGGGTGAAACCCGCAGCGGGGGCGGTGGGGTAACCCGCCGCCTACAAGTGGCTCGGGGCCTACAAGGCTGGAAACGGTTTCCAGACGCCTCACGAGCACAAGTAATAGGAGCATGTATATGCCCAAAATGAAGACCAAGAGCGCGGCGAAGAAACGCTTCCGCGTTCGTCCCGGTGGTACCGTCAAGCGCGGCCAAGCCTTCAAGCGTCACATCCTGACCAAGAAGACCACCAAGAACAAACGCCATCTGCGGGGTTCCACAGCTGTCCATGCGACCAATATGGGTCACATGGCACAGATGCTGCCCGGCCAAGGCATTTAATTAACGACGAACAAGGAGTAATCAAATGCCTCGCGTCAAACGTGGTGTAACGGCTCCCCCCCCCCCC
>NZ_KQ483358.1:2252226-2355811 GCF_001432305.1 Curvibacter sp. PAE-UM
TTCCGCATCGCCAAAGAAGCGGTGATGAAGGCTGGGCAATATGCCTACCGTGACCGTCGTACCAAGAAGCGTGTGTTCCGTCAGCTGTGGATTGCCCGTATCAACGCGGCAGCCCGTCAGTGCGGCATGACCTACAGCCAGTTCGCCAACGGCCTGAAGAAGGCCCAGATCGAAATCGACCGCAAGGTGCTGGCTGACATCGCTGTGCACGACATGACGGCTTTCGCCGGCATCGTGGAGAAGGTCAAGGCCAAGCTGGCTGCTTGATCTTCACGCCAGGAAGGCGGCTGCAAGGCCGCCTTTCATGCACAAGAAACAAGGGCTGGAGCTTGAACAAAGCTTTGGCCCTTTTTCATTGCGCAGGGCGATCCGGAGAGCGCAGCCCGTGCTGCGCTGCCCCGATCACTTTGTACCCAACGGACAAGAACACATGAACGAGTTGGACGCCATCGTCGCCAGCGCACAGGCAGCATTTGCCCAGGCCGCCACCCCGGCGGATCTTGAGAACGCCAAGGCGCGTTTCCTGGGCAAGACCGGTAGCATCACCGAGCTGATGAAGGGCATGGCCGCCCTCAGCGTGGAAGAGAAGAAAAGCCGCGGCGCCGCCATCAACGTGGCCAAACAGGCTGTGGAGGCCGCGCTCAACGCCCGCCGCCAGGCCCTGGCCGACGCCGAACTGCAGCAGCAATTGCAAGCCGAGGCGCTCGATGTGTCGCTGCCCGGCCGCGCGCGCGGCACCGGCGGCCTGCATCCCGTGAGCCTGACCATGGAGCGACTGGAGGCCATCTTCGGCTCCATGGGCTTCGAAGTGGCCCAGGGCCCCGAGATCGAGGCCGACTGGTTCAACTTCACCGCGCTCAACACGCCCGAAGACCATCCCGCGCGTTCCATGCACGACACCTTCTACGTCGAAGGCGGCAGTGCCAAGGCTCCCAACCTGCTGCGCACGCACACCAGCCCGGTGCAGGTGCGCCACGCGCTGCAGCACGTCAAGCAGCACAAGGCGCTGGTTGAGTCTGGCCGGCCCATGCCCGAGATCCGCGTCATCGCCCCGGGCCGCACCTACCGAGTGGACAGCGACGCCACCCACTCGCCCATGTTCCACCAGTGCGAAGGCCTGTGGATCGGCGAGAACGTCAGCTTCAAGGACCTCAAGTACCTCTTCACCGAGTTCTGCCGCACCTTCTTCGAACGCGACGACCTGGTGCTGCGCTTCCGCCCCAGCTTCTTCCCCTTCACCGAGCCCAGCGCCGAGATCGACATTCAGTTCCAGAGCGGCCCGCTGGCCGGCCGCTGGCTGGAAGTGGCCGGCTCCGGCCAGGTGCACCCGAACGTGGTGCGCAATATGGGTCTGGACCCGGAGAAGCACATCGGCTTCGCCTTCGGCATGGGGCTGGACCGCTTCACCATGCTGCGCTACGGCGTCAACGACCTGCGCCTGTTCTTCGACGGCGACATCCGCTTCCTGAGCCAATTCCGATGATGAGCCACACCCCGGTACCACTTGAAGCGATGGTCGGCCCACCGTTCGCGCTGAGCCTGTCGAAGCGCAGCGCCAACCAAGGCAGGGACTTCGACAAGCTCAGTCCGAACGGACAAGTAGCACGCTAACGAATCACGCTGAGAATCTTCTATGCAATTCCCCGAGTCCTGGCTGCGCGAATTCTGCAACCCGCCGCTCTCCACCCAGCAACTGGCCGACACGCTCACCATGGCCGGCCTGGAGGTGGAAGAACTGCGCCCCGTGGCGCCGCCCTTCACCCAGATCGTTGTCGGTGAAATCAAGGAAGCCGTGCAACACCCCAACGCCGACCGCCTGCGCGTGTGCCAGGTGGACGTGGGGCAGGGTGCTCTGCTGAACATCGTCTGCGGTGCGCCCAACGCGCGTGTGGGCATCAAGGTCCCCTGTGCTCTCGTCGGCGCTGAACTCCCCCCGGGTGAAGACGGCAAACCCTTCCTCATCAAGCTGGGCAAGCTGCGCGGCGTGGAAAGCCAGGGCATGCTGTGCTCGGCCCGCGAACTGAAATTGTCCGAAGACCACGGTGGCCTGCTGGAGCTGGCCGCTGATGCGCCCATCGGCCAGGACATCCGCCAGGTGCTGAACCTGGACGACACGCTGTTCACGCTGAAGCTCACGCCGAACCTCGCGCACTGCCTGTCCGTCTACGGCGTGGCGCGTGAAGTGGCCGCGCTGACCGGCGCGCCGCTGAAGGCCCCAAGCTTCCCGCCCGTGGCCGTGAAGAGCCAGGACAAGCAGCCCGTCAAGATCAGCGCGCCCGACCTGTGCGGCCGTTTCTCCGGCCGCATCGTGCGCAACGTCAACACCAAAGCTGTAACTCCGCAGTGGATGGTGGACCGCCTGGCCCGCTGCGGCCAGCGCAGCGTGACCGCGCTGGTGGACATCTCCAACTACGTGATGTTCGAGTTCGGCCGCCCGAGCCACATCTTCGATCTGGACAAGATCCACGGCACGCTGGACGTGCGCTGGGGCAAGCCGGGTGAACAGCTCAAGCTGCTCAACGGCAACACCGTCACCGTCGATGCCGAAGTGGGCGTGATCGCCGACGACCAGCAGGTCGAGTCCCTGGCCGGCATCATGGGCGGCGACGCCACCGCCGTGTCGGACGACACGAAGCATGTGTACGTCGAAGCCGCCTTCTGGTGGCCGCGCGCCATTGCCGGCCGCTCGCGCCGTTACAACTTCGCCACCGATGCCGGCCACCGCTTCGAGCGTGGTGTCGACCCGCAGCTCACCGTGGAGCACATCGAGCGCATCACCCAGCTCATCGTCGACATCTGCGGCACCCCCGCCACCGCCTGCGGCCCCATCGACGACCAGCAGGTCAAGATGCCCGTGGCCCAGCCCGTCACGCTGCGCGTGGCGCGCGCCGCCAAGATCATTGGCATGCCGCTCACGCAAGCGCAGTGCAGTGATGCGCTCAAGCGCCTGGGTCTGCCGCTCACCGAAGGGCAGGGGACCATCACGGTCACCCCGCCGCTGTACCGCTTCGACCTGCAGATCGAGGAAGACCTCATCGAAGAAGTCGCGCGCCTGGTGGGCTACGACCACCTGCCGCACACCCCGCCGCTGGCGCCCGTGGTGCCCAAGACGCGCCTGGAGTCGCAGCGCAGCGCCTTTGCCGTGCGCCGCCAACTGGCCGCCCTGGGCTACCAGGAAACCATCAACTACAGCTTTGTGGACGAACGCTGGGAGCACGAGCTGGCCGGCAACCCGAACCCCATCAAGCTCATGAACCCCATCGCCAGCCAGATGGGCGTGATGCGCTCCACGCTGCTGGGTTCGCTGCTGCAGGTGCTCAAGTTCAACCTGGACCGCAAGACCGAGCGTGTGCGCGTGTTCGAACTGGGCCGCGTTTTCCTGCGAGATGCTTCCGTGACCGACAGCGACACCAGCGTGGCCGGTTTTGCCCAGCCCATGCGCGTGGCGGGTCTCGCCGTGGGCGGGGTGGACGCCATGCAGTGGGCCACCAAAGACCGCGCCGTCGACTTCTATGACGCCAAGGGCGACGTGGAAGCCCTGCTGGCCCCGCGCAAACCCGCTTTCGAAGCCGCCGAACACCCGGCCATGCACCCCGGCCGCTGCGCCCGTGTGCTGCTGGACGGCAAGGCCATCGGCTACGTGGGCGAACTGCACCCGCGCTGGCGCCAGGGCTACGAGCTGGCCCAGACCCCCGTGATGTTCGAGCTGGAGCTCGACGCCGTGCTGGCGCGCGAGGTGCCGAGCCTGAAGGCCATGAGCAAGTTCCAGGCAGTGGAGCGTGACCTGGCCGTCATCGTGGCCGAGAGCGTGAGCCACGCCGCGCTGATGAGTGCCATAGTGTCTTCACCTACTGCGGGCCTGCTGCGAAATGCGATACTGTTCGACGTCTACCGCGCCAAGCCGGGGGCAGCCTCGGCCGGCCTGGCCGAGGGCGAGAAGAGCCTGGCGGTGCGCCTGACGCTCAACAGCGACGAAGCCACCCTGACCGAAGAACAGATCGAGTCCAGCGTACAAGCCGTGCTGGCCACGCTGCAGAAACAGGTGGGCGCGCGTCTGCGGGCCTGAGCGGGACCAAGCAAGAACAACACGAGACAAGACGGGGCAAGCATGGAAATCACGGTCGAAAGTCTGGAAACCCCCGCGCTGACCAAGGCGCAATTGGCCGAACTGCTGTTTGAGCAGATCGGGCTGAACAAGCGCGAGTCCAAGGACATGATCGACGCCTTCTTCGACCTGATCGCCGACAGCCTGGTTAACGGCAACGACGTCAAGATCTCGGGCTTCGGCAACTTCCAGATCCGCACCAAGGCCCCGCGCCCCGGCCGCAACCCGCGCACCGGCGAGGCCATCCCCATCGAAGCGCGCCGTGTGGTCACCTTCCACGCCAGCCACAAGCTCAAGGAACAGATCCAGGAGCAGGGCAACGGCCAGCCGGCCCGCGCCGCGGCCTGATCTCTCCCGCCGCGCCTGCGCGCGCGGCCCATACCACCCCCGGTTTTTAGCGGTTCGGAACCGCTGCGGTTGCCCTGTTGCAGTGCACAAACCGCAGCTTTCCTGCATCCCGAAACCCCGAAAAGCGCTGTTTTTCGAAAAAACAGCCGCCAGGCTTTGCATCTGTCCACCACTTAGAGTAACCTTGCAGCTTTCTCTCCTATCACATTGATTTCAATGGAGAAAGCGCTCCCACCCATCCCCGCCAAACGCTACTTCACCATCGGTGAGGTCGGCGACCTGTGTGGCGTCAAGCCTCACGTGCTACGGTATTGGGAGCAGGAGTTCACCCAGCTGCGTCCCATGAAGCGCCGCGGCAACCGGCGTTATTACCAGCACCACGAGGTACTGATGATCCGCCGCATCCGTGACCTGCTCTACGACCAGGGTTTCACCATCAGCGGCGCGCGCAACAAGATGCAGGAGCTGCTGCACGCCGAACGCGACAAGAAGCGCGCCGGCGAGGTCATGCTCGACGGCGTGGAAGTGCTGGAGATGAACGAACCGGCCGACCTGGACGACTTCAGCGAAAGCCAGCTGGTGGACGACGACGAACTGCACGCCGACAAGCTGCACCTGGTCAAACGCGAACTCACCGAAATCCGCGATCTGCTCGCAGGCAGCTTCTGAGTCTCAGGAGTGGCCCGTTTCTGCGGGTATAATTCGAAGCTCGATCGGTGTGTGGCGCAGCCTGGTAGCGCACTTGCATGGGGTGCAAGGGGTCGAAGGTTCGAATCCTTTCACACCGACCAATCGATAAATGACAAACGCCGCTAGTGGAAACACTGGCGGCGTTTTTCTTTGGGCTCAGGAGATGTGGCGCCCAAGCCTTGTATGCTTGCCGAGGTAAGCAAGGGAAGGTTGGCAAGTCATTTAATCTCTACGCCAAATGCCAGAACGCAACCAAATTGCCATCCATCGGTGGCACTACGCAGATGACATTGCTCACTTCTTGACCAAGTCAGTCGAGACCATCTTGGGTGAGTTGGCGTCAAACTATCCCTTTGCCATCGAGCCTACACAAAGGCATGCATGGCAGGTGCAGATTCGCCATTTGCAGCAGGAATTAGAGCCTTTCCGGGCGCAAGGAAAAATCTACTTCGAATACGACGTACCGCGGATGGGCAAACGTATTGATGTCCTGCTACTGCTAGAGCAGGTGATCTTTGTGATCGAGTACAAGGTAGGGGAAAAGACTTACCCGGCACACGCAGTAGCGCAAGTCTGGGATTACGCCTTGGACCTAAAGAACTTCCATGAGACAAGTCATCACCTCTCAATCGTCCCTGTATTGATTGCGACGGATGGCGAATCCGTACCGATGGTTCTTGAGGCTGACGTCTTGCGTGACGGCATCTATAAACCGGTGTGCACCAATTCAAGTGGGCTGGGTGTCGTTATTCGCGCCGCTTTGGATTTTTGCGATGGGCCGTCGATAGATCACAAACAATGGGAGTCGGGGCGCTATGCGCCTACGCCGACCATTGTCGAAGCGGCCATGGCTCTGTATGCCGGTCATAACGTCGCAAATATTTCGCGTAGCGATTCCGGAGCGCAAAACCTAAGCAAAACGTCCAAAGCGGTTGAGCGTGTGATTGGTTCGGCTCAGCAAAACAAGAGGAAAGTACTTTGCTTGGTCACGGGAGTGCCTGGTGCTGGCAAGACGCTGGTGGGTCTTAACGTCGCAACCTTGCATACCGATCCGACGAATGAGCTGTATTCGGTGTATCTGTCGGGCAATGGCCCATTGGTAGCCATCTTGCATGAGGCCTTAGCGCGTGATCGTGTCATTCGTGACGGTGAGCAAGGAGTTCGAACTAGCAAAGGTCAAGCTCGCCAAGCCGTTAAAGAATTCATCCAGAACGTTCACCATTTTCGCGATGATTGCCTAAGAGACCGTTCGAGGCCTCCAATTGAGCATGTGGCGATCTTCGACGAAGCCCAAAGAGCCTGGAACTTGGAGCAGACGGCTGCCTTTATGTCGCGCAAGAAAGGAGTCCCGAACTTCAATATGTCGGAGCCTGAGTTTTTGCTTTCCTGTCTAGACCGGCATCCGGACTGGGCAGTGGTGGTCTGTTTGGTCGGCGGCGGTCAAGAAATCAATACAGGTGAAGCTGGGATTGGTGAGTGGGTAGGTGCCATACAAAGATATTTTCCTCATTGGTACATCCATGTGTCACCGCGTCTGCACGATAGCGAATACGGTGCGGGCCAGGTCGTAGAGTCCCTGTCAAATCGTCCTCAAGTGACCTTTGACGATGATCTGCATCTGAACGTTTCTATGCGGTCATTTCGGGCAGAGCATGTATCAGCTTGGGTCAAGGCTGTACTCGACTTGGAGCATGAGGACGCACAACGGGCATGGAGTTCTATACGGGATAAATATCGTATTCGTCTGACACGAGATCTCAGCGTGGCTAAGCGTTGGCTTAAAGAGCACGCTCGTGGTACGGAGCGCTATGGCATGGTCGTTTCGTCGCAAGCCGAACGCCTCAAGCCGCATGCTATTGACGTTCGCTCACCCATGGATCCAGTTCATTGGTTCCTAGATGATCATTCGGATGTGCGCTCGTCTTACTACCTCGAGGATGTGGCCACCGAGTTCCATGTTCAGGGACTGGAGTTGGATTGGGCTTGCGTGGTGTGGGACGGTGATTTCCGTCATAACGAAGGTAGTTGGAAGCACCACTCATTTGTTGGGAGTCGGTGGCAGAACATCCATAAACCGGAACGGCAGATGTATCTGAAGAACGCTTATCGGGTTCTACTGACTCGAGCCAGGCAAGGTATGGTCATCGTGGTTCCGCAAGGAGATCTTGGTGATCCGACTCGTGCACCGGAGTTTTACGACGGGACATTTCAGTACCTTCAGAGCCTCGGGGTACCGGTTATCTGACAGCCAGGTTTTGATGTGGGCTCATGCGAGCGTAAATGCTTGTGCTACAGCCTCTAGCGAGTTCTTCACTCGTTGCACGATGGGGGAGTTGCCGGCGGCGGTGAGAACCAGACCATGTGTAGAGCGCGTCATGCCTACGTACAACAGGCGTACCTCTTCTTCCAACGGTTCGTCCTTCCAAGGCATGCTGTCTAGCCCAGCGATAAACACCAAGGGAAACTCCAGGCCTTTGGCGCTGTGCAACGTGATCAGCTTCACGCTGGGCTTCGACCAGTCAAAACGTGTGGCACCTTGCGTTTGCATGGCTTGTACGGTAATGCCCTTGCGCTGTAACGCCTGGCTGACCCCGTCCATGCGGATGCGGGTACGGAAGAGCACAGCGATGTCGTTGAGTGATTTACCCTCGGCAGCGGCCTTTGTTATGCGCTCGGCGATGAGCTCCGCTTCCTCCGCTGGATTGGCTGCTTCGATCAACACGGGCAGGGGGCCACGGCGTCCGGCGGTAGCTGGGTGCACAGTCTGGACGGCATCTTCTGTTTCCGGACGCTCGGCTACCAAGTTTTCAGCGCACTGCATGGCCAGGGCTAAGACCTCGGCGGTGTTTCGGTAGTTGAGTTTGAGCACGCTGGTGCGGCCTTGGGCCTGGATACCCACGCTCGCAAAGCTGAACTTACGCCGTTGTTTCTGGTAGATCGATTGCGCGTCGTCATAGAGTACGAGTAGCGAGTTGCTGGCAG
Source organism: Curvibacter sp. PAE-UM (assembly GCF_001432305.1). GTDB lineage: Bacteria > Pseudomonadota > Gammaproteobacteria > Burkholderiales > Burkholderiaceae_C > Hylemonella. The sequence continues at coordinate 2,260,352 of NZ_KQ483358.1, forward strand.
GGTTGACCATGCGTGCGGCCATTTGCAGCCAGGTCTCGTCAAAGTCGTGGGCTTCGTCGATCAGCAGAGCCAGGTATTGGCCGCCGGGGACCAGGCCGGTTTGGACGGCGCGGTTGACGGTCTGGACCAGGGCTTGCCAGTAAGCATCGCCCTGCAAGTCTCTGGGCACGTCGAGCTGGTAGGCCCGGACCATGTCTAGACACCAGGCGTGGAAGGTACGACAGACAACGAGGTTTTCATCGACACCGCGCTCGCGCAGCAGCGTGGTGATGCGCTGAGCCAGCGTACGGTTGTAGCAAAGCACGAGGATGGGCTGGTCTGGCCGCGCGGCGGCGGCTAGTTGCTGGGCGCGGAAGACCAGGATCATGGTCTTGCCGGAGCCGGCCACGCCGTGGATGACGCGGTGCCCTTCGCCAAGCGTGCGGGCGATCTGCTCTTGTTGCAGGTCCATGACCTGCAGCAGATCAGGCAACTTGGCGCCTTGTGCGCCTTCCTTGCCGTTGAACAACGTACCTTGCTGCACCCGCACCTCGGGGAAGAGGTGCCAGCGCACGCGGTCGCGCTGGGGCAGGGTGAGGGCTTGGGGGGACCAACCAGCGTACATGGTCCAGAGCAGCTCCTCAAACACTTCAGGATCAATGTCTTCGGCCAGATCGTCGCGCAGCAGTGTCTTGGTGTCGGGAAAGACTTCAGCGAAGTCGATGCTCTCCACCTGCTTGCGCCGGATGTTGGAGAGTACACAGCCCCAGCCGTAGGGCACACGTGATTTGCCTCTGAACGGGTCTTGGTCTTGCAGCAGCGCTGGGTCCGTCTCCAGTACTTTGTTGAGCTCCATGGCGTAGCCACGCGCTTGAGACAAGGGGTGAGCCACCGTCTTGGGGCCGTCTTCCAACTGGAGTTCGACACTGTCGCGGTTGAAGCTCAGCAAGGTGCCCCAGGCCCAGTGTTTGACTTCCAGAATGAGCAGGCCGCGGCGCGGGCTGAGGATGACGAAGTCGGGCTGGCGGGCCTTGGGGCCGATGGGAACGTTGTGCCAGACCATATAGTCGTCGGACAGGCAGCGCTTGAGCTGGTGCAGTACCGCGCGCTCGCCGGTATCGCAGCGTCTGTCGATATTGGTGAGGCCTTGCGGAAAAATGGCCATGGTCTTCTGCAATCCCTGTGTGCGGCGCTATGGCCGGTGGGGCTCGGTGCTTGTCAGATCGGCGCCGGCCCGTGTTTGATTCATTCTATCGAGCGATCTAGCCATCTCAGGCTTTACGCCATATCTCGCTGCGGGTAAACCCGAATTCGTCACTGGGTTGACGTTTATCAAATTAGTATGCATACTTACTATTATTGAGTTTGGTGGCTCATGTTGAGCCGGCCGCACTCAAGCCGAACCGTCGGTGCTGTTTTTCAGTCTTTGGAGATAACGATGCAGTTCTACAAAAGTGGCTTCAGGGGTGGCAACCCCGACGTCAAGCAAGCCGCGCCGAACCGGCGCAACCGGGGCATCAACGAGCCGCTGCCGGAAAAGGTGGATGTGCTGATTGCCGGCACCGGCCCGGCGGGTCTGTGCCTGGCGGCGCAGTTGTCGCAGTTCCCGGAGATCGAGACGATGATCGTGGAGCGCATGCCCAGCAACATCATCAAGGGCAAGGCCGACGGCATCAACACGCGCTCCATGGAAATGTTCCAGGCCTTCGGCTTTGCCGACAAGGTCAAGCGCGAAACCTACTGGGTCAACCAGACCAATTTCTGGATGCCGGACCCCAAGAATCCTGCCCACATCAAGCGCGCGGGCCGGGTGCAAGACGTGGCCGACGACAGCTCGGAAATGCCGCACATCCTGATCAACCAGGCGCGGCTGCACGAGCTGTTCCTGGAGGTCATGAAGAATTCCCCGTCGCGCCTGGAGCCCGACTACAGCTGGGAAATCCTGGGCCTGACGGTGGACACCAGCACCGACGATCACCCGGTGACCGTGACCCTGAAAGACGCCAGCGGCCTGAACTGGGGGGGCACCCGCACCGTGCGGGCGAACTACGTGGTGGGTTGCGACGGGGCGCATTCGGCCGTGCGCAAGGCGATCGGCGGTGAACTCAAGGGCGATGCCGCACATCAGGCCTGGGGCGTGATGGACATCCTCGCCAACACCGATTTCCCGGACGTGCGGCAGAAGTGCCTGATCTCTTCCGCCAGTGAAGGCAATTTGCTGATCCTGCCGCGCGAGGGTGGTTATGTGTTCCGCATGTACGTGGAGCTCGACAAGCTCCGGCCCGACGAGAAGGCGGCGCAGCGCAAGCTCACGCAGCACGACATGATTGCCGCGGCGAACCGCATCATCAAGCCTTACACGATCGACGTGAAGGAGGTGGTCTGGTGGTCCATCTACGACATTGGGCACAGCATCACCGACCGGTTCGACGACGTGCCCGCGGGCGTGGACCGCAACCCGCGCGTGTTCACGGCGGGGGGCGCCTGCCCCACTCACAGCCCCAAGGCGGGGCAGGGCATGAATGTCTCGATGCAGGACACCTTCAACCTGGGCTGGAAGCTGGTGCACGTGCTCCAGGGCCGGGCCGATGCCCGCCTGTTGCGCAGCTATTCCAAAGAGCGGCTGACCGAGGCCAAACGCCTGGTGGAGACGGACCACAAATGGGCGCGGGTCATGTCGGCCCCCACCACCCAGGCCGAGCGGGAAGGGATTGAGGAGCCGCGCATCATTCGCCAGTTCAAGGAGAACCTGGAGTTCACGGGCGGCCTGGCCGTCAAGTACGACCCGTCCGCGCTGATCGGCCCGGCAACTTATCAGTCGCTGGCGACCGGCGAGACCATCGGCCGCCGCTTTCACTCCGCGCCCGTGGTGCGGGTGTCGGACGCCAAGCAAATGCAGCTTGGCCATGTGGCCGAGGCCGATGCGCGCTGGCGCATCTACGCCTTTGCCGGCAAGGCCGACGGTACCGATTCGATCTCGGCCATCCACCAGCTCGCGGATTGGCTGGAAACCGACGCGAACTCCCCGGTCGTCAAGCACACACGCAAGGGCGAAGACATCGACGCGGTGATCGACTTCCGCGCGGTGTTCCAGCAAACCTTCGACCAGCTGGCCTACGAGAAGATGCCGTCTCTGCTCAAGCCCAAGACCGGCAAACTGGGCCTGCAAGACCATGAGAAGGTCTTCTGCGTCGACCACAAGGGTGTGGGCGATATTTACGACATGCGCGGCATCAACCGCGACAAAGGCTGCATGGTGGTGGTGCGGCCGGACCAATACGTGGCCCACGTGCTGCCGTTGGACGCGCGCCAGGAGCTGGCGGACTTCTTTGCGGGCATTCTGCTGCCGGCCTGAGGCCCGGCTCCGGTCGCCCTGAGCCTGTCGAAGGGCTCTCCGTTTGGGCGGAGCCCAGCCAAACCCTCTGCAAGTCGTTGATTTGCAGAGGGATTTTAGATTGTTCTCAAACTTGCTTGGCGGCTTTGCTGCGGTTACCGGCCACCACCTCGCGCACGTGCTGCGCCAGGCTGCCGTTCTCTTCCACGACCATGAACTGGGCGAGCAGGGTATTGGCCTGACTTGCCTTGCGCTTGGCGGTGGGGCGTTTGGCGGGGGGCGAACCGGTGGCGTGGGCGGGCATGGTGGCACTCCTGATGGGTGCATTAAGCGCCAATTTGGCTCTTGGCGTTTGAGGTCGCAATTTGCGACCTCAGGTTGCCTCAGTTGAGCCTGGAGGGGTTCACCAACTTGATATCGCAAACTGCGACTTCAAGTTGGGACGGCCGGCCCAGCGGCCCTGAGGGCTGGCAACAACAGCAGGCGCGCGCCAGGGCGGTATGATCCGCCACCCACATTTCTTCTCGTCAGCCCGTAGCTCAGTTGGATAGAGCAACAGCCTTCTAAGCTGTGGGTCGGGGGTTCGATCCCCTCCGGGCTGACCAATCCCAAACGCAGATTTCAGCCGGCAGGCCGCCGCAAGCGCAGGCGGCCGGGCGGCGCTCGTTCAACTGCGTTGCAGCACCAGGCGGGTGGGGGAGACTTGCAGCTTCTCGGCGTCCACCGCGCTGCCCAGTTCCTGCAGGTGGACCTGTAGCAGGCTGCGGTTGATGACGACGTGGCCCACGGTGTAGTCGCGGCCCTGGTAGCTCACGCGCGAGCCGGGGCGGTACAGGGGCAGATGGACGATGACGGGTTCGGCGAGGGCCGGCGTTTCGGCCTCGCCGGCGGGCAGATCCTGCGTGGCGTGCAGGTAGGCGGACTCGTTTTTCACTTGGGGTGGCTCTTACACGGGAAACGGGCGGGCCGCCGTGCAAGTGTCAGGGCGCCACCGCCTCAGGACTTACCAGGAGATACGGGGGAAGCCTGCAAGATACCACAGCACGAAGATCGAGATGAGCACGGGCAGGCCGATGCCGATGAAAGTCAGCAAAGTCAGGAAAAAAGTCCAGAGCTGGGAGAGCCATTCCCTGAAGACTTCCCGTAGGTCGACGTTCCAAAAATGCTCTTGCCGTTTCATGTCTCTGCCGTCGTGTTGTCGTGTGGTGTGTGAAGTAGTTCACACTTTGCGCATACTGGGAACGAATGTACCCCCAATTCCGGCCTTCTGAAAGCGGGAAAAGCGGGCAGATGTAAGGGTATATGTCGGGGGCCGCTGCCGGCGGTTCAGACCAGGTCGACGTCGTGCACCTGGTAGCGGCCGGCCTTGCGGTCGGCAAAGTAGCGCTCCAGCGTTTCCTTGACGGTGCGAAAGGCGATTTCGTCCCAGGGGATCTCGTGCTCGGCGTAGAGCTGGGCTTCCATGGTCTCGGTGCCGGGGGCGAACTGGTCGCTCAGCAGTTTGGCGCGGTAGAACAGGTGCACCTGGCCCACACGCGCCACGCTGATGATGGTGAACAGGCCTTCCATCTCGATCTGGGCGCCGGCTTCTTCGTCGGTTTCACGGGCGGCGCCCTGGGCCGTGCTTTCACCCAGCTCCAGGAAGCCGGCCGGCAGCGTCCACTTGCCCTTGCGCGGCTCGATATTGCGCTTGCACAGCAGCACCTTGTCGCCCCAGTAGGGCACGGTGCCCACCACGTTGAGCGGGTTTTCGTAATGGATGGTGCTGCAGGCGGGGCAGATGGCGCGTTCGCGCGTGTCGCCGTCGTCGGGGAGGCGGTAGACCACGGCCACGCCGCAATTCTTGCAGTGTTTGATGGGGCTGTGCAGCATGAAAGTGAGTGTAGGGGAAACCGACAGTCTGCTGCTCGGGGCAGGGCCCTATCATCCGGCCATCATGGACACCCTGCTGCTCTGGCAAGTGCTGGCCGATGCGGTGCTCACCCTGCATGCCGCGGTGGTAGCTTTCGTGCTGGGCGGGGCGCTGGTGGTTCTGCTGGGCGGGCCGGCGGGCTGGGCCTGGGTGCGGGCGCCGCTGCTGCGCTGGGCGCATCTGGGGGCCATCAGTTTTGTGGTGCTGCAGACCTGGCTGGGTGCCGCTTGCCCGCTGACGGTGCTGGAGATCTGGCTGCGCCGGCAGGCGCGCATTGCGGGTGACTACGAGCGCAGTTTCATCGAGCATTGGGTGCAGCGCCTGTTGTATTACGACGCGCCGCCCTGGGTGTTCGGCCTGGCCTACACCTTGTTCGGCCTGGGGGTGCTGTGGTTGTGGCGGCGCTGGCCGCCGCGGCCCTGGCGCCGGCCGGCCAGGCGCAAGCCTTGATTTAGGTCATTTTGTGGCCTGGGGATGCCCGCCGAACGTCAGTTTGCAGCAAGATCGATACTCATAATTATGAATTCAGTTCCAAGACAGATAAACCGAGGAGAGCCTGGATGAGTCGTTACGCCGAGTTTCACCGCCGTTCCATCACCGACCGTGAGGCCTTCTGGGCCGAACAGGCCCAGCTGATCGACTGGCAGCAGGCCCCGAAGCAGATCTGCGACTACAGCAACCCGCCCTTTGCGCGCTGGTACGTGGGCGGCACCACCAACCTGTGCCACAACGCGGTGGACCGGCACCTGAAAGACCGCGCCGACCAGGCCGCGCTGATCTACGTCAGCACCGAGACCGACGAGGAAAAGACTTACAGCTTCCGCGAACTGCACGCCGAGGTGCAGCGCATGGCGGCCAGCCTGCTTGAGCTGGGCGTCAGATCAGGCGACCGCGTGCTGATCTACATGCCCATGATCGCCGAGGCGGCCTTTGCCATGCTGGCCTGCGCGCGCATCGGCGCCATCCACTCGGTGGTGTTCGGCGGTTTTGCCTCGGGCTCGCTGGCCTCGCGCATCGAGGACGCCGAACCCAAGGTGGTGGTCAGTGCCGACGCGGGCTCGCGCGGCGGCAAGGTGGTGGCCTACAAGCCGCTGCTGGACGAGGCCATCCGCCTGTCCAAACACAAACCCGCTGCCGCGCTGCTGGTGGACCGCGGGCTGTCGCCCATGGACCTGACGGCCGGGCGCGACCATCTGTGGGGCCCGCTGCGTGAAAAACACCTGAACACCCCCGTGCCTTGCGAATGGGTGGACGCCACCCACATCAGCTACACGCTTTACACCAGCGGCACCACCGGCAAGCCCAAGGGCGTGCAGCGTGATACGGGCGGTTATGCCGTGGCGCTGGCGGCGAGCATGAAGTACATCTTCGAAGGCAAGCCGGGCGAGACCTATTTCTCCACCAGCGACATCGGCTGGGTGGTGGGGCACAGCTACATCGTCTACGGCCCGCTGATCGCCGGCATGGCGACCATCATGTACGAGGGCCTGCCCATCCGGCCGGACGCCGGCATCTGGTGGCAGCTGGTGGAAAAGTACAAGGTCTCGCGCATGTTCTCGGCGCCCACGGCGGTGCGCGTGCTCAAGAAGCAGGACCCGGCCTTCCTCAAGAAATACGACCTCTCCAGCCTCAAGGCGCTGTACCTGGCCGGCGAGCCGCTGGACGAGCCCACGGCGCAGTGGATCAGCCAGGGCCTGGGCGTGCCCATCATCGACAACTACTGGCAGACCGAGACCGGCTGGCCCATCCTGACGATTGCCAACGGCGTGGAGAAGGCGCCCAGCAAGTTCGGCAGCCCGGGCGTGCCCATGTACGGCTACGACGTCAAGCTGATCAGCGAGAGCACGGGCGAGGAACTCACGGGGCCCGACCAGAAGGGCGTGGTGGCCATCGAGGGCCCGCTGCCGCCGGGTTGCATGCAGACCGTATGGCGCGACGACGCGCGTTTCGTCAACACCTACTGGAAGAGCATTCCGGGCAAGCTGGTCTACAGCACCTTTGACTGGGGCATCCGCGACAAGGACGGTTATTTCTTCATCCTGGGCCGCACCGACGACGTGATCAACGTGGCCGGCCACCGCCTGGGCACACGCGAGATCGAGGAATGCATCTCCGGCCATCCCAACGTGGCCGAGGTGGCCGTGGTGGGCGTGGCCGACCAGCTCAAGGGCCAGGTGGCCATGGCCTTTGCCGTGGCCAAGGACGCCAGCGGGCTGACCAGCGACGCGGCACGCCTGAAGCTGGAGGGCGAGGTGATGAAGCTGGTGGACAGCCAGCTGGGCGCGGTGGCGCGGCCTTCGCGCGTGTTCTTCGTCAACCTGCTGCCCAAGACGCGCAGCGGCAAGCTGCTGCGCCGCGCGCTGCAGGCCGTGGCCGAGGGCCGCGACCCGGGCGACCTGACCACCATGGACGATCCGGCGGCCCTGCAGCAGGTGCGCGAGCTCGTGGGTGCCGCGGCCAAACCATAAGAATCAGCACCTGAATTCATAAGCGGCTTTGTGCCGCCGGGCATTCGGTGGCACAATCGCCCCTGTACTAAGGCTCCTTCCTGCCACAGTCGCATCCGCCAACCGGTCCAGCCGTGCCGCGGAAGGTTTTTCCAACCAGTCAAAGTTTCCCTCAGGGAAACGGAGGTCAGCGCAATATGAGCGAATCCCATCAGGGTTCCAAGGCCGCGTCGTCTGTGTACCAGACGTACAGCGACAACACCTATCTGTTCGGGGGCAATGCTCCGTACGTTGAAGAGATGTACGAGAACTACCTCGCCAACCCCGGCAGCGTTCCCGACAACTGGCGCGATTACTTCGACGCCCTGCAGCACGTGCCCGCTGTCGATGGCACGAACGCCAAGGACATTCCCCACCTGCCGGTCATCAACGCTTTTGCCGAGCGTGCCAAGCAGGGCGTGACCCAGGTGGTGATGGCCACCGGCGCCGACTCCGAGATGGGCCGCAAGCGCGTGGCCACCCAGCAGTTGATTGCCGCCTACCGCAACGTGGGCCAGCGCTGGGCCGATCTGGACCCGCTCAAGCGCACCGAGCGCCCCTCGATCCCCGAGCTGGAGCCTTCCTTCTACGGCTTCAGCGACGCCGACCAGGAAACGGTGTTCAACATCAGCAACACCTTCTTCGGCAAGGACAGCATGTCCCTGCGCGAGCTGCTCAACGCCCTGCGCGAGACCTACTGCGGCACCCTGGGCGCCGAGTTCATGCACACCACCGACCAGGCGCAGAAGCGCTGGTGGCAGCAGAAGCTGGAGAGCATCCGCAGCAAGCCCAACTACGGCGCTGAAAAGAAAAAGCAGATCCTGGACCGCCTGACCGCGGCCGAGGGCCTGGAGCGTTTCCTGCACACCAAATACGTCGGCCAGAAGCGCTTCTCGCTCGAAGGCGGCGAGAGTTTCATTGCCGCCATGGACGAGCTGATCCAGCTCGCCGGCGCCAAGGGCGTGCAGGAGATCGTGATCGGCATGGCCCACCGCGGCCGCCTGAACGTGCTGGTGAACTCCATGGGCAAGATGCCGGCGGACCTGTTCGCCGAGTTCGACCACACCGCGCCGGAAGACCTGCCGGCCGGTGACGTGAAATACCACCAGGGCTTCAGCTCCGACGTCACCACACCTGGCGGCCCGGTGCACCTGACCCTGGCGTTCAATCCTTCGCACCTGGAGATCGTGAACCCGGTGGTCGAGGGCTCGGTGCGCGCGCGCATGGACCGCCGCGGCGACCCCAAGGGCAGCCAGGTGCTGCCGGTGCTGGTGCACGGTGACGCCGCCTTCGGCGGGCAAGGCGTGAACCAGGAAACCCTGGCGCTGGCCCAGACCCGTGGTTATTCCACGGGCGGCACGGTGCACATCATCATCAACAACCAGATCGGTTTCACCACCTCCGACCCGCGCGACATGCGCTCCACCGTGTACTGCACCGACATCGTCAAGATGGTCGAGGCGCCGGTGCTGCACGTCAACGGCGACGACCCCGAGGCCGTGGTGCTGGCCACGCAACTGGCGCTGGAGTTCCGCATGGAGTTCCGCCAGGACGTGGTGGTGGACATCACCTGCTTCCGCAAGCTGGGCCACAACGAGCAGGACACGCCCAGCCTGACCCAGCCGCTGATGTACAAGAAGATCGCAGCCCACCCCGGCACGCGCAAGCTCTACGGTGACAAGCTGGCCACCCAGGGTGTGTTGCCGGCTGCCGGCCCGGACGAGATGGTCAAGGCCTACCGCGCCGCCATGGACGCCGGCCGTCACACGGTGGACCCGGTGCTGACCAATTTCAAGAGCAAGTTCGCGGTGGACTGGTCGCCCTACCTGAGCAAGAAGTGGACGGACGCCGCCGAGACGGCCATTCCGCTGACCGAGTGGAAGCGCCTGGCCGAGAAGATCACCACCATTCCCGCGAGTGTCACGCCGCACCAGTTGGTGAAGAAGGTCTACGACGACCGCGCCGCCATGGGCCGCGGCGAGATTCCGGTGGACTGGGGCATGGGGGAGCACATGGCTTTCGCCTCGCTGGTGGCCAGCGGCTACCCGGTGCGCCTGTCGGGCGAGGACTGCGGCCGCGGTACCTTCACCCACCGTCACTCGGTCATTCACGACCAGAACCGCGAGAAGTGGGACGTGGGCACCTATGTGCCGCTGGAGAACGTGAGCGAGGGCCAGGCGCCCTTCGTCGTGATCGACTCCATCCTCTCTGAAGAGGCGGTGCTGGGCTTCGAGTACGGCTACGCCTCCAACGACCCCAACACCCTGGTGGTCTGGGAAGCCCAGTTCGGCGACTTCGCCAACGGCGCCCAGGTGGTGATCGACCAGTTCATCGCATCCGGTGAAGTGAAGTGGGGCCGTGTCAACGGCATCACGCTGATGCTGCCGCACGGCTACGAAGGCCAGGGCCCCGAGCACAGCTCGGCCCGCCTGGAGCGTTTCATGCAGCTGGCGGCCGACACCAACATGCAGATCGTGCAGCCGACCACGGCCAGCCAGATCTTCCACGTGCTGCGCCGCCAGATGATCCGCAACCTGCGCAAGCCGCTGATCATCATGACGCCCAAGTCCCTGCTGCGTAACAAGGACGCGACTTCGCCGCTGTCCGAGTTCACCAAGGGCGGTTTCCAGACCATCATTCCCGAGCAGAAGGCCATCAAGGACGAGAAGAACGTCAAGCGCGTGATCGCCTGTTCCGGCAAGGTCTATTACGACCTGGTCAAGAAGCGCGAGGAGAAGGGCCTGGACGACGTGGCCATCCTGCGCGTCGAGCAGCTCTATCCCTTCCCGCACAAGGTCTTCGCTGCCGAGCTCAAGAAGTACCCGAACGCCACCGACATCGTGTGGTGCCAGGACGAGCCGCAGAACCAGGGCGCCTGGTTCTTCGTGCAGCACTACATCCACGAGAACATGCTCGAAGGCCAGAAGCTGGGTTATGCCGGCCGCGCGGCCTCGGCCTCGCCGGCGGTGGGTTATGCCCACCTGCACCAGGAGCAGCAGAAGGCGCTGGTGGAAGCGGCCTTTGCCAAGCTCAAGGGCTTCGTGCTGACCAAGTAAAGGTTTGAATCACATGTTCTCTTGCGGGCGGGTTTCAGAAATCTGCCGCGCAACATCAAGAAAAAACGGAAAGAATTAAATGGCTATCGTAGAAGTCAAGGTCCCGCAGCTGTCCGAATCGGTGGCAGAAGCCACCATGCTGCAATGGAAGAAAAAGGCCGGTGAGGCTGTCGCTGCCGACGAGATCCTGATCGACATCGAGACCGACAAGGTCGTGCTGGAAGTGCCGGCCCCGGCCGCCGGTGTGCTGGCCGAACTGCTGGTGGCTGACGGCGGCACCGTGGTGGCCGGCCAGGTCATCGCCCGCATCGACACCGAAGGCAAGGCCGGTGCTGCAGCTGCCGCTGCGCCCGCCGCTGCTGCGGCCGCAGCGCCTGCCGTGGCCACTGCCACGGTCTCCGCCTCCAAGGCCGGCGTGGCCATGCCCGCTGCCGCCAAGCTGATGGCCGACAACGCACTTGCCGCCGGCTCCGTGCCCGGCACGGGCAAGGACGGCCGTGTGACCAAGGGTGACGTGCTGGCCGCCGTGGCCGGCGGCGGCGCCAAGCCCGCCGCCATTTCCACCGGTGCCCCGACCTCGGTCCTGCCGCAGGTGGCGGCCCCCCGTCCGCAGAACCTGGGCGAGCGCCCCGAGCAGCGCGTGCCCATGACGCGCCTGCGCGCCCGTGTGGCCGAGCGCCTGCTGCAGTCGCAGTCCACCAATGCCATCCTGACCACCTTCAACGAGGTCAACATGGCCCCGGTGATGGAGATGCGCAAGCGTTTCCAGGAGAAGTTCGAGAAGGAACACGGCGTCAAGATCGGCTTCATGTCCTTCTTCGTGAAGGCTGCCGTGCACGCCCTGAAGAAGTACCCGGTGCTCAACGCCTCGGTGGACGGCAACGACATCGTCTACCACGGTTACTTCGACATCGGCATCGCGGTGGGTTCGCCGCGCGGCCTGGTGGTGCCCATCCTGCGCAACGCCGACCAGATGAGCTTTGCCGACATCGAGAAGAAGATTGCCGAGTACGGTGCCAAGGCGCGCGACGGCAAGCTGGGCATCGAAGAGATGACCGGCGGTACCTTCTCCATCTCCAACGGCGGTGTGTTCGGCTCCATGCTGTCCACCCCCATCATCAACCCGCCGCAGTCGGCCATCCTGGGCGTGCACGCCACCAAGGACCGCGCGGTGGTGGAGAACGGGCAGATCGTGATCCGCCCGATCAACTACCTGGCCATGAGCTACGACCACCGCATCATCGACGGCCGCGAAGCCGTGCTGGGCCTGGTCGCGATGAAAGAGGCGCTGGAAGATCCCGCTCGCCTGCTGTTCGACATCTAAAAGCTACTGCGCGACCTCATGGCGGCGTTGCGGGTCCCGTTCGAGCAATCCTCACGTACCTTGAAGTACGTTCCGGTTGCTCGCCACCCGCGCCTTGCCCTGAGGCCGCTCGCTACGCTTTGAACAACCGATTGGAATACCTATGAGCAAACAATTCGACGTGGTCGTCATCGGTGGCGGCCCCGGCGGCTACATTGGCGCCATCCGCGCTGCCCAGCTGGGCATGAACGTGGCCTGCATCGACGAGTGGAAGAACGAGAAGGGCGGCCCGGCCCCGGGCGGCACCTGCACCAACGTGGGCTGCATCCCGTCCAAGGCGCTGCTGCAGTCGTCCGAGCATTTCGAGCACGCCAACAAGCACTTTGCCGACCATGGCATCACGGCCAGCGACGTCAAGATGGACGTGGCCAAGATGCTGGGCCGCAAGGACACCGTGGTCAAGCAGAACAACGACGGCATCCTCTACCTGTTCAAGAAGAACAAGGTGGCCTTTTTCCACGGCCGCGGCTCCTTCGTGAAAGCGGTGGACGGCGGCTACGAGATCAAGGTGGCGGGTGCGGCCGAAGAGACCCTGGTGGCCAAGCAGGTCATCGTGGCCACGGGCTCCAACGCCCGCGCGCTGCCGGGCACGCCGTTTGACGAGGTCAACGTCCTGTCCAACGACGGTGCGCTGCGCATCGGCGCGGTCCCGAAGAAGCTGGGCCTGATCGGCTCGGGGGTGATCGGCCTGGAGATGGGCTCGGTCTGGCGCCGCCTGGGCGCCGAGGTGACGGTGCTGGAAGCCCTGCCCACCTTCCTGGGTGCGGTGGATGAGCAGATCGCCAAGGAAGCCAAGAAGGCTTTCGACAAGCAAGGGCTCAAGATCGAGCTGGGCGTGAAGGTCGGCGAGATCAAGAACGGCAAGAAGGGCGTGAGCGTGGCCTGGACCAACGCCAAGGGCGAGGCCCAGACGCTGGACGTGGACAAGCTGATCGTCTCCATCGGCCGTGTGCCCAACACCATCGGCCTGAATGCCGAGGCTGTCGGGCTCAAGCTCGACGAGCGTGGTGCCATCGTGGTCGACGACCACTGCAAGACCAATCTGCCCGGCGTGTGGGCCGTGGGCGACGTGGTGCGTGGCCCCATGCTGGCGCACAAGGCGGAGGAAGAGGGCGTGGCCGTGGCCGAGCGTATCGCTGGCCAGCATGGGCACGTGAACTTCAACACCATCCCCTGGGTCATCTACACCAGCCCGGAAATCGCCTGGGTCGGCCGCACCGAGCAGCAGCTCAAGGCCGATGGTGTGGCCTACAAGGCCGGCACCTTCCCCTTCCTGGCCAACGGCCGCGCACGCGCGCTGGGAGACACGACCGGCATGGTGAAGTTCCTGGCCGACGCCAAGACCGACGAGATCCTGGGGGTGCACATCGTGGGCCCCATGGCCAGCGAGCTGATCTCCGAGGCCGTGGTGGCCATGGAGTTCAAGGCCAGCGCCGAGGACATCGCGCGCATCTGCCACGCGCACCCGAGCCTGAGCGAGGCGACCAAGGAAGCCGCGCTGGCCGTGGACAAGCGCACGCTGAACTTCTGAAGCACGCGGGTACCACGGCTTGTCATCGGTACGCGCGGCTTACGAAGCGGAACTGAAAACGCGGGGTTACGCCAGTGACCCCGCGCAGTTGCGCGCCGTCGAGGCGCTGGAGCACTGCGCCACCGAGTGGGCCGAGTACAAGGTCAGGCGCTCCAACGCGATCAAGAAGCTGCTCAACCATCCGGACATCCCCAAGGGGGTGTACCTGTACGGCGGGGTGGGGCGGGGCAAGAGCTTTCTGATGGACTGCTTCTTCAACGCCGTGCCGTTGGTGCGCAAGACGCGCCTGCACTTCCACGAGTTCATGCGCGAGGTGCACCGCGAACTGGCCGATCTGCAGGGCACGGTCAACCCGCTGGACGCGCTGGCCGAACGCATGGCCGACAAGTACAAGCTGATCTGCTTCGACGAGTTCCACGTGGCGGACATCACCGACGCCATGATCCTGCACCGCCTGCTGGCGGCCTTGTCCAGGAACGGCGTGGGCCTGGTGGCGACCTCCAATTTCAAGCCCGACGACCTGTATCCCAACGGCTTGCACCGCGATCGCATCCTGCCGGCCATCGCCTTGCTGAACCAGACGATGGAGCTGGTCAATGTCGACAACGGCACGGACTACCGCCGCCGCACCATGGAACAGGTGCAGCTCTACCACACGCCGCTGGGCCCGGAGGCCGACGCGGCCATGTCGCAGGCCTTCGACCGCCTGGCCGAGGCGCACGACGAAGACCCGGTGCTGCACATCGAGGCGCGCCAGATCCATGCCCGGCGCAAGGCCGGTGGTGTGGTCTGGTTCGACTTCAGGATCCTCTGTGGCGGTCCGCGCTCGCAGAACGACTATCTGGAAATCGCCACCCAGTTCCACACCGTTTTCCTGAGCGACGTGCCGCACATGCCGGTGCGCATGGCCTCCGAGGCACGGCGTTTCACCTGGCTGGTGGACGTGCTGTACGACCGCCGTGTCAAGCTCATCCTGTCGGCCGCCGTGCCGCCGGAGCAGCTCTACACCGAGGGGCCCCTGGTGCACGAATTTCCGCGTACAGTGTCACGACTCAATGAAATGCAGTCACGCGAGTTCCTCGAGTCGGAACGTCGTGTGGTCGACACCCGCCTGACATGAAACGTTTTCTGATCCTGCTGGCCGGCCTGGGCACCCTGGTGCTGGCCGCAGCGCAGCAGTCGGCCTCCTACGACCCGCAGGCCGCGGAGCGCGAGCGCGTCCGCATCGAGGCCGAACGCCGCCAGGCGCTGGAGCGTTATGGCCAGGAAGAGGCCGACTGTTACCAGCGCTTTGCCGTGAACGACTGCCTGAGCGAGATGCGCAAGCGCCGCCGTGTCGCGCTGGAAGAGTTGCGCCGCCAGGAAATCATCCTCAGCGACGAACGCCGTGCCGCGCTCGCCGCCGAAAAGATCCGCCGCACCGACGCGCAGGCCGCCGAGCGCGCCAGCGCGCTGGCTCAGGAGCAGCGCGAAGCGGCGCAGAAGGCAGACCAGGAGCGTCAGCAGCGTGCACGCCAGAGACAGGCGACGCAGACCGCGCCAGGGCCCGCTGTGGCCGCCTCGGCGCCGGCCCGGCCGGCCTCGGCGGCCGCCAGCGCCGCCGCCGCCGAAGCGGCCCAGCGCGCTGCATTGCAGCGGGCCTACGAGGAACGGCAGCGGCAGGCCGAGGAGCGCCGCAAGGAGCGCGAGCGAGCCCAGTCCGGGAAGGTGCCGGGCACCAGCCGGCCGTTGCCGGTGCCGCCCTGAGAGACCGTGAACAGGCCCTAAGGCTCAGCGTCGGTCGTTCAGTGGTTCGAGCTTGACGATCACCAGCGACAGGTTGTCGCCGCCGCCGCTGGCGCGTGTGCGGGCCTTCTCGATCAGGAACTCGGAGGCTTCGCGCGCCGAGAGGCTGGAGAGCACCGAGCCCAGTTCGTCGTTGTTGAAGTAGTGCCAGACGCCATCACTGCAGGCCATGAGCGTGTCGCCTGGACGCAGTTGCGGGATGAAGTGGGTCTCCTGGGGCGGGTCGCTCTCGGTGCCCAGGCAGCCCATCAGGATGTTGGACTGCGGGTGCACGGCAGCTTCCTCTTCGGTCAGCTCCCCGCGGTTGACCAGGGACTGCACATAGGAGTGGTCCAGCGTGCGGCGCACCATCTGGTTGGCGTGGAAGTGATAGATGCGCGAGTCGCCGGCATGGATCCAGTGGCAGTCCCCGCCCGGATTGATCAGGAAGGCGGCCAGGGTGCTGTGCGGTTCCTGCTCAGCGGAGATGGCGGTCAGCTTGATGACGATGTGCGCTTCCTGCACCATCTGGGACAGCATGGCGGAAGCGTCGTCGGTCTCGGGGGCGTAGCGCTCGAAGAGCTGCTGGGCGGTGAGCATGACCTGGTCGGAGGCCTTGCGCCCGCCGCTGCGCCCGCCCATGCCATCAGCCACCACAGCCAGCATGCAGCCGATGTGGCGCGGGTGGGTGAATACCGCCACCTGGTCCTGCTGGTATTCGCGATCGCCCTTGTGGATGCCGGTCGCTGCGGTGAGTCGGTAGCCTTTGCTCATGTTTTGTATCCGCTGTGTCCCCTGGATCCGGCCCGTGAAGGCTGGATGAAAGTCGTATTATCAAAGCATAAGCCATGGACGGGTAGACAAGTATTCCCGATTTGGCGGTTTTCCTACCGGGCCTGATTTTTGGATTCCAACCTGCATTCGCCGCAGCGCCGCCTGATCGAGCTGCGCATGGAGCACGCCGACCTCGACGCACTGATCGACCGCACGAGCCACGAAGTCGTGCTCGACGAGCTGATGATGCGCCGGCTGAAGAAGCGCCGGCTGGTCCTGCGCGACGAGATCGCCCGCCTCGAACACGAACTCACGCCCGATGAACCTGCATGATGCCGTGCGCGCGGCCTTTGCGCCCGAGGGCGTGCTGGCGCGCACCGTGGACGAATTCCACCCCCGCAGCGGGCAGACCGACATGGCGCTGGCCGTGGCCGAGGCCATCGAGCAGCGCAGCGTGCTGGTGGCCGAGGCCGGCACCGGCGTGGGCAAGACCTACGCCTACCTGGTGCCGGCCCTGCTCAGCGGCGAGCGCGTGCTGCTCTCCACCGCCACCAAGACCCTGCAGGACCAGCTTTACGGCCGCGACCTGCCGCGCCTGATCGAGGCGCTGGGCCTGCCGCTGCGCGCGGCCCTGCTCAAGGGGCGCGCGAGTTACCTCTGCCTGCACCGCATGGAACTGGCCCGGCAGGAGGGCGCGATGGCCGCGCCGCAGGCCGCTTTTGCCCTGGCCCGCGTGGAACGCTGGGCCCAGCAGACCCGCAGCGGCGACCTGTCCGAACTGCCGGGGCTGGACGAACGCTCACCGGTGATACCTCTGGTCACATCCACCCGCGACAACTGCCTGGGCAGCAACTGCCCGCGCTACCGCGAGTGCCACGTGAACCTGGCGCGGCGCGAGGCGCTGGCGGCCGACGTGGTGGTCATCAACCACCACCTCTTTTTCGCCGACCTGGCGGTGCGCGAATCGGGCATGGCCGAGCTGCTGCCCAGCGTGAGCACGGTGATCTTCGACGAGGCACACACGCTCAACGAGACGGGCGTGCAGTTCCTGGGCCGCCAGCTGTCGACTGCGCAGGTGCTGGACTTCTGCCGCGACCTGCTGGCCTGCGGGCTGCAGCAGGCGCGCGGCCTGGCCGACTGGCAGCAGCTGACCGCCGATGTGGAGCGCGCCGCGCGCGACCTGCGCCTGTGTGCCGGGCGGGCGCCGGCCGGCGGCAGTCGCCACGCCTGGGACGGCGCCGCACCCGAACACATTGCCGCCGACAGCTGGGTGCTGGCCCTGGGCGCGCTGCAGCGCGCCTGCGGAGAGGCGCGTGCCGCGCTGGAGCACATGGACGAGCTGGGGCCGGACTTTGCGCGCCTGGCCGAGCGTGCCCGCGCCCTGGCGGCGCTGGCGGATTTCTTCCTGGCCGAACGCGCGCCCGAGGCGGTGCGCTGGCTGGAGGTGTCGCAACAGCTGCGCCTGGTGGAGTCGCCGCTGGACATTGCCGATGCGGTGCAGACGCGTCTGCTGGCGCCGCGCGAGGGCGAGGTCTCCTCACGCAGCTGGATCTTCACCTCGGCCACGCTGGGCGACGATGAGCGCCTGAGCTGGTTCACCGAACCCTGCGGCCTGGGCGATGCGCGCGTGCTGCGCGTGGACAGCCCCTTCGACTACGCGCGCCAGGCCGCCGTCTACGTGCCGCGCCAGCTGTCCAAACCGAACGATCCACGGCACAGCGATGAGGTGGCGGCCCTGGTGGCGCGCCTGGCCCCGGTGCTGGGCGGGCGCACCCTGGTGCTGACGACGACCTTGCGCGCGCTGCGCAGCATCAGCGCCGGCCTGCCGCAGCTGCTGCCGCCGGACTGCGGGCTACAGGTGCTGAGCCAGGGGCAATTGCCCAAGCGCGAGCTGCTCGACCGTTTCCGAGAGGGCGTGTTGCCCGGCCAGCCCGGTTGCGTGCTGGTGGCGTCGGCCTCCTTCTGGGAGGGGGTGGACATCCCGGGCGAGGCGCTGCAGCTGGTGGTGATCGACAAGCTGCCTTTTCCGCCGCCGGGGGACCCGCTGGTACAGGCTCGCAGCCGCCGGCTTGAAGCGGCCGGGCGCAGCCCTTTCAACGACTACCACGTGCCCGAGGCGGCGGTGGCGCTCAAGCAGGGGGCGGGGCGGCTGATCCGGCGGGTTTCGGATCAGGGGGTGCTGGTGATCTGCGATACGCGCCTGGCCAGCATGGGCTACGGCCGCCGCCTGCTGGCCGCCTTGCCGCCGATGCGGCGCCTGGCCAATGAGGCCGAGCTCGATCAGCGCTTGCTGGATCTCACCACAGCTTCCACCACGGACCCTGTCTGACCGTGGTGGTGGGGGCTTCGCCGCCGCTGCCCCCGATGTAGCGGCTTTGCGGGTAGTTGGTTTGCAGCACACGGCGCGCGTCGTCGCGCAGTTGGGGCAGCTGCAGGGCGTCGTAGGACTGCACCAGGATGTGGAGGGCTTCTTCCAGCGCCGGCGCATCGCGGTAGTCGGCGATGGCCTGCTGGGCGCGGTTGATGGCTGCCAAATAGGCGCCGCGGCTGAAGTAATAACGTGCCACGTGCACTTCGTACTTGGCCAGCGAGTTGACGATGTGGGTCATGCGCGCGCGCGCATCGGGCGCGTAGCGCGAGTCGGGGAAACGCGTGACCAGTTCCTTGAAGGAGGCGAAGGACTCCTTGGCGGCCTGCTGGTCGCGCTCGGCCAGGTCCTGGCGCGTCAGCGAGGAGAACAGGCCCAGGTTCTCGTTGAAGTTGACCACACCCTTGAAGTAGAGCGCGTAGTCCAGGGCCGGGCTGGCCGGGTGCAGGCGAATGAAGCGGTCCAGCGTGGCGATGGCCTGGGCCGGCTCCTCGTTCTTGTAGTGGGCGTGGGCCTTTTCAAGCTGGGCCTGCTGCGCCAGCGGCGTGCCGGCGGCGCGGCCTTCGAGTTTTTCGAACAGTCCGATGGCCTTGGTGTACTGCAGGTTGTAGACCTCCTCGCGCGCTTCCGCGAGGATTTCTTCCGGTGTCATCTTGGCGGTCAGATCGACCGGTTTGGTGGAGCAGCCGGCCAGCAGCGCCGCGGCGGCCAGGAGCAGGGCGGAGACGACCGATAATTTGGCGCTGGGCATCAGAGGCTTACTCGTTGAAACATCAAGAACCAATTATATCGACCGACCCCGTCAGCGAGGACTTTGACGAGGCGGCCGAAGGGGCTTCCGAGGTCGAGCTGCGGCCCTGGACCATCGGGGTGGACCAGCACGGCCTGCGGCTGGACCGCGCCCTGAGCGCGCTGGTACCCGAGTTCTCGCGCAGCTACCTGCAGCAGCTGATCGAGGCGGGCGCCGTGACCCAGGGCGAGCTGACCCTGCGCAAGCCGGCGCACAAGGTGCGGGCCGGCGAGCAGGGTTCGATCGAATTGCGCCCCACGCCGCAGAGCCAGGCTTTCCTGCCCGAGGCCATGGCGCTGGACATCGTGCACGAGGACGAGCACCTGCTGGTGCTCAACAAACCCGCTGGCCTGGTGGTGCACCCGGCGCCGGGCAACTGGCGCGGCACCCTGCTCAACGGCCTGCTGGCGCACGACGCCAAGGCGGCGCAGCTGCCGCGTGCCGGCATCGTGCACCGCCTGGACAAGGACACCAGCGGCCTGATGGTGGTGGCGCGCACGCGCACCACCATGGATGCGCTGGTCAAGCTGATCGCAGCGCGCGAGGTCAGCCGCCAGTACCTGGCGCTGGCGCAGCAGCCCTGGAGCGGCCCGGTGCGGCGCGAGGTGGAGGCCGCCATCGGGCGCGACCCGCGCAACCGCCTGCGCATGGCCGTGGTGGACCTGTTGCGCCAGCCGGGCAAACCCGCGAAAACGACCTTCGAGCTGCTGTACAACGCCGCCCAGGGCTGCTGGCTGCGCTGCACCCTGCACACCGGGCGCACGCACCAGATCCGTGTGCATGCGGCTTCCATCGGTCATCCGCTGCTGGCCGACACCCTCTACGGCGGCGCGCCGGCCGCCGGCATGTCGCGCCAGGCCCTGCACGCCTGGCGCCTGGCCTTCACCCATCCCGTGAGCGGGCGCGAGCTGGTCTTCAAGGCCGCCCTGCCGCAGGACATGCGCGAGGCACTGGCCGACTGGGGTGTGGGCTACAATGCCCAGCAGGACGTTCTGTGAAGAACGTGCCCCGGCCCCGTGCGACATTCGGGTGCCCCTGGTCCGGGATCGTGATGATCCGCAGGCCGACTCTCCTACCGACCCCTCTCATCCTGCGTTGTGAAGACGCATAGCCCGGATTCGAAGAGACATGAATACGACGGAAGCCAAGCGTGTACTGGAAACAGCGCTGATCTGCGCCCAACAGCCGATGCAGGTGCGCGACATGCGCGTGCTGTTCGACGACAGCCTGGGCGTGGACACCCTCAAGCAACTGCTGGAAGAACTGCAGCTGGAATGGACCGGGCGCGGCGTCGAGCTGGTCTGTGTGGCCAGCGGCTGGCGCTTCCAGAGCCGCCCCGAGATGCGTGAGTACCTCGACCGCCTGCACCCCGAGAAACCGCCGCGTTATTCGCGTGCCACGCTGGAGACCCTGGCCATCATCGCCTACCGCCAGCCGGTCACGCGCGGCGACATGGAAGACATCCGCGGCGTCACCATCAGCTCGCTGATCATCAAGCAGCTCGAGGACCGCGGCTGGATCGAGGTCATCGGCCATCGCGAAGCGCCGGGCCGCCCGGGGCTGTACGCCACCACCAAACATTTTCTCGATGACCTGGGCCTGGCCTCGCTCGACCAGCTGCCCCTGATGGACAACCCGGCCCAGCCCTCGGGCCTGCTGGAAGTGCTGAACGAACTGCCTGCGCCCGCTGACGGCGACACGCACGAACTGCCGCTGGCCGAGCCCGCCGCCGATACCGGCAGCGACGAACCTTTTGCCTTGACCGGAAATCAGCCATGACCGAACAGACGCCTGGCGTGACGCCGCCCGAGCCCGACAGCGACACGCACGCTCCTGCACCGGTCCAGCCGACCGGGACGGTCGAACCCGGTGAGGAAACCGCCCCTGCGGTTACCGAGGCTGAAGACCGGGCCACCAGGCCGGCGCCAGCGCGCAAGTCGCCCCCCACGCCGCCCGTCGTCGATGCGGGCCAGCGTTTCGCTGCCGTGATTTCCGGTGAGTTCGATGCCGACGAGGAGGCGCCCGAGGTCGAAGTGTCGACCAAGCGCGTGCTGGCCCCGCAAGCCGAGACACCCAAGCTGCACAAGGTGCTGGCCCAGGCCGGCATGGGTTCGCGCCTGGAGATGGAGCAGCTCATCATGGAAGGGCGCATCTCGGTCAACAACGAGCCGGCCCACATCGGCCAGCGCATCCAGTTCGGCGACCAGATCAAGGTCAACGGCAAGCCCATCCGGGTGCGCATCGATCCGCCGCCGCCGCGTGTCATCGCTTATCACAAGCCGGTCGGCGAAGTCGTCACGCACGACGATCCGCAGAACCGTCCCACCGTGTTTCGCAAGCTGCCCAAGCTGCACCAGGGCAAGTGGCAGTCGGTCGGCCGCCTGGACCTGAACACCGAAGGGCTGCTGCTGTTCACCAGCTCCGGTGACCTGGCCAACAACCTCATGCACCCGCGTTTCGGCCTGGAGCGCGAGTACGCGGTGCGCGTGCTGGGTGCCCTGAGCAAGGAAGAGAAGCAGCGGCTGCTGGACGGTGTGCAGCTGGACGATGGCACGGCCCATTTCGGCACGATCGAAGAGGGCGGTGGCGAGGGCTCCAACTGCTGGTACCGCGTCACGATTTCCGAGGGGCGCAACCGCGAGGTGCGCCGCATGCTGGAGGCGGTGGGTCATGCCGTCAGCCGCCTGATCCGTATCCGCTACGGCGCCATGGTGCTGCCGCGCGGCTTGAAGCGTGGCGCCTGGATGGAATTGGACGAAGCCGACATCCGTGGCCTGATGCGCGCGGCCGAGCGTCGCCCGGGCGGCGGTGCCGAAGGCGCCACGGGCGAGGGCGGCGAACGTCCCCCAGCCCAGGGCAAACCCGGCGGCGGGCGCAACCGGCGGCGTGGCGGCGGTGCGCAAGGGCCGGGACCGCGTGGCTCCGGCGGCCCCATGGGTGACAAGTCTGGCGGCCCGCGCAAGGGCGGTGGCGGTCAGGGCCAGCAGCAGGGGCGAAACAAGGACCGCAATCCGCGCCAGGGCGGCGGCGGGGATGGCCAGCCCGACCCGATGAAAACCTCCTTCGGCTACATCGGTGCCGACAGCTTCACGCGCCAGCGCCAGGAGCCGCGTCGAGGCGGCGGTGGGGGTGGCAATGGCGGCGGTGGTGGCAACGGCGGGGCGCGCCGCGGTGGTCGCGGGGGCGGACGCTGAAAGCGTCCGGCCGGGGCGGATCGCCCCGGCACCCTAAGTGTCACTGACACCGGTTAAAATACAGGGCTTTGCCCATGGTGGGGCAGAAACCCATTTCATAAACAGACTCAGGAACTCACATGGCTATCCAGCGCACCTTCTCCATCATCAAGCCCGACGCCGTTGCCAAGAACGTCATCGGCCAGATCTACGCCCGCTTCGAAGGCGCCGGCCTGAAGGTCATCGCCGCCCGCATGGCCCACCTGTCGCGTGCTGACGCCGAGGCTTTCTACGCCGTGCACAAGGCCCGCCCCTTCTTCAAGGACCTGGTCGACTTCATGATCTCCGGCCCGGTGATGCTCCAGGTGCTCGAAGGCGAGAACGCCATCCAGAAGAACCGTGACCTGATGGGCGCCACCGATCCCAAGAAGGCCGACAAGGGCACCATCCGCGCCGACTTCGCCGACAGCATCGACGCCAACGCCGTGCACGGCTCCGACGCCCCCGAAACTGCCGCCGTGGAGATCGCCTTCTTCTTCGCCGGCATGAACATCCACAGCCGCTGAAAGGCGGATGTAACGATGCAATGACGGCCAACCTGCTCGACTTCGACCTCGACGGTTTGGCCGCCTTTTGCGAGCGGCTGGGTGAAAAGCGCTTTCGCGCCACCCAGCTGTTCCGCTGGATCCACCAGAAAGGTGCTTCCAGCTTTGACCAGATGAGCGATCTGGCCAAGTCCCTGCGCGAGAAGCTCGCCACCACGGCGCGCATCCAGGGCCTGGAAGTCATCTCCCAGCAGATCTCCGCCGACGGCACCATCAAGTGGCTGTTCGATGTCGGTGACGGCAATGCCGTCGAATCCGTATTCATTCCCGAGGACGACCGTGGCACGCTGTGCGTCTCCTCGCAGGCCGGTTGCGCCGTGGGCTGCCGTTTCTGCTCCACCGGCCACCAGGGTTTCAGCCGCAACCTGAGCACCGGCGAGATCGTCGCCCAGCTCTGGTTTGCCGAGTTTTTCCTGCGCCAGCACCTCAAGCGCTCCGACCGTGTCATCACCAATGTGGTGATGATGGGCATGGGCGAGCCGCTGCAGAACTACAACGAACTGATCCCGGCGCTGCGTGTGATGCTGGACGACCACGGCTACGGCCTGTCGCGCCGCCGCCTGACGGTTTCCACCTCGGGCGTGGTGCCCATGATGGATCGCCTGGCCCAGGACTGCCCGGTGGCGCTGGCCGTCTCGCTGCACGCGCCCAACGACGAATTGCGCGACAACCTGGTGCCGCTGAACCGCAAGTACCCCATCGCCGAGCTGATGGACGCCTGCAACCGCTACCTGGCGCATGCGCCGCGCGACTTCATCACCTTCGAGTACTGCATGCTCGATGGCGTGAACGACCTGCCCGAGCATGCCCGCCAGCTGGTCGAGCTGGTGCGCCGGCACGCCACTGGCGGGGGCTGGGGCAAGTTCAACCTGATCCCCTTCAATCCCTTCCCGGCTTCGGGTCTGAAACGCTCACCTAACGAGCGCGTGCAGGCCTTCGCCAAAATCCTGTTGGATGCTGGTATCGTCACGACTGTGCGCAAGACGCGCGGTGACGATATCGACGCCGCCTGCGGCCAGCTGGCCGGCGATGTCAAGGATCGCACCGGGGTGGAGGAGCGCATGGCGCGCCAGCGCAAGCTGCTGCAACCCATGCAGACCCTGCAGAGTCAATCCAAGGAGGTTTGAGGCATGAATGTGACTGATGTGATGCGCGACCATGGCCATGGCCGTCGGTGGTTGCTGGCCGCCTGTCTGGCGCTGGTGGCCCTGACGGGGCTGTCCGGCTGTGCCAGCGGCGCTCCCGGCAGCGGCGAGGACATCGTCACCGATTCCGACGAACCGGCGATCCGCAAACGCGCCCGTACCCGCCTGCAACTGGCCAGCGGCTACTTCGAGCAGGGCCAGACCACCGTGGCGCTCGACGAGGTCAAGCAGGCCCTCACCATCGACCCCGACTTTCCGGATGCCTACAACCTGCGCGGCCTGATCTACCTGCGCCTCAACGACATGCGAATGGCCGAAGAGAGCTTCCGCCGCGCCCTGGCCATCAGCCCGAACAGCGCCGACGTGCTGCACAACTACGGCTGGATGCTGTGCCAGCAGGGCAAATACACCGAGTCCGTGCAGGCCTTCACCCAGGCCCTGGCCAACCCCACCTACGGGGGCCGCGCCAAGACCTGGCTGGCCAAGGGGGTGTGCCAGATCAAGGCGGGTCGGCCGCTCGATGCCGAGCAGAGCCTGGTCAAGTCCTACGAGCTCGACGCCGGCAATCCGGTGACCGGCTACAACCTGGCCACGGTGCTTTACCAGCGCGGTGACGCTGCGCGCGCGCAGTTCTACATCCGGCGCATCAACAACAGCGAACTGGCCAATGCCGAGACGCTCTGGCTAGGCATCAAGGTCGAGCAGCGCATGGGCAACCGTGTGGCGCGCGACCAGCTGGTGACCCAGCTGCGCAGCCGTTATCCGAGATCGCGTGAACTGGGTTCTTTTGAGCGGGGAGCATTCAATGAGTGATGAGGTCGTCGGCAGCAGCGCGCCGGTAGCAGACACGCCGGCGGTCGAGCCGGTCGCAGCGGTACCACAGGCCACGGCCGGCCAACTGCTGCGCCAGGCGCGCGAGGCCGCGGGCATTGACCTGTCGCCTCTGGCGATGGCGCTGAAAGTGTCGGTCAAGAAACTGGAGGCACTGGAGGCCGATCGCCTCGACCTCTTGCCCGATGCGGTGTTCGTGCGGGCTCTGGCATCCAGTGTGTGCCGCGCGCTCAAGATCGACGCGGCCCCCGTGCTGGCTCAATTGCCGCAATCCAAGGTGCCCCGCCTGGACTACGACGAGCCTGGCCTGAACACGCCTTTCCACACGCCGGGGGATGTGGCCAAGACGCCCTTCCTCGACCGCCTCTCGCGTCCCATGGTGCTGGCCGCGTTGGCCGTGCTGCTGGGCGCCCTGGTCCTGATCTTCTTCCCGTCGACCGAGCAGCGTGCCGAGATTGGTGCCATCGTGACCCGTGCCCCTGGGCCGGCAAGCGAGCAAGCGGAGCCGGCACCTGAGCCCGTGGCTGCTGCTGCGCCAGCTCAGGCCCCGGCCCCGGCCCCGGCCCCGGCCAGAGCGGTGGTGCCGGTGCGTGAGGTCAGCCCGGCTCCGGTGGCCCCGCCTGCCGTGCCGCCGGTCAAGGCGACCAAAGTCGCCGAGGCTGCCGCCCCCGCGGCACGCGCCGAGACGCCGGTGCTGGCCCCCGCGCCGGTCGCCGCCGTCACGCCGGAGCTGAGCGCCGTGCGCAAGAAGCTGGCGAGTTCCGGTGTCGTGATCTTCAAGACCAGCGGCCCCTCCTGGATCGAGGTGACCGACGGCAAGGGCGCCATCCAGCTCAGCCGCCTGGTGGAGCCGGGCGAGCCGGTCGGTGCCTCCGGCCCGCTGCCGCTGAACGTGACCATCGGCCGCGCCGACGTCACCGAGGTGCAGGTGCGTGGCAAGCCTTTTCCGCTCGCTGACGTCACCCGCGGTGGTGTGGCCCGATTCGAGGTGAAGTAGTGCAGAACGTGGGCCCGATCGATCAGGCCGCGCCGCGCGCGCGGCGTTCGCGCCAGGCCCGGGTGGCCTGGGGCGACAACGTCGTCACCGTGGGCGGCGACGCGCCGGTGCGTGTGCAGTCCATGACCAACACCGACACGGTGGATGTCATCGGCACCGCCATCCAGGTCAAGGAACTGGCCCAGGCCGGCTCCGAGCTGGTGCGCATCACGGTCAACACGCCCGAGGCCGCGCAGGCCGTGCCGCACATCCGCGAGCAGCTCGACCGCATGGGCATCGCCGTGCCGCTGATTGGCGATTTCCATTACAACGGCCACACCCTGCTGAGCCAGTACCCGGCCTGTGCCGAGACCCTGTCCAAGTACCGCATCAACCCCGGCAACGTGGGCAAGGGCGACAAACGCGACCGCCAGTTCGGCCAGATGATCGAGGCTGCGCTCAAGTGGAACAAACCCGTGCGCATCGGCGTGAACTGGGGCAGCCTGGACCAGGAGTTGCTGGCCGGACTGATGGACGAGAACAGCCGCCGCGCCCAACCCTGGGACGCCAAGGCCGTGATGTACGAGGCGCTGATCACCTCGGCCATCGACTCTGCGCGTTTTGCCCAGGAGCTGGGCATGCCGGCCGAGCAGATCCTGCTCTCCTGCAAGGTCAGCGGCGTGCAAGACCTGATTTCCGTCTACCGTGAGCTGGCCAAACGCTGCGACTACCCGCTGCACCTGGGCCTGACCGAGGCCGGCATGGGCACCAAGGGCACGGTGGCCTCGGCCACCGCCCTGTCCATCCTGCTGCAGGAGGGCATAGGCGACACCATCCGTGTGTCGCTCACCCCGCAGCCGGGTGAATCGCGCACGCAGGAGGTGGTGATCGCCTCCGAGATCCTGCAGGCCCTGGGCCTGCGCATCTTCGTGCCCAGTGTCACGGCCTGCCCGGGTTGCGGGCGCACCACCAGCACCACCTTCCAGGAACTGGCCAAGCAGATCGACGACTTCCTGCGTTTGCAGATGCCGGTGTGGCGCAAGCAGTACCCGGGCGTGGAAGCGCTCAAGGTGGCCGTCATGGGCTGCATCGTCAATGGGCCGGGCGAGAGCAAACATGCCGACATCGGCATCAGCCTGCCGGGCACGGGCGAGGCGCCGGCAGCGCCGGTGTTCATCGACGGCGAGAAGCGCCTGACCTTGCGCGGCGAGGGCATTGCCCAGGAATTCCAGAAGATCGTCGAAACCTATATCGAGAACCGTTTCGGCGCGCATCAGAAGACCGTCGCCGAGACGGTCTGAACCACACGAAGAGTAAAGAGAACATGGCATCCAAGCCAGAGAAACTGCTTGCCGTCAAAGGCATGAACGACATCCTGCCGCCGGACTCGGCGCGCTGGGAGTGGTTCGAGGAACAGGTGCGTGCGCTGATGGCGCGTTTTGCCTACCGCAACATCCGCACGCCCATCGTCGAGCCCACGCCCCTGTTCGTGCGCGGCCTGGGCGAGGTGACCGACATCGTCGAGAAGGAGATGTACTCCTTCGAAGACCGCTTGAACGGCGAGCAGCTCACGCTGCGCCCCGAGTGCACGGCCGGCGTGGTGCGTGCCGTGGTGGAGCACAACATGCTCTACGAAGGCGGCAAGCGCCTGTACTACATGGGCCCCATGTTCCGGCACGAGCGCCCGCAACGCGGCCGTTACCGCCAGTTCCACCAGATCGGGGCCGAGGCCCTGGGTTTTGCCGGTGCAGAGGTGGACGCCGAGATGATCCTGCTGGCCGACGCGCTGTGGAAGGTGCTGGGCCTGAATGATGTGCGGCTGGAACTCAACAGCCTGGGCCAGCCCGAGGAGCGCAAGCTGCACCGCGCGGCGCTGATCAGCTATTTCGAACAGCACGCCGAGCAGCTCGACGAAGACGCCAAGCGCCGCCTGCACAGCAACCCGCTGCGCATCCTGGACACCAAGAACCCGGCCATGCAGGCCCTGGTGGAGGCCGCGCCCAAACTGATCGACTTCCTGGGCGAAGCCTCGCTGGCCCACTTCAACCAGGTGCGTGCCATCCTGGACGCCAGCGGCGTGGCCTACAGCATCAACCCGCGCCTGGTGCGCGGCATGGACTACTACAACCTCACGGTCTTCGAGTTCATCACCACGCGCCTGGGCTCGCAGGGCACCATCTGCGGTGGCGGCCGTTACGACTACCTCATCGAGCAGATCGGCGGTAAGCCGGCACCGGCCGTGGGCTGGGCCCTGGGTGTGGAGCGGGTGCTGGAACTGCTGAAAGAGCAGGGCGCCGACCATCCCCAGCCCGTGCCCGACGCCTACGCCATCATTCCGGATGCTGCTGCTTTGCCGCAGGCCATGCCCGTGCTGCAGACGGTGCGCGCCGCCGGACTGAGCGTGTTGATGCACGCCGGTACGGGCGAGGGCATGGGCAGCATGAAATCGCAGTTCAAGAAGGCGGACGCCAGCGGCGCGTCTTATGCGCTGATCTTCGGCGCCGATGAACTGGCCCGTGGCGAAGTCACCGTCAAGGCGCTGCGCGACGGCGCCGGCGCACAGACCTGCCATCCCCTGGCGCAGGCGGCCGAATGGGCCCCCCGCCTACAATCCCGCACTTGATCTCCGCACCTGATCTGAAGAATCCTCATGGCACACCTCGACCTCGAAGAACAAGAGCAGCTTGACCAGCTCAAGCAATTCTGGAAACAGTACGGCGGCCTCATCAGCTGGGCGCTGATCGTGCTGCTGGGTATCTACGCCGGCTGGAACGGCTGGCAGTACTGGCAGCGCAAGCAGGCAGTGCAGGCCACGGCCCTCTACGAAGAGGTCGAGCGCATTGCCGCCAGTGGCGATGGCGCGCGCCTGGACCGCGCCCTGGGCGACATGAAGGACAAGTTCGCCGGCACCGCACAAGCACAACAGGCGGGCCTGCTGACTGCGGCTGTGCATGCCTCGGCCGGCCGCAACGACGCGGCCCGCGCGGCCCTGTCATGGGTGGCCGAGCAATCGGGCGACGAAGGCTACAAGGCCGTGGCGCGCCTGCGCCTGGCCGGCCTGCTGCTCGATGCCAAGTCCTACGACGAGGCGCTCAAGCAACTGGCAGACAGCTTCCCGGCCGGTTTCGCGGCCCTGGCGGCCGATCGCCGCGGCGACGTCTACCTGGCCCAGGGCAAGAAGGCCGAGGCGGCTGCCGAATACCAGAAGGCCTGGGCAGGCCTGGAGCCCGGCAGCAGCTACCGCAATGTGGTCGACGTCAAACTGGCTTCCCTGGGGCTGGCGCCCGCAGCGACGGCCGGGGAGAAGAAGTGATCCTGTCCCACCCGGTCCTGTCGCGTGCCTGGCGTGGAGCAGGGGCCTTGGCCCTGAGCACCTTGCTGCTGGGCTGTTCCAGCGCACCCAGCCGTCCCGAGCCGGCCCCGCTGCAACCGGATCCCAAGCTGCTGGGCATGCGCCAGGCTTGGGGCATCGATATCGGCCGGGTCGATTTTCCGCTGGTGCTTCAGGTGGCCGGCAACACGGTGGGCGTGGCGTCCAGCGAAGGCCAGGTCAGCCTGCTCGATACGCGTACGGGTGAGCCAGTGTGGCGCGCCGAGGTGGGC
The DNA here is from genome assembly GCF_001432305.1 of Curvibacter sp. PAE-UM. Taxonomy (GTDB): domain Bacteria; phylum Pseudomonadota; class Gammaproteobacteria; order Burkholderiales; family Burkholderiaceae_C; genus Hylemonella. Next base: position 2,290,042 of record NZ_KQ483358.1, read on the forward strand.
GTGCCGCTGAACGCCGGTGTCGGACACGACGGCCGCATGGCGGCGGTGGTGACGACGGAAAACGAACTGGTGGCACTGCAGGAAGGGCGTGAACTCTGGCGCCAGCGCCTGAACGCGCCGTCCTATACCGCGCCGTTGGTGGCGGGGGGGCGGGTCTTCGTGCTGGGTGCGGACCGCAGCGTTTCCGCCTACGACGGCCAGAGCGGCCGGCGCCTGTGGAACCAGTCGCGCAGCGGCGAAGCCCTGGTGCTGCGCCAGCCCGGCGTGCTGATCCCCGTGGGCGACACCCTGGTGGCGGGCCTGTCGGGCCGCCTGGCGGGACTGAACCCCCTCAATGGCAGCGCGCGCTGGGAAGTGCCCATTGCGACCCCGCGCGGTACCAATGACGTGGAGCGCCTGGTCGACCTGGTGGCCGGCGTGGCACGCCAGGACGCCGTGGTCTGCACGCGGGCCTTCCAGGCCGCGCTGGGCTGTGTCGACGCGGCGCGTGGTGCGCTGGTGTGGAGCAAGCCGGCGGTCGGCGCTTCCGGTCTGAGTGGCGATACGACCCTGTTGTTGGGCGTGGAGTCCGACGGCACCGTGATCGCCTGGCGGCGCGCCGACGGCGAGCGTGCCTGGAGCACGAGCCAGCTGCGTTTTCGCAAGCTGAGCTCCCCCTTGCTGCTGGGGCCGGCCCTGGTGGTCGGCGACGACGCCGGCCGCCTGCATTTCCTGTCGCGCACCGATGGTGCGCTACAGACCCGCATCGAGACCGATGGCACGCCCATCACCGTCACGCCGGTGCTCGCGGGCAGCACCGTGGTGGTGGTCACGCGCGACGGCCGCGTCCTGGGCCTGCGCCCTGAATAATCAAGAAAGTCCGACATGAAACCCGTCCTGGCCCTGGTGGGCCGCCCCAATGTCGGCAAATCCACGCTGTTCAACCGGCTGACCAAAACGCGCGACGCCATCGTGGCCGACTTCGCCGGCCTCACGCGTGACCGCCACTACGGCAACGGCAAGCAGGGCAAACACGAGTACATCGTCATCGACACCGGAGGCTTCGAGCCCACGGCCGAGGACGGTATCTACAAGGAGATGGCCAAGCAGACGCGCCAGGCCGTGGCCGAGGCCGACGTGGTCATCTTCGTGGTCGATGCGCGCGGCGGCCTGTCGGCGCAGGACCACGACATTGCCAACTACCTGCGCCGCCTGGGCAAACCCTGCGTGCTGGTGGCCAACAAGGCCGAGGGCATGACCGATGGCACCCGGCTGGCCGAGTTCTACGAACTGGGCCTGGGCGAGGTGTACCCGGTGTCGGCCGCGCACGGGCAGGGCATACGCTCGCTGGTCGAGCTGGCGCTGGCGCCGCTGAACCTGCCGGACGAGGACGAAGCCGAAGAGGAGCAGGTGCCCGGCCTCATCAAGCTGGCCGTGGCCGGCCGACCCAACGTCGGCAAGTCCACCCTGATCAACACCTGGCTGGGTGAGGAGCGCCTGGTGGCCTTCGACCTGCCGGGCACCACGCGTGATGCCATCAGCGTGCCCTTCGAGCGCAATGGCCAGAAGTTCGAGCTGATCGACACGGCCGGCCTGCGCCGCAAGGGCAAGGTCTTCGAGGCGATCGAGAAGTTCTCGGTGGTCAAGACCCTGCAGGCCATCGAGTCGGCCAACGTCGTGCTGCTGCTGCTCGACGCCACCCAGGGCGTGACCGACCAGGACGCGCACATCGCCGGCTACATCCTGGAGAGCGGCCGCGCCGTGGTGCTGGCTGTCAACAAGTGGGACGCGGTGGACGACTACCAGCGCCAGACCCTGCAGCGTTCCATCGAGACACGCCTGGCCTTCCTGAAGTTCGCCAACATGCACTTCATCTCGGCCAAGAAGCGCCAGGGCCTGGGTCCGCTGTGGACCTCCATCGTCCAGGCCTACAAGGCGGCCGGCTGCAAGATGTCGACGCCGGTGCTCACGCGATTGCTGCTGCAGGCCGTGCAATTCCAGAGCCCCCAGCGTGCCGGCATGTTCCGCCCCAAGATGCGTTATGCGCACCAGGGCGGCATGAACCCGCCGGTGATCGTGATCCACGGCAACTCGCTCGAGCACGTGCCTGATTCCTACAAGCGTTTCCTCGAAGGCTGGTTCCGCAAGGAGTTCGACCTGGTGGGCACGCCCATGCGCATCGAGATGAAAACCTCGACCAATCCCTATGCCGACAAGGAAGAGCGCTAGGCCCCGGCCTGGCCCCGAGTCCGGACTCTTTACTGGGGATTAGCTCCGCTTGTCAAGCGAACGCCAGCCTGCTGTGGTATGGTGACGACTTCCTTACTACTCTTGAACACGGAGAATATCGTGAGCAATAACAAAGGTCAGCTCCTGCAAGACCCCTTCCTCAACGCCCTGCGCCGCGAGCACGTGCCGGTCTCCATCTACCTGGTCAACGGCATCAAGCTGCAAGGCCAGATCGAATCCTTCGACCAGTACGTAGTCCTGTTGCGCAATACCGTGACCCAAATGGTCTACAAGCACGCCATCTCCACCATCGTCCCCGGCCGCGCGGTGAATTTCGCGACTGGCGCCGAAGGCGAAGCCCCCAGCGCACCCTGAGGTATCGGGGGCCGGCCGCGCAGGCCGCAGGCCTGTGACTTCCATATCGTTCTCTTTCCGGCAGCCTCCTCCTTGACCGTCTTGTCAGATCAGCACCCCGCATCGACCATCCTGGTCGGGGTGGACTTCGGTCTGCCGCATTTCGACGGCGAACTCGAGGAGCTCGGCCTGCTGGCCGAGACCGCCGGACTGCACCCGGTCGGCCGTATCACCTGCAAGCGCAAGGCGCCCGACGCGGCGCTGTTTGTGGGCAGCGGCAAGGCCGAGGAGATCAAGCTGCTGGCCCAGCAGCTGGGCGCCAGCGAAATCCTCTTTGACCAGAGCCTGAGCCCGGCCCAGCAACGCAACCTGGAGCGCACGCTGGAGTTGCCGGTCAACGACCGCACTCTGCTGATCCTGGAAATCTTCGCCCAGCGCGCGCGCAGCCACGAGGGCAAGTTGCAGGTCGAGCTGGCCCGCCTGCAGTATCTGAGCACCCGTCTGGTGCGACGCTGGTCCCACCTGGAACGCCAGACCGGCGGCGCCGGTGTGCGCGGCGGCCCGGGCGAGAAGCAGATCGAGCTGGACCGCCGCATGATTGCCGAGTCCATCAAGCGCACCAAGGAGCGCCTGCACAAGGTCAAGCGCCAGCGCCAGACCCAGCGCCGCCAGCGCGAGCGTCGCGACGCCTACAACATCTCCCTGGTCGGCTACACCAATGCCGGCAAGTCCACCCTGTTCAACAGCTTGGTCAAGGCGCGCGCCTATGCGGCCGACCAGCTGTTTGCCACCCTGGACACCACCACGCGCCAGCTCTACCTGGGCGAGGCCGGGCGCTCGGTTTCCCTGTCGGACACCGTGGGTTTCATCCGCGATTTGCCGCACGGCCTGATCGACGCCTTCCAGGCCACCCTGCAGGAGGCGGTGGACGCCGACCTGCTGCTGCACGTGGTCGATGCCGCCAACCCGAATTTCCCCGAGCAGATCGCCGAGGTGCAGCGTGTGCTGGCCGAGATCGGCGCCGAGCACATCCCGCAGGTGCTGGTCTTCAACAAGCTCGACGCCCTGGGGCCGGAGCGCCGCCCGGAACGGGTGCAGGACAGCTACGAACTCGATGGCCAGGCCGTCCCGCGCATCTTCGTCAGTGCCCGTGACGGGGAGGGCCTGCCCGCGCTGCGCCAACTGTTGGCCCAGCGCGTCATCGCCAGCACCACCGTGGCCCCGGAAGAGGCCGAAATCGAGGCCGATTTCCCGGACAATCACGCAAGCCCATTCTGATTGGGCACAATGCGTGGGTTCGAGGCGCTGAGCCGAGATTACAGAGAGAAGCCAAGAATGAAACTTCATGCACCAGCCTTCCGCTGGGCCGCTTTATGGCCCGGCCGCCTGCGCGGCATGTTCAACCTGAACGACCCGCGCTGGGGTCGAGGTGAGGACAAGCCCTCCGAGGCCAAGCCCGAACCGGGCCGCCCCGAATCCGATGTGCCGCCGCCCCAGGGCAACGGCCGCGGGGCGCGCCCCGGCAACACCCAGGGCCCGCCCGATCTGGACGAACTCTGGCGCGATTTCAACCGCAAGCTCTCCGGCCTGTTCGGCGGCGGGCGCGGTGGCCAGGGGGGCAACGGCGGCACGCCGCCCGACATGAAGGGTGCACGCTTCGGCATCGGCCTGATCCTGGCCATCGTGGCCCTGATCTGGCTGGGCACGGGCTTTTTCATCGTGCAGGAAGGCCAGCAGGCTGTCATCACCCAGTTCGGCAAGTACAAGACCACTGTGGGGGCTGGTTTCAACTGGCGCTTGCCTTATCCGATCCAGCGCCATGAGCTGATTTTCGTGACGCAGATCCGCTCGGTCGATGTCGGCCGCGACGTGGTCATCAAGGCCACCGGCCTGCGCGAGTCGGCCATGCTGACCGCGGACGAGAACATCGTCGAGATCAAGTTCGCCGTGCAGTACCGCCTGAACGACGCTCGCGCCTACCTGTTCGAGAGTCGCGACCCGGCCAGCGCCGTGGTGCAGGCCGCAGAAACCGCGGTGCGCGACGTGGTGGGCAAGATGAAGATGGACTCGGCCCTGTCCGAGGAGCGCGACCAGATCGCCCCGCGTGTGCGCAAGCTCATGCAGGACATCCTGGACCGCTACAAGGTCGGCATCGAGGTGGTGGGCATCAACCTGCAGCAGGGCGGTGTGCGTCCGCCCGAGCAGGTGCAGGCCGCCTTCGACGACGTGCTCAAGGCCGGCCAGGAGCGCGAGCGCCTGAAGAACGAAGCCCAGGCCTATGCCAACGACGTGGTGCCGCGCGCCATCGGTACCGCTTCGCGCCTGAAGGAAGAGGCCGAGGGCTACAAGTCGCGCATCGTGGCCCAGGCCCAGGGTGACGGGCAGCGCTTCCGCTCGGTGCTGGCCGAATACCAGAAGGCGCCACAGGTCACGCGTGACCGGCTCTACCTGGAGTCCATGCAGCAGATCTATGGCAACGTGACCAAGGTGCTGGTGGATTCGAAGCAGGGCTCCAACCTGCTCTACCTGCCGCTGGACAAGATCATGCAGCTCGGTGGTGAGGGCGGCACCGCGCCCCTGATGCAGGGTGCCGTGCCCGGGGCCGCACCGGTGCAGCCCCTGCCGTCTTCCGCCGCTGCCGATGTACGCTCGCGTGAGAACCTGCGTTCGCGCGAACGCGAAACCCGATAAGGAAGCCAACATGAACCGTATCGGATTCATCCTTTCCTCGCTGCTGGTGCTGCTGGCACTGGCGAGCTCCATGCTGTTCGTGGTCGACCAGCGCCAGTTCGGCGTGGTCTACGCCCTCGGCCAGATCAAGGAAGTCATCACCGAGCCCGGCCTCAACGTCAAGCTGCCGCCGCCGTTCCAGAACGTGACCTACATCGACAAGCGCCTGCTCACGCTGGACAGCCCCGACAACGAGCCCATGCTGACGGCCGAGAAGCAGCGCGTGGTGATCGACTGGTACGTGCGCTGGCGCATCAGCGACCCCACCGAGTACATCCGTAACGTGGGCCTGAACGAGGCCGCCGGTACCAGCCAGCTCAACCGCGTGGTGCGCAACGCCTTCCAGGAAGAGATCAACAAGCGCACCGTCAAGGAGCTGCTCTCGATCAAGCGCGAGGCCCTGATGTCCGACGTCAAGGACGAGGTGCTCAAGGCCGTGCGCGGCGACAAGCCCTGGGGCATCGATGTGGTGGACGTGCGCATCACGCGCGTGGACTATGTGGAGTCCATCACCGAGTCGGTCTACGGCCGCATGAAAGCCGAACGCCAGCGCGTGGCCAACGAACTGCGCTCCACCGGCGCCGCCGAGGGCGAGAAGATCCGCGCCGACGCCGACCGCCAGCGCGAGGTGACGGTGGCCAACGCCTACCGTGACGCGCAGAAGGTCAAGGGCCAGGGCGATGCCGAGGCCGCGCGCATCTACGCCGAGGCCTTCGGCCGTGACCCGTCCTTCGCCCAGTTCTACCGCAGCCTGGAGGCCTACAAGGCCAGCTTTGCCAGCAAGAATGACGTGATGGTGCTCGACCCCAGCAGTTCGGAGTTCTTCAAGGTGTTCCGCGGCCAGGGCGCAGCGCCCAAGAAATAAAGCGTGAGCAGTGATGCCTTCTGGCTGGCCATGGCCCTCGTTCTGGTGATCGAGGGCCTTTTTCCCTTCATCTCGCCGGTGGGCTGGCGCCGCATGTTTGCCCAGATCCTTGGCTTAAGCGACGGCCAGATCCGCTTCTTCGGCCTGTGCAGCATCCTGGCCGGCCTGGCAGGGCTCTGGTGGCTCTTGCCCTGAATTTCGGTCTGGGGCGCTGCCGGAGCGCCGGTCCAACCCGGTAAAATCACGTTTTTAACAGCTCCCCCTTTCCCATGTCCGCCTGGCTCCTGCCGGATCACATTGCCGATGTCCTGCCTTCCGAGGCCCGCCACATCGAGGAACTGCGCCGCGACCTGCTCGACATGGCGCGTTGTTATGGCTATGAGCTGGTCATGCCGCCGCTGCTCGAGCATCTCGCCTCGCTGCTGACCGGCACCGGCCAGGCGCTCAACCTGCAGACCTTCAAGCTGGTCGACCAGCTCTCGGGCCGCTCCATGGGCCTGCGCGCCGACACCACCCCCCAGGTGGCCCGCATCGACGCACATCTGCTGAACCGCCGCGGTGTGGCCCGCCTGTGCTACTGCGGCCCGGTGGTGCACACGCGCCCGGCCAGCCCGCACGCCACGCGCGAACCGCTGCAGTTTGGTGCCGAGATCTACGGCCATGCCGGCCCCGAGGCTGACCTGGAGGCCTTGCAACTCGCGCTGGACTGCCTCAAGGCGGCCCGTCTCCCGGGCTACACCGTGGACCTGGCTGACGTGCGCATCGTCAGCGCCCTGCTAGAAGGTGTGCCAGCCGATGCCGAGACCCTGACCGCGATCCACGCGGCCCTGGCGGCCAAGGATGTGTCGGCGCTGACCCAACTCACCGGCGCCTTCCCGGCCGCTTCCCGCCAGGGCCTGCTGGCCCTGCCGCGCCTCTACGGCGATGCGAGCGTGCTGGATGAGGCCCGCAAGGTCCTGCCGGCCCTGCCCGCGATACACCAGGCGCTGGACGGCCTGAAATGGCTGGCCGGCCAGCTGGAGGGCACCACCCTGGGCTTCGACCTGGCCGATCTGCGCGGTTATGCCTATTACAGCGGCATGCGCTTCGCCGTGTATGCCGAAGGGGTGAGCGACGCGCTGCTGCGTGGCGGCCGTTACGACGAGGTGGGGGCCGTGTTCGGGCGCAAGCGTCCGGCCGTGGGCTTCAGCCTGGACCTCAAGACCCTGGTGGGTGCCGTGCCGGCGCGTGCGCTGCGTGCGGCCATCCGTGCACCCTGGAGCGAGTCGGCCTCGCTGCGCGCGGCCATCGCGCGCCTGCGCCAGGAGGGCGAAACCGTGGTCTGCGTGCTGCCCGGGCACGAGAGCGAGATCGACGAATTCCATTGCGACCGCGAGCTGACCGATGTGGCAGGTCGCTGGGTCGTCAGCGCCATCTGAGCGCTTTTCTTCCATTCAAGCGCTTCTTCGAGTACATCTGAAATGAATACAACCAAAGGTCGTAACGTCGTCGTCGTGGGCACCCAGTGGGGTGACGAGGGCAAGGGCAAGCTGGTCGACTGGCTCACCGAGTTCTCCCAGGGCGTGGTGCGTTTCCAGGGCGGCCACAATGCGGGCCACACGCTGGTCATCAACGGCGTCAAGACCGCACTGCACCTCATCCCCAGCGGCATCATGCGCCCGGGCGTCAAGTGCTACATCGGCAACGGCGTGGTGCTGTCGGCGGCCAAGCTGTTCGAGGAGATCGAAGGCCTGGAGAAAGCCGGTGTCGAGGTGCGTTCGCGCCTGCGCATCAGCGAGGCCTGCCCGCTGATCCTGCCTTTCCACGTGGCGCTGGACGTGGCACGTGAAGCTGCGCGCGAGCAGGGCGGTTCCGAGAAGATCGGCACCACCGGCCGCGGCATCGGCCCGGCCTACGAAGACAAGATCGCCCGCCGCGCCCTGCGCGTGCAGGACCTCAAGTACCCCGAGCGTTTCGCCGCCAAGCTGCGCGAGCTGCTGGCCCTGCACAACCATGTGCTGGGCACTTTCCTGGGCTCGAAGAAGTTCACTTTCGGTGATGCGCTCAAGCCTTACATGAAGGACGGCGAGGTCCAGTTCGAGCCGGTCTATGCCGAAGCCATGCGCCACGCCGAGCAGCTCTTGCCCATGATGGCCGACGTCTCGCGCGAGCTCAACGATGCCAACCGCAACGGTGCCAACCTGCTGTTCGAAGGCGCGCAGGGCACCCTGCTCGACGTGGACCACGGCACCTACCCCTATGTCACCTCCAGCAACTGCGTGGCGGGCAATGCCGCCGCCGGTTCCGGGGTCGGCCCGGGTTTGCTGCACTACATCCTGGGCATCACCAAGGCCTATTGCACCCGCGTGGGCGGCGGCCCCTTCCCGACCGAGCTGGACTGGGAAACCCCCGGCACCCCCGGTTACCACATGAGCACCGTGGGCGCCGAGAAGGGCGTGACCACCGGCCGCTCGCGCCGCTGCGGCTGGTTCGACGCCGCGCTGCTCAAGCGTTCGGCCCAGGTCAACGGCCTGTCCGGACTGGCCCTGACCAAACTCGACGTGCTCGACGGTCTCAAGGAATTGCAGCTGTGCACGGGCTACGAGCTCGATGGCGAGACCATCGACATCCTGCCCATGGGTGCCGAGGAGATCGCGCGCTGCAAGCCCATCTACGAGACCCTGCCCGGCTGGACCGAGAGCACTGTGGGTGTCACGAAATACGACAAGCTGCCGATCAACGCGCGCCTGTACCTGCAGCGCATCGAGCAGGTCACCGGCGTGCCGATCCACATCATCTCGACCAGCCCGGACCGTGACCACACGATCATGATGCGCCACCCCTACGTCGCCTGAAAACTTGTGAATAAATCTACTGCGCAACCCGATCGCGGCGTTGGGCGGTGCTCGCCATCCTCACGTACAGGAAGTACGTTCCGGTGGCTGCGCTCCGTCCGCCTTGCGCTCGGGCCGCTCGCTACGATTTCTTCACAAGTTTCGCGTACCTGATAAACCAAGAGGAACAGCACGATGTTGACCGAAGACGGCAAGCACCTGTACGTGAGCTACGGCGAGTACCACAACCTGGTCGAGAAGCTGGCCATCAAGATCCACCAGTCGGGCTGGGAGTTCGACACCATCCTGTGCCTGGCCCGCGGCGGCATGCGCCCCGGCGACATCCTCTCGCGCATCTTCGAGAAGCCCCTGGCCATCATGTCCACCAGCTCCTACCGGGCCAACGCCGGTACCGAGCAGGGCCATCTGGACATTGCCAAGTACATCACCACGCCCCAGGGCGAGATCGCGGGTCGTGTGTTGCTGGTGGATGATCTGGCCGATTCCGGCCACACCCTGCAGGCCGTGGTGAACATGCTGCGTGAAAACTATCCGCCCATCACCGATCTGCGCACGGCCGTGATCTGGACCAAGGGCGTGTCGAGCTTCCAGCCTGATTACTCGGTGGATTACCTGCCCACCAATCCCTGGATCCACCAGCCCTTCGAGGTCTACGACCGCATGCACATTGCCGATGTGCTGGCCAAGTGGAAGGTGTGAACTAGGCTCACCCCCAGGCTACGCGCACTTCGTGTCGCTACGCCACCCCCCTTGCCGGGGGCGCACCCAGCGGCCCGGCCAAGCCGGTTCCGCGGGTGCCCGCGAATAAGTCCTCTCGGTCCTGCATCGCGCTATGCTCTGCTGACCATGAGCGACAAACGCACCAGCCTGATCCACCATCCCTACACGCCCCCCGAGGGCTTCGCCGCGCCGCAGCCCGGGGTGTACAAGGCTTCCACCGTCTTCTTTCCCAATGTGGCGGCCATGCGCAGCCGCGAGTGGAAGGACAAGACCGGCTACACCTACGGCCTGCACGGCACACCCACCAGCTATGTGCTGGAAGAGCGCCTGGCCACGCTGGAAGGCGGTGCGCAGTGCCTGCTGGTGCCCAGCGGCCTGGCGGCCATCGCCACCGTGGCCCTGTCGCTGCTCAAGAGTGGCGACGAAGTGCTGATCCCCGACAACGCCTACGGGCCCAACAAGGCCCTGGCCCAGGGTGAGCTCAAGAACTGGGGCATCACGCACCAGCATTACGACCCGCTGGATCCGCAGGAGCTGGCGCGGCGTATCAGCCCGAAGACCAAGCTGGTCTGGCTGGAGGCGGCCGGTTCGGTCACGCTGGAGTTTCCTGACCTGCGCGAGCAAGTGCGTGTCTGCCGCCAGGCCGGCGTGCTCAGCGCACTGGACAACACCTGGGGCGCCGGCCTGGCCTTCAACGCTTTCGACCTGGCGCATGAGGGAGCAGGGGGGCAGGGTGTGGACATCTCGATCCATGCGCTCACCAAATACCCCAGCGGTGGCGGCGACGTGCTGATGGGCTCCATCGTCACACGCGACCCCCAGCTGCACATCCGCCTCAAGCTCACCCACATGCGCCTGGGCCTGGGCGTGGGCATGAACGACGTCGAGGCGGTGCTGCGCGCGCTGCCCAGCATGGCGCTGCGCTACCGCGAGCACGACCGCACGGCGCGCGTGCTGGCACGCTGGTGCCAGGCCCGGCCCGAGTTCGCCCAGGTCTTGCACCCGGCGCTGCCGGGCTCCCCCGGCCACGCGCACTGGCAGGCGCTGTGCGGGGCAGAGGAGGGCAAGGCTGCTGGCCTGTTCAGCGTGATCTTCCACGAGCGCTACAGCGCCGCCCAGGTCGACGCCTTCTGCGACGCCCTGCGCCTGTTCAAGCTGGGCTACAGCTGGGGCGGGCCCATCAGCCTGGTCGTGCCTTATGAGCTGGCCGGCATGCGCCAGGGCTGGCCGGCGCACCTGGCGCGCGGCACGCTGGTGCGTTTCTCCACCGGCCTGGAGGCGGTCGAGGACCTGCAGGCCGATCTGCAGCAGGCCTTGGCGGCGCTGGGCTGATACCCCTCATGGCATTGGTGTTTTCCTGACTAGGCAGTCGCCGGGCGGCTCGCTAGTCTTGTTCTCCATGAGCGAGAACAGCCAAGAAGCCGACCACAGCCTGCCCGTCAACCCCGCGCCTTACGTGCCGCCGCCCCCGGTGGGGCCCCGGCGCGAGATCGTGCCCCTGGGTTTTGGCGATCCGTTCCGCTGGCTGGTGCGTGGTTGGCACGACGTGACGGCCGAGATGGGCATCGCGTTGTTCTACGGCATGTGCTTCTGGGCCATGGCGCTGACGCTGGGCGCGGTGTTCCGCTACAAGCCCGAGTACGCCATGTCCATCGTCTCGGGTTGTCTGCTGGTCGGCCCTTTCCTGGCCCTGGGCCTGTACGAGGTGAGCCGCCGGCGCGAACAGGGCCTCACGCCCGACCTGGGCGCCTCGCTCACCTGCTGGGACCAGCGCATCGGCAGCATGGGCATGCTGGTGCTGGTGCTGGTCGTGCTGGAGCTGCTCTGGGGTCGGGCCTCGCTGGTGGTGTTCGCAGTGTTCTTCAACACCGGCATGCCGTCCACGGCTGGCGTGCTGCAGGCCATCTTCAACCCCGAGAACTGGGAGTTCGTGGCGGTCTACCTGGTGGTGGGCGGTGTTTTTGCCGGCCTGGTCTTCGCTACCTCGGTCGTCTCCATCCCCATGATCCTGGACCGCGACACCGACGCCATCTCCGCCTCGCTCACCAGCCTGCAGGTCTTTTTCACCCACCTGCCGGTGCTGCTGCTGTGGGGCGCGCTGATCACCGCGCTGGTCGCCGTCGCCCTGATTCCCTGGGGCCTGGGCCTGCTGCTGATCGGCCCCTGGCTGGGGCATGCGACCTGGCATGCCTACCGCGGCTCGGTGCGCTGGATTGATTGAGTCGTTAATATGAAGGCATGCCCGCCGCCTTCCTCGAATGCCACCACCTCGTCAAACGCTACGGCGAGGCCACGGTCGTCAATGACCTGAGTTTTGCCATCCGCCCCGGCGAGTGCCTGGGCGTGATCGGCCCCAACGGCGCCGGCAAGACCACCACCCTGCGCATGTGCCTGGGCCTGAGCACGCCCGACAGCGGCCAGGTCGAGGCCTTCGGCCTGCGCATGCCGGCCGACGCACACGCCATCAAGGCCCAGCTGGGCGTGGTGACCCAGTTCGACTCGCTCGACCCCGATTTCACCTGCGCCGAGAACCTGATGGTCTTCGGCCGTTACTTCGGCATGAAGACCGCAGACATCCGTGCCCGCATTCCCGGCCTGCTGGAGTTCGCCGCGCTCTCGCACAAGGCCGACGCCAAGCCCGGCCAGCTCTCGGGGGGCATGCGCCGCCGGCTCAGCCTGGCGCGCGCCCTGGTCAACGACCCGCGCCTGCTGCTGCTGGACGAACCCACCACCGGCCTGGACCCGCAGGCGCGTCACCTGATGTGGGAGCGGCTGCAGCAGCTCATGCAGCAGGGCAAGTCCATCCTGCTGACCACCCACTTCATGGACGAGGCCGAGCGCCTGTGCGATCGCCTGCTGGTCATCGACCACGGCCGCAAGATTGCCGAGGGCACGCCGCGTGATCTCATCGCCCAGCACCTGGAGCCCGACGTGGTCGAGGTCTATGGGGGCGACACCGCCGCGCTGAGCAGCGGCGCGCTGCGGGCCATGGCCAGCCGGGTCGAGGTCAGTGGTGAAACGGTCTTTTTCTACACGCAGGACGCCGCGCCCCTGATGCAGGCGCTGGCGCACGACCACAGCGTGCGCAGCCTGCACCGCCCCGCCAACCTGGAAGATCTCTTCCTGAAAATGACCGGCCGCCAGATCCGGGAGGAGGGGTGATGAACAACATGATGAGGTGGTGGCCCGTTTTCCTGCGCAACCTGCTGGTCTGGCGCAAGCTGGCCATTCCCAGCCTGGTGGGCAATATCGCCGAGCCGCTGATGTGGCTGGTGGCCTTCGGTTACGGCCTGGGGGCGCTGGTGGGCAGCGTGCCGCTCGATGGGAACCAGGTGCCCTACATCCTCTTCCTGGCCAGCGGCTCGATCTGCATGAGCGCCATGAACGCGGCCACCTTCGAGGCCCTGTACTCGGCCTTCTCGCGCATGCACGTGCAAAAGACCTGGGACAGCATCATGAATGCGCCCGTGGCCCTGCGCGACGTGCTGCTGGCCGAGATGCTGTGGGCCGCCTTCAAGTCCTCCTTCACCGTCACCGCCATCCTGGGCGTGATGGTGGCGCTGGACATCAGCCGCAGCCCCATGCTGCTGCTGGCCTGGCCCATCCTGTTGCTGGCCGGCATCACCTTCAGCTGCCTGGCCCTGATCTTCAACGCCCTGGCCAAGGGTTACGACTTCTTCACCTACTACTTCACGCTGTTTCTCACGCCCATGATGTTCCTCAGCGGCGTGTTCTTCCCGCGCGACAACCTGCCGGTGGTGCTGCAGCATGTCTCGGCCTGGCTGCCGCTGACGCAGGCGGTGGAACTGGTGCGTCCGCTCTTCATGGGCCGCTGGCCCGCTGATGCGCTGCTGCACCTGGGCGTGCTGGCGCTTTATGCGCTGGTGGCCTGGTCCATCGCCCTGGCGCTCACGAAACGCCGTTTCCGCGGCTAGACCGGGATCACCCATGGCCTGGATCATCACCAAATACCTGCTGACGGCCGCGCTGGTGGTGCTGGTCTCGGAGCTGGCCAAGCGCAGCGACCGCCTGGGCGGCCTGCTGGCGGCCCTGCCGCTGGTGACCGTGCTCACCCTGATCTGGCTTTACGTGGAAAAGCAGCCGCCGGACAAGATCGCCAACCACGCCTGGTACACCTTCTGGTACGTGCTGCCCACGCTGCCCATGTTCCTGGCCTTTCCGCTGCTGTTGCCGCGCCTGGGTTTCTGGCCCAGCCTGCTGGCCTGCGCCCTCATCACCGTGGCCTGTTTCGGCCTGCTGGCCTTGCTCTTGCGCCACTTCGGCATTGAGTTGCTCTAGGGCCTGTTCCCACTAATTTCTCAATTGCGAACGTGGTTAAAACCGCGCCAATCTAGGCGCGCGACGACGCCCAGGCTAATCGCCTGGGCTAGGAGTGCAACAACGAGTGGCGCGGTTTTAACCACGTTCCCTCCGGGTTGCGGCCAAAAAAGCCATGCGGGGTGTTGCGCGGACTGGCCGGGGGGTGACCCCGGCGGCGTCCACGCGCCTACCGCATGGCTTTTTTGATCCACAACGCATTTTGAGAAATTAGTGGGAACAGGCCCTAGCCTCCCGCGCCCGGTGATGAATAATTTCCACAGGGCGTGGAACAAAACGCCCTGAACTGCTAGAGTGGCCTTCATTCACCGAACGCAGAAAGCACACCTTGGTAACACCCAATTACGGATACGAAAAACGCCAGAAAGAGCTGGCCAAGAAGCGCAAGAAGGAAGACAAGCTCAAGGAAAAAGCCCAGCGCAAGCTCGGCGGTCCGGTGGGCGAAGAGGGCGCGCCTGAAGAGGGTGGCGACACACCAGAAGCCGACGCCTCTGCAACCGGGGACACCCCCCAGCCATGAAGTGGCTGTCGGTCATGGCAGGGCTGCTGGTCCTGCTTTGCGGCTGTGCGGCCCCGGACAAGTCATCTGTCGCCGGGCAGCCCAGTGAGACGGTGGCGAGCACCACGGCGGACGTGACCGGCAAGGTGGGCAGCATGGCCAAAGACTCCGGCTCCAGCCTGGTGCAGAAAGCCAGCCAGCCGCTGAACGACCTCAACCTGCTGGAGAACCGCATTCCCGCCGTGCTGACGGCCGCCGCGCAAAAGGGCCCTTATGCCGCGCCTGCCGATGCCTCCTGTGCGGCCTTGCGGACCGAGCTGGATGAACTGGACGCCGCCCTGGGGCCCGACATCGATGCCCCCGCGGTTCCCGGGAGCGATCCGAGCCTGGTGGTGAAGGCGGTGGGTTATGTGGGCCAGAAGGCCGTGGACTCGGTGTCGACCACGGTGAACACGGTGGTCGATGGCGTGCTGCCCTTGCGCAGCTGGGTGCGCAAGCTCAGCGGGGCCGAACGTTATTCCGACGAGGTGGCGGCCGCGGTTTCTGCCGGCCGGATCCGGCGGCCCTTCCTCAAGGGCTGGGCCCGGGGCGCTGCTTGTGCGTCACCGTCTGTCCAGAGCGTCGGGAAAACGACGCCCTGAATCCGTGACGGCTGCCTGAGCCGCTCGCCGAGTCTCAGGCCCCGTCGGCGACCAGTTCCTGCGCCAGCGCCTGCATGGCCGCCACCGAGCGGTCCTTGGGCTGGATGTCCTGCGCGCTGCCGAACTGCTTGAAGTTGCGCGCCATGGACTGCCGGTAGACCGGGTCGTAGTGCGTGAGCAGCAGGTCGCGCACCACCTCTTCGATGTGGCCGCTGCGCACCGCCTGCTTCCAGCCGTCCACCACCTGCTTGCCCTTGAGTTCGGTCAGCGCGTCCAGGCGCTCGCAGAAGGCCTCGCCGTCCTGGACGAAGAAGTCGTAGTCCTCCAGCAGCAGGGCCACGCGTTCCTCGTCGGGCAGCAGCAGGTTCAGGCAGGGGCCGGCGCGCATGGCCTCGATCAGCGCGGCCGGCACGGCCACGTTGCCCACCTTTTTGCTTTCGCTCTCCACGTAGACGGGGCGCTTGGGGTCGAAGCGGCGCAGCGCGTCCCAGATGCGGGTGTCGAATTCCTTTTGTGTGGGCTGGGCCACGCCGGGTATGGCACCCAGCACCGAACTGCGGTGGTTGGCCAGCGCCTCCAGGTCCAGCACCTGGGCGCCGGCGGCCTGCAGGGCCTGCAGCAGCCGCGTCTTGCCCGAGCCCGTGGTGCCGCAGACCACGCGCCAGTCGAACATGGGGGCCAGGCGCGGGATGTCCAGCAGCAGGGCTGCGCGGAAAGCCTTGTAACCACCTTCGATGATGGTCACACGAAAACCGATCTCGCTGAGGATCAGGCTCAGCGAGCCGCTGCGCTTACCGCCGCGCCAGCAATAGGTGAGCGGTTTCCAGTCCTTGGGTTTGTCGATCACTTCTCGTTCGATGTGCGCCGCGATATTGCGCGCGGCCAGGGCCCCTCCGCGTTTCTTGGCTTCGAAGGCATTGACCTGCTTGTAGAGCGTGCCGATGTCGTGGCGCTGCTGGTTGTCCAGCGTGGGCCAGTTCACGGCACCGGGCAGGTGGTCTTCGGCGTATTCGTTTTCGCTGCGCGCGTCGATGACGGTGTCGAAGGTGTCGAGCTGGCGCAGGGCGTCTTCGGCGCTGATCGTGAACAAGGGCATCAGAGAATCTTTTTCAACTCAGGCCAGACGTTGTCCAGCATCAGGGGCTGGGCTTCGCTGGTGGGGTGGATGCGGTCGCTCTGGAACAGGCGCTGGGCGTCGGGGATGTCGGCCACGCCTTTGAGGAAAAAGGGCAGCAGGGCCACCTTTTCGCTGCGCGCTACCTGCTGGAAGAGCCCGGCAAAACGGCGCCCGTAGTCGGCGCCGTAATTGGGCGGCATCTGCATGCCCAGCAGCAGCACGCGGGCGCCGGCTTTTTTCGACTGCTGGGTCATCCATTCGAGGTTGGCGCGCGTGGCGTCCAGCGCCAAGCCGCGCAGCGCGTCGTTGCCGCCGAGTTCGATGATCACGTGCGTGGGCTGGTGCTGGGCCAGCAGGGCGGCCAGGCGCGAACGCCCGCCGAAGGTGGTTTCGCCGCTGATGCTGGCGTTGACCACGCGCACCGCCTGCTTCTCCGCGGCCAGGCGCTGCTCCAGCAGGGCTACCCAGCCGCTGCCGCGTGGCAGGCCGTATTCGGCACTCAGCGAATCCCCGAGCACCAGTACCGTGCGGGGTGTGGCCGCCTGGGATAACCCCAGGAAACCGCCCAGCAGGGCGAGCGCGATACAGTAGCGACGCAAGAAAGAAAACTTCATGTCCGAACCCATCATTTCCGTGGAACACGTGCTCAAGTCGGTCACCGACTCAACCGGCACGCTCGATATTTTGCGCGATATCCATTTCAGCGTCCCGCCGCGCCAGACCCTGGCCATCGTCGGCGCCTCGGGTTCGGGCAAGAGCACGCTGCTGTCCATCATGGCTGGGCTGGACACACCCTCAAGCGGCACCGTGCGCCTGGACGGGCAGGACATGTTCGCCCTGAACGAAGACGAGCGTGCCGCGCTGCGCGCGCAGAAGCTGGGTTTTGTGTTCCAGAGCTTCCAGCTGCTGGGCCACCTGACCGCGCTGGAAAACGTGATGCTCCCGCTGGAACTGGCCGGCCGCAAGGACGCCCGCAAGGCCGCCACCGAGATGCTGGATCGCGTGGGGCTGGGCCAGCGCCTGGGCCACTACCCCAAGGTTTTGAGCGGCGGCGAGCAGCAGCGCGTGGCTCTTGCGCGGGCCTTTGTCGTGCAGCCCGCCGTGCTGCTGGCGGATGAACCTACCGGTAGCCTGGATTACGCGACGGGGGAGACCGTGATGGAACTGATGTTTGCGCTGAACCGCGAGCAGGGCACGACCCTGGTGCTGGTGACGCATGACACGGGGATTGCGCAGCGATGTGAGCGACGGATCACGATTGAGGCGGGGAAGGCGAGTGGGTGACGTTGGCCGGTATGCCTGATCAAGAGAGGCCTGGTTGCCTGGTTTTTATGCTTTAGGCGGCAGCCCCAGTGGGGTGATTGAGACAGAGCGGGGATCTTAATATCCGTCTTATGCGTTCATAACTCTAGATGGAGCGGTTGCGATGACCGAACAACAAGTTCAATGGGCTGAGTGGGCGCAGATCACCAGTGTTCCGTTGCGCCAGGAAAACGAGGTTGGTGAAGTCATCGCCGCCGCCAGCGGCTGTCTCATCCAGTACAGGAACCGTCGTTTTTTGTTGACGGCCGCTCATGCCGTGCCTGGGGCACACTGGGCAATCTTGCTTGGATTCAATGCTGCGGCTAACCTCTTCGAGGTATACAGACTGCGTGGGTTTAACGCAGTAGCGGTAACAAAGCGACAGTGGGTTGAATTACGAGATATAGATTTTTGTTTTGAAGAGGTAGGACCTGATGTCGATCCTGTTTTTGAGCACAGGACTCCCATGGGAGTGTTCTCAGAAAAACGTCTACGGCATGTGTTTACGACCGATTTGACGACGTCACCACGCGCTGGACAGATGTATGCTTTCTCCGGGGAGATTAAGGCCGAACGCCATGGGCCGGATTGGGTTTCAACGTCTGTGACATATCCGGGGTTGCGTTATACGAACTCCAATGGCGAGTTCCATACCTTCCAGATTCCCGTGCCACATCCTGGCCACGAATCGTTCAAAGGGTGCAGCGGTGCACCAATCGTCGGTGAAGACCGGGATGCTGTTGCCCTTGTGCTCACAGGCGATGAGAAAGAAAACACTATCACGGGCATCTCGCTGTCTTTTGTGAAGCCCACACTTGACCTGTACTGCGCTTCGGTCCCGTCTCCATACCCTGCTAGTTAACTTTTCCGAGTGTGTGTTTGGTACCTCTCTCGTTGTAGGTACGCGACCCGATATCAAAAGCACCAAATGAAAATTCAAAGCACCCCGTTCCGTCTGACGGGGTAGGGGTCGGGGGAGCAAGTGGAGAGACGCTCTTCGGCGGCGAGTAGGAGCAGGGATAATCCCCCCATGTCCTCCCCCAAAGTCCTGTTCGGCTTCCACGCCGTGGGCGTGCGCCTGAAGACGGCGCCGCAATCCATCATCGAGATCTATTTCGAGCCGACCCGGCGCGACGCGCGCATGCGCCAGTTCCTGGAAAAGGCCAAGGAAGCCAATGTGCGCCTGATCGAGGCCGACGGCCTGCGCCTGGCCAAGCTGGCGGGCAGCCATGGCCACCAGGGTGTGGCTGCGCGGGTGGAGCCCCTGGCCCAGATCAATTCCCTGGACGACCTGCTGGACGCGCTGACCGAGCCGCCCCTGCTGCTGGTGCTCGACGGCGTGACCGACCCGCACAATCTGGGCGCCTGCCTGCGCGTGGCCGACGGGGCCGGGGCGCATGCGGTGATCGCGCCCAAGGACCATGCGGTGGGCGTCAACGCCACCGTGGCCAAGGTGGCCAGCGGCGCGGCCGAGACCGTGCCCTATTTCATGGTGACCAACCTGGCGCGCACCCTGGGCGAGCTGAAGGAACGCAATATCTGGTGCATCGGCACCAGCGACGATGCGCCCAAGACCATCTACCAGGTGGACCTCAAGGGCCCCACGGCCCTGGTGCTGGGTGCCGAAGGCGAGGGCATGCGGCAACTGACGCGCAAGACCTGCGACGAACTGGTGGGCATACCGATGAAGGGCGCGGTGGAAAGCCTGAACGTCTCGGTGGCCAGCGGGGTGTGCCTGTACGAAGCCTTGCGGCAACGCGGCTGATCGCCTACGCACTCACCAAACAAAACGGCCCTCTGAGGGCCGTTGTTGTTGATGGGGGCCGGTTCAGGCCGTGACGTCGAGGACCGTGCCGCTGAGCTGGCTCAGGGTGTTGATGCGTTTGCGTGTGCCGCCGTTGTTGTTGTCACTGCGCGGGGGCTGGTTTTCCAGGCCGCGCACCTTGTCGTCGGCGCTGGCCGATTCCTGGCGCGCCACGGCCGCCTGCTGCTCCAGCTGGCTCACCCGGTTGGCGGCCTGCGCGGCCTCGCGCCGGGCCATCTGCAGCTGGGCCTGGTACTGGCTCAGCTGGGCCCGCGCACCGGGCGTGCTGCCGTTGATGGACTGCATGGCCATGACCACGATGGTCTCCTCAGGCCTTTTCGTTGACGAGGCGGCCGGTGGTCTGGCCCTGGGTGTTGACCACGGGCGCCTTGGGTTTGTTGCTATCTTCCTGGCGCTGGGCGCGTTGCTGGATCTGCTCCTGCTCGGCACGGTATTCCGCGGCGCGGTTGCGCTCCGGGGCACGCGGCTTGGGCGGGGCGGAAACGCTGCTGGTGGAGGAGGTGACTTCGGCCATGGGGAACTCCGGGGGAACAAGTGCCTAAATCTTAGTCACATGCCGGCCCCTGTCAACCGCCTTCCGCCCGGCGGTCCTGTCATGGGCACATGGCATGATGGCCGCGACCTGATCACTGTCTTTGCCCCGCCATGCCCCAGGAAAAAACCGACCGCCGCCAGCTCTTGCGCCTGGCGGCCGCCACCGCCAGCACGCTCTGGCTGCCGCGCAGCGCCTGGAGCCTGGCCCGTCTGCAGCAGGACCCGTTTGCCCTGGGCGTGGCCAGTGGTGCGCCGACGTCTGACGGCGTGGTGCTGTGGACGCGCCTGCACTTCGACCTGCCGCAACGCGCCGAGTTCACGCTGCGCTGGGAAGTGGCGCACGACGAGGGGTTCACGCGCATCGCGCGCAGCGGCCAGGTGCAGGCTGTGCCGGCGCTGGGCCATGCCGTGCACGCCGAGGTGGCGGGCCTGGAGCCCGACCGCTGGTATTTCTACCGTTTCATGCTGGGCGATGCTGTCAGCCCGGTGGGGCGCACGCGCACCTTTCCGCGGCCGGACGCCTCGCCTGCGCGCCTGCGCCTGGGTTATGCCTCCTGCCAGCGCTGGGAGCACGGTTATTACGCGGCCTGGCGCCATATGCGCGCCGAGCAGCTGGACGCGGTGATGTTCCTGGGCGACTACATCTACGAATACCCGGGGGCCCAGCAGGCGGTGCGCGCCGTGACGGGCGGCTGGGTGCGCACGCTGGACGAGTACCGCGCCCGTTATGCCCTGCACCGCAGCGACGCCGACCTGCAGGCCATGCACGCGGCCTGCCCCTGGCTGCCGACCTGGGACGACCACGAGGTGCAGAACGACTACGCGGCCCTGCACGAGGGCACGGGCACGCCGCTGCTGGGCACGGTGGACGACTTCGCCGCGCGCCGCGCGGCTGCCTACCAGGCCTGGTACGAGCACATGCCGGTGCGCGCCTCTATGCTGACGCAGGGGCTCGCCGGCCTGGCACGCGGCGCCGAGACGCGCATCTACCAGCAAGTGCCTTTCGGGCGCCTGGCCTCGTTGCACCTGCTCGACGGCCGCCAGTACCGCGACCGCCAGCCCTGCCTGAAAGATGGCCAGCCCGGCGGCCGCCTGGTGGACCCGGCCAAATGCCAGGGGTGGGCCGA
Organism: Curvibacter sp. PAE-UM; assembly: GCF_001432305.1. Classification (GTDB taxonomy): domain Bacteria; phylum Pseudomonadota; class Gammaproteobacteria; order Burkholderiales; family Burkholderiaceae_C; genus Hylemonella. Next base: position 2,311,136 of record NZ_KQ483358.1, read on the forward strand.
TCCGCAGCGCAGCTATCTGGGCGCCGCGCAGGAGCAGTGGCTGGACGGCGCGCTGGCCAGGTCCGCCGGCCGCTGGAACGTGATCGGGCAGCAGACCCTGTTCGGCCCGCGCGATGCTTTGCCCGGCCCGGGCCAGCGCCTGTGGAACGACGGCTGGGACGGTTACGCCGGCAACCGCAGGCGTGTGACCGATGCACTGCAGCGTCACGCCGTGAGCAACCCGGTGCTGTTGGGCGGCGACGTGCACGAGAACTGGGTGGGCCACGTCAAGGCCGATTACGCCGACACCAGCAGCCCGACGGTGGGCGTGGAGTTCTGCGGCACCAGCATTTCGTCGCGCGCCAGTGCCAGCGCGGTGGAGAAGACACCCGAGCGCCTGGCCGAGAACCCGCATTTCGTGTTCGGCGACGCGCAGTACCGCGGCTACGGCGTGGCCGAGTTCACGCCCGGGCGCCTCACGACCACGCTGCGCGCGGTGCAGGACGCCACCAGGGCCGACTCGGACGCCTTCACGCTGGCCCGTTTCGAGGTGGTTGCCGGCCGGCCCCGCATCGAGCGGCAATAATCGCGCGGTCCGGGCCCTTGGCGCCCGGCTGCTTGCTACTCCAGAGTTGTTGATGAAGAAATATCTGTTCCTGCTGCTGGCCCTGTGGGCCACCACCCTGGTCCGGGCGCAGGAAGCGCCCCCGCCCGTTCCCGCCACTCCTGCTGTCGATGCCGCACCGGTGGCCCCGCAAGAGGTGGTGCCCGTCCAGAACTCGGTCGTCGCGCCGGTGGTCGTGCCCGACGCGGCGCCAACGGCGGCTGCCGAGGCCGGGCCGCGCGTGGCTCCGGTTGTTGCACCGGTGCTGGTGCCGGCGGTGGCGGCCCCCGTGCCGCTGGCGCCGCCCGAGCCACTGGTGGCGAACGGCCGGTGGGACGGTGACTTCAATGCGGGTTTCTCGCTGTCGGCGGGCAACACCGACAGCCAGAGCTTCAACCTGGGGCTCGACACCAGCTACCAGCGGCCGGACGACAAGCTCTCGCTGTCGGCCCAGTACCTGGAAAGCCGCACGCGCAGCGTGAGCAATGGCGTGGTGACGACCGGCCTCTCGGCCCTGCAGTGGCGCCTGGGCGGCCGTTACGACCGCGACATCACGCCGCGGGAGTTCGGTTTCGTGGGGATGGAGTTCAGCCATGACCGCATCCGGCAGCTGGACCTGCGCACCGTGCTCAGCAGCGGCCTGGGCCATCACCTGGTCAAGGCCCGCGACGACCAGTGGGACGTCTACGGCGGTCTGACCTATCGCGAGGATCTGTACGGTGGCAGCGGCGTGCTGATCAACGATGTGCTGCAGACCCGCATGGAGACGACCGAAATCCTGCTGGGCCAGGAATCGAGCCACCAGCTGGGGGGCACCGCGGCGCGTTTCAGGCAGAAGTTCGTGCTCTACCCGAGCCTGTTCACCGACAAGGGCACACGCGCCACGCTGGACGCCGGCCTGTCGCTCGACATCCACAAGAGCCTGAGCCTGAGCGTGAAGCTGCAGGGGCGCTACGACAGCCTGGCCCAGGCGCCGGCCGAGAAGTACGACCTGCTGTTCATCACCGGCCTGAGCGTGAAGTTTGGCAGTTAGTTTTCAGAAATTTTGCGCGAGCCACAAGCGCAGGCGCATGCCGACGCTGGTGGTGTAACCCACCGCCGCGTGGCGGATGTTGCCCTGGGGGTCGAGCACGATGAAGGCCGGCACGGCCTGCAGGCCGTAGCGTGCCGACAGGCTGCCGTCGGCATCGACGGCGGTCAGCCAGGGCAGCTGGCGCTGCGCCAGCACGCGGGCCACCTGCGCGGCCTCGCCCGAGCGCATGGCGATGGTGAGCACGGGCCAGTCCTGCTGCAGGCTGGTGATGCTGCTTTCTTCCATGCGGCAGATCGGGCACCACTCGGCCCAGACGTGCAGGGCCACGGCGCGGCCGGGGTAGCGGGCCCGCCATTGTTCCAGCGTGATCTGCGTGCCGGCCGGCGCACCGGCCAGAGGGGCGCTGAAGGCCGGCGCCGGCCCGGTGGGGACGTGGCGGGCCTGCCAGGCGCTGACGCCCACCACGACGGCCACGATGACCAGCAACGAGACGGCATGCGAGCGCCAGTCCCTGAGCCAGTTCCAGAACCAGGTCTTGAGGCCGGCCCCCAGGCGTTGCCAGACCGTCGTCACGTCAGGACTTCCAGCAGACGGTCCAGCCCGCCGCTGTTGATGGCCACCATGGCCTGCTCACGCACTTTGGGTTTGGCGTGGTAGGCCACGGACAGGCCGGCCTCGCCCATCATGGGCAGGTCGTTGGCGCCGTCGCCCATGGCGATGGCCTGCTGCGTGGTTATGCCCAGTTGCGCGCAGGTCTGCTGCAGCATGCGGCGTTTTTCCGCGCCGTCGCAGATGTCGCCCCAGGGCTGGTCGACCAGGCGGCCGGTGAGCACGCCGTCCACGATCTCCAGCACGTTGGAGCGGGTGTAGTCGATGTCCAGCAACTGCTGCACATGGTCGGCAAAAAAGGTGAAACCACCGCTGACCAGCAGTACCTTCAAACCCGCGCGCTTGCAGGCGGAGATCAGTTCGGCCGCGCCCGGGTTCAAGCGCAGGCGTTCGCGCTTGACGGCCTCCAGGTCGGCCGTGGTCACGCCCTTGAGCAGGGCCACGCGGCGGCGCAGGCTGTCCTTGAAGTCGGTGATCTCGCCGCGCATGGCGGCTTCGGTGATGGCGGCCACCTCGGCCTTGCGGCCCACGGCGTCGGCGATCTCGTCCACGCACTCGATGTTGATCAGCGTGGAGTCCATGTCGAAGGCGATCAGCTTGAAGTCGCGCAGGCGCAGCGGCGGGGTGAAACCTTGCAGCACGAGGCCGGGGGCGTGTTCGGTAGAGGGAGCAGTCATGGGTCGGTTCAGGATTTCAGGTAAAGCGTGTCGGACCAGGTCGCCAGCCACTGCGGGCGGTAGGCGACAAAAATAGCGGCCATCATGCCGGTGACAAAGGCGTCGCCCCAGGCCATGAGCCAGAGGGCCACCCAGGCCAGTTCGTCACCGATATTGGGCAGGCTGTGGCCGGCGGCCTGGGCCAGCAGGCTGGCGGCGAAGAGGCACAAGACGGTGCCGAAGAAACCGCGGCCCAGCACGTAGACAAAAGGGTGGTGCGGCACAAAACGGCGCAGCAGGCCGCCCAGGCCCAGCGCCAGCGTGGCCGGCACCAGCCCTTGCCACAGCAGCAGGGCCAGGGCCTGCTCGCCCGTGGCCGGGGTGATGAGCCAGGTGATGGCGCCCACCCCGGTGAGCACGGGGACCGCGAGCGGCCAGCCCAGGCTCAGCGTGACCAGGCAGGCGCCCGACCACTGCAGCTGCAGCGGCATGGCGTGCCAGAAGGGCAGGGCCCAGAGCAGCGGCAGCAGGGCCAGGGTGGCCAGCAGCGGCGTCTGCAGGCCGTTGCGGGCCAGCAGGCGCCAGGGCCGCAGCCACAGGGCCGGCAAGAGGATGAGCAGCGCGAGCAGGGGTTCGAGCAGCGTGGCCATGTTCGTGCCTCAGGCCGCGGCGTCTGCCGTGCGCGGGGTGCCGAGCGCGCGCAGCACGTCGCGCACCAGATGGGCGCGGGCCTTGGGGTCGGGCAGCTCGCGCTCGATGCGCAGCTTCTCGTTGCCGGCCAGCTTGATGTGGCGGTTCTTCTGCACCAGCTCGATCACCTTGGCCGGGTCCACCGGCGCGTCCTTGCGGAAGGTGATGTTGATCAGGTGCGGCGCCGCGTCCACCTTGACCACGCCATAGGGCTGGCTGATGACACGCAGGCGGTGCACGTCGATCAGCGTTTGCGCCTGGGGCGGCAGCTTGCCGAAGCGGTCGACGATCTCTTCCATGAGCGCGTCGATCTGCTCGGTCTTTTTTGCGGTGGCAAGTTTCTTGTAGAAGGACAGGCGCATGTGCACGTCACCGCAGTAGTCGTCAGGCAGCAGGGCGGGGGCGTGCAGGTTGATGTCGGTGGTGACGCTCATGGGCGAGAGCAGGTCCGGCTCCTTGCCTTCGCGCAGGCAGCGCACGGCCTCGCTGAGCATCTCGTTGTAGAGCTGGAAACCCACCTCCAGCATATTGCCGCTCTGGTTTTCACCGAGCACCTCGCCGGCGCCGCGGATTTCCAGGTCGTGCATGGCCAGGTAGAAGCCCGAGCCCAGCTCTTCCATGGCCTGGATGGCGTCCAGCCGTTGCGAAGCCTGCTTGGTCAGGCTTTCCTTGTCCGGCACCATGAGGTAGGCATAGGCCTGGTGGTGGCTGCGGCCGACCCGGCCGCGCAGCTGGTGCAGCTGGGCCAGGCCGAACTTGTCGGCCCGGCTGATCACGATGGTGTTGGCCGAGGGCACGTCGATGCCGGTCTCGATGATGGTGGAACACAGCAGCAGGTTGGTGCGCTGGGCCACGAAGTCGCGCATCACGGCTTCGAGCTGGCGCTCGGGCATCTGGCCGTGGGCCACATCGATGCGGGCCTCGGGCAGCAGCAGCTCCAGGCTGGCACGGCGGTTCTCGATGGTCTCGACCTCGTTGTGCAGGAAGTAGACCTGGCCGCCGCGTTTCAATTCACGTAGCACGGCTTCGCGGATCACGCCCTTGTCCTCGTTGCGCACAAAGGTCTTGATGGCCAGGCGGCGTTGCGGCGCGGTGGCGATCACGCTCAGATCACGCAGGCCTTCGAGCGCCATGCCCAGGGTGCGCGGGATGGGTGTGGCGGTGAGTGTCAGCACGTCGACCTCGGCGCGCAGGGCCTTGACGGCTTCCTTGTGGCGCACGCCGAAACGGTGTTCCTCGTCGATGATGAGCAGGCCCAGGTTCTTGAACTTGGTGTCCTGGCTCAGCAGCTTGTGCGTGCCGACCACGATGTCCACGCTGCCGTCGGCAATGCCCTTGAGCGCGGCCGTGATCTCCTTGCCGGAGCGGAAGCGGCTCATCTCGGCGATCTTCACCGGCCATTTGGAGAAACGGTCCACCAGGGTCTGGTAGTGCTGCTCGGCCAGCAGGGTGGTGGGCGCGAGGAAGGCCACCTGGCGGCCACCGGTGACGGCGACAAAGGCCGCGCGCAGGGCGACCTCGGTCTTGCCGAAACCCACGTCGCCGCAGACCAGGCGGTCCATGGGGCGCGGGCTCACCATGTCCTGCACCACGGCGTGGATGGCGGCGCGCTGGTCGGCGGTTTCCTCGAAGCCGAAGTCGTTGGCGAACTGCTCGTAGTCGCGCGGCGAGAAGCGGAAGGCATGGCCTTCACGCGCGGCGCGGCGGGCGTAGATGTTGAGCAACTCGGCGGCGGCATCACGGATCTGCTGGGCGGCGCGGCGCTTGGCCTTGTCCCACTGGCCCGAGCCCAGGCGGTGCAGAGGCGCTTCGTCCGCACTCACGCCGGTGTAGCGGCTGATGAGCTGCAGCTGGCTGACCGGTACGTAGAGCACGGCGTTGTCGGCGTATTCGAGGTGCAGGAACTCCTGCATCTCGGGTGTGCCGTCGTCCTGCAGCTGGCCGCTCACGCTCATGTTCACCAGGCCGCGGTAACGGCCGATGCCGTGGCTGGCATGCACCACGGGGTCGCCGACCTTGAGTTCGGACAGGTCCTTGATCAGCGACTCGACGTCGCTGACCTGTTCCTGTTTCTTGCGCCGGCGTGTGCTGGGACCGGCGGCAAAGAGCTCGGTCTCGGTGACGAAGTCCAGGCCCTCTTCGGTCCAGGCAAACCCCACGTTGAGCGCGGCGGTGGCGATGCCCAGCTTTTCGTCGCTGGCCTGGAACTCTTCCAGCGAGTCGAAGGCCGGCGGGATGACGCTGCTGGCACGCAGGAAATCGAGCAGGCTTTCGCGCCGGCCATCGCTTTCGGCCAGCAGCAGCACACGGTGCTGGGTGTTGCGGACGTGGTCTTTCAGTTTGGCCAGCGGGTCTTCGGCGCCGCGCACCACGGTGAGTTCGGGCAGGGGATCGAATTCGGCCACGCCCTCGGAATTGCCGGGGCGTATGGCCAGCTGCGCGTGGCCGTTGGCCAGGCCGAAGAACTGCTCGATGCCCAGGAAGAGCGACTCGGGTGGCAGCGGCGGCCGATCGGGTTCGCCCTGGGCCAGGCGATAGCGTTCTTTCGTGTCCTGCCAGAAGCGCTGCAGTGCGGGCTCCAGCTCGCCGTGCAGCACCACGGTGGCGGCCTGGTCGGTGCCGGCGCCGAGGTAGTCGAACACGGTGGCGGTTTCTTCAAAGAACAGGGGCAGGTAGTACTCGATGCCGGCGGTGGCCACGCCGTTGCCGATGTCCTTGTAGATGCGGCTCTTGGTCGGGTCGCCTTCAAGCAACTCACGCCAGCGGCGGCGGAACAGCGCGCGCGAATCGTCGTCCATGGGGAATTCGCGCCCGGGCAGCAGGCGCACCTCGGGCACGGGGTAGAGGCTGCGCTGGCTGTCGGGGTCGAAGGTGCGGATGGAGTCGACCTCGTTGTCGAACAGGTCCACGCGGAAGGGCACTTGCGAGCCCATGGGGAAGAGGTCGATCAGGCCGCCGCGCACCGCGTACTCGCCCGGGCTCACGACCTGGGTCACGTGGTTGTAGCCGGCCAGGGTGAGCTGGCTGCGGAACTGGGCCTCGTCCAGTTTCTGGTTGGCCTTGAAGGAGAAGGTGTGCGCGGCCAGGAAACCCGGTGGCGCCAGGCGGTACAGCGCCGTGGTGGCCGGGATCAGCACGATGTCGGTCGTGTCCTCGGGCGAGCCTTTGCCGTGGTTGTACAGGCGCCAGAGCGTGGCCAGGCGTTCGCTGATCAGGTCCTGGTGCGGCGAGAAGGTGTCGTAGGGCAGGGTTTCCCAGTCGGGAAACATGGCGCAGCGCAGCTCCGGCTTGAAGAAGGCGATCTCATCGATCAGGCGCTGGGCGTCGGTGGCATCGGCGCAGACGATGGCCAGCAGCCGGCCGGCGGCCTGCTCGCGCTCGGCCAGGCGGGCCAGCAGCAAGGCGTCGGACGAGCCCGTGGGGCGGGGCAGGGTGTAGCGCTTGCCGGCTTGGAGTTTGGGGAGATCCATGAATCAGGTATGCAAAACACAAAAACCCCCCGCGCGGATGGCGGGGGGTGTGCAGCCCTCATTCTAGTGGAGCAGGCCCTAGAATGACGGCTCCCCCATGAGCGCCCATCCCCATCCTTCGACCGCCCGTTACTGGGCCCTGATCCCCTGCGCCGGCAGCGGTTCACGCGCCGGCGGTGCCGGCCCCAAGCAGTACCAGCCCGTGGCGGGCCAGCCCATGGTGCGGCATACCCTGGCGGCCTTTGCCGCTGTATCGCAACTGCAGCGCACCCTGGTGGTGGTGGCCCCGGGCGACCGTTTTCTCGAACCCGTGACCACGGCCAGTTATGCCCTGGCCGATTGCGGTGGCGCGACGCGCGCTGCCACGGTGACGAACGGCCTGGCCGTGCTGCGCAGCCTGGGGGCCGGCGAGCAGGACTGGGTGCTGGTGCACGACGCCGCGCGCTGCCTGGTGACGCCGCAGCAGATCGGCCAGCTGATCGAGGCTTGCGCGCAGGACGAGGTGGGCGGCCTGCTGGCGCTGAAACTGCCCGACACGCTCAAGCAGGAACAGGACGGCCGGGTCAGCGCCACGCTGGCGCGCAGCGACAAGTGGCTGGCGCAGACGCCGCAGATGTTCCGCCTGGGGCTGTTGCAGCGTGCCCTGGCGCAGGCCGGCGTGGAGGTGACCGACGAGTCCTCGGCCATCGAGGCGCTGGGCCTGGCGCCGCGTCTGGTGAGCGGCAGCGCCCAGAATTTCAAGGTGACCTACCCCGAGGACTTTGCGCTGGCCGAGGCCGTGCTGCGGGCCCGGGCGGACGCCACAAGGACAATGCCATGAGCACTCTTTTTTCCATGCGGGTCGGTGAGGGCTGGGACGTGCATGCCCTGGTCGAGGGGCGCAAGCTCATCCTGGGCGGCGTCGAGATTCCCTACGAGAAAGGCCTGCTGGGCCATTCGGATGCCGATGCGCTGCTGCACGCCATCACCGATGCGCTGCTGGGTGCGGCCGGCCTGGGTGATATCGGCCGCCATTTCCCCGACACCGATGCGCGCTTCAAGGGCGCCGATTCATCGGTGCTGCTGGCCGAGGCGGCGGCGCGCGTGCGCGCCCAGGGCTGGCAGATCGGTAACGTGGACAGCACCATCGTGGCCCAGGCGCCCAAGATGGCGCCGCACATCTCGGCCATGCGCGAACGCATCGCGGCCGTGCTGGGCCTGGCGGCCGATCAGGTCAACGTCAAGGCCAAGACGGCCGAAAAGATGGGGCCCGTGGGCGAGGGGCTGAGCATCGAGGCCAGGGCCATCGTGCTGCTGGCGCGCTAAAAACTTGTGAATAAATCTACTGCGCAACCCGATCGCCGCGTTGGGCGGTGCTCGCCATCCTCACGTACCTGAAGTACGTTCCGGTGGCTGCGCTCCGTCCGCCTTGCGCTAGGGCCGCTCGCTACGATTTCTTCACAAGTTTTGGGGCTCAGGCGTGAGCCTGCTTGAGCTGGATGCGGATGGTGAAGCCGCCGGTGCTGCTGTTGCCCAGGCCGAACTTGCCACCCATGCGGCGCACCGTCTTGTCCACGATGGACAGGCCCAGGCCGGCCCCGGTGGCGGCGGTGCGGGCCTCGTCGCCGCGGTAGAAGGGCTTGGTCAGGTTGGGCAGGTGCTCGGGCGCCACGCCGGGGCCGTGGTCGCGCACGCGGATCTGTACCCACTGGTCGCGCGCGCGGGTGGTGATGTCCACGGTGGTGATGCCGGTCTCCGCATGCTTGCCGTAACGGCGTGAGTTTTCCACCAGGTTGGAGATGACCCGGCCGAGTTCCACGGCGTCGGCCAGTACCGAGACGTTGTCCTGCAGGTCCAGGTTGAACAACATGTCGGGACGGTCCTTGAAGGCGAACAGGCTGGCGCGGATGACCTCGTTGATGTTGACCGGTGACAGGCGCACGTGGTCGGGGCGCGCGTAGTCGAGGAATTTGTCGATGATGGCGTCGAGCTGTTCCAGGTCGGCCACCATGTGCGCCTGGGCGTCGGGGTCGGCCACGCTCATCTCGGTTTCCAGGCGCAGGCGCGACAAGGGGGTACGCAGGTCGTGCGAGATGCCCGCCAGCATGACGGCGCGGTCCTGCTCGATCTTGGCCAGGCGCTGGGCCATGCGGTTGAAGCCGATGTTGACCTGGCGGATTTCGGTGGTTGGTACCCGCTCGTTGAGCCGGCTGGCGGCGAAGTCGCCTTCGCGGATGCGGCTGGCGGCAAAGGACAATTGCTTGAGCGGGCGGTTGATCAGGCGCGCGATGATGGCCGCGCCGGCCAGCGAGAGCAGGGCGCCGGTGCTCAGCCAGATCAGCCACGTCTTGCTGGCGGTCTGGTTGAAACGCGAGCGGTCGGTCTGCAGCCAGTAATTGTCGCGGTCGATCACGAAGCCGACCCACAGCCCCGGTTTGCCGTTGACGCTGTTGGCCACCACGGTGCCCGGGCCCAGGCGGGCCGTCAGTTCCTGGTTGATGCGCCGGTTCACGCTGTCGGTGTCGAAGGGCTCGTAGCGGTCGCGTGGCTCGCGCGGCAGCACGCGCACGCCTTCCTTCTCGGTCATGGTCTTGATCAGCGAGACACGCATGATGGCGTCGGAGTGGATCAGCGCCGCGCGGCTGAGGTTGACCAGGGAGGCGATCTGCTGCGCGGTCTGGATGGCGCGCGGTTCGAACTCCAGTGCGCGCAGGGTCTGCAGCCAGGCCAGGATGCTGCCGAACAGCAGCAGGGCCAGCAGGAAGAAGGTGCGCCAGAACAGGCTCAGGCCGGTCTGGTCGCGCACTTCGCCTTCGAGTTCGGCCGGGGTGGTTTCCTGCGGATTGCTGCCGCCGTGCTGTTCCTCGGTCAGCCGTGAGTGCCAGCGCGACGGATCCAGCAGGGAGGAGCGCAGCGGGGCGGGAGAACGATGGCTGCGAAAGATCAACCTGCACCGTCCGGTACGAAGACATAACCCACGCCCCAGACGGTCTGGATGTAGCGCGGCACGGCCGGGTCGACCTCGATGAGCTTGCGCAGGCGCGAGACCTGCACGTCCAGGCTGCGGTCGAAGGGCTCGAACTCGCGCCCGCGGGCCTGCTGGGCCAGTTTTTCGCGCGACATGGGCTGGCGCGGATGCCGTACCAGGGCCTTGAGCATCGCGAACTCGCCCGTGGTCAGGGGCAGCTCCTCGCCCTCCTTGCGCAGGGTGCGCGCGCCCATGTCGAAGGTATAGGGGCCGAAGCTCACCACTTCCTGGTCGCTCGAAGGCGCGCCGGGCGCCTCCAGTGCCGGGCGCCGCCGCAGCACGGCGTTGATGCGCGCGAGCAGCTCACGCGGGTTGAAGGGCTTGCCCAGGTAGTCGTCGGCGCCGACCTCCAGGCCGACGATGCGGTCCACGTCCTCGACCTTGGCGGTCAGCATGATGATGGGGGTCTTGTCGTTGGCCGCGCGCAGGCGGCGGCAGATGGACAGGCCGTCCTCGCCGGGCATCATGAGGTCGAGCACGATCAGGTCTACCGTCTCGCGCAGCAGGATGCGAGTGAGGGACTTGCCGTCTTCGGCCTGGAAGACTTCGAAACCCTCCTGCGTCAGGTAGCGGCGCAGCAGATCGCGGATGCGCGCGTCATCATCGACCACCAGGATCTTGTCGGTACGGCTTGAAATGGACGTCATGTTCTATGCTCGGCCTTGGACGGTGTGCAAGCTGCGGATTCTGCCGGTCACAACCGGCCCTCAGCCTCCAGGAGGCCTGACTTTGACATACTGTTACAAATCTCGGCCCAATGCGCAAGTACGTCCTCGCAAGAATGCCGGGTAGCCCCAGGAGTCCTGTTCCATGAAATCCCTTTTCCCTTCCGCCCCCGTTCTGCTGCTGGCCGCCGGCCTGTGGGCCGCGCCTGTGGCCCAAGCCCAGCTGGGGCCGATGCCGCGTGATGTCGTTCAGTTCACGGCCACGGCCACGCTGGAGGCGCGCCAGGACCAGCTCAGCGTGACGCTGCGCGCCACGCGCGAGGGCAGCGACCCGGCGGTGGTGCAGCAACAGCTCAAGGCCGTGCTGGACGCGGCCCTGGCCGAGGCGCGCCCCGCCGCCCAGCCCGGGGCCCTGGAGGTGCGCAGCGGCAATTTCAGCCTCTTCCCGCGCAGCAACCGCGACGGGCGCATCAGCACCTGGCAGGGCACGGCCGAGCTGGTGCTGTCCGGCAGCGATCTGGAGCGCATTGCGGCCCTGGCCGGTCGCGTCCAGGGCATGGCGGTGACGCAGACGGTCTTCGGCCTGAGTCGCGAGCAGCGCGAGCGCCTGGAGCAGCAGGCCCAGGCCCAGGCCATCGAGCGTTTCCGCGCCCGGGCCACGGACATCGCGCGGGGCTTCGGTTTCAGCGGCTACAGCCTGCGCGAGATCAACATCAACAGCCAGGAGCAGGGCGCGCAGATCCGCCCGCGCTTCATGGCCATGGAGGCGAAGAGCAGCATGTCCTCCGACGCGCCACTGCCGGTCGAGGCCGGCCAGGCCCAGGTGCAGGTCACCGTCAGCGGTTCGGTGCAACTCAAATAAAAACAAGCCCGGGTAAGTCCCGGGCTTGCGCGGCTCCAGAGCCGACCTACACTGCTTGGAACAGCCATGTTGCCCCTGCCCACCTTTCAGAACCCCCGGCGTCCCGCTGCGGCCTTGCCTGAACCCAAGGTGGGCGACAGCATCGGGCGTTTCAAGCTGCAGCGCCTGATCGGCCAGGGTGGGCAAGCCACGGTCTGGCTGGCTTTTGATCCGCGCCTGGAGCGAGAGGTGGCCATCAAGCTGCTGCGCCCCGAGCAGGGCGCCGATGCGGCGCTGGTGGCCCAGTGGCTGCAGGAAGCCCGCAGTGTGAGCCGCCTGACGCACCCCAACATCATCCCGGTCTTCGAGGCCGATGTGGAGGACCAGCAGCCCTACCTGGTCTTCGAGTACGTGCCTGGCCAGACCCTGGCCGCGATCCTGCACCAGCGCGGTGCGCTGCCACCGGGCGAGGCGGCGGGCCTGATGGTCGACGTGCTGGAAGCGCTGGCCGCTGCGCATGCCGCCGGCATCGTGCATCGCGATCTCAAGCCTTCCAACGTGCTGGTCGACCACAGTGGCCGCGCGCGCGTCATGGATTTCGGCATCGCCGTGCGTGTCCAGGAGAGCGAGGCACAGCCCGTGCCGGCCAAGGCCGCGCAGGCGACCGGTGGTACGCCGGGGTATATGTCGCCGGAGGCTGCCACGGGAGCGCCGCCGACGCCGGCCATGGACATCTTTTCCGCCGCTGTCGTGCTGACGGAGATGCTCAGTGGCCAGCGCCTGATCGACGAGCGCGATCCCTGGCGCGCCATGCAGCGTGTGGCGCTGGAGGATCTGCGGCTGCCGCCGGAGCTGGGCGGCGAGGCCGATGACGCGCTGCGCACCATCCTGCTGCGCGGCCTGGCGCGCGACCCGCGCCAGCGTCATCCCTCAGCCCAGGTGTTTCGCGACGAGTTGAAGAAATGGCTGCGACCGGTGACCACGCCGCTGAGCGATGCCGACGAAAAAGGCAGCAGCGGCACCGTCGAGTTCCTGCTGCGGCGCATGCGCCACAAAAGCGATTTCCCGGCCATGTCGGGCTCCATCGTGCGCATCCAGAGCATCTCCAGTTCGGACCGCGAGAGCGTCGCCACCCTGACCAACGAGATCCTCAAGGATGTGGCGCTGACCAACAAGCTGCTGCGCGTGGTCAACACCCCGCAGTACGCGCGTGGGGGCACCATCAGCACCGTGTCGCGCGCGGTCACGCTGGTGGGCTTCAACGGCATCCGCAACATGGCGCTGAGCCTGGTGCTGCTCGAGCACATGCAGGACAAGGCACACGCCAACCTGCTCAAGGAAGAGTTCCTGCGCTCGCTGATGGCCGGTGCGATTGCCATCGAACTCAGCCCGGTGCGCAGCGAGGGCGAGGAGGCCTTCCTGGGTGCCATGTTCCAGAACCTGGGGCGCCTGCTGACGGAATACTATTTCCCGGAAGAAGCGCGTGCCGTGCGCGCCCTGACCGGTGGCAAGGAGCCCGTGTCCGAGGACAGCGCCACGATCACCGTGCTGGGCATCAGCTACGAGCAACTGGGCGTGGGCATCAGCAAGGCCTGGCATCTGCCAGACACCATCCAGCACTGCATCCGCAAGCCGACCGGCCCGGCGCCGGCCACGCCGCCCAAGGAACTCGCCGACCGGCTGCGCTGGATCGCCCTGGCCTCCAACGAGATGGCCGATGTCCTGTTGCACAGCGAACCGAAGTCTGCCCAGGTCAAGCTGGCGCAGGTGGGGCAGCGCTATGCGCGTTGTATCGGGATCGACGCCAAGGGCGTCGACACCGCGACCCAGCGTGCGCGCGAAAAGCTGGCCGAGCTGGCGCGCGCCATGGAGTTCAAGGTGGCACCCGATTCGCCAGCCGCCCGCCTGCTGCAGTCCGTTCCCACGGGAGGGGCGACCCCGCTGACCGTGACCCTGCACGACCCGATTGGGGCTGACGCTTTTCACGACTCGGTGGCGTCCTTCGAATTGCATGCCACCCAGCCCGTGACGCCCGAGCAGATCGCGGCATTGGCGCTGGAGTCGCAGCGCGTGGCCGAAATGCTGGCGGCCGGCATCCAGGACATCACCAACGCCATGGTCGAGGACTTCAAGCTCAGCGACATCCTGCGCATGATCCTGGAGACCATGTTCCGGGCCATGGGCTTTCGCCAGATCGTGTTCTGCATGCGCGATGCCAAGCAGGATGCACTGACCGGCCGCTTCGGCCTGGGCCCGGGCGTGGAGCAGATCGTCAAGTCCTTCCATATTCCGCTGCACCCGCAGAAGAGTGACCTGTTTTCCGCGGTCTGCAGCAAGGGCGTCGACACCATGATCAGCGATGCCGGCGCCACGCGCGTGGCTGAGCGGCTGCCGGACTGGTACCGCACAGCGGTCCATGCGTCGTCTTTCCTGCTTTTGCCGCTGATGCTCAAAGGCGCGCCCTTCGGCCTGATCTATGCCGACAAGGGACAGCAGGGAGAGTTGCAGCTGGGGGAGAAGGAGCTGGCGCTGTTGCGGACCTTGCGCAATCAGGCGGTGATGGCGTTTCGGCAGTCGTCCTGAGCTTCTGTTGGCCTATGCTCTGGCGGGCGTGGCATTACCGGGTCTCGCTCCGGCTGCGGGTTTGGTGTCGGGTGATGCGCCCGACAGCGCACTTACTTTCTTTGCTTCGCCAAAGAAAGTAAGCAAAGAAAGGCGAGCCGGATTCGTCGACCCTGCGCTGCGCTACGGGCACGCTGCGTTGCTCGGGACCGGCGGGAAGCGCAGAAACTCGGCTAGCGCCTCAAACATCTGCGCTTCTTGATCCGCCGCTCCCTGCGCTACTCGCCTCCTCATGACGGCGGAAGGAACCGGGTACGAATACCAAAACAACAAGGACGCGCCATGGTGCGTCCTTGTGGGGTCCGGCTGTTGGTTCCCTGGCTGTTCGGCCCCCTATGCCGTGTGGCAGGGCTGAGCAGCGCAGCAGCGGGCGGATCAGGGCGGGCGTTGTCTGAGCGCAGCGAGTTTAGCCCGACCCCGCCCGGTGCGAGCAGCGCAAGGTACCCCGCAGGGGCCCTGACTTCGGCTCGCCTTCTCTTTGCTTACTTTCTCTTGGCGAAGCAAGAGAAAGTGAGTCGCCCGCCGGGGCGAGACCCGGCTCGCCACGACAGAAGAAACCTAGCAAGAAGGCAAGAAGCGCATCACTGCGCCACCCAACCCCCATCCATATTCCAAGCCACCCCCCGCACATTGTTGCCAGCAGCTGAGCAGAAGAACACGGCGAGTTCGCCCAGTTCGTCCGGGGTGGTGAACTGCATGGACGGTTCCTTCTCGCCCAGCAGCAGCTTCTTGGCTTCCTCGTTGGAGATTTTCAGCGCGGCGGCCTTGGCGTCCACCTGCTTCTGCACCAGCGGGGTAAGCACCCAGCCCGGGCAGATGGCGTTGCAGGTCACGCCCGTGCTGGCGTTCTCCAGTGCAGTGACCTTGGTCAGACCCACGATGCCGTGCTTGGCCGCCACGTAGGCCGACTTCTCGGCCGAGGCCACCAGGCCGTGCACCGAAGCCACGTTGATGATGCGACCCCAGTTGGCCGCGCGCATGGCGGGCAGGGCCAGGCGCGTGGCGTGAAAGGCGCTGGTCAGGTTGATGGCGATGATCGCGTCCCAGCGCTCGGTGGGGAAGTCCTCGATGCGCGCCACGTGCTGGATGCCGGCGTTGTTGACCAGGATGTCGACGCGGCCGAACTGGGCTGCGGCGTGTTTCATCATGTCCTCGATCTCGGCCGGTTTGCTCATGTCGGCACCGTGGTAGGCCACCTTGACACCCAGCGCAGCGATCTCGGCCTTCGGGCCTTCGACGTCGCCGAAGCCGTTGAGCACGATGTTGGCGCCCTGGCGGGCCAGGGCCTTGGCGATCCCCAGGCCGATGCCGCTGGTGGAGCCGGTGACGAGGGCTGTTTTTCCTTTGAGCATGCTGATGTCTCCTATAAAGACTGTACGTTTGAATTAGGATGATGCCAAGTGCACCCGATGATCTGATTTCACCATGTCCGAGCCTACGCTGAACTACGTAACCTGTCCCGACGCCGCTGGCGGCCACCGCATGGCCTGGTGGCAATGGGGCAACCCGACAGCGAGCCATGTGGTGATGTGCGTGCACGGCCTGTCGCGACAGGGGCGCGACTTCGACGTGCTGGCCCAGGCCCTGTGCGATCGCGCCGGCGGTCAGCTGCGCGTGGTCTGCCCGGACGTGGCGGGCCGTGGCCAGAGCGACTGGCTCAAGGACCCCATGGGCTACCAGATCCCCGCCTATGCGGCCGACATGCTGGTGCTGCTGGGCGAATTGAAGCCCGTCACGCTGGACTGGGTCGGCACCAGCATGGGCGGCCTGATCGGCCTGGTGCTCGCCGGCCAGCCGCAGTTGCCGTACAAGATCCGCAAGCTCGTACTCAATGACGTGGGCCCGGCCATTTCCTGGCAGGCCATCCAGCGCATCGGCGAGTACCTGGGCGCACCGGTTCGTTTCAGTTCCGTCGAGCAGGCGGCCGAGGCGCTGCGCCTGATTTCCGTGGGTTTCGGCCCGCACACACGCGAGCAGTGGCTGGCGCTGACGCGGCCCATGCTCAAGCCGGCCAGCGATGGCAGCGGTCTCATGCTGCACTACGACCCGGCCATTGCCGTGCCCTATGGCAGGCTGACGCAGGAAAATTCGGCGCAAGGCGAAAAGACACTCTGGCAGCTTTACGACGCCATCACGGCCCGCACGCTGCTGCTGCGCGGCGCCAACTCCGACCTGCTGTCGCCCGAGACGGCCCTGGCCATGACCCAACGCGGCCCGCGCGCGCAGCTCGTCGAATTCCCCGGCGTCGGCCACGCACCCACCCTGGTCGCGGCCGACCAGGTTCAGTCGGTCTGCGATTTCCTGCTCGGCTCGGGCGCGTGAGCCACCCATGAAAAGCCACGCGTCCGAATCGCCCGGCGGCGAACCGCGCTCGCCGCTGATCGCCGCCACTGCCCACAGCCTGCCCGAACAGGCGCATGCCCTGGTCCGCGCACGCGCCTTTGCCGAACCCCTGCTGGCCAACGAAGCGCTGGACACCGGTGAAAACACCCTGGTCCATGCCGATGCGGTGGCCGCCATCCTCCAGTCCATCGGTGGTTCCGAGGCCATGCAGGCGGCCTGCTACCTGGTCTACACCAGCAATCACCTGAACAAGCCGCAGGAGACCATCAGCAAGGCCTTCGGCGAGAGTTATGCCGAGCTGGCCGTGGAGACCACCAAGCTGGTGCAGGTGCAGCGCCAGGCCAGTGCGGCCCAGCAGGCCGCATTGCGTGCCGGCACGCCGGTGCCCATGGCCCAGACCACGGCAGCGCAGACCGAGAACGTGCGCAAGATGCTGCTGGCCTTCTCGCGCGACCTGCGCGTGGTGCTGCTGCGCCTGGCCTCGCGGTTGCAGACGCTGCGCTATTTCGCGGCCACCAAACAACCGGTGCCCGCCGGCCTGGCGGCCGAGTCGCTCAACGTGTTCGCACCACTGGCCAACCGCCTGGGCATCTGGGAGATCAAGTGGGAGATGGAGGACCTGTCCTTCCGCTTCCTGGAACCCGACACCTACAAGCAGATTGCGCGCCTGCTGGATGAGAAACGCATCGAGCGAGAAGACTACGTGCTGCACCTGCGCGAACGGCTGGAGACCGAACTGCGCACGCAGGGCATCCCCGCCCAGGTGCAGGGCCGGCCCAAGCACATCTACAGCATCGTCAAGAAGATGCGCGGCAAGTCGCTGGACTTCGACCACGTCTACGACGTGCGTGCGCTGCGCATCGTAGTGCAGAGCGTGCCCGACTGCTACGCGGCGCTGAGCTGGGTGCACAGCCAGTTCACGCCCGTGACCGAAGAGTTCGACGACTACATCGCCAGACCGAAGGCCAACGGCTACCAGTCGCTGCACACCATCGTGCGCGATGCCGAGGGCCGCCCGATCGAGATCCAGATCCGCACCCAGGCCATGCACGAACACGCCGAGCACGGCGTGGCCGCGCATTGGGCCTACAAGGAGGCCGGCGCCAAGGGTTACTCGGGCGTGACGGCCGACAGCGCCTACGACGCCAAGATCGCCGTGCTGCGACAGCTGCTGGCCTGGGAGCGCGACCTGTCGGGTCCGCAGCAGGCACAGGGCGTGTTCGAGGACCGCATCTACGTGCTCACGCCCGACGCCGCCATCGTCGAGTTGCCACAAGGCGCCACGCCGGTGGACTTCGCCTACAGCGTGCACACCACCCTGGGCCACCGCTGCCGCGGTGCCCGTATCGATGGCGCCATGGTGCCGCTGAACACGCCACTGAAAAACGGCCAGACCGTGGAGGTCGTCACCGCCAAGGAAGGCGGCCCCTCACGCGACTGGCTCAACACCGAACTCGGCTTCATGGTCAGCCCGCGTGCGCGCAGCAAGGTGCGCGCCTGGTTCAACGCCCAGGCCACGCACGAGACCATCGCGCGCGGCCGCGAGGCGGTGGAAAAGCTGCTGCAGCGCGAAGGCCGCACCGCCATCAAACTGGACGACCTGGCCTCGCAACTGGGTTTCGCCTCGGCCGAGGCCCTGTTCGAGGTCGTCGGCAAGGACGAGTTCTCGCTGCGCAGCATCGAGACCGTGCTGCGCCCGGCCGAACCGCCAGCGCCGGCCGACGAGCAGGCCCTGCTCAAGAAATTCAAGGGCGGCAGCAGCTCACGTGGCGGCGTGCTGGTGGTGGGCGTCGATTCCCTGCTCACGCAACTGGCCAAATGCTGCAAACCCGCGCCACCGGACGAGATCCGCGGCTTCGTCACGCGTGGCAAGGGCGTCAGCGTGCACCGCGCCGACTGCAGCAACCTGCACCAGCTGGTGGCAAAACACGGCGAGCGCGTGATCGAGGTCGAATGGGGCGTGCCCAAGGGCGGCGAGGTGCCGCTCTACCCGGTGGACGTGTCCATCGAGGCAGCCGACCGCCAGGGCCTGCTGCGCGACATCCTGGAAGTCTTCTCCAAGGAAAAGTTCAACGTCGTGGGTGCGCAGACGCAGACGGTCAAGGGCGTGGCGTGGATGACGCTGACGGTGGAAATTTCGGATTCGGGGCGGCTGGGGAAGGTGCTGGCGACGGTGGCCGGGTTGTCGGGGGTGAGGACGGCGCGGCGGCGCTGACTCCTTTTTAGGTTGTCTTCTTTGCTTGCGTGGCAGGCCGGGACTCGCCCCGGCGGGCGAGGTACTTTTCTTTGCTTCGCCAAAGCAAAGTACCCAAAAGAAAGGCGAGCCGAAGTCAGGGCCCCTGCGGGGTACCTTGCGCTGCTCGCAGCGGGCGGGGTCGGGCTAAACTCGCTGCGCTCAAACAACGCCCGCCCTGATCCGCCCGCTGCTGCGCTGCTCAGCCCTGCCACACGGCATGGGGAGCCAAACAGCCGGGAACCAACAACCGAACCCCACAAGGACGCGCCATGGCGCGTCCTTGTTGTTTTGGGTATTTGGTATCCGGTTCCCCACCGCCGTGTGCGGAGGCGAGTAGCGCAGGCAGCGGCGGAAAAAGAAGCGCAGATGTTTGAGGCGCTAGCCGAGTTTCTGCGCTTCCCGCCGATCCCGAGCAACGCAGCGTGCCCGTAGCGCAGCGGAGGGACGACGCACCCGGCTCGCCTTCTCTTTGCTTACTTTCTCTTGGCGAAGCAAGAGAAAGTGAGTGCGCTGCCGGGCGCATATCCCGGCAATACAGCGAACGCATGGAAATCAGAGGGCGCGGTTCAAGTCCACGTCCAGTCCGGCCTGTTTCATGGCACGGGCCAGCAGCAGGCGCCACAGGCCTGCGTCATCCATGGAAACGCTCGCGACCCCGTCCCAGGGCAAGGGCTTGGCCGCAGGGCCTGGCACCAGGAAAAAGACCCGATCCTTGCCCACGGTGCCCAACAGGAAGCCGAGCTCCATCAACAGCCCGGGTGACAGGGCCTTGAGTCCGCCGGCAGCCGCGTCCAGGGCGTTGGCCGGCAGGAGGACGATGGCGTATTGCAGATCGGCCAGATGCTCCAGTCGATTGAAGAAGGCCCCGCCGCTCGGGTTCGAGAGCTCTGGCAGGAAGGAGGGCTGCAACCCCAGTTGCCTGACGAGGCTCAGCGTGGCGTCGCGGACCTGCGCATCGTGGCTGACGACCGTGACACGGATGTTCACAGGGGATGCTGAGACGGCGGGGCTGGATTCAACTGCCGGTTGTGGCGCCGGTGCCTTGATGGGCACGGGGGTTGGCGCGGGAGCGGGTGTAGGCATGGTCACAGGTTCCGGTGCAGGTGCAGGCTTGGGCGCAGGCGGCACGGGAGCCGGAGCCGGAGCCGGAGCCGGAGTCGGAGTCGGAGTCGGAGTCGGAGTCGGAGTCGGAGTCGGAGTCGGAGTCGGAGTCGGAGTCGGAGTCGGAGTCGGAGTCGGAGCAGGAGCAGGAGCAGGAGCAGGAGCAGGAGCAGGAGCAGGAGCAGGAGCAGGAGCAGGAGCAGCCGGCTGTTGCCGGGCGCGCTCCGCCAGCAGGACTTTCACGCGTTTCAAGCTCAGGATGGCCTGCTCCACGCCTTCCTTGACCGCCTGCTGCAATTCTTCGGTGGAATAGCGGCCGCTGAAGTCCGAGGGCAGCGTCGCATCGAATGCTGCCAACTCGAATTTCTTGTAGTCCGCTGAGTTGTTGCCAAAAACCTCGGCCAAGGCGTCATTGACGCCTTTTTTCAGGCTTTCAAGACTCGGGTCCCAGCGGTCCCCGATGCGGGATACGTCGAACGCGCGCAACTCCTTGATGCGCCAGTCGATCGTGTCCTGGGCGCTGGTCACGCCGGCCTTTTTGGCAGAGCTGGATGTTCGCGGGTTGGGGGCAGAGGTGGCCACGCTGGGAACTCCTTCAGGACGGCAGGCGACGGTGGGTCGCTTGCTCGCTGTAGCTTGGGGGGAAATCTATCACTTGCGACGAGCCTGCGTGTGCGGGTGTCAACGCCGTTTGCTCCCGCCCAGGATGCTGCCCAGCACCCCGCGGATGATCTGCCGCCCGACCTCGCGGCCGATGGAACTGGCCGCGCTCTTGATCAGCTGCTCGCCGGCGCTGGCGCGCGTGCGGCCGGCCCCGCCACCCAGGATGCCGCCCAGGCTGTCGAGCAGGCCACCACCGCCGGCTTTCTGGGCCGCGGCGGCCTCGCCCGCTGCTTTTTCCTGGGCCTGCTTCTGCTGCGTTCGGCTGGCCAGATGCTCGAAGGCCGATTCGCGGTCCAGCGTCTTCTCATAGACGCCGGCCACCACCGAGTTGGCCAGCAGGGCCTGGCGCTGCTCGGGGCTGACCGGGCCGATCTGGCTGCCCGGAGGCAGCACGTAGACACGCTCGGTCAGGCTGGGCCGGCCTTTTTCGTCGAGCAGGCTGACCAGGGCCTCGCCCACACCGAGTTCGGTGATGGCCGCGGCGATGTCCAGGCCCGGCTTGGGGCGCATGGTCTCGGCTGCGGATTTGACGGCTTTCTGGTCGCGCGGTGTGAAGGCGCGCAGCGCATGCTGCACGCGGTTGCCCAGCTGGCCCAGCACGGTGTCGGGGATGTCCAGCGGGTTCTGGGTGACGAAATACACGCCCACGCCCTTGCTGCGCACCAGGCGCACCACCAGTTCGATGCGCTCCAGCAGGGCCTTGGGCGAGTCGTTGAAGAGCAGGTGGGCTTCGTCGAAGAAGAAGACCAGCTTGGGCTTGTCCAGGTCGCCGACCTCGGGCAGTTGTTCGAAGAGCTCGGAGAGCAGCCACAGCAGGAAGGTGGCGTACAGGCGCGGCGAGTTCATCAGCTTGTCGGCCGCCAGCACATTGACCACGCCGTGGCCCTTGCCGTCGGTCTGCATGAAGTCGGCGATGTTGAGCATGGGCTCGCCGAAGAACTTGTCGCCGCCCTGGCTTTCGATCTGCAGCAGGCCGCGCTGGATGGCGCCGATGCTGGCCGCGCTGATGTTGCCGTACTCGGTGGTGAACTGCGAGGCGTTGTCGCCCACATGCTGGCACATGGCGCGCAGGTCTTTCAGGTCCAGCAGCAGCAGGCCCTGGTCGTCGGCGATCTTGAAGACCAGCTGCAGCACGCCTTCCTGGGTTTCGTTCAGGTTGAGCATGCGGCCCAGCAGCAGGGGGCCCAGGTCGCTGACGGTGGCGCGTACCGGGTGGCCCTGGGTGCCGAACACGTCCCACAAGGTGGTGGGGCAGGCCTGGGAGGAGGGCGTGGGCAGGCCGCGCTCGGCGATCACCTTGGCCAGCTTGTCACTGATCTTGCCGGCCTGCGAGATGCCGGTCAGGTCGCCCTTGATGTCGGCCAGGAAGACCGGCACGCCGATGCGCGAGAAGCCTTCGGCCAGGGTTTGCAGGGTGATGGTCTTGCCGGTGCCGGTGGCGCCGGTGATCAGGCCGTGGCGGTTGGCCTTGTCGGGGCGCAGGAAACAATGCACGTCGCCGTGCTGCGCAATCAGGATGGGTTCAGCCATGGAAGTCCCTAAAAGTACAATTACAGGGATGGTATTCAAAACTCGCGTCGCGTGCGGCGCGAGTTTGCGGGATGAGCGGCTAGGCGCAAAACCCAAGGCAAGCCTGGACGACTTGCCTGGTTTTGCAACAACGCTGATCGCCCGCAAAGTCGCGCCCCGAAGGGTTCGGCCAAAAACGGGCCCTTTGCCCACCAAACCGCTTGCGTGTGCCTCAGCACACGATGCGCGGTGTTGGCGGTCAAATCATCCCGTTTTTGACTCGAACGCACATGACGGGAGTTTTGAACACCATCCCTTATAGGTTAACGAAATTTGAAGGGCACCCCGTGGCTGGACACAGTAAATGGGCCAATATCCAACACCGCAAGGGGCGGCAGGACGAAAAGCGCGGCAAGATCTGGACCCGCATCGTCCGTGAAATCACCGTGGCGGCCCGCGCCGGCGGTGGTGACCCGTCGGCCAACCCGCGCCTGCGCCTGGCTATCGACAAGGCCAGGGCGGCCAATATGCCGGCTGACCGCGTCAAGTACAACATCGACAAGGCCACGGGCAACCAGGAAGGCGTGACCTACGAGGAAATCCGCTACGAGGGTTACGGCATCGCCGGCGCGGCCATCATCGTCGACACGATGACCGACAACCGCGTGCGCACCGTGGCCGAGGTGCGCCACGCCTTCAGCAAGCAGGGCGGCAATATGGGCACGGAAGGTTCGGTGGCTTTCCAGTTCAGGCACTGCGGCCAGCTGATCTTCGCCCCGGGCACCTCCGAGGACAAGGTCATGGAAGTGGCGCTGGAGGCTGGCGCCGAGGATGTGGTGAGTGATGACGACGGCGCCATCGAGGTGCTGACCACGCCCCACGATTTCGAGGCCGTGAAGAACGCGCTGGAAGCCGCCGGCCTCAAGGCCGAGGTGGCCGGTGTGACCATGCGCCCCGAGAACACCATTGAACTCAGCGGCGATGACGCTGCGAAGATGCAGAAGCTGCTGGATGTGCTGGAAGACCTGGACGACGTCCAGGAGGTCTACCACAACGCTGCACTTTAAGACGTACCCTCGCGCGTAGCGGGGCAGTTCGCCGGCGTAGACGTGGCAAGCAAGGATTTGGATTGATATGAAAGTCTTAGTGATAGGTGGCGGCGGCCGGGAACACGCGTTGGCCTGGAAACTGGCCCAGTCTCCCAAGGTGCAGATGATTTATGTCGCGCCTGGCAACGGCGGTACCGCGCGCGACAAGCGCTTGGTCAATGTGCCCATCAGCGACGTGCAGGAACTGCGCGCCTGGGCCCTGGCCGAGAAGATCGGCCTGACCGTGGTCGGCCCCGAGGCCCCGCTGGCCGCTGGCGTGGTGGACGAGTTCCGCGCGCACGGCCTGCGTGTCTTTGGCCCCACCAAAGCGGCGGCCCAGCTGGAGAGCTCAAAGGCTTTCTCCAAGGCCTTCATGAAGCGCCACGGCATTCCTACGGCCGAATACGACACTTTCTCCGACCCGGTGGCCGCCCATGCCTACGTCGAGAAGATGGGCGCGCCCATCGTGGTCAAGGCCGACGGCCTGGCCGCAGGCAAGGGTGTGGTGGTGGCCATGACGGCGGCCGAGGCGCATGAGGCCATCGACTTCATGCTGCTGGACAACAAACTGGGCGTGAGCCACAACGAGGGCGGGGCACGTGTGGTCATCGAGGAGTTCCTGCAGGGTGAGGAAGCCAGCTTCATCGTGCTGTGCGACGGCAAGAACGTGGTGGCGCTGGCCACCAGCCAGGACCACAAGCGCCTGCTGGACGCCGACCAGGGCCCCAACACCGGCGGCATGGGCGCCTATTCGCCCGCGCCCGTGGTGACGCCGGCCGTGCACGCCCGCGCCATGCGCGAGATCATCCTGCCCACCATCAAGGGCATGGAGAAGGACGGCATTCCCTACACCGGCTTCCTCTACGCCGGCCTGATGATCGATGGCAGTGGCGCCCCCAAGACGCTGGAGTTCAACTGCCGCATGGGCGACCCCGAGACCCAGCCCATCATGATGCGCCTCAAGACCGACCTGGTGGACGTCATGCTGGCGGCCACCGACGGCAAGCTCGACCAGGTCGAGCTCGACTGGGACCGCCGCATCGCGCTGGGCGTGGTGATGGCCGCGCACGGCTACCCCATGAACCCTCGCAAGGGCGACGTCATCACCGGCCTGCCGGCCGATACCGACGAGGGCGTGGTCTTCCACGCCGGTACCACCTTGAAGGACGGCCAGGTGCAGGTGACCGGCGGCCGCGTGCTGTGCGTGACCGCGCTGGGCGACACGACCAGGCAGGCGCAGCAGCGCGCCTACGAGCTGGCCCAGGGCATACGCTTCGACGGCATGCAATATCGCCGTGACATCGGTTACCGCGCCATCAAGAGTTGATGTCCAGCAGCGACTATTCCCGGCCCTATCCGGTGCAGTTCCGCGGCAGCGCCTTGGCGCGCTGGCTGCTGCGCCACATGGGCTGGCGCGTCCATTTCGAGGGCCTGCCGGTCATGCAGGGCGTGCTGGCGGTCTACCCGCACACCAGCAACTGGGATTTCGTGAACCTGCTGCTCGTCAAATGGGCCATCGGCATTCCGGTGCGTTTCTGGGGCAAGGACAGCCTGTTTCGTTTTCCCCTGTTCGGTCGCTGGATGCGCAGCCTGGGCGGAGTGCCGGTGGAGCGCACCTCCGCCCACGGCGTCGTCGCCGATACCGTGGCACAGCTGGAGCAGGCCAGGGCCCGGGGCGAGTATTTCTGGCTGGCCGTGGCGCCCGAGGGCACGCGCAAATACATTCCTGGCTGGCGCAGCGGTTTTTACCGCGTGGCCGTGCAGGCCGGTGTACCGCTGGGCCTGGTGCGCGTGGACTACCGCCTGCGTGAGGTGAAGGTGACCGACTTCATCCGCCTCAGCGGGGACGAAACCGCCGATTTCCAGCGCATCGCGGCCGTATTCGATGGTGTGACGGGTTGCCGACCTGGCCATGCCGCCCCCATCCGCCTGCTCGACAGCAACGTGCCGCGCGCCGAAACCATCGTGAAATGAAGCCATGACGACCGCCCACTCCAACGTCCACACCGTGCGCGACTACCTGCAGGGCCTGCAGCAGCGCATCACCGAGGCCATTGCCGGCATCGACGGCAGCAGCTTCCTGGCCGATGCCTGGCAGAAGGAGCCGGGTGAACCCTTGCAGGGCCAGGGCCTCACCAAGATCCTGGAAAACGGCCCGGTGTTCGAGCGTGCCGGCTGCGGTTTTTCGCACGTCCAGGGCCCACGGCTGCCGCCTTCGGCCACCCAGCACCGGCCCGAACTGGCTGGTGCGCCTTTCGAGGCCATGGGCGTCTCGCTGGTCTTCCATCCGCGTAACCCCTATGTGCCCACGGTGCACATGAACGTGCGCATGCTGGCGGCCAAGGGCAAGGACGGGCAGGAGGTCTGCTGGTTTGGCGGCGGCATGGACCTGACACCCTATTACGGCTTCGAGGAAGACGCGGTGCATTTCCATACCGTCTGCCGCGATGCGCTCAAGCCCTTCGGCGAGGACAAGTACCCGCGTTTCAAGACCTGGTGCGATGAATACTTCTTCCTCAAGCATCGCAACGAGCAGCGCGGCGTCGGCGGTGTGTTCTTCGATGATTTCTCGGAGCTGGGCTTCGAGGGAAGTTTCGCCATGCTGCGTGCCGTGGGGGACGCCTTCCTGCCGGCTTACCTGCCCATCGTCGAGCGCCGCCAGCATCTTGACCACGGCGAGCGCGAGCGTGCCTTCCAGCTCTACCGCCGGGGCCGTTACGTCGAATTCAACCTGGTCTGGGACCGTGGCACGCATTTCGGCTTGCAGTCCGGTGGCCGTACCGAGTCCATCCTGCTGTCCATGCCGCCGCTGGTGAGCTGGTCCTACCAGCAGCAGCCTGCGCCTGGTACCCCCGAGGCTGAGCTCTACACCCGCTTCCTTCCCCGGCGCGACTGGATCACCATTTGAGCCTCCACAAAATCGGCATGTTCGGCGGCGCCTTCGACCCGCCGCATCTGGCGCACCGCGCCCTGGCCCAGGCCGCCATCGAACAGCTCCAGCTCGATGCGCTGTGCGTGTTGCCCACGGGCCAGGCCTGGCACAAGAGCCGGCCGCTCACCGCCGCCGCGCACCGGCTGGCCATGAGCCAGCTGGCGTTTGAGGGGCTGCCCCAGGTGCAACTGGACGACCGGGAAATCCGCCGTGCCGGCCCGTCCTACACCCTGGACACCCTGCGTGAACTGCACGCCGAAAACCCGCGGGCCGAACTCTATCTGGTCATGGGCAAGGACCAGGCCGATGTGCTGCCGACCTGGCGCCATTGGGAGGAGATTGTCCATCTTGCTATAATTTGTGTAGCTGACCGGGATCTTTTGACCGGCCAGGAAACCCGTTTTGTCCCCCCGCCCGAGATGGCGGGCCGTTTCTGCAAGCTGCAGATGCCGGCCATGGACATCAGCGCCACCGGCATCCGCGCCCGCGTCGCCAGCCAGCAGGGCATTGCCCCACTGGTCAGCCCCGCCGTTGCGCGCTATATTGAACAACATAATCTCTATCAAAGCACCTGATGACCACCGAAACCGCCGCCAAAAAAGACATCCAGAAACTCCAGCGCGCCATCATCGATGGCCTGGAGGACGTGAAGGCCCAGGACATCCAGGTGTTCAATACCGAGAAGCTCTCGGCGCTGTTCGAGCGGGTGATGGTGGCCTCGGGCACCTCCAACCGCCAGACCAAGGCGCTGGCGGCCAGCGTGCGCGACGCGGTGCGCGATGCCGGTTTTGCCAAGCCGCGCATGGAAGGTGAGGAGAACGGTGAATGGATCATCGTCGACTGCGGCGCTGCCGTGGTGCACATCATGCAGCCGGCCATCCGCCAGTACTACCACCTGGAAGACCTGTGGGGCGAGACGCCCATCCGCCTGAAGTTCGGTGCCGACAAGCCGGCGGCCAAGGTGGCCGAAAAGGCGCCGGCCAAGGCGGTCGCCCCTGCCAAGACCGGCAGCCTGCGCCGCGCCAGCGCGGCCAAGCAGGGTGTGGCTGAGGCCTATCCTTCGCGCGCCCAGCTGAAGAAGGCCGAGGAGAAGAAGGCGGCCGACCGCAAGAAGGCCGCGGGCAAGCCGGTAGCCAGGAAGACGGCTGCCGCCAAGGCACCGGCCCGCAAGGCCCCGGCCAAGACCCCGATCAAGACCGTCAAGGTGAATGCCACCAAGGCGCCGGCGAAAAAGGCAGCCGCCAAGACCGCCGCCAAACCGGCCAGCAGGACGACCAAGGCCCCGGCGAAGAAGACGGCGACCCGCAAGGCCCGGTGAAGCTGCTGATCGTCGCGGTCGGCCAGCGCGTGCCCGACTGGGCGCAGACGGCCTGGGACGACTACGCCAAGCGTTTCCCCCCGGAGTTGCGGGTGGAGCTCAAGGCCGTCAAGACCGAACCGCGCGGCTCCAGGACCGTGGAGCAACTGATGGCGGCCGAGCGCAAGCGCATCGAGGAAGCGATTCCCAAAGGCACCCGCATTGTCGCGCTGGACGAGCGCGGCACCACGCTGAGCACCATGGCCCTGGCGGCCAAGCTCAAGGACTGGCAGCTGGACGGTGACGACGTGGCCCTGGTCATCGGCGGCCCCGACGGGCTGGAGCCGGCGTTTCGCCAGGGCGCGCACGAACGCATCCGCCTCTCGGATCTGACCCTGCCGCACGCCATGGTGCGTGTGCTGCTGGTCGAGCAGCTCTACCGCGCCTGGTCCATCAACGCCAACCATCCCTACCACCGTGAGTGACTTTATCCACCTGGCGTCCCAGAGCCCGCGCCGCCGCCAGCTGCTCGAGCAACTTGGTGTGCGCCATGAACTTCTGCTGCCCGACGCGGACGAGGACGCCGAGGGCATCGAAGCGGTGCTGCCGGGCGAAGCCCCGGCCACCTATGTGCAGCGCGTGACCCAGCTCAAGCTGGATGCTGCCCTGGAGCGCCTCAAACGCCGTGGCCTGCCCGCAGCCCCCGTGCTGTGTTCTGACACGACCGTGGCCCTGGGGCGCGCCATCTACGGCAAGCCAGCGGATGCGGCGGATGCCCGGCGCATGCTGGGCGAGCTGGCCGGGCGCAGCCACCGTGTGCTGACCGCGGTGGCCATCGGCACGCCACGCCGGCGCGTGCAGGCCCTGAGCACCTCGCGCGTGACCTTCGCTCCCATGAGTCGCCAGCAGATCGCCGCCTATGTGACCAGCGGCGAGCCCATGGGCAAGGCTGGGGCCTATGCGGTGCAGGGCAGGGCGGCGGCTTTCATCTCGCATATCTCGGGCAGCTACTCTGGCATCATGGGACTGCCCATGCACGAGACGGCACAATTGCTGCAGGCGTTCGGCTTCAAGATATAAGACAACAAGCTGCCCATGCAAGAAGACATCCTGATCAACTGGTCGCCGCAAGAAACCCGTGTGGCCGTGGTGGAAAACGCCGCCGTGCAGGAGTTGCATGTGGAACGCGCCAGCGAGCGCGGCCTGGTGGGCAATATCTATCTGGGCAAGGTCTCGCGCGTGTTGCCCGGCATGCAGTCGGCCTTCATCGACATCGGCCTGGACAAGGCAGCCTTTCTGCATGTGGCGGACGTCTGGCATCCGCCGGCCGAAGGGGAGTCACTGAGTGCCTCGCGCGCGTCGCAGCCCCAGGTACCGATCGAAAAGCAGGTGTTTGAAGGCCAGGCACTGATGGTGCAGGTCATCAAGGACCCCATCGGCACCAAGGGCGCGCGCCTGTCCACCCAGGTCAGCATCGCCGGGCGCCTGCTGGTCTTCCTGCCGCAGGACGACCATATCGGCGTGTCGCAGAAGATCCCGCTGGCGCAGCGCGACGAGTTGCGTCAGCGTCTGCAGGCGCTGGTGGGAGAGCAGGGCGGCGGTTTCATCCTGCGCACCAATGGCGAGGATTCCAGCGACGCCGAGCTGGGCGAGGACATCGCCTACCTGCGCAAGACCTGGGCCCGCATCAAGGATGCCTCCACCCGACTACCACCCAAGTCCCTGTTGCACCTGGACCTGAACCTGCTGCAGCGCGTGCTGCGCGACCTGGTCAGCGAGCACACGGTGACCATCAAGGTCGATTCGCGCGAGCAGTACGAGGCCTTACACGCCTTTGGCATGGAGTTCATGCCGGCGGCGGTGGGCAAGCTGCAGCACTACAAGGGCGAACGCCCGATCTTCGACCTGTTCGGCATCGACGAGGAGATCGCCAAGGCCCTGGGCCGGCGCGTCGAGCTCAAGTCCGGTGGTTACCTGATCGTCGACCAGACCGAGGCGTTGACAACGGTCGACGTCAACACCGGCGGTTTTGTCGGTGCCCGCAATTTCGACGACACCATCTTCAAGACCAACCTGGAGGCCGCGCAGGCCATTGCGCGCCAGCTGCGCCTGCGCAACCTGGGCGGCATCATCATCGCCGACTTCATCGACATGACACGCGAGGACCACCGCGAGGCGGTGCTGGCCGAGTTCCGCAAGCAACTGGCGCGCGACCGCGTGAAGACGATGTTGGGCGGCTTTTCCCAGCTGGGCCTGCTGGAGATGACGCGCAAGCGCACACGCGAATCGCTGGCGCACATGCTGTGCGAACCCTGCCCGAGTTGCGAGGGCAAGGGCATCGTCAAGACGGCACGCAGCGTGGCTTACGACATCCTGCGCGAGATCCTGCGCGAGGCGCGCCAGTTCAATCCGCGCGAATTCCGGGTGGTGGCTGCGCCGCAGGTGATCGAGCTGCTGCTGGACGAGGAAAGCCAGCACATGGCGGGCCTGAGCGACTTCATCGGCAAGCCGATCTCCCTGCAGAGCGAAGCGGCCATGGGGCAGGAACAGTACGACATCGTCCTGCTCTGAACCGGGGTCTTCGAAACATGCGCATTGCCGTCATCAACCGCGTATTTTCCCGATCTGCCGGCGGTGCCGAGAGCTATTCGGTGGCCATCACGCAGCAGCTGGCAGCGCGGCACGAGATCCATGTCTTTGCGCAGGAGACGAACCAGCCGGTGCCCGGCGTCACCTACCACCGTGTGTTCTGCCTGGGCCAGAAGCCGCGCTGGGTCAACCAGCTGCTGTTTGCCATCGCCACCTGGTGGCGCACCCGCAAGGGTTTTGATGTGGTGCACTCGCATGAGAACACCTGGCACGGCCAGGTGCAGACCGTGCACGTGCGGCCGCTGCGCCACAACCTGCTGCACGGCCGCCGTGGCCTGAGCCGCGTGCTGCGCTGGCTCAAGGTGGCGATCAGCCCGCGCCTGCTTACCTACGTCTGGCTGGAGGCCGCAAGGTTCAAGCGCAGGCCCGGCCGGGCCATCGTGGCCACCTCCAAGGCGCTCATGCTCGAATGCGAACAGGCCTACCCGGCCAGTCGCAAGCGGCTGTCGGTGATCACGCCCGGCACCTATCTGCGGCAGGACACCATCACGCGGACCATGGCGCGCCGGCAGCTCGATCTGCCGTCCGAGGTGCCCTTGCTGCTGTTCGTGGCCAACGACTACAAGCGCAAGGGGCTCGATGCGCTGCTGCAGGCACTCGCCAAGCTGCCCGCCGAGGTGCACCTGGCCGTGGCCGGGAATCCGGCACCCATTGCACACTACCGGCAGCAGGCGGAAAAGCTGGGCGTGGCGACCCGGGTGCATTTCCTCGGATCGCTGGATGATCTCGTCCCGGCCTATCGGGCCGCCGACTGCCTCGCCCATCCGACGCTGGAAGACAGCTTTGCCATGGTGGTGCTCGAAGCCATGGCGCACGGCCTGCCTGTGGTGGTGAGCGGCCCGGTGCATTGCGGCATCTCGCGCGAGCTGCAGGACGGTCACGAGGCTCTGCTGCTGCACGACCCTCGCGATGCCCAGGCCCTGGCGCGCCTGCTGCGCTCCGTGCTCGACCAGCCGGCGTTGGCCGACCAGCTGCGCCAGCATGGCCTGGCATTTGCGCAGGCGCATACCTGGGAAAGCGCCACCCTACAATACGAAGCGCTCTACCAGCAAGCCGCTGCCCTATCCTGATGACAGAACCGACCCGGCAACGCTGGCTCATCCTGGCCCATGCCTTCAATATGGACGGCCGGGCCGCCAGCCAGACCATCACCGACAAGCTTCCGCATCTGCGCCGCGCCGGCATCGAGGTGGTGGTGCTCAGTGGCGTGTCGGGCACCCGGGACAGGGTGGTCGAACACCATCAGCTCTGGCCCGCGGGCCCGGCCGGCTTGCGCTTCGAATTGCGCCATGTGTTGCGCCGGCGCTTTGAAAATCGCGTCGTCTACCGCATCCTGATGACCCTGGCCTCGCTCGTGCTGCTGCCCGGCCTCATCCTCGAAAAGCTGCTGCGCCCGGTGGAAAGCTCCTGGTCCTGGTGGCTCAGTGCCTATGTGAAGGGCAGGGCGCTGGCCCGCCAGCAGCCTTTCGACCTGATCTATTCCACCGGTGGCGCCTTTGCGGCGCACCTGGCCGGCCGCGCCCTGAAAAAGGCGACGGGCACACCGTGGCTGGCCGAGGTGCACGACCCTTTGATCACACCAGGCAACACGCCGCACACGGCCCAGCAGAAGATGCAGGCACGCGTGGAAGGGCTGATCTGCCGGGAGGCCGATGTGGCCATCTGGTTCACCGAGCAGGCTCTGGCCAGCGCGCGGGCCCGCCACCCCGGGCTTGGTGAGCGCGGCAAGATGCTGTTGCCGGGCATCGACCCGCCGTTCGAAACCTTGCCGCCCTACCAGCCGGGCTCGAAATTCATCGTCGGTCATTTCGGTTCGCTGTCGGCGACACGGAACCTCGTGCCCTTCATCGAGGCGCTGGAGGCTTTGCAGCTACGTCGTCCGGACCTGGTGGCCGCCACCGAATTGCACGTCACGGGCGGCCCGCTGGATGCCGTCTCGGCGGCGAAGATCGAGCAGTCGCCGGTGCGCACCTGTGTCCGCCATCTGGGACGCATCGAAGCCGATCCCGCCACGGGCCAAAGCGGCCGCGAGCAGATCCTGCAACGCATGCGCGGCGTGGACGTGCTGCTGCTGCTGCACGGCGAAGAGCCGATCTGCGAGGAGTACATCCCCTCCAAGCTCTACGAATACCTGTGGATGCAGCGCCCCATCCTGGCCACGGTGCATCGCAATCCGCAGATGGCGGCCATGCTCCGCGGGGAAGGCCATGTGGCCGTGCAGACGGGCGGTTCTGGACAGGATGCGGGGACCGCCAGCCGTGAGCTCGCACTGGCGCTGGAACAGATGTACGAGCGCTGGCGTAGCCCCGGGCTGCCCGACAGCGGACACAGCAGCCCCTATACCACCCAGGCCGCCGTGGGCTGCTTGCTGGACTGGGCTACGCCACTTGTGAGGAGGCCTGCTTGAGTTCACCCCTGCTTTCCCTGGTGGTCCTGGGTTTTCGCAACTTCGATGTGACCACGCGTGCCTGCCTGGACTCTCTGGTCCCCTGGCTGGACGATCCCGAGATCGAAGTCCTGGTCGTCGACAACGGTTCGCCCGACGATTCGGCGCAGAAGACCGCCGCCTGGTGTGCGGCCCATCCGCAGGTCACCTGTCTGCTGAGCGAGAGCAACCGCGGTTTTGCCGGGGGCATGAACTGGGGCGCAGGGCAGGCGCGCGGCCGCTGGCTGCTGCTGGTCAACAATGACACGATCTTTCCAGCGCGCACGCTCGACGCCCTGAAGTCGGTGGTACGTGAAGCGCCTGCCGATGTGGCCATGCTCGGGCCGGTGACGAATGCTGCTGGCAACGGGCAACGCCTGTGGAAACCCGGTGCCACGCACGAGGACTGGCTGCAGGTCGGCCAGTGGCTGAACGAGAACCCGACGCACCAGCTCATGCCGGCCTACCGTTGCGATTTCTTCTGCATTGCCATCCGGCGCGATGCCTGGGACCGCCTCGGTGGCCTCGACCTCGATTTCGGCCTGGGCTATTACGAGGATTTCGATTTCAGCCTGCGCCTGTCCCAGGCCGGCTACCGCCAGATGATCACCGAGGATGTGTTCATCCTGCATGTGGGCAGTGCCACGTTCAAAGCCAGCCCCGCGGCGCGCGCCCTGATCAAACGCAACAAGTTGCTGCTGAAATCCAAGCATCCGGACGCGTGCTTCGAACACACACGCCTGGGCAATCTGGCGATTCTGCAGGCTTACCAGCGTCTGCGTGCAGAAGGTCGATGGACCCCCGGGCTACAGGCCCGGTGGCAGTTGCGTCATGGTGCACTGGTCGGTGATGCACCGCGCAGCTTGATCAAGAGATGGTTATGGAAACGCAGAATCAAGAACGTTCTCTGAGGGCGTCGGGGGTGGCCCCGGCTGCCTGGACCGGCCTGTTCGTTGCCATTTATCTGGCCGTGTTGCCGATGGCGGACACCATTGCCCTGCGCAACCTTGCGCTGGCATGCCTGCTCGTCTGCCTGGCTTGGCAATTCCGCTCCATTCGTGGCGAACTCAGGTTTGGCTGGCCCATCCTGCTGTGGGCCGCCTATCTGCTGCTCTTTCCGCTCATGGCCGATGATCACCAGACGGCCTGGAAAAGCCTGGGGGGACAGTGGGGCAGGGGATTGCTGGCCATGGTAGCCGGCGGTGGAGCCGCCGTGATCCTGAGCAGGAGACTCCCGGTTGGCAACATGCTTCTCGTATTGGGGGCGATCAGTGCCGCGCCGAACCTGGTGCATCTGGTCATGTTTGCCTGGAAGGCCGTCGAAGGCGGCAGCCTGCCCTGGGGGTATTGGGGGCGTGAAACGCATCATGCAGACCTGGGATACGCAGCGGGCCACGCGACGATCTTACTCATGGCGGCCTTCATGACCGGGGAGAAAAGGATTCGGTGGCTGGCGGTACTGCTCACGCTGGCAGCCGTAGCGAGCACCCTGGCGGCCCAATCCAGGGCGGGGGTCGCGTTTGCGGTGTTCGGCGCGATGCTGATCCTCGTGCCTTCGGTGCTTTTTCGGCCATTGCGGGATAACCGGCTGGTGTGGAGAACGTTCGGGCTTGGAGCCATGGGGGTGGTCGCCCTGTTTGTCTTTGCCTTTAACGTTGATCCAAGATGGCATAACCTGACCAGCGAGTTGCAGCCGGGCTTCCTGGGCCAGCCGGTTCAGATCGAGTGCGAGGGTGAGCCGGCCATTTCAGGCGCGGTATTGAACAAGTACGGTTCGCTGGATCGCGCGCCGTGGGCTGTCGAGGGGATCGTTCGCGGGGATGGCTCCAGGGTTGTGCTGCTGCGAGCCGGCATCGAACTGGCTGCCAGCCACCCTTGGGGCAGCGATGGCTCGCGTCAGGCGTTTCAGAAATTGCTGCAGCAGGTGTGCCCGGAGCCGGCGATCAGGATGGCGCATACCCATAACGGCTGGATCGATACGATGCTGGCCATCGGCTGGTTGGGAGCTGCACTCTATCTGGGAGTCTTGCTGGCCTATCTTCGGCAGGGATGGACCGGCTTGCGCAGCGATGGCCCGGTGAGGTCTTGGGGGCTGGTGCTCGTGGCACTGTCGGTATTCTGGATCGTTCGGGGGGGTACCGACTCGGTGTTCCGTGACCACATGCTCGAGATGCAGGGCTTCATGCTGGCCTTTGCGGCGAGTGCCATGCGCCTGTGCGGGCGGAGCAAGGCCTAGCGGTCAGATCCGCCCCAGGCGGCGGCGCAAGCGCCGGCCGATGCGAGAGGCCAGGTTGCCGCCTTCGCTGGGCCAGTCCATCTCTCGCTCCCACGCTGACTGGTAAATGACGCCGCTGTAGAGCTGGGACAGCTGCTCATCGCTGATGCCGGCACGCAGGTCGCGATCGAGCTGCCAAGCATAGTGATAGACCTTAAACAGGGGCTGGCAGGGCATGAGCTGAATGGCCCTGTATCTGAGCAGCGCTTCACCATACCAGTGTGATTCCACGGGAATGCGGACAATCGCCTCCTGGAAATTCAAGCCATTCGGGCGCAGATATTCTTCGGCCAGGCTTTCCCACACGGCACGATGCCAGAGGAGGGGGAAAGGGCCGAAGCTATAAGTACGCCCTTGGCGTCCGAACTGGGCTTGTACTTTTCCGGCGTCATGCAGGAAAGCCTGCACGACATGCGGCTTCCCTTCGGAGAGCGCCGAGGCGAGAAACTCATGTCCTTCATCGATGACCGTGTAAGGCGTGCCATCTCCCAGGAGGTAGTCGCTCTGCTGGAACGGGCGGATGAAAAAGGCATCCGAGTCCAGGCACATGTAGGCATCTGCCAGATCCAGCCGCCAGAACTCGGATTTGATGATCTGCTGTGATATGTGGCCAGGCAAGGCACGCACAGCCGCTGGATCCATCTGACGGTTCCGGGCGATGATCGATTCATCATCGAGGACCTCGACCTTCAGTCCTGCCAGTTCCCGGCGGAAGAGTTGAGTGTCTTTCGCAGGCACGGAGACATAGCAGGGGATGCTGTCCGCGTTGAAGCGTTCAATCGACTGGACGAGTCGCTGAACTCGCCTCAGGTC
The DNA here is from genome assembly GCF_001432305.1 of Curvibacter sp. PAE-UM. Classification (GTDB taxonomy): domain Bacteria; phylum Pseudomonadota; class Gammaproteobacteria; order Burkholderiales; family Burkholderiaceae_C; genus Hylemonella. Next base: position 2,346,643 of record NZ_KQ483358.1, read on the forward strand.
GGTCCGGTAACTTTTGCAATAGAGCGCCAGTGGAGCGGTCATATGGACGGCCTTGAGCCCGGACTAAAAGCCCAGAATGAAGCCGGCCAGCGCCGCCGTACCAGCCTTGTTTTGCCGGTCGATGGCCTCCTCGTATGCCTTGAGTTGCACCGGGTCGAAAACGGACAGGTCATGCGTCACGACGTAAGATTTTTCGTCCAGCAGCGGGATGCCGGCCTTGTGCTGTTCGCTTGCCAGGAAATCGTCGATGGTTCCCTCGAAGTGCACGCGCCGGACGGTCAGGCCGCATTTCTGTGCGAACAGCTTCATGGACTTGACGCTGAAGATGTAGATGTGGCGTGGTGCATCCAGCGACCACCAGTACTTGCCGTACTGTTCCGAGATTTCAGAACCGGAGACGGGCAGGCGCACGAGAATTTCCCCGCCGGGTTTCAGAAACTTGGAAGCCCCGATCAGGTCGTCCGCCGGTGTGGGGGAATGCTCCAGCGCGTGGTTGAACATGATGAGGTCGAAGGTCTCGCCGGCAAAGCGCTGCCCCAGTTCAGCGATGGACGCCTTGAAGACCCGGGCGCCATTGCGATAGGCGATGTCCTGGGGGACAAAGGGGTCGATGCCGACCACCTTGTGGATACCCATGTCGGCCAGCTCATGCAGCAGCTCGCCGGTTCCGCTGCCGATCTCGAGGATGGACATGTCCCGGCGTAGCTGGGTGTGGCGCGACAGGTGATTGACCGGACAAGGCCTGGCCCGTGCCAGCCAACGGCCCACCACACCCGTTCCGAAGTAGTAGTACTCGTTGCGCAGGCGGCGCTTGAGCTGGCGCAGGCGTGCCGAGATGTTCTCCGGCTCCTTGTACTGGAAGGAGTAATAGGACTTCGGGTAGTACTTGCCGTAGTCGTCCAGCTTCTCCGGCTGATAGGTCGAACCGCAGTCCTCGCAGTGCACGTAGCGGAAAGGGCCATCGCGGCCATGCATCATTTCCATGGGATGCAGCTCGGAGAGCCGGCTGGAGCCGCAAATCTCGCAGGATGTCCCCGTCGGGGTGAGCGATGGATGGTTGGGGGTGCTCATGGGTGTGATGATGTCGCGGGGTCAGCCGCGCCGGTCTTCGTAGGTCGTGCCGATTTTCAGGGCGAAGTGCAGCAGATGCGTCGCCTGTGCCACCAGCACCCGGCGCAGGGTCATTGGGTCGTCGCCCGCATGCATGCGGCCGCGTCGTGTCGTGGTGGCCGTGACGTAGCCGGCTTCCCGGGCCATCTGGCTATGCTCGGCACCGAAGCGGCCATAGGGATAGCAGAAGTGCCGCACTTCGCAACCCAGGGTGTTTTCCAGTTCGCGCCTGGAGCCGGCGATCTCCTCGCGTGCCTGGTCGGCGCTGGCCTGGTTCAGGTCGGCATGCGTGCGGGTGTGGGAGCCTATGTCCATGCCGCCGGCCAGCCAGGCCCGCCAGTCGGCCTCGGTCATCAGTGGCTTTTCGGCCACCAGGCCGTGGTCCCAGCTGTTGGTGCCGCCGATCATGCTGCTCACGGCATAGCAGGTGGCCGTGAAGCCATGCTTGCGCAGGACGGGCAGAGCGTGATGCAGATTGTTCTGGTAGCCATCGTCGAAGGTGATGCCCACGACCCGGCCCTGTTTTTCACCCTTGAGGTAGGGCTCCAGATCGCGCATGGACAGGCCACGGTATCCCAGCAGTCGAAGCAGCCACATTTGCCGGTTGAAAGAGCCTGGCGAGACCACCAGCCCGCGCAGCGGCGTGCCGCTGGGTGGCGGCACGTCGATCTGGTGGTACATGAGGATGGGGATGTTCATGTCTGTACGCGGATCAGGTTGGCGTAATAGCCGCTGGCGGCCTGCAGCTCGGCGTGGGTGCCGCTTTCGACGATGCGGCCCTGGTCCAGCACGAGGATGCGATCGGCGTGCTCGATGGTGCTCAGGCGGTGGGCGATGACCAGTGTCGTGCGGTCTTTCATCAATACCGCCAGCGCGGCCTGGACCTGTCGTTCGCTCTCGGTGTCCAGGGCCGATGTGGCTTCGTCCAGGATCAGGATGGGTGCATTCTTCAGCAGGGCGCGTGCAATGGCGATGCGCTGGCGCTGTCCGCCTGACAGGCGGGCGCCGTTCTCGCCGATCATGGTGTCCAGCCCGTCGGGCAGTTGTTCGATGAACTCCCAGGCGTGGGCGGCGCGTGCGGCCCGGATCACGTCGTCCCGGCTGTGGGTGCCCAGCGTGCCGTAGGCGATATTGGCTTCCACAGAGTCGTTGAACAGGACCACGTCCTGGCTGACGAGGGCGATGTTCTGGCGCAGGCTCAGCAAGGTGAGGTCCTGGATGTCGATCCCGTCCACCAGTATCCTGCCGCTGCTGACATGGTAGAAGCGGGGAATCAACGCGCTGATGGTGGTCTTGCCACCCCCCGAAGCGCCGACCAGGGCGACGGTCTGGCCGGCAGCAACGGTGAAGCTGATGTCGTTCAGGGCCAGACGTTCGGCGCCCGGATAGCTGAAGCGCACGCCTTCAAAGGTGATGTCTCCACGGGCATGCCCCAGCGGTCGATGGCCACCATCCGATTCTTCCGGCATGTCGAGCAGGTCGAAGACGCTTTCGGCGGCCGCCAATCCCTTTTGCAGCGTGGTGCTGATGGTCGTCAGCTGCTTGAGAGGGGAGATCAGCAGCAGCATCGCCGTGATGAAGGACACAAAACCGCCGGCAGAGGCGCCGGCCTTGCCGGTGGTCTGGCTCAAGGCAAGGTAGGTGATGACAGCCACGGCGATGGCGGCCGCGATATGGGTGATGGGGGTGGTGGCCGAGGCGGGAATGGCTTCGCGCATCTGGGCGCGACGGAACTGCTCGGTGGCATCCTCGAATCGCCGCGCCTGATGGATCTGTCCGCCGAAGATCTTCACGACCTTGTGCGCTTTGGCTGACTCCTCGATGGTGTGCGAGATGAGCCGCATCGATTGCAGGCTTTTCTGGCTGGCCGCGCGCATGCGCTTGCCGAAGGACTTCACCGTCAAGGCGATGACGGGTCCGATCGTCAGCGTGACCAGCGTCAGTTTCCAGTCCAGGTAGAGCAGGTAACCCAGCAGGGCCAGGGCCGTGAGCGATTCCCGCACCATGGTGACCAGGGCGCTGGTGGCCGCTTCCGATACGTGGCTCACGTCGTACACCAGGCGCGAGATCAGCTGGCCCGCCGAGTGCTGGTCGAAATGCTGCGTGGGCAGGGTGATCAGCTTGGCAAACATGGCGCGCCGCAGGTCGGTGACCACCCGGCTCGAAATCCACATCATCAGGTAACCGGTGAAGTAGACAAAGAGGCTGCGCACCAGAAAGAGCAGGACGATGCCCGTCGGGATGAGCCAGACCATGCGCGCATCATCCGTCTGGAATCCCCGGTCGAGCAGGTATTTCATGATGGCCGGGAAGACCGGCTCGGTGGCCGCCGTGGCGACCATGCCGACCACCGCCAGTGCGAAGGCTTTCCAGTACGGCCGCACATAACTCAGCAGCCGAAGGTACAGGGCGCGGTTGGTCGGGGGCATCAGGTTTTGCCTGCCGAGGACTTGGGCGCCTTCCAGGCCTCGCCCTTCTGCATCTCCAACGCTTTCACGTAGCGGTAGAAGGTGCCCTCGAAGTTGCCCAGCGCGATCATGAAGCCGGCCCAGCCATCCAGGAAGCCGAGCTTGAAGATGTAGTGCTTCACGAAAGACCAGATGCCGTGGGCCAGCGCCGATCCCATGGAGATCTTCTTGTGCACGACCTTCTCGGCGCCCAGGCTGGAGTAGCGGTTGGCCTTGTGCATGACCTCGGCCATGTTCTTGAAGGGAAACTGCCAGATGGCGTTCTTCAACGTGCCGAGAGGCTTGTCGCTGTGCAGCACATAGCCTTCGTGCACGGGCTTGAGGTCGTAGCTCATCGTGCCCTTGCGGAACAGCTGCGGCTGGCGGAAGTTGGGGTACCAGCCTGAGTGCCTGATCCAGCGGCCCATGAAGTAGTTGCGGCGCGGCACGCGCCAGACGTCCAGCGAGTTCGGGTCGTCGGCAATCGCCCGCACTTCGGCCGCCGCCTCGGGCGTGCAGCGTTCGTCGGCATCAACGCTGAAGATCCAGTCATGCGTGCAGGCCGCGATGGCCTGGTTGCGCAGGTCGCCGAAGCCCTTGAACACCACCTGCACGACCCGCGCGCCCATGCGGGTGGCAATGTCCTGCGTGCCGTCCGTGCTGTTGGAGTCGACCACGATGATCTCGTCCGCCCATTGCACGCTCTCGATCGTGGCCGCGACCTTTTCGGCCTCGTTATAGGCAATGATGTAGACGGAAATTTGGCTCATCGGGGGTGGTAGTATTCGGCGGCCCGCCAGCTTGGCGCGGACCTGTATCAGCCGTGTAGTCTAGTTCAAAATGAACCCCTCCGAGTCCGTTTCTGTGGTCGTCACCACCTACAACCGCAGCGATGCGTTGCTGGCGGTGCTGGCCGGGCTGGTTAGGCAGACCGACCGGAATTTCGAGGTGGTCGTGGCCGACGACGGTTCGCGTGAGGAGCACCGCCGGGCCATCCTTGATTCAGCCGTGGCGCGTGAACTGCGCCTGACGCACGTCTGGCATCCCGACGTCGGCTTCACCGCCTCGAAGGTACGCAACCGCGGTGTGGCGGCGGCAAAAGGGCCGTACCTCATCTTCATGGACGGCGACTGTGTGCCCGAGGTGGATTTCATCGCGCGTCACAAGCAGCTGGCTGCTCCCGGTCATTTCGTCAACGGCAGCCGTGTGCTGCTGTCGCCCGAACTCACACAGGCTGTGGTGAGCGGTGCAGAGCAGATCTGCGGCCGCGGTCGCCTGTACTGGCTGGGCCAGCGCCTGCGTGGCCATGCCAGCAAGCTCACCCACTTGTTGCGCCTGCCCGACTGGCGCGGTCGCGTCCACCCCGAGTTCTACTGGAAAGGCATCCGCAGCTGCAATATGGGCGTCTGGCGCAGCGACTACGAGCGCATCGACGGCTTCGACGAGTCTTTTGTAGGGTGGGGCCACGAGGATGCCGACTTCGTGCTGCGCCTGCACCATGCCGGCGTGGCACGCAAGAACGGCTTCTGCGCCACCGAGGTTTTCCACCTCTGGCACAAGGAAGCGGCTCGCGCGCAGGAGTCGCAGAACGCCCGCACGGTGCGCGAGCGGGCGCAGTCGGACATCGTGCGTGCGGCCTCGGGTTATGCTCAGGCCCGTCCAGATGACGATGTCGTCATGACGAGGCTGGGATAATGCAGAAAATGATGAGACGATACCTGCTGACTTTGATGATGCTGCTGGCCGCCTGGCCGGCCTATGCCCAGTTCCGGGTCGAAGTGTCCGGCGTAGGCCTGACGCAGTTGCCGATTGCCTTCGCCCCCTTCCGCGGCGAGGACGCGGCGCCGCAGAAGATCAGCGCCATCGTGCAGGCCGACCTGGAGCGTAGCGGCCAGTTCCGCAGCGTGCCGGCCCGCTCGGGCGCGCTGGACGAAAACGCCAAGCCCGATCTGGTGCCATGGCGCCAGAGCGGCGCCGATTCCCTGGTCGCAGGCAGCATCTCGCGCCTGGCCGACGGCCGTTATGACGTGCGCTTCCGCCTCTGGGACGTGGTGGCCGGGCGTGACTTGGGGGGGCAGAGTTACGCCATCAGCCAGGCCGATCTGCGTCTGGCCGCGCACCGCATCGCCGACTTCGTCTATGAGAAGCTGACCGGCGACAAGGGCATCTTTTCCACCCGCATCGCTTACGTCACCAAGGCCGACCAGCGCTACAACCTGTGGGTGGCCGATGCGGACGGCGAGGGCGCGCAGCCGGCGCTGACCAGCCCCGAACCCATCATTTCCCCGAGCTGGTCACCCGAGGGACGGCAGTTGGCCTACGTGTCCTTCGAGTCGCGCAAACCGGTGGTCTACGTCCACGACGTGGCCAGCGGCAAGCGTCGCCTGGTGGCCAACTTCCGCGGCTCCAACAGCGCCCCGGCCTGGTCGCCCGACGGGCGCAGCCTGGCCGTTACGCTGAGCCGCGACGGCGGTTCGCAGCTCTATACGCTGGACGTCACCACCGCGGGGAGCGAGCCGCGTCGCCTGACCCAATCGTCCAGCATCGACACCGAACCCACCTATTCGCACGATGGCAAGTTCATCTATTTCGTCAGCGACCGGGGGGGCAGCCCGCAGATCTATCGCATGCCGGCCGCGGGCGGCAACCCTGAGCGCGTGACGTTTACCGGCACTTACAACATTTCCCCCTCCCTGAGCGCCGACGGCCGCTGGCTGGCTTATATTTCCCGGGTGAGTGGCGCCTTCAAGCTCCATGTGATGGAGCTGTCCACCAGCAATGTCACGGCCCTGACCGAAACCAGTGCAGACGAGAACCCGAGTTTTGCCCCCAATGGCCGCCTGCTCCTCTACGCCACCAAGCAGCAGGAACGCGAGGCCCTGATGACCACCACGCTGGATGGGAAAATCAAGGCACGTCTGGCCGGGCAGGGCGGAGACATCCGCGAGCCCGACTGGGGCCCCTTCCAGAAAACACCCAACTGATTCCCTATCGATACCACAGGAGTAAAAAACATGTCGATGAAAAAACTCGCCCTGATCGGCGCCGTGACCTTGCTGATGGCAGGCTGCTCTTCCGTCAACCTGGACAATCCGCCGATCGATGACCGCTCCAGCGGTGCCGGGACCGGTTCCAGCAGCACGACGGTGGCGCAGACCTCGGTCACGCCGGTCGATGACGGCAAGTCCGCCCAGGCTGCGATCGCCAACGTCTCGCGCCTGGTCTACTTCGACTACGACAGCTATGTCATCAAGCCCGAGTTCCAGGCGTTGATCGACACCCATGCCCGCCATATCAAGGCCGACAAGAGCCGCAAGGTCGTGATCGAAGGCCACACCGACGAGCGCGGCGGTCGCGAGTACAACCTGGCCCTGGGCCAGCGCCGTGCCGAGGCCGTACGCCGCTCGCTGGGCCTGCTGGGCGTGGCCGACAGCCAGGTCGAAGCCGTGAGCTTCGGCAAGGAAAAGCCGGCCATGCAGGGCACGGGCGAGGCAGCCTGGTCCAAGAACCGTCGTGCCGAGATCAGCTACCGCTGATCGGGCGCCGGAGTCGCAGCGATGAACACGCGCACCCGCCTTGCAGCCCTGCTGCTGTGTGTCTGTGGCGTCACCGTGGCGCAGGCCGGTCTCTTCGACGACGAGGAGGCCCGCCGCGCCATCCTGGATCTGCGCCAGCGCGTGGACAGCGTGCGGCAGGATTCCGAAACGCGTTCAGCCGAGCAGGCCAGCCGCAGCACTGAAGAAAATGCCCTGCTGCGCCGCAGCCTGCTGGAGTTGCAGACCCAGATCGAGACCTTGCGCGCAGAGATGGCACGCCTGGTCGGGCAGAACGAACAGCTTGCGCGCGACGTCTCCGAACTGCAGCGCCAGCAGAAGGATCTGCTGGGCGGCTTCGACGAGCGCCTGCGCAAGTTCGAGCCCGCCAAGGTCACGGTAGATGGTCGTGAGTTCCTGGCCGAGCAAGCCGAGAAGCGCGACTACGATGCCGCGCTCGGGGTGTTTCGCAAGGGCGACTTTGCCGGTGCGCAGAACGCCTTCGTCGATCTGCTCAAGCGCTATCCGACCAGCGGTTACGCCCCCTCGTCCTTCTTCTGGCTGGGCAATGCCCAATACGCCACGCGCGACTACAAGGAAGCCATCCAGAACTTCCGCAACCTGCTGACCCAGGCGCCGGATCATCTGCGGGCGCCCGAAGCCGTGCTGTCCATCGCCAACTGCCAAGTCGAGCTCAAGGACGTCAAGGCCGCGCGCAAGACCCTGGAAGACCTGATCAAGGCTTACCCCCAGTCCGAGGCCGCCGCCGCGGCCAAGCAGCGCCTGCCGCGTCTCAAGTAGGGTTGCGCGTCCTGGCTTTAGAATCCGGGACATGCAATCCGCCGACATCTCGGCGCTCAACACCCTGGTGTTGAGCGCTTCTTTTCTTCTTTCCCTGCTTTTCGGCGCACTCGTTCAGCGCACCCATTTCTGCACCATGGGCGCCGTCAGCGACGTGGTCAATATGGGCGACTGGACGCGCATGCGCCAGTGGATCCTGGCCATCGGCGTGGCCATGGCCGGCTTTGCGCTGCTGGCCTATGCGGGCCTGATCGATCCGGCCAAGACCCTGCACGGGGGCAAACGCTGGCTCTGGCTGTCGGCGATCATCGGCGGCCTGCTCTTCGGCTTCGGCATGGTGCTGTCTTCGGGCTGCGGCAGCAAGACCCTGGTGCGTGTCGGCTCCGGCAACCTCAAATCCCTGGTGGTCCTGCTGGTCATGGGCCTGGCGGGCTTCGCCACCATGAAGGGCATCACCGCTGTGTGGCGCGTGGCCACCGTCGACCAGGTGGGTGTGGACTTTGCCGTCACGGCCAATCTGCCGCATCTGGCCGCCACGGCCCTGGGCCTCACGCCTACCCTGGCCACCTTGCTGCTGGGCCTGGGCCTGGGCGCGGCGCTGATCGTCTGGGCCCTGCTCGGCAAGGAGTTCCTGCGCGCGGACAACCTGCTGGCCGGCCTGGGTGTCGGGGGCATCATCGTCGCCATGTGGTGGGTCAGCGGCTCCCTGGGTCATGTGGCCGAGCATCCGCAAACCCTGGACGAGGTCTATCTGGCCACCAACTCGGGCCGCGCCGAAGCCATGAGCTTCGTAGCCCCCGTTTCCTATGCGCTGGATTGGCTGCTGTTCTACAGCGATACGAGCAAGGTGCTCACGCTGGGCATCGTCTCGGTCTTCGGCGTCATGGCCGGCTCCGCCCTCATGGCCCTGTGGACCCGCAGCTTCCGCTGGGAGGGCTTCGGCAGCACCGAGGACGTGGCCAACCATCTGGTGGGCGCCGTGCTCATGGGCGTGGGCGGGGTGACCGCCATGGGCTGCACCATCGGCCAGGGCCTGACGGGCCTGTCCACCCTGGGCCTCAACAGTCTGGTGGCTTTTGTGGCCATCGTGGCCGGCTCGGTCGCTGGCTTCAAGTACCAGATGTGGCGCCTGGAGCGCATGGCCTGACGTGACATCTGCTGTCATGGATGCTGAACGCCGCTTTGGCGGTCTGACCCGCCTCTATGGCGTGGCCGGCGCCCAGCGTATCCGTGCGGCCCACGTGGCCGTGGTGGGTGTCGGCGGGGGCGGCTCCCGGG
>NZ_KQ483358.1:2355821-2722103 GCF_001432305.1 Curvibacter sp. PAE-UM
TCGGCTCCTGGGCCGTGGAAGCCCTGGCGCGCAGTGGTGTGGGGCACCTGACCCTGATCGATCTCGATCACGTGGCCGAATCCAATATCAACCGCCAGATCCACGCCCTGGAAACCACGCTGGGCCAGGCCAAGGTGCTGGCCATGCGCGATCGCATCGCCCAGATCAATCCGGCGTGCCAGGTGCAATGCATCGAGGAGTTCGTGGAGCCGGGCAACTGGCCAGCCATCCTGCCTGCAGGTGTGGATGCCGTCATCGATGCCTGCGACCAGGTGCGCGCCAAGACCGCCATGGCGGCCTGGGCCCTCAAGAACAGGCTCGTTTTCATCACGGTGGGTGCTGCCGGCGGCAAGCGCCGGGCGCACGAGGTGGACATCGAGGACCTGGGCCGTGTCACGCATGATCCGCTGCTGGCACAGTTGCGCTACCGCCTGCGCAAGGAGCATGGTGCCGCCCGTGAGGGGCGCAAGATCGGTGTGGCCTGCGTGTTCAGCCGCGAGGCCGTCAGCGGCCCCGATACCTCCTGTGCCGTCGAGGGCGACGGCACGCTCAACTGCAGCGGCTACGGCTCGCTGGTGGCCGTCACTGCGACCTTCGGACAGTGCGCCGCCGGCTGGGTGCTGGACGAAATCGTGAAGCGCGCTTGAAGATCGCAGAAAAATGACGCTATAATTGAAGGCTTGTCGGGGTTAGCGTAAGCGTCCCGCTGTGGGGGACGTTAGCTCAGTTGGTAGAGCAGCGGACTTTTAATCCGTTGGTCGCAGGTTCGAATCCCGCACGTCCTACCAAGTACAATTTGTTGAACCGAATATTCCTCGATAGCTCAGTCGGTAGAGCGCCGGACTGTTAATCCGTAGGTCCCTGGTTCGAGCCCAGGTCGAGGAGCCAGATCAAAAAGGCCTTGCAGCAATGCAAGGCCTTTTTTGTTGTTGCGCGGTGTTTTGAGGCACAAAGAAAAAGGGATCTGATCTTGCGATCAGATCCCTTTTGATCTGGTGGGTCCTGAGTGACTCGAACACTCGACCTACGGATTAAGAGTCCGCTGCTCTACCAACTGAGCTAAGAACCCAGACCTCAATTATTGCATAAAAATCAGTCCCGTCCAGGCGGCGCAGGGGACAAAATGCGTTTTTCCATCGTCGGCATCATGCAGGAGAAATGACCATGTCCCAAGCAATCATCATCACCCTGGCAGTGCTCATGCTGGCGGGCTGTGGCGCCGAGACGGCGACCACGGCTGCTACCGTGGGGGCGGCCAAGAAGCAGGAGATCGAGCAGGGCCAGAAGACCATGCAGCAGGTGCAGCAGAAGGTTGGCGAGTCCATGCAGCAGATGCAGCAAAGCCCGCAGCGCGCGGCTGACTAGGGCCTGTTCCCACTCATTCCTCAAGTGTGCGGCTGACCCTAATCGTCCAGGCTGCTGCTGAGTTCCAGCCAGCGCGCTTCGAGCTGGTCCAGTTCGTCCTGCAGGGCTCCCAGCCGCTTGCCGAGTTCATTGATCTCATCCATGCCGGGCTGACCGGAGAGGCGCTCTTCGAGAACGGCTTTCTGCTGCGCCAGTTCGGCCATGCGGGCCTCGCACAGTTCGAATTCCTTGCGCAACTGACGGGTCCGGTTGTCTTCGCGCCGCGGGCGAGCCGGCTCGGTTGCCGCCACGGTGGGCGGGGGCGGTGGGGCGCTTGCCGTTGCGGAGGCGGCGGCATTGGCTTCCTTGAGGGCTTCGCGCTGGCGCTTGGCTTCGTCCAGCAGATAGCGCTGGTAGTCGTCGAGGTCGCCGTCGAAGGGGTTGATGCCGCCGCGTGAGACCAGCCAGAATTCGTCGCACACCGCACGCAGCAGGGCGCGGTCGTGGCTGACCAGCATCACCGTGCCCTCGAATTCGTTCAGCGCCATGCCCAGCGCCTCGCGCGTGGCCAGATCCAGGTGGTTGGTGGGCTCGTCCAGCAGCAGCAGGTTGGGGCGCTGCCAGACCAGCATGCACAGCACCAGGCGGGCCTTCTCGCCGCCGCTCATGGTGCCCACGGTCTGCTTGACCTGGTCGCCCGTGAAATTGAAGCCGCCCAGGAAACTGCGCAGGTCCTGCTCGCGGGTGGCCTGGCCGCTGAGCGCACCGCGTGCCGTGGTGTCCTTGACCAGCCAGATCATGTGTTCCAGCGGTGTGTCCTGCGGTCGCAGCACATCGAGTTCCTGCTGGGCAAAGTAGCCGATGGACAGGCCCTTGCCCTCGATGATCTCGCCGGCCAGGGGGGCCAGGTCGCGCGCGATGGTCTTGACCACGGTGGACTTGCCCTGGCCGTTGGCGCCCAGGATGCCGATGCGCTGTCCGGCCAGCACCGACTTGCTGACGTTCTTCACGATCACCGTGGGTGGCGTGCCGGCCGGCGCACCTTCGGGCGGCGGGTAGCCAAAGTCGATCCCCTGCATGGACAGCATGGGGTTGGGCAGGTTGGCTGGTTCCTTGAACTCGAAGGTGAACTCGGCCTCGGCCAGCAGCGGGCCGATCTTCTCCATCCGGTCCAGGGCCTTGACCCGGCTCTGGGCCTGTTTGGCCTTGCTGGCCTGGGCCTTGAAGCGATCGATGAACTTCTTCAGGTGGGCGATCTTCTCCTGCTGCTTGGCGTAGGACGCCTGCTGCAGTTCCATCTTCTCGGCCCGCATGTCCTCGAACTTGGTGTAGTTGCCGCCGTAGCGGTTGAGCTTGGCGGTTTCGATGTGCACGGTGACGTTGGTCACGGCATCGAGAAACTCGCGGTCGTGGCTGATGACCAGCATGGTGCCGGTGTAACGCTGCAGCCAGGCTTCCAGCCAGACCAGGGCGTCGAGGTCCAGGTGGTTGGTGGGTTCGTCCAGCAGCAGCAGGTCGCTGGGGCACATCAGCGCGCGTGCCAGCTGCAGGCGCATGCGCCAGCCGCCGGAAAAACTGTTGACGGGTTTGTCGAGTTCCGTGGTCCGGAAGCCCAGGCCCAGGATCAGCGCCTGCGCGCGGGCCGAAGCATCGTGCGCGCCGGCATCGTGCAGTTCCATATAGGCGTGCCCCATGCGCTCGCCGTCGTCGGTGGCCTCGGCCGCGGCGACTTCGGCCTGGGCCGCAACCAGGCGTGTGTCACCCGCGATCACGAAATCGGTCGCGGACTCGCTCGTTTCAGGCATGTCCTGGGCCACCTGGGCCAGGCGCCACTGGGCCGGGATGTTGCAGTCGCCGCTGTCCTCGTGCAGGGTGCCGTTGAGCAGGGCGAACAGGGTGGACTTGCCGGCGCCGTTGCGTCCGACCAGGCCGACTTTCTCACCGGGATTGACGGTGACGGAGGCAGCATCCAGCAACACCCTGGCGCCGCGGCGCAGGGTGACATTTTTCAGGGTGATCATTTTTTCAGCAGCGCTTCGCGCGTTATCAGCAGGACTTGTTCGTCGCCTGCACTTGTTTCCAGCCAGGCAGCTTCCAGGCGCGGGAAGGCCGCCTCGAAGTGCTCGCGCTCATTGCCGATCTCCAGGACCAGCACGGCGTGTTCGCTCATTTGCGCCGGGGCCTCGGCCAGCAGGCGGCGGATGAAATCCATGCCGTCGCTGCCGCCGGCCAGGGCCAGTTCGGGTTCGGCCCGGTACTCGGCGGGCAGGGTCGCCATGCTCTGCGCATTGACGTAGGGGGGGTTGCACAGGATCAGGTCGTAGGGGCCGCGCACATTGCCGAGTCCATCGGAGGTCAGTAGCGTGACGCGGTCCTGCAACTGGTGCTTGTCGACATTGATGCGGGCCACGGCCAGGGCGTCGGCCGAGAGGTCGGCGCCGTCCACCGTGACCTCGGGCCAGGCGAGGGCGGCCAGCACGGCCAGGCTGCCGTTGCCGGTGCACAGGTCCAGCACGCGTCGGGTGTGTTCTCCCAGCCAGGCGTCGATGTTGCCGTTGGCCAGCAGCTCGGCAATGAAACTGCGCGGCACGATGGTGCGCTCGTCCACGTAAAAGGGCACACCCTGCAGCCAGGCCTCGCGTGTCAGGTAGGCGGCGGGCTTGCGCGTGGTGATGCGTTCTTGCAGGAGCGCCACGACCTTGGCTTGTTCTTGCGGGTCGACCGGGCGATCGGCCACCGCGTCGAGGTCATGCAGCGGCAGGCCCAGTTGCCAGAGCACCAGCCAGGCGGCCTCGTCAAAAGCGTTGCTGGTGCCGTGGCCATAGATCAGGCCGGCAGCGTCGAACTGCCTGGCACCGGCCTCGATCAGTTCGATCACGGTCGCTGGCTTCGCGGGGGTGCTGTTCATGACGCGAGCTTTTCCAGCACACGCCGGTAGATGTTTTTCAGCGGCTCGATGTCGGCCACCGGCACGCATTCGTCGATCTTGTGGATGGTGGCGTTGCTGGGGCCGAGTTCGATGACCTGCGGGCAGATCTGGGCGATGAAACGACCGTCACTGGTGCCGCCACTGGTGGAGAGTTCGGTCTCGATGCCGGTCTCGGCGTGGATGGCCTCGCGCACGGCGTCTACCAGCGTGCCCGGGGTGGTCAGGAAGGGCAGACCGCCGACGGTCCACGAGAGGTCGTACTCCAACTCGTGCTTGTTCAGTACGGTAGTGAGTCGCTGCTGCAGGCTTTGCGGCGTGGACTCGGTGCAGAAGCGGAAGTTGAAGTCCACCACCACGTTACCGGGGATCACGTTGCTGGCGCCCGTGCCGCCGTGGATATTGCTGACCTGCCAGGTGGTGGGCGGGAAGAAGTCGTTGCCTTGGTCCCATTCAATGGCCGTCAGTTCGGCCAGCACCGGGGCGAATTGATGGATGGGATTCCTGGCCAGGTGCGGGTAGGCAATATGGCCCTGCACACCCTTGACCGTGAGCTTGCCGCTCATGGTGCCCCGGCGGCCGTTCTTGATCATGTCGCCGGTGCGCTGTACCGAGGTCGGCTCGCCGACGATGCAGTAGTCCAGCTTCTCGCCGCGCGCTTTCAGGGTTTCGCAGACCACCACCGTGCCGTCCACGGCCGGACCTTCCTCATCGCTGGTCAGCAGCAGGGCGATGTTGAGCGGGGCCTGGGCGTGCGAGGCAAGGAACTCCTCCACCGCCACCACGAAGGCGGCGATCGAGGCTTTCATGTCGCTGCTGCCGCGGCCGTACAGCTTGCCGTCGCGGTGCGTGGGCGTGAACGGGTCCTGGCTCCATTGGGCGACCGGGCCGGTGGGCACCACGTCGGTGTGGCCAGCAAAGACCAGGAGCGGGGCGCCGGCCTGGGCCACGCGTTTGGCCCACAGGTTGGTGACGCGGAAGTCGGCCGGGCCGCTGACGATGGACTCGCAGGCAAAACCCAGCGGCTGGAGGCGTTCGGCCAGCAGGGCCTGGCAGCCGGCATCGTCGGGGGGGACGGAAGGGCGCGCGATCAGTTGCTCGGTCAGTTGCAGGGTACGGGACATTCGGGGCTCAGTGCTTCACGTCGAGCGTGATCTCGGTGAAGGACGGCTCGTCGTCCTGGTGCTCGTCGGCCTGGGCTTGGGCCGGCTTCTGGAAGTCGTTCTGCAGGCGCCACATCAGGTTGGTCGGCGAATCGGAATTGGCCAGGCCTTCCTTGCGGTCGATCACGCCCTCGGTGATGAGGCGCGCGATGTCCTGCTCGAAGTTCTGCGAGCCTTCGGCCATGGCTTTTTCCAGCGCCTCCTTGATGCTGGAGAAGTCGCCTTTCTCGATCAGGTCCGAGATCAGCTTGGTATTGAGCATGATCTCCACCGCCGGGGTGCGGCTGCCCGTGGTGGTGCGCAGCAGGCGCTGCGAGACGATGGCCTTGAGCGCGCTGGAGAGGTCCCCCAGCATGGTCTGGCGCACTTCCACCGGGTAGAAGCTCAGGATACGGTTGAGCGCCTGGTAGCTGTTGTTGGCGTGCATGGTGGCCAGGCAGAGGTGACCGGACTGGGCATAGGCGATGGCCGCGGACATGGTCTCGCGGTCGCGGATTTCGCCGATCATGATCACGTCGGGCGCCTGGCGCAGGGCGTTCTGCAGCGCCGTGCCCAGGTTCTTGGTGTCGGCGCCGATCTCGCGCTGGTTGACCACGGAACGCTTGTTCTTGAACAGGTACTCGATCGGGTCCTCGATGGTCAGGATGTGGCCCGAGGCGTTCTCGTTGCGGTAGTCGATCATGGCTGCCAGCGTGGTGCTCTTGCCCATGCCGGTGGCGCCCACCATCAGGATCAGGCCGCGCTTTTCCATGATCAGGTCGCCCAGGATGGGGGGCAACGAGAGCGAACCCAGCGAGGGAATCTCGCCCGAGACGAAGCGGATCACCGCCGCCACCGAGCCGCGCTGGCGCATGGCGCTGAGGCGGAAGCGCCCCACGCCGGCCAGCGGGAAACCCATATTGAGTTCGCTGTAGGCGTCGAGTTCGGCCAAGCGTTCCTCCGGGATGATCTCGGCCAGCAGATTGCGCGGCGCATCCGGCGGCAAGGGCTGGTTGTTGATCGGCACGCACTGCCCGTTGATGCGGATGAGCGCCGGCGAGTGGGCCGAAAGATAGATGTCCGAGGCTTTTTTCTCGGACATCAGTCGCAGGATCCGTTCCATCATGCCCATCGTGCTGCTCATGTCTGCTCTCCCTGTATCGTGTGTCGAAGTCGTCCGCAACCAGCGTGATCAGTCGCGCAACAGGTCGTTCAGGCTGGTCTTGGAGCGGGTCTGCGCGTCCACGCGCTTGACGATCACGGCGCAATACAGGCTGTATTTGCCATCGGCGCTGGGCAGGTTGCCTGAGACCACCACCGAGCCGGCCGGCACGCGGCCGTAGTGGACTTCGCCAGTGGCGCGGTCATAGATCTTGGTGCTCTGGCCGATGTACACGCCCATGGAGATGACCGAGTTTTCCTCGACCACCACGCCCTCGACGATCTCCGAGCGCGCGCCGATGAAGCAGTTGTCCTCGATGATGGTGGGGCCGGCCTGCACGGGCTCCAGCACGCCGCCGATGCCGACGCCGCCCGAGAGGTGCACGTTCTTGCCGATCTGGGCACAGGAGCCCACGGTGGCCCAGGTGTCGACCATGGTGTTCTCGTCCACGTAGGCGCCGATGTTCACGTAGCTGGGCATCAGGATGGCGCCCTTGGCAATGAAGCTGCCGCGGCGCGCCACGGCCGGGGGCACCACACGCACGCCGGTGGCGGCCATTTCTTCAGCCGAGAGGTGGGCGAACTTGGTCTGCACCTTGTCGTAGAAGCCCAGGTCGCCGGCCCTGATGACCTCGTTGTCCTTGAGGCGGAAGGACAGCAGCACGGCCTTCTTGATCCACTGGTGCACCGTCCACTTGCCCACGGACTCGCGCGTGGCCACGCGCAGGCGGCCCTTGTTCAGTTCGGAGATGACGTGCTCGACGGCGTCGGCCACTTCCTTGGGCGCGGACTTGACGGAGATGTTGGCGCGGTTTTCCCAGGCGGCTTCGATGATCTGTTGCAGTTGTTGGCTCATGTGTATGACTCGGATTTTCAGTTTCTGGATTTGACAAATTGAATGATGCGTTCGGCCGCTTCCGCGCATTCGGCGGTTTCGGCCACCAGCGCCATGCGAACGCGCCCGGCGCCGGGGTTGAATCCGCGGGCCTCGCGCGCCAGATAGCTGCCGGGCAAAACAGTCACATTGTAAAGAGCGTAGAGATCGCGGGCGAAATCGGTGTCGCTGCCCTGTACGCCGGCCCATAGGTAGAAGGCCGCGTCGGGCAGGGCCACGTCCAGCACGGCGCTCAGCATGGGCGTGACCTGGGCAAACTTGGCGCGGTAGAGGTTGCGGTTCTCGATGACGTGCAACTCGTCGTTCCAGGCCGCGATGCTGGCGGCCTGCACTACGTGGCTCATGGCGCTGCCGTGGTAGGTGCGGTAGAGCAGGAAGGCCTTCATGATGGCCGCATCGCCGGCCACGAAGCCGCTGCGCATGCCCGGCACGTTGCTGCGTTTGGAGAGGCTGGTCAGCGCGACCAGGTTCCTGAAGTCGCTGCGGCCCAGTTTCAAGGCCGCCTCCAGCCCGCCCAGCGGCGGCTCGTCGCGGAAGTAGATCTCGCTGTAGCACTCGTCGGAGGCGATGACGAAGCCGTAGCGGTCGCTCAAGTCGAACAGCTTCTTCCATTCCTCCAGCGGCATCACGGCGCCGGTCGGGTTGCCGGGCGAGCAGGTGAAGATCAGCTGGGTGCGGGCCCAGACCTCGGCGGGCACGCTGTCCCAGTCCACGGCGAAGTTGCGCGCCGGGTCGCTGGGCACGTAATACGGCTGGGCGCCCGCCAGCAGCGCGGCGCCTTCGTAGATTTGATAAAAGGGGTTCGGGCACAGGACCAGGGCGCCGGGCTGGCTGCCGTCGACCACGGTCTGCGTCAGCGCGAACAGCGCCTCGCGCGAGCCATTGACCGGCAGGATCTGGCCGGTCGGGTTGAGCGTGACGCCATAACGGCGCTGCAGCCAGCCCGCCATGGCGTCCCTGAGCGCCGGCTCGCCGGCCGTGGGAGGGGAGCCGGTCAGGCCGGTGTCCAGCGCGTCACTGAGGGCGCGCTTGATGAAATCGGGCGTGGCGTGTTTGGGCTCACCGATGCCCAGGCTGATGGGACGATAGGCCGGGTTGGGGGTGATGCCGGCAAAAAGCTGCCGCAGCCGTTCGAAAGGATAGGGCTGCAGTCGTTGGAGCAGGGGGTTCATGGGGGGAATTATCCCGGAACTCCCCGGCGCGGCAGAGGCGGGGGGCGGCAACCCCCCCAGTGGTCAGCGCGACCGCCGCTTGGCAGCGCCCAGCAGCTTCTGCGTCAGCAGGTCGATGGACAGCACCAGGGCGATGCCGATGGACATGACCATCACGACCTCGGGCAGGTCGGTCGAATTGATGACACCAAAGCCGCGGGGAAGGGCCTGCCGGTCCGCGGTGGTGCAGACGAAATCGGCGGCGGCCATGCCGGCGTAGTGCATGGCACAGACGGCCACCGCCATGACGATGGCCGCCAGCAGGCGCAGCGCCAGGGGTTTGGTGTTGAAGGCCAGCCAGAGGGCCGCGGTAGCCGCCACGACGGCGATCAGGAGGGAGGCGGCCACCAGCAGGAACGACCAGTTGATATAGCCGCCAAAGCGCATGCCGTACATGCCCAGGTAATGCATGACGGCGACACCCAGTCCCAGAGAGGCGCCAGCCGTCAGCAGCCGGGTCTTGTTGGAGGGATCCCGGGCCACATACGTCAGGCCGAAACCGGTGGCCAGGCAGACCACCACCAGCGAGATGATGGTTTCGGTCATGGAGTAACCCACGCGCAGGTCCATCTTCAGTGCGGCCATGCCGATGAAATGCATGGTCCAGACGCCGATGCCACCCAGCGCCAGCGTGGCGGCCATCAGGTCGAAATGGTTGATGCGGCCTTCGGGGCCGACGAGGCGGCGGGCAGCCGTCAGCGCGACAAAGGAACCGATGAAGGCGATGAGGAAAGAGAGCGCGACATAAGTGCCGTCGTAGCTCGAAACAACTTGTGGATTCATGGGGTACCTTGGATGCGAACCGGTCGAATCTAAGGGATGGCAGGCACCGGGGAGTCCGGTCGCGCACATACACCCAAGAAAATGAAGGGCATCCCTTGCCCCGCCTGGGCTGACTCAGCTTTGCGGGGTCTTGGTCAGGTAGTGCAGCACCAGCTTGTCCTGCTGGTTCAGGCCGTGGAAGGCCATGCCGGTGAAGTGGCACGTATCGTCTGCGGCCTTGTGGGCGTGGCAGACCGTGGCCTTGAGTGCGAGGGTGGTGGGCTCGCCTTCGACCACGGCGCCGATGCTGAGGTCCAGGGTCTTGCCCACGGCGGTGGTGGCTGTGGGCGTACTGATCATGGCGCCCTGCATGCTGATGTCCAGCAACTGGCCGTCCAGCTTGAGTTCACCGAGCTGAACGGTGACGGGCCAGCTGGTCTTGGTACGCAGGGACTGGCGAACCTGGCGGGCATCGACCTGGGTGGGATAAGCCAGCAAGGCATACACGAAAGGTTTCTCGTAGGTCTGCAGCACCTTGCTGATGAAGGAAAACTCATGCTGGCCGGTAAAACCACGCACGATGCAGACATCGCCCTCGGTCAGGCCGGTGTCCTCGCCCTCCGGGCCTTGCGGGCCCACCATGACGCCCCGGTTCTCGATGGCGCCGAAGAGCTGGCCCTCCTTCTTGCTGGCGCCTTCCACCAGCCGGCGCACCTGCAGCGCGAGGCCCGGGCGCAGGCCAAGCTCCTTGAGGGTGATCTGCAGCACGTTGTTCTTCAGAGTCTCGCTGGCGGCCTGATTCATGATGGAGGCATTTCTATGGGGAGCAGGTCAAATGGCGTGAATCTACACGGTCCGCCATGTGGCCGCCATGACGCAGTACATGGCAATGTGTACAAATGCAACCGAGTCGGGTTTTCCCGTAGCACATATCCCGCATGGAGCGCACGATTTTCGTGCGGGCCGGGACGGTATGATTTCAGGCTGTTCCCGCCATCAGACTGTTCTCACCGTGCGTCTCACCTCCATCAAGCTTTCCGGGTTCAAGTCCTTTGCCGAGCCGACCAACTTCTTGCTGCCCGGGCAGCTGGTCGGCGTGGTCGGCCCCAATGGCTGCGGCAAGTCCAACATCATGGACGCCGTGCGCTGGGTGCTGGGCGAGAGCCGCGCCAGCGAGTTGCGCGGCGAGTCCATGCAGGACGTGATCTTCAACGGCACCACCACCCGCAAGCCGGCCAGCCGCTCCAGCGTGGAGCTGGTGTTCGACAACGCCGACCACCGCGCCGGCGGCCAGTGGAGCCAGTACGCCGAGATCGCCGTCAAGCGCGTGCTCACGCGCGACGGCACCAGCAGCTATTACATCAACAACCAGCCGGTGCGCCGGCGTGACGTGCAGGACGTGTTCCTGGGCACGGGCCTGGGGCCGCGGGCCTACGCCATCATCGGCCAGGGCACCATCAGCCGTATCATCGAATCCAAGCCTGAGGAACTGCGCCTGTTCCTCGAAGAGGCCGCGGGGGTCTCCAAGTACAAGGAACGCCGCCGCGAGACCGAGAACCGACTCTCGGACACGCGCGAGAACCTGACCCGGGTCGAGGACATCCTGCGCGAACTCAACGCCAATCTGGAAAAGCTCGAACGCCAGGCCGAAGTCGCGCAGAAGTACAACACCCTGCAGGCCGACGCCACGCTCAAACAGCAGCAGCTCTGGTACCTGCGGCGCTCCGAGGCCGAGGCCGACCAGACGAAGATCAAGCAGGAGGGCGAGAAGGCCGTCATTGAGCTTGAGTCCCGCGTGGCCGATTTGCGCCACATCGAGGCCGATCTCGAAACCATCCGCCAGGCGCATTACGCCGCCGGCGACCAGGTCAACCAGGCCCAGGGCCTGCTGTACGAGGCCAGCACCGAGGTGGGGCGGCTGGAGGCCGAGATCCGCTTCGTGGTCGAGGGTCGCCAGCGTGTCGAGGAGCGCCTGGTCACCCTGAAGGAGCAGACCGCCCAGTGGGCCACGCGCAAGCAGGACGCCCAGGCCGAGATCGAAAGCCTGGCCGAGCTGGCCCTGGTGGGCGAAGAGAAGACCACCGAACTGGCCGCCCAGCTGGAAGACCAGGCCCAGGCCCTGCCCGATATGGAAGAGGCCCTGCGCCAGGCCCAGAGCCGTGCCAACGAGCAGCGCGGCAGCGTGACCCAGGTGCAGCAGCAGATCCAGGTGCTGGCCGCCGAGCAGCGCAGCATCGAGGAGCAGTCGCGCCAGCTGAACCAGCGCCGCGAGCGCCTGGACACCGACCGCAAGGCCCTGGCCGCCCCCGACGAGGCACGCTTGCAGAGCCTGCAGGCCCAGCTGGCCCAGGCCAGCGAAGCCGCCGCCGTGGCCGATGCGCGCCTGCACGAATTGCAGGACAGCGTGCCGCAGCTCGACGAGGCGCGCCGCACGCAGCAGGACACGGTCAACACCGAATCGGCCCGCCAGGCTGACCTGTCGGCGCGTTTGGAAGCGCTCAAGGCCTTGCAGGAGAAGGTCAAGACCGACGGCAAGCTGCAGCCCTGGCTGGCCAAACATGGCCTGGCCGACCTGCAGGCCCTGTGGACCAAATTGCACATCGAGCAGGGCTGGGAGAGCGCCCTGGAAGCCGCGCTGCGCGAGCGCATGGGCGCGCTGGAGGTCAGCCGCATCGACATGGTCAAGGCCTTCGGGCAGGACGCCCCGCCGGCCAAGCTGGCCTTCTACAGCGCGCCGTCCGCCGGTGCGCCCGAGAAGGCCGGCGGCCTGCCGCGCCTGGCCGACCTGCTGCGTGTGAACGATGCCGGCCTCAAGGCCGTGCTGGTGGACTGGCTGCAGGGCTGCTACGTGGCGCAGAGCTTCGAGGACGCCCTGGCGCAGCGGGCCCAGTTGCAGCCGGGCGAGACGCTTTACGTGAAGAGCGGCCACGCCGTCACCGCGCACAGCGTGAGCTTCTACGCCCAGGATTCCGAACAGGCCGGCCTGCTGGCCCGCGCCCAGGAAATCGAGAACCTGGAAAAGCAGTTGCGCGCCCAGTCCCTCATCAACGAAGAGGCCCGCAGCGCCCTGGTGCGCGCCGAGGCCGCTTACGCCGACGCTTCGCAGCGCCTGGTCACCGCCCGCCGCGAGGCCAGCGAGACCCAGAGCCGCGCCCACGAGCTGCAGGTCGAGACCCTGCGCCTGACGCAGCTGGCCGAACAGACCCGCGCCCGCAGCGAGCAGATCGCCGGTGACCTGGCCGAGGTCGACGCCCTGCTGGAAGAACTGCAGGAGCGTCGTGTGGCCGCTGAAGGCCGCTTCGAGGAACTCGACATGCAACTGGCCGACAGCCAGGAGCGCCATGCCCAGTTGGATGAGCGAGTGCTGGAGGCCGAGCGCAAGCTCAACGCCTGCCGCGAACAGCAGCGCAGCCTGGAGCGCCAGGCCCAGGAGGCCACCTTCTCCCTGCGCACGCTGGACGCACGCAAGGCTGAACTGGCGCGCGCCATCGACACCGCCGAGCAGCAGGCGGCCACCATCACGGCCGACGAGCAGCGCGCCCGCGACGAACTGACCCGCCTGACCGACGCCGCCGCCCAGGCTGGCCTGCAGAACGCACTGGCGCTCAAGCACGAACGCGAGCAGGCCCTGGGCGCCAAACGCAGCGAATACGACGACCTGACCGCCAAGCTGCGCGCCAGTGACGAACGCCGTATCAAGCTCGAGCGCGAGCTCGACCCGATGCGCCAGCGCATCCAGGACATGCAGCTCAAGGAACAGGCCGCGCGCCTGGGTTTTGAGCAGTACGCCCAGCTGCTGGCCGAGGCCCAGGCCGACCTGGAGGCCGTCGCCAAATCCATTGCAGACGGCAATGTGCGCCTGACCGGCCTGCAGGGTGAGATCGATCGCCTGAACCGCGAGATTGCGGCCCTGGGGGCGGTCAACCTGGCGGCCCTGGAAGAGCTGGCCAGCGCGAGCGAACGCAAGCATTTCCTGGATGCGCAATCGGCCGATCTGAACCTGGCGATGAACACGCTGGAAGATGCCATCCGCAAGATCGACGGCGAAACCCGCGAACTGCTGGCCGGCACCTTCAAGACCGTCAACGAACACTTCGGCAAGATGTTCCCCGAGCTCTTCGGCGGCGGCCAGGCCCGTCTCATCATGACCGGCGACGAGATCCTGGACGCCGGCGTGCAGGTCATGGCCCAGCCGCCGGGCAAGAAGAACCAGACCATCCACCTGCTCTCGGGCGGCGAGAAGGCGCTGACCGCCATTGCGCTGGTGTTCGCCATCTTCCAGCTCAACCCCGCACCGTTCTGCCTGCTGGACGAGGTGGACGCGCCGCTGGACGACGCCAACACCGAGCGCTACGCCAAGCTGGTGAGCAGCATGAGCAAGGGCACCCAGTTCCTCTTCATCAGCCACAACAAGATCGCCATGGAAATGGCCGAGCAGTTGATCGGCGTGACCATGCAGGAGCAGGGCGTCTCGCGCATCGTGGCGGTGGACATGGAATCCGCCGTGTCCATGGCCGAGGCGGCTTGAGCCGCGACGGGACCTAGCACCGATGAGCAAGCTGCAAATCGGACTGGCGATCGCTGGCGCCCTGCTGCTGGCCGCCCTGGTGGTCCATGGCGCCTGGACGGCGCGGCGCAACCAGCCCCGCCTGGCCGAGCCCGAAGCCGCCCCCGTCGAGCCGCATGGGCTGGACGGGCTCTCGCTCGATCCGGTTGCGCCCGCTGCGGCCGGCAGCGCCGATGAGGACGGGCTCCTGCTGCCGACGATGCAGGACAGGAGAGCCCAGCTGGACCCGTTGATCGACGTCAGCGCGACCATCGAGCTCGAACATCCGGTCAGCGGCGAAGCCGTGCTGCAGCACATGCCGGCCACGCGCCGCGTGGGCAGCAAGCCTTATGCCATCGAAGGCCTGGACCAGGCCACGGGTCAGTGGGAGCCGCCTCAGCCCGGCCGGCGTTACAGCGCCCTGCAGGCCGGCGTGCAGCTGGCCAACCGCGCCGGAGCGCTCAATGAGATCGAGTATTCCGAATTCGTCATGAAGACGCAGGCCCTGGCCGATGCCGTGGGCGGCACCCCCGAATTCCCTGACATGCTCGACGCCGTGGCGCGTGCGCGCGAGCTCGATGCCTTTGCCAGCGAGCACGATGCCCAGCTCAGCGTCACCCTGCGCGCCCGCCACACGGCCTGGAGCGCCGGTTATGTGCAGCAGAACGCGGCGCGGCTGGGCTTCGTGGCCGGCGTGCTGCCCGGGCGCATGGTGCTGCCGGCCAGCGTCGGCGGCCAGCCGCCCGTGCTGGGCCTGCACTACGACGCGCAGGCGGCCCAGGCCGAAGACCCGGCCCAGACCGCCATCCGCGAGATGACGTTGAGCCTGGACGTGGCCCAGGTGGCACGCTCCGAGCAGCCCTATGTGCGCCTGCGCGAGACCGCCACGCGCCTGGCCGAGGTGATGGACGGCCAGATCACCGACGACAACGGCCAGTTCCTCAGCACCGACGCCATGGACCTGATCGGTTCCGAGCTCGAGAACCTCTACGACAAGCTCGACGAGCGCGAACTGTCGGCCGGCTCGCTGCTGGCGCGCCGTTTGTTCTCCTGATTTTTCTCGCTTCGATTTTTGATGAGCAGCACGCCTGATCTGAAACGTGTGCAGGAACTGCACCAGCTTCTGCACCACCACGCGCACCGCTACTACGTGCTGGATGCGCCCGAAATTCCGGATGCCGAGTACGACCGCCTGTTCCGTGAACTGCAGGCCCTGGAGGCCGCCCATCCGGAGCTGCTGACGCCCGACTCGCCGACCCAGCGTGTGGGTGGCAAGACGCTGGACCACTTCGCCAGCGTGCGCCATGCCGTGCCCATGCTCAGCATCCGCACCGAGACCGATACCGAGGCCAGCGGGGCGCAGAACTTCGACGCACGCGTGCGCCGTGAGCTGGCCTTGGCCGAGACCGACCCACCCATTGAATATGCGGCCGAACCCAAGTTCGACGGCCTGGCCCTCAATCTGCGCTACGAGCAGGGCGTGCTGGTGCAGGCCGCCACGCGCGGCGACGGCGAGGTGGGCGAAGACGTGACGCAGAACATCCGCACCATCGGGCAGATTCCCCTGCGCCTGCCGCAGGGCGTGCCGCCTGTGCTCGAAGTGCGTGGCGAGGTCTATCTGCGCCGTGATGACTTCGAAACCCTGAACGAGAGGCAGCGCCAGAAAGGCGAAAAGACCTTTGTCAACCCGCGCAATGCCGCCGCCGGCGCCGTGCGCCAGCTCGATCCGGCCATCGCGGCCCAGCGCCCGCTGAGCTTCTTTGCCTACGGCCTGGGCGAGGTGACGCCGGGTGCCTTGCATTTCCAGAGCCACTATGACCTGATGCAGGGGTTGAAGGCCTGGGGTTTCCCGGTCTGCGAGCATGTCGCCCTGGCACGGGGCGCGGAAGAACTGGTGGCCTATCACCAGCGCATCGGCGCGCTGCGCGACAGCCTGCCTTATGACATCGACGGCGTGGTCTACAAGGTCAACCGCCTGGCGCTGCAGGAGCAGATGGGTTTCGTGACGCGCGAGCCGCGTTGGGCGGTGGCGCACAAGTACCCGGCGCAGGAGATGCTGACCACGGTCTTGGCTATCGAGGTGCAGGTGGGCCGTACCGGCAAGCTCACGCCGGTGGCCAAGCTGGCACCGGTTTTCGTGGGTGGTGTCACGGTGACCAATGCCACATTGCACAACGAAGACGAGGCCCGCCGCAAGGACGTGCGCGTGGGCGATACCGTCATCGTGCGCCGCGCCGGCGACGTCATCCCCGAAGTGGTGTCCGTGTTGCCCGAGAAACGCCAGCCCGGGGCCGAAGTGTTCACCATGCCGCGCCTCTGCCCGGTCTGCGGCTCGGCCGCCGTGCGCGAGGAGGACGAGGCCGATTACCGCTGCACCGGCGGCCTGTACTGCAGTGCCCAGCGCAAGCAGGCCATCCTGC
Organism: Curvibacter sp. PAE-UM; assembly: GCF_001432305.1. GTDB lineage: Bacteria > Pseudomonadota > Gammaproteobacteria > Burkholderiales > Burkholderiaceae_C > Hylemonella. The sequence goes on from NZ_KQ483358.1 coordinate 2,372,229, forward strand.
ACTTTGCGCAGCGCCGCGCGGTCGAGGTCGAGGGCCTGGGCGAGAAGCTGGTGGACCAGTTGGTTGATGGTGGTGTGGTCAAGACCCTGCCGGACCTGTATCGCCTGGGCCTGGTGGCGCTGGCCAGCCTGGAGCGCATGGCCGACAAGTCGGCGCAGAACATTGTCGACGCGCTGGAGAAATCCAAACAGACCACGCTGCCACGTTTCATCTTCGGCCTGGGCATCCGCCACGTGGGCGAAGCCACGGCCAAGGCCCTGGCGCGGCATTTCGGCCAACTCGACGCCATCATGGATGCCAGCGAGGATCAGCTGTTGCAGGTGCCCGACGTCGGTCCCGTGGTGGCGCAGAGCATCCACACCTTCTTCCAGCAGGAACACAACCGCGAGGTGGTGGAGCAGCTGCGTGCCTGCGGCCTGCGCTGGGAAGAGGGCGAACCCAGCCCGGCGGCGCAACTGCCCCTGGCCGGCAAGACCTTTGTGCTGACCGGTACCCTGCCCACGCTCAGCCGCGAGCAGGCCAAGGAGATGCTGGAAGCCGCCGGCGCCAAGGTGGCCGGCTCGGTCAGCAAGAAGACCGATTACGTGGTCGCGGGCGAGGAAGCGGGCAGCAAGCTGGACAAGGCACGCGAGCTGGGTATCACGGTGCTGGACGAGACCGGGCTGCGCGCACTGCTGCCAGGCTAGGCTGACGGGCCGAAGGCCGTACGAACGCAGGAACAGCCCCGGCTTTTCTCCTCGTCTTCTTTTGCCGATCGCCGCAAACTGCGCTACGCTGTGTCTACGCCAGACGACCGGCAGCAGGGCAGGGGTCGTCCGGGTTCACTATTCATCTGGACGGCATCGCATGAAGAATCTGTTTGTGAACTGGCAATTCAAGCGTATCGGCGCCCGTCTGGGGGCCGGTTTCGGCATCATTCTGGCGCTCATGGTGCTGATGCTGGTGGCGGCCGTGCTGCAGCTCTGGCGCATCCAGTCCCACAACGCCGACAACGAGCGCCATACCGAACGGCTGGTGCTGGTCCAGGAATGGTCGGCCCTGGTGCGTACCAATCTGGACCGGGCCGTGACCGCCACCCGCCTCGATGCGGCCATCGGGGACGACGAGGCCGTGCGCGGCCGCATGGAAGGCGTGCTGAGCCAGCTCAATGCCGAGATGTCATCGACGGCCGCAGCCACCGTGGAACTGCAGAAGAAGGTGGTCGCCATTTCGGACGAGCCGGCCGTGGCCGCGCTGATCACGCGGGTCAACGAGGCGCGCAACCGGTTCGTGGCTTTGCGCGCGAACATCCGTGACGACATCCAGATGGGCGAAGGCGGCAAGCGCGTGGAGGCCGAGCTGTTGCCGCTGGCGCAGTCCATGCTCAAGACCCTGGACGAACTCACGGCCCACCTGAAGGCTGCCAGCACCACGGCCACGCATGAACTGGCGGACAACGTGCGCCAGGCGCAAGTGCTGTTGCTGGTCATCTGTGCCATCGCTCTGGCCGCCGGCGTGCTGATTGCCTGGCTGACCACGCGTGCCATCACCCGGCCCATGCGCGACGCGGTGCAGATCGCCGACCTGATTGCCCAGGGCGATCTCACGCACAGCTTCCAGAGCACGCGCGAGGACGAGATCGGCTCCATGCTGCGTCGCCTGTCCCTGATGCAGCAGAAGCTGCGCCAGGCCTTTACCGACATCAGCGAGGCCACGACCCAGATCAGCCACGCCAGCGGGGAAGTGGCCAGCGGCAACGCCGACCTGGCGCAGCGCACCGAACAGGCAGCCAGCAGCCTGCAGGAGACGGCGTCTTCCATGGAGCAGCTCACCGGCACGGTGCAGCACTCGGCCGAATCGGCCCGTACGGCCACCGAACTGGCCACCACGTCGACCGAGGTGGCGCAGCGCGGGGGTGCGGTGGTGGCGCAGGTGGTGGCCACCATGGACGAGATCAATCACAGCTCCAACCAGATCGCCAGCATCATCAGCGTGATCGACGGCATCGCCTTCCAGACCAATATCCTGGCGCTCAATGCAGCGGTGGAAGCCGCGCGTGCAGGCGAACAGGGCCGGGGTTTTGCCGTGGTGGCGGCCGAGGTACGCAGCCTGGCCCAGCGCTCGGCCGAAGCGGCACGCGAGATCAAGACGCTGATCGACGCGAGCGTGGGCAAGGTCGGAGCCGGTGCGCGGCTGGTGCACGATGCCGGCAACACCATGCATGACATCGTGAGCAGTGTGCAGCGCGTGACCGACATGATCGCCGGCATCAGCGCGGCGTCTGCCGAGCAGAATCAGGGCATTGCCAAGATGAACCAGGCCGTGGGTCAGCTCGATGAGATGACACAGCAGAACGCCGCGCTGGTGGAGCAGTCCACCGCCGCGGCCGAGAGCCTCAAGGACCAGGCGCAGCGTCTGGCCGGCATTGTGGCGGCGTTCCGGCTGCGTTAGGACTTGTCGTCGCCGAGTCGTTCCGGTCGGCGCCACAGCCACAGCAGCGTGGCCACCATGCAGGCGATGGCCAGCAGCGGCACCCACAGCGGCCGCACGCCGTAGAGCATGTAGAGCGCGCTGGCGCCCATGAATGACGTGGCGATCCACTTGGCGCGCCGGCTGACCACGCCGCCGCGACGCCAGTCGCGGATCATCGGGCCAAAGGAGGTGTGGTTTTCCAGCCAGGCCAGCAGGCGTGGCGAGCCGCGCGCTGCCGCCCAGGCTGACAGCAGGATGAAGGGGGTGGTGGGCAGCACGGGCAGGAAGGCGCCAATGATCCCCAGCAGCAGGAACAGCAGCGCCAGACCGAGGTAGAGCCCGCGGATCAGGGGCAGGCGGCGAGGAACGGGTGGGGGAGGCAGGGGCATGCCCGATTGTGCCGTGCTGCCGTGGCTTTATGCTTGCAGCTTCAATTCCTGCCTGCACCATGACCGTCCGTGACATCCTCAAGATGGGCGACCCGCGCCTGCTGCGCGTGGCCCAGCCCGTGACCGACTTCGACAGCGATGCCTTGCACCTGCTGGTGAGCGACCTGCTCGACACCATGGCGGCGGCCAACGGCGCCGGCCTGGCCGCACCGCAGATCGGCGTGGACCTGCAACTGGTGATCTTCGGCAGCGGGGAGTTCAACCCGCGTTATCCCGACGCACCCATCGTGCCGCGTACCGTGTTGTGCAATCCGGTCATCACGCCGCTGGGTGAGGAGGAGCAGCTGGGCTGGGAGGGCTGTCTATCGGTGCCCGGGCTGCGCGGCGTGGTACCGCGCTACGCAAGAGTCCGCTATACGGGCTTGGACCAGTACGGTGATCCGGTCGACCGCACGGTGGAGGGTTTCCACGCCCGCGTGGTGCAGCACGAGTGCGACCACCTGATCGGCAAGCTGTATCCGATGCGGGTGCGCGATTTCACGCAGTTCGGTTACACCGAGGTGCTGTTCCCCGGGCTGGACGCCGAGCAGGACGATTGACGTGAACGCGGGCCGGCACGCGATGTGCCGGCCTGTTGCTCAATTCAAAGCGGCTTGATCTGCACCTTGCGCCACTTGATCGGGCCGCCGTTCGCGCCCTTGACGCCGGCACCGTACTGCAGGGCAAAGGGGCCGCTGGGGAATTTGCCGTGGCGGGTGCTGACGGTCTGTACGCCGTTGAACTTCACCGTCAGCTCATCGCCCTTGGCCCGGATTTCCAGGGTGTTCCACTTGCCGCCGGCCTTGTAGACGGTGGGCACGGGAACGGCCGCAAAGCCGACGATGGCGCCGGTGGCATAGGTCGGGTCCGGGCGGATGTCCCAGATGTTGACCTCGTAGGCGTTGTCGGCCGCGATCTTGGCTGGATCGGAGGCGCGGATGAAGATGCCGCTGTTGGTGTCGGTGGCGGCCCAGAACTCGGCATAGATTTCGAAATCCTTGTAAGCGTTCTTGGACACCAGGTAGCCGCCCTTGCCCTGGTTGGCCGAGATGCCGCCGGCCTCGATGCGCCAGTTGGCGTCGCCTATCCTGTTCCAGTTCTCCAGCCCCTGCTCGCCGTCGATCAGCGTGACCCAGCCGGAGCCGGACCAGTGGGCGCAGCCGGCCAGGGCCAGGGCCACGGTGCACAGGGCAAGCCTGCGCGGGAATGAATGTCGCATCACGGTCTCCTCAATGGATGAGTCTTGTTCTGCAGCAGGATGCTGCCTGCACACTATGGCACGGCAAGGGGGAGGCCTGTCAATCAGGGTCTGTGCGCACCCGGGGCATGCGTGCCCGTGGGGCCAGGGGCTTCAGGAAGCCAGCACGTCCAGCAACTCGGTCTCGATGGCGATCTGGGCGCGGTTGTTCTGCAGCGCGTCGCCGCTGATCAGAAAGGTGTCATCCACCCGTTCGCCCAGGGTGTTGACCTTGGCCAGCTGCAGGTTGATGCGGTGGCGGGCCAGCACGCGTGCCACCTTGTACAGCAGGCCGGTCTGGTCGCTGGCCGAGATGCTGAGCAGCCAGCGCTGGGCCTTTTCATCAGGCTTGAGGCTGACGCGCGGCGTGACGGGGAAGCTCTTGACGCGGCGCGACAGCCGCCCGCGGCTGGGCTCGGGCAGCGGGGCGGCCTCGGCGATGGCACGTGCCAGTTCGGACTCGACCATGCTGGTCATCTCGCGGTAGTGGTCCTGCATGCCTGAGGTGACGACCTGGAAGGTATCGAGCGCGTAGCCGTTGCGCGCCGTGTGGATGCGCGCATCCAGGATGCTGAAGCCGCCCTGGTCGAAATAACCGCAGATGCGGGCAAAGAGGTCGGGCTGATCGGGCGTGTAGACCAGCACCTGCAGGCCTTCGCCCGCGGGCGAGCGGCGCGCACGCACGATGGGCTGGTCGGTGCCTACAAAGCGGGAGATGTGGCGGGTGTGCCAGGCGATGTCGTCGGCATCGTGGCGCATGAAATAGCTCACGTCCAGCGTGTCCCAGAGCTTCTTGTGCGCCTCGTGCGGCAGGCTGTGCAGGGCCAGCTTGACCAGCGCCTCGCGTTTGTGCGCCTCGACCTCGGCGTCGGGCGAGGGCGCGTGGCCGCCCAGGGCGCGCAGGGTGTAGCGGTACAGGTCTTCGAGCAGCTTGCCTTTCCAGGCGTTCCAGACCTTGGGGCTGGTGCCGCGGATGTCGGCCACGGTGAGCAGGTAGAGGGCCGTCAGGTAGCGCTCGTTGCCGACCTGCTTGGCGAAGGCGGCGATGACGTCGGGGTCGCTCAGGTCGGACTTCTGCGCGATGCGGCTCATGGACAGGTGCTCGCGCACCAGGAACTCGATCAGGCGCGCGTCTTCGCGGCTGATGCCGTGCTGGCTGGCAAAACGACGCACTTCGGCGGCGCCCAGGTCGGAGTGGTCGCCACCGCGGCCCTTGGCGATGTCGTGGAACAGCGCGGCCGCGTAGAGGATCCAGGGCTGGTCCCAGCCGGCACCCAGCTGCGAGCAGAAGGGGTACTCGTGCGCATGCTCGGCCATGAAAAAGCGCCGCACATTGCGCAGCACCATGAGGATGTGCTGGTCCACGGTGTAGACGTGGAACAGGTCGTGCTGCATCTGGCCCACGATGCGCCGGAAGATCCAGAGGTAACGTCCCAGCACCGAGGTCTGGTTCATCAGGCGCATGGCGTGTGTGATGCCGTGCGGCTGCCGCAGGATGTCCATGAAGGTCCGCCGGTTCACCGGGTCCTGGCGGAATTTCGCGGTCATCAGGCCGCGCGCGTTGTAGAGCGCGCGCAGGGTGCGTGCCGACAGGCCCTTGGCACCCTCGGTGGTCTGGTAGACCAGGAAGGTCTCCAGGATGGCATGGGGTTGCCGCTGGTAGAGGTCGTCGCTGACGACTTCGATCAGGCCGCCCTTGTCCAGGAAGTTCTGGTTGATGGCGCGCGGCGCCTGGGTGCGCGGGTGCAGCCGCTCCTCGATGTTGAGCAGCAGGATCTGGTTGAGCTGGGTCACGGCCTTGGCGGCCCAGTAGTAGTGGCGCATCAGCGCCTCGCTGGCGCGCACCTTGGTCTTGACTTCGGCTGTGTCGGAGCTGTAGCCGAAGGTGTTGGCCACCGCGGTCTGCAGGTCGAACACCAGGCGGTCCTCGCGCCGGCCGGCGATCAGGTGCAGGCGCAGGCGGATCAGCTCCAGCATGGCCTCGTTGCGCTTGAGCTGGCGCACCTCGAAGGGCGTGGCCAGACCGGTGCGGGCCAGCTCGTCCCAGGACTTGCCATAGCCGGCGGCCTGGGCTACCCACAGGATGATCTGCAGGTCGCGCAGGCCGCCGGGGGATTCCTTGCAGTTGGGCTCCAGCGCGTAGGGCGTGTCCTCGAACTTGTTGTGGCGCTGCTGCATCTCCAGCGTCTTGGCGACGAAGAAGGCGCGCGCGTCCAGCGCCTGGCGAAAGCGCCAGCGGAAATCCTTGAACAAGGTGGCGTTGCCGCAGATCAGGCGCGACTCCAGCAGCGCCGTCTGCACCGTCACGTCCTTGGCCGCCTCGGCCAGGCATTCGTCCACGGTGCGCACGCTGGAGCCGATTTCCAGCCCGGCGTCCCAGCAACTGCTGATGAAGGTCTCGATGCGCTGGCGCAGGGCTTCATCCGCGTCGGGCGACTGGCCGGCGGGCAGCAGCAGCAGGACGTCGATGTCCGAGTGCGGGAACAGTTCACCGCGCCCGAAACCGCCGACCGCCACCAGGGCCAGGCCGGGGCCGAAACCGGCCTGTTTCCACAGTGTCTTGAGACTGTCGTCGGCCAGGCGGGCCAGCTGGTGCAGGGCCGCATGCACGCCGCGTGTGGAGCGGCCGCTGTCGCTGACGTTCTGCAGCAGCTCGGCCTTGCGGGCGCGGTACTGCTCGCGGAGGGTCTGGGTTCTGATCATGACGCCAGAACAAGCAGGAATCAGGCCTGAGCGGCGCCGATTCAGGCCGTCAGGGCCGCGCTTTTCACGAAGGCCGGCGTCGGCGGGCTGCCGGCCGAGAGCGTCAGCACCTCATAGCCGGTGGGCGTGACCAGCACCGTGTGTTCCCACTGGGCCGAGAGCGAGTGATCCTTGGTGACGATGGTCCAGCCATCGCCCAGCTCCTTGATCTCGCGCTTGCCGGCGTTGATCATGGGCTCGATGGTGAAGGTCATGCCGGGTTTCAGTTCCTCCAGCGTGCCGGGCTTGCCGTAGTGCAGCACCTGCGGCTCCTCGTGGAAGACCTGGCCGATGCCGTGGCCGCAGAACTCGCGCACCACCGAAAAACCGTTGCTTTCGGCAAATTTCTGGATGGCCCAGCCGATGTCGCCCAGGTGGGCGCCGGGCCTGACCTGCTCGATGCCGTGCCACATGGCCTCGTAGGTGAAGGAGCACAGGCGCTTGGCGGCGATGGAGGCGTCACCGACGACGAACATGCGGCTGGTGTCACCGAACCAGCCGTCCTTGATGACGGTGACGTCGATGTTGACGATGTCGCCCTTCTTGAGCACCTTGTCGCCGGGGATGCCATGGCAGACCACATGGTTGATCGAGGTGCACAGCGAGGCCGGGAAGGGGGGGTAGCCGGGGGGCTGGTAACCCAGGGTGGCGGAGGTCGTGCCCTGGGCTTTCATGCATTCGGCCGCCAGGCGGTCGATCTCGCCGGTGGTGACGCCGGGTTTCACGTGGGGGGTCAGGTAGTCCAGCACTTCGGCCGCCAGCCGGCAGGCCAGGCGCATGCCGGCGACTCCTGCTTCGTCTTTGTAGGTGATCGTCATGAGCGAATTATCCCATTGGCCGTGATCGACCGCAGGCGCAAGGTCAAAGCGCCGGGATGCCCCATCCCATGCGGTTGGGAAAATCTATCGTTCTGATTTTCATCTTAAACTTCCCCCATCATTTTTTACAGCCGGGTGCCGTGCGCGACTTCACCATGTTTCCCTTTGCCTTGTTGTTCCGGCGACCGGTGGGCGCGGCGCTTGTACTGTGCGCGCTTGCCGCAAGCCTTGGGGCCGGTGTGGTGCGGGCGCAGGCGGTTGATGCGGGCGGCGCAGCGGAGGCGTCCGAGCAGGGACCGGTCGTATGGGCCGAACCTTCGGCATCCGTGCGTGAACTGTTTTCCCGCAACAAGGAACGGCTGCTGCAGGTCCGCGTGCTCCTGTCCAGTGCCAACGAGCAGTCGTCGCTGGGGTCGGGTTTTTTGGTGCGCGACGATGGTGTGCGCGGCGCTTGGGTGATCACCAATTACCACGTCGTTTCGGCCCTGGCCATCGACCCTAAAAAGTACCGCCTTGAGTTGCGCGGCACCAATGAGCGTACCGTGCGGGCCCAGTTGCTTGCCGTGGATGTGATCCATGACCTTGCGGTGCTGCGCATCGATCACACGCCCCAGGCCGCTCCGTGGAAAGTCTTTCCCTTGCGAGAGCAGGCCTTGAGCCAGGGCAGCAAGGTATTTTCCCTGGGCAACCCCCTGGAGTTGGGGTTTCTGATTTCGGAAGGCATTTACAACGGGCTGGTGGAGTCGCGTATCTACGACCAGATGCTGTTCTCCGGCTCCATCAACTCTGGCATGAGTGGTGGCCCTGCGATTGATGAGGGCGGGCGTGTGGTGGGCGTCAACGTTGCCACCCGACGTGACGGGCAGTCCTTGAGTTTTCTGGTGCCGGTGAAGTATGTGCGGGCCCTGATGCAGGAGGCGGTGAAGGGCCAGATCCGCACGGAATGGCGCAGTGAGATAGCCCGCCAGTTGCGCGTGCACCAGGACTTTGTGGCGAGCAAAATCCTCACGATGGCGGAGGCCGGGGATGGCGCTCAAACGCCAGCCCCCCGCGCAGGTTTTGCCAGCCAGTCCCTGGACGGACGCAAGGTTCCCACGCTGGATGGAAGCCTTACCAAATGCTGGGCCAGGGGGACAGAGAATGAAAAACTGCGCTTTCAGCGCGACAGTCTCGATTGCAGCCTGCATTCAGGGCTGTTTGTGAGCCGGCAGCTCTATACGGGTTCGCTCAGTCTGCAGCATGTGCTGTTTCGCAACGAGAAACTTGCCACCGTGCAGTTTCTCAAAATGGGCTCTTCGGGCTCGGTTTCCGGCAGCGGGCGTGCGACCTCGGAAATCACCCGTTCCGAATGCCATGGCGACTATGTGCAAGGCGCATCTCACGTGTACCGGGTGTCGGTATGTGTGCGGGCCTACCGGAAGTTCGAGGATCTTTACGACCTCACACTGAATGCTGTGCAGGTGGATGATGCGCGCGAACGCCTTGCCAGTTCGCTGAATTTGCGCGGCTTCAGCTTTGAAAACGCCCAGCGCCTGAGCGCCCGGTTTTTGGAGCTCCTGCAATGAGCTGGGTCGTGGAGCACGTGCGCCGCGATGGCTTGATTCTGGCCCGGGCCGTGATGTCGGGGCCTGAGCTGCGCATAGGCCGGGCACTGGACAACGACCTGGTGCTGGATGACCCCCATTGCGCCGCACACCATGCCGTGCTGCGGGTCGACGCCCACGGCCAGGCGCAGTTGCACGATCTGGACACGCTCAATGGGATCCGCGTGGGCGCCGGCCTGGGAAAGGGCAGGCGCCATGCCGTGTATTCGGTGCAGGAAGACGCGAAGATTCAACTCGGGTCTTCTTCCCTGCGTGTGCGCCACAGTGGCTGGGCATTGGCCCCTGAAAAACCGCTCTCCATGCGGCTCATCTGGCCATTTGCCTTGCTGGCCTTGCTGGCCGTGCTGGCCCAGGCCGGCTGGGAGATCTGGGTCAAGGACGTGTACGAAGGGTCGCCGACTTACCTTTCGACCTTGAGCGGCCTTGCCGTGGGCCTTGCCATCTGGGCTGCCATGTACGCCTTGCTGGGGCGTGTTCTCGGCGGGGCGGACCGGTTTTTCACCCACCTGCTCATCGTCTGCTGTGCCTACCTCGGGGCGATCTGGTTGCACAAGACCCTGGAAGCCCTGGCCTTTGCATCCCACTGGCTGTGGCCTTTGCGCATCGCGAGTTACGCGACCGTGGTCGTGGTGGCATTGACGGTGCGTGCCCATCTGAAGGTGGCGGATCCAAGGCACTGGCCTGTGCTGCGCTGGGGCGTCGCCCTGGTGGCTGTCCTGGCCCTGGTCGTGCCATTGGGGCAAACCTGGATCTCCAGCCAGCGACTGACCCACATCCAGGTGATGAATGTCGCTGGGCATCCGGTGCTGCGGGTGGCCCGTCCGGTCGGCATCCCCGGTTTCATGGAAGCCGCTGCCCAGACACAGACCCGGGTGGACAAGCAGCGCGCGGTTGACAATGAGGACGTGTCCGACGAGCTGGATGAGGACTGAGTCGCGCTGGTGCCCGTTCGGCTCAACTGCGGCCACGCCCATCACGCGCGCATGGGGGCTTCGGCTGCGATGTTGCGTACGGTCGGATGAGCAGGCCTGGCCGCGCAGGGTTTCGGGCGACAGGGCCGTGCCAGGCTGACAGCTGGTGGGGCGTGCTGGAGCTAAAATCCTGCCTTTCCCCCGGACACCCGTCCACCACCCCCTCAAGGCCACCCCTGTGACCCTGCACATCTCCTCTTTCGAAGGCGGCAGCGCCCTCAGCCCTTTTCGCGTCCAGCAGCTCCTGCCCCGTCTGCAGACCATCCACGACAAGATCAGCGGCATCGCCGCGCGTTATGTGCACCTGGTGGCCAGTGACCATGCCCCGACGGCTGAACTGAAACAACAACTCGCCGCGCTCCTGACCTATGGTGATCCCTACGCCGGCCCGGCCGAGGGCCCGCTGGTGGTGGTGGCGCCGCGCCTGGGCACGGTCTCGCCCTGGGCCTCCAAGGCCACCGACATCGCCCACAACTGCGGCCTGGCCGTGCACCGCGTGGAACGCGTGGTCGAATACCGCCTGACGCTCAAATCGGGCCTGCTGGGCAAGAACGCCCTGACGACAGAGCAGTTGGGCCAGGTGGCTGCCTTGCTGCACGACCGCATGACCGAAAGCGCCGTGGCCACCCGTGAAGAAGCCTGCGCCCTGTTCACCGAACTGCACCCGGCCCCCATGGAGCACGTGGATGTCCTGGGTGGCGGCCGCGCTGCGCTTGAGGCGGCCAATGTGCAATTCGGCCTGGCCCTGGCCGAGGATGAGATCGAGTACCTGGTCCAGGCCTTCCGTGACCTGAAGCGCAACCCGACCGACGTCGAGCTCATGATGTTCGCTCAGGCCAACAGCGAACACTGCCGCCACAAGATCTTCAACGCCGACTTCAGCATCGACGGCGTGCGCCAGCAGCGCAGCATGTTCGGCATGATCCGCAACACCCACCAGCTCAGCCCGCAGCACACGGTGGTGGCCTATTCGGACAACGCCTCCATCATGGAAGGCAATCGCGTCGAGCGTTTCGTGGCCCGCATGGGGCCCGGCAGCGCGCCGGGTTACCAGAAGTCCGAGGCCGTGAACCACGTGCTGATGAAGGTCGAGACGCACAACCACCCGACCGCCATCTCGCCCTTCCCCGGCGCCTCCACCGGTGCCGGCGGCGAGATCCGTGACGAAGGCGCCACCGGCCGCGGCTCGAAACCCAAGGCCGGCCTGACCGGTTTCACGGTCTCCAGGCTCTGGGGTGGCTGGTCGGATGAAAAGGGCGGCAAACCCGAGCACATCGCCAGCCCGCTGCAGATCATGACCGAGGGCCCGCTGGGCGGCGCTGCCTTCAACAACGAATTCGGCCGCCCCAATCTGGCGGGTTATTTCCGCGAATACGAGCAGACCGTGGCCAGCGATGTGGACACGGTGCAGCGCGCGTACCACAAGCCCATCATGATCGCCGGCGGTGTCGGTGTCATTGACGCCGGCCAGACCCAGAAGATACTGTTCCCGGCCGGCACCCTGCTGATCCAGCTCGGCGGCCCGGGCATGCGCATCGGCATGGGCGGCAGTGCCGCCAGTTCCATGGCCACGGGCGCCAACGCGGCCGAGCTGGACTTCGATTCCGTGCAGCGCGGCAACCCCGAGATCGAGCGCCGCGCGCAGGAGGTCATCAACCACTGCTGGGCCCAGGGTGACAAGAACCCCATCCTGGCCATCCACGACGTGGGCGCGGGCGGCCTGTCCAACGCCTTCCCCGAATTGACCAACGACGCCGGCCGCGGTGCCCGCTTCGACCTGCGTGCCGTGCCGCTCGAAGAATCGGGCCTGGCACCGAAGGAAATCTGGAGCAACGAGAGCCAGGAACGCTACGTGATGGCCATCGCGCCCGAGTCGCTGGAACAGTTCAAGTCTTTCTGCGAACGCGAGCGTTGCCCCTTTGCCGTGGTTGGCGTGGCCACCGAAGAGCGCCAGCTGGTGCTGGCCGACGCAGGTGCTGAATCCCCGGTCGACATGCCGATGAACGTGCTGCTGGGCAAGCCGCCCAAGATGCACCGCGACGTGAAGACCATCGCGCGCAACTTCAAGCCGCTGGACCTCACGGAGGTGGAACTGCAAAAAGCCGTGATCGACGTGCTGAGCCACCCGACCGTGGCATCCAAGCGTTTCCTCATCACCATCGGCGACCGCACCGTGGGCGGCCTGACGCACCGCGACCAGATGGTCGGCCCCTGGCAGGTGCCGGTGGCCGACGTGGCCGTGACCCTGGCCGACTACGCCGGTTTCAAGGGCGAGGCCATGAGCATGGGCGAGCGCACGCCCTTGGCCGTGCTGGACGCGCCGGCCTCCGGTCGCATGGCCGTGGCCGAGGCCATCACCAACCTGTTGGCTGCGCCCATCGAACTCGCGCGCGTCAAGCTCTCGGCCAACTGGATGGCCGCCTGCGGCGAGCCCGGCGAAGACGCCGCGCTTTATGCCACCGTGCAGGCCGTGGGCATGGAACTGTGCCCGGCGCTGGGCATCTCCATCCCCGTGGGCAAGGACAGCCTGTCCATGCGCACCCAGTGGAGCGATGGAAACGAGAAGAAAAAGGTCACCTCGCCGGTTTCGCTGATCGTGAGCGCCTTCGCCACACTGGGCGATGTGCGCGGCACGCTGACCCCGCAACTGGACAACACGGCCGACACCACGCTGCTGCTGGTCGATCTGGGCAAGGGCCAGAACCGCATGGCCGGGTCCATCCTGGCGCAGACACTGAACCAGACCGGTGACACCGTGCCGGACCTGGACGACCCGCAGGACCTGATCAATCTGGTCAAGGCGGTCAACGCCCTGCGTGCGCAGGGCAGGATCCTGGCCTACCACGACCGCAGCGATGGTGGCCTGCTGGCCGCGGCGGCCGAGATGGCCTTTGCCGGCCACGTGGGCGTGGCGCTCAATGTGGACCTTCTGGTGACGGAAGGCGACGGCATCTCCGACAGCCGCATGGACACCGGCGACAGCAAGAACTGGGCATCCCAGGTCAGCGCGCGCCGCGAGGAGCTCACGCTCAAGGCCCTGTTCAACGAGGAACTGGGTGTGCTGCTCCAGGTGAAGAGCGAAGACCGCGACGCGGTGATGCAGGTGCTGCGCGATTTTGGCCTCTCGAAATTCAGCCACGTGGTCGGCAAGACCCGGCCGGCCGGTGGAACGGTCGGCGCGGGTGTGGGTGAGCTGCAGGTCTGGCGTGATGCCAAGGCCGTGTTTTCGGCCAAACTTTTCGACCTGCACCAGGTCTGGGACAGCGTGAGCTGGAAGATCAACCAGCAGCGTGACAACACGGCCTGCGCCGACCAGGAACACGCCGCCGCCGGCGCGCCCGACGATCCTGGCCTGCACGTGCACCTCACCTTCGACCCGGCGCAAGGTCTCGCACCAGCGTTGCTCAAGAGCCGGCCGAAGGTGGCTGTGCTGCGCGAGCAGGGTGTGAACTCGCACGTGGAGATGGCCTACGCCTTCACCGAGGCCGGCTTCGAGGCCTATGACGTGCACATGACCGACCTGCAGAACGGCCGCGCGAACCTGAAAGACTTCAAGGGTGTGGTGGCCTGTGGCGGCTTCAGCTACGGCGACACGCTGGGTGCCGGCATCGGCTGGGCGCGTTCCATCACCTTCAACCCCGTGCTGTCCGGGCAGTTCCAGGCCTTCTTCGCGCGCCCCGACACCTTTGGCCTGGGCGTGTGCAACGGCTGCCAGATGTTCGCCGAGCTGGCCGACATCATTCCGGGCGCGCAGGACTGGCCGCGTTTCACCACCAACCGCAGCGAGCGCTTCGAGGCGCGCCTGTCCCTGGTGGAAGTGCTCGAATCGCCCAGCCTGTTCCTGCAGGGCATGGCCGGCAGCCGCCTGCCGATTGCCGTGGCACACGGCGAGGGCTACGCCAACTTCGCCTACCGCGGCAACGCCGGCAAGGCCATCGCCGCCATGCGTTTTGTCGACAACACGGGCGCGGCCACCGAGGCCTATCCCTACAACCCCAACGGCAGCGCCGGTGGCCTGACCGCGGTCACCACCGCCGATGGGCGTTTCACGGCCATGATGCCGCACCCTGAGCGCGTGTTCCGCAACATCCAGATGAGCTGGACCAAGGGTGACCCGGGCGCCCACAGTCCCTGGATGCAGATCTGGCGCAACGCGCGCAAGTGGGTGGGCTGAACCTCTCCCCGGTGTGAGCCGGGGGGTGATGCACTTTTGGGGGCCTCGGGCAAGCGACGCGCAGGATTCCGGCGCAGGCATCACCACGAATCATCGGTCCCTCCTGCGGGTGCCGGGCTTGCGAGCTTGACAGCCCCGGGGGGACACCCAATACTCCAAGCGAGCATCGCCGAGCTACATGAGCGGGTCCGTCGGACCCGTGGAAAGGGTGTCCGATGGATTCATTCAATCCCTTGACGCAGAACAGTGCGGTCAACGGCCTCATCACCGCCATCTCGCGCAATACCGAGGATGGCGTGCTGTCACGCCATCTTGGCGCGCAGTCCTGGTACATCGTGGCCGACTACCTGCATCCGCACGCCTACGAGCGGGGCCACCTGCTGATCTCGCAGGGCGCCCAGGATCGCAACCTCTATTTTCTGGAGACAGGCAACCTCAAGGTCGACGTCAAGACCGACAGCGGCCTGATGCAACTCGCCATTCTCGGGCCCGGTACCGTGGTTGGCGAGGGCAGCTTCTTCTCGCGCCTGCCTCGCAGCGCCTCGGTGGTGGCCTACAGCAACTGCAAGGTCTGGACCATGAGCCCCGAGGATTTCGAGACCCTGGGCAAGAAGCACCCCACCGTGGCACTCTCCCTGTCCATGGCCCTGAGCGCCATCATGGCCACGCGCATGCTCGACGTGAGCAAGCGTATCGCGAGTACCTGATTCAGGCCGCCCAGGCGGCCATCAGTCGGGCCGCCGCCTGTTCGGGGTCGGTTTCGGCCGTGATGGCGCGTACCACCGCCAGCGAACCCACGCCCGTGGCCTTGATCTCGGGCAGCTCGGCCGCAGAGATGCCGCCGATGCCCACGCCCGGATAGTTCCGCATCAGCCGTGCATAGGCCGCCAGCCGGCCGGGGCCCTGCGCTGCGGTGGCCATGCGCTTGAGCGTGGTCGGGTAGACCGCGCCCATGGCGAGGTAGCTCGGGCTCATCCGGTCGGCGCGCACCATCTCGGCATAACCATGGCTGGACAGTCCCAGGCGCAGGCCCGCGGCGCGGATGGCCGCGAAGTCGGCGATCTCCATGTCCTCCTGCCCCAGGTGCACGCCGTAGGCACCGGCGGCGATGGCTTCGCGCCAGTGGTCGTTGATGAAGAGCAGCGCGGGCGTGCCGCGCACGGCCTGCACCGCCGCCTCGACTTCGTGCAGCACGGCCGCAGCATCGTCGGACTTGAAACGCAGCTGCACCGTGGGCACACCGGCGCGTGCCACGCGGCCCACCCACTGGGCGTCGGGCAGCACGGCGTACAGGCCCAGCGCCTTGGGGCAGGCCGCAAAGGCATCGGCACGTGGCCAGGGCCGCAGGCCGAAATCGACCGGCTCGTCGGGCCAGGCCTGCGGGTCGAAACGCCCTGTGCGCTGTGCCTGGGCCAGCCAGGCCAGCGCCACGGATTCGGCGTCGATCTCGATGAAACCCAGGGCCAGGCAGGCCTGCTTGGCATGGCGGTAGACCGCGTCGTCGCGGCTGTAGTTCAGGGCGGGCTCGCCGACGACGGGCAGGGCCAGATTCGGGTGCGCGGCCACGATGGCCTGCGCTTCGGGAGTGAGTTGTGTCATGCGTGATGCCAGAAAGGCGTGCCCAGCACGGGCGTGGAGGGTTGGGCAGAGTCCTGCTCGCTCATGGCTCCCGATCGGTAGGCGTCACGCCCGGCCTGGGTGGCGGCGGCGAACGCGCCGGCCATGGCCACCGGGTCCTGCGCCAGGGCGACGGCGGTGTTGAGCAGCACGCCGTCGTAACCCCATTCCATCACGGTGCAGGCGTGGGATGGCTTGCCCAGGCCCGCGTCCACGATCATGGGCACGGCCAGGCGTTCGCGCAGCACGCGCATGGCGTAGGGGTTGATGGGGCCCTTGCCGGTGCCGATGGGCGCGGCCCAGGGCATGACGGCCTGGCAGCCCACGTCCACCAGGCGCTGGCACAGCACCAGGTCTTCGGTGGTGTAGGGCAGCACCTTGAAACCTTCCTTGATCAGGTGCTCGGCCGCCTGCACCAGGTTGAGCGTGTCGGGCTGCAGGGTGTAGTCGTCACCGATCACCTCCAGCTTGATCCACGGCGTCTCGAACACCTCGCGCGCCATCTGCGCGGTGGTGATGGCCTCCTGCACGCTGTGGCAGCCGGCGGTGTTGGGCAGCACCGGCACTTTGAGCGCCTTGAGCAGTTCCCAGAACTGGTTCGCACTTTCATGCGGCACGGCGCCCTGGCGGCGCAGCGAGGCGGTCAGCATGGCCGGCTTGGCGAGTTTCACCGCGGCTTCGAGCACGGCCGGCGACGGGTAGCGCGACGTGCCCAGCAGCAGGCGGCTGTGGAAGGTTTCGCCGTAGAGGACGAGGGGATCAGAGGTATTGGGCATGGCTTATCCGCCGGTGACGGGAGAGATGATTTCGACGCGGTCGCCGTCTTGCAGCGGCTGTTGTGAGTACTGGGTCTTGGGCACGAACCGGGTGTTGACCGCAGCCGCAAAGGGCGGTTTCGCCTCGATGGCCGCCACAGCGTCTGCCAAGGTCGCACCCGTCGGCAGCACGTGTTCTTGTTTGTTGATGATGACGTTCATGCCACGGTTTCCATGCGCAGGTCCAGCGAAGCCGCGAGTGTAGTGGTCTGTCCGTTCACGAACTCCAGCACCACGTCCAGCAGGGCCGGCGAGATCATGAAACCGTGGCGGTACAGGCCGTTGATCTGCAGGCAACGCGGGCCCAGGTGGCGGACGGCCGGCAGGTTGTCGGGCAGCGTCGGGCGGCACTGGGTGGCGATCTCCAGGATGCGCGCCTCGCCAAAACCCGGGTGCACCGCGTAGGCCGCACTCAGCAACTCCAGCGTGGAGCGCACGCTGGGCGGCGAGAGGTCGTTGCTCTCGATCTCGGTGGCGCCGATCACGAAGAGGCCGTCCTGCTTGGGCGCGATGTAGATCGGGTAACGTGGGTGGATCAGGCGCGTGGGGCGGCTCAGGGACACCTCAGGGGCATGGATGCGCGCCACTTCGCCGCGCACACCGCGCAGCTGGCCCCACTGGGCGCTGGCGCCCAGGCCGCGGCAGTCGAACAGCCAGTCGGGCTGGCCGGTGGCGCCGGGCTGGAAATCCTGCGGCGTGCGCGGGCTGTTCCAGTGCAACTCAACCTTCAGGGCCTGCAATTCGTGCAGCAACGCAGCCAGCAGCTGTCGGTTGTCGAGCTGGCCTTCTCCGGGCAGGTACAGGCCTTGGGCAAAACGGTTTTCCAGGCTGGGTTCGAGTTGCTTGACACCCGCGGCATCCAGCGCCTGGACCTTGGGCAGGGCGGGATTCTTTTCGTTGGTGGCCTGCAGCTGGCCTGCGAAGCGACGCGCCTCGGCCGCGTCCTGGCGGTGCCAGAGGATCAACGTGCCCGTCCGCTGGAAGAACACCGGTAACGAGAGCTGCGCCAGCAATTGCGGCCAGCGCGTCAGCGCATGGCGTCCCATCTCGACCACGCTGGCTTCGGTGATGGCCGATTCGGCCAGCGGCGCCAGCATGGCGGCGGCAATGCGCGCCGGCGAACTCTGCGCGTCGGCGCCACCGGTTTCAAAGACCGTGACACGGTGGCCGGCGCGCGCCAGCTGCCAGGCCAGCAGGCGACCCATGAGGCCGGCGCCGAGCACCACGGAGGATGGACCTTGGTTCGAGGTGGTCATGTCAATTGAACTGATAATGCGCGCCATGACCACGATCACGACGAACGACAAACATTACCCGCGCGTGCTGTCCATCGCGGGTTCCGACAGCGGCGGCGGCGCCGGTATCCAGGCCGACCTCAAGACCTTCAGTGCCCTGGGCTGCTACGGCATGACGGCCATCACCGCGTTGACGGCGCAGAACACGCAGGGCGTGCGCGGCATCTTTGGTGTGCCGCCCGAGTTCCTGGCCGCGCAGATCGACGCGGTGGTCGAGGACATCGGTGCCGATGCCGTGAAGATCGGCATGCTGCACGCGCCGGGCATCGTGCGTGTGGTGGCGCAGGCCATCCGCCGTCACGGGCTGAAGCACGTGGTGCTGGACCCGGTGATGGTGGCCACCAGCGGCGACCGCCTGATCGCCGAGGAGACCGTGGCCGTGCTGGTGCAGGAACTCTTTCCCCTGGCCACGGTGATCACGCCCAACCTCGACGAGGCCGAGCTGCTGCTGGGCCACAAGATCGCCGGCATCGCGGGCCTCGAACCCGCAGCCAGGGAACTGCTGGCCCTGGGCGCGCCCAATGTGCTGCTCAAGGGTGGGCATCTGCAGGGCGACGAGGTGGTGGATCTGCTGCTGCAGCCCGGCCGCGCGCCGGTGCGCCTGGCGTCGGCGCGCATCGCAAGCAAGAACGTGCATGGCACGGGCTGCACCCTGTCCTCGGCCATCGCCGCGCACCTGGCCCTGGGGCATGCGCTGGAGGAAGCCGTGGGCCTGGCGCGCATCTACATCCTGGGCGCCATTGCCGCCGGGGCGGACGTGCGTACTGGGCACGGCCACGGCCCGCTCAACCACGGCCATGCGCCGCTGGCGATGCAGGTCCTGGCGGGGACACGCTGAGACTTTCACGCGTTTCATATCAAAGCAGCAGGGGGGAGGGGCCGGTGCCGGTGGTCGTGGACCTGGTCTCTGGCCTGCTTCCCTGCGTGAGCATTACCTCAATCAGGTTCAAAGGGACTTTCTCAGTCGACGCGGTTGGCACCGCGGCAACACCCCTAGCGGATGCGCTCCAAAGAGCACGAAGCGTATTTTAGTCCCCGGGCGGGCAAAGAAAAAGCCCGCCGGGTGGCGGGCTTGATCTCTTTTCCGGTTTCTTGACGCCGGTCAGTCGAACACCGGCGATTCCACGCCCAATACCTTGTGCAGCTTGGGGCTGGTGGTCGTGTACTGCAGGTGCACCTTCTTCTCGGGGAAGATGATGGGCATGGCGCCGAAGGCGGCCAGCGCGCATTCGTGGAAGCCCGAGAGGATGAGCTTCTTCTTGCCGGGGTAGGTGTTGATGTCGCCCACGGCAAAGATGCCGGGCACGCTGGTGGAGAACTTCTCGGTGTCCACCACGAGCTGCTTGCGCTCGATCTGCAGGCCCCACTCGGCGATCGGGCCGAGCTTCGGGCTCAGGCCGAAGAAGACCAGCAGCACGTCCAGCGGCACCACGCGGGTGACACCGTCGCCGCCCGTGACCTTGATGGCGCTGAGCTTGCCGTCGGTCTCGTCGAAACCCGTGACCTGGCCGACGATGAACTGCATCTCGTAGGCGTCGCACAGCTCGCGCATCTTGGCCACACTGGCCGGGGCGGCCTTGAAGCCGTCGCGGCGGTGCAGCAGGATCACGCTCTCGGCCTTGTTCGGGCCTTCATTGGTGAAGTTCAGCGTCCAGTCCAGGGCGGAGTCGCCGCCGCCCACGACCACCAGGTTCTTGCCGGCGAAGTCGGCCGGGTTCTTCACGCGGTAGTGCAGCTGCGTGCCCTCGAACTTGTCCAGGCCGTCCACCTTGAGCGTGCGCGGCTGGAAGGCGCCCACGCCAGCGGCGATGAAGATGGTCTTGGTCAGGAACTGGGTGCCCTTGCTGGTCTCGACGAAGAAACGGCCGTCGTCCTGCTTGCGCACCACGGTCACTTCCTGGCCCAGGTGGAAGGTCGCGCCGAAGGGCTCGATCTGCTTGAGCAGGGAATCCGTCAGTTCCTTGCCGGTGCATACGGGCACGGCCGGAATGTCGTAGATCGGCTTGTCGGGGTAGAGCTCCATGGGCTGGCCGCCGGGGTAGGCGAGCGAGTCGATCACATGGGCCTTGATTTCGAGCAGGCCGAGCTCGAAGACCTGGAACAGGCCGACAGGGCCGGCGCCGACGATCACGGCATCGGTTTCGATCGGGCCTTCATGGGCCTGGGCGGTCTGGATCACGGCGGGACTGAGTTTGGGTTCCATCGGTAAAGGGAGGGTTAGCGCACAAGCTCTTTGAGCTTGCCGGTCTTGTCTTTCCACTCGTCTGCGTCAGGCAGGGCGGGCTTGCGTTTGGTGATGCTCTTCCAGGTCGGCAGCTTGGCCAGATCGGCGTTGAGCTTGGTCATGTGCTGCTGGTCGGCCGGCACGTCCTCTTCGGCGTAGATGGCGTTGACCGGGCACTCGGGGATGCAGACGGCGCAGTCGATGCATTCGTCCGGATCGATGGTCAGGAAGTTCGGACCTTCGCGGAAGCAGTCGACGGGGCAGACATCCACACAGTCGGTGTATTTGCAGCGGATGCAGGATTCGATGACGACGTGGGTCATGTTGTAGTTCTGGCTAAGACTAAAAGGCCTTGATTTTATTGGCTTTTGAAGAAAGCCGGGAATTCTCGCCCTTGTCAGGCAGAGGGTTGTTGAGATGGATCAATCCCTGGGGGTCAATTCACCAGCACCGCCCCCGAGGTCTTGTGGCTGGCCGTGTCCACCAAAATCAACGAACCCAGGCCGCGCGAGCGGGCAAAGGACAGGGCCGGAATCGCTTCCTGCAGGGCCAGTTCCACGTGGCCGATGGCATTGGGCTCCAGCTGGGTGGCGTCCTCCTCGGCCAGGGTATTGATGTCCAGGCGGTGCACGATGCGCTTGACCCGGGCCTTGACCCAGCGGTGCCCGTGCAGCGCCCAGTAGACCCGGCCGGCCACCAGCGGCTCGTCGTCCATCCAGGCCACGGTGGCCAGCAGTTCGCGCGAGGTCTGGTCCTGGCCCTCGGCCAGCAGCCAGTCGCCGCGCGAGACGTCCACCTCGCGGTCCAGCACGATGCCGGCACTGTGCCCGGCCACCACGCTGCCGGGCTGGCGCACGTGGTTCAGCACCTGGGCCACGGTGGCACTCTGTCCGCTGGGGAAGATGCGCACGGTGTCGCCGGCCTGCACGCCGCCGGCGGCCACACGGCCCCAGAAGACACGGCGGCCCTGGCTGGTATCGCTGGAGGACGAGAACTTCTCGACCCACTGCACCGGGAAGGCCAGGGGCAGGGCCGTGTCGGCAGCCGTTACCGGCAGCTGTTCCAGGATGTCCAGCAGGGTCGGGCCGTGGTAGCCGCACCAGCCGGCCTGCTCAGGCGCGTCGACCACGTTCCAGCCCTGCAGGGCCGAAACCGGCACGGTGGCGCGCACGTCCAGGCCCGCGTTCCGGGCAAAGGCCTGCAGGGCGGCGCTGATGTGCTTGAAAGCCATTGAGGCATCGTCCACCGCGTCCAGTTTGTTGACCGCGAAGACGATGGAGGGCACACGCAGCAGCTGCAGCAGCAGGCTGTGGCGGCGCGTTTGCGGCAGCAGGTCCAGGGCCGGGTTCTGCCAGTCCAGCTTGGTGGCGTCGACCAGCACCACGGCGGCGTCGGCGCTGGAAGCGGCCGTGACCATGTTGCGGGTGTACTGCTCATGACCCGGTGCGTCGCCGATGATGAACTTGCGCGTCTCGGTGCTGAAGTAACGGTAGGCCACGTCGATGGTGATGCCCTGCTCGCGTTCGGCACTCAGGCCATCGGTCAGCAGGGCCAGGTCGGTCTGGCCCTGGCGTTGCACGCCGGCCAGGTGGTCCTGCAGCACGGCGCGGGTGTCGACCAGCAGGCGGCCGATCAGGGTGCTCTTGCCGTCGTCCACCGAGCCGCAGGTGATGAATTTGAGTGCGTCCATCAGATGGACTCCTGCCGGGCCGCCCCAAAGGAGGCCAAGGCCCCCTCAGGGGGCAGCGAATACACGAAGTGATGAGCGTGGGGGAACATTAGAAATACCCGTCTTTCTTGCGTTTTTCCATCGAGGCGTCCGAGGTCTGGTCGTCCATGCGCGTGGCGCCGCGCTCGCTGACCTCGGCGGCCAGGGTTTCGATCACGATGTCAGCGGCCGTGGCGGCCGTGCTGGCCACCGGGCAGGTGCAGGTGATGTCGCCCACGGTGCGGAAGCGCACGTCGCGCACGATGACCTGTTCGCCCTCACGCGGGGGGGTGAGTTCGGTCACGGGGGCCAGCATGCCGCGACGGTCCACCACCTCGCGTTTGTGCGTGTAGTAGATCGAGGGCAGGGCGATGGCCTCGCGCTCGATGTACTGCCAGACGTCCAGCTCGGTCCAGTTGGAGATTGGGAACACGCGGAAGTGTTCGCCCGGGGCCAGGCGGGTGTTGAACAGGGTCCAGAGCTCGGGGCGCTGGGCCTTGGGCTGCCATTGGCCGAAGCTGTCGCGGTGCGAGAAGATGCGCTCCTTGGCGCGGGCTTTTTCCTCGTCGCGGCGGGCGCCACCGATCAGCGCGTCGAAGCGGAATTCCTCGATGGCTTCGAGCAGCGTCACCGACTGGTGCACGTTGCGGCTCTCGCCCGGGTGGGCCAGGCGCACGGTGCCGCGTTGCATGGAGTCTTCCACGCTGCGCACGATGAGCTCGGCGCCGAGCTCCTTGGCGCGCTGGTCACGGAAATCGGTCACTTCGGGGAAGTTGTGGCCGGTGTCGATCATCAGCAGCGGGTAGGGCAGGCGGCCGCTACCGGAGGGGCCGTCCTTGCCCCCGAAGGCTTTCTCGGCGCACTTGAGCATCACCAGCGAATCCTTGCCACCCGAGAACAGCAGGGTGGGGCGCTCGAAAGTGGCCGCGACCTCTCGCAGGATGAAGATGGTCTCTTCCTCGAGCGCGTCGAGGTGGGCATTGCTCAGATGGTGCACGGTTTGCTTCAGCAGTTCTTGCTCGGTGCGGGCGTTCATGCTTGCGCTCCTTGTTTCAGGGGTTCTTGTTGGACGTGCAAGCCGCATTCCTTCGCGTTCTCGTTTTGGCTACGGCCGGGCTCTGGCGAGCCCTTGACTTCAGCTGCGCTGAAGTCAGCCTGCGCCGAAACGAAAGCGCCATGCGTGTCGCTTTGCGACACGGCCACTTCGTGGCTGGAATGCGGTTTGACATGCAAACCGCATTCCTTGGCGCTTTCGTTTTCCCACCACCAGCGCCCTGCGCGGAAGTCCTCGCCCAGCGAAATCGCGCGGGTGCAGGGCTCGCAACCGATGCTGGGGTAGAACTGGTCGTGCAACTGGTTGTAGGCCACGTTGTTCTGCTGGATGTAGAACCAGACGTCGCCCCAGGTCCACTCGGCCAGGGGATTGAACTTCAGGCGGTGCGCGTTGCTGTCGTCGATGAAGGGCACTTCGGCGCGCGCGCCGGACTGCTCGCGGCGCAGGCCCGTGACCCAGGCGCGTTTGTCGGCCAGGGCCCGCTCCAGCGGCTCCATCTTGCGGATCTGGCAGCAGGCCTTGCGCAGCTCGATGCTCTTGTACATCGCGTCCTTGCCTTCGCGCTGCACGAAAGTCACCACGGCCTCGGTCTGCGGCTGGAAGATTTCCACCGGCGCGCGTGATGTGGCCTTGAGCTGGTGCATCAGTTCCAGCGTCTGCGTGTGCAGGCGGCCTGTGTCGAGCACGAAGATGCCGATGTTCAGGTGCAGGGTGTTGATCAGGTGGGCCAGCACCATGTCCTCGGCGCCCAGGCTGCAGGCCAGGCTGACCAGGGAGGGGCCGCCGGGCATGACGGGCGCGTAGTCGCGCGCCGCCTGCTCCAGCAGTTCCTGCGTGCGGGCCAGCTTGGTCGCGTAGTCGCTGCTGGCGCGGGCGTTGATTTCGGTGGCTTTCATCCGGGGCTTTCTCAGGCGGCCTGCACAAAACGCGGGCGGGGCAACACGGCGTCGCCCTGGTAGTGGCTCTTGAAACGGGTCAATTGGCGCTCGGCCACGGCCAGGTCCTGGTCGGCCCGCAGCACGGCCACGTCGAAGCCGTTGCGGACCAGCAGGGGCAGCTGGTCGACCAGCACGTCGCCGGTGGCGCGGATCTCGCCCTGGTAGCCCAGGCGGCGGCGCAAGAGATGCGCCTGGCTGTGCGCGCGCCCGTCGGTGAAGCTGGGAAAGTGCAGGTCGATGCGGGCCAGGCCTTCCAGCGACAGGGTGCGCGGGTCGGTGTCATTGGCCAGGACCAGCGTTTGCAGTTCCTGCGGCTCAGTCGTTGCAGTGTCAGCGTGCAGCAGTTTCATCGTGGGTCTTTCTTCAGGCCGTGGTGGCCTCATGGCCGGTTTCATGGCGAGCCTGCTGGCCGGCCTGCTTGAATGGCTCGTTGCCGACACGGCGCAGGGTGTCGATGAAGTGCTCGCCGTCCTGGCGCTGTGCGCAGTAGGTGTCGATCAGGGCCTCGATCACGTCGGGCACTTCATGGGCGGAGAAGGATGGGCCGATGACCTTGCCCGGCACCGGCGCGCCCGACAGCTGTTTGCCGTCGGAGCCGCCCACGGTGACCTGGTACCACTCCTTGCCATCCTTGTCCACGCCCAGGATGCCGATGTGGCCGCTGTGGTGATGGCCGCAGGAGTTGATGCAGCCGCTGATGTGCAGGTCGATTTCGCCCAGGTCGTGCAGCTCGTCCAGGTCCTGGTAACGCGCCGTGATGGCCTCGGCCAGGGGCAGGGAGCGGGCGTTGGCCAGGTCGCAGAAGTCGCCGCCGGGGCAGGCGATCATGTCGCTCAGCAGGCCGATATTGGGTTTGGCCAGGCCCAGGTGACGCGCTTCGCGCCAGAGCTCGGCCAGTTGGTCGCAGCGCACCCAGGGTAGAACCAGGTTCTGCTGGTGCGTCACGCGCACCTCGCCGCCGCTGTAGCGCTCGGCCAGCTCGGCCACGGCGTCCAGCTGCGCCGCCGTGGCGTCGCCGGGCGCCTGGCCCAGGCGCTTGAAGGACAGGGTGACGGCGCGCAGGTCGGGGTTCTTGTGCGCGCTGACGTTGCGCTGCAGCCAGCGGCCGAACTCGATGTCGTCCTCGGCGGCGGCGCGCAGGATCTGGGCGATCTTGGCGTCCGCGCTCTTGCGGTCGCAGGTCAGCGTGGGCGGCACGAAAGAGCTGCCGACGCGTTCGAACTCGGCGGCCGTGATGGTGTGTGGGGCACCGTCCACGTTGACGATCTGGCGGTATTCCTCTTCCACCTCGTCGATGTAGCGCTGGCCCTCGGCCTTCACCAGGATCTTGATGCGTGCCTTGTACTTGTTGTCGCGGCGGCCCCAGCGGTTGTAGACGCGCACCACGGCTTCCAGGTAGTTGAGGATCTGGTCGCAGGGCAGGAATTCGCGGATGGTGGTGCCGATCACCGGGGTGCGGCCCATGCCGCCGCCCACCAGCACCTTGAAACCCAGGGTGCCGGCCTCGTTGCGCAGCAGCTGCAGCCCCACGTCGTGCCAGGCTGTTGCCGCGCGGTCTTCGCGCGCGCCGGTGATGGCGATCTTGAACTTGCGGGGGAGAAACGCGAACTCGGGGTGCAGCGTGCTCCACTGGCGCAGGATCTCGGCGAAGGGGCGCGGGTCGGCCACCTCGTCCACGGCGATGCCGGCCAGCGCGTCGCTGGTGATGTTGCGGATGCAGTTGCCGCTGGTCTGGATGCCGTGCATGCCCACCGAGGCCAGCAGGTCCATGACGTCGGCGCTCTTGTCCAGGGAAATCCAGTTGAACTGCACGTTCTGGCGCGTCGTGAAGTGGGCGTAGCCCG
This sequence comes from Curvibacter sp. PAE-UM, assembly GCF_001432305.1. GTDB lineage: Bacteria > Pseudomonadota > Gammaproteobacteria > Burkholderiales > Burkholderiaceae_C > Hylemonella. The sequence goes on from NZ_KQ483358.1 coordinate 2,398,149, forward strand.
TCACCAGCTTGCTGCCGATGGCCTTGCCGTCGCGCAGCTGGATGTCACCCAGCTTGTTCTGCGCGGCCACGGCGCCCTGGAAGATCTCGTTGCCGGGCTGGTCGTAGTCACGCGCGATCTTCGCCAGCACACGCACCTGCGCGCTGGAGAGTTCGCCGTAGGGAACCGCCACGCGCAGCATGGGCGCATGGCGCTGCACGTACCAGCCGTTCTGCAGGCGCAGCGGGCGGAATTCCTCTTCGCTGAGCTGGCCGGCGAGGCGGCGCTGCAACTGGTCGCGGTACTGCTCGGCGCGCAGGCGCACGAACTGGCGGTCGAAGTCGGTGTACTGATACATGAGAGGGATGTGTGACAGTTAAATCGCGATGAGCTTGAGGCCGGCCCAGGCCAGCAGCACGGACAGGGCGGAGCGCACCACACGCTCGTTGATGCGGTGCATCAGGTGGGTGCCCAGCCAGATGCCCGGCAGGGAACCGGCCAGCAGCAGGGTCAGCAGGCTCCAGTCCACCGAACCCAGCGAGGCATGGCCCAGGCCGGCGACCAGGGTCAGGGGCACGGCGTAGGCAATGTCGGCGGCGACGATGCGCGGCAGCGGCAGCAGGGGGTAGACGATCAGCAGCACGCTGACGCCGATGGCGCCGGCGCCCACCGAGGTCAGCGTCACCAGCGTGCCTACCAGGGCGCCTAGCAGCAGGGGCAGGCTCCAGTGGCGCGGCCGGGCGGCGGCGGCTTCCTGGCCAGCGACCAGGGTGGCCGGCAGGGCCTTGCCGCGCACGGCCTTGTACAGGGTGGCAGCGGCGGTCAGCAACAGGGCCGCGCCCAGGGTGCTGGTCATCAGGCCCTGCACGGCCGGGTTGGCCGGGCCGACCCGGTGCAGTACATAAAGGGTGATCAGGGCGGCCGGGATGCTGCCGGCCGAGAGATTCAGGACGATGCGCCAGTCGATCACACGCTGGCGGGCCAGGCGCACGGTGCCGCCCAGTTTGGTGAAGGCGGCGAACAGCAGGTCGGTGCCGACGGCCAGGTGCGGCTTGACGCCAAAGAAGAAGATCAGGATGGGCGTCATGAGCGAACCGCCGCCCACGCCGGTCAGGCCGACGATCAGCCCGACCAGGAACCCCGCAAAAATGAACGCCACGTCATGCATGGACGCGACTGTAGAAGCGGGGCTTCAGATTCCAAACTACATTTTTCTTGGATTGCTATAACCAGCAGTAATAAAGGATGGCCCAGACAGGGCAACAGCTCCGGTCAGCGTGGCAGCCAGTTGCTCGCCAGCGTGCTTTCGGCCAAGGCCAGGCAGGCCGGGGTGTCCACCTGCAGGGCGGCCTGGATCTGGGGAATCTGGGCCTCCCAGCCCCCCTGGGGGTAGGGGATGTGCTCGCGCCGGTCCATGACGCTCTGGCCTTCGGCCAAGCCGTCGGGCACCACGCGCACCCGGCCGGTCACAGTCTGGAACAGGCCGGGGTTCAGCAGCCAGGCCAGGCCCAGCAAGCCCGGGGCGGGGCAGGCTGGCGCTGTGCCGGGCTCCAGCCGGGCCCGGTAGGCCGCGTGATGGCGCACGGCATGCAGCAGGGCTGCGGTGGCGGGGTGGGGCCGCTGGGCGGCAAGCTTTTCGATCAGGGCCAGGGGCAGGAGCGTGGTCTGCGTCACGTCCAGGCCCAGCATCGTCAGCTTGAACCCGGCCGTCAGCACCAGGTCGGCCGCGTGCGGGTCGTGCCAGAAGTTGGCCTCGGCCACCGGCGATACGTCGCCCGGCGCGGCCACGCTGCCGCCGGCCACCACGACCTGGGCCAGCAGTTCGGGCAGATGGGGCTCCAGGCGCAGGGCCTGGGCCAGATTGCCCAGCGGGCCGGCGCAGACCAGGCTCAGCTGGCCCGGGTGGGCCTGGGCCAGCTCCACGATGCAGCGCGCGGCCGAGCGTTCGTCGGGGCCATGCGCTTCGGTCGGGCGCCGCGGTAGATCGCCCAGGCCGTCGGCGCCGAAGGCCGCGGGATCGTGCCACCAGGTCGCCTTGCGCGTGGGCGTGGCCACGCCGCTGCAGACGGGCAAGTCGGCTCGCCCGGCCAGGGCGCAAAGCAGCAGGGCGTTGCGCGTGGCCTGGGCCACCGTCACGCCGCCGAAGGTGGTGGTGACGGCCAGCAGCTCGAGTTCGGGATGGGCGAGTGCGAGGTACAGCGCCAGCGCATCGTCGGCGCCGGGGTCGCAATCGAGGATGATCTTGTGAAGCATGTCGTCAACGTTGAGAGGGCAACTCCACCGCTTCTGATTTGTGTGGAAACGCTTCTACAAAAGCAACAGAGCGATCAAAGGGGAAATGGACAAATAACCTGAACCGACTTCAACGAACCACTGCATGAGTTTGCGTAGATGTGGAAGGCCAGATCCTTCGTGCGCATGGTCGAATTTTTCACTGACTTCGCGGAACGTGGTTTTTTGCATTGCCTCAGATGAAGGCAATGATCGGCCAATCGTCCACCACAGGAGGATACGGAGCAAAGCCGCAATCCCCAGCGTCAACAAAATCGGGACGAACAGAACATACATCGCATCCGCGCCTTTGTTATTGAGCAGCCATACCAGTACGGCGAGTCCAATGGTGATTCCAATCAGTATGGGTGGTACGCGCATTCTTTATGGTTCTCCCCTGTGGCTTTTGAATTTTGGTATGGCACAGCTTAACTCCTGCGCCATACGTCCAGCGACTTACTGAGGGAGGTTTCCACGGGCCAGGGCTCGGCGCCCAGGCGCGCGGCCAGCAGTTCGGCACAGAGCATGGCGAAGCTCAGGCCGCGTGAGCCCATGGCGGCGCTGATCCACAGGGTGGGCTGAAGGCCTTCTTCGAGCGGTCCGACCAGGGGCAGGCGGTCGGCGCTGACGCAGCGTGTGCCACCCCAGCCGCGTGCGGCTCCGGGAGCGAAGGACGCTGCCAGCACCTGGGCCGCGGCGGGCAGCAGGGTGCGCAGCTTGTCGAGGTTGACCTGGTGGTGTTCGCTGGCAAGGGCCGGTGGCTGTGTTGCGTCTTCGTAGGTGGCACCGGCATACCAGGCCAGCCCATCTTCGATGGGCACGGCAGGGATCAGGCTGCCCAGGCCGTTGACGGGGAAGGGCGGCAGGGCGGCTTCATCACCCGGCTGGCGCAGGCCGCAACTCATCACGCCGCGCATCTCCTGCAGGGGCGGCAGCGCAACATCCAGTCCCAGGGGCGCCAGCAGGCGTGGTGCATCGGCCGCATTGGCCAGCACCACGTGGCTGGCGCTGGCTAGCAGGCGGCCTTCGCGGTCCAGCAGCTGCCACTGTGTACCGGCGCGTTGCAGCCGGTCCACCTTCGTGTGGCCCCGGAAGGACACGCCGCTGTGCTTCAACCAGGCCTGCACCAGGCGTGCGGGTTTGATCCAGGCGGCGTGTGCGTGCCACAGCGCGGGCATGGCCGCCATGCCGGTGCGCCAAGGTTCGGTGCCCGTGGGGGCCTGGTGCGTGATCTGCTGGCCCTCGGCGTGCCAGTGGGCCGGCAGGCCAGGGTTGCCGTCCAGGCGCTGCTCCAGCACGCCGCTGGTGTCCCAGTCCTGCCCGGCCTGCAGCAGGCGCTGCGCTTCGGCGCGCATCAGGCGCAGGCCGGCGCGCGTGAGGCGCGAACGCGGGCTGTCGTCCACCGAGACATGGGGCACCAGCAGGCCGGCAGGCAGGCCCGAAGCGCCGGCGGCCGGTTCGGGCGCAGCGTCCAGCACCTCTACCAACCAGCCGCGGCGGGCCAGGGCGGCGGCCACGCTGGCACCGGCCAGGCCGGCGCCGATCACGACGCAGTTGCCGGGTGTGGTGGCTTCTGTGCGCAGGGTTTCGCGGCTGGTCTTGAGGTCCCAGAGCGGGTCGTAGCGGCCGTGATTTGTCTCCAGCACGAAGCCGCTTTCGGGCAGCAGCTTGTGCAGGTCCGGCGTCAGCGTGTCGAAGGCCAGCTGCGTGCCGCGCCGGCAGCAGCGCGCCAGGGCCTTGAGGCTCCAGCGGTCCCAGGGCTGGGTGCTGTCGAGGAAAACGGCGTCGGCCTCGAACTGCTGTTCGCGCAGCAGCGTCTGCAGTTCACCGATGCACAGGGTCAGTTGCAGCCGGCCCTGGGCGAGCGAGAGGCGGTGCATGCCGGGCAGCAGGCCGGTCCACTGCGCGGCCAGTTCATCGGCCAGCGCGGCTTGTCCCGGCGTAGCCATAGCGCGTAGCGCCTCGGCAGAGGGCGGCGAGACGGTGAGGGCGACGAGGTGCAGCACACGGGGGTGCTGCGTTTCATCCCGCCAGGCTTGCCATAGCGCGAACAGGCGTGTCGCGTCGAAACGCGTGTCGAGCACGCGCCAAGCCGGCCGGCCGGCCGCTGGCGGCGGCAGCAAAGTGCGCGCCGCTGCGTTCACGGTGGGGAGGTGTATCGCTCAGGCGCTGGGCGGGACATAACCCGCCGCAGCGTCTGCGCCGCTGCCGAAGAAATGGTTCTCCATCTGGCGGGCCAGGTACTGGCGCGCGCGTGCATCGGCCAGGTTCAGGCGGTTCTCGTTGACCAGCATGGTCTGGTGCTTGAGCCAGGCGGCCCAGGCCTCTTTGCTGACGCTTTCCCAGATGCGCTTGCCCAGCTCACCCGGGTAGGGCGGGAAATCCAGGCCTTCGGCTTCCTTGCCGAGCTTGATGCAGTTGACCATGCGTGCCATGTCGCGATTCCTTGGTTCGAAAAGAACAATAATGCGAAATTGTCGTCGGTTTTTGGAAACCTTATCGATGCCTCGTGATCCATATGGGTCATCGATTCCGTTGGAGCCATCATGTTTGATCGTTTGGGGACGCGCCGGATCATGGGCGTCATCCTGTTGAGCTGTCTTGCCCTGTTGGGCTTCGGCCTCTATTTGCAGCACGTGGTGGGCCTGGAGCCCTGCCCCATGTGTATCGTGCAGCGTTACACCATGGTGCTGATCGCCGTGGTCGCGGCCATCGGCGCGGCCGTTTCGGGCCGCCGCACCCATGTGGCGCTCGCGGGACTGCTGGCCATCCTGGCCGTCTTCGGCGCCTTCGTCGCCGCGCGCCAGAGCTGGCTGCAGTGGTACCCGCCCGAGATCGCCACCTGCGGGCGCGACTTCTACGGCATGATCGAAAACTTCCCCCTGCAGCGCGCCATTCCCATGATCTTCAAGGGCTCAGGTGACTGCACGGCGATCGACTGGACCTTCCTGGGCGGCTCCATCGCCAACTGGTCCTTCCTGTGGTTCGCGGCCTTTGCCCTGGTCGGCCTGGTGCTGCTGTGGCGCCGTCCCAATCGCTAGGGCCTGCACGCGCCTGAGGCATCGGGGTTCGCAGACCCCGGATCAGCGCTTTTCCGCACCTTTTCCCGCTTTTCCCTTTTCGGGTGCCCCGCCATAATGGGCCGGGCCTGTCTGACCATGCCTGTTTCGGGGTTGGTTGTGCGCCGAGGAACCTTCTATGAACAATCTCAAAATCTCCACCCGCCTGCTGCTGCTGCTGGCCGTCCTGTCGGCCTTGCTCATCGTCATCGGCGCGATCGGCCTGTTTGGCATCAACAAGTCCAATGCTGCCCTCAAGACGGTCTATGAAGACCGCACGATGCCAATGGCGCAATTGGCGCAGATTCAGTACCTGCAAATTCGCAGCCGACTCGTCATATCGAATACGCTGCTGACCCCGACGCCTGAGCAGATCACCAAGTACTCGGACGAAGTTGAGCGCAATGTGGCAACGATCGCGAAGCTCTGGTCCGAGTACATGGCCACCCAACTGACCCCGGAAGAATCCAGTATCGCCAAGGCCTATGCCGAAAATCGGCGGAAGTTGACTGAGGAAGGCTTTTTGCCCGCGATCAAGGCGCTGCGCGCAAACGACCTGGGTGAAGCGATGGTAGCGGTGCAGGAAAAGGTCAACCCGCTTTTTGACGCTGTGCGTGACTCTGCAAACGCCATCATGAAGTTGCAGGTGGATGTCGCCAAGCAGGAGTTCGATGCCTCCGTCGCGCGTTACCAGACGATCTTCGCGGTCTCCATCGCTGCCATCGTGATCGGCGTGGTGTTCGCCTGGGTGCTGGGCCTGGCCCTGATCCGTGGCATCTCGCGTTCCCTGGGGGAGGCCGTCAACCTGTCCGAGGCCGTGGCCCAGGGGGATTTGAGCCTGCAGGTTCAGGCCACGGGCAAGGACGAAGTGGCCCGTGTGCTGCAGTCGCTTACCGCCATGCAAAGCAACCTGGCGCAGATCGTGAGCCGGGTGCGCCAGGGCAGCGAATCCGTCTCCACCGCCAGCGCCGAGATTGCCCAGGGCAACAGCGATCTGTCGGCCCGTACCGAAAGCCAGGCCAGCGCGCTGGAGGAAACCGCGGCCTCGATGGAAGAACTGTCTTCCACCGTCAAGCAGAACGCCGACAACGCCCGCCAGGCCAACCAGCTGGCCCAAAGCGCGTCTACGGTGGCCGTGCAGGGCGGCGAAGTGGTGGCCCAGGTGGTGGACACCATGAAGGGCATCAACGACAGTTCCAGGAAGATTGCCGACATCATCAGCGTGATCGACGGCATCGCCTTCCAGACCAATATCCTGGCGCTCAATGCCGCGGTGGAAGCTGCACGCGCGGGTGAGCAGGGCCGCGGCTTTGCCGTGGTGGCCTCTGAAGTGCGCTCGCTGGCCGGCCGCAGTGCCGAGGCCGCCAAGGAGATCAAGACACTCATCACCGACAGCGTGGAGCGGGTGGGGCAGGGCACGGCCCTGGTGGACCAGGCCGGCCAGACCATGCAGGAGGTGGTGGCCAGCATCCGGCGCGTGACCGACATCATGGGCGAGATCAGTGCCGCCAGCACCGAGCAGAGCCAGGGCGTGGCCCAGGTAGGCGAGGCGGTGACGAACATGGACCAGGCCACGCAGCAGAACGCAGCGCTGGTGGAGGAGATGGCGGCGGCGGCCTCCAGCCTCAGAAGCCAGGCGCAGGAGCTGGTGCAGACCGTCGCCGTCTTCAAGCTCGATGCGGCATCGGGCGGTGGCCTGGCGCCGGTCGGTTCGAGCCTGCAGGTGCGCTCGACTCAGGCGCCGGCTTTTGGTGGCACCGAACGCCGCACCTTGGGCCAGGGTGCAAGCAGCGCCGGCATCGATCTGGACGGCGCCATCAAGGCCCATGCCGACTGGCGCAGCAAGCTGCGCTCGGCGGCCATGCACGGCGAGCAGGTCGACGCCGACACCATCTGCCGGGATGACCAGTGCCCGCTGGGCAAGTGGCTGCACGGCAGTGGCCAGGGCAAGTTCGGCGGCAAGCCCAGTTTCGTCGAACTGGTCGGGGCGCACCGCGAGTTTCACGACGAGGCCGGCAAGGTGGCCCGCAGTATCAATAATGGTGCCGGTGCCGAAGCCGAGAAGATGCTGGAGAGCGAAACGGCATTTTCCCGCGCCTCGCAGAAGGTCACGCGCCTGATCGTGCAGTTCAAGAACGAGATCCAGGGGGGCGGTGCCAAACCGGCCCGGCCGGCGAAAGCGACGAACAGCGAACTCCGTCGCCCCGCAGCATCGACCCCGGCGGCCGCCAAGGCCGACGGCGACTGGGAAACCTTCTGAGTCGACCGAACAGATGCACCGGACGGCACCCGCGGGTGCCGTTTTTCATGGTGTGGAGACGCCAGGCGCTATGCTCGACAGCTGGATACAAACGAGGAAACCCACGTGAACTCCCAACTGGATCGCAACGCCAAAGGCGTCTACCTCATCACCGTCACCCCCTTCACCGACAGCGGTGCGCTGGACCTGGCCAGCACCGACCGCATGGTCGACTTCTGCCTGGACAAGGGCGTCACGGGCCTCACCATTCTGGGCATCATGGGCGAGGCGCCCAAGCTCACCATGGAAGAGTCGCGCACCTTCGTCAAACAGGTGCTGGCGCGCGTGAATGGTCGCGTGCCGGTGGTGGTGGGGGCTTCGTCGCCGGGTTTCGCGCCCATGAAGGAGCTGACCCAGAGCGTGATGGCCCTGGGCGCGGCGGGTGTCATGGTGGCGCCGCCGTCCACCGTGCGCACGGATGACCAGATCACCGCCTATTTCGACATGGTCAACGAGACCCTGGGCGCCGACGTGCCCTGGGTGCTGCAGGACCACCCGGTGGCCACCGGCGTGTTGATGTCCACCGGCGTCATCCTCAAGATCCTCAAGAACTCGCCCGGCTGCGTGATGCTCAAGCACGAAGACAGCCCGGGCCTGGCCAAGCTCTCGGCCATCCGCGCGGCCAGCGACAAGGGGGAGTTGAAGCGCGTCTCCATCCTCACCGGCAACGGCGGCGGCCTGTTCCTGCCCGAAGAACTCACACGCGGTGCCGACGGCGCCATGACCGGTTTTGCCTATCCCGAGATGATGGTGGACGTGTGCGCCGCGCACGCGGCCGGCAATGTGGAGCGCGCGCACGACCTGTTCGACGCCTACCTGCCGCTGGCGCGTTACGAGCAGCAGGCCAATATCGGCCTGGCCGTGCGCAAGCACATCCTGATGAAACGCGGTGTCATCGCCAGTGAGGCCGTGCGCAAGCCTGGCCCCAAGCTCTCGGCGCAGGACATGGCCGACATCGCCCGCCTGACGGCGCGGCAGGACAAGCGCCTGGCCGAACTGGGCTGAGCGAGGGCCGTCTCGTGGACATTCCCATCCACCAGGGTTATCTGCCGGGCTGCATCGGCCGCATCACCGCACTGCATGCGGACTACTACGCCTTGCAGTCGGGTTTCGGCGTGTACTTCGAAAGCCGGGTTGCGCGCGAGCTGGCGGCCTTCTGCGAACGGTATGAGGAACACCGCGACGGCCTGTGGCTGGCGCTGGTGGAGGACCAGATCGAGGGCGCCATCGTCATCGACGGTCTGCACGCCCAAACCGAAGGGGCGCACCTGCGCTGGTTCATCACCTCGGACCGGCTGCGCGGCTCAGGCATAGGCAAGCGGCTGCTGGGCAGCGCGCTGGCTTTCTGCGACAAGCGGCGTTACCCCAAGACCAGCCTCTGGACTTTCGAGGGCCTGCAGGCCGCACGCCATCTCTACGAGCAACAGGGTTTTCGCCTGGTGCACGAGCAGCCAGGGAAGCAGTGGGGCAATGAAGTGATGGAGCAGCGCTTCGAGCGCCTGCTGCCCTGAACCTTCAGGCTCAGAGCTTCTTGACCAGCACCTGGGACTTGCGGTCCCAGTTGTACTTGCGCTTGCGCGCCTCGGGCAGCCAGTCCGGGTCCACGTTCTGGAAACCGCGCTTGATGAACCAGTGCATGGTGCGCGTGGTCAGCACGAAGATGCTGTCCAGGCCCATGGACTTGGCGCGCTGCTCAATGCGTTTGAGCACCTTTTCGCCGTCGCCCTGGCCCTGCGATTCGGGCGAGACCGTCAGCGCCGCCATCTCGGCGGTCTTGGCTTCCGGGTAGGGGTAGAGCGCGGCGCAGGCGAAGATCACGCCGTCGTGTTCGACGATGGTGTAGTTGCCGATGTCGCGTTCGATCTCGGTGCGGTCCCGCTTGACCAGGGTGCCGTCCTTCTCGAACGGTTCGATCAGCTGCAGGATGCCGCCCACGTCGTCGGCCGTGGCTTCGCGCAGTTCTTCCAGCTTCTCGTCCACCACCATGGTGCCGATGCCATCGTGCACATACACCTCCAGCAGCAGCGCGCCATCCACCGCGAAGGGGATGATGTGGCTGCGTTCCACGCCGCCCTTGCAGGCCTTCACGCAGTGCTGCAGGTAGAAGGCCGTGTCGGTGGGCAGGGTGGCGCCGGGCAGGGCGGCCAGCAGCTTTTCGGCTGCGGCCAGCGGCAGTTCGGTGTCGATGGGGTTGTCGTCGCTTTCGGGCTGGCTCGGGTCCATGCGGATGCCCGGCACCTCGCCCACGAAAATCAGCTTGTCGGCGTGCAGGGCCATGGCCACGCTGGTGGCCACCTCTTCCATGGTCAGGTTGAAGGCCTCGCCCGTGGGCGAGAAGCCGAAGGGCGAGAGCAGCACCATGGCGCCCATGTCCAGCGTACGGTTGATGCCGGCCACGTCCACCTTGCGCACCAGGCCCGAATGCTGGAAATCCACCCCGTCGACGATGCCCACCGGGCGCGCCGTGATGAAGTTGCCCGAGAGCACGCGCACCGTGGCGCCGGCCATGGGGGTGTTGGGCAGGCCCTGGCTGAAGGCGGCCTCGATCTCGTAGCGCAGTTGGCCGGCGGCCTCCTGCGCGCAGTCCAGCGCCACCTCGTCGGTGATGCGCATGCCGTGGGAGTATTTGGCCGTATGGCCCTTGGCCTTGAGCTGCTCGTTCACCTGCGGGCGGAAACCGTGCACCAGCACGATCCGCACCCCCATGCTCTGGATCAGCGCCAGGTCTTGCGCCAGGTGCTGCAGCTTGCCGGCGGCGATGGCCTCACCACAGACGCCCACCACAAAGGTCTTGCCGCGGTGCATGTGGATGTAGGGCGCCACCGAGCGGAACCAGGGCACGAAGGTGAAGTTGAAGACGGCGGACATGCTGGGTAGGGCGGGCGAGGGTGTAATGGCAGGGATAATTGCCGATTCTCCCTGAAGTTGCCCCTTGAGTTCCTCTCCCCTGAAAATCGAGTTCCCCGAGTCGCTGCCGGTGTCGGCCAAACGCGACGAAATCGCGGCCGCCCTGCAAACGCACCAGGTCATCATCGTCTGCGGCGAGACCGGCTCGGGCAAGACCACCCAGCTGCCCAAGATCGCCCTGGCCATGGGCCGCGGCAAGCTCAACTATCCCGTAGGCCAGCGCGCCCGCCTGATCGGCCACACCCAGCCGCGCCGTATTGCCGCCAGTTCGGTGGCCAAGCGCATCGCCGAGGAGCTGCACACCCCGCTGGGCGAGGTCGTGGGCTACAAGGTGCGTTTCCAGGACCGCCTGTCCAGAGACGCCTCCGTCAAGCTCATGACCGACGGCATTCTGCTGGCCGAAACGCAGACCGACCCGCTGCTGCAGGCTTACGACACCATCATCATCGACGAGGCGCACGAACGCAGCCTCAACATCGACTTTCTGCTCGGTTACCTGCGCCAGATCCTGCCGCGCCGCCCGGACCTCAAGATCGTCGTCACCTCGGCCACCATCGACGCCGACCGGTTTGCCCAGCACTTTGCCAGCAGCAAGGGCCCGGCGCCGGTCATCATGGTCTCGGGCCGCACCTTTCCGGTCGAGCAACGCTGGCGGCCTTACGAGGAAAGCCGCGAGTACGACCTCAACGATGCGATTGCGGATGGAGTCGACGAACTCTGGCAAGGCAACGCCGCAGGCGACATCCTGGTCTTCCTGCCCGGCGAGCGCGAGATCCGCGAGGCCGCCGACCACCTGCGCAAGCACCTCAGCCACAACGCCATCACGCGCAATGCCGAAGTGCTGCCCCTGTTCGCCCGCCTGAGCCAGGCCGAGCAGGACCGCGTGTTCGACAGCCACAGCGGCCGGCGCATCGTGCTGGCCACCAACGTGGCCGAAACCTCGCTCACCGTGCCCGGCATCCGTTACGTGATTGACACCGGCACGGCCCGCGTCAAGCGCTACAGTTTCCGTAGCAAGGTGGAGCAGCTCATGGTGGAGCCGGTCAGCCAGGCCGCCGCCAACCAGCGCGCAGGCCGTTGCGGCCGGGTGGCCAACGGCATCTGCATCCGCCTCTACGACGAGAAGGACTTTGCCGGGCGCGAGCGTTTCACCACGCCCGAAATCCTGCGTTCCTCCCTGGCCGGTGTCATCCTGCGCATGAAGTCCCTGCACCTGGGTGTGGTGGAGGACTTCCCCTTCCTGGAAATGCCCTCGGGCCGCGCCATCGCCGACGGCTACCAGCTGCTGGCCGAACTCGGCGCCGTGGACGAGGCCAACGAGCTCACGCCCATGGGCCGTGAACTGGCCAAGCTGCCGCTGGACCCGCGCGTGGGCCGCATGATCCTGGAGGCCAAGGCCCGCGGTGCGCTGGAAGAGGTGCTGATCATCGCCAGCGCCCTCAGCGTGCAGGACGTGCGCGACCGCCCCATGGAGATGCAGACCCAGGCCGACCAGGCCCACGCCAAGTTCGACGACGAGAAGAGCGAGTTCACCGGTTATCTCAAGCTCTGGAAGTGGATCAACGACGCCCGGGGTGACAAGCACGCCCACCCGGCCGGTGCCGGGGCCACCCACAAGCTGAGCAACCGCCAGTACGAACAGCTGCTGCGCCAGAACTTCGTCAACATCCGCCGCGTGCGCGAATGGCGCGACATCCACAGCCAGTTGCTGACGGTCGTCACAGAACACAAATGGCAGATCAACACGGCACCGGCCGGCTACGAACAACTGCACCTGTCCATGCTCGCCGGCCTGCTGGGCAACGTCGGCTGCAAGCTGGAGGAAGAGGCCAGCGCCGGTGAATACCTGGGCGCGCGCGGCATCAAGTTCCACCGCCACCCGGGCGCCCACCTGAGCAAACGGCCGGGCCGCTGGATCGTGGTGGCCGAACTCGTGGAGACCACGCGCCTGTTCGGCCGCGGCATCGCCAACATCGAGCCCGGCTGGATCGAGCAGGTGGCGGGCCATCTGCTCAAGAAGCAGCTGCTGGACCCGCACTGGGAAAAGAAGGCGGCCGAGGTGGTGGCGCTGGAGCGCGCGACGCTCTACGGCATCGTGGTCTACAGCGGGCGGCGCATCAACTACGGCCGGGTGGACCCGCAGGCCGCGCGCGAGATCTTCATCCGCGAAGGCATTGTGGGCGGCGAGTGGGAGACCAAGCTGCCTTTCATCGCTGCGAACGAGAAGCTGATCCGCCAGGTCGAGGAGCTGGAGCACAAGTCGCGCCGGCAGGACGTGCTGGTGGACGACGAACTCATCTACGCCTATTACGACCAGCAGCTCCCCGCCGACATCTGCAGCGGTTTCGAGTGCGAACGCTGGTACCGCGAAGAAAGCAAAAAGAACCCGGACCTGCTGCGCCTCACGCGCGAAGAGCTCATGCGCCACGAGGCCGCGGGCATCACCAGCAACGCCTTCCCCAAGACCCTGCGCCTGGGCGGCATCGACTGCGCCGCGACCTACCTGCACGAACCGGGCGATCCGCGCGATGGCCTCACCGTGACCGTGCCGCTCTTCGTGCTGAACCAGGTCAACGAGGATCGCTGCGAGTGGCTGGTGCCCGGCATGCTGAAAGACAAGATCCAGGCCCTGCTCAAGAGCCTGCCGCAGCGCCCGCGCAGCCGTTTCGTGCCCCTGCCCGAATCGGCAACCAGGCTGGCCGAGACCATGGGCACGCCCGAGGCCTTCGGCCGCGGTGGCCTGACCGACGCGCTGCTCAAGCAGGTGCGCGACATCACTAGCCTGGACGTCAAGCGCGCGGACTTCAAGCTCGATATGCTGGCGCCCCATCTGTTCATGAACTTCCGCGTGGTGGACGAACACGGCCGCCAGATGGGCACGGGCCGCAACCTCGGCGCACTCAAGGCCGAACTCGGCGCCCAGGCGCGCGGTGCCTTCCAGGCCCTGGCCGGACTCAAGCTGGCGTCGCAGGCCCAGCCCAATGCCGTTCGGGCTGAGCCTGTCGAAGCCTCTGGCGCTCGCAGCCCTTCGACAGGCTCAGGGCGAACGGAAAAGAACGCGCCCACCGTGCCCGCGGACCAGCGCTACACCGCCTGGACCTTTGGCGAACTGCCCGAGCTCATGGAAATCCGCAAGAGCGGCCAGACCCTGATCGGCTTCCCGGCCCTGATCGACCTGGGCGAGGCCGTGGGCATCGAGGTCTTCGACGAACCCGAGGTGGCGGCCGCCAAACACCGCGGCGGCCTGCGCCGCCTGTTCGCCCTACAGATCAAGGACGCGCTCAAGTACCTGGAAAAGAACATTCCCGATCTGCAGAAGATGGCCGTGGCCTACATGCCGCTGGGGACGATGGAAGAACTGCGCGCCCAGATCATCGACGTGGCGCTGGAGCGCGCGTTTCTGCTGGACCCGCTGCCGGCCGACGAATTCGATTTCAAGAAACGGCTGGAGGAGGGCCGGGGCCGCCTGACCCTGATCGCCAACGAGGTGGCGCGCCTGGCCGGTGTCATCCTCATCGAATACGCCGCTGCCGCGCGCAAGATCAAGGACACGAAAAACGCACCGGACGCCACGGCCGACTGTGCGCAGCAGCTGCAGCGCCTGTGCCCCAAACGTTTCATCATCCAGACACCCTGGCCACAGCTGCAGCACTTTGCGCGTTACCTCAAGGCCATCACCCTGCGCCTGGACAAGTACCGCGCCGACCCCGCCCGCGACGCCACCCGCCTGGCCGAGCTGCGCCCGCAGGAGCAGCGTTACTGGCGCCTGGTGGCCGAACGCAAGGGCGTGATGGACGAGCGCCTGCAGGAGTTCCGCTGGCTGCTGGAAGAGCTGCGTGTGAGCTTCTTCGCCCAGGAACTGCGCACGCCGCAGCCGGTGAGTGTGAAGCGTTTAGACAAGGCCTGGCAGCAGCTGAACAGCTGATGCGAGGCTTTGCAGTGCAGGCTCATATGGCCGCAGGCCATGTGATGCCGGAACTACAAGGCATGGGTCGGCCGTCAGGCCGAGGCCGGGCGACAGCACGGCAGCAGATCAACAGCTGAGCCCCCGTCATAAGGCCAAGCCTTCACCCGCCTCCTCGTAGGTCCGCCCATCCCGGATGTGATAGATGCGCTTGAAGGTCGGGATGATCTTCTCGTCGTGCGTGACGACGATGATGGCCGTGCGGTACTGCTGGGCCATCTGGTTCAGGATGCGCATGACGCCCAGCGCGCGTTCGCTGTCCAGCGGTGCCGTGGGCTCGTCGGCCAGGATCACCGGTGGCTGGTTGGCCAGCGCGCGGGCAATCGCCACGCGCTGTTGTTCGCCGCCCGAGAGTTGTGAGGGTTCGGCGGCGGCGCGGTGCGCCACGTCCAGTGCCTGCAGCAGCTCGCGCGCACGCGCACGGGCCTTGCCGTTGGGCTGGCCGGCCAGCATGGGCAGCAGGGCCACGTTGTCGGTCACGTCCAGGAAGGGGATGAGATAGGGCGCCTGGAACACGAAGCCGATGCTGTCGCGCCGCAGCGCGCGCAGGTCGCGGATGGTCCAGCCGTTGTCATAGATGGTCTGGTTGCCCAGCGTCATGCGTCCGGCCGTGGGCTCGATGATGGCGCCCAGGCACTTGAGCAGGGTGCTCTTGCCCGAGCCCGAGGGGCCGATCAGGCCCACCACCTCGCCCGGTGCCACGCTCATGTTGACGTCCTTGAGCGCGTGCACGGCGGCGTCGCCTTCGCCGTAGCGCTTGCTCAGGCCTTCGATGCGGATACCCAGTTCACTCATGGTCTGTCCTTATCCAATCGCTGCGCCAGGGTCGACCCGCAGCGCCACGCGGATGGCCAGCGTGCTGGCCAGGGCGCAGATCACCATCACGGCGATCAGGCCGCGCACGGCGTCGCCGGTCTCCAGCAGCACGTACTTGGGGAAGAAGGGTGCCCAGACCGTGGCCGCCGTCTTGCCCACGATGAAGCCGATCAGGCCCAGGCCCAGGGCCTGCTGCAGGATCATGCCGGCGATGGTGCGGTTGCGCGTGCCGATGAGCTTGAGCACGGCGATCTCGCGCAGCTTGCCCAGCGTCATGGTGTAGATGATGAAGGCCACGATGGCCGCGCTCACGATGGCCAGGATCACCAGAAACATGCCGATCTGCTTGGCCGAGGTGGCGATCAGCTTGGCCACCAGGATCTCCTCCATCTGCTCGCGCGTGTAGGCCTCCAGGTGCTTCCAGCGGCGGATCGGTTCGGCCACCTGCTCCGGGTGGAAGCCCGGCTGGAGCTGCACCAGCACCGCGTTCACGTTGTGGTTGCTGCTTTGCGCGGCCTGCACGGCTTCCAGCAGGCCCGGCACGGCCGGGCGGTTCAAGGCAGGGTTGGCGGCGGTGCGGGCGCGATCGTTGAGGATGGCCTCGTTGTCTTTCAGGAACTGGGCTTCCTGCGCGTCGGCCAGCGGGATGAAGACCATGGGGTCGCCGCCGGAAGACACCATGCGCTGCGTCAGGCCGACCACGCGGTAGTCGTGGCGGCGGATGCGGATCTGGTCGCCCAGGCGAAACCCTGTCTTCACATCGGCCACGGCCTCGTAGTGGTTGCGCGTGAGGTGCCGGCCGGCCACCAGGTAACCGGCTTCGCCCGGCTGGCCGGGCACCATGCCCACCACCATGGCGCGCACGTCATTGCCGTCCCGCCGCACTTGCATGGTGAAGTAGGTCACGTTGGCCGCGCGGGCCACGCCGGGCATGCCCAGGATCGAGCGATAGACGTCGTCGCGCAGGCTGGACGACTCCGCATACGGCCCCTGCGTGTCTTTCTGCACCACCCAGAGCTCGGCGCCGCTGTTGTTGAGCAGGGCGCGCGCGTCGTCCACCATGCCGCGGTAGACCCCGGCCATGGTCAGCGTGACGCCGATCAGCAGGCCCAGGCCGATGCCGGTGAAGACGAACTTGGCCCAGGAGTGCAGCACATCCCGGCCGGCCAGGCTGATCATCGCGCTGGCTCCATGAGTGTCGGCACCACCTTGATGCGGCTGTCGGCACCGATCTCCTTCTCGCTGTACACGACGACCGCCGCGCCGGGCTGCAGACCGTCGAGCACACGCACCTGCCCATCGAGGCTGGTCTCGCCCAGCTGCAGCGGTGCGAAGCGCAGCTGGTCGTCCACCATCAGCCAGGCACCGGCCTGGCCCTGGTGACGGCGGATGGCGGCATTGGGCAGCACCAGTGCGCGTGGTGTTGCGGGCAGGCGCAAGGTGACCTCGGCCAGTTCGCCGACCGACAGGCCGGGGACCGGCTGGTCGAAGCTGATCTGCGCAATGCGCTCCTCCGTCACGCTGTCGCCCTGCAGCTCCACGCGGCTGACCTTGCCCGCCAGCGGGCTGTGTGGCTGCGAACGCAGCACGATCCCGGCGGCCAGACCCGGCGCCAGCCCGGCTGAACGGCCCTGATCGAAACGCGCCTTGATCCACAGGCTGGCCGGATCGATGAGCTTGAGCACGGCCTGGCCGGCCACCACGGTGGAGCCGGGCTCGGCATCACGCGACAGCACCACACCGTCCTGCGTGGCCAGCAGGCGCGTGTTGCGGCGCTGCTGCTGCAGGGCGGAGCGTTCGGCCTGCAGGCGGGTCAGGTCCTGCGCGGCAGCAGACAGATTGGCCTGGGCGGCGCGCACCTGCGCCTCGGCCGAGAGCAGTTCCTGCTGCCGGCCTTCCACCACACCCGGGCTGACGAAGTTCTGCTGTCCCAAGTCCTGGTAACGCCGTGCATTGGCCCGGGCCAGCTCGCGCCGGGCGCTGGTATCCGCCACCTGGGCCTGGGCCGCTTCATGCATGCTGGCCGCGCGGGCCAGCGAGGCCTCAATCCCTTCCACGCGCTGCTGCAGGTCCACCGGGTCCATCTCGGCCAGCAATTGCCCGGCCTTCACGCGCTCACCGGCGTCCACCAGCACTCGCAGCACCCGGCCGGCGCTGGTGGGGCCGATCAGGTAGCTGCGGCGGGCTTCCACCGTGCCGATGCCGTACAGCGCCGGGATGATGGATGCTTCAGCCGCGGTGACGACGGTTACGCGCACCGGGGCCAGCGGCCCGGAGCGGCGGATGATGAAGACCAGCGCCGCCAGCAGCAGCAGGCCCATGACGAGCAGCACCAGCAGCCGCGGCGGGAGTGACTTGAGTTTTTTCATACGGGGGTGCGCAGGCTGCGCAGGTAGAGATCGAAGACACGGGGCGCTTCGGAGCGCAGGGTGGAGACATGGCCACTGAGCATGGACTGCATGACCAGGCCCTGCATGATGCCGACGAACATCGTTGCCGCCGCCGGGGCATCCAGATCGGGGTCGCACTGCCCCGCCTGGATCGCCTGCTTGATCAGGTTCAGCAGCAACTGGCGGTAGCTTTTCATCAGGCCGCGCACGCTCTCCTTGAGGGGCGAGTCCGCCGGCTGCTGCAGTTCATGGAAGATCAACCGCGGCACGCCGGGATGGTGCGACACAAAACCCACATGCGCGTCGAACACCTTGCGCAGGGCCTGCAGCGGCTCCGGGCTGGCGGCTGCCGCCGTCTGGATTTCGTGCATCAGGTTCTCGCGCACCCACTCCATGGCGGCCAGCCAGATCGCCTCCTTGTTCTCGAAGTGCTTGAACAGGGCCCCCTGGGTCACGCCGACGGATTGCGCAATGTCCGTGGTGGTGATCAGGGCCGGGCTGCGCTCCTGGGCCAGGCGCAAGGCGGCCGAGACGATCTCGGCCTGCCGGGAAGCCGTTGCCAGTCGAGGGGTGGGAGAAGCCATGGAATGGTTTGGTAAGTAATAGACTACTTACCAAGTATACATGAGCGACAGGCCGACACGCAAGCCAGGGATAAACTGGGCCGATGCGCGCCCGTGTACACCCCAAGAAGCCTCAGCGCAGCCCCTGGCGGCGGCGCATGGACCTGACGCGGCACCGCGCGGGCCGGCTCGACCCGACGGTGCAGGGCCTGCTCTGGTCCGTGGCGGCCGGTCTGTGTTTTGTGCTGCTCAACACCATGACGCGTTACCTCACCACGCAGATCCCGCCGCTGCAGTCGCAGTTCCTGCGTTACCTCTGCGGGGTCATCGTGCTGCTGCCCCTGGTGCTGCGCAGCGGCATGGCGGCGTGGATGCCCCAGAACATACGCGGGCAGTTCGTGCGCGGTTTTGTCCACGCCACGGGCCTGGGCATCTGGTTCACGGCCATCCCGCACATCTCCCTGTCCGACACCACGGCCATGGGCTTCACCACCCCCATCTTCATCATGCTCGGTGCCTGGCTCTTCCTGCGCGAACCCATGCACTGGGAGCGCTGGCTGGCGGCGGGCATCGGCTTTGCGGGGGTGCTCATCGTCGTGGGGCCCAACCTGAGCGGCCAGGGCGGCTGGTGGAACCTGGTCATGCTGTCCTCGGCGCCCATGTTTGCGGCCTCCTTCCTGATCAGCAAGGCGCTCACGCGTTATGAGTCGGCCGGTGTCATCGTGCTCTGGCAGTCCATCACCGTCACCATCCTGAGCCTGCCGCTGGCCCTGCTCAACTGGCAGCCCGTCACGGCGGTGCAATGGGCGGGCTACATGCTCTGCGGTGTGCTGGGCAGTGGCGCGCACTACCTGCTGATGCGCTCCTACGTCGTGGCCGACATCTCGGCCACCCAGTCCGTCAAGTTCCTGGACCTGCTCTGGGCCGCGCTGATGGGCTGGCTGGTGTTTGCCGACGTGCCCACCAGCCACTCGCTGATCGGCGGCATCATCATCGCCGGCGCCACGCTCTGGATCGCGCGACGCGAAGCGCGCCGGGGTACCTGAGCGCTTGACAGGGGAAGGCGGCCCCAGATAAATTGGGCCGCATCCGGCCATCCCGCCGGTCGCTGCCCGAGGAGCGCCCATGGACCGTCGCCAGTTCGTCGAGACCTGTTCCACCAGCGTGGCCTGCCTCACGGCGGCTGTGGCCCTGCCGGCCTTCGGCGCCGACGCCAAACCCAAAGCCTACGCCCGCGTGCTGCTCACCGATGAGTTCGGCGACCCGATCAAGGCCAGCCAGCTCAAGCCCCAGACCAACTACGTCTTCCACTACCCCTTCGAGGCCACGCCGGTTTTCCTGCTCAATCTGGGCAAACCCGCACAGCCGCAGCCGCTGAGCACCAAGACCAAGGAGAGTTATGTCTGGCCCGGTGGCGTGGGGCCGCAACGCAACCTCGTGGCCTTCAGCGCCATCTGCGCACACCAGCTGGTCTACCCCACGCAGCAGGTGAGTTTCATCAGCTTTCGCAAGAGCAAGGCCAAGAAGGGCGTGGCCGACAACCTCATCCACTGCTGCGCCGAACACAGCCAGTACGACCCGGCCCAGGGCGCGCGTGTGCTCAACGGCCCGGCCGAGCAGCCCCTGTGCGCCGTGCTGCTGGAGCACGACGCCAAGGCCGACACACTGACGGCTTACGCCACGCTGGGCGGCGAACTGTTCGACGATTTCTTCCGCAAGTACGAGTTCAAGCTGAGCCTGGATGTGGGCCCGAAGGCGAAGAACGCGGTGGCCGGCAAGGCGGCGGTGCGGGAGCTGGAGAAGTTTTGCCGGAATCCGATTCAGTGTTAAGTGGCGCAGAACAAAGAGTCGTAGATTGCGAAAAACGAAGCGTGCTTAGCATCGGTGTCGAAGTGCATGGTTGGCATCATTTCGAAAGACCTGCCGATATTGCTGCGATAACAGCAATTCCAAAAACGGGGATAAGCATGTACGAGAGAGCCAATATCCGTTCGGCGCCCTTGGAGAGTCCATATGCGACTAGCAAAAAGATTGGATAAAAAAACCAGCTGCTCATCTCTCTTTGGGCAGGGCGATCAATGGCAAATGCATAGAGCATTAGCGCATATGCACCAATGAAAAATGCGACTTCGGCGACAAGCCGGACTCGCGGCAGATTGCGCAACAAGTGGCCACGAATCAGGCCTCCAAAGAACAACCCCATGACGATGGCATTGTCTACAAAGTTGGGAGGCAGAGGACGGCCGACGAGACCTTGAATAAGTTCGACTAGCGGGTGACTGATCCACGTCTGGTAGAACGTCAGTGCGTCAAGAATGAAGCCTTTCCATTTGAATACAGCTTCGGAAAGCGACGCTAGGGACGTCGTCGTAAGAAAGAGTGCTATGACGAGAAAGACCTTAATGCGCCACGGAGAACGATCCCAGTGCTGCACAGCCTCATCGATATCTGCTTTCAGTCCCATATTGGTCTGGAATGAATCAGTGCTGATCGGGTCGCTCTGGATCAATACACCCAAGGCACAAACCGCTTGGTCTGCTCCCGGTAGTGCACATACCCCGGGTGCTGCGCCAGCATCCAGCGTTCTTCCAGCGTGGACTTGAACCACAGTACCAGCGACAGTGTCCACCAGGCCAGCCAGGCTTCCTCGCTGGCGGCTGTCCATGCCAGGGCCCAGGTGCCGAGCAGGAAGGCGGTGTACATGGGGTGGCGTATCCAGCCGTAGGGGCCGCTGGTGACCAACGTGCCGCCCACGCGCGGGCGGGGGTGGATGTTGAAGTTGCCCAGCCGGTTGGCGCGCAGGGTCCAGCCGAAGAGCAGCAAGGCCCCCGCGGCCGCGGCCCAGGCGGCCAGCGGGATGGCCCCGTTCTCTGCGGCGGGCCAGGCCATCAGGGCCAGCACGGCCAGCAGGCCGAACTGCAGGAGCACCAGCCCCGAACCGAGCCATACACGTTGACGTTCGTTCATGTTCAATCTCACGGTTGGGCCAGGCACGCCCGTGCCGTGGTCAGGTTCTTGACAGTCAGGCGAACAGTTTAAGCCTGCTGTGCGGCAGAGACGCTGGGGTTTTGCGGCCGGCCACCGGTGCAAATATTTTTTCAGGCCCCTGCATCCATACGCCAATTCGCTCCGTTCTAAAGGTGGGACGCAATGGTGCGGCCCATCCATCCAACCTTTCAGGACGAGGACATCATGAAAAAAAGCTCTCTTTTTGCCGCCTTTGCGTTTTCCGTTTTGCTCGCCGGTGCGGCCCAGGCGCAGCCGGTCATGCGTGACGGTGTGCTGGCGGACGCGGCAGGCCGCACGGTCTACATCTTCGACAAGGACAGCGTGGGCAAGAGCAACTGCAGCGGTGGTTGCCTGGTGAATTGGCCGGCCTTCGTCGCCAAGCCCGGTGCGGCTGCCAAGGGCGAGTTCGGCCTGATCGACGCCAACGGCGCACGCCAATGGACGGTGAACGGCAAGCCGCTCTACTACTTCGCGGGGGACAGCAAGGCCGGTGACCGCAATGGCAACGGCATGGGCGGTGTGTGGCACGTGATTTCCGAGAAGCCGGTGGCCGTGCCCCAAGCGGCGTATTGAGAAGGCCGGGGGCGTGGCTGGAGCGCATACGGGTCGGGTATGCTCTCCAGCGCCACGTCACCCTGGAGAGTGCCCCTGATGGACGACCGTGATGAAGTAGCTTCGCTGCTGGCACGTATCGCCCTGCGTGATGCCAGGGCGTTTGAAGCCCTCTACCGTCTGGTGGCCAGCCGGCTGATGGCGGTGGCCTTGCGCGTGACGCAAGAGCGCGCCATGGCCGAGGACGTGCTGCAAGAGGTGTTCGTCACGGTCTGGAACCAGTCCGCGGCGGCAGCACCCGGGCAACAGCTGACGCTGGCCTGGTTGTGCGTGGTCACGCGCCACCGGGCCATCGATCTGCTGCGCAAACGCAAACCCGAACAGCCCTTGCACTGGCAGGACGAGAACGGCGACGAGCAGATGCACGACCTGCAGGATGAAAGCGGCTCCCCCATGGAGCAGTTGCTGGCGCATGAAGACGGCGCGCAACTGGGGCATTGCATGGAGACCCTGGAGCCCGAACCCCGGCGGGCGCTGCTGCTGTCTTTCTACGATGGCCTGACCCAGGCCGAGATTGCCCTGCGCATGCAGCGGCCCCTGGGGACCGTCAAGGCCTGGACACGGCGCAGTCTGATGCGACTCAAGGGCTGCATGGAGGCACTGGCATGAACTGGTACCGGAACCCGTCGGCCATCGAGCCACTGGCCGCGGCCTATGTGGCGGGCAGCTTGCGCGGCCGGGCGCGCCAGCGCTTCGAAGCCGTCATGCGGCACCAGCCTGCGTTGGTGGCCGCGGTGAACGAATGGACGCAACGCCTGGCGCCGCTGCACCGTGCCTTGCCGGCCCAGGCGCCCAGCACAGAGCTGTGGCGCCGGATAACACGGGCGACAGATACCGCGCCCGCGGCTGGGGCCACTTCCTGGTGGCGTCGCCTGCTGGCCCCGGCGCCTGCGGGCGCCCTGGCCCTGGGGCTGTTGATGGGCACCCTGGTGCCGGTCCTGTGGCAAGCCCACGGCGATAGACAGCGTGACATGGCCTTGCCCGACAGCTATGTGGGCGTGCTGGCGACCGCGCAGGGGCAGCCGGGCCTGATCATTTCCAGCTTGCGGCGGGGCAAGGTGGTGGACATCAAGCAGGTCACGCCGGTGGCCGTGCCGCAGGGGCAGACGCTGTACCTGTGGCGCATCGACAAGGCGGGCGTGGTGGAGGCGGTTGGGCCGCTGCCCGACGGCAAGTTCACGCACCTGGCACTGAGGGAAACCGCCGAGCAGGTGTTTTTCCCGGCGGTGGAACTGGCTGTGTCGCTGGAGCCTGTGGGCACACAACCCGGCGCACCCACACAGCCCTTTGTGTACCGCGGGCTCTGCGGCAAGCTCTGGCGTTGAGCGCCGCGGCCGCCCGGTTTTACAGGCGGGACTGAACGATTCAATCCGTATGCCAGTTCGCGTACTGCAGGCCCGGTACTCTGGAAAACTCGCGGACATTGCGTGTGATGAGGGTGGACTGATGACGCAGGGCCGTGGCGGCGATCAGCGTGTCGTGCGGGCCGATGGGGGTGCCTGCCGCTTCCAGATCAGCGCGGATGCGGGCTGCATGCTCGGCACATTCAGCATCAAATGGCAATTTCTGCATGGCTTGCAGAAATTGCGCCAAGGCCGTCAAACGCGGCGCGGCTGCAGCTTGAGGCAGGCGTAGCAGGCCGTAGCGCAGTTCGTATTCCACAATGGCCGGCACACCGAGATCAGCCGGCCGCATGGCTTGCAGACGCGGCACGATCTGCGGGTCGCCCCGGAAGTAGTAGCTGATGGTGTTGGTATCCAGGACCAGCATGGCTCAAAACCCGAGGCGCGGCGTATCGGGGGTCGTTGCGACGGGGTTTTCTTCGCGCAAGGGAAAGTCGGGAAAACGGCCAGCCAAGGCCAGGCAATCCGCCGTCCATTCATGGGACGCGTATTTACGGATGATGTCCGCCACCCAGCGGCTTTTCGAGACGCCATGGGCTTGCGCCGCCTGTTCCACCAGGGCCTGGGTGGCATCGTCCAGATACAGAGTGATTTGGGACATGGCTTGAACTCCTGCAGTGCTTATCAGGTCAACAAGTATACGTCCAAGTATATTTTCTTTCTGCCTGCAGTCAAGCTTGGCTGACAACCCGGGCTGAACGCTGATGGGGAAGGGCTACAGCTGCGCCAGGCGCTCCAGCGCGGTGTTCAGCGTCTCGTCCTTCTTCGCAAAACAGAAGCGCACCACCTTCTGGTCGAAGCCGTTGCCGTAGAAGGCCGAGAGCGGAATGGCGGCCACGCCAATCTCGCTGGTGAGCCACTTGCAGAAATCCGCCTCGTTCAGATCGCTCACGGCCGAGATGTCCACGCACTGGAAATAGGTTCCCTGGCCGGGCAGCATCTTGAAGCGCGTTTTCTTCAAACCTTCGCGGAACAGGTCGCGCTTGCGCTGGTAGAAGGCGGGCAGTTCCAGATAAGGTTTCGGGTCGGCCATGTAGGCGGCCAGGCCGTGCTGTACCGGGGTGTTGACGGTGAAGACGTTGAACTGGTGCACCTTGCGGAACTCTGCGGAGAGCGGCGCGGGCGCGGCGACGTAACCCACCTTCCAGCCGGTGACGTGGTAGGTCTTGCCGAAGCTGCTGACGATGAAGCTGCGCGCGGCCAGCGCGGGGAAACGCGCCGCGCTTTCGTGTTGTTTGCCGTCGAACACCATGTGTTCGTAGACCTCGTCGGAAATCACCAGGATGTCGGTCGGGTCCAGCAGCTCCTGCAGCTGCAGCATTTCCTCTTTCGTCCAGACCATGCCGCTGGGGTTGTGCGGGCTGTTGATGAGGATGGCGCGGGTCTTGGGCGTGATGGCCGCAGCGATCTTGCCGAAATCGGGGCGGAAGGTGCCGGGCGTGAGCGGCACGCGCACCACCACGCCGCCGGCCAGTTCGATATTGGGCACGTAGCTGTCGTAGCAGGGCTCCAGCACGATGACCTCGTCACCCGGGTGCACGATGGCCAGGATGATGGTCAGGATGGCCTGGGTGGCGCCGGCGGTGATGGTGATCTCGGTGTTGGCGTCGTACGTGTGGCCGTAGATCGCCTGGTTCTTTTTCGCGACGGCCTCGCGCAGGGCGGGCACGCCGGTCATGGGCGGGTACTGGTTCAGGCCGCTTTTCATGGCCTGGGTGACCGCGTCCACCAGGCGCGGGTCGCCCTCGAAATCCGGGAAACCCTGGCCCAGGTTGACGGCGCCTTTTTCGGTGGCCAGCGCGGACATGACGGTGAAGATGGTGGTGCCCACGTTGGGCAGGCGGCTCTTGAGGGCGGGTGTTCTGATGGTCATGATGAAAGGATACTCAAAGCTCGTAGTCGGTGTGTTCGCCGCGCATGACACGCGCCACCAGATCGCGCTGCAGGCGGTCGCTAAGCAGCTGGGCGAATTCGTAGACGAAGTTGCGCAGGTAGGCGCCTTTCTTGAAGGCCACGCGTGTGACGTTCTTGCCGAAGAGCGTGCCCAGCGGGCGCACCACCAGCTCGTCGCCCGTGCCCTGTGCCGGCAGGTTGCGCACGGCCATCTCGGCCACCAGGCCCAGGCCCATGCCCAGCTTGACGTAGGTAGTGATCACGTCCGAGTCGATGGCTTCGAGCACGATGCGCGGCTCCAGCTTGCGCTGGGCAAAGGCCTGGTCGATGCGGGTGCGGCCGGTGAAGGTGGGGTGGTAGGTGATGAGCGGTTCGCTGGCCAGGTCTTCCAGGCTGAGCCGCTCCTTGGCCGCCAGAGGGTGGTTGGCCGGCAGCACCAGCACGTGCTCCCATTCGTAGCAGGGCAGGGTGACCAGCTCGTCGTAATTGGCCAGCGACTCGGTAGCGATGCCGATCTCGGCGATCTCGTCGATGAGCATGCGCGCCACCTGGTCCGGGTTGCCCTGGTGCAGCGAGAGGTTGACCTTGGGCCAGGCCGCGCGCAGTTTGGCCACGGGCTCGGGCAGCACGTAACGCGCCTGGGTGTGGGTGGTGGCGATGGAGAGAGTGCCGCTGTCCTGCGCGCTGTACTGTTCGCCGATGCGCTTGAGATTGCCCACCTCGCGCATGATGAGTTCGATGCTCTTGAGCACCTGCTGCCCCGGCTCGGTGATGCGCTTGAGGCGCTTGCCGTGGCGGGCAAAGATGTCGATGCCCAGCTCTTCTTCCAGTTCGATGATGGCCTTGGACACGCCCGGCTGCGAGGTGTGCAGGGCCTTGGCCGCCTCGGTCAGGTTCAGGTTGTGGCGCGCCGCTTCCTGGACAAAGCGGAACTGGTGCAGGTTCATGGTGGATTCCGGATAAAACCGGGTTTTATTATGCCTTGCGGGTCTAAGTGCTGGCAGCTGCTTGCCAGTTGCCAGCCTGCACAATTGGAGGCGCAAACCATCTGTCAGGGAGCCGATCATGCTGAAAACCTACCGAGGCAGCTGCCACTGCGGGGCCATCCAGTTCGAGGCCGAGCTGGACCTCACGCAGAGCACCTACCGCTGCAACTGCTCGATCTGCCGGCGCACGCGTTTCTGGCCGGCCGTGGCCAGGGAGGGCGGTTTCCGCCTGCTGGCCGGCGAAGGCGAACTCACCCAGTACCTGTTCAACACCCGCAAGAACCAGCATTACTTCTGCCGGCACTGCGGCGTGCGTGCCTTCGGCATCGGCACCGAGACGCCCATCGGCAAGATGTACGGCGTGAACCTGGGCTGCATCGACGAGCTCGACGACGAGGCGCTCTCGCGCCTGTCCATCACCTATGTGGACGGCCGCGCGGACCGGTGGGGCAGCGCACCGGCCTTCTGCAGCCATCTCTGAGCGGCTGCGCCGGGCCGGCGCAGGCCCGGGCGGGATTTACTGCACGAAGCGGTTGCCGCGCGAGAGGATGGTCAGTTCCACCCAGGTGCTGCCGTGGCGCTGGTTGGGGCCGAAGGTGAGCGTGTAGCCGTGCAGGTCCATCCGGCCCAGCGTGCCCATGGCCTGCAGCACGCTTTCGCGCGTGGGCTGGGGGCCGGCCTTCTTGAGGGCCGTCACCAGCACCTTGGCGGCGATGCAGGATTCCAGCGAGGTGTAGTTCAGCCGGGCACCGTTGAGCGCCTTGAGCGCCTCGGCGCATTCCTTCACCAGCGGCATGGAGATCTGGTTGGAAGCGCGTGGCGAGGGAATGATCTGCGACACCACGGTACCGCGCGCCAGGTTGCCCACCGATTCGATCAACTCGTCGGGGTTGACGAAGGACAGCGCCGCCACCGGCACCGCCGCGCCCTTGTCGTTGGCGATCTTCAGGTAATCGCCGACCACGCTGAACTGCGTGGTGGCCAGCACGTAGTGGGGCCCGTCCTTGGTAAGCGCCTCGACGGCGGCCGCATCGAGCGCCGCGCCGCGCTTGACGGCCACGCCGCGCGGTTTTTCTGCGCCGGCGTCGGCAAAGACACCGGCCACGGCTTCGTAGTTGCTGCGGCCCACCTCGTCGTCGTAGTAGAGCACCACCGTCCTGCTCGCCCCGACGCCGCGCTTGGACTCCATGATCTTGAGCGTCTCGTCCTTGTAGGAGGCGCGGATGGTGTAGACGTTGGGGTGGCCGCGCAGGCTCAGCGAGCCGCTGAAGGGGGCGAAGAACAGCATGTTGTTCTGTGTCACCAGCGGCAGCGCGTCCACGCTGTTGGTGGCCGAGTTGTAGCCGAAGAGCACCATGGCGTTGTGCTGGCCCAGCAACTGCTGGGTGTTTTCGGCGGCGCGCTGGCGGTTGTTGGCGTTGTCCAGCGTCACGAGCTGGATCTTGCGGCCACCCAGCTGGTTGCCGGCGTTGACCCTGGCGAAAATGGCCTGTGCGCCGTCGCGCATGTCGCGCCCGATGTCGGCATTGGAACCGCTGAGCGGCACCGACTGGCCGATCACGATGTCCTGGCCCCAGGCGGCCGGGGTGAGGGCCAGGGTCAGCAGGGCCGTGGAAAGCAGCTTTCTCATCTTGTCTCCTTCGTAAACGATGGGATTCATGAGGCTGCCTCTGACGGGCGGCTCCCAACGCAACCCATTCTAGGGAGACAAGCGTGCCTGGCGCTGATGCAATGCCTGCGTGGCGCTTATGGGTTCAGCCGTGTTGCCAGGGTTTTTCGCGGTACCAGGCCACGCTGGCCAGGTGCAGCATGGGCCGGTCGCCCGAGGTGTCGCCATAGGCGTGCAGCACGGGCTGTGCCGCGCCGAACTCGGTCGCCAGCCAGGTCTGCAGCCGGTGCACTTTCTCCTCGCCGTGGCAGTTGGGCGTGGCCATGCGGCCGGTGTAGCGGCCGTCCACCACTTCCATCTCCGTGCAGAGCACGGCGTCCACGCCCAGGCTGGCGCCGGCCAGATGCATGTAGAGGCTGGTGGAGGCGCTGACGATGATGCAGCGGTGGCCCTGCTGCTGGTGCTCCACCAGATGGTGCATGGCCCAGGGACGCCACTGCAGGGGCAGATACTCGCGCACGAAAGCCTGGGCGCAGCGCTGCACCTCGGCTTGCGTGCGGCCGGCCAGGCTGGCCTGCAGCAGCACCGCCTTGGCGCGGTGGTTGCTGGTGAAGCGCAGGGCGTAGGCGGCCAGCCAGGGGCTGCAGATGAAGAGCACCCACAGCAGGGTGGGCGTGCCCAGCAGACGGCGCAGGAAGGGCAGCAGGGTGTCGCGCCAGGTCAGGGTGCCGTCGAAGTCGAAGGCTGCGACGATGGTCCCTGGCGCTGCTTCGCTCACGGTTTCGGACATGAGACCTGGCCGCAGTAGCGCACGCAGTAGGGGCAGCCGGTCATGGGCAGCCAGGTGGGGATGTTGTAGTAGCGCCGGAAGACCTCGGCCAGCACGCCCTGGCGATAGGCCTCGAAATTGAAGTTGCGGCCTTCGACGTAGTGGAAGGTGATGCCGCTTTGCACCGCGGTGTAGGCCTGCACGCTGTCGAAATAAGGGGTGAAGTCACCCATCACCGGCGGGTCGGACAGCAGCACGCGGATGGTCTTGCCCTGGTAGACGGAATAGTCGACCAGCAGGTCGTCCTGGCGTGCGTGGAACTTGCCGGGGCCGAAGACGGGCACGTACTGCCCGCTCACGTAGCCGTAGACGGCGGCGGGTGAATAACCGTCGGCCATGAGCACGGAATCCGGTGTGCGGACCTGGGCCAGCAGCTCGGGCGTCTTGAAGGCGCGCACGATGGCAAAGTAGCGTGGTTTGCCCGCCCATTGCTCCACATGGGTCAGCGCGATGCCGCCCAGGGGCAGCACATGCAGGGCGGTGAAGGCAGCCAGGCCCAGGGCGCAGTGGCGCAGCGCGGCCTGGGGCAGCGCGAAGGCCAGCAGCACGAAGACGAAGGGGTAGAAGGACAGCACCCAGTGCAGGCCCACCACCTTCTTGAGCGAGAGCAGCGCGAAGAACAGCAGGGGCACCACGATGAGCACGCTGACCAGGGGCAGCTGGCGCGCCGTGGCCGCGAGCACGCCGCGGTGCTTGAGACCCAGCCACAGCACGGCCGGCGTGAGCAGGTAGGCCAGCATGCCCAGGTAGGTCAGCGGCTTGCGCAGTTCGAAGACGGCGTCTTCGTTGCGATTGATGGCGTTGAACATGATGTTGGACCAGCCATGGCTCATGTTCCACAGGAGATTGATCAGGGGGCCGGGCAGCGCGCACAGCACCAGCAGCAGCAGGGCGGGCCAGCGCTCGCGGCGGAAGGCAGCGAAATAGACCAGGTAGGCCAGGCCCAGCACCACCGAGAAATACTTGGAGAGGAAGGCGCAGCCGATGAAGAAGCCCGAGAGGGCGTACAGGCCCCAGGCGCGGCCGTCCATCTGTGTGCGCCGTTCGGCGCGCAGCAGCATGGCGACCGACAGCACCGACCAGAAGAGCAGCGGGGTGTCGGTGGTGATCAGCGCGTTGAGCCAGTTGATCGGCGCCAGCCAGAACAGCAGCACGCCCCAGGCCGCGCGCTCGCGGTTCATCGGCTTGAAGGTCCACCACAGCAGGCCGCCCAGGGCCAGGGGCAGGAGCACCACCGGCAGGCGGATGGCCCAGGTGGCTTCGCCGAAGAGCGTGCGCATGAGCCAGATCAGCCAGCCCACCATGGGCGGGTGGTCGTAGTAGCCCCAGTCGGGGTAGACGCCCCACCAGTAGAAGAAGGCTTCGTCGCCCGTGATGGGCAGGGCGGCGGCGAGCCACAGGCGCACGGCCAGCGCGGCCAATGCGGTGACGAGCAGCCAGCGCGGCAGGTTGAAGGAGGCGTCGGTGGAAGAGGAGGACATCAGCGCAGGGAAATATCGCGGGAGACGGCCGCACTATATAGGAGGGCCAGCGCGCCGATGGCCACCGCCAGCCAGAGCGTGAGCAGGCGCACCAGCACGGTGATGGCGACGGCCGTGGCCAGCGCGCTGCCCTGCAGCACCAGCAGGCCGGTCAGCAGGGCTTCGGTGCCGCCCAGGCCGGCCGGCAGCAGCGAGAGCGCGCCGCCCACCATGGCCAGGGCGTAGAAGCCGGTGGCCAGCAGCGGATCGATGGTCAGCCCGAGTTCACGACAGACCAGCCAGGTGGCCAGGCCTTGCGCGGCCCAGGCCACGAGCGTGAGGCCCAGCCAGGTCCAGGGACGCGTGGCCAGGCAGCGCCAGGCGGCGTGCAGCCAGGGCAGGCGGGTGAACAGGACCTGCCTGAACTTGAAGAGCAGGATCAGCACGAACAGGCCCACAGTGGCAAGGACGGCCACGAGCTGCAGCTGCCAGGCCGCCGCGCCGGGCAGTTGCGCCAGCCACCACAGGCCCGGTAGCGTGAGCAGCAGCAGGGCCAGCAGGTCGGCCACGCGCTCGGCACCGAAGATGGCCAGGCTGTCGGCCGCGCCCAGCGGCTGGCGCAGCAGCAGGCCGCGCGCGGCTTCGCCCACATTGCCGGGGGTGGGCGTGAAGGTGTAGCCGGCGAGATAAAGGCGCAGGCCCTGGAGCGGCGGCAGCGGGCGGCCGTAGTGCGCCATCCACAGGCGCCAGCGCTGGCCGCGCAGGAGGTAGTTGAGCATGCACAGGGCTGCCGCCAGCGCGCCGGCCGGCGACCACAGCACGGAGAGCCGGGCGCCGGTGGCGGTGTCGCCGCTGAGCAGCAGCACCAGGGCGTAGACGGTGGCGGCGCCACCGATGATCAGCAGCAGGGACTTGAGTGGCAGTTTCAAGCGGGATGCCTGTTCGTGCTCAAGTGTGAACCGGCCCTAGCGCCAGAACCGCGAGCCCAGGAACAGCGCCAGCCAGGCGATGCCGGCGGCCAGGATCCAGGGGTCGCGCAGCAGGTCGCGCGAGACGTCCTCGCCGCGGCCGCGGTGCACCTGGTAGGCATAACGCAGCAGGCCGAAGACCACTACCGGCACGGTGTAGACCAGGCGCTCGCCGTGCTGCTGCAGCGCTTCGATGCTGGTGGCATACAAGCCGTAGGTGATGACGGTGGCCGTCATGGTGGCGGCGATGTAGGTGTCGAGCAGGGCAGGCGGGTAGTGTTCCAGCACGGCGCGCTGTTGCTCCGGTTCGTGGAAGGTTTCGGCCTTGCGTTTGGAGAAACCCAGGAAGAGCGCGATGAAGAGGCCGGTGAGCAGCAGCCAGCGCGAAGGCGGGATGCCCACGGCTACCGTGCCGGCCAGCAGGCGCAGCATGAAGCCGCTGGCGATGATGGAGACATCCACCACCGGCACGTGCTTGAGGCGCCAGCTGTAGGCCAGGTTGAGCACGACGTAGAGCGTCAGGATGAGCAGCAACGCACGGCTGCCCCAGGCCAGGCCCACGCCGGTCAGCAGCAGCACGGTGGCGAGGATCAGCGCCTGGCGCGGGCTGACGACACCGCTGGCCAGCGGGCGCAGGCGCTTGCTTGGGTGCTGGGCATCGGCGGCGCGGTCGCGCCAGTCGTTGAGGATGTAGACCAGGCTGGAGAAGCAGCAGAAGGCCAGGAAGGCGTACAGCACGCGCGAGACCAGCGGGCCGTTGTTCCAGGCCTGGCTGAACATCAGGCCGGCGAAGACGAAGACGTTCTTGAGCCACTGGTGCGGGCGCATCAGGCGGATCAGGGGGTGCAGGGCAGCCATGGGCTCACACCTTTCCGGGCGGCTGCCCGTATTTGTAGACGTAACTCAGGACCACCCAGACCAGCCCGCTGGCGAGCAGCGTGATGGGCAGGGCCCAGAGCGCATCACTGAGCCAGTGCGCCCCGACCGACATGCGCGCCACGCTCACCAGCGCGCCGGCGACCAGGCCGCCGGCGATCCAGCGCCAGCGGCGGCGCGGGTCGAGCAGCATGAGCGAGACGAAAAAGAAGCCGCAGGCCACGTGGCCGCTGGTGAAGGCGCAGTTGTCGCTGCACTGCTGGGCCTGCGTCAGGGCCGGGGTGAACTGGCGGTCGCCGCCGAACTGGACCACGTCGAAAGGACGTGCGCGCAGGGTGTGCTCCTTGACCGCCCAGGTGGAGAAGCCGGGGCCCAGCGTCAGGGCGATGCCCACGAAGGCCAGGGCGATGCCGGCGCGGCGCGAACGCCGCAGCAGGCTGATGACGATCCAGCCCGCGATGCTCAGCAGGGCCAGGCTGCGGAAGATGTCCGGGACGTATTCGTTGACCAGTTCAACCCACAGCCACTTGGCTGGGTTGATCGGCGGCGCGGCTTGCAGGAAATAGGCGGCGACGGCGATGTCGAGCTGCGGCCAGATCACGGGCAGCAGGGCTACGGCAAGGGAGGCGCCCAGGACGAGCAGGAAGACGGTGCGGTTGCGTAGAGGAGGTCGGGTCATGGGCGGCGCTTGAGTCCCGGCCGATTGTACGTAGGGCCGGCAGGCCCTTAGCTGTCGGCTAGTGCGATGCGTGCGAGCATGTCGACCACCCGCTCGTCCTCGCCGATGGCCGGACGCAATTCGAAGCCCACCTGCGGGTACAGGCGCCGCAATTCGGCCACCAGCAGGGGCAGGTCTTCGCGGGCATGACGGCCCACGCCGAGGAACATGGGCACGATGGTGATGGCCGTGACGCCCTGCGCCACCATCCCGGCGGCGCAGGCGGGGAGGTCAGGCTCCATGAGCTCCAGGTAGGCGCAGCGCACGATGGCAGCGGATTCGAGCGCTGCGGCGCGTACGGCCACGGCTTCCATGGGAGCGCGCCACTGCGGGTCGCGCGAGCCGTGCGCGAAGAGGATGAGGCCGCGTGACGGCACCGGGTGTTGCATGAAAGTTACCTTCTGAGCACCAGCCAACCGAAGGCGGTGAGGGAGATCAGCATGTAGATCATGCCGGGGGCGGCGGCCGTGAGCCAGGGAATCCAGTGCTGCAGCTCGCCGATGTAGCCGAACACGTTGTTGAGGAAGAAGAAGCTGATGCCGGCCATCACGCCGCCGAAGACGTAGAGGGAGATGCCCTCGTTGCGGAAGTGCAGGTAGGCAAAGGGCAGGGCCAGCATGACCATCACCAGGCAGCTCAGCGGGTAGAACACCTTTTTCCAGAACTCGATCTCGTAGCGCTCGGCGGTCTGGGCGTTTTCCTTGAGGTGGCGGATGTACTGGAACAGGTCGATGGTGCTCATGCGCTCGGGTCGCAGCACGGCGGCCGAGACCATCTCGGCCGAGATGCCCGTGGGCCAGCGGAACGCCGGCACGCGGGTGCGTTCGACCCGGCTGAGGGCCAGGCCGGGCGCGTTGAACTCGGTACGCTCGGCATTTTCGAGCTGCCAGGCGTCGTCGGGCATGAAGCGCGCCAGCGGCGCGTGTGTCATCGAGACCAGGGCACTCTGGTTGTCGAATTCAAAGATGCGCACATCGCGCATATCGCCGTCGGAGTTCAGCGAGCCGACGTTGACGGCGAACTGGGCATAGGGCTCGCGCTCGCGCAGCCAGGCGCCGGTCTGGCCCACGCTGAGCTTGCCTTCGTAGCGCGCCTTGAGCAGCTGGGCCGTGCGGTCGGCCCAGGGGGCCAGGTAGTCGCCGATGACGAAGGTCAGCAGGGCGAAGGTGAAGCCGGCGATGAGCAGCATGCGCAGCGCGCGCCAGGGGCCCAGCCCGCTGGTGCGCAGGATGGTGAATTCAGAACTCTGCGCCAGCCGCGTCATGACGTAGATGGTGCCGATCAGCACGGTGATGGGCAGCAGCTCGTAGAGGTGGTTGGGCACCAGCAGGGCCACGTAGCTGGCGGCCTGCGGCACCTGATACCCGGCGGACAGGCCCGGGCGGCCGATGGTGGGCAGCTGGTCAACGAAGTCGAAGAAGGCGAAGAGCGCCAGGAAGCCCAGCGTGACGAAGACCACGGCCGTGAACATCTCTGCGTGGATCAGGCGGCGGATGGTGTTCATGGGGTTGCCGCCTTGCGCTGGGGCAGGCGCAGGCGCCAGCCCCAGTTGTACTGGCGCTTGGCCAGCCAGAGCAGGCCGGCGGCCAGCATGCCGCCGTGCAACAGCACGTTGTAGGCCAGGAAACCGAACTTGCCGGAGGCGATCCAGGTCTGCCCCAGGGTCAGCAGGTTCAGATAGACCTGAAACAGCAGCAGCGAAAACATCAGGTTGCCCGAGCGCCCCACGCGCGGGTTGACGCGCGTGGCAGCCAGCGCGAGCACGGACAGGTTGAGCGCGGCCAGCACGAAACCCAGGCGCATCGAGATCTCGCCCAGGTAGGCCGGGGAGGTCGGGTTGCGGATCAGCGCCAGCGTGGAGATGTTGCCCAGCGGGACATCGATCTTGCCACCCAGCGGGTCCTGCGCCACACGCAGTTTGTAGCGTTCGAACTCGCCGATCTTCACCTCGCCTTTGCCCTGGGTGCTCTCCAGGCGCTGGCCGTTTTCCAGCACCAGGAAACGGTCGTTGCCGATCAGCTCGGTGTAGCCGCTGCGCGCCGAGGTCACCGTCTCCTTGCCGTTTTCGGTGGTGGCGACAAAGACGTTCCTGGCGCTGTACTCGTTAAGCAGGCTTTTCTCGACGAAGAAGACACGGGTGCCGCCAGCCGATTCCTGGAACTGGCCGGGCTGCACGCGTTCCAGGTCGCCGCGGCTTTCGTACTGGGCGCGCATGTTCTCAACCTGCTGGTTGGACCAGGGCAGCACGAACATGGCCAGGGTGGCGATGGCCAGCAGGATGGGCCAGGCGAAACGCAGCAGGGGACGCAGCAGGTTGAACAGGCCCATGCCGCTGGAGAACCAGATGACCATCTCGCTGTCGGTGTACAGGCGCGACAGCGTCATGACGATGGCGACGAACAGGCCCATGGTCATGATGTTGGGCAGGAAGGACAGCAGCGTGTAGCCCATGACCAGCATCACGTCCGACGGATTGAAGCTGCCGCGCGAGGCCATGCCCAGTGTGCGGATCAGCGTCATGGTCATGACAACGGTGACCAGAACGATCAGCGTGGCGCCAAAGCTGCGTGCCAGCTCCTTGCGGATGGAGGAATCGAATAACATTGCTCGTCAGGAAAACGCCATTATGAACTTCGAACTCAAGTCCCTGGACCTCGCCGGTGCATCCGCGCAGGTCTGCGATGCCCTCATCCTCCTGGTTCCCGCCGGTTTCAAGCCGGGCCGGGACCCCTTGGCGGCCCTGATCGGCCAGGCCCTCAAGGCCGGCGACCTCGATACCAAGGCCGGCAAGCTGCTGGCCCTGTACCGCCCGGCCCAGGCCAAGGCCGGCCGCGTGCTGCTGGTAGGTGCCGGCGACGGGACACCGCGCCAGGTCAGGCTGGCCGTCCATGCCGCGCTCGGGGCCCTGCGCTGCGGCACCCCGGCCGTGAAGAAGCTGGTGCTGGGTTTCACGCTGGCGCCGCAGGCCGGTGCTGTCCGGGCAGCCGTGCAGACCGTGGCCGACAACAGTTATGTCTACACGACGACCAAATCCAAGGCCGAAGGTCGCAGCCTGGCGCGCGTGACCCTGGGCGTGCCCAAGGCAGTTGAGGCCAAGGCCGAGTTTGCCCAGGCCAGTGCCGCCGTGGCCGGCATCGAGCTGGCCAAGGAGTGGGCCAACCGCCCGGCCAACCACGCCACGCCGACCGACCTGGCCCAGGCCGCTCGTGCGCTGGCCAAGTTCCCCAAGATCAGCTGCCAGGTGCTGGGCCCGCGCGAGGTGGCCAAGCTGAAGATGGGCGCCTTCATGGCCGTGGCGCAGGGCTCGGAGCAGCCGCTGCGTTTCATCGTGCTGCAGTACAAGGGCGCGCCGGCAGCCCAGGCCCCCACCGTCCTCGTGGGCAAGGGCATTTCCTTCGACACCGGTGGCATCTCCATCAAGCCGGCGGCCGAGATGGACGAGATGAAGTTCGACATGGGCGGCGCGGCCAGCGTGCTGGGGGTGTTCCGTGCCCTGGGCGAGCTCAAGCCGGCCATCAATGTGGTCGGTCTCATCCCGAGTTGCGAGAACATGCCCGACGGCCGCGCCGTCAAACCCGGTGACGTGGTGACCAGCATGAGCGGGCAGACCATCGAGATCCTCAACACCGACGCCGAAGGGCGCCTGGTCCTGTGCGACGCCCTGAGCTACGCCGAGCGCTACCAGCCCCAGGCCGTGGTGGACATCGCCACGCTGACCGGCGCCTGCGTGATCGCCCTGGGCGCGGTGCGCAGCGGCCTGTTCAGCCCCAGCGACGAGCTGGCGCAAAAGCTGTTGAAGGCCGGCGAGACTGCGCAGGATCTGTGCTGGCGCATGCCGCTGGACGACGATTACGCCGAGGGGTTGAAGAGCAACTTTGCCGACGTGGGCAATGTGGCCGGCCGCGCGGGCGGCGCCATCACGGCGGCCAAGTTCCTGCAGCGCTTCACGGCCAAGTTCCCCTGGGCGCACCTGGACATCGCCGGCACCGCCTGGAAGAGCGGCGCGGCCAAGGGCTCGACCGGTCGCCCCGTGGGCCTGTTGCTGGAGTTCCTGCTGGCCCAGCAGACGCCCGTCAAATCCGCGCGGCGCAAGGCCTGAAACACCGGGCGGACGCAGCAGCATGACCGAAGTGGCCTTTCATTTCAACGCGCCGGACAAGCTGGCCTACGCCTGCCGTCTGTTGCGCAAGGCGGTGGCGGCCGGTTCGCGCGTGGTGGTCACGGCGCCGGCCGATGCGCTGGCCCGGCTCGATACCCTGCTGTGGACCTTTTCCCAGACCGATTTCATCGCCCATGTGCGCCAGCCGGCCGAGCCCGGCCAGCTGGCCGTCTCGCCGATCGTGCTCACGGACAGTCCGGCCCAGGAGCTGCCGCATCGTCAGGTGCTGCTCAACCTGGGCACGCAGTTGCCTGCGGGCTTCGAGCGCTACGAGCGCCTGATCGAGGTCGTCAGCCTGGACGACGAGGACCGGCAGCTGGCGCGCGGGCGCTGGAAGCAGTACACCGAACTCGGTTACGACATCGTTCGCCATGATCTGAACCTGAAAGGCGCCAGCTGATGGCCGCGCTCTCCAAGAAGCTGCTGCGCACCCTGCCGACCCTGACCGAGGTGGTGGATGTGCCGGCACAGCCGACGGCCGCCTCCGGCGATTTCGAGGAGGCGCTGATCGAGCGCGTGCTCCAGCGGCTGGAGCTGACGCTCGATGCCCAGGTGCAGAAGGTGGTGGCCGATGCCCTGCAGGAACAGATGAAGGATCTGGCCCCGCGCATCCGCCAGCGTGTGGACAACGCCGTACGCAAGGCCGTGACCCAGGCCGTGACCGCAGAAACCAAGCCGCCGGTCGGCCGCCGCGCAGCTTGAGTGGTCACCAGCAGCATGGGGGTATGCAGCCGCACCGCAGAATTTGAGGTAGTCTTGCGTTCGTCAGTTTTTTTCACCAGCCCGTTTCTATATTGGAGATCGTCATGCCCGTGAATCAAGTGAATCGTGTACTGCTCGTTGTTGCCGCCGCGGCCCTGCTGGTCGCCTGTGGCAAGAAGGAGGAGGCGGCTTCCGGCGCCGCCGCGCTGCCCGTGGTGAAGATCGGCCATGTCGGCCCGGTCAGCGGTGCCATTGCCCACCTGGGCAAGGACAATGAATACGGCGCACGCATGGCGATCGACGAGCTCAATGCCGCCGGTGTCACCATCAACGGCCAGAAGGTCAAGCTCGAGCTGATGGCCGAGGACGACGGCGCCGATCCCAAGCAGGGCACGGCCGTGGCGCAGAAGCTGGCCGATGCCAAGGTGGTTGGCGTGATCGGCCACCTGAATTCGGGCACCACCATCCCGGCCTCCAAGATCTACAGCGACGCCGGCATCCCGCAGATCTCGCCCTCCGCCACCAACCCCAAGTACACCCGCCAGGGTTACAAGACGACCTTCCGCGTGGTGGCCGATGACGTGCACCTGGGCAGCACCCTGGGCAAGTACGCCGTGGGCACCCTCAAGGCCAAGAACGTGGCCGTGATCGACGACCGCACCGCCTACGGCCAGGGCGTGGCCGAGGAGTTCACCAAGGCCGCCGAGGCCGCTGGCGCCAAGGTTGTGGCCAAGGAGTTCACCACCGACAAGGCCACCGACTTCAACGCCATCCTGACCAGCATCAAGGGCAAGAAGCCCGACGTGGTCTTCTTCGGCGGCATGGACGCCGTGGGCGGCCCTATGCTCAAGCAGATGAAGTCCCTGGGCATCACGGCCAAGTTCATGGGCGGCGACGGCATCTGCACCGCCGAGCTGCTCAAGCTGGCGGGCGACGCGATCGGCCAGGAGCAGGTGTTCTGCGCCGAAGCCGGCGGTGTCGAGGGCGAGGGCAAGGCCGGCATGGACAAGTTCCGCGCCGACTTCAAGACCAAGTTCAACGTCGACGTGCAGCTCTATTCGCCCTACGTCTACGACGCCACCAAGGTGCTGGTCGCCGCCATGGTCAAGGCCAACTCCTCCGATCCGGCCAAGTACCTGCCGGTGCTGGCGGCGACGGCCGATTACAAGGGCGTGACCGGCCCGATCGCTTTCGACGAGAAGGGCGACATCAAGAACGGCGCGCTGACCCTGTTCACCTACAAGGCCGGCAAGCGCGAGCAGCTGGCCGTGGTCCGCTGATTCAGCGTTCCGCACCCCCGAAAAGCGCCTGCGGGCGCTTTTTCTTTGTCCGTCCCGGCCCCTTCCTGCCAGAGGCGACGCCAGGCTCGGCTACAATAGCGGGCTTCGGAGGGGTGGATGAGCGGTTTAAGTCACACGCCTGGAAAGCGTGCGTGGGGTAAAACCCACCGCGGGTTCGAATCCCGCCTCCTCCGCCAAAATGCAAAGGCCCACGCAGTGCGTGGGCCTTTTGTTTTGGCGGGGCAGGGTAGGTGAGAACAGAGGGACGTCCTCTCGCCTTTGCGCCTTGCGCGGGGGCGCAGCCCCGGGAAATTCGCGCCAGACGAATTTCGAGCCATCCCGCCCGCTGCTCGTCAACCCGTGCCGAACCCTTCTGCCTCGTGACTTTTTCCTGTTCTGCAATGGCGTGGGAGCGGTCCACAAGGCGAAATCGATTAACCTGTGCACAGCAAGGAAGCTCGTCTTTGCCATCCCCATCGACAAGAAACATGAGGAGACACGATGCGTGAAATGAAATCAACCCTTCGCTGCTGGACCCTGGCCCTGACGCTGGCACTGGGTGCCGGCCAGGTTCTGGCCGCCGGTGCGCTGGCCATCGACAGCAACCAGGGTGACCAGTACGGCTTTGCCTACAACCATCCGAGTTCGGGCCAGGCCGAGCAGCGCGCCCTGCAGGAGTGCGGAGGTGGCTGCCAGATTGTGCTGCGCTTCAGCAACAGCTGCGCGGCCTACGCGACTGACCAGTCGCGTGGCTCGAACGCTTACGGCTGGGGCTATGCCTCGTCGGCCGGGGCAGCCCAGAACCGCGCCCTCTCGGAATGTCGTGCGCGTGGGAATTCCTGCATGGTCCGGGTCTGGGGCTGCGATAACCAGTAGGCCTCACAGTCGGCGTTATTCAGCCTGAAGGCCTGCCATCTGGATGGCCTTGCGGCTGAGTTCGATGTCGCGCGTCAGATAGGCCTGGAATTCCTGGGGAGTCGTGGCGGATGCGACAGCGCCGTTGGTCTCAAACGCGGTGCGCAGTCGGGGCTGCTGCAGTGCGGCCGTCAGCGCACGGTTCAGTTTCTCCGTGACCTGTGGTGGCAGCCCTTTGGGTGCCATCAGGCCAATCCAGCCTGAGAATTCGAATCCAGGCACGGTGGTCGCCAGGGAGGGCGTATCGCCCACCGGCTTGCTCGTCGGGCCCATGCTGTGACCCAGCAGCCGCAAACGGCCTGCGTTCACCAGGCCCATTGCAGCGGGTGCGGGTGTCAATACCCAGTCGGTCTCGCCGGAAACGACGGAGGCCACACCCTGGCTGCCGCCCTTGTAGGGCACATGCAGCGATTTGAAGCCGGCGGCGGACTGGAACGCCACGCCGGCCAGGTGACTGGCCGAGCCGATGCCCGCCGAGGCCATGTTGCTCGACTCGCCTTTGGACCTGGCATAGGCGATCAGGTCAGCGGTGCTGCGCACGGGCAGGTTCATGTTGCACACCAGGACGTTGGGCAGCAGCGCGATCAGCGAGACAAAATCGAAGTCTTCCAGCGGC
Source organism: Curvibacter sp. PAE-UM (assembly GCF_001432305.1). Classification (GTDB taxonomy): domain Bacteria; phylum Pseudomonadota; class Gammaproteobacteria; order Burkholderiales; family Burkholderiaceae_C; genus Hylemonella. The sequence continues at coordinate 2,438,432 of NZ_KQ483358.1, forward strand.
CGGTAGGTCACGCCTTTTTGCAGCAGGGGCGCGCCCGTGATGGCGCTGCTGGACGCAACAATCAGGGTATAGCCATCGGCGACCGCATTGCGGCCCATCTGGACGCCAATGGCGCCCGCCGCACCGGCCTTGTTATCGACGATCAGAGATTGGCCCAGCAGTGGCCCCATCTCATTGGCGACGATCCGGCCGACGGTATCGAGCGAGCTGCCGGGGGCGTTGGGCAGGATCAGGGTGATGGCGCGGCGCGGGTACGGATCCGTTTGCGGGAAGGCTGGAGCCGACCAGAACAGGGCGCTTGCAGAGCCGGTGGCGAGCAGTTGACGCCGGGAAATCCCGTGGCGGATGTCTTGCATGTGGTCCCCTCTGTTCAGTTGATTGATTCCGGCATTGAATCTATGTCAATTCGTCGATTGCCGCACTAGGGTCATTGCCGATGCCATCAGCGCCGGCACTTCGGACTATTTCCCGGAGCCATGAGCCGGCTTGTCATGCCTGCTGTCTGAACTGGCGTTGCACCGGGCGCCAGCTTGCGACTCAGGACGCTGGCGCGCGGTCGGGGCGCAGTTTGAGCAGCCCCTCGAGGACCAGCAGGCCGACGGCCAGCCAGACCGGCCCGTAGGTCCACCACTGGGTGGGTGCGATGCGTTCACCCAGCAGCAGCGCCACACCCACCAGCAGCACCGGCTCGACATACCCCAGCAGGCCGAACAGGCCCAGGGGGAGCAGGCGGCTTGAGAGGATGTAGCTGACCAGGGCCGTGGTGCTGATCAGGCCCATCACCGGGACCAATCCCCACAGGGCGGGACGCTGCGCATAGACGTCCAGGCCCGGTGCCACGCCCAGGGCGAACCAGGCCGCCAGTGGCAGCATGAGCAGCATGTCGAACCAGAGGCCGCCCAGATGGTCGGTACGGTAGCGCCGGCGCAGCATGAAGTACAGCGGATAGCCCAGGGCCACGACCGCGGCGGTCCAGCTGAAGCTGCCCACGCGCCAGAGCTCATGCAGCACGCCGGTGCCGGCGCAGAGGACGGCCAGGCGCTGCAGCGGGGTGAGGCGTTCACCGTAGACCAGGCGGCCGGTCAGCACCATGGCCAGCGGCAGCATGAAGTAGCCCAGGGAGACGTCGAGCGCGCGGCCGTTGGGTGGCGCCCAGAGGAAGAGCCAGAGCTGCACGCCCAGCAGGGCCGCCGAGAGCGGCAGCACCAGCCACAGCAGGGGCTCGGTACGAAGGCGGTGGCGGGTGGCCCGCACCAGCTGCCAATCGCCGCCAGCCAGCAGGAAGGCCGCCATCAACGGCACGGTCAGCAGCATGCGCCAGCCGAAGATCTGCTCGCCGTCCAGAGGCGAGAGCCAGGAGGTGTAGTAGTACATCACCCCGAACAGGGTCGAGGCGAGCACGGAGAGCGCCACCCCCTGGGTCGTGGGTGTCAAGGCGCCCGACCTATTTCTGCTGGCGCACCATGGCCATGGCCGAGGTGATCAGGGCCGAGACCTCGGTCATGTTGCTCGGCACGATCAGCGTGGTCGTCGCATCCGATGCCACCTTGCCATAGGCCTCGACAGCCTTCTCGGCCACCTTGAGCTGCACGGCCAGTTCGCCGCCGGGCTGGCGGATGGCGGCGGCCACACGCTCGATGGCGCCGGCCGTGGCGTCGGCCACGGCGGTGATGGCGGCGGCCTCACCCTGGGCCTGATTGATGGCCGCCTGCTTCTCGCCTTCGGAGCGGGCGATGAAGGCCTCGCGTTCGCCGGTGGCGATGTTGATCTGTTCCTGGCGCCGGCCCTCGGAAGCGGCGATCAGGGCGCGTTTCTCGCGCTCGGCCGTGATCTGGGCCTGCATGGCGTGCAGGATTTCCTTCGGGGGCGTCAGGTCCTTGATCTCGTAACGCAGCACCTTGACGCCCCAGTTCAGCGCGGCCTCGTCGATGGCCTGGACCACCTGGGCGTTGATGATGTCGCGCTCCTCGAAGGTCTTGTCCAGTTCGAGCTTGCCGATCACGCTGCGCAGCGAGGTCTGGGCCAGCTGGGTGACGGCCACGATGTAGTTGGACGAGCCGTAGCTGGCGCGCATGGGGTCGGTGACCTGGAAGTAGAGGATGCCGTCGACCTGCAACTGGGTGTTGTCGCGCGTGATGCAGACCTGGCTGGGCACGTCCAGCGGCACTTCCTTCAGGCTGTGCTTGTAGGCCACCTTGTCGATGAAGGGGAAGATGAAGTTCAGGCCGGGCGTGAGCGCGCCGTGGTATTTGCCCAGGCGCTCGACCACCCAGGCGTTCTGCTGCGGCACGATCTTGACCGAGCGGCTGACAAAGATGACGGCGATGACAAAAACGAGGATGGCGATTTCCATGGTGGTTCTCCCTGCTTCAGTTGGCGATTTTTTCGAGGATCAATTGGCTGCCACGCACCTCGACGATGCGGTGCGCACCGGTGGCACGGCTGCTGACATCCCGCGGCACGGCCAGCCACTGGGCACCACGGTACTTGATATGGGTGTTGCCGTCGGGCAGCCAGGACTCGACCTGCACGGTCTCACCGATGTCCAGGTTGACGTCCGGGTTGGTCCCGGCGTCCTGGCCGGCTGCCGCGCGCGGGCGCCAGAAGTGCCAGGCCAGCACGGCGCCACCGCCGACCAGCGCGGCGATCACCACCTGCGGCGTGGCCGCCAGCCCGGTGTGGGCCGCCACGGCCCCGGCCGCCAGGCCCCCGGCCAGCATGAGCAGGTAGAAGGTACCGGTCGTCAACTCGGCGGCCACCAGGATGCCGGCGGCCAGCCACCAGAGGGTCGAATCAGCCATGACTTGCTTTGCTCCTATCGGTGGGTGTGATTCAATTGCGACATTCTGCGGCAAATCCCATGACAGATTCGGGTCAGCCGCCAATTAATCCTTACACTTCGCGCTCGTTTTTCTTTTTTGTCAGCCCGGCTGGAGTCCACCGTCCATGAAGTTTCGCTTTCCCATCGTCATCATCGACGAAGACTTCCGTTCCGAGAACACCTCGGGCCTGGGCATCCGGGCCATGGCGCAGGCCATCGAGGCCGAAGGCTTCGAGGTGCTGGGTGTCACCAGTTACGGTGATCTTTCACAGTTCGCCCAGCAGCAGTCGCGTGCCAGCGCCTTCATCCTGTCGATCGACGACGAGGAGTTCACCCCCGGCCCGGACCTGGACCCGGCCGTGCTGAACCTGCGCACCTTCATCGAGGAAGTGCGTCGCAAGAACGCCGACGTGCCGATCTACGTCTACGGCGAGACCAAGACCAGCCGCCACCTGCCCAACGACATCCTGCGCGAGCTGCACGGTTTCATCCACATGTACGAGGACACACCCGAGTTCATGGCGCGCCACATCATCCGCGAGGCCAAGAGCTACCTGGAAGGCATCCAGCCGCCGTTTTTCAAGGCGCTGCTCGACTATGCCGAGGACGGCTCCTACTCCTGGCACTGCCCGGGGCACTCGGGCGGCGTGGCGTTCCTCAAGAGCCCGGTGGGCCAGATGTACCACCAGTTCTACGGCGAGAACATGCTGCGCGCCGACGTCTGCAACGCGGTGGAAGAGCTGGGCCAGCTGCTGGATCACGATGGCGCCATCGGCGAGAGCGAGCGCAATGCCGCGCGCATCTTCAACGCCGACCACTGCTATTTCGTCACCAACGGCACCAGCACCTCCAACAAGATCGTGTGGCACCACACGGTGGCGCCGGGCGACGTGGTGGTGGTGGACCGCAATTGCCACAAGTCCATCCTGCACGCCATCATCATGACGGGGGCGATTCCGGTCTTCCTCAAGCCCACGCGCAACCACTTCGGCATCATCGGCCCGATCCCGCAAAGCGAGTTCGAGCCGGCCACCATCCAGGCCAAGATCAAGGCCAACCCGCTGCTCAAGGGCGTGGACGCCAAGAAGGTCAAGCCGCGCGTGCTGACGCTGACGCAGTCCACCTACGACGGCGTGCTCTACAACACCGAGACCATCAAGAGCCTGCTCGACGGCTACGTCGACAACCTGCACTTCGACGAAGCCTGGCTGCCGCACGCGGCCTTCCATCCCTTCTATGGCCGTTACCACGCCATGGGCAAGAAGCGCGGGCGGCCGAAGAATTCCATGGTCTACGCCACCCAGTCCATCCACAAGCTGCTGGCCGGCATCAGCCAGGCCAGCCACGTGCTGGTGCAGGATGCCGAGAACACCAAGCTGGACCATCACCTCTTCAACGAGGCCTACCTGATGCACACCAGCACCAGCCCGCAGTACAGCATCATCGCCAGCTGCGATGTGGCGGCGGCCATGATGGAGCCGCCCGGCGGCACCGCGCTGGTGGAGGAAAGCATTCTCGAGTCGCTCAACTTCCGCCGCGCCATGCGCAAGGTGGACGAGGAATACGGCAAGGACTGGTGGTTCAAGGTCTGGGGCCCGGAGAAACTGACGGAAGAGGGCATCGGAAGCGCCGAGGACTGGATCATCCGCAGCGACGGCCGCAGCACCAAGAACGGCAGCAAGTGGCACGGCTTCGGCCAGCTGGCCGACGGCTTCAACATGCTGGACCCGATCAAGTCCACCATCGTCACGCCCGGCCTGAACTTGGACGGCAAGTTCGACAAGACCGGCCTGCCGGCTTCCATCGTGACCAAGTACCTGGCCGAGCACGGCGTGGTGGTGGAGAAGACCGGCCTGTACAGCTTCTTCATCATGTTCACCATCGGCATCACCAAGGGCCGCTGGAACACCCTGCTGACCGCTCTGCAGCAGTTCAAGGACGATTACGACAAGAACCAGCCCATGTGGCGTGTCATGCCGGATTTCTGCAAGAAGCAGCCCAAATACGAGCGCATGGGCCTGCGCGACCTGTGCCAGTTCATCCACGAGATGTACGCCAAGTACGACATCGCGCGCCTGACCACCGAGATGTACCTGAGCGACCTGACGCCGGCCATGAACCCGAGCGACGCCTATTCCCATATCGCCCATCGCAAGACCGAGCGGGTGGAGATCGACCAGCTCGAAGGCCGCATCACCGTGGGCCTGGTGACGCCCTACCCGCCGGGCATCCCGTTGCTGATCCCGGGCGAGGTCTTCAACAAGAAGATCGTGGACTACCTCAAGTTCGCGCGCGAGTTCAACGGCCAGTGCCCGGGTTTCGAGACCGACATCCACGGCCTGGTGGAAGAAACCGGCCCGGACGGCAAGCAGCACTACTACGCGGATTGCGTGAAGGCCTGAGCCAGCGCAGGGGTCTCACGGCCCAAAGAAAACGCCCCGCAGTGCGGGGCGTTTTTCATGGCGGAGCGCGGTGGCGCGAGGCTCAGGATTCCAATACCGCCACGGCGGATTGGCTGAAACCGCCGTCCACGTAGCTGATTTCAGAGGTCATGCCGCTGGCCAGGTCGCTCATCAGGAAGGCGGCCACGTTGCCGACATCCTCGATGGTCACGTTGCGCCGCAGGGGCGAACCATTGGCCGCAATGCCGAGCAGTTTGCCGAAGTCCTTGATGCCGCTGGCGGCCAGGGTCTTGATGGGGCCGGCGCTGATGCCGTTCACGCGGATGCTACGGCCGTCCGGCAGGTGGCCCACGGCCTCGGCCAGGTAACGCACCGAGGCTTCCAGGCTGGCCTTGGCCAGGCCCATGGTGTTGTAGTTCGGGATGGCGCGCAGGGCGCCCAGGTAGCTCAGCGTCAGCAGGGCCGATTTGTCCTTGAGGAAGGGCAGGGCCGCCTTGGCCATGGCCGGGAAACTGTAGGCGCTGATGTCGTGCGCGATGCGGAAGTTTTCCCGGGTCAGGCCGTCGAGGAAGTTGCCGGTGATCGCCTCGCGCGGGGCGAAGCCGATGCTGTGCACGAAACCGTCGAATTGGGGCCAGTGGGCCGACAGGTCCTTGAAGAGATTGTCGATCTGGGCGTCGTCACCGACGTCGCAGTCGAAGATCAGCTTGGAGTCGAAGTCGGCGGCGAACTCGGTGATGCGGTCCTTGAAGCGCTCGCCCACGTAGCTGAAGGCCAGTTCGGCCCCCTGTTCATGGCAGGCCTTGGCGATGCCATACGCGATGGAGCGGTTGCTCAGCACGCCAGTGATCAGAAATTTCTTGCCGGTCAGGAAGCCCATATTTTTTCTCGGTTAACCAAGGAAGGAAAGATTTGTGTGCAGAATTGTCGCATGCGGATGCGCCATTTTCTGCTTGCCCTGATTTCGCTGATCTTCTGCCTGCCGGGCTGGGCCGCGCATGCTTATGCCCAGTTCGGCGATATCAAGTATGCGCCGGGCTTTGCCCATTTCGACTACGTGAACCCGGCGGCGCCCAAGGGTGGCGAGATCACGCTGGTGCCACCCACCCGCCTGTCCAACTTCGACAAGTACAACCCCTTCACCCTCAAGGGCAGTGCCCCGCCCGGTCTCAATGGCCTGGTGTTCGAAAGCCTGCTGACCGGCACCCTGGACGAGCCGACCACGGCCTACGGCCTGCTGGCACAGGAGGTCACGGTGGCGCAGGACAAGCTCTCGGCGGTTTTTACGCTCAACCCGCTGGCGCGCTTTCAAAATGGCGATCCGGTGCTGGCGGCCGACGTCAAGCATTCCTTCGACCGGCTGACGTCCAAGGAGGCGGCGCCCCAGTTCCGCACCATCTTCGGCGAGATCCGGGGCGTGACCGTGGTGGCGGAGCGGGCGGTACGCTTCGACTTCAAGCGCGTCAACGCCGAGCTGCCGCTGATTGCCGGCAGCCTGCCCGTGTTCAGCCGCAAGTGGGGCCTGGACAACGGCAAGCTCAAACCCCTGGACCAGATCGTCACCGATCTGCCTATCGGCTCCGGCCCCTACCGCATCGGCAAGGTCAACTTCGGCAAGGACATCAGCTACGAGCGCGACCCGGCCTACTGGGCCCGTGATCTCAACGTGCGCCGCGGCCTGTTCAACTTCGATCGCATCACCTACAAGATCTACAAGGACAACACCGCGCAGCTGGAGGCCTTCAAGGCCGGCGAGTTCGACTACATCCAGGCCTTCATCGCGCGCGAATGGGCGCGGGCCTACACCGGCAAGCCCTTCGAGCGCGGCCAGCTCATCAAGAAGGAGCTGCAGCACGGCAATGCCGGCGACTTCCAGGGTTTCCTTTTTAATATGCGGCGCGACAAGTTCAAGGACGTGCGCGTGCGCCAGGCCATCGCCCTGGCCATGGACTACGAGTGGATGAACCGCCAGCTCTTCTACAACGCCTACACACGAGTGCGTGGTTATTTCGTCGGCAGCGACTTCGAGGCCAAGGGCAAACCCACGCCCGAGGAACTGGCCGTGCTGGCGCCGCTGCGCCGACTGCTGCCGCCCGAAGTCTTCAGCGAGGATGTGCCGCTGCCGCCGGTGGCCAGCCTGGACCCGGCCTCTGGCCACACCCTGCGCGACAACCTGCGCCGCGCGCGTGACCTGCTGGCCGCCGCCGGCTGGACCTACCGCGACGGTGCGCTGCGCAACGGCAAAGGCGAACCCTTCACGATCGAGTTCCTCGACAACTCGGGTTCCATGGGCCGCGTGGTCACGCCTTATGCGCGCAACCTGGAAAAGCTGGGCATGCAGGTCAACTACAAGGTGATCGACTTCGCCATCCTGCAAAAACGCATGGACGTGTTCGATTTCGAGATCATCAGCAACCGCCTGATTGGCAGCGAGGCGCCGGGCACCGAGCTGCTGGAGCGCTACGGCTCCAAGGCCGCCGATATCGAGGGATCGAGCAACGTCATCGGCCTCAAGGACCCGGCGGTCGATGCCCTGCTGGACCAGGTGATCTCGGCTCAGACCCGGCCGCAACTGGTGGCACGTGTGCGTGCGCTGGACCGCGTGCTGCGGCACGGCCACTACGCCGTGCCGCACTGGTACAGCGGCGTGCATCGCGTGGCCTGGCGCGCCGGCCGCTTCGAACAGCCGGCCGTGACGCCGCGTTATTACCAGCCCGAGGCCTGGGTCACCTCGGTCTGGTGGGCAACACCGGCCAATCTTGCGGCCAGCCTGGCCGCGAACGGGGGAGGGAAGTAAGCCATGCTTGCCTACATCCTCAAGCGCCTGCTGCTCATGATCCCGACGCTGTTCGGCATCCTGCTGCTGACCTTTGTCGTCATCCAGTTCGTGCCGGGCGGCCCGGTGGAGCAGATGGTGGCGCAGCTGCAGGGGCGCGATACGGGCGGCGAGGGCGCAGCGGCCAGTGGTGCGGGCTATCGCGGCCGCCAGGGTGTGGATGCCGCGCGCATCGCCGAGATCCGCACCTTCTACGGCTTCGACAAGCCGGCCCACGAGCGTTTCTGGCAGATGCTGGGGCAGTACGCACGCTTCGACCTGGGCAAGAGCTTCTTCTATCCCAAGAGTGTGTGGGAACTGGTCAAGGACAAGCTCCCGGTGTCGATCAGCCTGGGGCTGTGGACCTTCTTCCTGAGTTATCTCATCTCCATTCCGCTGGGCATCGCCAAGGCCGTGCGCGCCGGCACGCGTTTCGACACGCTGACCAGCCTGGTCGTGCTCATCGGTTACGCCATCCCCGGTTTCGTGCTGGGCGTGGCGCTGCTGGTGATCTTCGGCGGCCAGCTGCAGTGGTTCCCGTTGCGCGGCCTGACCTCGAGCAACTGGGAGACGCTGAGCTGGGGCGCGAAGATCGTGGACTACCTCTGGCACATCACGTTGCCGGTGACGGCCAGCGTGCTGGGCGCCTTTGCCGTGACCACCATGCTGACCAAAAACGCCTTCCTCGAAGAGATCCGCAAGCAATACGTGCTGACGGCCCGCGCCAAGGGCCTGGGCGAGAGGCGCGTGCTGTGGACACATGTGTTCCGCAACGCGCTGATCCCCATCGTCACGGGTTTCCCGGCGGCCTTCATCGGCGCCTTTTTCGCCGGCTCCCTGCTGATCGAGACCCTGTTCTCGCTCGACGGCCTGGGCCTGCTGTCCTATGAATCGGTGATGCGACGCGACTATCCCGTCGTGCTGGGCACGCTCTACCTGTTCACGCTGATCGGCCTGGTGACCAAGCTGATCTCCGACCTCTGCTACGTCTGGGTCGATCCCCGGGTGAAGTTCGACTGATGGCTGGCGTTTCCCTTTCCCCCTCACGGCGCGCCTGGCTGCGCTTCCGGCGCAACCGCCTGGGCTACTGGAGCCTGCTGGTCTTCTGCACGCTGTTCGTGCTGAGCCTGGGCGCCGAACTCATCTCCAACGACAAGCCGCTGCTGGCACGGCACCACGGCCAGTGGTACCTGCCCATCCTGCACAACGTGCCGGAGACGGCGTTCGGTGGGGATTTCGCGACGCCGACCGACTACCTGGACCCCTTCATCCAGCAGCAGTTCGCGAAAGAGGGCAACTTCGCGCTCTACCCGCCCAATCCCTACCACCACAGCACCATCAACTACTTCGCCAAGGAGCCCAACCCCTCGGGGCCCTCGGCCGACAACTGGCTGGGCACCGACGACCGCGGACGTGACGTGGTGGCCCGCCTGCTCTACGGTTTTCGCATCTCGGTGCTGTTCGCCCTGGCGCTGACCTTCATCGGCGTGCTGCTGGGGGTGATCACCGGGGCCGTGCAGGGTTATTTCGGCGGCAAGATCGACCTGGGGTTCCAGCGTTTCATCGAGATCTGGGGCTCCATGCCCGAGCTCTACCTGCTCATCATCTTCTCGGCCATGTTCGACCCCAGTGTGGCCCTGCTGCTGATCCTGCTCAGTCTCTTTGGCTGGATGGGCCTGTCGGACTACGTGCGGGCCGAATTCCTGCGCAACCGCCAGCTCGACTACGTGCGCGCGGCGCGCGCCATGGGCCTGTCCAACGGGCAGATCATCTGGCGCCACATCCTGCCCAACAGCCTCACGCCCGTGGTGACCTTCCTGCCCTTTCGCATGAGCGCAGCCATTTTGGCGCTGACCTCGCTGGACTTCCTGGGCCTGGGCGTGCCGCCGGGCACACCCTCGCTGGGCGAACTGCTGGCCCAGGGCAAGAACAACATCGACGCCTGGTGGATCTCGCTGTCCACCTTCGGCGTGCTGGTCATCACCCTGCTGCTGCTGACCTTCATGGGCGATGCGCTGCGCGATGCGCTGGACCCCAGGAAGGCTGAAAAATGAGCGGGTTCCTGTTGGAGGTGAAAGACTTGCGCGTCGCCTTCGGCGGCAAGGAAGTGGTGCGCGGCCTCGATTTCCAGATCGCCCCGGGCGAGAAAGTGGCCCTGGTGGGCGAGTCCGGCTCGGGCAAAACCGTCACGGCGCTGAGCCTGTTGCGCCTGCTGCCCGAGGCTGCCGTCAGCGGGACCGCCGGCTTCGCCGGCAGCGATGGCCAGGCCGACCTGCTGTCCCTGTCCGAGCGCGAGTTGCGCGGCATCCGCGGCCGCGACATTGCGATGATCTTCCAGGAGCCGATGACGGCCTTGAACCCGCTGTTCACCATCGGCGACCAGATTGTCGAAGTGCTGCAGCTCAAGCTGGGCCTGGGCCGCGCACCGGCTCTGGCGCGCGCCATCCAGTTGCTGGCCGACACCGGCATTGCCCAGCCCGAAGAGCGTGTCAAGGCTTTCCCACACCAGTTGAGCGGCGGCCAGCGCCAGCGCGCCATGATCGCCATGGCCCTGGCCTGTCAGCCCAGATTGCTGCTGGCCGACGAGCCGACCACGGCGCTGGACGTGGCCCTGCGCGGCCAGATCCTGGACCTGCTGGACGGCCTGCAGCAAAAACACGGCATGGCCGTGCTGATGATCACCCACGACCTGAACCTCGTACGGCGTTTTGCCAGCCGGGTGGTCGTGATGGAAAACGGGTGCATCGTGGAGCAGGGGCCGGTGGCCGAAGTGTTTGCGCGGCCGCAACACCCCTATACCCGCAGCCTGATCGACAGCCGACCGGTGCGCGACGTGCAGGAGCTGCCCCAGCAGGCCGGCGCGCCGGCACTGCTGCAGGCCCGGGGCCTGCGCGTGGGCTACCCCGTGCCGCTGCCCGGCCTGCGCGGCTGGTTCCGACGCGGCGAGTTCGTGGCGGTGCAGGGCGCAGACTTCAGCATTCCGCCCGGCCACACCCTGGGGGTGATCGGCGAATCGGGTTCGGGCAAGTCGACCCTCGCGCTGGCTGCCCTGGGCCTGCTGCCCTTCACAGGGGAATTGCAGGTGGACGGCCGGGCCTGGAGCCGCGACCAGGTGCGCAACAAGGCGCTGCGCCGGGTGGTTCAGGTGGTGTTCCAGGACCCGTTTTCCTCGCTCTCGCCGCGCCTGACGGTGGAGGAGATCGTGGGGGAGGGCTTGACGATCCATACGCCTGAGCTATCAAAAGAGGAGCGATCGGCCAAGGTCGAGCGGGCGTTGGAGGAGGTGGGCCTGACCGAGGCCCAGTTCCCTGGCCTGTTGCAGCGTTACCCCCATGAGTTTTCCGGTGGCCAGCGCCAGCGCCTGGCCATCGCCCGGGCGCTGATCGTCGAGCCGCGCCTGATCGTGCTGGACGAACCCACCAGTGCCCTGGACGTGACCATCCAGAAGCAGGTGCTGCAGCTGCTGCAGCGCCTGCAGCGTGAACGGGCCCTGAGCTACCTGCTGATCACCCACGACGTGGACGTGATCCGGGCCATGGCGCACGAGGTGCTGGTCATGAAAGGCGGGGAAATCGTCGAGTCCGGCCCGGTGGCGGCCCTGCTGGACGCTCCGGCCCATCCCTACACCCGGACCCTGGTGCAGGCGGCCACCTGAAAACCGCGGGGTTCGACAAGACCTGCGGTTTCAACAAAATCGGCCCACACGGGCTGGAATTTCCTTGAAAATCAAGGCTCTAGTCCCGATTTTCGAGTACAATTCGGCAATTCTCGACCAAACGGGCGGATTACCAACCGCCCTTTTTTTATGGTCGAACGCTTTTTGATGGCCAGGGAAGGGCAACGTTGACACTGCAGCAGATCGTCGAACAAACCGTGACCGGATTCGGTTACGACCTGGTGGAGATCGACCGCTCCGCCGGGGGCTTGCTGCGCGTGACAATCGACCTGCCCTGGGATCCGCAACTCGGTGAGCGTTTCATCAACGTCGAGGACTGCGAGAAGGTCACGCGCCAGTTGCAGTATGCGCTGGAAGTCGATGGCATCGAGTACAAGCGGCTCGAGGTGTCTTCGCCGGGCATCGATCGCCCGCTGCGACATGAAAAGGATTTCGAGCGTTTCGTCGGCCAGGTGGTCGACATCACGCTCAAGGCGCCGATGGGCGCGGCTGCGGCCGGCCAGGTCAGTGCCAGCCGCAAGAAATTCCGCGGCACGCTCGAACGCGTGAGCGCTGCCGACGGCAGCACGGGCTGGCAGATCGTCTGGAGCGATGCGCCAGCGCCCAAGCCGGGACAGAAGGTGAGCAAGAAGCGTGAGCCGGTGCCGCTGCAGGCACTGGGTTTCACGCTGGACGAATTGCGCGAGGCGCGTCTGGCGCCGATCGTGAGTTTCAAGGGCCGCAGCGATATGCACGCTGGGGCCACGGGTCTTTGAGGGTATTGGAGGTTAGAGGCATGAATCGCGAACTGTTGATGCTGGTGGAAGCCATTTCCCGCGAAAAGAACGTCGAGCGCGACGTGGTCTTTGGTGCGGTGGAATCCGCCCTGGCGCAAGCCACCAAGAAGCTGTACGAAGGCGACGTGGACATCCGCGTGGCGATCGACCGTGACACGGGCGTCTACGAGACGTTCCGCCGCTGGCATGTCGTCCCCGACGAGGCCGGCCTGCAACTGCCCGACCAGGAAATCCTGCTGTTTGAAGCCAAGGAACAGATCCCCGACATCGAAGTCGACGAGTACATCGAAGAGGGTGTCGAGTCGGTGCCGATCGGCCGCATCGGCGCCATGGCCGCCAAGCAGGTCATCCTGCAGAAGATCCGTGACGCCGAGCGCGAGATGCTGCTCAACGACTTCATGTCGCGCGGCGAGAAGATCTTCGTGGGCACCGTCAAGCGGATGGACAAGGGCGACATCATCGTGGAGTCCGGCCGGGTCGAAGGTCGTCTGCGCCGCGGCGAGATGATCCCCAAGGAAAACCTGCGCACCGGCGACCGCGTGCGCGCCATGATCATGGATGTGGACCTGACGCTGCGTGGCGCCCCCATCATCCTGTCGCGCTCGGCTCCCGAGTTCATGATCGAGCTGTTCCGCCAGGAAGTGCCCGAGATCGAGCAGGGCCTGCTGGAGATCAAGTCCTGCGCCCGTGATGCCGGTTCGCGCGCCAAGATCGCCGTGCTCTCGCACGACAAGCGCGTCGACCCCATCGGCACCTGCGTCGGCGTGCGCGGCACCCGCGTCAACGCCGTGACCAACGAGCTCGCCGGCGAGCGTGTGGACATCGTGCTGTGGAGCGAAGACCCCGCCCAGTTCGTGATCGGCGCGCTGGCCCCGGCCAATGTGCAGTCCATCGTGGTGGACGAAGAGAAGCACGCCATGGACGTGGTGGTTGACGAGGAAAACCTCGCCATCGCCATCGGCCGCGGCGGCCAGAACGTGCGTCTGGCGTCCGACCTGACCGGCTGGAAGATCAACATCATGGATGCCGCTGAATCGGCCGAGAAGCAGGCCACCGAGACTGGCTCGCTGCGCTCGCTGTTCATGGCCAAGCTCGACGTGGACGAGGAGATCGCCGACATCCTGATCGCCGAGGGCTTCACCAGCCTGGAAGAAGTTGCCTACGTGCCGCTGCAGGAGATGCTGGAGATCGAGTCCTTCGACGAAGACACCGTCAACGAGTTGCGTGCCCGTGCCAAGGACGCCCTGCTGACGATGGAGATCGCGCGCGAGGAGAGCGTCGAGGAAGTGTCGCAGGACCTGCGCGACCTCGAAGGCCTCACGCCCGAGCTGATCGCCAAGCTGGCCGACGGCGGCGTGCATACGCTGGATGACCTGGCCGACCTCGCGGTCGACGAGCTCACCGAGATCACCGGCCAGTCCGAGGACGAAGCCAAAGCCCTGATCATGAAGGCGCGCGAACATTGGTTCACCAATGAAGCCGCCGCTCAAGAGTCATCGTCATGAAAAAATAAGTTCAGTCAAGGCTGGCCATTGCCCTCCGGGCTGGTCATGCCGTAGCTAAAGGCCCCATCACAAATGTCCAGTACGACCGTCGCCGAGTTTGCAACCGAACTCAAGAAGTCAACCGATACCCTGCTTGAGCAGCTCAAGGCCGCAGGCGTGGCTAAATCCTCCGCCGCCGACACCCTGACCGATGCCGACAAGCAACGCCTGCTGGGTTTCCTGCAGGCCAGCCATGGCACAGCCACGGCTGAGCGCAAGAAGATCACCCTGACCAAGAAGTCGACCACCGAAATCAAGCAGGCCGACGCCAGTGGCAAGGCCCGCACCATCCAGGTGGAAGTCCGCAAGAAGCGCACCTTCATCCGTCGCGATGATGGCAGCGATGTGGCCGAGGGGGGCGTAGCCGAGCCGGTTGAAGAAGCTCCGGTGGCAAGCCAGGCGGCCCCTGCGGTCGACAATGCCGAACTCATGCGCCGCGAGGAAGAGGCTCGACGTCAGGCCGAGCTGATCCGTCGTCAGGAAGAAGATCTGGCAGAGAAGCGCCGCCAGCGCGAAGCGGCCGAGCAGCGCGAGCGTGAAGCCGCAGAACGTGCCGCCAGCTACGCGGCGACGGAGGACGAGAAAAAGGTTCAGGCATCGACCAGCAAGGCTGAAGCCACGGCCGAAGCCGCGGACGCTGCTGCAGCGCGTGCTGCGGCGCAGGCCGAGCTGCGCGAAAAGGCGGCCGCCGAATCCAAGGCCCGTGCCGACGAAGAGGCTGCGCGTGCACTGGACTTGAATGACCGCCGCCGCAAGGCCGAGGCGGAAGCTGCGGCCATCCGCTCCATGATGGCAACCCCGGCCAAGAAGGCCCCGCCACCGCCGCCGCCGCCCAAGAAGGAAGAGCCGAAGACGGCCATGAAGGGCACCCTGCACAAGCCGGCAGCCGGCAGCACGGTTGCCAGACCGGCCAAGCCGGCAGGTTCCGGTGCCGCTGCGCCTGCTGGTGCCGGCAAGGAAGTCAAGTCGGCCAAGCTCTCGAGCAGCTGGGCCGGTGATCCGGCCAAGAAGAAGGCCATTCCCACCCGCGGCGACACCAGTGGTGGCGTCGGCCGCAGCAGCTGGCGCGGTGGTCCGCGCGGCAAGCGCGGTCACGACCGTGATGACCAGCATACCCAGGCCGCACCGGTCGAGGCCCGCATCGTCGAGGTGCACGTGCCCGAGACCATCACCGTGGCCGAACTGGCACACAAGATGGCCGTGAAGGCTTCCGAGGTGATCAAGCACCTGATGAAGCTGGGCCAGATGGTCACCATCAACCAGCCGCTGGACCAGGACACGGCCATGATCGTGGTCGAGGAAATGGGCCACAAGGCCATCGTGGCGGCCCTGGACGACCCCGAAGCCTTCACCGACGAGGAAGTGTCGGAGCAGCACGGCGAATCGCTGCCGCGCGCCCCGGTCGTGACCGTCATGGGCCACGTCGACCACGGCAAGACCTCGCTGCTGGACTACATCCGCCGCGCCAAGGTGGCCGCGGGCGAAGCCGGCGGCATCACGCAGCACATCGGCGCCTACCACGTGGAAACGCCGCGCGGCATGATCTCCTTCCTGGACACCCCGGGTCACGAGGCTTTCACGGCCATGCGTGCCCGTGGCGCCCAGGCGACCGATATCGTGATCCTGGTCGTGGCTGCCGACGACGGCGTCATGCCGCAGACCCGGGAAGCCATCAAGCACGCCAAGGCGGCGGGGGTTCCCATCGTCGTTGCCATCAACAAGATCGACAAGCCCGATGCCAACGCCGACCGCGTGAAGCAGGAACTGGTGGTGGAAGAGGTGGTGCCGGAAGAATTCGGCGGTGACTCGCCCTTCGTGCCCGTGTCGGCCAAGACCGGCCAGGGCATCGATGCGTTGCTGGAGCAGGTGCTGCTGCAGGCCGAGGTGCTGGAACTCAGGGCCCCGATCGACGCCATGGCCAAGGGCCTGGTCATCGAGGCCAAGCTGGACAAGGGCCGCGGCCCGGTGGCTACCGTGCTGGTGCAGACCGGCACGCTCAAGACCGGCGACGTGGTGCTGGCCGGCCAGACCTATGGCCGCGTGCGCGCCATGCTGGACGAAAACGGCAAGCCGATCAAGTCGGCCGGGCCGTCCATTCCGGTGGAAATCCAGGGCCTGACCGAGGTCCCGCAGGCGGGCGACGAGTTCATGGTGCTGTCCGACGAGCGTCGGGCTCGCGAGATTGCAACCTACCGTGCCGGCAAGTTCCGCAATACCAAGCTGGCCAAGCAGCAGGCCGCCAAGCTGGAAAACATGTTCACCGACATCTCCGCCGGCGAAGTCAAGATGGTGCCCATCATCGTCAAGGCCGACGTGCAGGGTTCGCAGGAAGCCCTGGCCGCCTCGCTGCTCAAACTGTCCACCGACGAGGTCAAGGTGCAGCTGGTCTATGCGGCCGTCGGTGGCATCAGCGAGTCCGACGTCAACCTGGCAATTGCCTCCAAGGCCATCATCATCGGCTTCAACACCCGGGCTGACGCCGGGGCGCGCAAGCTGGCCGAGAACAACGATGTCGAGATCCGCTACTACAACATCATCTACGACGCCGTTGATGAGCTGAAGGCGGCGATGTCGGGCATGCTGGCACCGGAGAAACGCGAAGAGGTCATCGGCATGGCCGAGATCCGTACCGTTTTCGTGGCCTCCAAGATCGGCACGGTCGCCGGCTGTATGGTCACCGCCGGCTTCGTCACCCGCAGCGCGCATTTCCGCCTGCTGCGCGACAACGTGGTCATCTACACCGGCGAGCTGGACTCCCTCAAACGCATGAAGGACGATGTGCGCGAGGTCAAGGAAGGCTTCGAGTGCGGTATCAAGCTCAAGAACTACAACGACATCAAGGAAAACGATCAGCTGGAGTTCTTCGAGGTCAAAGAAATCGCCCGTACGCTGTAAACCATGCCGGCCAAGAAGTCATCCACTCCGAACCGCGGCTTCAAGGTCGCCGATCAGATCCAGCGCGATCTGACGGAGTTGATCGCGCGCGAGTTGAAAGACCCGCGCGTGGGCATGGTGACGCTGCAAAGCGTCGAGGTCACACCCGACTACGCGCATGCCAAGGTGTATTTCAGCGTGCTGATCGGTGACCCGCAGGAAACGCAGGACGCGCTGAACCAGGCCGCCGGCTTCCTGCGCAACGGCCTCTTCAAGCGCCTGCACATCCATACCGTGCCGACCCTGCACTTCCTCTTCGACCGCACCACCGAGCGGGCTGCTGACATGAATGCGCTGATCGCGCAGGCTGTCGCATCGCGTTCCAAAGACGAGGGATAAGCATGCAAGCGCCACGCACCAGGGTGCAACGGCGCCCTGTGCATGGGGTGCTCTTGCTGGACAAACCGCTCGGAATTTCGAGCAACAACGCTTTGCAGAAAGCCAAGTGGCTCCTGCGTGCCGAAAAAGCCGGCCACACCGGCACGCTCGACCCGCTGGCCACCGGCGTGCTGCCCATCTGCTTCGGCGCCGCCACCAAGTTCAGCCAACTGCACCTGGATGCCGACAAGACCTACGAGACCACGGTGCGACTGGGCGTGCGCACCAGCACGGCCGACGCCGAAGGTGAGGTCGTCGAAACCCGTCCGGTGACCTGCACCCTGGGCCAGGTGGTCGAGGTGCTGGACCAGTTCATGGGGCCGATCCGCCAGGTGCCGCCCATGCACAGCGCGCTCAAGAAGGACGGCAAGGCACTGTACGAATATGCCCGCGAGGGTGAGACCGTCGAGCGCGAGCCGCGCGACGTGGTGATCCACGAGCTGGAACTGCTGGAGGTCCAGTTGCAGGGCGATGAGCCGTTTCTGCGCCTGCACGTGAAATGCAGCAAGGGCACCTACATCCGCACGCTCGGTGAGGACATCGGCGAGGCCCTGGGCTGCGGCGGCCACCTGGTGGCACTGCGACGCATCGCGACCGGCCCCTTCGACCAGGCCCAGTGCGTGACCCTGGAAGGGCTGGAGAGCATGGACGAGGCGCAGCGCCCCGTGCAGCTCAAACCGGTCGATGCGCTGCTGGACGGTCACACCGCCGTCACCCTGGACACGGAGAATGCCGGTCGTTTCCTCAGCGGTCTGCGCCGGCGCGGCAGCTGGCCCGATACCGAACAAGTGGCTGTCTACGGCAGCCAACCCCATGCCTTGCTGGGCACCGCCCATGTCAAGGCGGGGGAACTCATACCCGGGCGTCTGTTGAGCCCGATCGAAATCCAACAAATCCTGGAAAGCCAACCATGAGCCATAAACAGATCCGCAACATCGCCATCATCGCCCACGTCGACCACGGCAAGACCACCATGGTGGACCAGCTGCTGCGTCAGTCCGGCACCTTTGCCGAACACGAGAAGGTCGTCGACACCGTGATGGACAACAACGCCATCGAAAAAGAGCGCGGCATCACCATCCTGGCCAAGAACTGCGCCGTGACCTGGGAAGGCACGCACATCAACATCGTCGACACCCCCGGCCACGCCGACTTCGGCGGCGAGGTGGAGCGCGCACTAAGCATGGTGGACGGCGTGGTGCTGCTGATCGACGCGCAGGAAGGCCCGATGCCGCAGACGCGCTTCGTGACCAAGAAGGCACTGGCCCTCGGCCTCAAGCCCATCGTGGTGGTGAACAAGGTGGACAAGCCGGGCGCCAATCCCGACAAGGTGGTCAACGCGGCTTTCGACCTGTTCGACAAGCTGGGCGCCAATGACGAGCAGCTCGATTTCCCGGTGGTCTACGCCTCCGGCATCAATGGCTGGTCCTCGCTGGAAGAGGGCGCACCGGGTGAGCAGTGGGGCCCCGACATGTCGGCCCTGTTCAACACCATCCTCAAGCACGTGCCCTCGCAGAAGGGTGACCCGGCTGCGCCGCTGCAGTTGCAGATTTCCGCGCTGGACTTCTCGACCTTCGTGGGCCGCATCGGCGTGGGCCGCATCAGCCAGGGCACGATCAAGCCCGCCATGGACGTGGTGGTGATGGAAGGGCCGGACGGCAAGGCCGTCAAGGGCCGTATCAACCAGGTGCTGACCTTCCAGGGCCTGGAGCGCGTGCAGGCCACGGAAGCCGGCCCGGGTGAGATCGTGCTGATCAACGGCATCGATGAAATCGGTATCGGCGTGACCATCACCGACCCGTCCAATCCGGCGCCGCTGCCCATGCTCAAGGTCGACGAGCCGACCTTGACCATGAACTTCTGCGTCAACACCAGCCCGCTGGCCGGCCGTGAGGGCAAGTTCGTGACCAGCCGTCAGATCTGGGACCGCCTGCAAAAAGAGTTGCAGCACAACGTGGCCCTGCGCGTCAAGGAAACCGACGAAGAGGGTATCTTCGAAGTGATGGGCCGCGGCGAACTGCACCTGACCATCCTGCTGGAAAACATGCGCCGTGAAGGCTACGAGCTGGCTGTGTCCAAGCCGCGCGTGATGTTCAAGGAGATCAAGGGCGAGAAGTGCGAGCCGATCGAGCTGGTCACCGCCGACATCGAAGAGCAGCACCAGGGTGGCGTGATGCAGGCCCTGGGCGAGCGCAAGGGCGAGCTGGTGAACATGGAGCCGGACGGCCGTGGCCGCGTCCGCCTGGAATACCGCATCCCGGCGCGGGGCCTGATCGGTTTCTCCAACGAGTTCCTGAACCTGACGCGTGGTTCCGGCCTGATCTCCAACATCTTCGACGGCTACGAACCGCACAAGGGCGACATCGGCGGCCGCAAGAACGGCGTGCTGATCTCCATGGACGCCGGTGAAATCTTCACCTACGCCCTGGGCAAGCTTGACGACCGCGGCCGCATGTTCGTCAAGGCCAACGATCCGGTGTACGAAGGCATGATCGTCGGTATCCACAACCGCGACAACGATCTGGTGGTCAACGCCACCCGTACCAAGCAGCTGACCAACTTCCGTGTCAGCGGCAAGGAAGACGCCATCAAGGTCACGCCCCCGATCGATTGCACGCTGGAATACGGCGTGGAATTCATCGAGGACGACGAACTGGTCGAAATCACGCCCAAGTCGATCCGGCTGCGCAAGCGTTACCTGACCGAGAACGAGCGCAAGCGCTTCGGCAAGAGCTTCTGAGCTTCGGGGCGGTCTGAGGGGTGATGAAGCTCACGCACCGGCGTGCCGTGTGGGTGATGGTGGCGGTGGCCCTGATGTGGTCCATCGCCGGTGTCGTCACGCGGCAGCTGGAGGCCGCGCGCAGCTTTGAAGTCACCTTCTGGCGCAGTTTTTTCACGGCACTCTCGCTGCTCGTGATCCTGCCGCTGTGGCACGGTCCGCACGCCGTCTGGTGTCAGCTGCGCAGCGCGCCGGCGGCCCTCTGGTGGTCCGGCCTGTGCTGGAGCGCCATGTTCACCTCCTTCATGCTGGCCCTGACCATGACCAGCGTGGCCGGGGTGCTGGTCATCTCCTCGCTCAATCCCCTGTTCACCGCGCTGCTGGCCTGGCTCTTCCTGCGCCAGCGCATCGCCTGGTTCACCTGGGCGGCCATCACGCTGGCTGGCGCCGGCATGGCCTGGATGTTCGGTGGGCAGCTGGGGAGCGACAGTGGCCTGGGCCTGTTCGTCGCGCTTTTTGTGCCGCTGAGCGCGGCGATCAACTGGATCGTGGTGCAGCACGCCCATGCCAAAGGCGAGGACGTGGACCTGGTGCCGTCGGTGCTGGTCGGTGGCATTCTTTCGGCCCTGGCCACCTTGCCGCTGGCGCTGCCCCTGCAAGCCACCGCGCACGACATCGGCCTGCTGGCAGTCCTGGGTCTGGTCCAGTTGGCCATCCCGTGCACGCTGCTGGTGATCTGCGCGCGCGTGCTCAAGGCACCCGAAATTTCCCTGCTGGCGCAGCTGGAAATCATTTTCGGCATCCTGCTGGTCTGGCTCGGTGCCGGTGAGCGGCCGGCTGCAACCGTGCTGCAGGGCGGTGCCTTGGTGCTGTTTGCTCTGGTCTCCAATGAGTTGATGGTCTGGAAGAAAAAACGATGACATTCCCCATTGCCTACACCTGTCCCGAGGTGCAAACCGAAGTTCGCGGGCATCTCGGCTGCATCACCCTGAACCGCCCACGCGCGCTCAACGCCTTGTCCCTGCCCATGATCCGGGCCCTGGCCGCGGCGCTGCTGGCCTGGCGCGAGGACCCGCAAGTGCAGGCGGTGGCGATCCGCGGCATGGGCAAGGAGGGCGCTTTTGCTGCCTTCTGCGCCGGTGGCGACATCCGCTTCTTCCATCAGGCCGTGCTGCGCGGCGATGCCGAACTGGAGGACTTCTTCACCGAGGAATACGCCCTCAACCACCTGATCCACCACTATCCCAAGCCCTATATCGCCTTCATGGATGGTGTCGTGATGGGTGGCGGTATGGGTCTTAGCCAGGGCGGTGCCCTGGCAGACCCTGCGGGTGAATGTGAAGGCACGGGCCGGGCGAGCCCGTCCGTGCGTGCCAAGGCGCCAAGGCTGCGCATCGTGACGCCGCGTACGAAGATGGCCATGCCGGAAACGAACATAGGCCTGTTCCCCGATGTGGGCGGCGGCTGGTTCCTGGCGCGTTGCCCGCGCCATGGTGGCGAGTGGCTGGCCCTGACCAGCGAAGTCATCGGTGCCGGCGACGCGCTGGCGCTGCAACTGGCCGATGCCTGCTTCGATGCGGCGCACATTGCTGAGGCCTGGGAGGCGTTGGCCGGCCTGGCGAGTTTTGATGCCACCAGCCTGCAGGGTTGGCAGCGCAACTACATCACCGCGGCACCCGCCGCGGCCCTGCCGCTGGACACCATCGCGCGCTGCTTCGAGCAGC
Organism: Curvibacter sp. PAE-UM; assembly: GCF_001432305.1. GTDB lineage: Bacteria > Pseudomonadota > Gammaproteobacteria > Burkholderiales > Burkholderiaceae_C > Hylemonella. The sequence continues at coordinate 2,460,221 of NZ_KQ483358.1, forward strand.
CTGACGTGTTGCACATCGTGTTGGCGCTGGAAAAGGAGCCTGGCGAGTGGGCTGCGGCCACCGCGCGCGCACTGCGCACGCATTCACCGCTGATGTTGCAGGTGACGCTGGAGCAGATCCGCCGTGGCGCCGGCATGAGCCTGGCTGACGAACTGCGCATGGAGCGTGACATGGTGCGCCACTGCTTCAACACGCGCCACCTGGAACGTTACATGACAGCGACCGACACCATGGAAGGCATACGTGCCCTGGTGATCGACAAGGACCGGGCGCCGAAATGGAGCCCGCCGCGCCTGGAGGAGGTCACGCCCGCCATGGTGGACGGTTTCTTCGCCTCGCCCTGGCCGGCGCACGCGCACCCCCTGCGCGAACTGGACTGAGTCCCCTGTGTCAGAGCTGGTGGTAGACCGCCTGCGCCAGCTGCAGCAATTGGGGGCGCGTCAGCGTGCCTGACAGCGCGTAGGCAAAACCTTCTTCCACCCAGTAGAAGCCCGGGACCGGGCCATCCGCGCTGTAACGGAATTCCGTGCTGGCACCGCCGCCGCTTACCTTTCCAGGCGTGCTGCCCAGATAAAGCGTCACACGCTCGCCGCGCGCATTCTGGTACATGAACTGGGCGCGGGCGCCTTCGTCGCCTGGCAGCAGGCGGCCGCCGACCAGCTCGTACCCCTGTTCGTTCAGCCGGGGCAGCTTGAGCGGACGGCCCAGGCGTTTGGACAACCACTGCACCAGGTGATCTTCCTGCGCTGAACTCACCTCGACCGGATGGCGGACTTCAGGCACATAGACCGCATGTGCCAGCGCCGCCTGGTGCACGAATTCGCGCGCCGGCTGCTGGCGGGCCAGCAACGCTGCCGATGATCCCTGCTGCTGCCCATGCGTGAACCAGCCCAGGCCAAACGCCAGGGCCACGCTGGCGGCCATGCCCCCCCAGCGCCACCACTGCTGCACCTGCTGGCGGGCGTGCTGGGCCTGGCCAGCGGCGGCCAGCAAGGAGGCCGGGACCGGTTCAGCCAGCACGTCCCCATGCAGGCAACGCAAGGCGTCGCGCTGGCGCTGCCAGGCTTGCAGCGTGGCGCTGGCCTGCGGATCCTGCGCCAGCCGGCGTTGGATGTCGGCACGCTCGCCGGCATCGAGCCGGCCGTCGAGCAGGGCGTGCAATTCGGCTTCGGGGACGGGGTGCTCGGGGCGCTTATCCATGGCGGTCTTCAGTTTCTCATTTCAGGCGCCGCAGGGGCGGCGCCAGGGATTCGGTGGCCGCAACGCTGCGGGCCGGTGGGGGTGCCGATGCGTCCATCAGTTCCTGCAGCCGGCTGCGCGCCCGCGACAGGCGCGACATCACGGTGCCCACCGGCACGCCCGTGATCTTCGCGACTTCGGCATAGGACAGGTCTTCCAGGGTGACCAGCAGCAACACCACGCGCTGTTCCTCGGGCAGGCGCAGCAGGCAGCGTTGCAGGTCGATGGCGCTGTCCGTGGAGGACGCGGGTGCCGCGGGTTCCTGGTCCAGTTCAGCCAGGTCCAGAGGATGGGCCAGGTCACCCTGGCGCACGCGGTGGCGGACCTGGCTCACATACAGGTTGTGCATGATCGTGAACAGCCAGGCCCGCAGATCCGAGCCGACCAGCCACAGCCGCCATTTGGCGCAGGCACGCTCCAGCGTGTCCTGCACCAGGTCGTCGCAGGCCCAGGCCTCCCCGGTCAGCGCGCGGGCGTAGCGACGCAAGGCGGGGATGTGTGCGATCAGGGGTTGCCGGTTCATCGATGGACGAACTTTATACCGCTCACCGGGTCACCGGCCGATCAGGCTCAGGGACGGGCCAGTTGCCAGACCTTGTTGAAGCCGTCGCCGGTGCGGTCGCCCGGTTTCATGTCCTTGGCCCAGAAGTACAAGGGCTTGCCCTTGAGGGCCCACTGCTTCTTGCCGTCGTCGCGGGTGATGATGGTGTAGTCACCGCTGGCCTGGTCTGTGTCGCCGGCCATCAGGGGCGGCCAGTTGGTGGCGCACGGGCCGTTGCAGACGGATTTGCCGCTGCCGGCGGTATCACGGTCGAAGGTGTAGAGCGTCATGCCGTTGGGGCCGGTCAGCACGCCGTCGACCACCTTGGCCGGGCCGGCGGCCATCGAGGCACAGCCAGCGAAAAGGGAAGCGGACAGGGTCAGAAGCAGGAAGGCGCGCTTGGCGCGGGGAGCGGTCAATGCCATGGTCATCTCCGTCGGGTTGCGGCACAAAAGCGTGCTCAACGGGATAAACGCCGGCTGGCCCCGGTTTATTCCATACGCCAGAAAATAAATGAAATCAGCGGCTGCGGCTTTTCATGGCGCGCTCCACCTCGCGCTTGCCCTCGCGATCCTTGATGGTGTCGCGCTTGTCGTGCTCGGCCTTGCCCTTGGCCAGACCGATCTCGCACTTGATCTTGTTGTTTTTCCAGTGCAGGTTCAGCGGCACCAGGGTGTAGCCCTTCTGCTCGACCTTGCCAATCAGGCGACGGATCTCGTCCTTCTTGAGCAGCAGCTTCTTGGTCCGGACGGCGTCGGGCCGGACGTGGGTGGAGGCGGTCTGGAGCGCGTTGATCTGGCAGCCGATGATGTACATCTCGCCGTCGCGGATCACCACGTAGCCGTCGGTCAGCTGGACCTTGCCTTCACGCACGGCCTTGACCTCCCAGCCCTCCAGCACCATGCCGGCCTCGAAGCGTTCCTCGATGAAATAATTGAAGACGGCCTTCTTGTTGTCGGCAATGCGGGCGGGCGTTTCGGGTTTTTTGGCCATGGAGTCTCAAATGGGGGCGGGCAGCAAACTTACAATTCCGTTTGGGCCTGCGGGTCCAGCATTCTATGAAAACCGTCCACAAGTCCGTTCTGATCTGGTACAGCCCACAGGAAATGTACGCGCTGGTCGTCGGCGTGGCCGACTATCCGGAGTTCCTGCCCTGGTGCGATCACGCTCGCATCGTGGAGGCTCATGAGGGCGGCGCCACGGCCGAGGTCGGCATTGCGTTCAGCGGCATCCATCAGAGCTTCACCACCCGCAATACCCACGTGCCGGGCAGCGAAGTGCGGATGGAACTGGTCAAGGGGCCGTTCTCGCAGCTTGAAGGCCGGTGGAATTTCCTGCCTGTGGGTGAGGGCGGCCAGCGCGCCTGCAAGGTCGAGCTGACCTTGAATTACGGTTTTTCCAACGCGCTGCTGGGCAGGCTGGTCGGCCCGGTGTTCGACAAGATTGCCGCCAGCCTGGTCGATGCTTTCGTCAAGCGCGCCGAGCAGGTCTATGGGGCCTGAGATGGACATCGAGATACTGGTCGCCTATGCACCGGCCGCGCGCCAGGTGTGCGAGATCCCCCTGCGCCTGCCGGCTGGGAGCACCGTGGCACAGGCCCTGCAGGCCAGCGGCCTTGCCGGCAGGTATCCGGAACTCGACCTGTTGCATGCGCCGGTGGGGGTCTGGGGACGCAAGGCGACGCGTGAACAGGTGCTGCGTGCGCAGGACCGGGTCGAGGTCTATCGCCCCTTGCGCATCGATCCCAAGGTGGCGCGGCGCGAGCGTTTTGCCAAGCAGGGTGCCGGCAGGGCCGGCCTGTTCGCCCAAAAGCGGGCCGGTGCCAAGTCGGGCTACTGACTACTTGCAGTTCTCATTGATGATGCCCTGCAGGCGTTCGCCTTCGGCGGCGCGGGCGGCTTCGTCCATGAACTCGCGTTCGCCTTTTTCGTTCGTGCGTGCCATGCGCGCGCCGGAATCCAGACCGGTTTTGGCTTGCTGGGCACGGCTACATGTGTCGGCCATGGCGCGGGCGTTGCGCTCTTCATCGGCCTTGCGTTTGGCGGCTTCGGCATCCTCGGTCTGCTTCTTCCTCTCCTGCAGGGATTTGTCGACGCCAGCCGGGGCTGCTGCCGCACCAGGGGCCGCTGCGGGTGCCACTGCCGGCGTCGCGGCGGATCCGCGACCACCGGGGCGCTTGAGGATGCTTTTCTCCGGGATATCGGACGGCGGAGGACGGTCGCTGAAGACCTTGCGGCCGTCCTTGTCCATCCATTGCCATTGGGCGCTGGCCGCGAGCGCATAGAGGCACAGGGCCATGCAGATCAGGGGGCGGATCGGTTTCATGACAGCAGTGTAGCGCCGCCGGGCCGAGTTTTTGATTCCAGGGTGTGCTGGCTGTGGTGTCCCTGCAGCGGGCCAGCGGGGAAACCGGTCGCGAGGCGGGTACAATTCTTCTTTTGGAGCTTAGACATGCGCCTTCTAGGTAAAGCGCTCACCTTCGACGATGTGTTGTTGGTGCCGGCGTATTCCCAGGTCCTGCCCAAGGACACCTCTCTCGCGACCCGTTTCTCACGCAACATCTCCCTGAACCTGCCCCTGGTCTCTGCGGCCATGGACACGGTGACAGAAGCCCGCCTGGCGATTGCCATCGCCCAGGAGGGCGGCATTGGCATCGTCCACAAGAACCTCAGTGTGGCCGAGCAGGCCGCCCAGGTGGCCAAGGTCAAACGTTACGAATCGGGCGTACTGCGTGACCCGGTGGTCATCCCCCCCGAGACCACAGTGCGTGAGGTGATGAAACTCTCCGACGAGCTGGGCGTCTCCGGCTTCCCGGTGGTCGTCGCAGGCAAGGTGGTGGGCATCGTGACGGGCCGAGACCTGCGCTTCGAAACCCGCTACGAGCTGCCAGTGCGCGAGATCATGACCCCGCGCGAGCGTCTGATCACCGTGCCCGATGGCACCACCCCGGCCGAGGCCAAGGCCCTGCTGAACAAGCACAAGCTGGAACGCCTGCTGGTGGTCAACGATGCCTTCGAGCTCAAGGGCCTGATCACCGTCAAGGACATCACCAAGCAGCTCAATTTCCCGAACGCCGCGCGCGATGCCGCTGGCCGCCTGCGTGTGGGCGCGGCGGTGGGTGTGGGCGAGGGCACGGAAGAGCGTGTCGAGGCTCTGGTCAAGGCCGGCGTGGACGCCATCGTGGTGGACACGGCCCACGGCCACAGCAAGGGCGTGATCGATCGTGTGCGCTGGGTCAAGCAGAACTACCCGCAGATCGACGTGATCGGCGGCAACATCGCCACCGGCGCGGCTGCGCTGGCCCTGGTGGAAGCCGGTGCCGACGCGGTCAAGGTCGGCATTGGTCCCGGCTCCATCTGCACCACCCGCATCGTGGCGGGGGTGGGCGTGCCCCAGATCATGGCCATCGACAACGTGGCCACGGCGCTCAAGGGCACGGGTGTGCCTCTGATCGCCGACGGCGGCATCCGCTACAGCGGTGACATTGCCAAGGCCATCGCGGCCGGTGCCGGCACCGTCATGATGGGCGGCATGTTCGCCGGCACCGAAGAGGCGCCGGGCGAGATCGTGCTGTTCCAGGGCCGCAGCTACAAGAGCTACCGCGGCATGGGCTCCATCGGCGCCATGCAGCAGGGCAGCGCCGACCGCTACTTCCAGGAATCGACCGCCGGCAACCCGCAGGCCGACAAGCTGGTGCCCGAAGGCATCGAAGGTCGCGTGCCCTACAAGGGCTCGGTGGTCGCCATCATCTTCCAGATGGCTGGCGGTCTGCGCGCCAGCATGGGTTATTGCGGTTGCGCCACGGTCGAGGACATGCGCAACAAGGCCGAGTTCGTGGAAATCACCTCGGCTGGTATCCGCGAGAGCCATGTGCACGACGTGCAGATCACCAAGGAAGCGCCGAACTACCGCGCTGACTGAGACAAGCACAGCCCAGGCCCGAACCCCCATTCACGGCGTTCGGGCCTTTGCTATTCAGATGGACCGAACCGTTCCTGTACCGCCATGCAACACCAGAAGATCCTCATCCTCGATTTCGGCTCCCAGGTCACGCAGCTGATCGCGCGCCGTGTGCGTGAAGCGCATGTGTACTGCGAGGTCCATCCCTGCGATGTCACGGATGACTGGGTGCGGCAGTTCGCAGCCGACGGCCAGCTCAAGGGGGTGATCCTCTCTGGCAGCCATGCCAGCGTCTACGAGGAAAGCACTGACAAGGCACCGCAGGCTGTGTTCGAGCTGGGCGTGCCGGTGCTGGGCATCTGCTACGGCATGCAGACCATGGCGCAGCAGCTGGGCGGCAAGGTGGAAAGCGGCCACCAGCGCGAGTTCGGTTACGCCGAGGTGCGGGCCCATGGCCACACCGCCTTGCTCAAGGACATCGCCGACTTCACGACGCCCGAAGGCCACGGCATGCTCAAGGTCTGGATGAGCCACGGCGACAAGGTCACGGCCTTTCCGCCCGGCTTCAAGCTCATGGCGTCCACGCCCAGCTGCCCCATCGCCGGCATGGCCGACGAGCAGCGCCGCTTTTATGCCGTGCAGTTCCACCCCGAAGTCACGCACACCGTGCAGGGCAGGGCGATCCTGGAGCGCTTCGTGCTGGAGATCTGCGGCACCCGCGCCGACTGGGTCATGCGCGACCACGTCAAGGAGGCGGTGGAGGCCATCCGCCAGCAGGTGGGCGACGAGGAGGTCATCCTGGGCCTGTCCGGCGGCGTCGACTCGTCGGTGGCCGCGGCCCTGATCCACCGTGCCATCGGTGACCAGCTGACCTGCGTCTTCGTGGACCACGGCCTGCTGCGCCTGAACGAGGGCGACATGGTCATGGACATGTTCGCCGGCAAGCTGCACGCCAAGGTGATCCGGGTCGACGCCAGCGAGCTCTTTCTGGGCAAGCTGGTCGGGGTCAGCGATCCCGAACAGAAGCGCAAGATCATCGGCGGCCTGTTCGTCGACGTCTTCAAGGCCGAAGCCGCCAAACTCAAGGGTGAAGGCGCCAAGGGCGCCAAATGGCTGGCCCAGGGCACCATCTATCCCGACGTCATCGAATCGGGTGGCGCCAAGAGCAAGAAGGCCGTCACCATCAAGAGCCACCACAACGTGGGCGGCCTGCCGGAACAGCTGGGCCTCAAGCTGCTGGAGCCGCTGCGTGACCTGTTCAAGGACGAGGTGCGCGAACTCGGCGTGGCCCTGGGTCTGCCGCATGACATGGTCTACCGCCATCCCTTCCCGGGCCCGGGACTGGGCGTGCGCATCCTGGGTGAAGTGAAGAAGGATTACGCCGACCTGCTGCGCCGGGCCGACGCCATCTTCATCGAGGAATTGCGCTCGACCATCGACCCGATTTCCGGCAAGACCTGGTACGAGCTGACCAGCCAGGCCTTCACGGTCTTCCTGCCGGTCAAGAGCGTGGGCGTGATGGGCGACGGCCGCACCTACGACTACGTGGTCGCGCTGCGCGCCGTGCAGACCAGCGACTTCATGACCGCCGACTGGGCCGAACTGCCCTATGCACTGCTCAAGAAGGTCTCGAGCCGCATCATCAACGAGGTGCGTGGCATCAACCGCGTCACCTACGACATCAGCTCCAAGCCGCCGGCCACCATCGAGTGGGAGTGATCTCCCGCGGGCCCGCGCGGTGAACCGGCCCTAGCCAGTCCAGTACTCCTGTTGCGGCACCAGCAGCGAGGGCGACAGCGAGCCGCTCGACGGCTGCCGCTCGCGAACCCTGGCGAATTCCACGCGCTCGCGCGCCTGCGCGGCTTCCGAATAGGCCCGTGTCAGCTGGCCCGCCGCGTCCAGGAGGGCCGGGTCATGTATCGCCGTGTTGGCCTTGCCACGGATCTGGACCATGTGCCAGGAGCCGTCATGGCCGCGTTGCAGTTCGATGGTTGCGGCGCGCCGGCCGTTGTGGCGCAAGGAGAAAACCCGGGTGGCGCCGCTGGCACAGGCATTGGCATAGGTGCCGATGCAGTGGCGCTGTTCCAGACCTTCCTCGGCCAGCAAAAAACCTGAATCAAGTTCCACGGCGAGGAAGGGTCCCGTGGCATACACCGGTAGCAGGGCGGGCCAGCGCACATCCTTGTCGGGATCGACCGTGATCAACAGCGCCCGGTGCCACTCGTCCGAGCGGCGGCACAGCGAGCGCCAGGTCACCCCCTTGAGCACCGCTGTGTGGGCGTAGACGAAATCGGACACATCCTGCGCCTCATGGGCCAGATTAGCCTCCTCTTCCATGGACAGCCGGGCCCGCATGATGGCACGCAGGAAAATACGTGCATTGTCTTCGCGCAGCGGGCCAGGACGGCCGCGCGTACGGTCGAGGATGCGTTCGACGCCGCGCAAGGCTGGCTGGCAGCGCTCGATCCGCAGCGGTTCGCTTTGCAAGGCGCTCGCCAGCAGATTGATGAAATGGGTGAAAGATCCCAGGATACGGGCCGAAGGCGGGAAGAACTGCAGCACGAAACGCAGCACGGCGTTGTCCTGCTTGATCAGGAAACGCCAGCCTTGCGTGCTCATGCCGGCGGCCAGAAAGCGCGAGCGCACCGTGTCGAAGAAGCCGAACCCCAAGGCCAGCTTCAGCCCGGAGGCCGTGCTCAGGCCGAGGTCGAGCAGGGGCAGGCCGCCGTCGTCCGGCGCGTAGGGCAAGGCCGGCAGATGCGCCGCCACGTGGGCAACCTGCCCGAGATTCGCGTCCGGCCCGTAAATGGCTTGTGCCATCGCCAGCACGGGCGGGGCCAGCGCTTCGCGCAGCAGCGCTCCGCAGTGGGCATCGTCCAGCCTCAGCTCGCCGACCTGCCTGAGCTTGGCCCTGAGGGGGCCGCGCTCCAGCAACAGCCGGGCACGGCCGTGGGCCAGCTTGAGCCTGGACTGCCACGGCCCCGGCCCGGGAAAAGGCGCCGACACGGCATCCTGCAGGGGCAGGACCGGATCGATGCCGTCGGAGTAGGAATGCTGGTGCAGCAAGCCATGCAGGGCCGAGAGATCGTGCGAGGTCAACTGGCGTGCATGGGCCAGGGGCAGGGTGCAGTAGGCGGGCTGGGTGTCGGCCATGTCGCTCCATTGGAAGCGCGCGTGGCGGTTGACAAAGATCTGCAGCGTGCCGGTATCGAGGTCGATCAGAAAACCCCAGGACACGTCACCGCAACTCTTGATGGCCGCCGCCGGCATGAAAGGAAAGCCGGCATGCCAGCCCTCCAGTTCGGGCAGGGCATCAAAGGTCTCCGCCCAGGTGTGAAACGGGCAGGTTTCGCCGAAATGGTCTTCGAAGAAAGCCTGGATCACGGTCTGGTCGGTTTCCCCCGGAAAGGGGCCGTGTTCCGGCCCGACCAGCTTCAGCGTGCGGGCATAGGTGTCCAGACGGGCATCGCTGACGCGGTGCAGGTAGGCCAGCAATTCGGTGAGCACGCTTTCACAGCTGCGCTCGCCGTGCAGTCGGTGCAGCTTTTTCTCGCCGTCTATCCTGAATCCCACCAGCGCGCCGCTCATGCCTGTGCCTGTGTCGTGTCCTGAATTTGTCCCCGTTCCCGGTAAAGGTATCAGAAAACACGCATCGTGTGGCCTCCGCCGGCGCCGTCGGCTCAGGTGCGAGGCTAAACTAGCCGCAACATGTACCTGCCGCCCCAGTTCAAATCCGAGGAACGCGCGCATGCCCAGTCGCTGATGCGTGCGCATCCCTTTGCCAGCCTCATCAGCCCGGATGACGACGGCCTGCCCTATGTGACGCACCTGCCGCTGCACGTGCAGGAGGAGGGCGCCGAGCTCGTGCTGCTTGGCCATGTGGCCAAACCGAACCCGCACTGGCGCCATTTGCAGGCCCGGCCTCAGGCCGTGGTGACCTTCATGGGCCCTCACGCCTATATGTCACCCAGTGTCTACCCGGATCTTGCGCGGGTGCCGACCTGGAACTACCTGGCCGTGCATTGCACCGTGCAGGCCACCCTGGTCGAGAGCGCCGAGGCCAAGGACGGGCTGCTGAAGAAGCTCATCGGTGACCACGAGCCGGCCTACGCTGCGCAGTGGCGCAGCCTGGGCGAGGACTATGCGCACAAGATGCTGGCCGGCATCGTGGCCTTCGAGTTGCGGGTGACGGCGCTGCAGTGCAAGCTCAAGCTGAACCAGCACCGTCCCGAGGCGCATGCGGCGATGAAAGCAGCCTACGCCAAGGGCAACGCGAATGAACGCGAACTGGCGGCCTGGATGGAGCGCCTGGGGCTGCATGGCAACTGAAGCCGACTTCATGGAACAGGCCCTGGCGCTGGCACGCCAGGCCGCCGACGCCGGTGAGGTGCCGGTGGGCGCTGTGCTGGTGCACCAGGGCGTCGTGATCGCGACCGGCCACAACGCGCCCATCGGCAGCCACGACCCCACGGCGCATGCCGAGATCCGGGCCTTGCGCGATGCTGCATCCCGGCTTGGCAACTACCGGCTGGAGGACTGCGAGCTCTACGTCACGCTGGAGCCTTGCCCCATGTGTGCCGGGGCCCTGCTGCACGCGCGGCTCAAACGCGTGGTGTTCGGCGCACCCGATCCCAAGACCGGCGCGGCCGGCTCGGTGCTGGACCTGTTTGCCAACCAGCAGCTCAACCACCAGACGCAGGTGCGGGGCGGGGTGCTGGCCACCGAATGCGGCGCGCTCTTGCAGGAGTTCTTTCAGCGCAAGCGCCAGGACCATAGGCGCGCCAGCCAGCCGGTGCGCGAAGATACATTGCGTACCCCGGAGGAGCGTTTTGTCGACTTGCCTGGCTATCCCTGGCCGCCGCATTACCTCAGTGAATTGCCGGCCCTGGCCGGGCTGCGCCTGCATTACCTGGACGAAGGTCCGCATGATGCCCCGCTCACCTGGCTGTGCCTGCACGGCAACCCGAGCTGGAGCTATCTCTACCGCAAGATGCTGCCTGTTTTTCTGGCCGCCGGCCATCGGGTGGTGGCGCCGGACCTGATCGGCTTCGGTCGCAGCGACAAGCCCAAGAAGGAGTCTGCCCACAGCTTCAGCTGGCATCGCCAGGTGCTGCTGGAGTTCGTTGAACAGCTCGACCTGAACAACATCGTCCTGGTGGTGCAGGACTGGGGCGGACTGCTGGGCCTGACCCTGCCCCTGGCCGCACCGCAGCGCTACGACGGCCTGCTGGCCATGAACACCATGTTGGCCACGGGAGATCAAGCCCTGTCAGCGGGTTTCCTGGCCTGGCGCGAGATGTGTGCCAAAAAACCGGACTACGACGTCGGTCGTCTGCTGGCGCGCGGCAACCCGCAGTTGAGTGATGCGGAGTGCGCGGCCTACAACGCGCCCTTTCCCGATCGTGGGCACCGCGCGGCTTTGCGCGCCTTTCCGCCCATGGTGCCGGAAACCGAAGATGCCGATGGCGCCGCGATTTCACGCCAGGCCCGCGCCTTCTGGCAAAACGATTGGCAGGGCCGCAGCCTGATGGCCGTGGGCATGCAGGACCCGGTGCTGGGCTGGCCGGCCATGCAGAAGCTGCAGAAGACGATACGCGACTGCCCCGAGCCCATGCGCGTGGCGCAGGGCGGGCATTTTGTCCAGGAGCAGGGCGAGTCCATCGCACAGGCTGCGCTGCGCCATTTCCCGCCCCGATAATCAGCGCTTCATGAAGAAACACATCTACATCTTTTCCCCCTCGGGCGCCGTGCGCGACAAAGCCGCCTTCCGGCGCGGCGTCAAGCGCCTGCAGGCCCTGGGCCATGAGGTCGAGATCGACGAAGCAGCCCTGGCCAGCCATCAGCGCTTTGCCGGTGATGACGCCACCCGGCTGGCTGCCATCGACCGGGCGGCTGCCAGTGGTGCCGATGTGGCGATGATTTCACGTGGGGGCTACGGCCTGACCCGTATCCTCCCGGGGATCCACTACAAGCGCGTGGCCAAGGCGATTGAAAAAGGCACGCAGTTCGTCGGCCTGAGCGATTTCACGGCCTTCCAGCTGGCCGTGCTGGCCCGGTCAGGTTCGGTGACCTGGGCCGGTCCCTCGCTGTGCGAAGGCTTCGGGGTGAGTGACCGGGCGGACGTGGCCGATGGGCATGGTGCCGGTGGCCAGAACGGGCCGGACGACATCATGGAGGCCTGTTTCGACGACATGATCCAGGGGCAGGGGGAGGGCGCCGGCTGGCGTCAGGCCAAGGAGCGTGAATCCGATCTGGCCCAGGTCAGTGCTTTTCACGCCCGGCGTCTGGGCGATGCGGCCAACTTCAAGGTGGATGACGGCGTGCTGTGGGGCGGCAATCTGGCCGTGCTGTGCTCCTTGCTGGGAACCCCCTTTTTTCCGGCCGTGAAGGACGGCATCCTGTTTCTGGAAGACGTGGGCGAGCACCCTTACCGCATCGAGCGCATGCTGACCCAGCTCCTGCATGCGGGTGTCCTGGCTCAGCAGAAAGCCATCGTACTGGGGCAGTTCACAGGCTACAAGCTGGTGCCGCACGACAAGGGCTTCAAACTGCAGTCCGTGATCAACTGGCTGCGCAGCCAGCTCAAGGTGCCGGTCTTGAGCAACCTGCCTTTTGGGCACGTACCGACCAAGGTATTGCTACCCGTCGGCCAGGCCTGTGATCTGGTGGTGCAGGGGCGCGATGCACTGCTGCTGTGGGGCCACGCCCACGCGGATTGAAGCCCGACCGGGCGCCCAGTTCAGCGGCTCAGGCTACCTGGACGCGAAATCATGCCCCGGGGCAGCAAGCCTTCGAACATGCCGGTGATCAGGCGGATTTTCTGGTTGGCCACGCCTTCCCCCTGCAGGGAGGAAATGGCCACCATGATGTCGGCGCGAAGGTACCAAAGGCCGTGCAGATCCGGCGCAAACAGCACACGCCGCTCAATGTGCGGGTAGCTGCTGCAACCCTCGTCACCCAGAGAGTCGAGCATCGCCTGGCGGATGTCCTCAATGCGGACCGTGGCGTGAGCTTCCTCCGCCAAGGGGCGGCCCAGCAGTCCCTGCATGCTGCTGATGAATTGGCTGGCCAATTTGTTCATATGTTCTTGTATGTATTGATCGACAGACTCAACGACTTCCGCAGGGTAATTTCACTGCGGGTTTCCCACAACCGATTTATGCTCTGAATGTCATCGTAAAACAACATACAAATCAATAATTTACCCAAGATACATCAAGCAACACCGGAGGGCTGTATGCTTGTCCAGCCACTTGGACCGAGGGTTGAGCCGCGGTATCCAAGCGTTCGGGGATGCCCTAAACTGTCTACAGAAGAAATCAATCAAGTTCGCGCATGGGTGTCAACACCACCGTCGTTTTCACTGATCTGGCCGGCAGCACCTCCGTTTTCGAGTCACTAGGCAATATCAGGGCCACCCGAGCCGTCACGCAGTTGACGCGCTGGATTTGTGAGGTCCTGCAAGCCCAGGGCGGGCAGGTCATCAAGACACTCGGCGATGGCGTCCTGACCGTGTTCCAGGACGCCACCGTGGCGGTCAATGCCGTCGTGGATCTGCAGCGCCAGCACCAGATGAACCTCCTGCAGCAGCCCTTGGCCGAGCACCTGCCGATACGCGTTGGGGTGGCGACCGGCGAGGTGGAAATTGTGAATGGCGATTGCTACGGTGATGCCGTGAACATCGCATCCAGGCTCAGTGATCTGGCCGGCCCGCATGAAATCTGGGCGGAAAGCCCCGATCTGGACTATTCCAGCCGGGCCAACGGTATTCGCTACAGGCCTCTGGGTCCCATCAGCGTACGTGGCCGCGTCGAGCCCTGCAATGTTTACCAGGTGGAGTGGCACGAGGACCAGTCTACCGACTTCATCACCATGCAGGGAGACATCGATCCCATGAGCAAGGCCGCCAAGGCCGACGCCCTGGGGCAAGAGGTCCACCTGAGCTGGGGTGACCAGAAGCGCGTCTTTCGGGCCTTTGAGTTACCGGCGCACATCGGACGCATCCGCCATTGTGAATTTGTCGTAGCCGACCCGCGTGTGTCGCGCACGCATGCACGCCTTGAATGGCGCCATGGGCGCATCATGCTCATCGACATGAGCAGCTATGGCACCTGGATCCGTTTTGTGGGGGCTCGATCAGAACTGCTGCTGCGCAGGGAAGAGTGCGTCTTGCACGGTCGAGGCCAGATTGCTCTGGGCGCATCTTTTACAGATGCCAGTGCACCCACGCTAGGTTTTGAGGTGACCTGAAGCTGTTTTTTGGAATGCCTTTATTACTTAACATAATATACATCGTATAAAGTTAAAGAAATTCCATCAAACGACAATAAATTGAACAAAGTCTTTAAATATCAATTAACTCTGAGAAAAACCTAAAGTAATTAATGAGATTGAGTTTGAGCTGAAACCACCCTGCGGATGGACGGCACCTTGGACATGCGATCGACTTCCATGACGAATCCGGACGGGATGGCACGGACACAGAAATCGAGATCCCTGGGCTCGAATTCGCCGGCCGGCACGGCCAGAAATTTCGCGGCCGGCCTGGAGCGCAGGATGCGTTCCACCACATCGTCCGGGTGCAGCTGGCGCAGGCCCAGGATCTGGTCCCGGATGTATTCGGCACAGGCCAGATCGTCGTCGTCCTGGGGGTGCGACGCGATCACATTGACGGTCCGCAGCCCATTCCTGGCCAACAGATCGCGTACGTGCCCGGCGGTATCCATGGCATTGGAGTAGCCGGTGACAAAAACATGGCGGGCCGCCAGCGCCGCCAAGGTGGCCTTGACCCCGTTGGTGGTCTTCTGAACCAGGGTGCGGCCCGCCAATTCGGCTTGGGCCACGCGGTACGGCGAATTGTCGAGATCAAAGCCGGGAATGCCGAGGCCCTTGATTTCTCCAGCCAGCAGCAAGGAAGGCTCACGCGCCTTCAGGCTCATGGCCTCATCGACGGTGTTGACCAGAAGGATTTCCAGAACACCACGCAGAAAGGCGACGTGCGCCACCGTGAACGCGCGAATGACATCAATGACGATATTGATGTCGGCGTCGGGATAAGGCTGATCGGTCCCTCGCAGGATCCGGATATCAGGTGCCGGGCCGCTCATCTCGCCACGCCGGTGCATCAGGCCTTCCGATCAAGACGACGCCCTGTATTACTTGAGCCTCACCATGCCGGGGATCAAAGTGGCCGGCTGAGGCCACTCGTTCTTTCCCGCACCTTCGAGTTTGCGGCGCCGCTCCACGCCCGTACTGAAGCGGCTCGGTTTGGCCTCGGGTTCGACGAAGCGCCCGTCCGGCCCGTCGTAGAGGGAAAAGGTGTCGGACCGGATGCCCAGCCGCAAGGTTTCCAGGCCGATCACGTCGCCAAAGGCAATATTGCCCAGATTGACGTTGGGGCCGAGCGCAGCGATCAGTTTGGTCTGCAAGGCCTTGGTCGGCGCCTCCCAGATGGCATCGGAAGAGTTGAACTGGGCATTGCTGATGCTCTCTACCAGGTCGGAGCGCAGACGGCCCTGGGCATCGCAGATGCCGCTCTTTCCAGATTCCCGAGCTTCCAGGATGACCCGCTTCGCTCCGGCGGCCAGATCGGCGTGGATTTCGGCAATCCATTGGGAGATCGGCATGTTGTCGGCCTCGTCGATGTCCTTCTTTCCAACCTCGCTCAGGACGTAGAACTCCTCGGCGAAATCGGCGATGTGCTTGCCCTTTTCCTCGATGGAAAGCGGCAAGGTACCGTTGGAGATTTCGACGATCTGGCAGTTGTAATGCTTGAGGAAACGGTAGAACGCGTCCAGTTTCTTCTGGGCCAGCGCCTTTTCGAACAGGGTGCCGCCGAAATAGAACATCACGTCGTTGTCGATCAGGCACTGGATCTTCTTTTCCAGTTCACTGGTGACCATGGCCGTGCACCAGCCGAACTTGACGACATCGATCAAGGCAGCGTCGCTCTCCACCACATCCGTGAAGTAACGGGTCGGGACGCCGTTGTCGATCAAGGCGGTGAGCCCAAAATCCCGAGGCTTGGAGATGCGCTTGGGTGTATCCAGAAAGTTTTGCGACAGCATACGACCTCTTTCAAGGGGTGGCGGGGGAAACCGGACTCGTGAAAATGCGTGAAGGTTCAAGCACGGGAATCACCCTTCCCTGGTGCAAAAAACACGAGATGGCGATGCCGTCCCAGAACGCCTGGCCAACCGGCAGCGGGCACTGGTTGCTGTCGACCACCTCGACCATGCGGATGAGGAAGGGGGCACAGAATGCTCCATAGTCGATGGCTACACCGGGCGCCACCTGATAGGCCACCATGAGCACATGGCTGAAGGGCGGAGAAGCCGACGAATCCATGCCCCCCAGGTAGGCCTGGAGGTCGATCAGTGGCAGTTGCCTGCCCTGCCAGGCCACCAGGCCCCGGCAGAAATGCGCCATGCCGGGCACCGGCACAAGCCGGGGCGACTCGACCAGTTCGACGCCAGCATGAACCGGCAGCGCGATGAACGAGTCCGCGGCGTATTCCAGTACACAGGCCAAGGCCGGGGTTTCACGCCCTGCTTCAGCGGGGAGCGCATCGTCAACCAGAACGGGCAGTTGCATGTCCATGGTTCAGTCCGGATGCCTCAGCGTCTCGGGGAGCATGCGCTGCGCCGTCGTGCAAAAAGCAAGCTCCCTGTCGATCTCGACGTAGGCGTCGATCAACTCCACCTTGCCTTGCATGACGGCTGGCATGGCATGAAACTCGAGCTCCGTATCGATCAGGACGCGGACTTCGGTCCAGGCCAATGCGGCGCCCTGGCGGGAGCCCGTGAAACGGGTCAGAAGGAAGCGATCCGGCGGAAACATGTCCAGCAAATCCATCTGCGCCGACAGCGCCAGCACCGCCTGCGTCCCGCCCGGCTGGTTCCCCAGCACGAAAACGCCCGGCTCGGCGGTCGCGACAGGTGTCTGATCGATGTATTCGGTCGACGACACGTCGCGCTGAGGGATCAACAGGCGCAGCGAATCGGCACGCAACAGCACGAAGTCGCCGCGCATCTTCATGGTCCGGGCCTGGCCCGTGCGGCTCGGATCGCTCATGTTTTGCGGCTCCCCGGTTCCTTCATGCCACCAGCGCCTCGCGTATGGTCTGCAGAAGCTCGCCCTCGTTGTAGGGCTTGGTGATGTAGTTGCTGACGCCAGCCTGTTCGGCCAGCCGACGGTGCTTGTCCTGGGAGCGCGAGGTGATCATGATCACCGGCACCGCCTTGAGATCGTCGCGGTTGCGGATATGGGTGGTGAGCTCGATGCCGTTCATATTGGGCATTTCGAGGTCGGTCAGCACGATGTCCGCATTGAAGGACCCCAGGGTGTCGATGGCGTCGATGCCGTCGCGCGCCGACTGCACCCGGAATCCGGCGTCCTGGACCAATTGCATCAGGGAGGTGCGGACTGACAAGGCATCGTCGACGATCAGCACGCCCGGCGAGTCTTTCTGCGCCGCCGCCGTGGTACCGGACGAGCGCAGGCTCTTCACCTGACGTTGGACGCTTTCGCTGCCAAGCAGCTGGCTCGTGTCCAGGTTCACGGCCACGCTGCCATCCCCCAGGATCGACAGTCCGGCCACGCCGCGAATGTGGCGCGCAAACCGGCCCGGGTTCTTCACCAGCAACTCGCGCGAATCGATCAGGCGATCAACGCCCAGGACATGGGTCTTGTTGTCCGCCCGGATGATCACGGCATCGTAGTCATCCAGCGGTTTTTCGCTGTCCATGGCCAGCCCGGTCAGCTCGGCCAGCAGCCGGCCGCCCAGTACCCGTTTGCCGTGGTGGTAGACCAGCTTGTCGCCAGCGCGTTCGAACCGCCCGACTCCCCTCGGGACGGCCTGTTCGATATGCAGCGAAGGCAGCGCAAAGCGCTGGCCGCCGACTTCCACCACCAGCGATTGCATGGTCGACAGCGAGGCGGCGAAGCGCAGTTCGAAGGTACAGCCCTGCCCTTCCCGCGTGCTGATGCGGATGGTGCCATTCATGGCGCTGATCCAGTCCCGCACCACGTCCAGGCCCACGCCGCGCCCCGACACTTCGTTCACGGCATCACGCGTCGAAAAGCCGGGCAGCAGGATGAGGCGAGCCAGCTCGTCGTCCGTCAAGACCTGGTCCGGGTTGATGAGCCCCCTTTCCATGCCGCGCCGGCGGATGGCGGCCAGATCCAGCCCGAGGCCATCGTCGCTGCACTGGAGCACCACCTGCTGGCCCTGGCGCGAATACGCCAGTTCGATGCGACCCACAGGCTCCTTGCCGGCAACCCTGCGCTCCTCGGGCGATTCGATGCCGTGATCGACCGCATTGCGCAACAGATGCAGCAGCGGCTCCGCCAGGCGATTGAGCATGTCCCCGTCGATCAGTGCCTCGCTGCCCTTGATGGTCAGCGCCGCCAGTTTGCCGGTGGCCTGGCAGGTGGCACGCACATTGCGCTGCAGACGCGGCTCCAGTATGCCGGCCGGGCTCATCCGTGTGCGGATGACCAAGTGCTGCAGGTCTTTCGACAGGCGCTGTTGCAGCGACTGCACCCCCGTCAACTGGGAAATGTCTTCTTCGAGCCGGAAGGCGAGCGTGCGGGCATCGGCGGATTCTTCCATCAGTGCATGGGTCGTGCTGTGCAGTTCGCTGTACTGGTCCATCTCCAGCGGATCAAAAGCCTCTTCATTCTCACGGCGCGTACGGGCGCGCATCATGGTCAGGGCACGCACATCGACCAGGGTCTCCAGTTCGAACAGGCGCTTCTGCACCCGCAGATTCTGGTTGATCAGATCGCGGGCGTGCTCGGTCAGGCGCTTGATACGGGCCTCCAGCGCGGCGCTGTTGACCGAGACTTCGCCCGAGACGCGGAACAGTTCATCAACCTGCTGGACGCTGACACGCAGCGCCGTGGCGTTGCGCGCCGCAGACGAGGTGCCTTCATGCGCTTGTGCGACCGCCTGCAGGGATTGCGGCGCGTTGCTGCGGGCGGAGACCTGTGACGGCGCCGTGCTGGCCAGCGCAACGGAGGTGGAGCGTGACAGCGCCTGGTCGATCACTTCGCCGCGGTCGATGCGATTGGCCAGGTCCAGGACTCTCTGCAACACTTCCTGCGCCTGTTGAGGGTAATCGTCCGTGCCAGTGACATAGCCGACCATCTGCTCAAGGCAGTAAGCGGCGTCCAGCAGGGTATCCGCGGCGGGCCTGGCAACGACCCCGCCCTGGCTTTCGAAGTGATCCAGGATGTCCTCGAAATGGTGTCCCAGCGACGCGAGGCCGCGCAGGCCGATGATGGCGCCGGACCCCTTGAGGGTGTGCGCCATGCGCCGCGCGGCGATCAGATCCGAACTGTCGCCCTCCCCCTGTGCCATGTTGCGCGACAGGTCCACCAGATAGCGTGCCTGGTCGGGCGCCTCGTGGAAAAAGCCCTCCAGCAGCTTGGAATCCACATCGGCCGGAATCTGCAGTGCCACGTCTTCCGGTGTGGCCAGCACCGCGCGTGCCGGCTGGCCATCTCCGCCCGGCTGTTGCACCTGCAGCGGCATGGCGCCCAGCATGTGCATGATCTTCAGCGCCCGCTCTTCGTCCAGCGCATAGGGCGCATGCACCAGATGGTCGACCAGGCCCGCAGCCGTGGTCGGATCGGAGATGTTGCGCAGGTAGTAGATGATCAGCGGCGGCCACGCGCGCAGAAACCTGATCAGGTCCCCGCGTTCATGGTTTTGCAAGCCCGGCAGTGCCAGCGTGTTCTCGAGCACATGGTTGCAGACAGCCTGCAGACCGGGGAAACCTGCCATTTCGGCAGCCTCCCCCATCCGCTGCGCCAGGCTGCTGTATTCATCCAGCGCCACCAGAAAGGCCTGCTCGGCGGCATCCAGAGATGCCAGTTCGTCCAGGTCGCGGTCGAGCTGCGGCTGGGCGAGCTCGATCTCGGCGGCCAATGCATCGATCAGGTCGTTCAGCTTCACGGGCGTAGCCTCCTCGGGAAAACAATGCTGACGTCGGTCTCAGGCCATCTTCGGCAGCTTGAACACGTTGACCGATTCCACCAGCCGGCGCGCTGATTGCAGCAGCGACTCGGTTTCGCGGTTCTGGGCCGAGATCTGGTCTGCCGTGCGCTCCGTGCTCAGGCCGATGTGCTGCACCGAGGCCAGCAGGTTGGCCGACATCTCGCGCTGCTGCTCGGACATCTCGGCAATCCGCTTCACCTGGGCCACCAGTTCTCCGGTGATCTGCTGGGTCATGCGCATCTGCTCCCCTGCCTTTTGCGCCTGTTCGGAGCCCTGTACCACCTGGCCGATGGTGCGGTTCACCGTGCTGATGGTTTCATTGGTTTCGAGCTGGATGTTGTTCACCAGCGTGCTGATCTGCTGGGTGGCCGTCCGCGAGCTTTCGGCCAGTCGCTGCACTTCTTCCGCCACCACCGCAAAACCGCGCCCCGCTTCTCCGGCCACCGCGGCCTGCATGGACGCGTTCAGCGCCAGCACGTGGGTGCGTTCCGAGATGGTGTTGATCAGGTTCACGATGCCTGAAATTTCCTGAGAACGCTCGCCCAGGCGCTTGATGCGCTTCTCCGTCTCGGCGATCGTTTCGCGGATCGACTCCATGCCCTTGACCGTGCCGTTCACCGTTTCCAGCGCGGTATTCGTCACGGCCGTGGCCTTGCTGGCCGATGCATTGGACTGCTCCGCCAACTCCGCCACCTGGTTCATGGTCTGCGTTGCGTTGGTGAGAGATTCGATCATCTTGCCCACGCTGGTGCGCTCGTCCGCGGCCGTCTTGGACACCATCTCGGCCTGGGTGCGCACCTTGTCCGAGGCCTGGGCCACGTGGCCGGCGATCTGGCTCACGCCCTGCAGCACCTTGGAGGTCTCGGCCGTCAGGGAGTTGATGGAGTCGGACACGGTGCCGATCACGTCCTCGGTGACGGGCGCCTTCACGGTCAGGTCACGCTGCGACAGTTGATGCACCGATTCCAGGATCGAGATGACCGACTGGTTCAGACGGTCGTTTTCCGTCTCGGCCTTGAGCTGGGCATCTCGGCGTTCCTTCAGAAGACCGTGCACCGTGCGCCAGATGGCACCCAGTTCGTCCTGCGACTTGACGCCCTCGGCTTCCTTCAACTCCTCGCCTGCGCGCACACGCTCCACCGTGTTCTGCAGGTCCTGCAACGGACGGCTGATGCCGCGGTACACATACAGCGCCGTGCCGATGCCGAGCAATGCCAGCAGCAGGCCGGTCAGTCCCATCAGACGGTTGGCCGTCGCGTGGATCTGGGCAATGCTCTCTTCGTTGTTCTTCTGCGCCAGCTTGCGCAAATCCGTGATGCCCTTCACGGTGGCAATCGCCCCGGGGGTCGTCCATTTGAGGCGGATCTCCTGGACCTCATCCACCTTGCCTTCGTCGAACATGCCAAAAAGCAGCGGCTGCTTGGCCACATACTCCGCAAGAAACGCCCTCGTCTGCTTCAGCTTTTCAGCCTCTTCCTCCGTCAGGTTGGGCAGTTCCGAGTAGGCTTGCAGGCCCTGCTCGACGTCCCGGATGTGTTTCGGGTTGCTGTCCTTGATGCTCTGGCGCCGTTTCGCATCGGGACTGGTCATGTACAGCGGGAAGCCGGAACGCAGCTCCCAGACGGAGTTTTCCGCCTGCGCAATGATCGAGAACTTGGTCTCGGTCAGCGCCTGCAGACGCTGGAACGTGTTCACCTGCCAGGTGGCCACTACGGCGAACACGGCGGATAGGAGCAGCAGCAGGCTGAAGCCGGCCAGCACCTTGGTTCGGATCGTCAGGTTCAATTTCATCAAGGCTCTCCAGTCGTTGCAATCATCAAGGGGGCGGCCATGGCCCGGCTATGCGCCTGTGGCCGCCAGTTCGTCGCTCAATTTGCTCAGCAGCACCGGCACCTGCAAGTCCATCCAGGTACGCTCGGCGGCCCAGTAGGTCTGATGCACGCAGGCTTCCAGCACGGTCGGCACCGGCGCGCCCTCCGCACGGTCGCCGGGCTTGAACCGCAGACGCATGGGCAGACCATCGATGAGTACGCCCGCGGCATCCGCGCCATGCCCCAACACCAGCAGCATGGGTTTGGCGCCCTGCTGGTGCTCCAGCCCCAGATAGATCGCCAGGTCAAAGACAGGCACCAGCAGGCCGTGCAGGTTGGTTATGCCGATGAACCAGTCCGGTGCGTTCGGCAGGCGGTAGGTCGCAGGCATGTCGGACAGTTCGCTACCGTCCTCGTAACGGATCATCAGCCCGAGGTGACCAATGAAAAAGCCCTCGCGCTGCTGCAGCTCGTCGCTGGCTGCAACCCCGCCGGTGCTGGTACCGGAGGTGGCGTAGGCGGTCGCCAGTGCGGTGCCTGCCGGATCCGCTCCTTCGAACGTGAATCCGCGGCGCAACGCCTCGGTGGGCGGCATCAGCGCGCGAACCGGGGTCTGCGCATCGTTCATGGCCGGCTGCATGGTCTCGCCAGTCAAGCCAGTTGCGCCAGGATCTGCTCGCGGCTGTAGGGCTTGGTGACATAGCCCCTGGCACCCAGCATCTGGCCCCAGGCCATGTCGGCTTTCTGGTTCTTGCCCGAGACGAACACCACGGGGATATTCCTGGTCGACTCATCGGCCTTGAGCATGCGCGTGGCGGCAAACCCGTCCACTTCCGGCATGTTGATATCCATCAGGATCAGATCGGGCTGGTCGCGCCTGGCCCGCTCCAGCGCTGTGGCGCCGTTCTCTGCCAGCAGTGGCTGGTGGCCGGCCTCTGAGACGATGCGCTCGAGATGGGCGCGGTCGACCTGCGTGTCATCGACGATGAGGATTTTTCTTGTCATCTTTGCTCTCCCTTTGATCTGACGCGGATGTGCGAAGGCCGGCGCTCAATGCAGGGCACGGACCTGCGACAGCAGCTGCTCATCGCTGAACGGCTTGGTGACATAACCCTTGGCACCGAGCATCTGGCCCCAGGCCTTGTCGGCCTTCTGGTTCTTGGCCGAGACCAGGAGCACCGGGATGTCTTTCGTCTGCGCATCGCCCTGCAGCGCGCGGGTTGCGGCAAAGCCGTCCATTTCGGGCATGTTGATGTCCATCAGGATGGCATCGGGCCTGCTCCGTTTGGCGGATGCCACGGCCTGGACGCCGTCAGCGGCCGTCGCCACCATGTAGCCAGCTTCGCTGAGCAGCTTTTCAAGGCGCTGGCGGTCGACCGGGTTGTCTTCGACGATGAGGATGTTGCGGGCCATGGTGCGTACTCCTGGGATGGGGGATTCAGTTGGGCAGATGCACGGCAAGGACATCGCCGAGATGCTGGGGGTCGATGGGCTTGGTCAGGTAGGCATCACAACCGGCCATCTTTCCGCGGATGCGATCGAAAGGGGATGACTTGCTGGTGAGCATGACCACCGGCACGGCGTGGCTGCCGCGCAGCATGGACTTGATCTGGCGGCAACCTTCATAACCGTCGAGGCCGGGCATCAGCACATCCATCAGCACGCAATCCACCCGTTCATGCGACAGGATCTTGAGCGCAGACGTCACACTGTCGGCTTCACTCACGGCGAAGCCTCCCGCTTCCAGCAGGGAGCGCAGATGGTTGCGCACGGCCAGGCTGTCGTCGACCACCAGGATGGGACGATCGGAGAAGCGTCCAAGAAAAGTGCTATGGGCCGTGTCCTGCGCCGCAGCCTGCACCACGGAGGGGGCGCTCGGGCCGTTTTCCAGCGCGCGCGCCAGCAGGATGGGCAGGATGGACCATTGCACCGGCCGGCGGATGATGGTGTGACCCGCCGGCACCGGGCCGCTGCCACCGATCCAGATCACGGCCTTGTTTTCGATCCAGGGCTGCTGCCTCGCCCAGGTGACGGCCGTGCTGTCGTTGGCTCCGATCAGGACCACATCGGCCCGCACGGCCTCGTGTTCGTCCAGGATTTCAAGGCGCGGTGAGCGCCTCAGGGAAACCCGGACCAGACCGTCGAGCAGCTGGCGTTCGTCGCGTTCGAGCCCCCGGACCAGCAGCTTGAGCGCGGGGCCGGCGACCTCCTGCTTGCGTGCCGATGATGTCGCTTCAGACACCGGGGCTGAAGGGCACGGAGAAGTGCGCTCCATCCCCCCTGCGTGGATTTCACTGCTCACAGCCACCTCCCCGAGTTGACAGCCTAGACGTGACGAGCCTTTTTTCCTGTTGCCGCCGGCTCATCTGCGCAACAACATGAAAAAATCTTGCGCTACGGCTGAAGGGGGCTCAAGCAACACTACAGTTTTTTACATTTGCACGAACTTTGAAACGAAGGCCGTAACAAAACCTGCAATCTTGTTGCAAGACCGGGCGGAGTGGCCCAGGACAGGCCTGAGGTATCAGCGATTCAGCCTTGCGCTGCGTCGCGGGAGAAGGAGGAAAACAGGCGCTCGAAGTTGCGGCTGGTGATGTCGGCGATGGACTCCACCGTGCATTGCCGCAATTGCGCGATCTGCTGCGCGACGAAGGGCACGTAGGACGGGTTGTTGGTTTTCCCGCGGTGCGGCACCGGCGCCAGATAGGGACTGTCGGTCTCGATGAGCATGCGATCCATGGGCACGAAGCTGGCCACATCACGCAGGTCGGCGGCATTCTTGAAGGTCAGAATGCCCGAGAACGAGATGTAGAAACCGAGGTCCAGCGCCGCACGTGCCACGGCCATGGTTTCCGTGAAGCAGTGGAACACCCCGCCGGCCGCGCCGGGCGAGCCATCTTCGCCCTCCTCGCGCAGGATGGCCAGGGTATCGTCCGAGGCACTACGGGTGTGGATGACCAGGGGTTTGCCCAGCTGGCGTGCCGCACGGATATGGATGCGAAAACGCTGGCGCTGCCATTCCATGTCGGCCACGGTGCGCTCACCGAGGCGGTAGTAGTCCAGCCCGGTCTCACCAATGCCGATGACACGCGGCAGGCGGCCGCGCTTGAGCAGGTCTTCCAGCGTGGGCTCGGTCACATCATCGTTGTCCGGGTGCACCCCGACCGTGGCCCAGAAGTTGTCGTACCCCAGGGCCAGGCCGTGCACCTGTTCGAACTCCTCCAGCGTGGTGCAGATGCACAGGGCCCGGTTCACGCCGGCCTGGGCCATGGCTTCGCGGATGCGCGGCAGATCTTCGCGCAGCTCAGGAAAGGTCAGGTGGCAATGGGAATCGGTGTACATGGCAATGAGGCCACAGCTGCCCTGCGGTGCGCGGAGGGCAGCCCGGCAGCGCTCAGATGGTCTGGGTGGTGCGGTCGGACGACAGGTGGGAGCCCAGGATCTCTTCGATCTTGTTCTTGAGCAGGCGCGATTTCTCATCCGCCGGGAAACGCACGCCCACGCCCTGGGTGCGCGTGCCGGCCGCCTTGGCGGGCGTGACCCAGGCCACCTTGCCGGCGACCGGATAGCGCTGGTTGTCGTCCGGCAGGGACATCAGCACGTAGACATCATCGCCCAGGCGGTATTCGCGCGTGGTCGGGATGAACACGCCGCCCTCAGCGAACAAGGGAATGTAGGCGGCATAGAGCGCAGCCTTCTCCTTGATGGCCAGCTGGATGACGCTGGGGCGGGGTGTGCTGGTGGTGGGGGCTGTGGACATGGTGCGGGGCGATGCGAAGCTGCTAGTTTAGAGCGGTTTGGGCACGACTCACAAGCGCTTCGATCATCAGGCCGGTGTTGAATGGGTGTTCCGCGCTGCGACTCTCCTGCCCCAACTCGCGCTGCCAGGCGCTCAGCACCGGCAAGGCGGGCGGCGGCGGCAGGTCGCCAGCGTCGAAATAGCGTGGTGTTGCGCCGCTGCCCAGCGCCAGCAGGTCATGGCAAAGCTTGTGCAGCGCGTCGATCAGCTGGACCGGGCTCCAGTCGGCCACGGTGGCAAGCTCGCCGCGCTGCATGGCGCGCGGCAGGCTGCGCCAGCTCTTGGGCTCGCGCCCCGTGGCTGCAAACGCCAGGGCATCGTCGGGCCGTCCGCCCGCCGCGCGCAGCAGCGTGCGGGCATCGGCTGCAGCCAGGCCCTGCCCCTGCAACCACGTCAGGGCTTCGCTTTCGGACGGCCAGGCCATGGTGTGGGTCAGGCAGCGGCTACGGATGGTGGGCAGCAGCTGGTGCGCGGCTTCGCTGGCCAGCACGAAGCGCACGTCGCCAGGCGGCTCTTCCAGGGTCTTGAGCAGGGCGTTGGCGGTGACATGGTTCATGCGCTCGGCCGGGTAGACCAGCACGGCCTTGCCGCGCCCGCGCGCGCTGGTGCGCTGGGCGAATTCGATGGCGTTGCGCATGGCCTCGATACGGATTTCCTTGCTGGGCTTGCGTTTCTTCTCATCGATGTCGCTCTGTGATTTTTCGTCCAGGGGCCAGCCCAGTTCCAGCATGACGGTCTCGGGCATCAACACGCACAGATCAGCATGGGTGCGCACATCGATCGCATGGCACGATGGACAACTGCCGCAGGCGCCCTGCGCCGTCGGCTGCTCGCACAGCCAGGCGCGCACCAGTGCCAGGCCCAGGCTGTACTGCCCCAGGCCGGACGGCCCTTGCAGCAGCCAGGCGTGGCCGCGCTGGGCCAGCAACTGGCGACTTTGCTGAGCGAGCCAGGGTGCCAGGGTGGTTTCCTGCGTCATGCCAGCCATCCCCTTTGACGTACGGCGGCCAACACGTCCTGCCAGACCTTTTCCCGGACTTGCGCCGCGTCGATGCGGGCAAAGCGCTGCGGGTCATGGGCCAGGCGTTCCGCATAACCCTGTGCCACGCGGCGGAAGAATTCGACCGGCTGCGCTTCGAACTTGTCAGGCACGCGCGCGCCCGCCAGGCGCTGTGCCGCAATGACGGGGTCCAGGTCGAACCACACGGTCAGGTCGGGCTGACGCAGGGCCGTGGTGCCGGGTAGGGCCTGCACCCAGGCTTCCAGCACACGCAGCACGGCCAGATCGAACCCTCGCCCACCGCCCTGGTAGGCATAGGTGGCGTCGGTGAACCGGTCGCACAGCACGACGTTATCACGGACCAGGGCCGGCTCGATGAGCTGCTGCAGGTGGTCGCGGCGCGCAGCGAAGACCAGCAGGGCCTCGGTCATGGCGTCCATGGGGTCGTTGAGGACCAGGGCGCGGAGCTTTTCGGCCAGCGGCGTGCCACCGGGCTCGCGTGTGAGCGTGACATGGCGGCCTTGCGCGCGCAAGGCCTGGGCCAGGCCTTCGATGTGGGTCGACTTGCCAGCGCCGTCGATGCCTTCGAAGCTGATGAACAGGCCGGGCATTCAGCGCTGTCCCAGCTGGTATTTGCGCACGGCGCGGTTGTGTTCTTCAAGGGTGGCGCTGAACTCGCTGGTGCCGTCGCCACGCGAGACGAAATACAGGGCCCTGGTCTGCGCCGGCTGGACGGCCGCCAACAGCGCATCCTGGCCAGGCATGGCGATCGGCGTGGGCGGCAGGCCGGCACGGGTGTAGGTGTTCCAGGGGGTGTCGGTCTGCAGGTCGCGCTTGCGCAGGTTGCCGTCAAACTTGGCGCCCAGGCCATAGATGACGGTGGGATCGGTCTGCAGCCGCATGCCCATGCGCAGGCGGTTGTTGAAGACACCGGAGATCTGCCCGCGGTCCGAGGGGCGGCCGGTTTCCTTCTCGACGATGCTGGCCAGGATCAGGGCTTCGTCCGGGCTCTTGAGCGGGCTGTCGGGCGAACGCTGGGCCCAGGCGGCCGCCAGGCGCTGGTCCATCTCCTGCAGGGCGCGCCTCAGCAGGGCCAGGTCACTTGATCCCTTGGCATAGGTATAGGTGGTCGGGAAAAAGCGCCCTTCCGGGGGCACCCCCGGGCGGCCGAGTTTTTCCATGATGTCGGTGTCGCTCAAGTCCCTGATTTCGGGCTTGAGCCGATCGGCTTTTCCCAGCAACTCGCGCCACTGGGTGAAGGTCAGCCCTTCGACCAGGGTCACGTTGCGCTGGGCCACTTCGCCGCGCACCAGCTTGTTGACCAGCGTACGCGGGGTAGGCGTACCACTGATCTCATAACTGCCGGCCTTGAGCTGGCGGGCCTGCCCGGAGAGGCGTATCCACCAGTAGAACAGTTGCGGCTGCACCTGCACCCCTCCGTCCACCAGGGAGCGCACCACCGTGCGTGCGCCGGTGCCGGGCTCGATGGTCAGTTCCACGGTGTCAGCCGTGAGGCTCAGGGGCTGCTGCAGCCACCAGGCGGTGCCGGCAAACAGCAGGCTGGCCAGCAGGAAAAAAAGCGATGCAAGAAATTTCACAGCCCTAAGGAATTCATGTCTATGGCAGACGATGATAATTCACCCTCATGAACTCCATTCTGAACGGCCTGTCTTCCCTGCCCCATCTTGGGGTGATCCGCGCCGAAGGCGAAGATGCCGCCAAATTCCTGCATGGCCAGCTCACCCAGGACTTTTCCCTGCTGGGCCTGTCCGAAGCACGTCTGGCGGCCTTCTGCTCGGCCAAGGGGCGCATGCAGGCCAGCTTCATCGCTTTCAAGCGCAGCCACACCGACATCCTGCTCGTCTGCAGCCGCGACCTGCTGGCGCCCACGCTCAAGCGCCTGTCCATGTTCGTGCTGCGCTCCAAGGTGAAACTCAGCGATGCCAGTGCCGAGGTGGCCCTGTGCGGCCTGGCCGGCGAGGCTGTGCAGGCCCTGGCGCCCGGCGCGCACGCGCCCTGGAGTCGCCATGATCTGGGCGCCGCCACCCTGGTGCATCTCTACCCGGCCGATGGCACGCCCCGCGCCTTGTGGGTGGCGCCGGCCGGCACGCCGCTCCCGGCGGTTCCCGCCCTGAAACACGAGGACTGGCTCTGGGGCGAGGTGCGCAGCGGCGTGGCCACGTTGACCCAGCCCATCTTCGAGGCCTTCGTGCCGCAGATGCTCAACTACGAGTCCCTGGGCGGTGTCAATTTCAAGAAGGGTTGTTATCCCGGGCAGGAAGTGGTGGCGCGCAGCCAGTTCCGGGGCACGCTCAAGCGCCGCGGCTACCTGGCGCACAGCGCATCCGAGATGCAGGCCGGGCAGGAAGTTTTCGATGCGGCCGATGCCAGCCAGCCCTGCGGCACCGTGGCCCAGGCGGCCGCAGCTCCAGGCGGCGGCTTCGACGCCATCGTGTCGTTGCAGACGGCATCTGCCCAGGGGGCTCTGCAACTCGGCCAGCCCGGTGGCCAGCCCCTGACCCTGCTGCCCCTGCCCTACGCCCTGCTCGAAGACATCTGAGATCAGGTCAGGGACCGGACCATCTCGATGTGCGGGATGCCGGCCTCGTCGAAGGGCTGGCCGCGCGCGACAAACCCCTGCTGCGCGTAGAAGGCTTCGGCGCTGCGCTGGGCGTGCAGCATTACCTCGCGGTCACCGCGCTGCGCCGCGGCCCGCATCAGTGCCTGCAGGATATCGCGGCCCAGGCCGCCGCCACGCAGCACCCGCGTGACGGCCATGCGGCCGATGCGTGCCACGCCCGGGGCGTGTTGCAGCAGCCGGCCCGTCGCCACCGGCATGCCCAGGCGATTGATGGCCACCGCGTGCAGGGCGTCCGCGTCATCCTCGTCCCACTCCAGTTCGAGTGGAATCTGCTGTTCCTGGACAAAGACCTCTGTGCGCACGGCGCGCGCGGCTTCGCCGACCTGTTCCCAGCGGCCGAGGCGCAGGTCGAGCATGGGCTCGCCGGCCTCGAAGCCGGTCAGCGTGTCGCGCAAGGACTGCGGCACCGGCTGCGATTTCTGCGTCGCCGGATTGGCATACACGTACAGCAGTTCACCTTCCACCAGCAGCTGCTCACCGCGGAACACGCCGCCACGAAACAGCAGGGATGAATTGCCGATGCGCTCGCACTTCAGGCCGATGTCGACCTGGTCGTCGTAGCGCGCCGAGGCGTGGTACTCGACGCCGGCCTTCTTCACGTAGAGATCGCCGCCCAGCCGTTGCATGGCCGCCTCGTAAGGCAAGGCCAGCGCGCGCCAGTAGTCGCCAACGGCGGTGTCGAAGTACATCAGATAGTGCGCGTTGAAGACGATCTTCTGCATGTCCACCTCGGCCCAGCGCACGCGCAGGCGGTGGAAGAAGCGGAAGTCGGCGCGGGTGATGGAGTGTTTGGTCATGCTGTCCGGAAGGCGTGTCTCAGGGCCCGTGCGGCATCGGCGTGGGCCTGCAGGGCTTCAGGTATGGCGCGACCCATCTTGATGAACTCGTGGACCACGCCGCGGTAGATCTCCAGGTCGACGGCCACGCCGGCGGCACGCAGCTTGTCGGCGTACATCACCCCCTCATCCACCAGCGGGTCGCATTCGGCCAGGCCGATCCAGGCCGGCGCCACGCCGTCCACATCCGGCGCGTGCAATGGTGCGAAGCGCCATTCGTCGCGGTCGGCCGGGGTGTTGACGTAATGATGGAAGAAATACGTGATGTGCGGCTCCTCGATCACGAAGCCCTCGGCAAAGGTCTTGTGCGAGGGGGTGTCCTGGTGGGCGGCGCAGCCCGGGTAGAACAGCAACTGCAGGACCAGCGGCAAGCCGGCGTCACGCGCCTCGATGGCGCTCACGATGGCCAGCGTGCCGCCCGCGCTGTCTCCCCCCACGGCCAGACGGCTGCCGTCCAGGCCCAGTGCCCCGGCCTGTGCGGCCAGCCACTGCAGGGCATCCCAGGCGTCGTTGGAGGCCGTGGGGAACTTGTGCTCGGGCGCCAGCCGGTAATCCACCGAGACCACAGCGCAATGCGCCAGATGGCTCAGGTGCCGGCACAGCGCATCGTGCGTGGCCACGCTGCCGATGGTGAAGCCGCCGCCGTGGAAGTAGAGCAGCACCGGCAGTTGCTCCTGCGTGGGCGCATAGAGCCGGGCAGGCAGGGCGTGGCCGTCGTGTGCCGGGATGCTCAGGTCCTGCACGCGTGCCAGCTTGTGGCCCGGGATGTCCAGCATGCTGGAGCCCACCTCGTAGACCTGGCGCGCCTGCTGCGGGCTCAATGCATGCAGGGGCAGCTGGCGCGTGCGCGCCATGCGGTCCAGCACCTGGTGCATGGCGGGGGTCAGCAGGGCCCGCGGGTTGCGTTGGTGACTCATCGGTGGGGATTTG
Source organism: Curvibacter sp. PAE-UM (assembly GCF_001432305.1). GTDB lineage: Bacteria > Pseudomonadota > Gammaproteobacteria > Burkholderiales > Burkholderiaceae_C > Hylemonella. The sequence goes on from NZ_KQ483358.1 coordinate 2,490,920, forward strand.
CTTGCTAAAGTGGCTGGATTCGGAGTTTTGATCGTACACCGCGGAGACAAAAAACCATGGCGCTTATCTACTACATCACCCAGGTCCAGTTCGATTTCGGCGCCATCAGGCTGCTGAAACAGGAGTGCGAGCGAAACGGCATCAGCCGCCCGCTGATCGTGACCGACGCTGGGGTCAAGGCGGCCGGCCTGCTGCAGAAGTCGCTCGACGCCCTGCCCGGCATGCGTGCGGCTGTGTTCGACCAGACTCCGTCCAACCCGACCGAGGCCGCCGTGCGGGCTGCCACCGCGATCTATCAGGCGCAACAGTGCGACGGCCTGATCGGGCTGGGTGGCGGCAGCGCCATCGACTGCGCCAAGGGCGTGGCGATCGCCGCCACGCACGCAGGCCCTTTGAAGACCTACGCCACCATCGAAGGCGGCTCACCGAAGATCACCTCTCAAGTGGCGCCGCTGATCGCCGTGCCCACCACGGCGGGCACCGGCAGCGAAGTCGCGCGTGGCGCCCTCATCATCGTCGACGACGGCCGCAAGCTGGGTTTCCATTCCTGGTTTCTGGTACCCAAGACCGCCATCTGCGACCCCGAGCTCACGCTGGGCCTGCCCTCGAAGCTGACGGCCGCCACCGGCATGGACGCCATCGCCCATTGCATGGAAACCTTCATGGCCCCGGCCTTCAATCCGCCGGCCGACGGCATTGCGCTGGACGGCCTGCAGCGCGCCTGGGCGCATATCGAGCGCGCCACCAAGGATGGCAGCGACCGCGAAGCGCGCCTGAACCTGATGAGCGCCTCCATGCAGGGCGCCATGGCCTTCCAGAAGGGCCTGGGCTGCGTGCATTCCCTGAGCCACAGCCTGGGCGGCGTGGACCCGCGCCTGCACCATGGCACGCTCAACGCCATGTTCCTGCCGGCGGTCATCAATTTCAACGCCGGTGCCGAGTCGATCCAGAAGGAGTCGCGCCTGCTGCGTCTGGCCCAGGCGATGAGCCTGGACTCGGCCGGTGACATCGCCTCCGCCATCCGGGACATGAACGCCCGTCTGGGCCTGGCCAGCGGCCTGCGTGAGATGGGCGTGAGCGAGAGCCAGTTCGACGCCATCATTGCTGGCGCCCTGGCCGACCATTGCCACAAGACCAACCCCCGCATCGCCAGTGCGGACGACTACCGGACCATGCTGCAGCAGGCGATGTGAGCCTGAGGACCGGGTTCTGCTTACTTGAACAGGCAGTTCTTGGCGTAGTCGGTCGCCTCGTTGGCCGTCCAGTCGCCCTTGGGCTTGGCCTGCAGTTGTTCACACCAGGCCTTGCTGCCGACTTCAGGCGAGCAGGCCGTCAGCAGCATGAAAACGGCGAGTGTGGCAATCAGCTTGTGCATGGGAAGCTCCTCGAAAGGGAATAGGCGCGGCCTTCAAAGCGGCTGCAGTTGCGCCAGGTCCGGCTGGTCCAGCCAGGCCTGGAACTCGTCGGCCAGCTGGCGGCTCATCTGCACGGCCTGGCTCCAGACCTGCACACGCGCGGCCAGGTCGTTGCCGTAGTGGGTGAAGTCCTTGCGGTCGGGCAGCTTGCCGTTGGGCAAGGTCCTGATCCATTCGGGGTTCGGCGCCAGCAGCAGCATGTTGTCCAGGTGGTGCGTGGCCCGGTGCCGCCACGGCAATCCTTTGTCCAGCCAGCCCGGCACCACGGCGCGCTGGAAATGCGGGTACAGCACCAGGCCGGGCCGCTGCGCCGCATCGGGGGCCGCGGCGTAGTTCAGGTGCAGGTGGTAGTCGGTGATGCCGCCGTCCCAGTAGGCGCCAGGCGGCGCGCCCGGGATGTCGTGCACGGCCTGCAGCGCAAAGGGGATGGAGCAGCTGGCCTGCAGGGCCGGATAGAAGTTGGCCGCATCCAGCAGCAGTTGGCGGGTGCGGTAGTCGTGGCTGTCAAACGGCAGCGCGGCACAGGGTGCGTCGGGCGCCGGGGCGCTGCGGGTGGAAAACACCACACGTTCCAGCCAGGCGCCCATGGCTTTGCGCTGTACCGTATTGGTGAGGAAGGCACCCAGGTAACCCAGCGGCGTGCGCAGGCCGTGTTCGCGTCGCAACATATGACGGCCGCGCGAGGTCAGGACATGCAGGTGGTAACGCGGATGCTGCAGCACTTGCGCTTCACGGCCGCCGTAAAAAGAGCGCAGGTTCTGTCCGAACATCTCGCTCACATGGCGGGCGCTGGGCAGCTTGTTGCCGGGCCGGAACTCGTAATGCTGGCGGATGTAGTCGTGCTCCAGCCGCTCGAAACCGACCACCGGATCGTCCAGGCAGGCGGTGGCCATGCGCCAGGCCCCGATCGAGGCGCCGACCAGGTCGACCGGCTGGGCCGATTGCGGCAGCCAATGGCCGAAGAGGTAGCGATCCAGTGCCCCCAGGATCAGTCCCTTGGGGCCGCCGGCCGCCGCCGGGATGGTGTGGATGTGCTCGGGCAACAGGCCATGCTGGCGGATGTGCTCGCGGGCCGCCGGCCCGGCGTACAGACTCAAGGCTTTCATGCGGGAAGAATCAGGGGAAACCGGCCATCAGGTATGGGCGGACCAGTCGAAGGGGTCCTGCTGCAGGACCATGTCGATATCCAGGTCCAGCACCTCGCCCACTTCGCCGGGAAAGGTCACGGCCAGGGCACGCTCGTTGAGCTGGGCTTCCCGGGCGCGGGCGCGCCAGGTGGCGAGGTGGATGACCCCGGCCAGCGGCTCATAGACGTTGTTGGAGAACGGTGCGTACTGGTGTTCCAGGGCGTCGATGATGGGCTGGGGAAAGTGCCACTGACGTGCATAAGCCGCCCCGACATGGGCATAGTTGTAGCCAAAGCGCTGGAACTCGGCCTTGGCGCGCTTGAGATCCAGCGGCCCGATCTCCTTGTTCAGCAGGGCCATTTCGGCAGGCATGCCGGCATGCATGACCAGTTCGCCGATCGCATGGATCAGGCCGCAGGTGAAGGCGGCGCCCTGGTTCTGCCGGGTCACGCCGGCCAGCGAACGCGCCAGCTTGGCCACGTTGAGGCTGTAGACCCAGAACTGCGGCAGGTTGATGCCGGGGATGCCCTTGAGCGAGGCGGCCGAGGCGGCCTCGGCCGCCATGTGGCGGATGTGGGAAAGTTCCAGGATGGCCAGGGCCTCGGCGGCGCTGTTGACCTTGCCCGAAAGCCGGAACATGGGGGTGTTGGCCGTCTGCAGCACACGCGTGGTCAGGGCCGGGTCGGTACTGATGAGCTGGGTGATGTTCTTCAGGTCGGTGACCCCGCGGTCCAACTCGCTGAGCAGCAGCGCGACGACCTTGGGGATGCTGGGCAGCACGATCGGAGACGCCAGCAGGGCATTCAACTCCATGGCTACGGTCTCCGGGCATCGTTCTGGCTCATGGCGCCATTATGTCCTGCCCTCACCCGCTACGTCGAGTGACGAGGCCCCCAGGCGACAGGGGCGTGAACCGGTCCACGCCACCCGCTGCCCCCTGCCCCGAGGCTCAGCGCTTGAGCTTGGCAAAGGCCGAGGCCATGGCCGATTGCGGCGCCGGGCCGTTGTCGCGGCGCGGTTGTTGCTGGCCCCGCCCTGCTCCTTCGTAGCGGTTCTCGCGAGGGGCGTCGCGGCGGGCCGGCGCGGCATCGAGTTTCATGGTCAGGCTGATGCGCTTGCGCGCCACGTCCACCTCCAGCACCTTGACCTTGACGATGTCGCCGGTCTTGACCACCTCGCGCGCGTCGTTGACGAACTTGTTGGCCAGCTGGCTCACGTGCACCAGGCCGTCCTGGTGCACCCCCAGGTCGACGAAGGCACCGAACTGGGCCACGTTGCTGACCGTGCCTTCGAGCACCATGCCCTCGGTCAGGTCCTTGATGTCATCCACGCCCTCGTTGAAGCGTGCAACCTTGAAGTCGGGGCGTGGGTCGCGGCCCGGCTTCTCCAGTTCGCCCAGGATGTCCTTGACGGTGATGACGCCGAACTGTTCGTTGGCAAACAGTTCGGGCTTGAGGGTCTTGAGCATCTCGGCGCGGCCCATGAGCTCGGCCACAGGCTTGCCGGTCTGCGCCATGATCTTTTCCACCACGGGGTAGGTCTCGGGGTGCACCCCCGTCATGTCCAGCGGGTTGTCGCCGCCGCGGATGCGCAGGAAACCCGCGCTCTGCTCGAAGGTCTTGGCGCCCAGGCCGGTGACCTTGAGCAGGTCCTGCCGGCTGCCGAAGGCGCCATTGGCCTCGCGCCAGCGCACCACCGCCTTGGCCACGCTGCCCGACAGGCCCGAGACACGCGAGAGCAGCGGCACGCTGGCGGTGTTGAGGTCGACGCCCACCGAGTTCACGCAGTCTTCCACCACGGTGTCCAGGCTGCGTGCCAGTTCGCTCTGGTTGACGTCGTGCTGGTACTGGCCGACACCGATGGACTTGGGGTCGATCTTGACCAGTTCGGCCAGCGGGTCCTGCAGGCGGCGCGCAATGCTGGCGGCACCACGCAGGCTCACGTCCACATCGGGCATTTCCTGGCTGGCAAATTCGCTGGCCGAATAGACCGAGGCGCCGGCCTCGCTGACCACCACCTTCTCGATGGGCTTGTCCACCTTGGCGGTCAGCTTGATCAGGTCGGCCGCCAGCTTGTCGGTCTCGCGGCTGGCCGTGCCGTTGCCGATCGCAATCAGGTTCACGCCGTGTTTCTCTACCAGGCGGCCCAGGGTGTGCAGGGAGCCGTCCCAGTCGCATCTAGGCTCGTGCGGGTAGACCGTGGCGGTGTCCACCAGCTTGCCGGTGGCGTCGACCACGGCCACCTTGACGCCGGTGCGGATGCCCGGGTCCAGGCCCATGACCACACGCGGCCCGGCCGGCGCGGCCAGCAGCAGGTCGCGCAGGTTGTCGGCAAAGACCTTGATGGCCACCTTTTCCGCTTCTTCCCGCAGGCGGGCGAACAGGTCGCGCTCGGTGGACAGGCTGAGCTTGACGCGCCAGGTCCAGGCCACGCACTTGCGGATCAGGTCGTCGCCCGGGCGGGCCTTGTGGCTCCAGCCCAGGTGCAGGGCGATCTTGCCTTCGGCAATCGAGGGTTTGCCAGGCTCCGGTTCGACCGGCAGCACCAGCTTGGCGTCCAGCATCTCCAGTGACCGACCGCGGAACACCGCCAAAGCACGGTGCGAAGGCACACGGCCGATGGGCTCGTCGTAGTCAAAATAGTCGCGGAACTTGGCCACGTCGGGGTGGTTCTCGTCCTTGCCACTGGCCAGTTTGCTCTGGAACAGGCCCTCCTGCCAGAGCCACAGTCTTAGCGACTGAACCAGGGCTGCGTCCTCGGCCCAGCGCTCCGACAGCAGGTCGCGCACACCGTCCAGGACGGCGGCCACGGTCGTGAAATCGTCGCCGGCCTCGGTTTTGTCCTTCAAGACAAAGGCTTCGGCCTCGGTGGCCGGGTTCAGGCCCGGATCGGCAAACAGCCTGTCGGTCAGCGGTTCCAGGCCCGCTTCGCGGGCAATCTGGCCCTTGGTGCGGCGCTTCTGTTTATAGGGCAGGTAGAGATCTTCCAGTTCCTGCTTGGTCGGCGCCGCCTCGATGGCAGCCCTGAGCTGGGGCGTCAGCTTGCCCTGCTCCTCGATGCTCTTGAGCACGGCGGCGCGGCGCTCTTCCAGTTCCCGCAGATAGGACAGTCGGGTTTCCAGCTCCCGCAACTGGATATCGTCCAGCCCACCGGTGACTTCCTTGCGGTAGCGGGCGATGAAGGGCACCGTAGCCCCCCCGTCCAGCAAGGCCACGGCGGCCTCGATCTGCTGCACACGAACCCGGATTTCCTGCGCGATCTGCGCGATGATTTTCTGCATGACTCTTGGGTAAACCACCGGCCAGGGAGGCCGGTCAAGGGAAACAAAGTCAGCGAGTGTGCCACAGCCGCAACAGCGCTTGTCAGGCAAATTCCTACAAAAGGATCAGGCAAAACCCGACTCAATTTTTTAACGGCAAAGGCATAAAGTGAGACATGTCCGTTGGGGGGCTGGACTCAGCCAGGCGGGCAACAACCTTATCCTGAGGTACCACTTATGTCGACCAATCTTCTTGGGACTGTAGTCTCTGCCCGATCCTTGGCCATCCCGCCTGCCTATCTGGAACCCGAAGAGGATCAGGCCGTGCCGGCTAACGTGCAATATCTGCCATTCACGGTGCGTCAGGTGACCAATACGGACGATCTGAAAAAGGTTATCGAAGTGCGTCAACGGGCCTATGCACGGCATTTACCCCTGGTCGCCGAGACGCTCAAGACGCCCGAACGGGACGACACGGAAGATGGGGTGGTCTTGCTGATCGCTGAATCGAAAGTGGATGGATCTGCATTGGGAACGGTGCGTATCCAGACAAATCGGATCAAGCCCCTGAATCTGGAGGAGTTTGTCGCTTTACCCGATGGGCTACGCAACACGACGATTGCGGAAGTCCGGCGCCTGGGGGTGGCCCAAGGCCTGCCCGGCCGTCTGGTCCGGATGTTGCTTCTCAAGGCGGTGTACCAGTACTGTGCGCACAATCAGATCGACTGGATACTGGTGGGTGCCAGGCCGCCACTGGACCGCATGTACGAACAACTCACCCTTGCCGACGTGCTTCCGGGCAAGACCTTCCTGCCCAAGCAGAACAACATCCCGCACCGCGTATTGGGACTGGAGATCCGGGCCTTTCATGACCGGCTGGTCGCAAGCAACAATCCGCTTCTGGAATTTTTCTTCTACACGCAGCATCCCGACATCCAGCGCACTTGCCTGGAGCCGCTGAGCTGGAGTGCCGATAGGGAAAAGATCAACACGACTTTCGCACAACATTCGGCAGGTGCGGAGGGCTGATTTTCTTGAAAACATAGCCAAACGCGTCGAGATCGCGCTATCCTAAGGGCCGGAATCCATCGATTGACGATGTGGACTTCTAGGCCAGTCCGTTCCTGGCGTTGGAATGGAACAATAAACAAGGGAACCGATCTTGACAGCACTGTCACAAGGGCTGCTATCCGTAGCGAACGCGATTTCCCGAGGCTTGGACCGTCTATCCAACGCCATTGCGTTCTACGTGGTTCCTCTTGCGATTGCCTTCTTGTCGTTTGCCGCGTTGTTCATTTGGCAAGATCTCTACCGCAGTGAATCCGAGCTCCAGCTTGAGCTGCGCGTGCTTGAGCCCACCAGGGCCCAGTGGACAGTGGAAGAGGCCAAGGACCGTCTGGCCACGGCGCCAACGAGCAGTTTCTACAGGACGAACCTGTCCGAACTTCCGGTCTGGTTTGGTTTTGAGATTCCGGACCGGGGTTCGAGCCCCCAGCCCCGACTGGTCGAATTCCCGTCCAAGCATGCGGTAGACATCCAATGCTGGGAGGGGCAAGGCCTCCGTCCTATCGGTGGCACAACGGGCCACAGCCCCGAGCAAACGATCTATCGCGCCATGGCGGGGCATGCAATGCCTGTCGCCGTGTCCTTGCAGGAAGTGATTTGCCGCAGTTCGTTTGTCGGTCCTGCCAGATTGAGTGCTGAACTGTGGGATCGCGACAAGTTCGACATCGCGATCCGTGACTACCATCGCAAGTCCGGCCTGATCGACGGCGGGATACTGGTCCTGGCCGTTTTCGTTCTGATTACCGCGATCCTGAATCGACAGCGTCTCTATCTGGTTTTCGCGGCGTGGCTGATCGTGACCGTACGGCTTAGCGCCACCGCCGGCGGCTGGGATCATCAGTGGCTGAACCATGCCGTCCCACCCGACTGGTTGTCCCAGGGACGTTCATTCACGCGCGCAGCGTGGGCTTTGCTGACGGTAACGCTCTTCAAAGAGTTGTTCATGGAGGACCTTCGCCGGTTGCGTTACGCGCTTCCGATCACGATTCTCCAGTGGCTGTGCGTGATGCTTTTTGTGGCGGCCGTTTTCCTGCCCCGAAACATATTCCTGCCCACGATGTGGGCTTTGGGCGCCGTGTGGGCGCCTTTCTTCGTTTATGTCCTGGCGCGAATTGTGATCGTGAATCGCAATCGGGTGGCCTTGCTTTATGCGGCTTCGCTTGGCGTCACCATGGTATCGACGTTGTTCGATATCTTTGCTGCATCCATGGGGCTCAAGGGACTGGATGAGTCCCTGAACACGGTGATTGTCACCTTGGCTTCGGCGCTGCTGATTTCTTTGGCCATTGCTGAACAGATGCGACAGGAACACCGTGCTCGACTGGCCGCACAGGCACAGTTGCAGCACACCTATGACGCCATCCCCATCGGCATGTTCACGCTGGATCTGCAGGGCCGTTTCACGAGCATCAATCCGGCCTTGCGAAAAATGCTGGGCGCACGGGCCTTCAAGACCACGCACAACACGTGGCAGCAATATTTCGGCGCTAACATCTGGAACGCGCTGCTCGATCTGGCACAGAACCAGCCCGACAGTGATATCGAAATCCGCAGCCAGATGGATGTGACCGGGTTCGAGGCGCCACGTCGCTACTTGGTCAAGGCCGCCCTGGCCGGCGACAAGATCGAAGGCTCCCTCCAGGATGTGACCGACAAGTCCATCGCCGCCGAGGAACTGAATTTCCTGGCCGACAACGATGCGCTGACCAAAGTGCTGAATCGCCGCGGTGTCGAGAAGGCGTTCAACGAAGCGGTGGCTGCCATCGACGATGCGCACCCCCTGGCCCTGGCCTACCTGGACCTGGACCGCTTCAAGCTCATCAACGACCTCTACGGCCACAACGCCGGCGACGAGGTGCTGCGACAGGTCTGCCACCGCGTCAACAGCCTGCTGGCAGGCCAGATGCGACTGGGACGTGTCGGTGGGGACGAGTTCGTCATCCTGCTGTCAGACACGCGCATGCCGCTGGCCACGGTGATCAGTCGCGGCATCATCGACAGCATCGACGAGAAACCCTTCCGCGTCGGCGAGAAGGCCTTCTATGTGCGCGGCTCCATCGGCCTGATCGAGGTCAGTCCAGGCGCTCCGTTCAAGGAGGTGCTCTCCACCTCCGATCGTGCCTGCCGCGAAGCCAAGACCGGCCAGTACCGCGGGCTGGTCGTGTACGAACAGGACTCCCCGGCCTTCCGGGAGCATCAGGCTGAAATCCGGCTGATCGGCGAGCTCTCAGCGAGCGAAACCATTGCCGGCCTCTTCCTCGAAATGCAGCCCATCATGTCGCTGACCCGACCGAACGATGCGCTCAACTTCGAGGTACTGCTGCGCATGCGGGATACCGCCGGGAACCTGGTCCCGGTCAGCCGCGTGATTGCCGCGGCCGAGGACAGTGGACGCATGAGCAAGATCGACCACTGGGTGCTGTCCACCACCGTGGCCTGGCTGGACCAGCATCGGGCCAAGCTGCTGCGCACACAGTTCGTCTGCATCAATCTCAGCGGCGCCTCGCTCAATGACGAGGAGTTCATGCAGGAGGTGTTCGACATCCTGCGCCGCAACAGCCACGTCTCCAGCTTCCTGTGCATCGAGATCACCGAGAGCATCGCCCTGCACGACCTCAAGAACACGCGCCGTTTCATCGACAAGGTGCGCAGCTACGGCGCCCGGGTGGCGCTGGATGATTTCGGGGCCGGCTACACGTCCTTCTCCTACCTCAAGGAGTTGCCCGCAGACCTGCTCAAGATCGACGGCAGCTTCGTGGTCAACATGAACCAGCACCCGGCCAATGTGTCCATCGTCGAGGCCATCGTCAACCTGGCGCGCAACCTGGGCATGAAAACCATCGCCGAATGGGCCGAGGATGCCGCCACGGTGCAGGCCCTGGCGGAAATCGGTGTCGACTATGTGCAGGGTTATGCCGTGGCGCGTCCCATGGCGCCAGAGAAGATCCTCGAGGTCAGCTCGGCCGCCAGCTTCATCAAGAACGTCGAGCTGCTGCATTTTGTCGAAGCTCAGGACCGGCAGAACAACCCGCTGGCCCAGCTTGACCTGCTGATCGACAACGACAAGCAGTCGCCCCCCAAGATCCACTGAGAACTTGCAAATAAATCTACTGCGCGGCCCGATCGCCGCGTTGGGCGGTGTTGGCTCCGGCCGCTGCGCTTAACTTTTGCATAGCAAAAGTTAGCCTACGCCGCAACTGCGTTGTCGGAATCCTCACGTACAGGAAGTACGTTCCGGTTCCTGCGCTCCGTCCGCCTTGCGCTCGGGCCGCTCGCTACGATTTCTTCACAAGTTCGGAGCCTCTGCCCTGCGCGCTCAGGCCGCGGCTGCGCGCAACGCCTGGCGCAGTTCCTCGCCCAGCTCGGGCTTGTGGGCAAAAGGATCGGTCGGGTTGCGCGCCTGCATGATGTCTTCCAGGCGCGTCTGCACCGAGGCGATGGCCTTGGGATGGCTGTAGATATAGAACTGCCCTGCTGCTGCCGCGTCGAAGACCTTCTGCGCCACCTCGGCTGCCGTCACCTTGCCCGAACTCACCGCCTTGTCGCTCATGGCCTGGCCGATGAGCTGGCTGCGCGTGGGCTTGGCCATGGCCAGTTCGCCCGGCCGGTTGCGTTCGCTCTGGTGGATGCCGGTGGGCACGAAATAGGGGCACAGCACCGAGGCACCCACCTGCTGCGTCACCAGGGCCAGGTCCTGGTACAGGGTCTCGCTGAGCGAGACCACGGCATGCTTGCTGACGTTGTAGACGCCCATATTGGGCGGGTTCAGCAGGCCGGCCATGCTGGCGGTGTTGACGATGTGACCACGGTAGCCTGGGTCCTTCTTTGCGGCCTCCAGCATCATGGGCGTGAACAGGCGCACGCCATGGATCACGCCCCAGAGGTTGACACCCAGCACCCACTGCCAGTCCTGCACGGTGTTTTCCCAGACCAGGCCGCCGGCGCCGACGCCAGCGTTGTTGAAGACGAGGTGCGGTGCGCCGAAGCGCTCCTGGACACGGCGCGCGAGATGCTCCATCTGCGCGGCATCGGAGACGTCGACCTGCTGGGCCAGCACCTCGGCGCCGGTCGCCTTCATCTCTGCCACGGCACGGTCCAGCGCATCCTGCTGCACGTCGGCCAGCACCAGTTTCATGCCCAGGCGGGCGCCGATGCGCGCGCACTCCAGCCCGAAGCCGGAACCGGCACCGGTCAGCACAGCGGTCTTGCCGGCGAAATCCTTGATCATGTCTCTTCCTTTTTCAATACGTAGCCGATGCGGGGGAAATGGACGTGGACCACGCCTGCACGCTCATCAACGCGGCGGATCGTGTAATGCATGCGGGTGGCAGCCACCAGCTCTCCGCTGCTCGGCTCGGGGCCGAAGCTGTCGCTGCTGATGCTCACGCGACTGCCCAGGGGAAAACCGTGCTCGTCCTGGAACGGCTGGTCAGCCAGCACGGCGCCCACACCCTGTGACGCCGCACAGTGCGCAATGGCAGCAGCGGCGTCCAGCTCAGTGCGACTGCCGTGCCCGATGGCGGCCAGACGCGCCATCCAGGCCTGGACCGCGGGCGTGGCTTCAAGGATACCGGCCATCGCCGGGGTCTGGGTCTGCGTGAACCAGAGCGGGTGGTAGGCCGCGAAGTCGGCCACGCAGGGTGTGTCACCCAGCAGGTAGCGCTGCGCGTGCAGCATGTCGGACAGCCGGCGCAGATAACTGCGATAGGCCGCCGCGGCGTCGGGCGCGGGCGCACGAGGCACGGCCGTGCGCATGCGCGCGCGGTCTTCGCCAAAGGTCTTGGCGATCGGGCCCCATTGCTCGGGTGCGCCACCGCCGAAGACCTGGGCGATGCCCTTGGGCTGGAAGTTGTAGCTCATGGCCGCCCAGAACAGGCGCTCGTCGGCCCACTGGGCCACCACACGCGCCAGGCCCTTGTGTGCGGCCGGGTAAAGCGCGGGTTCGGGCTGCAGGTGCTCCAGCACGTCGCAGATCAGGGCGGTGTCGCAATAGATGTGCGAGCCGATCTGCAGGAAGGGTGTCTTGCGGTAGCCGCCGGTCAGAGCCATCACGTCCGGCTTGGGCAGGATGCTCGGCACGATGACCGATTTCCAGGCCAGCTGTTTCCAGCCCAGGATCAGCCGGATCTTTTCCGAAAATGGCGACGAGGCGTAATGGTGCAGGATCAGTTCAGCCACGGGTTTTCCTCGGTGCAAAGATCCAGGACCAGGTCTCGCGGATATCGCGCACCTCGGCCTCGCCCAGCGCCCTCTTTTCTTCCAGCAGCCGGTGCAGGCGCGGCAAGTTGTAATGGGGCACGGCCGGGTACAGGTGGTGTTCCAGGTGGTAGTTCACGTGGTGCGGGAACAGGAAAAAGCGCCCGACCCAGTTGCCCACATTGCCCCAGGTCCGGTTGGTACGCGCTGCGGTCAGCGGTGATGTGAGATCGTTCACCGCGCCGTGTTCGCAGATGGCGCGCAGGCGCAGGATGGGCTGCAATGTCGTGAGCAGAGGCAGGGTCCACAGGGCCAGGTAGACCAGCAGGCCGTCGAGGCCGCCAATGAACGCGGCGCAGGCCGGCGCCAGCAGATGAAAGGCCACCACGCCCCAGCGATCACGCCGGGCCGCAGCGCGCAGCTGCGGCGAGGTGTCGTCCAGAGGGGAGATGCGCCGCTTCGTGTCCTCGTTGATCGCCGGCGAGCCGAAGAAGTAGGCGTAGGTTTTCCACGCGTTCCAGCCGATCAGGTCCTGCCCCAGCTTCTTCCAGAGATAGGCCTTGCCACGCGGGTAGCCGCCGTGGATGGCGGTGTCCGGGTCTTCGGGACCGTAGAGGTTGTTGTGGTGCAGGCGGTGCGTGACGCGGTAGGTGCACATGGAGACACCACCGCTCATGCCGATCAGGCGGCCCAGCCCATCGTTGAGCGCACGGTTAGACAGGAGACGGTAATGCGCTGCTTCGTGCGCCAGGATGAACAGGCCATGCTGGGCCACGCCGATCAGCACCAGGCCGGCCAGGCCCCCCAACCACCACCACCACGTTGCCCAGGCAAACCAGGCCAGGGCCATGCCGGCGGCGGCCTGCAGCACCGTCTGCAGGACGGCCAGCATCGAGCGGCCATCCGACAGCGTGGTGAGCGGTGCCAGCTCCTCGGCCGACAGCAGGCGTCGGGCATGGGCATTGCGGCTACCCGGTGCGCGCAGATCGTCGCGGAACTCCTCGCCCGCTTTGGCGAGGGCCCGCCCTGCTCCATCGCCTTGCTGCGGGTGCGGAGCATGGTTCATGGCAACGCCTAGATCAGCTTGACCAGTTGCTTGCCGAAGTTTTTGCCCTTGAGCAGGCCCAGGAAAGCCTCGGGTGCGGCTTCCAGGTTCGGGGCCACGCTCTCGCGCGGGCGCAGCTTGCCGGTACCGACCAGCATGCCCAGCTCCTTGAGCGCCTCGGGCCAGATTTCCATGTGCTCGCTGACGATGAAACCTTCGATCTTGAGGCGGTTGACCAGGATCAGCGCCGGGTTGGCCAGGGGCATGGGCTGGCCGTCGTAGCCGGCGATCATGCCGCAGACCGCGATACGGCCGAAGGCGTTCATGCGCAGCAGCACGGCGTCCAGCACCAAACCACCCACGTTCTCGAAATAACCGTCGATACCGTTGGGGCAGGCCTGCTTGAGCGCCTTGGACAGCGAACCCGCGTCCTTGTGCTGCTTGTAGTCGATGCAGGCGTCGAAGCCCAGCTCATTGACCGCGTAGTCGCACTTGTCCTTGCCGCCGGCAATGCCCACCACGCGGCAGCCACGTGCCTTGGCCAGCGCGCCATAGGCGCTGCCCACGGCGCCGGTGGCGGCGCTGACCACCATGGTCTCGCCGGCCTTGGGGTTGATGATCTTGACCAGGCCGTACCAGGCTGTCACGCCGGGCATGCCCACCGCACCCAGGTAGTGGCTCAGGGGCACATGGGTGGTGTCCACCTTGCGCACGGCGCCCGGCTGGTTGGCGTCGACCACGCTGTACTCCTGCCAGCCGCCCATGCCCACCACCTTGTCACCCACGGCGAACTTGGGATGGCGGCTCTCCAGCACCTCACCCACGGTGCCGCCGATCATGACCTCGCCCAGGGGCTGCGGCTGGGCGTAGCTCTTGCTGTCGTTCATGCGCCCGCGCATGTACGGGTCCAGGCTCAGGTAATGGTGGCGCACCAGCACCTGGCCATCCTGCAGCGCGGGCGTCTGGGTGGTGACGAGCTTGAAGTTGCTCGTGGTGGCTTCGCCCTCGGGGCGGTTGTCGAGCAGGATCTGGCGGTTTGCGGGCATGGTGTCTCTCAGTATGTCTAGGTCAGTCGGTGGAAATCACGTTGAGCGCGTTGCTGTCCCTGGGGCCGGTGGGCAGGCGCCTGACGTACTTGAAGGTGCCGGTGGCGTGCGAACAAGGCTTGCCCTCGGCGTCGAAGATCGTGGCCTCGGTGAAGGCCAGCGTGGCGGTGCGGTGGATCAGGCGGCCCTTGGCCGTGAGCTTGCCACGCGCGGCCTGCATGAAGCTGGTCTTCATCTCGATGGTCACCACGCCCATGTCGGGCTGAACGCTACGCGCTGCCGTGGCCATGGCCACGTCCATCAGCGTCATGGTGGCGCCGCCGTGCGTGACGGCAAAGGAGTTCAGGTGCTCGGGTTTGGGTTCGTAATGGAGTTCGGACTGGCCGCCCTCGAAGCGCTCGAGGGTGAAGCCCAGGTGATCGACAAAGGGAATGCGCACGCCAAAGGGAATCGACATGTCCTCAACCTCCGGTCACACAGCTCACGCCACCATCCACCGCCAGCCACTGGCCGGTGATGTGCTTGCCGGCAGCCGAGGCGTAGAGCACGCACAGGCCCTTGAGGTCCTCGTCGTCGCCCAGGCGCTGCAGCGGTGCGTGTTTTTTCAGGTTCTCCACGCCCCAGGCTTCGAGGGTTCCGGCCGTCATCCGGCTCGGGAAAAAACCCGGGCAGATGGCGTTGACGTTGATGCTGTACTTGCCCCATTCGGCGGCCAGCGCGCGCGTGAAGTTGATCACCGCGCCCTTGGAGGTGTTGTAGGCGATGGTGGTCATCTCGGGCGGGTTGCCGCCCAGGCCGGCGATGGACGCCACATTGATGATGCGGCCCGACTTGCGCGGGATCATGCTCTTCTTGCCGATCACCTGGCTCAGGATGAAATAGCCGCGGATGTTGAGGTTCATCACCTTGTCCCAGGCGGGAATCGGGTGGTCCTCGGCGGGCGCGCCCCAGGCGGCACCGGCGTTGTTGACCAGGATGTCCACCTCGCCCATGCGCTGCATGGTTTCATCGGCCAGGCGGTGGATGTCGTCTTCGCGGGCGCAGTCGGCGGCGATCCAGCGCGCGTCGATGCCGGCGGCCTGCAGGTCGGCCACCGCCACCTCCAGCTCGTCGGCCTTGCGGGCGCTGATCATGATGCGTGCTCCGGCTTCACCCAGCGCCTGGGCCAGCTGCAGGCCCAGGCCGCGTGAGCCGCCGGTGATCAGGGCCGTCTTGCCCTTGAGGTCGAAGAGTTGCTGGATGCTGCGTGTCATGGTGGTCTGCCTTGGTTCCTTGCTTATTTCATGCGGGAGCGGACCCAGATCAGCAGGGCCCCGGTGCCCGCGACGATGGTGCCGCCGATCTGGAGGATGTCGGCCAACAGCCTGTCGTAACGCTGCACGAACATGCCCAGGACCAGCGCCAGCAGCCCGCCGTAGACAAGTATCCAGACCAGCCGCTCGACGCGGAGTTTGTTGATTTCAGTTGCCATCAGAACGCCTCTTCGGGAAATTCCGCACACGTCATGTCACGGGATTCCACCACCTTAAGCCAGGCGCCAATTTTCGGCAATTCATATCGGAAGAAAAAGCGGGTCGCGAGCAGGCGGCCGCGCTGGGCCATGTCCTGACTGTCCGGCTGGGCCGCCAAGGCAACCTCCAGCCAGATCCAGGCCAGCACCGTGTGGCCGAAAGCCTGCAAGTAGGGCACGGCATTGGCGAGGGCCTCGCCGGGCCGGCCGGTGGACCAGGCTGCTCTCGTCGTCGTGCCGACCTGCTGCAGAGCCTGGGCCAGTTGCGCGGCGTAGGGCGCCAGTTCGGCCTGTGCCTGTGCCCGCTGGATCGTGGCCGTCATGCGCCCCGCCAGCAGCTGCAGGCCGCGGCCCTCCTCCATCAGCACCTTGCGCCCCAGCAGGTCCAGGGCCTGGATGCCATGCGTGCCCTCATGGATCATGTTCAGGCGGTTGTCGCGCCAGTATTGCTCCACCGGAAAATCGCGTGTGTAGCCGTAGCCGCCGTGGATCTGGATGGCCAGGGAATTCGCTTCCAGACACCATTCACTGGGCCAGCTCTTGGCAATGGGCGTCAGCACCTCCAGCAGCAGGCGCGCCTCGTCGGCGTCCTCGGGCTTGCCGCTGTGCTGCTCGTCGACCAGGCGCGCGCAATAGAGCTGGAGGGCCAGGGAGCCCTCGCAATACGCCTTTTGCGCCAGCAGCATGCGCTTGATATCGGCGTGTTCGATGATGCGGATCTGGGGTTGGGCGGCATCTTTTCCAGCCGGTCCCATGGGACGGCCTTGCGGCCGGTTCTTCGCGTACTCCAGGCTGGCCTGGTAACCGGCCATGCCCAGCATGGTGGCCGCCATGCCGATGCCGATGCGCGCCTCGTTCATCATGTGGAACATGCAGCGCAGGCCCTGGCCGGGTTGGCCGACCAGGTAGCCGACGGCCCCGGCCTCGCCGCGCACGGGGTACTTGCCTTCGCCGAAGTTCAGCAAGGTGTTGGTGGTGCCGCGCCAGCCGCATTTGTGGTTCAGGCCGGCCAGGGCCACGTCGTTGCGCTCTCCGGTCAGCTGGCCCTGGGTATCGACCAGTTTCTTGGGCACGATGAAAAGCGAGATGCCGCGTGTGCCGGGGATGGTCTTGCCATCCGGGCCGGGGATCTTGGCCAGCACCAGGTGGATGATGTTTTCGGTCAGCTCGTGTTCACCGGCCGAGATCCACATCTTGTTGCCCTTGAGGCGGTAGCGCGGACCCAGGGGGTCGTTCTGGTAATCGGTACCGTCGGGCAAAGCGCGCGTGGCGATGTCGCTCAGGGACGATCCCGCCTGCGGCTCGCTCAGGCACATGGTGCCGGAGAAACGCCCCGCGAACTCGTTCTTTGCGAAGACCTCTTTCTGCAGATCCGTGCCGTGTGCCATCAGCAGGTTGGCATTGCCCGAAGTCAGCAGGCCCGAGCCGATGCTGATCGAGGCCATGGCGAAGAAGGAATTGGCCGCGGCCTCCACGGTATAGGGCAGCTGCATGCCGCCCACCTCGTAATCCTGCGCCGCGCTGAGCATGCCCGAGGCCGCGTAGGCCTTCTGCGCCTCGTGGGTCGCCTGCGGCAGGATCACCTTCTCGCCGTCGAAGCGCGGCTCTTCGATATCGACCGTGCGGTTGAACGGTGCGTACTTCTCGCGTGCGATGCGTTCGCAGGTGTCGAGCACGGCGTCGAAGGTTTCGCGGTTGTGGTCCGCGAAACGCTCACGCTCATTCAGCGCATCGGCCGCGAGCCACTGGTAGAGAAGGAAGTCGAGGGTCTGCCGGTAGCTCATGGCGCGATGCGTCGGGTTTTACAGGACTTCGAAGACCCCGGCTGCGCCCATACCACCACCGATGCACATGGTGACCACCACACGCTTGGCGCCACGGCGCTTGCCTTCGATCAGGGCGTGGCCGGTCAGGCGCTGGCCGCTGACGCCGTAGGGATGGCCCACGGCGATGGCGCCGCCGTTGACGTTCAGGCGGTCGGCCGGGATGCCCAGCTTGTCGCGGCAGTAGAGCACCTGCACGGCGAAGGCTTCGTTCAGTTCCCAGAGATCGATGTCCGACACCTTCAGACCCAGGCGCTTGAGCACCTTGGGCACGGCAAAAACGGGGCCAATACCCATCTCGTCGGGCTCGCAACCGGCCACGGCAAAACCCAGGAACCGGCCCAGGGGCTTGAAACCGCGTTTGCTGGCCAGCTCTTCGCTCATGAGCACGCAAGCACCCGCGCCGTCGGAGAACTGGCTGGCATTGCCGGCAGAGATCACACCGCCTGGCATGGCCGGCTTGATGCCGCTGATGCCCTCTTTCGTCGTGCCTTCGCGCAGGCCTTCGTCGGCGCTGATCGTGACCTTCTTGGTGATGAGGCCCAGGGTCTTGTCGGCCACGCCGGCCGTCACCGTGATGGGAGCGATCTCGGCGTTGAACAGGCCGGCGGCCTGGGCCGCGCAGGCCCTCTGCTGGCTGGCGGCGCCGTACTCGTCCATCACGTCGCGACCGATGTTGTAGCGCTTGGCCACCTGCTCGGCGGTCTGCAGCATGTTCCAGTAGATCTCGGGCTTGGCCTTGAGCAGGGCCGGGTCCGTGATCATGTGGCGGTTGGCTTCGTTCTGCACGCAGGAGATGCTCTCGACGCCACCGGCAACAAAGACATCTCCCTCGCCGGCGATGATGCGTTGCGCGGCCATGGCGATGGTCTGCAGGCCCGAGGAACAAAAACGATTGACCGTGACACCCGAGACGGTGACCGGGCAGCCCGCAGCCAGGGCGATCTGGCGCGCGATGTTGGAGCCGGTGGCGCCCTCGGGCGTGGCGCAGCCCATGATCACGTCTTCCACCTCGGCGGCATCGATGCCGGCGCGCTGGATGGCGTGCTGCACGGCATGGCCGCCCAGGGTGGCGCCATGGGTCATGTTGAAAGCGCCCTTCCAGCTCTTGGCCAGGGGGGTGCGGGCGGTGGAAACGATAACGGCGGATGTCATGTCTTAATCTCCAGATCTAGGGCTCGGCTCAGCCGTTGAAGCTCTTGCCTTCGGCGACCAGCTTGGCCAAGAGGGGCGCGGGCTGCCAGAACTTGGCGTCGTCCAGTGGGTTCTGGGCGAAGCGTTGCATGCTCTGCGCCACGTTGAACAGGCCGATGGTGTCGGCATACTGCATGGGGCCACCACGGTGGATGGGAAAGCCGTAGCCAGTCAGATAGACCATGTCGATGTCGCTGGCGCGCGAGGCGATGCCCTCTTCCAGGATATGCGCGCCTTCGTTGACCAGGGCGTAGACCAGGCGCTGCACGATTTCCTCGTCAGAAATCTTGCGCGGGGTGATACCCATGTCCTTGCGGTGCTTCTCGATCATGTCCACCACCAGCGGGCTGGGGATGGCGTCGCGCTTGCCCGGTTTGTAGTCGTACCAGCCGGCGCCGGTCTTCTGGCCGTAACGACCCAGTTCGCAGAGCAGGTCGGCCGTCTTGCTGTACTTCATGTTCGGCTTCTCCACATACCGACGCTTGCGGATGGCCCAGCCAATGTCGTTGCCCGCCAGGTCGCCCATGCGGAAGGGGCCCATGGCGAAGCCGAATTTCTCGACCGCCTTGTCGACCTGCTCGGGCGTGGCGCCCTCCTCGATCAGGAAACCGGCCTGGCGGCTGTACTGCTCGATCATGCGGTTGCCGATGAAACCGTCGCAGACACCCGAGACCACCGCGGTCTTCTTGATGGTCTTGGCCACGGCCATCACGGTGGCCAGCACGTCCTTGGCCGTTTTCGCGCCGCGGATCACTTCCAGCAGCTTCATCACATTGGCCGGGCTGAAGAAATGCAGGCCCACCACGTCCTGCGGGCGCTTGGTGAAGGAGGCGATCTTGTTGACGTCCAGCGTGGAGGTGTTGGAAGCCAGGATAGCACCGGGTTTCATCACCTCGTCGAGCTTCTTGAACACGGCTTCCTTGACACCCATCTCCTCGAACACGGCCTCGATCACGAGGTCGGCGTCCTTCAGATCCGCGTAGTTCAGCGTGGTCGAGAGCAGGGCCATGCGCTGCTCGTACTTGTCCTGCTTGAGCTTGCCCTTGGTGACCTGGGCTTCATAGTTCTTGCGGATGGTGGCGAGGCCGCGGTCCAGGGCCTCCTGCTTCATCTCCAGCATCTTCACGGGGATGCCGGCATTCAGGAAGTTCATGGTGATGCCACCACCCATGGTGCCGGCGCCGATCACGGCGACAGCCTTGATCTCGCGCTTCGGGGTGTCTTCCGGCACGTCCGGGATCTTGGAGGCGGCGCGCTCGGCCGCGAAGATGTGGCGCAGTGCGCGGCACTCGGGCGTCCACATCAGGTTGATGAAGATCTCGCGCTCAAAGAGCAGGCCGTCGTCGAACTTCTTCTTGGTGGCGGCCTCGACGGCGTCGATGCATTTCAGCGGCGCCGGGAAATTCTTGCTCATGCCACCCACCATATTGCGGGCGAACTGGAAGTAGGCATCGCCCAGCGGGTGCTTGGCCGGCAGGTTGCGCACCAGCGGCAAGGGACGTACATCGGCCTTCTCGCGGGCCAACGCCATCGCCTCGTCCATCAGGGACTCGTTGGACTTGGCCAGCTTGTCGAACAGCTTCTGGCCCGGCACCATGAGCAGCATCTCGCTGGGCACGGGCTCGCCGCTGACGATCATGTTCAGCGCGGGCTCCACACCCAGCGCACGCGGCAGGCGCTGCGTGCCGCCGGCGCCGGGGATCAGCCCCAGTTTCACTTCAGGCAGCGCGACCTTGCAGCCCGGCGCGGCAATACGGTAATGGCAGCCCAGGGGCAATTCCAGACCGCCGCCCATGGCGATGGTGTGCATGGCGGCCACCACGGGCTTGGCCGAATTCTCGATCGCCAGGATGACGCTCAGCAGGTTCGGTTCCTGCAGGGCCTTGGGCGTGCCGAATTCCTTGATGTCGGCACCGCCCGAGAATGCCTTGCCGGCGCCCGTGATGACGATGGCCTTGACGGCGCCATCGGCGTTGGCCTTGGCCAGCGCCTCGGTGATGCCCTTGCGGGTTTCGTAGCCCAGGCCATTGACGGGCGGGTTGTTCAGCGTGATCACGGCGACGTCGCCATGCACCTTGTATTCAGCGCTCATGCTTGCGTTCCTCGGGTGGCTCAGAAAATAGAACGATCGTTCGATTTTTGATTGTAAAAGGTTTATGTTGCGATGCAACGAGGGTTTGTCACGGCTGGGACAAGCTCTCCACTGTGCCGGCGCACAGCCCTCCAAACTTGTGAAGAAATCGTAGCGAGCGGCCCGAGGGCAAGGCGGACGGAGCGCAGCCACCGGAACGTACTTCCTGTACGTGAGGATGGTGACAACGCAGTTGCGGCGTAGGCTAACTTTTGCACGGCAAAAGTTAAGCGCAGCGGCCGGAGCCAACACCGCCCAACGCGGCAATCGGGTCGCGCAGTAGATTTATTCACAAGTTTTCAGACTTCCAGCCACTCCTTGCGGGTATAGCTGTCGTTGCGCAGCGCTTCGGGGGTGCCCTCGAAGACGATGCTGCCGTGCCCCATGACCAGGGCGCGGTCGGAGATGGCCATGGCGATGGTCAGTTTCTGCTCGATCAGCAGCACCGAGATGCCGCGGTCCTTGAGCGTCTTCAGGTACTGGCCCACCAGTTCCACGATCTTGGGCGCCAGACCTTCGGTCGGCTCGTCGATGATGATGAGGTCCGGGTCGCCCATGAGGGTGCGGCACAGGGTCAGCATCTGCTGCTCGCCGCCCGAGAGCACGCCGGCCTCGGTGTGCTGGCGTTCCTTGAGGCGCGGGAACATGGCGTACATGTCGTCGAAACTCCAGCGGCTCTTGCGGCCCCGGCCCTTCTCGCCCAGCATCAGGTTCTGGTGCACGGTCAGGTCGGGGAATATCTCCCGGTTTTCCGGTACGTAGCCGACACCGAGGTGCGCAATCTCGAAGGCCTTCTTGCCCTGGATCTCCTCGCCCCGCCATTTCACGCTGCCCGCGCAGTCCACCAGGCCCATGACCGCCTTGGCCGTGGTCGAGCGGCCCGAGCCGTTGCGCCCCAGCAGGGCCACGATCTCGCCGGGCTGCACCTCGAAATGCACACCATGCAGCACATGGCTCTTGCCATAAAAGGCGTGCAGGCTCTCAACTTTGAGCAAAGCCGTCATATCAATGTCCCCCCGCCTGCGAATCGGCCACGGGCGAGCCCAGGTAGGCCTCCTGCACGCGCGCATTGGAGCGCACCGCTTCCGGTGTGTCGAAGGCCAGCAGCTCGCCATAGACCACCACGGCGATCTTGTCGGCCAGGCCGAACACCACGCCCATGTCGTGCTCCACCGTCAGCAGGGTCTTGCCCTCGGTGACCTCGCGGATCAGCTTGATGAATCGCGTAGTCTCGCTCTTGCTCATGCCGGCCGTGGGCTCGTCCAGCAGGATCACGCTGGCGCCGCCGGCGATGGTGACGCCGATCTCCAACGCGCGCTGTTCGGCATAAGTCAGGTTCACGGCCAGGATGTCGCGCTTCTTGTCCAGGCGGATCATCTCCAGCAGTTCCTCGGTGCGGTCGTTGGCGTCTTCCAGGTCGGCCAGGAACTTGAAGAAGGTGTAGCGGTAACCCAGGCTCCAGAGCACGGCACAACGCAGGTTCTCGAACACACTGAGCTTGGGGAAGATGTTGGTGATCTGGAAGCTGCGTGCCAGGCCCATGCGGTTGATCTCGTAGGGCTTCATGCCGTCGATGCGCTTGCCGTGCAGCAGGACCTCGCCGCTGGTGGGGCCGAAACGCCCGCTGATCAGGTTGAACAGCGTGGACTTGCCGGCACCGTTGGGGCCGATCACGGCCACACGTTCGCCGGCTTGCACCGCCAGATCGACACCACGGATGATTTCGGTCTTGCCAAAACTCTTGCGCAAATCCTTGAGCTCCAGTGCGGGCTGCTTCATGTGGTCTGCCCCGCTCATAGCGCTTCCCTCCGCTTGATTTCCTTCTCGATATCCTCCTGGACCTCGCCCCATTCATGCACATAGTGCCGGCGACAGAGCTCGAACAGGCCCAGCCCCGTCAGCATCACGAAGGCTCCGCCGAACCAGTGGTCCGGGCTGTGCGCATTGAGCGGGATGCCGATGAAACGCAGCTCCGGCCCCAGGGAAAGATTGAGCTGCAGGTGGTAGACCATCTCGATCAGCACCGCCGCCCCCACCAGCAGGACCAGGGCCGAGATGGCCAGGCCCAGGTAGCTGACCCAGAGCTTGCGCAGGAAACCGAAACTGGCCACGCGCAGGTTCATCATGAACAGGCTGGCGATGCCGCCTGGGGCGTACATCACCATGAACACGAAGATCAGGCCGAGGTACAGCAGCCAGGCCTTGGTGATCTCCGACAGCAGCACCGAGGCCAGCACCATCAGCACCCCGCCGATGATGGGACCGAAGAAGAAGGTGGCGCCGCCCAGGAAGGTGAACAGCAGGTAGGCGCCGGAGCGTATTCCGCTCACCACTTCGGCCGTGACGATCTCGAACAGGATAACACCCAGTCCCCCCGCGATGCCGGCAAAAAAGCCCGAGATGATGAAGGCCATGTAACGCACGCGCTGGGTGCTGTAGCCGATGAACTCCACCCGCTCCGGGTTGTCACGCACGGCATTGAGGATGCGGCCCAGAGGCGTGCGGGTGAAGGCGAACATGAGCGCCACGCAGACGAAGGTGTAGACCGCGATCAGGTAGTAGACCTGGGTCCCCGGCCCGAAGCTGATGCCGAAGACGGATGATCCCACGACCCGGTTGCCCGAGACGCCGGCCTCGCCGCCGAAGAACTCCGAGAACATCAGCGACATGGCGAACACCAGCTCGGCCAGGCCCAGCGTGATCATCGCAAAGGGTGTGCCGGACTTGCGTGTCGTCACATAACCAAAGAGCACCGCAAAACCCATACCGGCGAAGCCGCCAATGATGGGCAGCAGGCTCACGGGGATGGGCAGGGTTCCCTTGCTGACCATGTTCAGGGCATGGATGGCCATGTAGGAGCCCAGGCCCGAATAGACCGCGTGGCCGAAGCTCAGCATGCCGCCCTGCCCCAGCAGGATGTTGTAGGACAGGCAGGCGATGATGGCGATGCCCATCTGCGAGAGCATGGTCACCGACAGGCTGCTGGTGAACAGCTTGGGCACAAAGAGCAGCAGCAGGGCAAAGAAACCCCAGATGATCCAGCGGCCAACGTTGTAAGGCTTGAATTCGTAATATTGCTTGGCCATGACTTATTCGTCCCGTGTACCGAGCAGGCCCTTGGGCCGGAAGATCAGGATCAGGACCAGGAAGAGATAGGGCAGGATGGGAGCGACCTGCGAGAGTGTGAGCTTGAGCACCGAGTTGTTGCGTGTCGCCGCGCTGAGCTCCAGGCCCAGTTGTTGCGCCAGGGTGAGGAAGGAATAGTCGAAGGCCACGGCAAAGGTCTGGATCACGCCGATCAGCACCGAGGCCAGGAAGGCGCCGGAGAGTGAACCCAGCCCGCCCACCACCACCACCACGAAGATGACGGAGCCCACCGTGCCGGCCATGGCCGGTTCGGTCACGAAGGTGCTGCCGCCGATCACGCCGCCCAGGCCCGCCAGCGCGGCGCCGGCGCCGAACACCAGCATGAAAACGCGTGGCACGTTGTGCCCCAGGGATTCGACCATCTCGGGATGCGTCAGCGCAGCCTGGATGACCAGGCCGATGCGGGTGCGCGTGAGCATCAGCCACAGCGCCACCAGCATGAACAGCGCCACCAGCATCATGAAACCACGCGTGGCCGGGAATGGCGAGCAGGCAGCCGCCTCGCAAAGCTCGGCCGGCGCCACTCCCCAGACCAGGCTGATACCCTCGGATGCGTGATTGAGCAGCGTGAACATCGGGCCCTGCAGCAGCTCGGGCGGGCGGAATTCCACCGCCGTGCGGCCCCAGATCAGCTGCACCAGCTCGAGAATGATGTAAGACAGGCCGAAGGTGATCAGCAGTTCCGGCACGTGGCCGTACTTGTGGACCTTGCGCAGGGCCAGGCGCTCGAATACGGCGCCCAGCAGCCCCACCACCAGCGGGGCCATGATGAGCCCGGGCCAGAAACCGACCAGGCTGGCCACGCTGTAGCCGATGTAGGCACCGAGCATGTAGAAGCTGGCATGGGCGAAATTGAGCACGCCCATCATGCTGAAGATCAGCGTCAGCCCGGAGCTGAGCATGAACAGCAAGAGCCCATAGCTCAAGCCGTTGAGCATGGAGATGATGAAGAACTCCATCAGGGAACAACCTTCCGTGTCTGCATGGCAGACCTCATTACAAAGCTGTCAGACATGAAAAGGGCCCGACCTTTTCAGAGCAATCGGGCCCCTTGCCTGGCTGCAATCAGGAAAACTCAGGGACGCTTCATCTGGCAGCTGGTGGGCGTGCTGGAGACGTAGGACGGGAATTCCTTGACCAAGGCCAGGGTCATGCCGGTGTTTTCCGGGCTGTAGGGGAACTTCTTGTCCGTCTTCTGCCAGACCGTCAGGAACAGCGGCTGCTGCATCTGGTGGTCGGTCTTGCGCATTTCGACGTCACCGTTGTAGCTCTTGAACTTCAGGCCTTCCAGGGCTGCGGCCACCTTGACGGGGTCGGTGGACTTGGCCTTGGCCATGGCCTCACCCAGCGCCTTGTAGATGTGGATCACCGAGCCGGTGTAGAAGTCGTCCTTGAACTTGGCCTTGTATTCGGCCTGCCACTTGCCCATGTCACCACCCATGTTGTAGTGGTTGTAGGACACCTGAAAGACGCGGCCGGCGCTGGTCTGGCCCAGGGCGGTCGGTGTACCGCTCACGCCGGTGTAGTAGGTGTAGAACTTGCCGTTGTAGCCGCCTTCGTTGGCCGCCTTGACCAGCAGGGCCAGGTCGGAACCCCAGTTGCCCGTGATCACGGTGTCGGCACCCGAAGCCTTGATCTTGGCGATGTAGGGCGCGAAATCGCGCACCTGGGCCAGCGGATGCAGGTCTTCGCCGACGATCTTCACGTCGGGGCGCTTGAGCGCGATCAGCTCCTTGGCGAACTTGGCGACCTGGTGGCCGTGCGAGTAGTTCTGGTTCAGCAGGTAGACGCTCTTGATGTCCTTCTGGTCCTTCATGAAGGTCGTGATGGCTTCCATCTTCATGGAGGTATCGGCGTCGAAGCGGAAGTGCCAGTAGTTGCACTTGCTGTTGGTGAAGTCGGGGTCGACAGCCGAGTGGTTCAGGTAGATGATTTCCTTGCCGGGGTTGCGCTCGTTGTGCTTGGCCACGGCGTCGATCAGCGCGCCGGCCACCGAGGAGCCATTGCCCTGGGTGATGTAACGCACGCCCTGGTCGATGGCGGCCTTGAGCTGGTTCAGGCTTTCAGCCGGGCTGAGCTTGTTGTCGAGGGCGATGATTTCGAACTTCACGCCGGCGGGGTTGCCCGCGCCGCTGAACTTCTCGCCGAAGAACTGGAAGCTGCGGACCTGGTTGTTGCCAACCGGGGCCATCAGGCCGGACAGGGGATCGATCCAGGCGATCTTGACGGTCTCGCCCTTCTGGGCCAGGGCCGCACCGGCAAAAGCCAGCATGGCGGCGGCGGTCACAAGTTTCGTGGTGAACTTCATTTGAAATCTCCTCGTTGACAAAACCATTGCAGAGTAACCAAATTCAAAGTTTGCAGCGCTAGGGATTGCCCTAGAACTATCGCCTTTGCGACTCGACCTCTCCAGGCGGCCGCTCATTCAGCATGCCCTCAGGTGCCGGGCAGCCGGTAATCCTTGAGCGTCTCGCGCAGCCGTGCCTTGAGCATCTTGCCGGTGGCCCCCAGCGGGATGCTTTCCACGAAGATCACGTCGTCCGGGATCTGCCACTTGGCGGTCTTGCCCTCGTAGAACTTGAGCAGCTCCTCGCGCGTCACCTCGGCGCCGGCTTTTTTCACCACGACCACCACCGGACGCTCGTCCCACTTGGGGTGGCGCATGCCGATGCAGGCCGCCATGGCCACGGCCGGGTGGGCCACGGCGATGTTTTCCACCTCGATCGAGCTGATCCACTCGCCGCCGGACTTGATCACGTCCTTGCTGCGGTCGGTGATCTGCATATAACCATCGGGATCGATGGTGGCGACGTCGCCGGTGGGGAACCAGCCGTCCTGGACCAGCGGATTGCCGCCTTCGCCCTTGAAGTACTCGCGCAGGATCCAGGGCCCGCGCACCAGCAGGTCGCCGTAGGCCTTGCCGTCCCAGGGCAGCTCCTGGCCATCGCCCCCCACGATCTTCATGTCCATGCCATAGATGGCGCGCCCCTGCTTGAGGCGGATCTTCATCTGCTCGGACTCGGGCATGGTCAGGTGCTTGTTCTTGAGCGTGCACAGGGTGCCCAGGGGCGACATCTCGGTCATGCCCCAGGCATGCAGCACCTCCACGCCGTACTCTTCGCGGAAGGCCGTGATCATGGCCGGCGGGCAGGCCGAGCCGCCGATCACCGTGCGCTTGAGCGTGGAGAACTTCAGGCCGCCGGGTTTCATGTGGCCCAGCAGCATCTGCCAGATGGTGGGCACGCCCGCGGCATAGGTGACGCGCTCGGCCTCGATCAGCTCGTAGATTGATTTCCCGTCCAGCGCCGGGCCGGGGAACACCAGCTTGGCCCCGGTCAGCGCGGCCGAGTACGGGATGCCCCAGGCGTTGACGTGGAACATGGGCACCACCGGCAGCACCGAGTCGCGTGCGCTGAGGCACATCACGTCGGGCAGCGCGGCCGCATAGGCATGCAGGATGGTGGAGCGGTGGCTGTACAGCGCGGCCTTGGGGTTGCCCGTGGTGCCGCTGGTGTAGCACATGCTGGAGGCCGAGTTCTCGTCGAACTCGGGCCAGCGGTACTTCTCTGACTGGGCGCCGATCCAGGCCTCGTAGCTTTGCAGGCCGGGAATGCCGCTGTTCTTGGGCAATTTGTCGGCATCACAAAGAGCGATCCAGTGCTTCACCGTGGTGCACTTGGCGTGCACGGCCTGGATGATGGGCAGGAAGGACAGGTCGAAGCACAGCACCTGGTCTTCGGCGTGGTTTGCGATCCAGGCGATCTGCTCGGGGTGCAGGCGCGGATTCAGGGTGTGCAGCACACGGCCCGAACCGCTCACGCCGAAATAGAGTTCCAGATGGCGGTAACCGTTCCAGGCCAGCGTGGCCACGCGGTCGCTGAACTGCAGCTTCAGCGCGTCCAGCGCATTGGCCACCCGGCGCGCGCGCACGGCCACGTCACGCCAGTGGTAACGATGGATGTCGCCTTCGACCCGCCGAGAAACGATCTCGCCATCGCCATGGTGACGTTCGGCAAAGTCGATCAGGGAAGAAATCAGCAGCGGCTGGTTTTGCATCAATCCGAGCATGGACAGGTCTCCTTTTGCGTTCTGTGCTCTCTCTTTACCAGTATGGCGCAAGCAAATGGCCTGTCCACTGAGGGTAAGTCCCTGATCGGGACCGGAGATCGTCCACTGCGTGACAATCAGTCCATGTCTGTTGCCACCGAAGTTTCCCTGGACGGAAAAACCGCCGTCGATACCGGCCTGGGCTGGGTCAACCGCTACGCCGCCCTCGGCCCGGCCTTCCACACCGCCCTGCCCCCGCAACCCCTGCCAGCGCCCTACTGGGTCGGCCAGAGTCGCGCCGTGGGCCGGGCCCTCGGCCTGCCCGAAGACTGGACCCACTCGCAGGATTTGCTGCAGGCGTTCAGCGGCAACCGCCCGCTGGCGGGCAGCCAAAGCGTCGCCACGGTCTACAGCGGCCACCAGTTCGGCGTCTGGGCCGGCCAACTCGGCGACGGGCGCGCCCTGCTGCTGGGTGAAACCGAGAGCGGCCTGGAGCTCCAGCTCAAGGGCGCCGGGCGCACGCCCTACTCGCGCATGGGCGACGGCCGTGCCGTGCTGCGATCGAGCATCCGGGAATTTTTGTGCAGCGAGGCCATGCACGGCCTGGGCATCCCCACCACGCGCGCGCTGTGTGTCACCGGCTCGGACGCGCCGATACGGCGCGAAGAAATCGAGACCGCCGCCGTGGTCACGCGCGTGGCGCCCAGTTTCATCCGCTTCGGCCATTTCGAGCATTTCGCGGCCAACGACCAGCCCGAAGAGCTGCGTCGCCTGGCCGATTTCGTCATCGACCACTACTACCCGGCCTGCCGCGGCACGGATAAGTTTGCCGGCAACGCCTACGCCGCCCTGCTCGAAGCCGTCAGCGAGCGCACCGCCGCGCTGCTGGCGCAGTGGCAGGCCGTGGGTTTCTGCCACGGCGTCATGAACACCGACAACATGAGCATCCTGGGCCTGACCCTGGACTACGGCCCCTTCCAGTTCCTGGACGGCTACAACCCGGCCCACATCTGCAACCACTCCGACACCCAGGGCCGCTACGCCTATGGCCGCCAGCCCAACATCGCCTACTGGAACCTCTTCTGCCTGGGGCAGGCCCTGCTGCCGCTGATCGGCGAGCAGGAGCTGGCACTGGCCGCGCTGGAGTCCTACAAGACCGTGTTCCCGGCCGAACTGGAGCAGCGCCTGCGCGCCAAGCTGGGCCTGCAGGCGTCGCGGCCCGAGGACCGGGCGCTGGTCGAAGGCATCCTCAAGCTGCTGGCCCAGGAACGCGTGGACCACACCATCTTCTGGCGTCGGCTGAGCCACTACGCCGGCGATGCACAGGCTGCGCCGGTGCGCGACCTGTTCCTGGACCGCACGGCCCTGGACGACTGGCTCAAACAATACGACGCACGCCTGGCGCTGGAAGACGGCGCACGGGCTGCGGCCACCATGCTGGGCACCAACCCCAAGTTCATCCTGCGCAATCACCTGGGCGAGCTGGTCATCCGCCAGGCGCGAGAAAAGGATTTTTCCGGCGTTGCGCGTCTGCTCGCCCTGCTGGAAAATCCCTATGCCGAGCATCCCGGCCATGAGGCCGAGGCCGGTTTTCCCCCCGAATGGGCCACCTCGATCGAAATCAGCTGTTCCTCATGAGCGACGGCAACAAACCATGAGCTATTCCATCCAGAAAACTGCCGAAGAGTGGAAGGCCCTGCTGGCCGAAAAACATGCCGAGCCCGGCGCCTACCAGGTCACGCGCCACGCGGCCACCGAGCGCCCGTACACGGGGCGCTACGAGAACTTCTGGCAAGCCGGGCACTATGACTGCGTCTGCTGCGGCGCGCGCCTGTTCGAGGCCGAGACCAAGTTCGACGCCGGTTGCGGCTGGCCCAGCTTTTCCGCGCCGGCCGACCCCCACGCCATCGAGGAGCGGCGCGACGTCAGCCACGGCATGGTCCGCGTGGAAACCGTGTGCGCCCAGTGCGGCGCCCACCTGGGCCACGTCTTCGAGGACGGCCCCACGCCCACCGGGCTGCGTTACTGCATGAACTCGGCCTCGCTGGAACACAAGCCCTGAGCGGTCTTGCCCTGCCCCGATAATCCGGGCTGACTTGTCCCTACCCCCATGAAAATACTGATCGACTTCTTCCCCATCCTGCTGTTCTTCGGCGCCTACAAGTTCTACGACATCTACGTCGCCACCGCGGTGCTGATGGCCGCCACCGTGTTGCAGACCGGCCTGATGTACGCCATCGACCGCAAGCTGCAGACCATGCAGAAGATCACCCTGGCGCTGATCCTGGTCTTCGGCACGCTGACCCTGGCCCTGCACGACGACCGCTTCATCAAGTGGAAGCCCACCGTGCTCTACGCGGCCATGGCCATCGCCCTGGCCGTGGCCCTGTGGTTCATGAAAAAGAACTACCTCAAGCTGCTGCTGGGCAGCCAGCTGGAGCTGCCCGACGCCGTGTGGATGCGCCTGAACGTGGCCTGGATTGTCTATTGCGCCTTCATGGCCGCGCTCAACGGCTATGTGGCGGCCTTCTACAGCACCGAGGCCTGGGTCAACTTCAAGCTCTGGGGCTATGCCTTCCCCCTGATCTTCATCGTCGGCCAGGGCCTGTACATCGCCCGCTACCTGAAGACCGACCAGGCCTGAGCACCATGAGCGCTGCGCAGAACCGCTTCAAGCAAGCTCGCACCGCAGTGCGCAGCACGGAGGTACACCAGTGACACAGGACCTGTCCGGACTGGCCGGCCGCATGGCCGAACGCCTGCAGCAAAGGCTGCAGCCCAGCGTGCTCGACGTCATCGACGAAAGCGCGGCGCACGCTGGCCACGCCGGCTCCAACGGCACGGCCTACGGCACCCATTTCCGGGTGCGCATCGCTTCACCCTTTTTTACAGAACTGTCACGCGTGGCGCGGCATCGCCTTGTGTATGATGCGCTGCAAGATTTCATCGCCCAAGGCGTGCATGCGATCGCCATCGAAACGCTCTGAACGTACTCGGGCCTGTTTTCCCTCCCCCTGACATCTCCGTCGATTTCCTAGGATTCATGATGAACAAGCTGATACTCCCGGCCCTGGCCCTGGCCACGCTGATGGGCGCCCTGGCTGCTCCGGCCCAGGCGCAAAACCTGGCCATCGTCAATGGCAAGCCCGTCCCGCTGGCACGCGTCGATGCGCTGGCCCAGCAGTTCGCCCGCTCGGGCCGCCAGATCACGCCCGAGATGATGGACGAGCTCAAGAAGGCCGTGGTCGACCGCGAACTGCTGGTGCAGGAAGCACAGAAGCAGGGTCTGGACGGCAGCGCCGAATTCAAGGCGCAGATGGAGTTCACGCGCGACTCCCTGCTGATCCGTGACCTGGTGACCACCTTCCAGAAGAACAACCCGATCACCGATGCCGAGATCCAGGCCGAGTACGACAAGTTCGTCGCCGCCAATGCAGGCAAGGAATACCGTGCTCGCCACATCCTGGTCGAGAAGGAGGCCGAAGCCAAGGCCATCATCGCCCAGCTCAAGAAGGGCGCCAAGTTCGACGCCATCGCCAAGAAGCAGTCCAAGGACCCGGGCTCCGGTGCCAACGGCGGCGACCTGGACTGGGCCGCGGCCGGCAACTATGTCAAGGAGTTCTCCGACGCCATGGTCGCGCTGGCCAAGGGCAAGTTCACCGAGACCCCGGTCAAGACCCAGTTCGGCTACCACGTGATCCGCCTGGACGACGTACGCGAAGCCCAGTTGCCCAAGATCGAGGACATCAAGCCGCAGATCGCCCAGCAACTGGGACAGCAGAAGCTGGTGAAGTTCCAGGACGAGCTCAAGGCCAAGGCCAAGATCGAATAAACCCTGATGGCATCCCGGAAAAACGCGGCTACGGCCGCGTTTTTTCATGGCCCGGATGACACTCGCGGGGTTTGCTCGCTTGACGCCGGCTTGAGGCCTGTATTCAATCGGTGCAGCAAGTCCCCCTTCCCTCACGACCACAAACCTGGAGACTCCTCATGCCAACCCTGCTTCGCAAATTGTTAAAAGCCGCCCTCGCCACCAGCGTGCTGCTGGGCGCCTTGAGCGCCAGTGCACAACAAAGCGGCAAGACCGAGGTACTGTGGCTGGGCCAGGCCAGCGTGCGCATCACCACACCCGGCGGCAAGGTCATCGTGGTCGACCCCTGGCTGCGCACCAACCCCAAGACACCCGCCAACTTCAAGAACCTGGAAGCCCTGGGCAAGGTCGACCTGGTGCTGGTCACGCACGGCCACTTCGACCACGTGGCCGATGCTCCGGACCTGGCCAAGATGCACAAGATCCCGATGTACGGCCCGGCCGGCCTGAACCAGACTCTGAGCACCCTGGGCGTGCTGCCAGCAGAACTGTCCCCGCGCTTCGGCAAGGGCGGAACCATCATGCCCTTCGGCCCCAACGGCGTGAAGATCACCGCCACGCACGCCGAGCACTCCTCCGAGTTCGCCTGGAAGAACCCGGCCACCACCAAGGACGAAGTGCACGTGGGCGGCGAGCCGGTGGGTTTCATCATCGAGATGGAAAACGGCTTCAAGATCTACCACATGGGCGATACCGGCCTGTTCGGTGACATGAAGTTCATCGGCGAGTACTACAAGCCCGACCTGCTGCTGATCCCCATCGGCGGCCACTTCGTCATGAGCCCGGCTGACGCCGCCTATGCAGTGAAGAACTACCTCAAGCCCAAGTACGCCCTGCCCATCCACTACGGGACCATTCCGCAGCTCAAGGGCACCACGGCCGAGTTTTCTGCCGCACTGGGCAACGAGGCCAACAAGATGCTGGTGGTCAATCCCGGTGAGAAGGTGGACTTCTGATGCCCCCTCTGTTCCCGACCCTGCGCCGCGGCCTGGCCCTGGCGCTTTTTCTCACTTCATCCGTGTTCATGAGCGCCTGTTCCACCATTCCGCCGGCCGCCCGCGAGGCGCTGGCCCCCCAGGGCACCCTGCGTGCCGCCATCAACTTCGGCAACCCCATCCTGGCCGGCAAGGACGCCGCCGGCCAGCCCATCGGGGTCTCCGTCGACCTGGCGCGTGAACTGGCCCGGCGCCTGGACGTGAAGCTGGAACTGGTCACCTTCACCTCCGCCGGTGCGGTCGTGGAGGCGCTCAAGGCCAACAAGGTGGACATCGCCTTCGTGGCCATCGATCCCCTGCGGGGCCAGGACGTGCTGTACAGCGCGGCCTACGTGGTCATCGAAGGCGCCTACCTGGTGCGCCAGGGCTCCCCGATCCGGCGCAACGAGGAGGTGGACCGCCCTGGTATCCGCGTGGCCGTCGGCAAAGGCAGCGCCTATGACCTGTACCTGACCCGCGAGATCAAGCAGGCCACCCTGGAGCGCGCGCCGACCTCCCCGGCCGTCGTCGACTTCTTCCTCGCACAGAACCTCGAGGTCGCCGCCGGCGTCAAGCAGCAGCTTGAGGCCGACGCCAGGCGTGTGCCCGGCCTGCGCCTGCTGGACGGCCGCTTCATGGTCATCAACCAGGCCATGGGCACGCCGCGCGTGCGCGGCGAGGCCGGTGTGGCCTATCTGCGCGGCTTCGTCGAGGAGATGAAGTCCAGCGGCTTCGTGGCCCAGGCCCTGCAGCGCTACAAGATCGAAGGCGCGGCCGTCGCCCCGGCGGCACCCTGAACCCCCGCAGGGGGCCCGTCCCCCTGCCTTCTAAAAAAGGGCTCGTGCTGGGATAATCAGGGGCATGTCCCTGCCCGAACACCAGCTCGAACTCCTGTCCCCGGCCCGCACCGCCGACATCGGCATCGAGGCCATCAACCATGGCGCCGATGCCATCTACATCGGCGGTCCGTCCTTCGGCGCGCGCAGTTCGGCCGACAACTCCGTGCAGGACATCGCCCGCCTGGTGCAGCATGCGCACCGCTACAACAGCCGCATTTTCGTCACGCTCAACACCATCCTGCGCGACGACGAGCTCGAGCCCGCCCGCAAGCTCACCCGTCAGCTTTATGACGCCGGCGTCGACGCGCTCATCATCCAGGACATGGGCCTGCTGGAGATCGACCTGCCGCCCATCCAGTTGCACGCCAGCACCCAGACCGACATCCGCACCCCTGAAAAAGCCCGCTTCCTGCAAGACGCCGGCCTGTCCCAGATCGTGCTGGCACGCGAGCTGACGCTGCAGCAGATCCAGGCCATCCGTGCCCAGATCGACCCGACACGCTGCACGCTGGAGTTTTTCGTGCACGGCGCGCTGTGCGTGGCCTACAGCGGCCAGTGCTACATCAGCCACGCCCACACCGGGCGCAGCGCCAACCGCGGCGACTGCTCGCAGGCCTGCCGCCTGCCCTACCAGGTGCAGGACAGCCAGGGCCGTTTTGTGGCCCACGACAAGCACGTGCTCTCGATGAAGGACAACAACCAGAGCGCCAACCTGGCCGCCCTGGTGGATGCCGGCATCCGCAGCTTCAAGATCGAGGGGCGCTACAAGGACCTGGCCTACGTCAAGAACATCACGGCGCACTACCGCAAGCTCTTCGATGAACTGCTGGAGCAGCGCCCCGAACTGGCCCGCGCCTCCAGCGGCAAGACCACCTTCAGCTTCACGCCCGACCCGGACCAGAACTTCAACCGCGAATTCACCGACTACTTCGTGCAAGGTCGCAAGGAGGACATCGGCGCCTTCGACACGCCCAAGAACCCGGGCCGCCACCTGGGCTACGTCAGCAAGGTCGGTCCCGACTTCGTCGAGCTCACCGTTTCCGAACCCGGCACCGTGCTGCACAACGGTGACGGCCTGTGCTACTACGACCTGCAGAAGGAACTGGTGGGTCTGGCCATCAACCGGGCCGAGCCGGCCGGTCCCATGAGCGTGGACCAGTGGCGCGTGTACCCCAAGGACCCGATGGCCGGCTTCAAGGACCTGCGCAAGGGGACGGAGCTGAACCGCAACCGCGACATGAACTGGGTGCGGCTGATGGAGAAGAAGTCCAGCGAGCGCCGCATCGGTGTCTGGGCCAAGCTGCAGGAAACCGCCACGGGCTTTGACCTGGAGCTGATGGACGAGGACGGCCATACGGGCCACGCCAGCGTGGCCGCCGTCCAGGAGCCGGCCAGGAACGCCGCGCAGGCCGAGGCCACGCTACGCGAACAGCTGGGGCGCTTTGGCGCCACGATCTTCGAGCCGATCGCCATCTCGCTGGACCTGGCCCAAGCCTGGTTCATCCCCGCCTCCACGCTCAACGCCCTGCGCCGCGACGCGGTGGCCGCGCTGGAGACCGCCCGCGCCGCCGCCTACGTGCGCCCGCCGCGTGCCAGGCCCGTGGAGCCGCCGGCGCCCTATCCGGAAGACACGCTCACCTACCTGGCCAATGTGTTCAACGAGAAGGCGCGCGACTTCTATGCGAAACACGGCGTGAAGGTCATCGCCGCCGCCTACGAGAGCCATGAAGAAGAAGGCGAAGTCAGCCTGATGATCACCAAGCACTGCGTGCGCTTCTCGCTCAGCCTGTGCCCCAAGCAGGCCAAGGGCGTGACCGGCGTGCAGGGCACGGTGCGCGCCGAGCCGCTGACCCTGGTCAACGGCAAGGAAAAGCTCACGCTGCGCTTCGACTGCAAGCCCTGCGAGATGCACGTGGTGGGCAGGATGAAAAAATCGGTACTGAACCAGGCCGCACGCGAGGCCGAGGTCGTGCCCCTGAAGTTCTACCGCACGCGTCCGGCGATGGCGATGGACTGAGGCCGTCCGGCCGTAGGCCTCAGAGCTCGCGCTGCGTTCCGGTGCCGTCGAGCGGCGCCATGTCGGTCTGGTATTCCCAGTCGCCGACGTGCAGCACGGGCGATTCGTTGCCCTGGCGGATGGCCTCCATCAGCGCCTGTTTTTCCTCTTCCGACACCAGTTGGTAGTACCGATGTGCCGGTCCGGCTACGGCCACAGCGGTCGACCGGGAGGGCGCCAAGGCGTCACCGGTACGCCAGTAGATGGCCTCAAGCAGCAAGCCGAAGCGTTCGTAGGCACACTTGCGGATCCAGCTTTCGGTCTCGGGATCATCCCAGGCGCGGCCTGCACGTCGGGGCTGGAAATGCCGGCCCACATCGATCATGGCAACGAAGCGGTGATGGCGCGCATCCAGCGGCATGGTGCGCAGACGGTACATCCCGCTCGCCACTTCCAGGGCCAGCAGGCTCTCCCGGATCACCCGGTCCAGCAGTTCACGCCGGAAAGCCTTGCGCTCCTCCAGATCCATGCGGTGCGGCAGCATGGAATGGTGGCTGATGGTTTCCGGGCTGGCGCCCGGGGTCTTGCGGAAGAAGGAAAACATGGTCCGCGCCATTCTGCAGCGCCATGCGCTGCGCCGGCGCCGACTTGGTGTGGATTTGTAAGCAGCGCAAATTCGTCAGACAAAAAAATCGCCGCCAGATCCTGGCGGCGACCGGGCACAGAAGCTGTAGCAGCTCAGTTGCGCACGTAGACGATCTTCTTGCTGCCTCCCTCGCAACTGCCCACCACCTTGCGGTCGCCGACCTGATCGGTGGCCACGATCTCCAGCGTGTAGTTCTTGACGCCGTTGGCGTCCATCTTGGCCGCGATTTCGGCCTTCAGTTCGTCGCAGGGCTTGAGCTGGGCCCAGGCACTCGGCAAAACAAAGGCCAGGGCGATGACGAGGGACAGACGTTTCATGGGGACTCCTTGTGTGTGATTTAAATCAGGCCGGCAGAATACCTTTTCCAATATATACCGCAAGCGCCGCACGACGCCGGGCCGGATGCGGATTGTTGCAATTGCATACAGTTCATAGCGCCTGTTCATGGTCTCGCAGGGGGCCCTGCGAGACCGTGAACAGGCTCTTAGAGCAGCGGGCGCACTTCCCGCGCCGCTTCCCAGAGCATGGGCAGCAGTTCGCGCTGCATGGTGGCCCCGGACATTCGCGCCGTCGAGGCCACCACATTGAGGGCTGCCACGGTGCGGCCCTGCAGGTTGCGCAGGGGGACCGCCAGGGCATGCACGCCCAGCTCATGCTCTTCGCTGCTCAGGCAAAAATCGTCGCGCCGCACCTGCTCGATCAGGGCACGGAACTGTCGCGCCTCGGTCACAGTGTGCAAGGTCAGGCGTTCCAGCAGGCGCCCCTTCATCCAGGCCTGGAACTCCGCGCGGGGCAAGGCCGCCAGCAGCACGCGCCCGGTCGAGGTGGCATGGGTCGGCAGGCGCGCGCCCAAGTGCAGGCCGTAGGCCATGAGCTGCGGCAAGCCATCGGCGGCGCTGCGCCGCACGTCGCTGCTGCGCGCCACGATCACCACCTCGTCGCCGTTGGACACCACGGCCGAATAGGCCTGGCCGGTCTGCGCCGCCAGGCGCTCCAGCGCGGGCTGGAACACGCGCGGCAGGCGCGAAGATGCCAGGTAGCTGCCGGAAAAGCGCAGCACCTTGCTGGACAGCCAGAAATAACTGCCGTCGGTCTCCAGATAGCCCAGGTGGGCCAGCGTCAGCAGATGACGGCGCGCCGCCGCCCGCGTGATGCCGGCACGCTGCGCGGCCAGCGTGGCGTTCAGGCGCTGGCGCTCGGTGTCGAAGCTCTCCAGCACCGCCATGCCCTTGGCCATGCCTTCGATCAGGTCGGATTTGGCAATCATGGGAATTCCATCGTTTGCGCGATGATCGCACATTTGTGGCGATCATCGCGCAATGATCCAGATCAAGGCTGGCATGTGGGCGGCTTTTGCCTAAGCTTGGGGCATCGAATCACACGCCAGGAGACTCCTCATGCGCACTCAAGTTGCCATCATCGGCGCCGGCCCCTCGGGCCTGCTGCTCGGCCAGTTGCTGCACAAGGCCGGCATCGCCGCCATCGTCCTCGAGCGCCAGACCGGCGACTACGTGCTCACGCGCATCCGCGCCGGTATCCTGGAGCAGGTCTGCATCGACCTGATGGACGAAGCCGGTGTCGGCGCGCGCATGCACAAGGAAGGCCTGGTGCACGGTGGTTTCGACATGCTGTTCAAGGGCCAGCGCCATCGCATCGACATGAACAAGCTGACCGGCGGCAAGAACGTCATGGTCTACGGCCAGACCGAATTGACCAAAGACCTGATGGACGCGCGCACCGCCGCCGGCCTGACCACCGTCTACGAAGCCAACAACGTGCAGGTGCATGACTTCGACAGCAAGAACCCGCGCGTCACCTACGAAAAGGATGGCAAGACGCACGAGATCCAGTGCGACTTCATCGCCGGCTGCGACGGCTTCCACGGCGTCTGCCGCGCCAGCGCTCCGAGCAGCGCCATCCGCGAATATGAGAAGGTCTACCCCTTCGGCTGGCTGGGCCTGTTGTCGGACACCCCGCCCGTGCACGAGGAACTGATCTATGCCAACAGCCCGCGCGGCTTCGCCCTGTGCTCCATGCGCAGCGAGACCCGCAGCCGCTACTACCTGCAGGTGCCGCTGACCGACAAGGTGGAGGACTGGTCTGATGAAGCCTTCTGGCAGGAACTGCGCCTGCGCCTGGACCCCGAGGCCCGCGCCCAGCTGGTCACCGGCCCCAGCATCGAGAAGAGCATCGCCCCGCTGCGCAGCTTCGTGACCGAGCCGCTGCGCTTCGGCCGCATGTTCCTGGCCGGCGATGCCGGCCATATCGTGCCGCCCACCGGCGCCAAGGGCCTGAACCTGGCGGCCACGGACGTGAAATACCTCTTCAACGGCCTGGTGGAGTTCTACCAGGACAAGTCCGAGGCCGGCATCGACCGCTACTCTGAACTCGCCCTCAAGCGCATCTGGCGCGCCGAGCGCTTCTCCTGGTGGTTCACCAGCCTGATGCACCGCTTCCCGAACGAAGGCGAGATCGCCCAGAAGTTCCAGGAAGCCGAACTCGACTACCTGATCCACAGCGAAGCCGGTTCGCGCAGCATTGCCGAGAACTACGTGGGCCTGCCGCTGGACTTCGGCCACTGAGTAAACTGGGGCGCATGCCGTCCCCATCCAAACCCCTGAAGGGCATACGCGTCCTCAGCCTGGCCCTGAACCTGCCGGGCCCTGCCGCTCTCATGCGCCTGCGCGCCATGGGCGCGACCTGTCTCAAGCTCGAACCGCCGGCCGGCGATCCCATGCAGGCCTACCAGCCGAACGCCTATGCCGAGCTGCATGCCGGCGTGCGCGTGCGGCAGGCCGACCTCAAGAGTGAGGCGGGCCGCAAGGTCCTGCAGAGCGAGCTCGCCCGCACCGATGTGCTGCTGACTTCCTTCCGCCCTTCGGCGCTCAAGCGCCTGGGCCTGGACTGGCCGGCCCTGCACCGGCAGTACCCGTCCCTGAGCTTGGTCGCCATCGTCGGTGGGCCGGGCACCCAGGCGGAAATCCCGGGACACGACCTGACTTACATGGCCGAGCAGGACCTGGTCAGCGGCTTGGCCCTGCCCCCCACCCTGTTTGCCGACATGGGCGGTGCCTTGCTGGCCTGCGAAGCCGTGCTGCAGGCGCTGTTACTGCGCCAGAAAAACGGGCGCGGCACGCGGCATGAAGTTCCTTTGTCAGAGGCCGCGGCCTGGCTGGCCCAGCCGCGCCGCTGGGGTCTCACCGTGCCCGCAGGCGCCGTGGGCGGTGCCCATGCCGGCTACCGCGTCTATGCCTGCAAGGATGGCCGCGTGGCCGTGGCCGCGCTGGAGCCGCATTTCGCCCAGGCCCTGTGCACAGCAGCCGGACTGAAAACGTCCAACATGCTGGCACCGGCCACCCGCAAGGCGCTGGAAGCCTGGTTTGCCTTGCAGACGCGGCGCACGCTCGATGCCCTGGCACAGCGGCTGGACCTGCCGCTGCACACCCTGCCGAAAGGCTGAAGGTTCAGCGTTCAGCGCGGCTTGCGCGCGGGTTTGGCCTTGGCGCTGCCGGTCTCGCGCGGCGGCAGGCCGGTGTGCTGGGTGAGCAAACGACCCTTCACGGGTGTTTTCGCCGCGGGTTTGGCCGCGGAAGGCGTGGAGTTCTTGCGCCGCGCACTCTGGTAGCCGCCGTCGGTCAGTGGCTGGAAGGTCGGGATCAGGTGCTGCTTGCCATTGCCGATCAGGTCGGCACGGCCCATGGCTTTCAATGCTTCCCGCAGCAGCGGCCAGTTGTTGGGGTCGTGGTAACGCAGGAAGGCCTTGTGCAGGCGGCGGCGTTTCTCGCCACGCACGATGTCCACCTTCTCACCGCGCTCGTCGCGGTGGATGCCCTTGAGCGGGTTCAGGCCGCTGTGGTACATGGTCGTGGCCGTGGCCATGGGGCTGGGGTAGAAGGTCTGCACCTGGTCGGCCCGGAAACCGTTCTTCTTGAGCCACAGCGCCAAGTTCATCATGTCCTCGTCGCTGGTGCCCGGGTGGGCGGCGATGAAGTAGGGAATCAGGTACTGCTTCTTGCCCGCCTCCGCGCTGAACTTCTCGAACATCTGCTTGAACTTGTCATAGCTGCCGATGCCGGGTTTCATCATCTTCGAGAGCGGGCCGCCTTCGGTGTGCTCGGGGGCGATCTTCAGGTACCCGCCCACGTGGTGCTGCACCAGCTCCTTCACGTACTCGGGCGATTTCACCGCCAGGTCGTAACGCAGGCCGGAACCGATCAGGATCTTCTTCACGCCCTTGAGCGCGCGGGCGCGCCGGTACATGTGGATCAGCGCGCTGTGGTCGGTATTGAGGTTCTGGCAGATACCGGGGTAGACACAGCTGGGCTTGCGGCAGGCGGCCTCGATCTCGGGCGACTTGCAGCCGATGCGGTACATGTTGGCCGTGGGGCCGCCCAGGTCGGAGATAACGCCGGTGAAACCCGTGACCTTGTCACGGATGTCCTCGATCTCCTGGATCACCGAGTCTTCCGAGCGGCTCTGGATGATGCGGCCCTCGTGCTCGGTGATGGAACAGAAGGTGCAGCCGCCAAAGCAGCCGCGCATGATGTTCACGCTGAAGCGGATCATCTCCCAGGCGGGGATCTTGGTGGCACCGTCGTGGCTGCCGTTTTCATCGGCGTAGGCCGGGTGCGGGCTGCGCGCGTACGGCAGGCCGAAGACGACATCCATCTCGGCCGTGGTCAGCGGGATGGGCGGCGGGTTGATCCAGACGTCACGCGCGGTCGTGCCTTCGCCGTGCGCCTGCACCAGGGCGCGCGCATTGCCGGGGTTGGTCTCCAGGTGCAGCACGCGGTTGGCGTGCGCGTAGAGCACCGCGTCGGACTTGACCTGCTCATAGCTGGGCAGGCGGATCACGCAGCGATCGCGCGGCAGGCGCTTGATATTGCCCTTGCCCATCAGCGCCGGGTTGGCCATGAAGGTCAGCGGCTGGATGGCCGGCAGCACCGGCGCGGCACCGCCCTCCTCCTTGCTGCAGGACTGCCCCTGGGCAGCGGCCTGCTCGGACGTGGTCTGGTAGGGGTTGATGTGCTCTTCGATGTGGCCGGGCGTGTCAACCTCGGTCGAGTCGATCTCGAACCAACCCTCGGGGCTGTGGCGCTGGACAAACGCCGTGCCACGCACGTCGGTGATGCTCTGCACCGGCTCGCGCGCCGCGATGCGGTGCGCCACCTCGACCAGGGCGCGCTCGGCATTGCCGTAGAGCAGCAGGTCGCACTTGCTGTCCACCACGATGGAACGGCGCACCTTGTCGCTCCAGTAGTCGTAGTGGGCGATGCGGCGCAGCGAGCCTTCGATGCCGCCCAGCACGATGGGCACCTCGGGGTAGGCTTCGCGGCAGCGCTGGCTGTAGACGATGGCCGCACGGTCCGGCCGTTTGCCGCCCACGTCGCCCGGGGTGTAGGCGTCGTCGCTGCGGATCTTGCGGTCCGCCGTGTAGCGGTTGATCATGGAATCCATGTTCCCGGCCGTCACACCCCAGAACAGGTTGGGCTTGCCCAGCACCTTGAAGGGATCGGCACTCTGCCAGTCGGGCTGGGCGATGATGCCCACGCGGAAACCCTGGGCCTCCAGCACCCGCCCGATCACCGCCATGCCGAAGCTCGGGTGGTCCACATAGGCATCGCCCGTGACGAGGATGATGTCGCAGCTGTCCCAGCCCAGCTGCTCCATCTCGGCGCGGCTCATGGGCAGGAAGGGGGCCGTGCCAAAGCGCGCGGCCCAGTACTTGCGGTAGCTGGTCAGCGGTTTGGCGGCGCGCGGAAAGAGGGAGACGTCGAGAGGGGCGTTCATGGGCGGGGCAGGCAACCCTGAAGTGTACGTTTTTGGCAATACCAGCGGGGCGCCCGGGTCATCAAGGGCTTGGCAGTGCCAGTCTGCAGTCGCACAATGGTCCATCGGCTTGCCGTCACGGACTCCAGGATCACCATGCCCACCTTCGACACCCTCGCCGGCTTCTGGACCACCCCGATGATCATGGCCAATGTGCTGGTCTTCTTCAACCTGCTGGGCGCGCTGCTGCTGGGCCTGCTGGTCGGCTACGAGCGCTCCTACCACGGTCGAGCGGCGGGCATGCGCACCTATGGCCTGGTCTGCATGGCCTCGGCCGCGCTCACCGTCATCGGCGGTTACTCCTCGGCCTGGTTTGGGGGAGATCACCAGGCCGCCATGACCGGCGACACCACAAGGGTGATCCAGGGCATCGTGACCGGCATCGGTTTCCTCTGTGCCGGCGTCATCATGCGCGAGGGCTTCAACATCAGCGGCCTGACCACGGCGGCCTCGCTCTGGGCGGCCTCGGTCATCGGCATCCTGGTCGGCGTCGGCTTTTATGCCGCGGCCATCGCCCTGGCCGCGCTGTCGGCCTTCTCCATGATGTGGATCTCACGGCTGGAGACCTGGCTGCCCTCGCGCCAGGCCGTGGCCATCACGCTGCGCTTTCGCCCCGGCTTCCTGCCCAGCGAACCGGCCCTGCGCCAGATGGCCGAGACCCGCGGCTACGACATCGCCTCGGGCACCATCGCCATCGAGCTCGATGACGGTGTCCTCCAGTGGTCCTTCGTGGCCGTGGCCCGCAACCGGCAGCGGATGATGCCCATCTCCGAACTCTCGCACGAAATGACGCGCTTCGACGGCGTCACCGGCTTCCAGCTCAACTACGCCCGCAACTAGGGCCGCCCTGCGCCCGCCACCTCGACCGGCATCGCATGGATGGTCCCGGTGCGCATCTCGCACGACTGCTCCGGCGTCACCATCACCTTGCCCGAGAGGATGTACAGCGTGCGCCGCTGCGCCCCACCCAGCATGCAGGCCACAGGCTGCCCGGGCATGGGTACGCGGTGCGTGACCTCCCCACCCTCGCGCACGCGCAGCA
The DNA here is from genome assembly GCF_001432305.1 of Curvibacter sp. PAE-UM. Taxonomy (GTDB): domain Bacteria; phylum Pseudomonadota; class Gammaproteobacteria; order Burkholderiales; family Burkholderiaceae_C; genus Hylemonella. Next base: position 2,534,122 of record NZ_KQ483358.1, read on the forward strand.
CCTCGCGGCTGGCCGGCGAGGCCAGCCAGACGGCGTTCTCGGCGTCCAGGCAGATGCCGTCCGGGCTGCTGCCGGGCAGGGCCGCCCAGGTGCGACGACCGCGCAGGGAGCCGTCGTCCGTGATGTCAAAGGCGGTCAGCCGCGCCGCGTAGCTCTCGGCCACGATCAGCGTGCCCCCGTCCGGGGTGATGATGCAGCCATTGGGAAACATCAGCTCATCGGCCACCACGCTGGGGCGCCCATCGGGCGTCACCAGGATCAGCGTCGTCGCCCGCGGTTCGGCCCGCGCCAGGAAATCGAAGCCGAAGTTGCCGATATAGGCCCGCCCCTTTGCATCGACCACCATGTCATTGCAATGGAAGGGCGCCAGCGATGAGAGATCCGCCACCTCGCTCAGCGTGGCGCCGTCCAGCCGCAAGAGCCGGCGGTCCTTCATCGACACCACCAGCAGCCGACCGTCGGGCAGCCAGCCCAGGCCCGAAGGCTGGCCCGGCACGGTCGTCACCGTCTCGCAAGACCCGTCCGGCCCCAGGCGCTGCACCTGCTGCGTGTAGAAATCGGAGAACCACAGCGCGCCGTTGTGCCAGCGCGGCGATTCGGGGAAGGCCAGCTGGCCGACGATCAACTGGGGGACGGCTTTGGACATGGTGCTGATCTTGGGCAGGACTGGCCGGCCCGTCAAGCAGGCCTGGGACACAGGCCCGATAATCAACGCATGGATGACACTTCCCGCAGCGTCGAACGCACGCAACCCAAGTCCCTGACCGATCTTTTCGTCTCCTTCACCGTGCTGGCCCTGCAGGGCTTTGGTGGGGTGCTGGCCGTCGCCCAGCGCGAGCTGGTGGAGCGCAAACGCTGGTTCACGAACGAGGAGTTCGTCGAGGAATGGGCCGTGGCGCAGATCATGCCCGGCCCCAACATCGTCAACCTGGCCATCATGATCGGCGGGCGCTACTTCGGCGTGCCGGGGGTGCTGGCGGCGCTGGCCGGCATGTTCACGGCCCCCCTGATCGTGCTGCTGTCGATCGCCCTGCTCTACGCCCAGTACGCCAGCCATCCGGGTGTCATCGGCGCGCTGCGCGGCATGGGCGCGGTGGCGGCGGGCCTGGTCGTGGCCACCGGGCTGCGGCTGGCGTCCTCGCTCAAGAACAGCGCCATGGGCATGGCCCTCAACGGCGCCCTGGGCCTGCTGGGCTTCGTGGCCGTGGCCCTGCTGCGCTGGCCGCTGGTGTATGTGCTGCTGGGCCTGGGCAGCGTGGCCTGCGTGCTGGCCTACCGCAAGCTGGACAAGGGAGCCACCGCATGAACCCCGTGCTGGAACTGGGCTGGAACGACTGGCTCCATCTCTTCACGCACTTCATGACGCTCTCGCTGCTGTCGGTGGGCGGCGGCATCACCACGGCGCCCGACATGCACCGCTACCTGGTGGACCAGCAGGGCTGGCTGACCGACGCCCAGTACACCGCGTCCATCGCCATCGCCCAGTCCGCGCCCGGGCCGAACATCCTGTTCGTGGCGCTGCTGGGCTGGCATGTCGGCCTCAACGCCGGCGGCACCTGGCTGGGCCTGTTCGGCGTGCTGGTCTGCATGCTGGGCATCATCCTGCCCAGCTCGATCCTGGTCTACGTCACCGCGCGCTGGAGCCATCAGAACCGCGAGCTGCGCGCCGTGCGGGCCTTCAAGCTGGGCATGGCCCCCATCGTGATCGCCCTGCTGATCGCCACCGGCTGGATCCTGGCCAGCGTGAACGGCGACCCGGCGCGCCACTGGCCGCTGTGGCTGATCACCGTGGTCACCGCCCTGATCGTCTGGCGCACCCGCCTGCACCTGCTGTGGCTGCTGGGCATCGGCGGCCCGCTAGGCTGGTTCGGCCTCGTTTGAACCCCGGCATGTCCGCCTTGCCCAAGCTCAACCTGCTCGGCGGCGGGCGTGTCGGCAAGACACTCGGCCATCTATGGCACACGCTGGGCGTGCTGCAGGTGCAGGACGTACTGACCACCTCGCTCGCCAGCGCGCAGGCCGCGGTGGATTTCATCGGTGCCGGCCGCCCGCTCGCCGCCCTGGACGACATGCGACCCGCCGATGTCTGGCTGATCGCCGTGCCCGACCGGCAGATCGCGGCCAGCGCACAGGCCCTGGCCGCTGCGGGCCTGCCGCCGGCGACCGCCTTCCACGCCAGCGGTGCGCTGGCCGCCGCCGAACTCGCGCCCCTGCAGGCCGCGGGCTGGCAGGTCGCCAGCGCGCACTGCATCCTCAGCTTTGCCACACCGGCCACGGCCGTGTTGCAGTTTGCCGGCACACCCTGCGCGCTCGAAGGCCAGGCCGCCACCACCGCAGCACTGGAGCCGCTGTTCCAGCGCATCGGGGCGCGCTGTTTCACCCTGTCCTCGGCCGACAAGCTGCTTTACCACGCGGCCGCCGTCTTCGCCACCAACTTCCTGCCCGTGCTGCAGGCCACGGCCGAAGCGCTGTGGCTGGACAGCGGCGTGCCGCCCGAACTGCTGCCGCAACTGCGCGCCACCCTGCTGCGCAACGCCGTGGACAACCTGCTGGCCCTGGGGCCGGCCGGCGCACTGACCGGCCCGGCCGCGCGCGGCGACACGGCCCTGGTACAACGCCAGGGCGAGTCCGTCGCCCGCTGGGATGCACAGGCCGGCGCCGCCTACGCCGCGCTCAGCGAACTGGCCACCCGGCTGGCGCGCGACGGCAGGCTTTGAGTACAGACACCCAGGACTTGCTGCGTTATCCTGTAACGCACAGCCCAAGCCCTGAGATCCCGCCATGAACAAGCCCCTCAAAGTCATCTTCATCGCCCTTGCCGCCATCGTCGTGCTGCTGGTGGCCGCGGTGGCCTTCATCGTCGCCACCTTCAACCCCAACGACCACAAGCCCGAGCTCATCAAGCTGGTCAAGGAGCAGACCGGCCGTACCCTCTCCATCCCCGGCGAGATCCGGCTCACCCTCTTCCCCCGCATCGGCGCCGACCTGGGCCAGCTCTCGCTGTCCGAGCCACGCAGCGAGCAGGTCTTCGCAGCCGCCCAGCAGGTCAAGGTCTCGGTGGCGCTGCTGCCGCTGCTTTCCAGAAAGGTGGAGGTGGACCGCGTGCTGGTCGACGGCCTGAACGTGAAAGTGCAACGCGACCGCCAGGGCCGATTCAACTTCAACGACCTGCTGTCCCAGGGCGACAAGGCGACGGCCCCGCCTGACACCGGCAAGTCTGAAACCCCGGCCGCCATGCCCCTGCTCCAGGTCGGCGGCATCGCCATCACCAACGCCAGCCTGGACTACCGCGACAACGCCAGCGGCCAGCACCTGAGCATCTCCAAGCTGAACTTCAGCACCGGCCCCATCGCCGAGGGCAAGAAGAGCACGCTCGACTTCAGCGCCAACGTGCAGGGCACGAACCCGCCACTGGCCCTGCAACTGGGCGTCAAGAGCGACTTCACGCCCCAGCTCGCGCAGCAAAAGCTCCAACTCGACAACGTCAAGGCCAGCCTGGGCGGCACCGCAGCCGGCCAACGCGACCTGCAGGTCAAGCTGGGCCTGGCCAGTCTCGAAGCATCGCCCCAAGCGCTCAAGCTGACGGCGCTCACGCTCGATGTAGCGGCCCCCAATCCGGCCGGCGGCACGCTGGCGCTCAAGCTGCAAGGCCAGGCCTCGGTCGACCTCGCGCGCGAAGTCGTGCAACTGGCGCTCAATGGCCAGCTCGACAGCACCACCCTGGCCCTCAAGGCCGGGCTCAAGCGCTTTGCGCAGCCGGCCATCGACTTCGACCTCGACCTGGGCGAGCTCGACGCCGACCGCTACCTGCCCAAAAGTGAAAAACCGGCGGCAGCCGCCAGCAGCGGCCCGGCGGGCCCTGAAGCCGTCATCGACCTCGCAGCGCTGCGCACGCTGGATGCACGCGGCACGCTCAAGATCGCATCCCTCAAGATCATGAACCTGCGCGCCGCCAGCATCCGCCTGCAGCTCAAGGCCCAGGGTGGCAAGGCCGAACTCAACCCGCTGACGGCCACGCTCTACGGCGGCGGCGTAAACGGCACGCTCTCGGCCAGTGCCCAGGGCGCCCAAAGCCTGGCGGCCAAGCTGGACCTGCGCGGCATCAACATCGGCCCCCTGATGAAAGACGCGCTGGACCAGCAGCCCATCGACGGACGCGGCAACGTGGCGATGGATGTCAGCACCAGCGGCAACACCGTGAGCCTGTTCAAGAAGAACCTCAACGGCACAGCCGGCCTGCAGCTCAAGGATGGTGCCATCAATGGCCTGGACATCGCCGGCGCCTTGCGCAACTTCAAGGTCAAACTCGGCGGCGGCGCCCAGGAAGGCAAGGCCGGCGCCCAGGAGAAGACCGACTTCACCGAATTCGGCGCCAGCTTCAAGATCAGCCAGGGCGTGGCGCACAACGACGACCTGTCTGCCAAGACGCCGCTGCTGCGCCTGGGCGGTGCGGGTGACATCTTCATCGCCGAGGATCGCCTGGACTACACGGTCAAGGCCACCGTGGTCCCCACCCTGCAGGGCCAGGGCGGCCCCGAGATGGAACAGCTCAAGGGCCTGACCGTGCCGGTGCGCCTCTCCGGCCCCTACAAGGCCATCACCTGGAAGATCGACTTCGGCAATGCGGCCGGCAACCGCGCCAGGGAGATGGTCGACCAGCGCAAGGCGCAGCTGCAGCAGGAAGCGCAGCAGCGGCTGGACGAGGAAAAAGCCAAGGCCGGGCAACGCCTCAAGGAACAGGCCGAGGACCGGCTCAAGAACCTGCTGCGGCGCTGATTGCTGGTTTGCTGATTCAATCCCCGGGCTGCCCGAACTTCAGCACGCGCGTGGCCATCAGCGTCTCGGCGAAGAAACAGCACAGCGCGGCCATGAAGCAACTCACGCCGGCCAGGAAGGCATAGATCGCCAGCCGCTCGATCTGGAACACCGTGGTCTCGCCCAGGAAGAGCACCACGATGGTCAGGCCGATCATGAAGGCGCACAGGGTCAGCAGGCCGATGGTGCTGTTGGCCAGCAGGCCGCGGCGGCGCAGCATGGCGAGCTCGGCCCCCCACTGCGGCACCAGCAGCGGCTCGGCATTCAAGCGCAGCTTCTCTTCCAGCACACGGCCGCGGTCGATGATGCGAGAGAGGCGCCCGGCCACGGCGCCGATCATGCCGGAGACGGCGGTCAGCAGGAACACCGGCGCCACGGCCAGCTGGATGCCATGGGTGACAGTCCCGGAATCGACAAAAAGGGCCATGTGCGTACTCGTGTGGGGTCGGGTGGGAATGCGCGCCGATTATCACCCCATAAACAGGGGAAGACAGGCGCCGCATTTGTGCCTATAAAGGCACACATCCACAAGCAGCTGTCAGGGGGTTCCATGAGCATCCGCATCCTGTGCATCCACGGCGTCAACACCAACGAGAACGGCGACTGGCTGGCCAAATGGCAGCAGTCCATCCGCAGCGCGGCGGCCAGTGCCGGCGTGGCCGCCAACGCCTTCGAATTCCATGAACTGCGCTACAACGCGCACTTCGAGGCCGCCAAGGCCGACGGCGCGGTCTACGCCGAGGCCGTCAAGCGCCTGTGGAACAGCTACTGGGCGCACCGTCGCGCGCTGGGCCGCGCCACGGAAAAGGGCCTGGGCACGCTGATCGACAACACCATCGGCATGGTCGCCAAATGGACCGCCCTGCCCCAGCTGCGCCAGCAGCTCGCCACCGAGCTGGCGCAAAGCATCAAGAGCGTCAACCCGCACGTCATCTGCGCGCACAGCCTGGGTTCGCTCATCACCTACGACACCCTGGCCGCCCAGCAGGCCCTGGCCCAGGACCGCCTCTTCGTCACCCTGGGCTCGCAGATCGGCCATCCGGCCCTGGCCGAAAGCTTCGGCGGTTACCTCAAGCCCCTGAGCACCGTGCGCCACTGGTACCACCTCTTCAACTCCGAAGACGCGGTGCTGACCTGTGAACTGGATTTCCCCGAGGCCCCCTACACCCAGCTCGACACCTATTTCGACGAATGGGGCCCGCTGGACCACAGCGCCGAGCAGTACCTGGCGCACGAGGTCACGGCCAGCAACGTCTGGGCCGGCCTGGCCAAAGCCCTGCCGCGCAGCATTGAGCCGGCCAAGCCCAAGCCGGCACCGGCCGTGGGCGGCCCCTGGTTCAAGGCGCCCACCCTCCAGCGCCGCAGCCCGCGCAAACGCCGCGCCCTGCTGATCGGCATCAACGAGTACCCGCAGCCGGAGAACCGCCTCAGCGGCTGCGTCAACGACGTGTTCCAGATGAGCGCCATGCTGCAGGAGCGCGGCTACCAGCCCGAGGAAATCCGCGTGGTACTCGACGCGCGGGCCACCACCCGCGGTGTCGACGAGCGCCTGAAGTGGCTGCTCGAAGACGTGCGCGCCGGAGACGAACGCGTGCTTTTCTACTCGGGCCACGGCGCCCAGGTGGCCGCCCTGGACACCGACGGCGAGCCCGACCACAAGGACGAGGCCCTGGTCACCTACGACTTCGACTGGAGCGGCAACACCGGCATCACCGACGACACGCTGGCCCGGTACTACGCCAACCTGCCCTATGAAGCGCGCCTCTCCATCATCCTGGATTGCTGCCACTCGGGCGGCATCGCGCGCGCCGGTGGCGTGGCCGTGCGCGGCATCAACCCGCCCGACGATGTACGCCACCGCGGCATCGAATGGGACGCGGCCAAAGAGATGTGGTTCCCGCGCAAGAAGCTGGATCTGCGCAGCCGCATGAACAAGGCACCTGCCGAGGTCGTGCGCCGTTACCTGGGGGCGGATGGCGCCACCCAGAAGATGGGCCGTGCCGTCAGCCGCTGGAGCGACGACCCGACCGCCTTCAAGGCCGCCACCAGGCGCCTGGGCCACCACGGCCCCTACAACCCGGTGCTGCTGGCCGCCTGCCGCGAAGACCAGTACGCCTACGAGTACACGCACGGCTCCGTGCCCTACGGCGCCATGACCTTCATGCTGATCCAGCAACTGCGCGCGACGGCCGGGCGCAAGACGCTGGAAGACGTGGTGACGCAATGCAACAGCGTGCTCAAGAGCAAGCTGGGCTACGAGCAGGAGGTGCAGCTCTACCGCCCACGCGAGCACCAGCAGACGCGTTTCCCCGGCAAGGCGCCGGTGGCGAAGAAGAAAAAGGCCTAGGTCTTTTTCAGCTGGCGGCGCAGCGGCACCAGCAGGCCGGACAGGCCGTTGTGGTCGATCTCGTGCATCAGCGCCAGCAGGCGGCCCAGGTCCCCGCTGGGAAAACCCTCGCGCGCAAACCAGTTGAGGTAGTTGCCCGGCAGGTCGGCAATCAGGCAACCCTTGTGCTTGCCATAGGGCATTTCCACCGTCAGCAGGCGCTGCAATTGCTCGGCATCCGGAATCATCCGCCCGCCCTCTTGGCCGCGTAGCCCTGGGCCTGCAGCAGCGTCACCAGCTTGTCGGCATGGTCACCCTGGATCTCGATCACGCCGTCCTTCACGGTGCCGCCGGTGCCGCAAGCCGCCTTGAGCTGCTTGCCCAGCTGGGTCAGTGCCGTCGCATCGAGCGGCAGGCCGCGCACCACCGTCACGGCCTTGCCGCCGCGTCCGCTGGTTTCGCGCGAGACCCGCACCTTGCCGTCACCCAGGGGCAAGGCGGCCTGCTGCGACTTGCAGACGCACTGCGCCAAGGGATGACGGCAGACCGGGCACATGCGCCCGCCCTCGGTGGAATAGACCAGGCCCCCGCTGTTCTTCACGGCTCGAATTTCGCGTTGAAGGTGGCCATGTCGGCCTCGTTCTCGAAGCTCACCAGCTGGCCCTGTTTGCGATCGGCCTCCCGGCTGGCCGCAAACAGGCTGTAACGGCCCTTGAGGCCCATAGCCGGCAGGTCGATCAGCGCATAGGGATAGGGCACGAAGACCTGGTGCTCGAACAGGATGCGGTGCGCGTTGCGCGGCGAGGGGTAGAGCTGGTAGTCACCGCTCGTGAAGGACTTGCTGATTGACATGGGGGGCGTAACGTGGAACGCCCGATTATCCCCGGCGCTCAGCTTTCGAAGTTGGCGCGCGGCGCGCGGCGGCGCTCCATCTGGGCCTGCCAGCGCTCCTCGGTCTCGATGGCATCCATCTGCAGCCGGGCCCGGTGCAGGATTTCATTGAGCTCACGCGCCTTGTCGTAGGATCGGCCATGCGACTCGTTGGCGAGCTTGCGTGCCACATCCTGCATCACCGACAACAGTTTGGACAACTGGTCGATGCGGTCCTGTCGTTCCTCGAATTCCAAATGCATGTTCCACCCCCTGTGTACCTTGAACGTCGCGAGCCTTCTGGCCGTCTGCCCTCTGCTGTGGCAGTTTTCGCAAGCATACCCAATTCGTAACTCTTTGTCACACATTTATATCGCATTGTGAAATAAAACATGCCCACCCACACCCACCAGCCCACCCCCAGCAAGGACGAGATCAACCTGCTCGATCCCTTCGAACGCCTGGATCTGGACCGCATCCGGCTCGTCAGCAGCGCCAAAGAAGCTGAAAAAGCCTGCGCCGAGCTGGCCGCCGTGCCCTGGCTGGGCTTCGACACCGAGTCCAAACCCACCTTCCGCGTGGGCGAGCTGTCCGACGGGCCGCACATCGTGCAGCTGGCCACGCCCGAGCAGGCCTGGGTCTTCCAGCTGCATGAGCCCGCCAGCCGCGCGCCGGTGGCCGAGTTGCTGGCCCTGCACGGCGTCACCAAGGCCGGTTTCGGCCTGGGCGACGACCGCAAGCGCATCACGGCCAAGCTGGGCGTGGAGCCGGCCGGCGTGCTGGAACTCAACGCCGTGTTCCGCGAGCGCGGCTACCGCAAGGACATGGGGGTGAAGGCCGCCGTGGCCATCCTCTTCAACCGTCGTTACCTCAAGTCCAAGAAGGCTGCCACCTCCAACTGGGCCAATCCGCGGCTGACGGAAGCGCAACTGGTCTATGCGGCCAACGACGCCTGGGCCGCCATCCGCGTGTTCCATGCACTCGGTTTGGGTGTTACGCCGGCTTGAGTTCGTACATGCCGTCGCCCATATTGCGCAGCGGGCCAAAGACGGCGGTGATGGCTGCCGTCTCGGCCGCCTGCCATTGTTCGACGATCTCGCGCTCGGCGTCGGTCAGGGCCGCGGTGTCGGGCTGTTCGCCATACACACCGGCGATGCGCTGGTAGGCCAGGTACACCGGCAGCACCAGGCTGGCGTCGCCCAGGGTGTCTTCCAGCGCGCGGCGAAAACGCAGAACGGCCTCGCGGTGCTGGGCCTCGGACACGCCTTCGGCGTCGTACAGTTTGACGGTGTAATGCATCGACAGGGGCTGTTCGCACTGATTTCTCAAGTGCGAACGTGATTAAAACCGCGCCAATCTAGGCGCGCGACGACGCCCAGGCTAACCGCCTGGGCTAGGAGTGCAACAACGAGTGGCGCGGTTTTAACCACGTTCCCTTCGGGTTGCGGCCAAAAAAGCCATGCCGGGTGTTGCGTAGCCTTGCCGGAGATCACTCCGGCTGCGACTACGCGCCTACCGCATGACTTTTTTGATCCGCAACGCATCTTGAGAAATCAGTGCGAACAGCCCCAAGCTTAACTTGGTACAGTGCGGTCTCAGGACGAAGACAGACATATGGCAAAACAAAGTGAATGGCCGGGCAAGGTGCTCACGCTGATCAAGGGTGGCAACGCGGCAGCGGCCATTGCCCAGATCAAGGTGGCGCCCACCGTGAAAGACCTGCAGCAGCTGCAGGCCGCCATGGACAAGGCCCAGCTCAAGGGCCGCTGGCGCAACGTGGACCTCGCCATCGAGGAAAACCTGGCCCTGCTGGCCGCGCCGCGCCTGCACCGCTCACCCTGAACACCGCTTATAGGAGAACACCATGAGCAACATTCCCGGCACGCCCGAAAAACGCAGCCTCTGGGTGCGTTTGCTGCTCATGATCCTGATGGCCATGGCCTTCTATCTGGCCGCCACGCTGCTGGGGGCGCTGGCCCTCGTCCAGTTCGTGCTGGCCATCGTCGCCGGCGGCCCCAACGAGCGTCTGCAGCAGCTGGGCCGCGGCCTCGGTCGTTATTTCCGCCAGCTCACCGACTTCCTGAGCTTCGCCAGCGAAGAAGCGCCCTTCCCCTTCAGCGACTGGCCTTCGGGCGACTGAAGAACCGGCGCAGGGTTCAGCGGGCTGTCTGCATGCGCAGCAGCCGCGCGGCTTCCTCGGCCCGCGCGTCGTCGATCACGCGGGTCAGGTCTGCAACATCCACCGCACCCACGGGCTTCTCGAAGCGCCCGCTCAGCGGCGTCTCGGTGTTCAGCACCCCGCGCTGGTACAGCGCCCAGATCTCCGGGCCGTAATCGGTCAACAGCAGCTCGGGCGCGAACTGCCCGAAAAAATCGCGCAGGTTGGCCACGTCACGCAGCAGCATGCGCGCGGCGTGGTTGTTGCCCGCCGCGTCCACCGCCTGCGGCAGGTCGATGATCACCGGGCCGTCCGCCGCCAGCAGGATGTTGAATTCCGACAGGTCGCCGTGCACGATGCCCGCGCACAGCATGCGCACCACCTCGGTCAGCAGCGTGGCGTGGTGCTGGCGTGCTTCTTCCGGCGTGAAGACCACGTCGTTCAGGCGCGGTGCCGCGTCGCCGTGCTCGTCCGTCACCAGTTCCATCAGCAACACACCCTCGTGGAAGTTCCAGGGCTTGGGCACGCGCACGCCGGCCGCGGCCAGGCGGTACAGCGCATCGACCTCGGCACTCTGCCAGGCCGCCTCGATGGCCTGGCGGCCATAACGCGAGCCCTTGGCCATGGCGCGGGCCTGGCGTGTGTTCTTCACCTTGCGGTTCTCGGTGTAGTCCACTGCCTGGCGGAAGCTGCGCTGCGTGGCGTCCTTGTAGATCTTGGCGCAGCGCGTCTCCTCGCCGCTGCGCACCACGAAGACCTGCGCCTCCTTGCCGCTCATGAGCTGGCGCACCACCGTGTCGATCAGGCCTTCTTCGACCAGGGACTGGAGTCTTTCGGGTACTTTCATGCCCCCATTTTGCGCCCAGCGCTTTTGACAAGCACGCCGCCGGGTCTCTGGCACGCCGGGCGCAGCACTTGCCTGCCGGCCCGTCTTGCTGCCAGAATGGTCTGCTCCGCCCACGCGAGAGCGAGATCCAACGCGAGGAGACCTGGACATGACGCAGCATTCGTTCGCGCAACCCAAGCCATCGCCCAGCCCGCACGGGCTCCAGCGCCGCACCGCCCTGCTGGCCTTGCCCGGCCTGGCACTCGGCGTGACCGGCACGGCAGCCGCGCAATCCCTGGGCAGCCGCCTGCAATCCTGGCCGCTGAACACACCGCGTGCCACCGGCATCCACGACCTGGCCCCCGCACCCGATGGCGGCGTGTGGTTCTCCGCGCAGCGCAGCGGCCACCTGGGCTGGTTCGACCCGCGCACGGGCAAGACGGAACTCATCGCCCTGGGCAGCGGCTCCTCGCCGCATGGTGTCATTGCCGGCCCCGACGGCGCCGCCTGGCTCACCGACAGCGGGCTCAACGCCATCGTGCGTGTGAGCTGGCCCGCACGCGAGGTGCGCGCCTATCCGCTGCCGGCGGGCACCCCTTATGCCAACCTCAACACCTGCGCCTTCGACGGCCAGGGCGACCTCTGGTTCACCGGGCAAAGCGGCTACGTGGGCAAGGTGGCCCTGCGCAGCGGCGCGGTCAGCGTGCAGGCCTCGCCGCGCGGGCGTGGGCCCTACGGCATCTGCGCCACGCCCAGGGGCGACATCTGGTGGTGTTCGCTGGCCGGCTCCTACATCGCGCAGATCGACCTGAAGACCGGCACCTCGCGCATCGTGGAGCCGCCCACGCCCGACCAAGGCGCACGCCGCGTCTGGTCCGACAGCCGCGGCCGCATCTGGGTGGCCGAGTGGCGCAGCGGCAATCTCTCCATGCACGACCCCGCCGCAAACAGCTGGCGCACCTGGAAGGCGCCCGGCGACAGCCCGCGCGTGTATGCGGTCTACGTGGACGACAAGGACATCGTCTGGGCCGCCGAGTGGAACCACAACGCCATGCTGCGATTCGACCCGCGCACGGAAAGGTTCGACGTGCTGGCCATGCCGCGCGCCGGCGCCTCCATCCGCCAGATCCTGGGCCGGCCCGGCGAAGTCTGGTTGCCCGAGAGCGGCAACGAGTTCATCTCGGTGATCCGTACCGGCTGAACCAGCCTACAGGCGTGCCGCCAGCCGCGCGGCCTGGTCGATGGCGCGCTTGGCGTCCAGCTCGCCGGCTTCCAGCGCCCCGCCGATCAGGTGGGCTTTTTTGCCCAGCGCCTGCAATTCATCGGCCAGCGTGCGCAGCGGCAACTGGCCCGCGCACAGCACCACCGTGTCGCACGGTATCCAGGTGGGGTTCTCGCGCTGCTCGCCATAAGAGACCAGCAAGCCCCAACCTTGAATTGTCCCTTCGGTGAACGCGCCGATGCGCTCGTAGTTCACGCCGCCAATCATCTTCACCTGCTTCATCTTGAGCGCCGCGCGGTGGATCCAGCCCGTGGTCTTGCCCAGGCCGTCACCCAGCTTGCCGGCCTTGCGCTGCAGCAGCGTCACCTGCCGTTCGGGCGGGCCCACCTGCGGCCCTTCAGCGCTCAGGCCGCCGCGCTGCTGCGCCGGGTCCGTCACGCCCCACTCGGCCAGCCAGGCCGGCAGGTCCACCGTGGTGGAGTGGCCCTCGCTCACCAGGAACTCCGCCACGTCGAAACCGATGCCGCCCGCGCCCACGATGGCCACGCGCTGGCCCACGGGCTTCTTGTGGCGCAGCACGTCGATGTAACTCAGCACCTTGGCGTGGTCCTGCCCTTCGATCTTCGGGTCGCGCGGCGTCACACCGGTGGCCACGATCACCTCGTCGAAGCCCTGCAGGTCGACCGCCAGCACGGCGCGGTTCAGATGCAGCTGTACACCCGTGGTCTGCACACGCCGCGCCAGGTAGCGCAGCATCTCGTGGAACTCTTCCTTGCCCGGCACCACCTTGGCCATGTTCAGCTGGCCGCCGATCTCGCTCGCCGCGTCGTACAGGTGCACCTCGTGCCCGCGCTCGGCGGCGAGGGTGGCTGCCGTCAGGCCGGCCGGGCCGGCCCCCACCACGGCGATGCGCTTGGCGTCAGCCGTGGGGCGGTAGACCAGCTCGGTCTCGTGGCAGGCGCGCGGGTTCACCAGGCAGCTGGTCAGCTTGTTCTTGAAGATGTGGTCCAGGCAGGCCTGGTTGCAGGCGATGCAGGTGTTGATGTCTGCGGCCCGGCCCTGCGCTGCCTTCTTCACGAAGTCCGCGTCGGCCAGCAGCGGGCGCGCCATGGACACCATGTCGGCATTCCCATCGGCCAGCAATTGCTCGGCGACCTCGGGGGTGTTGATGCGGTTGGAGGTCACCAGCGGTGTCGTGAGGCCCGCGGCCGCGAATTCGGCCTTCATCTTCTTGGTCACCCAGGCAAAGGCCGCGCGCGGCACGCTGGTGGCAATGGTGGGCACCCGGGCCTCGTGCCAGCCGATGCCGGTGTTGATGATGCTCGCGCCGCCCTGCGCCACCGCCTTGCCCAGCGTGACCACCTCGTCCCAGGAGCTGCCGCCGGGCACCAGGTCGATCATCGAGAGGCGGTAGATGATGATGAAGTCGCGGCCCACCGCCTCGCGCGTGCGCGCCACGATCTCCAGCGGCAGGCGCATGCGCTGGCTGTAGTCGCCGCCCCAGGCGTCGTCGCGGTGGTTGGTGTGTTTGGCCAGGAACTGGTTGATGAAATAACCCTCGCTGCCCATGATCTCCACGCCGTCGTAGCCGGCCTCGCGCGCCTTCACGGCACAGTTCACGAAGGCGCGGATCTGCCGCTCCACGCCGCGCGCCGAGAGTTCGAAGGGTTTGAACGGGGAAATCGGCGACTTGATGGCCGACGGGGCCACCGCCAGCGGGTGGTAGGCGTAACGCCCCGTGTGCAGGATCTGCAGCGCGATCTTGCCGCCGGCCTCGTGCACCGCGCGGGTCACCACCTGGTGCCGCCGCGCCGCGCCCGAGGTGGAGAGCGTGCCGGCAAAAGGCTTGGCCCAGCCCACGATATTCGGCGCAAAACCGCCGGTCACCATCAGTCCCACATCGCCCTCGGCGCGCTCGCGGAAATAGGCCGCCAGCTTGCTGAGGTCGCGCCCGTCTTCCAGGCCGGTGTGCATGGAGCCCATGAGCACGCGGTTCTTGAGCTGGGTGTGCCCCAGGTCCAGCGGGGCCAGCAGATGGGGATAAAGCGTCTGGCCGGGAAGCGTGGCGCTGGCAGGTGTGGGCATGGCGGCGTTTCGTGAGGGTGACGGTGTGGGTTTGATCATAGGCTGCCGGAGCCGGCAGGCCAGATGGGCTAACATTACGGTTTTATCGTTTGTCAGAAGGAGCCCCAGATGGGCAACAAGATCGTTACCGAAGCAGACCGCAAGGCCACCCCCCGTCCGCAGCCGCTCAACGGCTATACCCTGCCCACCGGCGGCCGCGGCCAGAAGGTCAGCCTGGAGCGTGGCGTGTCCACCCGCAGCAAGAAGAACCCGGGCAAGCGTCCCTCCAAGGGCGGCTGATCCCGCGCTGGTTCACACCAGCGTCAGCCCCGAACAAAGGCCCTCATCGAGGGCCTTTTGTTTTGCCGGGGTGACAATGCACCGGTGTCCCACCCCACCCGCCGCATGATCTTTCTGCAAGCCATCACCGCCGGCCTGCTCGGGCTGGCCATGGCCCTGCCCGCCGGTGGCGAAACCCTCACGGTCGGCTCCAAGCGTTTCACCGAGGCCTACATCCTGGCCGAGATCGTCAAACAGACGGCCCAGACGACCGGCGAGGCCGAGGTGACACACCGGCAGGGCCTGGGCAACACGGCCATCCTGCTCAGTGCCCTGCAGGCCGGCAGCATCGACGTGTATCCCGAGTACACCGGCACCATCGCGCGCGAAATCCTGCGGCTGGACCACGTGCCGCCCCTGCCCGAACTCAATGCGCGGCTCGCCCCGCTCGGCCTGCGCGCCTCGGTGCCGCTGGGTTTCAACAACAGCTACGCCCTGGCCATGCGCGCCTCACAGGCCAGCGCGCTCAGGATCAGCCGCCTGTCCGACCTGAAAAACCATGCCGGGCTGCGCCTGGGCCTGTCGCAGGAATTCATCGGCCGGGCTGACGGCTGGCCGGGCCTGCAGTCGGCCTATGCTCTGCCGCAGGCCAGCCCGCGCGGCCTGGACCACGGCCTGGCCTATGAAGCCCTCGCGCAGCAGCAGGTCGACGCCATCGACATCTACACCACCGACGCCAAGATCGGCCCCTACCAGTTGCAGGTGCTGGTGGACGATGCGGGCTACTTCCCCCGCTACGACGCCGTGCTGCTGCACCGGGCCGGCCTGCCCGCGCGCCTGCCGCGGAGCTGGGCGGCCCTGGCCCGTCTGGAAGGCCGTATCGACGAGACGGCCATGCGCCAGATGAACGCCGGCGCGGAACTGCAGGGCCAAAGCTTCGAACGCGTGGCCCAGGCCTTTCTGGCGGGCGAGCTGGCCGCGCCGGCCAGGACGGCCGATGCACGCCCCGCGGCCCCGGGCTGGCTGGCCAAGCTTTTCGCCCCCGACCTGCTGCGCCTCACGCTGGAACACCTGGCCCTGGTCTTCCTCTCGCTGGGCGCGAGCATCGTGGTGGGCATCCCGCTGGGCATGCTGGCGGCGCGTCACGCGCTGGCCCGGGCCCTCATCATCAACACCACCAACGTGCTGCAGACCATCCCCTCGCTGGCCCTGCTCGCCATCCTGATCCCGCTCACCGGCAGCATCGGCCTGCTGCCGGCTTTCATCGCCCTCACCGTGTATGCCCTGCTGCCCATCGTGCGCAATACGCACGCCGGGCTCAGCCAGGTTCCCGTCGGTTTGAAACAGGCGGCCATGGCCCTGGGCCTGAGCCCCGGCGCGACCTTGCGCCTGATCGAACTGCCGCTGGCACGCACCACCATCCTGGCGGGCATCAAGACCTCGGCCGTCATCAATGTCGGCACCGCCACCATCGCGGCCTTCATCGGCGCCGGCGGTTTCGGCGAACGCATCGTCACCGGCCTGGCCCTGAACGACAACGCCACCCTGCTGGCCGGCGCCATCCCCGTGGCGCTGCTGGCCCTGTTGATCGAAGCCGCTTTCACGCTGGCCGAGCGTGGCTTCTTTCCCGAAACCTGGCGCAGGAACCGCTAAGCCAGAGTCGACCCAAAAACAAAAGGCCCTCGATGAGGGCCTTTGTTCTCAGAGTACGGAAGTGCCTCATGGCTGGGCAGACCGCTCCTGGATCAGTTCAATCTGTACCCTGACCTGATGCAGGAGTTCAATTACGTCATGCGCCAGATCGTAGAGCTCGCCATGCGATTTGTTGGCCAGTCGTCGCCCCGTCTCCTGGGCGAGATGGACCAGTTCAGCCAGCTCGATCACAGCCTCTTGCCGGTCCTGTTCGTCCGCGTCGTTCGATCCCATAAGCAGGCCCTCCTCTGATCCGGTCCTCGCGCCGCGCCAGAGATGTCACACCTGGGGCGCAAGTACAGTCTGCATCCTAGGCGCTTTATCGTGTGTCTGCCAGCGCACATTGGATGGGGCGGCTCAACAAAAAGGGACACCTCCCGGGCGCCCCTTTTTTTCAGCGTCACGGACGCCAGCCGCAAGGCCCAGGCCTTGCAGTCTCTCGCCCAACTCGTCGGCGTTCAGGCAGCAGCGGCCTGCATCTGCCGCCATCGCAGCACCAACATGCCGAACAGCGAGGCCGTGAGGTACATGCTGACCGAATAGATCGCCGCCGGCAGCGCGAGCTGGAAGTTCTGCAGCACCGACAGCGCCACGAAGATGGCCAGCGTGGAGTTGTGGATACCGATCTCGAAACTCACGGCCGTGGCCATGGGCTTGTCCAGCCCGGCCCAGCGCGAGAGGTAATAGCCCGAGAGCAGGCTCAGCAGGTTGAAGGCCAGTACCACCGGCCCCAGGCTGCTGAAGGACTGCGTCAGCGCCGTCCACTCCTTGGCAATCGCGATGACGGCAAAGGCCGCCAGCACCAGGGCACTGAAAGCCTTCATGGGCTTTTCCATGCGCGCGGCAAAGGCCGGGCGCCGGTTGCTCACCACCATGCCGATCAGCACCGGCACCAGGATCACCCCCACCACCTCGAACACCTTGCCGAACTGCAGCGGCACCACCTGGCCCGTCTGCGCAAACGTGGCGATGGCCCAGTTGGTGATGAGCGGCAGGCTCACGATGGACAGCACCGTGTTGATGGCCGTGAGCGAGATGTTCATCGCCACATTGCCGCCGAACAGGTGGCTGAAAAGGTTGGCCGACACCCCGCCCGGCGAAGCTGCCAGCAGCATCAGCCCCACGGCATACACAGGAGCCACGCCCAGGCCCACGATGAGCCCCCAGGCCACCGCGGGCAGCAGCAGCATCTGGATGCCCAGGGCCAGCAGCACGGCCCTGGGGTGCTGGCGCAGGCGCACGAAATCACCCACGCTGAGCGACAGGCCCAGGCCGAACATCACCAGGGCCAGGGCCCCCAGCAGCAGGGCGGGCAAAGCGGCAGTAAACGTCATGCCGCGGCCACCCGGCGGGCGCCGTGCGCGCCCTCACCCAGGCGGCGCTCCATCTCGGCCTGCACATCGGTGCGCAGGCGCAGGGCAAAGGCCACCTCGGCCGTCAGGAACAGCGGGCCGACCAGCAGGCCCACCAGGTCATCCACGAAGGCCGGCTTGCGGCCCTCCCAGTAATGCCCCAGGAACTGGATGGCCCAGCCCACGACAAACAGGCCGATGCCCCAGCCCAGCCACTCTGCAGTGGGCTGCGCGGCAAACCACTGGCTGGCCCACAGGCACAAGGCCAGCTGCAGCGCCATGGCCAGGCCGAAGCGCAGGTCCAGCCGCAGGTAGAACAGCGAGGACAGGACGGACACCAGCAGCGCCGGCGTGAGCGGCAGGCCGCCCACGTCCCAGGCCGGGCGCGAGAGCAGGATGGTCACGGCCAGCACGATCATGGGGATGCCCACGAAATGCGTGGCCACGTTGCGCGCGTCCTGGTGGTAGGCCGCGTACTGGGTGAGATGGTCGGTGAGTGTTTTCATGGACGACGTCTCTTTCTAATAATTGACAGACGTCAATGATCGACCTACCCTCGGCACCAGTCTGTCAGGTACCCGACACAAGCCTTCGCCCCCGTACAAACCCCATGAACGACGCGCAACACTACCTGCCCGTGCTCCAGGCCGGCCGCTGGTACGCCCAGCTACCGCCCGAGTTCGCCCAGGCCCTGCTCAAGATGGCCAAGGTGCGCCAATTGCAGACGGGCGAGGTGCTGTTCCTGCGCGACAGCCCACCCTGCGGCCTCTACGCCGTGGTGTCGGGTTCCATCCGCATCTCGGGCCAGAGCGGCCGCGGCGACGACGCACGCGAGGCCCTGCTGGTGGTGCTGCCGCCACCCCAGTGGTTCGGCGAGATCACCGTCTTCGACGGCGCCACCCGCACCCACCACGCGCATGCGGCCGAACCCAGCACCCTGCTACAGGTGCCGCAGGCCGAGCTGCTGGCCTGGCTGCACGAGCACCCGCAGCACTGGCGCGATCTGGCTGTGCTCATGGCCGACAAGCTGCGTCTGGCCTTCCTGACCATGGAGGAACAGACCGTGCTCAGCGCCCCGCTGCGCCTGGCGCGGCGCCTGGTGGGCATGGCGGAGGGTTACGGGGTACAGACGGGCCGCGGCGGCACACGGCGCGTGCTGGCCGTGACCCAGCAGGAACTGGCGCTGATGATCGGCGTGTCACGCCAGACGACCAACCAGATCCTCAAGGAGCTGGAGGCGCAGGGGATTTTGCGGGTGCAGAGAGGTGGAATCGAGATATTAGAGCTGAAGGATCTTCGATCGCTAGGTCAATAAAGTATCGCCAATACTTTCATGATGACCGACCTGCTCGCTTCGTGCTATTGAATTTGAGGCTTCTGACCAAGCGCTCTAATCTGCCTTAAGCCTTCATCACATTTTTTCACCAACAAATCTAATTCGGCTTGTTTGGCTTTCATAGCAGAAGCAAGCCTCTCAAAAGCGTACGGGGTACCTTCTGATTTTGTAGATTGCTCAAGATAAATAATGCTTTCGGTTGGCAAATCTTTAGTAGATAGGAGGTTCCCAATGTTAGAAAGTATCCACTGCACATTGCCACCAAGTGCTACCCCTTGTCGATAGGCGAAGAGTGCTCGATCGTATAGCCTCAATGCATAACATGCATTTCCGAAATAACCCCAATAGTCAGAGTTCTTCGGAAAATCACGAGTTAGCTTCTCTAGCAGAAAGCTAGATATCTCATTTTTTTCCATAGCTAGGGCCAAACGAGAGAATCGATAGCGAATACTCTCATTTACCGAATCTTCTATATATGCTTTGTGAATTGCCACAAATGCGGCATCCTTTTTCCCTTGTTCCTCCAGAATTTCAGAAAGTTTCACGGCCACATCTGAACTTTCATAGTTTTCAGATTGGTCTAAAGCTCTCTCTGCTAATGAAGGCTCGCCCACTTTCATATAACAATCAGCTAACGCGATTCGAATTTCTGGTTTCTTTTGAACAATTTCATCCGCCTCGTATATGAGCTGAATTGCAGTATCAGCATGCCCCTCTGCGAGGAGGAGAATGGCGGACATTTCAATTAGGTCAACGTTACTTTTTTGATCGCGACAAAATGCACTTATCGCAGCAAGTGCATCTGACTTACCCATCTTCAAGTTATTGAAATGAAGCCAGAGTTCTGTCTTTAGACGATCAACCCCAGATTGCTTCTGCAGCTTCAGCTCAAGCAGTTGCTGAGCCTCTGCATGATTTCCTGACAGGAATGCTTCAAACCATTTCCCATCTGCATCGGGCTTAGAAACATCCTCAGCAACACTCGGCGTAGCTAATCGACCAGGAGTCACTCCGATTTTTTTGATCTGGTTACGAATTTGATTGCAAACAGGACCAGTCGCGGCTTGGAGATTCGTATCGCTTCGAGACCCTTCATACTTTCCAGGTGTTATCCCAAGCAAGTCGGTCGGCAGATGCAAGTCTGTAATGTTATCGGGGATCAGAAAAAAAGCTCTATCCCGCCCAAGCTTTCCAAGAAAGAGACCCAGCTCAAAAAGAACGTTGTCTCGCACAACTGGAGTTGATGCTTTCCGAATGGTTGCGATGTCGTCAGGCGTAAAAATGAAAATCCCAAAATCACTTGTATTCAAAATATCGATAAGCGAGTCTACGGCTCCTGCCGTAAGCTGAAAAACTCCTTGACTCCAAACCGTGATTTCAGCGTCATACAACAGGTTTTGCTGTACCGCATACGCAATATTTAAGCCCTCTACGGAGGATCCAATAAATGCTCGAGGCTTCATATAGTTCCCCTAATTAATTCAACGCAAAAGCAACTCTTTTATGTCGCGCAAGGTTGCTAATAAACTCAAGGGCTACGCCTAAAAACTCTCAACTATCTTTTGCGTCTTGCTCTACTAGTGCAAAGTTTAGCCCCAGCGAGGATATGTCAGAGTTGCAGAAAAAAAGGCGCACCCCGCATTAGAGCTACGCCTTTTCTTCAGCATGTCTTGCCAACAACCGGTGTGGATGTTGCGATACCAGTCACTGTTGAGGCGCTCGGTCTTGAGGGGCACCACCATATTGCGTGTAGCCTCTACCACCGAGTCCAGGCGCGAGATGCTGACCACGATGGTGATGAGTGCCAGCAGCAGCAGCACCAACGAAAACCCAGGGCCCAGCCGCTTGGCGACCGAGAGGTTCGAAATAAAGGTTGGCATGGACGGTTCTGTAAAAGCAAGTGGGCCTGCAGGATAAAGATGGGACTAGACAGCTGAGCCGAGGCGCCCCACGCCTTCGACGATCTTGTCCTCCCCTACCGTCGCAAAACTCAGGCGCAGGGTCGAGGCATCGGGGTTGGTCGCATAAAACGGCGCGCCCGGCACAAAGGCCACACCCTTCTCGATCGCACGTTTGGCCAGTTCACCCGCATCCTTGAGCTTGCCGTTCGCACCCGTGAGCCGGGCCCAGAAGAACAGGCCGCCGCCGGGCTGGGTGAACTCGATGGCGTCGCCCAGTTCCTTCTTCAAACATTCGCCCATGGTCCTGGCGCGGCCGGCGTAGACCTCACGCACATGGGCCAGGGTGGCGGGCATACGGCCGGCCTTGAGGTATTGGGCGGCGGTGGCCTGGGCAAAGGTGCTGGTGTGGGCGTCGCTGAACTGCTTGCACATCGTCGCTTTCGCCAGCAGCTCGGGCGGGGCGATCATCCAGCCCACGCGCAGGCCGGGGGACAGCACTTTGCTGAGTGAACCGCAGTGCACCAGCCAGTCGCGACTGCCGGGCACCTGGGCCGTGAGGGCCATGAGGCTCGCAGGCGGGGCCTTGCCGAAATAGAGGTCGCCATAGGGATCGTCCTCGATCACCACGGTTTTCGTCTTCACGGCCAGCTCCAGGATGCGCTTGCGGCGCTCCAGGCTCAGGGTGGCGCCGCTGGGGTTGCCGAAGGTGGGGATGAGGTAGACGAAGCGCGGCTGGTGCTCGGCGATCAGCTGTTCCAGCTTATCGACCTGCACGCCGTCGGCATCGATGGGCGCGCCGATGACCTGGGCGCCGTAGAGGCGGAAGCACTGGATGGTGGCGAGGAAGGTGGGCGCCTCGACGATGACCTTGGCGCCGGGGTCCACCAGGGTCTTGCCGATCAGGTCCAACGCCTGCTGGCTGCCGGTGGTGACGATCAGCCCGTCTGCGGCGACCTGCACGCCCTTGGCTTGCATGAAGGCGGCCAGCTGTTCGCGCAGGGGGTTGTAGCCTTCAGTGGCGCCGTACTGCAGGGCGGCGCCGGGTTCTTCGCTCAGCGCTTTCTGCGAGGCATCACGGATGCCGTCCACGTCGAACATGGCGCTGTCGGGGAAACCACCGGCAAAGGAGATGATGCCGGGCTTGCCCAGCAGCTTGAAGAGTTCGCGGATGGCGGAGGTTTCGACGTTGTTGAGGCGGTCGGCGAATTGCATGGGGTTCTCGGGGGTAAGAAACGACTCCCCCGATTCTCCGTCAAACCGCCCCGCCCTCGCCGGCTATCCGTTCGCCCTGAGCTCAGTCGAAGGGCTGCAGGGCTTCGACAGGCTCAGCCCGAACGGAATTTGGGCTCAACGCGAGCGGAAATCCCCTACTTCGTCGGCAGCGGCAGCGGCTTGCCTTCGGAGGTGGCGGGCGGCGCCACGCCCAGCCAGTTGGCCGCGGTGGGGGCGATGTCCACCACCTCCACGCGCTCGTCCACGCGGCCGGGTTTCACCCAGCGCGGACCCCAGGCCAGGATGGGCACGTTGGTGTCGTACGGGTACGGCGAGCCATGCGTGGCGATGCTGGTGCTGGACTGGAACATCCAGTAGGGCTTGAGGACGTACTGCACGTCGCCCGACACGTCGACGTGCCAGGCCCGCTGCATGGCGCCGAAGAAGGGGCCGTCGATGCGGCTGCCCGCGGCCAGTTCGCGCCGGGTGTAGGCGGCGGCGATGCCGGGCTCTTCCATCAGCAGGGCGCGCGCTTCCTCGGCCACTTCGTCCGGGTCCACGCGCTGCTGGGTGATGAGCTGCTTGTTGAGCAGCAGGGCCGAGCCCGAAAAGCTCACCCACTTGCCGGCGCCGAACTCTTCTTCCAGCCCGCTGTTGACACGCGTGAGCAGCTGGTTGCCGACGATGCGGCCTGAGCGCAGGCCCTGCTGGGCGGTGAACTCGGGCGCGGGCATGAAACCGTGGTCGGCGGTGAGCGTGGCGATGTAGTTGTCGCGGCCCACGGTGGCGTCCAGGTGCTTGAAGAAATCCTGCAGCATGCGGTCGAGCTGCAGCAGGTGGTCGTGCGAGAAACGCGACTCGGCACTGAAGCGGTGGTTGATGTAGTCGTGCGCCGAGAGGCTGATGGCCAGGATGTCGGGCACGTTGTCCTTGCCCAGGCCCTCGCCGGCGATGGCGGCGCGCGCGAAGTCCAGGGTGAGCTGGTCGGCATAGGGGCTGCGCAGCAGCTGGCTGTAATAGGCCGGGCCCGGGGCTTCGTCGCTCGGTGCGCCCATCAGCATGGGCAGCGCGGCGGCCTTCTGGCCGTACCAGGGCTGGCGGTCGGGCAGCGAACGGGCGTAGGCCTCGTCGGGCAGCAGGGCTTTCCACTCCTTCTTGAACCAGCGGTCGGCCGGCTTGGCGGCGTTGAAGGAGGTGACCCAGGCCGGGTGCTGCGGCATGTAGAAGGTGCTGCTGGCGAACTGGCCGGTCTGCGTCATGTACATGTAGGCGGTGCCGGTCTTGCCCGCGGGCAGGATGGCGCCGCGGTCCTTGCCCGAGATGCCGATGACCTTGGCGCGCGGGTCGGTGCGCCTGAGCACGTCGCCCACCGTTTCCACCTTGAGGTTCTTGGGGCTGGTGCCGTCCAGCGGCTGGGTCTTGTGGCCGATGTAGGTGGCGCCGGTGTCGCCGGTGCAGTACTCGGGCGCGCCGGTGATGGCGTCGCGCCATTCGTTGGCGATGATGCCGTGGCGGTGCGGGTAGGTGCCGCTGAGCACGGTGGCGTGGCCGGCGCCGGTGACGGTGAAGGCGTGGCCATAGTGCGCGTCGGCGTACCAGGCGCCGCGCTCCAGGAAACGGGCCAGCCCATCCGGGGCCAGCTGGTCGCGGTAGGCCAGCATCTGGCGTTGCGGCAGGCCGTCCACCACCAGGAAGACCAGCAGGCGCGGGCGGTTCGTGGCCGTGGCCGGCGGCGCCACCGGCAGGGCCGCCGGCGCGGCCACGGCGGGCACGGGCGCGGACGCCGCAGGTGCAGCAGCAAGGGGCGGATCGGAGGGGGCAACGCTCTGGCAAGCGGCCAGCACGGCCGCCAGCCCGCCGGCGAGGCACAGGCGCAAGGCGCGCGAGAGGACACGTGGCTTCATGGTCGGGCGTGAGGGTGGACAGCAGGGAGAAGGATCATCCCATGAAATTTGCGGACCGTGCCGGGTGGGCGCATGGACCTGATGGACAATGCTGTAACGGGAGATTTCCGCCCTTGCCGCGCGCCTGCGCTACCGCCACACTGGCGGGACTGTCACACGAGGATGTTTCATGTCCGACCTTTCTGCCTTTTTCCAGTCCGTCAAGCTGCCGGTGATGCCGGAAGTGGCGCACGCCCTCATCCGCACCCTGCACGACGAAGACGTGTCCATCACCCAGGTGCGCGACCTGGTCGCCAAGGACCCGGTGCTCACCGCCAAGCTGCTGCGCACGGCCAACAGCGCGGCCATGGGCATGCGCCGCGAGGTGGGCACGCTGGACGCGGCCATCTCCATGGTGGGCCTGTCGCAGGTGCGCACGCTGGCGCTGACGGCCTGCATGAACGTGGCCTTTCCCGTGGTGCCCGGCCTGGACCGCACCGAGTTCTGGCGCAACAGCATGGCCTGCGCCGGCTACGCGCAGTGGCTGGCCGGCGGCATCGGCCTGGACGCCCAGCAGGCCTGGCTGAGCGGCATGATGCTGCGCCTGGGCGAGCTGCTGATCGTGCAGGCCAAACCCGACAGCCTGGCCGTGCTGGAGCGCCAGCCGCAGATCCCCGGCGACCGCTGGGCACGCGAACAGCAGCTGCTGGGTTTCACCGAGGCCCAGGTCACGGCCGAGCTGGCGCACCGCTGGCACTTCCCGGCCGACATCGTGCGCGGGCTCAACACCGCCTCGGCCCCGCTGGCCTCGCAGCCCTTCTCTCAACTGGGTGGCGTGGTGCACCTGGCCAGCCGCCTGGCCGACATGGCCTTCAGTGACCCGGAGATCGTGGACGCGCTGCCGCAGGAGGTGGTGTCTGCCCTGGACCTGAACCTGGACTGGATGCGCAGCAAGCTGCCGTCACGCGACAGCTTCTTCGACATCTCCACGCTCTGAACGCCCCCTCCCGCTGAGACATGACGCCAGCCGCCATTCGCTCGTTTTTCGCCACCCTCCAGGCCGCCAACCCCCAACCCGTCACCGAGCTCGAATACACCTCGGTCTTCGAACTGCTGGCCGCCGTGCTGCTCTCGGCCCAGGCCACCGACGTGGGCGTGAACAAGGCCACGCGCAAGCTCTTCCCCGTCGCCCACACGCCGCAGCAGATCCTGGACCTGGGGCTCGAAGGGCTGGAGGGCTACATCAAGACCATCGGCCTGTACCGCAGCAAGGCGAAACACCTGATGGAGACCTGCCGCATCCTGGTGGAACGCCACGGCGGCCAGGTGCCGCGCAGCCGCGATGCGCTGGAGGCCCTGCCAGGCGTGGGCCGCAAGACGGCCAACGTGGTGCTGAATTCCGCCTTCGGCGAGCCGACCATGGCGGTCGACACGCACATCTTCCGCGTGGGCAACCGCACCGGCCTGGCGCCGGGCAAGAACCCGTACGAGGTGGAGATGCAGCTCTTGAAGCGCGTACCGCCCGAGTATCTGGTGGACGCGCACCACTGGCTGATCCTGCACGGGCGTTATGTGTGCCAGGCGCGCAAGCCGCAGTGCTGGGTGTGCAGCGTGTCGGCGTATTGCGACTTCAAGCCCAAGACGCCTGCGCCTTGAGTGACTACGCCGGCCTGGACCGCTAGGCTGAGCGAAAGAACTGCAAGAACTCTTGCAGCACCTCGTCCGGGGCTTCTTCCGGCAGGTAGTGGCCGCATGACAAGGCGCGTCCCTGCACAAGACCGTTCATGGACTTTTCCCGCCACGTCTCCAGGACGTCGTAGGTGTTCCCTACAACGCCCTGTTTTCCCCAGAGAACGAGCAAGGGAGACTGAATCCTGCGCTCGCTGTCGGCGGCATCGTGCGCCAGGTCGATGGTTGCAGCAGCCCGGTAGTCTTCGCAGACCGCATGCAAGGTTTCTTCCGTGTAGCAACGACGGTACTCTGCATAGGCCTGCGCCGTGATGGCACCGGGTGTCTTGTTCTGCTTGTCGATGTGGTGACGCAGGTAGAACTCAAGATTGGCGCCTATCAATTTTTCCGGCAGCGGGGCCGCCTGGGCCAGGAAAAACCACCAGACGTAACGCATCGCAAATTCCATATTGGCAGATGCGTACATGGTCGCCGTCGGCGCAATGTCCAGGACGGCGGCCCGCTCCACAGCATCCGGATGATCCAGCAGCATGCGGTGGACGACGCGTCCACCCCGGTCATGCCCTGCAACCTGAAAGCGGGGAAAGCCCAGGTGGCGCATGACCTCCACCTGGTCTTGCGCCATCAGGCGCTTGGAGTAGCCGATGTGGTTTTCACCACCGTCCGGCTTGCCGGAGTCGCCGTAGCCCCGCAAGTCCGTCAACACGACCGTGAAATGTTGCGCCAGGGCCGGCGCAACCTTGTGCCAGCAAGCCCTGGTCTGGGGATGGCCATGCAGCAGCAGCAGGGCCGGACCTTGACCGCCCACCAGGGTGTCGATGGTGGTGCCAGCGGTAGCAATCGCTGAGTGTCGAAATCCGGGGAACAGCATGGCGGTCTATGCCGATCAGTTGGCCGGCCCGTCGCCCACCGGGATTTGACGTTTCATGCGAGCGGCGACGTCCTGGGTCCAGGGCTGCTGCTTCCAATGGGCCTGGGCAAACGCCATGATCTCGTTCATGTAGCTCAGGGACATGCCGACGACGTCCACGCCCTTGAGGAACATCTCCTGGTGACGCCTGGAGATTTCGAATTTCATGGCGGGCAGGCCTGCACAACGCACCTCCAGGTTTTCCACGTCGATGGAGATCTCCGGCGCATCGGCGCGTTCGCAGAGTGCCATGAGCTGCTCGACCTGCTCGACGGGCAGCGCAACCAGCAGCAGTTGATTGCCCATGGCGTTGGAATAGAAGATCTCGGCGAAGCTGGGGGCGATGATGGCCTTGAAGCCGTAGTCCAGCAGGCCCCAGACCGCGTGCTCGCGGCTGGAGCCGCAGCCGAAGTTGGAACCGCCCAGCAGCAACTTCGATTTTGCGTATTGGGGGCGATTGAGCACGAAATCCGGCTTGATCGCGCCCTGGGTGTCAAAGCGCAGGTCGTAAAGCAGTCCTTCGGCCAGGCCGGACTTGTCGATCCTGCGCAGGAACTGCTTGGGCATGATCTGGTCCGTGTCGAGGTTGTCGATGCGGATGGCAGCCGCTTTGCCCTGGATGGCCTTGATGGTGCTGGACATGTCAGTTCCCCAGTTTGCGGACGTCGGTGATCTTGCCGGTGACGGCGGCGGCGGCGGCCATGGCCGGACTCATGAGATGGGTGATCGCACCGCGCCCCTGACGACCTTCAAAGTTCCGGTTGGTGGTCGAGGCGCAGCGGGTGCCCTCGCTCAGTACGTCGTCGTTCATGGCCAGACACATGGAGCAGCCGGGCTTGCGCCACTCGAAGCCGGCCGTGATGAAGACCTGGTCCAGCCCTTCCCGCTCGGCCTGCTGCTTCACCGCGCCTGAGCCGGGCACCACCATGGCGCGCACCCCGGTCGCGACCTTGCGGCCCGCGACGACTTTGGCGGCGTTGCGCAGATCCTCGATCCGGGCGTTGGTGCAGGAGCCGATGAAAACGTGCTGGATGGGTGTGCCTGCTATCGGCTGCCCCCCCTGGAGCCTGGTGTAGGCCAGCGCCTGTTCGGTGCTGCGTTTTTGCTCAGCCAGGACCTGCGTGGCGCTGGGAACCTTGCCCGAGATGGAGACGACCTGGTCCGGGCTGGTGCCCCAGGTGACATAAGGCTCGACGTGGGTGGCATCGAAGCGGTGCTCGGCTTCGAACCGCGCGCCCTCGTCGCTCCTGAGCAGCTTCCATTGTTCGAGGGCGTCCGTGCGGTAGGGGCCTCTGATGTCGGGGCACTTTTCCAGCACGTAATCGATGGCGGTCTGGTCCGGCGCGATCAGGGCGCCGCGCGCGCCCGCCTCGACCGCCATATTGCACAAGGTGAAGCGCGCTTCGACCGACAGCGCCTCCACGGCACTGCCGCAGAACTCGACGACATAACCGCGCGCACCCTGGGCACCGATGGTCCCGATGATCATCAGGATCAGGTCCTTGCTGGTGGTGCCTGCTGGCAGTTGGCCGTCGATGCGGATGCGCATGTTTTTAGCGAGGCGATAGACCAGGGTCTGCGTCGCCAGCACATGCTCCACTTCTGAGGTGCCGATGCCGAAGCCCAGCGCGCCCAGGGCGCCATAGGTGGTGGTGTGGCTGTCGCCGCAGATCACGACCATGCCCGGGCGGATCATTCCATGCTCGGGGGCGACGACGTGTTCGATCCCCTGCATGGCGTCGTTGGTATCGAACAGGGGAATGCCGTGTTTTGCGCAGTTCCGTGCCAGGTTGCTGGCCTGCAAGGCCGAGGCCTGGTCATCGATCACACGGATTTTCACGGGATGCGTGGGAATGATGTGGCTGACCACGGACACGTTCTGTCCAGGCATCAGCGTCTTGACGTTTCGTGCGTCCAGCCCGGCGAAGGCCTGCGGGCTGGTGTACTCGTTCATCAGGTGCAGATCGCAGAACAGCAGGACGTTCTGCTCATCGAGCACCCGCACCGTGTGGGATTCCACCAGCTTCTGGTAGAGCGTTCTGGCGGCACCCTGCTTCGATGGCGTGTTCATTCTGCGGTGATTCCATGTTCTTGGGTCAACCCGGCCCACAGCTGCAATCCATTTTTCATGAGCGTCTCTTGGTGAAAGTGCCTCATGCTAACCATGAACAACAAAGAAACAATTCAAATAAAATTCATTCTTTAGTGTTCTAAAAACAATAATGGACACCTACTCAGACATCAGACTGTTCGCGCTGATCGTCAAGCTCGGGAACATGGCGGCAACGGCTCAGGAACTGGGCGTCACCCCGCCGGTCATCAGCCGCCGCCTGGCGCTGCTGGAGAAACGGCTCGGTGTGCGGCTGCTGAATCGCACCACCCGCAAGATCAGCCTGACCCCGGAAGGCGAAACCTACCTGATGGAGGGCGTACGCATTCAGGAAGAGATGGATGCGCTGGAGGGGCGCATCGCAGGCGGGAGCCTGCAGCCCCAAGGAACCGTCAGGATCGCGGCGACCTTCGGCTTCGGCCGAACGCATGTGACGCCAGCGCTCTCCAGCTTTGTGCGCGAGTTCCCGCAGATCGACATTCAACTTCATCTGAGCGACAAGTCCGTCCATCTCGTGGAGCAGGGCTTCGACCTGATGATCCGGTTTGGCGAACTTGCCGACAGCCGGCTGACGGCAAGACTGCTGGCCAGGAACCGCCGCATCCTGTGCGCGGCACCGGCTTACCTTGCCGCCATGGGCGTGCCGACGCATCCGAGGGACCTGGGGCGCCACAACTGCATCTTCATCCGCGAGGCCGATGAAACCTTCGGGACCTGGCATTTCAGCAATGGCGCCGAGTCGGAGACGATCAAGGTCCGCTCCAACCTCAGCACGAACGACGGCAACTCGGCCTTGACGTGGGCTCTGGATGGGCAAGGCATCCTGATCCGGTCGCAGTGGGACGTGGCCAGGCATCTGCAAACCGGGGAGCTGGTCCCCCTGCTGCCGGATTGGGCCCCGCCCCCGGCGGACATCTACCTGGTCTTCCAGACCAGCAAGCAGATGCCGGCCAAGGTGCGTGTCCTGGTGGACTGGCTGCTCAAGCACTTCGAGTCCAGGCGGGCGGCCAGCAAGGGAACTTCCAGCAATTGGTAGCGCGCGCTGCATGGCCAGCGGGCTACGATGCCGCATTTGTGATTTGTGAAAAGAAAGACCACACCATGACGACTGAGGGCAAGCTGGCGCAGGAACTCACACCGACGGGAAAACTGAGGGTCGGTGTGGCCTACGCCCCCAAGACCACGCCGGTCTTTGTCGCGCGGAACGCCGATGGCAGTTACCGGGGCGTTCCCCTCGACCTGGGCCGCGCGCTGGCACAGGAGTTGGGGGTTCCAATGGAAGTCTTTGCAGCGGCAACGACCGCGGAATTGACACAAGCCTGTCTTTCCGGTGCCATCGACCTGGGTTTCATGCCCGCGGATGAAGCCCGCCGCCAGCAACTCGATTTCAGCCCGCCCTACTTCGTCATCGAAAGCACCTTCCTCGCGGCCGGACACACCGGCATCGCCAGCTTTGCCGATGTCGACCGGGCCGGCATCACGGTCGTGGGGATCGCCGGTTCGACCACGATCCGCGCTGCAGAACGCAGCCTCGGGGCCGCGACGGTCGTGGCGGCGAAATCGATCGATGAAGCCATGACCATGATGAAGTCAGGCCAGGCCCATGCCTTCGCCCTGACGCATGACGCCTTGCCACCCCTGCAACAGGAGTTGCCGGGCTCCCGCATCCTGGACGGCGCCTTCCAGGTGACCGGGGTGGCGATGGCGGTGCGCAAGCATCAGCCCGAGGCACTCGCCTGCATCACGCAGTTCATCCAGGCTGCCAAGGCCAGCGGCATGCTCAGGCGCGCGTTTGACGATGCCGGCTTGGGCGGACAGAAGATGGCCCCCTGAGCCCTCGCGGCCAGCCTGGCCGCGTTCAAGGCGCAATGAGCGCATCCAGCACACCGGGCTCGAAGTGCCGCTCGATGTAATCGGCCAGGCCTTCGAACACCGACTCCAGCGTGGGCACACGCGCCGCGCCCTGACGCCCGAACAGCGCCTGCAGCACGGCTGTTTCCTCGAACAGGCCGTGCAGGTACAGGCCCAGCACGTTGCCGGCCGCGTTCTGCCAGCCCAGGCCGGGCAAGACCTCACGCGCCACGTCGCCCTTGGCCGCCATGGCCGGATGCTGCGCGGTCTGGCCGTGGTGGATTTCGTAGCCACTCACGCGCACCCCTGAAAGTGCGGCCCACGGGCCCTGCAGCGTGGCGAAGCCGGCGTGCGTGTGCTGCACCGTCTTGGCCGGCTCGAAGCTGGTGACCAGGGGCAGCAGGCCCAGGCCGGGGGCATTGCCGTCGATGCCGTGCGCATCGATCAGCGCCTCGCCCAGCATCTGCAGGCCACCACAGACGCCCAGCACCACCCTGCCCTGCGCAGCGTGCTCGGCGATGGCGCGGTCCAGGCCCTGGGCGCGCAGCCAGGCCAGGTCGCCACTCGTGTGCTTGGAGCCGGGCAAGATGATCCAGTCCACGCCCTGCAGTTCGGCCGGGCTGCGTGCCCAGCGCAGGTGCACACCCGGCACGTTCTTCAGCGGCTGGAATTCGTCGAGGTTGCTGATGCGCGGATAAGCCACGACGGCGATGCGCGTGGTGATCTTGCCGCTGTTCGAATGTCTGTCATCAAACACCCCATCCTCTTCGGGTAAGCCGTGCTGCCGCCACATGGGCAGCGTGGCCACGGTGGGCACGCCGGTGAGGTCCTGCAGCATCTGCGGGCCTGGGGCCAGCAAGGCGGCGTCGCCACGGAAGCGGTTGAGCACGAAACCGCGGATCAGCGCGCGGTCGGCTTCAGGTATCAAAGCCCAGGTGCCGTAGAGATGGGCGAAGGCGCCGCCACGGTCGATGTCGGTGACCAGCAGGCAGGCGGCCCGGGCGTGGCGTGCGATGCGCAGGTTGACGATGTCGCTGGCCGCCAGGTTGATCTCGGCCGGCGAGCCGGCGCCTTCGATCACCACCACGTCGTTCTCGGCCATGAGTTCGTCGAGCGCTTGCGCCACCACGGGCCAGACCTTCTCGCTGCGGCCGCGCCAGTCCATGCGCGTGAGTTCATCGTTCACCTGGCCCAGCAGCACGACCTGGCTGTGCGTGTCGCGCTCGGGCTTGAGCAGCAGCGGGTTCATGCGGACCTCGGGCGCGGCTTTCGCGGCCAGGGCCTGGAAATACTGCGCGCTGCCGATCTCGCCCCCAGCAACAACCCGGGCGTTGTTGCTCATGTTCTGCGCCTTGTAGGGCGCGACCTTCAGCCCCTGGCGCGCGTAATACCGGCACAGGGCCGTGGCCAGCCAGCTCTTGCCGGCGCCACTGGTGGTGCCCAGCACCATGACGGCACGGGCGCTCATCGGTGGATTCCTTGGGCGTGTTCCATCGTCAGTCCTCGATGCCGCGCTGGGCCGGGATGCCGGCGCGGAAGGCGTGTTTGACCAGGGCCATCTCGGTCACGGTGTCGGCCAGCGCGATCAGCTCAGGCGGGCAGCGCCGGCCGGTCAGCACCACGTGCACGTCTTTCGGACGATCCCGCAGCGTGGCCAGCACCTCGTCCAGGGGCAGCCAGCCGTAGATCAGCGGGTAGGTGATCTCGTCGAGGGTGACCATGAAAAATTGGCCGCCCAGGATGTCGGCCCGTGCGCGCAACCAGCCGGCGCGCGCCAGTTCTGCGGAATGGTCGAGGTCCTTGCTCTTCCAGCTGAAGCCGTCACCGAGGCCAACGACCGGAATGCCGAGCTGCTCGAAGACGCGGTGTTCGCCGAAGCGCGCGCCGTCGGGCTTGATGAACTGGTAGACCTTGACCGGCTTGCCGCGGCCATGCGCACGCAGGGCCAGGCCGAAGGCCGCGGTGCTCTTGCCCTTGCCGTCGCCGGTGTTGACGATGAGCAGGCCGCGGCGTTCACCCTCGCGCGGCGCGTAGGGCTTTTCGGTGGGCGGAGTTTCGATCTGCATGCTCTGTCCTTACAAACGCGGCAGCGAGACCCACAACCCGTCGACCGCGGCGATGCGGATGCGCTGCTCGAACACCTGCTCCAGCGCGCGGTGCGTGGCCGCGTCCGCACAGGCGCCCTGGTGGCGCACCTGGCCGGCGGCCATGATGACCATCTCGTCGGCCTGCAGAGCCAGCGAGAGTTCGTGCAGCACGCTGACCACCGTCTTGCCACTGGCCACCACGTCGCGCATCAGCAGCATCCAGTCCACCTGGTGCGGCGGGTCGAGGTTGGCCAGCGGTTCGTCCAGCAGCAGCACATCGGCCTGCACGGCCAGCGCGCGCGCCAGCAGCACGCGCTGGCGCTCGCCGCCCGAGAGCTGGCCCAGGGAGCGGCCACGCCAGTCCCAGGCCTGCGTGGCGCGCAAGGCCTGCTCCACGGCGGCCAGGTCGGCCGCACCGGGTGGCGCCAGCCAGGCCTGGTGCGGCAGGCGGCCCAGCAGGGCCACGTCGAAGACGGTCAGGTCGTCACCCGCACTGCCGTTCTGGCCCAACCAGGCCAGCTGCCGTGCGCAGGCGCGACGGTCCAGGGTGTCCAGCGGCTGGCCCAGCAGGCTCACGCTGCCCTGCGCGGGCAGCAGTTGCGCCAGAACTTTCAGCAGGGTGGACTTGCCCGCGCCATTGGGGCCGACGATGCTGGTCCAGCGGCCGGCCGGCAGATCGAGATCGATGCCGTGCAGCACCTCGGCCTCGCCCAGGCGGGCACGCAGGGCACGGGCGCTGAGTGCGGGTGCCGTCATGCGCCCCGCCCCTGCACACCCTGGTGATGCATGAGCCACAGCAGGTAGCTGCCGCCGAGCACGGCGGTGAGCACACCCACGGGCAGTTCCTGCGGCGCCAGCAGGCCGCGCGCCAGGGTGTCGGCTGCCATCAGCAGCACGCCGCCCATCAGACTGGACAGCAGAATGAGACGGCCATGCGTGGTCTTGGTGACGGAGCGCACCAGGTGCGGCGCGGCCAGGCCGACGAAACCGATCAGCCCGGTCTGCGCCACTGCCGTGCCCGTGGCCAGGGCCAGCACCACGACCAGCACCGCACGCAGCGTGGCCACCGGCAGGCCCAGGCTGGTGGCGGTGGCCTCGCCCAGCGTGAGGCCGTCGAGCACATGGCTGCCGGCCCAGGCCAGCAGCAGGCCCGGCAGCAGCACCGCGGCCATCAGGGCGCAGGCAGCCCAGTCGACAAAAGCGGTCGAGCCCAGGATGAAGGCCTGCAGGGTCTGCATGACCTCGGGCACCAGCAGCATGGTGAGCGAGCTCATGGCGCCCAGCACCACGCCCACCACCACGCCGGCCAGCAGCAGGCGCAGGGTGTGCTGCACGCCGCTGGCCAGCGCCAGCGTGAGCAGCACGGCGGCCATGGCCCCGATGAAGGCAGCGCCAGTCAGGCCCAGCTGGCGCAGCCAGGGCGCGGCCACGCCGCCGCCCAGCAGGACCAGCGCCAGCGCCATGCCCAGCGAGGCGCCCGAGGCACTGCCCAGCAGGTAGGGATCGGCCAGCGGGTTGCGGAACAGGCCCTGGGCAATGGCGCCGGCCAGGCCCAGCAGCGCACCGGCCAGCCAGGCGCCCAGGGTGCGCGGCACGCGGATGTCCCAGACAATCTGCCAGGCCAGTGCATCGCGGTGCATGCTGCGCAGGCTCTCCAGCCCGGTGCTGCCCACGCTGGCGCCCAGCAACAGCCCGGCCACGGTGAGCAGCAGCAGGACGGCCCCCAGCACCAGGGCGCGGCGCTGCTGGCGGGATATTTCCCTCATGGTGGGACCCCCTGGCCGCTCAGGCATGCGGCCATGAGGCGAGCGCCTTCGGCCATGCGCGGGCCGGCGCGCACCAGCACGTCGGACTGCTGCGGCGTGTAGGCGCAGACGCGTTGCGCGCGGATGGCGCGCAGGCCGGCCCAGCCCGGGCGGCGGACCATGGCCGCGGCATTGCTGTCGCCCACCATGATGAGATCGGGATCGGCGCGCACCACGAACTCGGGGTTGAGCTTGGGAAAAGGCCCCAGCTCGCCCGACACGATGTTGCGCGCACCCAGGCGCGCCAGGGTCTCGCCGATGAAGGAGGTTTCGCTGGCGGCATAGGGTCCGCTGTTGACTTCGAAGTAGACGCGCGCGCCGTGGGCGGCCGCGGGCAGCGACTGCG
Organism: Curvibacter sp. PAE-UM; assembly: GCF_001432305.1. Lineage (GTDB taxonomy): Bacteria > Pseudomonadota > Gammaproteobacteria > Burkholderiales > Burkholderiaceae_C > Hylemonella. The sequence goes on from NZ_KQ483358.1 coordinate 2,568,856, forward strand.
CGGCGGCCTGCATTTCGGCTTCGATCTCGCGCCAGACGCGCTGCGCCCCGTTGCCGGGCGGCACGCCCAGCAGCTCGCCGACCTGCTCCAGCACGCGCTTCACGCCCGCGTGGCTGCGCGGCTCGAAGGCCGCGACCGTCAGCCCCAGGGACTGCAGGCGCTGCGCGGCGCGCGAGGACGTGGCCAGCAGCACCAGGTCGGGCTGGAGGGCCACGATGGCCTCGACGCTGGGGTCGAGGCCGCCGCCCACCTGGGGCAAGGCACGCACGCTGGCCGGGTGATTCGAATAACGATCCCGGCCCACCAGGCGCTGGCACTGGCCCAGAGCGCAGACGGTCTCGGTCAGCGAGGGCAGCAGGCTGACGATGCGCTGCGGCGGCCGGGCCAGCGTGACGCGTTCGCCGCGGTCGTCGATGAGCTCGATGGTGGCATGCGCGAACTGCCCCACCGACAGCAAAAGCAAACCCAGGAAGAGGCGCCAGCCTTCAAGCATGGCGCGCGCCCCAGGCCATGACGAGGCGGTGCAGTTGCTCCACACCGTCGGTCAGCGCGGCCGGGCCGGGCTGCAGGATGTCGGCGGACTTGATCTCGAAGAGCTGCTGGTCTTGCACGGCCGGCACGTCCGACCAGCCGGGGCGCGCGGCCACTTTTTCGGGACGGAATTTCTTGCCGCACCAGGAGCCGACGATGAGCTCGGGAGCACGGCGCACGATCTCCAGCGGGTCGGCCACGATGCGATCCTTGCCCAGGGCCTGCACGGCCAGCTCGGGGAAGATGTCGTCGCCACCGGCGATGCCGATCAGCTCGGACACCCAGCGGATGGCGCTGATGGCCGGCTCGTCCCATTCCTCGAAATAGACACGCGGACGGCGCGGCAGCGCGGCGGCGGCGACCCGGATGGCATCGAGCCGCGCCTGCATGGCGGTGATGCGCAACAGGCCCGGCTCGGCCTGCCCCACCATGGCCGCAACCTGGTAGAGCATGGCAAAGATGTCGGCCACGCTGCGCTGATTGAAGATGGTGACCTGCACACCGTGGCGGATCAGCGCCGAGGCGATGTCGGCCTGCAGGTCGGAAAAGCCGAACACGCAGTCCGGCTGCAGCGCGAGGATCTTGTCGATCTTCGCGTTGAGGAAGGCGCTGACGCGCGGTTTCTCCTGGCGCGCGCGTGGCGGGCGCACCGTGTAGCCCGAGATGCCCACGATGCGCCGCTCCTGGCCCAGCAGGTACAGCCACTCCGTCGTCTCCTCGGTGAGGCAGACGATGCGTTGGGGGCCGTAGTCCTGCGGGGTCATGGATCAGGTCAGCGTTGCTGCCAGGCCAGGGTCAGCGACACGCTCAGGGGTGGCGTGTTGTAGCCGTAGGCCAGCTGGTAGGGGCGGTCCAGCGCATTTTCCACCTTGAAGCGCAGCGTCCATTCCGGGGCGACCGGGCGCGAGGCATACAGGGCCAGCGTGGTGTAACCCGGCAGCAGCTTGTCGGGTGAGCCACTGTCGTAACGATTGTCCGAGGCGTTGAGCTTGAAGCCGGCCGAGGTCTGCCCGAGCTGGCGCCAGATGTCCAGCGCACCATAGAGGCGGGCCCGCCGCGCCAGGCGCGTGTTGTCCGACTCGTTCCACGGGTCCTGGGAAACCAGGGTGTAGCGGACGTTGTTGTCGGCCAGCTGCGTCTTGCCGGTGAGCTCGACGCCCTGGTTGCGGACCTTGCCGATGTTGACCGGGGTGAACGGCGAGACCGATTGCCAGTAGATGGCATCGCTGGTGCGGGTATCGAAGGCCACGACGCGGAACAGCTCGGCGCCCTCGGCATACGTCAGCCCCACTTCCTGGCTCAGGTGGGTCTCGGGCTTGAGGTTGATGTTGTTCGACAGCTCTCCGGCGCTGGGCGCGCGGAAACCGGTGGCGACGCTGCCCGTCAGGCGCCACTGCGGGTTGAGCCGGTAACCCAGGCCCAGCAGGCCCGAGGTGTTGTCCCAGCTGCCCTTGTAGCTCGTATCCACCTTGTTCACGTTCACCGTGTCATGGCGCAGATTGGCCTGCACCGACAGATCGCCGAAGGCCTGGTTGAGGCCGGCGAAATAACCGCGCAGCACGCGACCGGCCTGGTAACCGCTGGAGGTGGCGTCGGCGCTGAAGGTCTCGTTGCCGGCATCCAGGCCGAAGTTGAGCACCCGGCTCTTGCCGGCGGCATAGGTGTTGAACCAGCGCAGCGAGTTCTGCTGGCCCATCAGCAGGCCCGAATCGAAACTGGTCCGGTAGGCCTGGTCGTTCCGGTAGTCGCGCATGTCGAGGTTGGTGCGGCTGAGGTCCAGGCGGCTGTTCCAGTCGGCGTTGAGCTGGCCTTGCGCAAAGACGTTGAGCAGGCCGTTCTCGCGCCGCAGCAGGTTCTTGTCCGTCGCGGTGGCGGTGCCGGAGCCGTTGTCGTAGGCCACGTCCGAGCGGGTCAGGCTGGCATAGGCGCCGAGGGTCAGGTCCCGGGAGATGCGTTTGGCCACCTTGCCCGACAGGTGCGTGCGGTCGACGCTGTCGTTATCTGGGTTGACCTTGGCGTTCTGCTGCGGGCTCATGGCGGAGAAGCCGTCGGTGTGGTCGCGGCCCAGGTCGAAACGCCAGGACACGTCGTCCTGCTGGCCGGCATAACCGGCCGTCACCGCCTGGGTGTTGCGGTTGCCCAGCGTCACCGAGCCGTAGCCGCCCGGCTTGCCACCGAGCTGGCGCGTGAAGATGTTCAGCACGCCGCCCACGGCGGCCTCGCCGTAGAGGCCGCTGGCGTTGCCGCGCAGCAGTTCGATGCGCTCGACCTGCTGTAGCGGCAGGTCGATGGCGCTCAGGTTGCCCCAGCCGTCGGCCATGGCGCGCACGCCGTCGATCATGATGACCAGGTTCTTGCTGTCGGCGCCGCGCAGGAAGAAGGAGGTGGTGGTGCCCGGGCCGCCGTTGCGGCCGAACTCGAAGCCGGCTTCACCCTGCAGCAGATCGGCCAGCGAGACGGCCTGGGAACGATCGATGTCTTCCCGCGTGATCAGCGTGACCGAAGGCAGCACGTCGGCCAGCGGCTGCTCGACCCGGGCGGCAGTCACCACGGTTTCCGGAAGTTGGGAGGATTGCGCCAGGATGGGCAATGGCAATGCGGCAAGGCAGGACAGGACCGCCAGGCGCGTCTTTTGCGAACGGATTTTCATTGGAACTTACGATGGACAATGCCCTCACCGTCTTCCCCGACAGTGCATGGGCGGCACGGCATCACGCAGGCGCGACACCACTTCATTGGCCGGTATCCGGGCTGATGGAAACAACCTTCATCGCCTTCCCGGACGCTTGTTCAGGGCATCCAGTGGCTGGGTGATGAAAGCGGAGCCTTGCGGCTCGTCCACTTACCGTTGCGGGGGCAGCGCAGGTTGGGCTCGCCATGACGGCTCACCTTCCTGCTTCCCGTTGAACTGCGGCATGTGAACCACACCGCGAGCACCAACGTTGTAGATTTTACGTTCGAAATCTTGCGTAAACCCTACAATGGCTTGATCTATGTCGAACCCGTCCCAAATCGAGCAACTGGTCGAACGCGTCGAGCGTCTGCTCGTGCGCCATGAGGAACTGCAGCGCACCAACGAGCTGCTGACCGACCAGATCGATGAGTTGACGGCCGAACGCGACCAGCTCAAGTCCCGCCTGGGCGCCGCGCGCTCCCGTGTGGATGCGCTGCTGGAGCGCCTGTCCGAACCGGCCGAGACCGACGGCCACAAGGACGCCACATGAAACAGCTCGAAGTGCAGATCATGGGGCAGAGCTACCTGCTGGGCTGCCCCGAAGGCGGCGAGACCAGCCTGCTGGATGCCGTGGAACGCGTGGATACCGCCATGTGCAAGATCCGCGACGCCGGCAAGGTCAAGGCGCGCGACCGCATTGCCGTGCTGGCCGCACTGAACCTGGCCTTCGAGCTGAGCGACCGCGGCACGGCCGCGTTGGCACCGGCCCCGCGTGCCGCCAGCGCCATCGTGCCTCGCGCCGACGACAACGCCGTGCTGGGCGCGCTGATCGGGCGGCTCGATGCGGCGCTGGGCCAGGACGGCCAGCTGATTTAAGCCCCACTGTGGCCGGCCTGCTGCGTGCAGGGCAAAAGTCGCCGCCATCTTTTCGGCATCCCACTACAATGGCTCGGTCTGCAATGCCATCGGGCTTTAAATTCCTTGAACCAATGCTCATTGAGCCCGGGCTTGGAAATTGCCTGGCTAGCGTGATCGTCTCGCGTCAGATGAACCCAAAGCCAACGCTGACCTCGCCCACCTGAACCCCGGTTCAGGATGCGGCCTGGTGGCACTTGCAGACACCTACATTCCGCGCGCCCTTCTCAGAAATTCCCCGATGTTCCTTGAACCCCAGTTGATCGTCGAACTGGCCCTGATGGGCGTGTGTGCCGGATTCCTGGCCGGCCTGCTGGGCATCGGCGGGGGCATGATCATGGTGCCCTTCATGACCATCATCCTGGAGTCCAAGGACTTCCCGGCCGAGTACGTGGTCAAGATGGCGGTGGCCACCTCGCTGGCCACGATCTGCTTCACCTCGCTCTCCTCGGTGCGCGCGCACCACAAGCACGGCGCCGTGCTCTGGCCGGTGGCGCGCCTGCTGGCGCCGGGCATCGTGCTCGGCGGCCTGATCGGCGCGCAGATCGCCGCGGCCCTGCCCACCCGTGTGCTGGGCCTGGTGTTCTCGCTGTTCATCGCCTACTCGGCCACGCAGATGTTCATCGACCGCAAGCCCAAGCCCTCGCGCACCCTGCCCGGCGGCCTGGGCATGTTCGGCATGGGCAATGTGATCGGCCTGCTGTCCTCGGTGGTGGGCGCCGGCGGCGCTTTCGTCTCGGTGCCCTTCATGACCTGGTGCAACGTGAAGATCCATCAGGCCGTGGCCACGTCGGCGGCGCTGGGCTTCCCGATCGCGCTGGCCGGCACGCTGGGCTACATCTGGGCCGGGCGCGACCTGCCGGACATGCCGCCGGGTGCCTTCGGTTACCTCTACCTGCCCGGCCTGCTGGTGATCGCCACGGCCAGCATCCTGACGGCCCCGCTGGGCGCACGCACCGCGCACCGCATGGACATCCGCCCGCTCAAGCGCGCCTTCGCCGTGGTGCTCTACCTGCTGGCGGCCTACTTCCTGATGCGTTGATGACGCCAGGCTGATAGGTCCGCCCTGTAAGCCACGGATAATCCGGCTTCTATAAGCTCGCACTGAATTCCGAGGAGACAAGATAACCATGCGTATTGCCATCATCGGCCAACAGGATTTCGGCAAGGCCGTGCTCGAAGCCTTCCTGGCGCGCGGCGACACCGTTGCCGGCGTGTTCTGCAAACCCGAGAAGCCGGGCGAGAAGCCCGATGCCCTGCGCGCCGCCGCTGAAGCGGCCGGCCTCAAGGTCTTCCAGCTGCCCAGCCTCAAGAGCCCCGAGGCTGAAGCAGCCCTGCGCGACCTGAACGTCGACCTCGGCATCATGGCCTACGTGCTGCAGTTCGCGCCGCAGTCCTTCGTGGGCATCCCCAAGCACGGCACCATCCAGTACCACCCCTCGCTGCTGCCGAAATACCGCGGCCCTTCGTCCATCAACTGGCCGATCGCCCGCGGCGACAGCGAGACCGGCCTCACCATCTTCCGCCCCACCGACGGCCTGGACGAGGGCCCGGTGATCCTGCAGAAGCGCTGCCCCATCGGCCCCGACGACACGCTGGGCGATGTCTACTTCAAGCACCTCTTCCCGCAGGGCGTGGCCGCCATGCTGGAGGCCGCCGATCTGGTGGTGGCCGGCAAACACACCGAAGTGGTGCAGGAGGAAAGCCAGGCCAGCTATGAAGGCTGGTTCAAGGCTGAGGAGTCGAAGATCAACTGGGCCAACCACGTGGACCAGGTCTACAACCTGATCCGCGCCTGCAACCCGGCGCCCGGCGCCTGGTGCGAGCTGGGCGGCGTGAAGGTCTCGATCTACGACTGTCGCAAGCATCCCGTGCGCACCTTCGGCGCGGTGCGCGGCAAGCCCGGCGAGATCGTTCAGGTCACCGAGCAGTCCCTCTTCATCTATGCCCAGGGCGGCACGATCGAGGTGCTGCGCCTCAAGCCCGAAGGCGGCAAGAAGATGGAGGCCGGCGAGTTCGCGCGCAGCCAGGGCCTGCAGCCGGCCAGCGAGAAAAAGAGCGCCGGCTGAAGGCGGCCTCGCGCCCCCTTTTGCATCACACGGGCAGCCAGCGGCTGCCCGTTTTGTTTCGGCGAGCGTCAACGACAAACATAAGAGGCCGTTGATGCGTATCAGAGTGAAAGTTTATGTTCAGGGCCCCGCTACGGGAGTAGCATGCAAGGCTGCGTGCCCGCAAGGAATGCATCAGAAAAAACATGCTGGAGCAGGCCCTCAACAGCGCTGCGAGCGTACGCAATATCCCCACTCGTAGAAACCCTAGGGGCTGCGAAAAAATCTGAAAAGTTGACCGCAATCAAGAGCAAATTCGCGAGAAAATTTCACAGTAGCAGCACATCGACTGCTGCAAGGCAATCGAGAGGCTAACGCAGAGTGGTCTTTCAATCGACAAACGTTCCATCAACAGGAGACAAAGAGATGAAGAGCTTTCAAGCCAAACTGAAAACCAGGGTCGTGGCAGCCGCCACGGCCGTCATCGCTGCGGCCGGGCTGAGCGCCTCGCTGCCGGCCATGGCCTGGGAGCCGACCAAGCCGGTCGAGTTCGTGGTGCCCGCCGGCACCGGTGGCGGTGCCGACCAGATGGCCCGCCTGATGCAGGGCATCATCGTCAAGCACAAGCTGATGAACCAGTCCCTGATCGTCGTGAACAAGTCGGGCGGCGCTGGCGCCGAGGGCTTCCTCTCGGTCAAGGAAGCCAAGGGCGATCCGCACAAGATCATCATCACCCTGTCCAACCTGTTCACCACGCCCCTGGCCACCGGTGTTCCCTTCAACTGGAAGGAAATGACGCCCGTCTCCATGATGGCGCTCGACCAGTTCGTGCTGTGGACCAACGCCGAGAAGCCCTACAAGAACGCCAAGGAGTACATCGACGCCGTGAAGGCCGCCGGCCCGAGCAAGTTCAAGATGGGCGGCACCGGCTCCAAGCAGGAAGACCAGATCCTGACCGTGGGTCTCGAGAAGGCCACCGGCACCAAGTTCATCTACATCCCCTTCAAGGGGGGCGGTGAAGTGGCTGTGCAGCTCGTCGGCGGCCACGTCGATTCGAGCGTGAACAACCCGGCCGAGGCCGTGGCCCAGTGGCGTGCCGGCAAGCTGCGCGCCCTGTGCGTGTTCGACGACACCCGCCTGCCCTACAAGACCAAGGTGACCGACACCCAGTCCTGGAACGACATCCCGACCTGCAAGGAAGCGGGCGTGCCGGCCGACTACGTCATGCTGCGCGGCATCTTCGCTGCCCCCGGCATCTCGGCTGACCAGCTCAAGTACTACGTCGACCTGATGAACAAGATCCGTGCTACTCCCGACTGGAAGGAGTACATGGAAAAGGGTGCCTTCAACCAGACCTTCATGACCGGTGCTGACTTCAACAAGTGGCTGACCGCCGCTGAAAACAACCACCGCGACCTCATGAAGGAAGCCGGTTTCCTGGCCAAGTAAGCCCAAAACCATCTGCGGGTCCGGCCCTCCTGCCGGGACTGGACCCGCCCTCTCCCACCCCCACGCAAAGCACAGCGGGACGGTGGCCAGTCTGGACTGGCGCTGACCCTAGTTTTCTGCCGCCCGAAATTACCTCATCAGCACCTCTTTCGTCATGGAATCGAATATGGAATCACACGAAGGCGAACGCACCGGCGTAGCCACCAACATCATCGATGCGATCGTCGCGATCCTGGTAATCATCATGGGTGGCACCATCATTTATGGCAGCCGCAAGCTGGGTTCCGAGTGGACCAGTGACGGCCCCGGTGCCGGCTATTTCCCCTTCTACATCGGCCTGATCCTCTGCATCTCCGGCGTCGGCGTGCTGTACCAGGCCCTGGCCGGCAAAGTCAAGAACACCGAGGTGTTCGTTGACCGCGAATCCTTCAAGCGCGTGCTCTCGGTGCTGCTGCCCGCCGCCGTCTACGTGGGCGCGATCCAGGTGATCGGCATCTACGTCGCCTCGGCCCTCTACATCGCCCTTTTCATGATCATCCTGGGCAAGTACAGCTGGCTCAAGAGCGTCATCATCGCCCTGGCAGTCAACACCGTGTTCTTCATGATGTTTGAAGTCTGGTTCAAGGTGCCGCTGCACAAGGGCGCCTACGACATGCTCAGCTTCCTGGGTTATTGAGAAAACGCCAGGAAATTACGGAGACTTAAGAAAATGGAAGAACTCAACGCACTGTTCCAGGGCTTCGCCGTCGTGATGACGCCCATGAACTTTCTGCTCATGGTGGTGGGCATCGTCCTCGGCGTGCTGATCGGCGTGCTGCCAGGTCTGGGCGGCGCCAACGGCGTGGCCATCCTGCTGCCGCTGACCTTCAGCATGAACCCGACCTCGGCCATCATCATGCTGTCCTGCATCTACTGGGGGGCCCTCTTCGGCGGCGCCATCACCTCGGTGCTGTTCAACATCCCGGGTGAACCCTGGTCGGTCGCCACGACCTTCGACGGTTACCCCATGGCCCAGAAGGGTCACGCCGGCGAAGCGCTGACCGGCGCCTTCACCTCGTCCTTCGTGGGTGCCTTCGTTGCCGTGGTGATGATCACCTTCCTGGCACCGATGGTGGCCAAGTTCGCCCTGAAGTTCGGCCCGCCCGAATTCTTCTCGGTCTACCTGCTGACCTTCTGCAGCTTCGTGGGCATGGGCAAGGGCTCGCCGTTCAAGATCCTGGCTTCGATGACCATCGGCTTCGGCCTGGCCGCCGTGGGCATGGACACCGTGACCGGCCAGCTGCGCCTGACCTTCGGCTTCACCGAACTGATGCGCGGCTTCGACTTCCTGATCGCGGTGATCGGCCTGTTCGGCATCGGCGAGATCCTGCTCTCCATGGAAGAAGGCCTGGCCTTCTCCGGCAAGAGCGCCAAGATCGACCCCAAGGTCGTCTGGCAGACCTGGAAGAAGCTGCCCCAGTACTGGGCCACTTCGATCCGCGCTTCGCTGATCGGCATCTGGATGGGCATCACCCCTGGCGGCGCCACCCCGGCTTCCTTCATGAGCTACGGTATCGCCAAGAAGATGTCCAAGAACGGCGCCAAGTTCGGCACCGGTGAACTCGAAGGCGTCGTGGCGCCGGAAACCGCAGCGCACGCAGCCGGCACCGCCGCCCTGCTGCCCATGCTGGCTCTTGGCATCCCGGGTTCGCCCACCGCGGCCGTGCTGCTGGGTGGCCTGCTGATCTGGGGTCTGCAACCCGGCCCGCTGCTCTTCGTCGAGCAGAAGGACTTCGTCTGGGGCCTGATCGCCTCCATGTACCTGGGCAACCTGGTCGGCCTGATCGTGGTGCTGACCACCGTGCCGCTGTTCGCCTCGATCCTGCGCATCCCCTTCTCGATCATCGCCCCGGTGATCATCGTGATCTGCGCGATCGGTGCCTACACCGTGCACAACGCCATGCTCGACATCTGGTTCATGCTGCTGTTCGGCGTGGTGGGCTACGTGTTCAAGAAGCTCGACTACCCGCTCGCGCCGCTGGTGCTGGCCCTGGTGCTGGGTGACAAGGCCGAAGACTCCTTCCGCCAGGCCATGCTGGTCTCGCAGGGCGAACTCTCGGTCATGTATTCCAACGGGCTGGTCGGCTCCATCACCACGCTGGCCCTGGTCCTGCTGTTCTGGCCGGTCATCTCCAAGCTGATCGCCCTGATCAAGCCGCCCAAGAAGGACGAGTTCGCCGACCAGCGCGGCGTGGACTGATACAAGGAGAAACACGATATGCCCGTCATCGCACTAACCCAAGGAATGGGCTCGCTGGCCCAGGATGTCGCCGAGAAACTCGCAGCTGACCTCGGCCTGCAGAACATGGAGCACGAGGTGGCGGCCCGGGTGGCCGACAAGATGCACGTCTCCAAGAGCCTGATCAACCGGCTGCGCAGCGGCAAGGCCGGCCTGATCGAAGGCCTGCGCGCCGACAAGGACGCCATGGCGATCTATACCGCCGAGGAAGTGCTCGACGCTGCCGCACGCGGCAATGTCGTGATCCGCGGCTGGGGCGCGACGCAGCTGCTGCGCGCGGTGCCCCACATCCCGTGCATCCGCATCATGCGCCCGCTCGAACAGCGGGTCGAATGGCTTATGGAGAAGCTGGGAACGGATGACCGCGACCTGGCCAGGGCCGAGATCCAGCGCAGCGACCAGGCCAATGCCGCACGCATGCACGATCAGTTCGGCGTGAACTGGGGCGATCCGGTGCTGTTCGACATGGTGCTCAACACCGAGCGCCTCTCTGTCGAGAGCTGCGTCGAGCAGATCAAGAACCTGCTCAAGCGCCCCGAGTTCGCCGAGACCCAGGCATCGAAGACGCTGCTACAGTGCATGGCGCTCAGCACCCGGATTCGGGTCGCCCTGAGCAACCATGCGGACACGCATGCTGTCGATATCGCCACCGAGTGCGTGGACGGCAACGTCACGCTGCGCGGCATCGTGGCCGACGACGCCGAGAAAGCCGCGGCCGTCCGTGTGGTCCAGGGTGTGGCAGGCGTGAAATCCGTCGACAGCCAGTTGCGCGCGTTCACCGACGCACGGCACTTCCCCACCAACCGTCGTTGATCGACGTTGCGCCGTGCCGACCTCGCGTCGCGGCACGGCGCCCTCCCCTGCGCATCAGATCTTGCCGCGCTGCTTGAGCCGGCTGAGGGTCTCGGCCGAGAGGTTCATGTAGGCCGCGAGTTCCTTTTTCGGAATGCGGTCGAACAGTTCGGGGTGCTTGCGCAGAAAACGGTGCACCCGGCCAGGTGCATCCAGCAGGTGCAGTGTGATGGTGTGCGCCATGATTTCACTCATGAGGTTCATCACGCAATATTCAAAGATGCGTTTTTCTTCCGCGTGGCGCTCCAGAAAGGCAATCCACTCGGGCATGGGCAGCTTGACCACACGGGCCTTGGTCACCGAGACGATGCTGTAGGGCGTAGGTGTCTTGAGAGACCATGCGGCGTAGCTGGTCTCCATCTCGCGCTCGGCGGCAAAGCGCAGGATCATTTCCTTGCCCTGGGCATTGGCCACCACCCGCTTGAGCACCCCGTCGAGGATGAAATACTGCTCCATCTCGTGCACGCCCTGGTGCAGCAGGAAATCACCCTTGTTGCAATCCACCACGGTGAGGTGCTGTTCCAGTTCCTCGTGCGACGCCGCACTCATGCCCTTGAGCACGTTATTCTGGCGGAGCTGAACCCGAATGATGTTCTTTTCCGGATGGTTCTCGATGGATGTCATGGGCCAGGGATCGCGCGTTCGCGCCGGTAGCGGGCCGGCTTCCCGTGGAAAGCCGGTTATTTGTCCCGAAAATTGACCGTGGTCAATGGCGGAACCTGAATCGGTTTCTATCATAACCCGTCGATGCAAATGGGCCCTGTTGACACCTCGTCGAACGAGGGCCCGCAGCACCACCTGAAACCCCGATTGCGCGCTCCCGGGGCCCCCCAGATTCGAGGAGCCGCGGATATTTGCCAGCCGGATCGCCCGACTTCCACAGACGTCAAAAACCGAGAGAGACTACACCATGTCCAACGACGCTCAATCCAGAGAACTGACCGACGGTTTCCACCTGGTCATCGATGCTCTGAAACTCAACGGCATCACCAACATCTACGGCCTGCCGGGCATCCCGGTCACCGACCTGACCCGCATGATGCAGGAAGAAGGCCTGCGCGTGATCTCCTTCCGTCACGAGCAGAACGCCGGCAACGCCGCCGCCATCGCCGGCTTCATGACCGGCAAGCCCGGCGTGTGCCTGACGGTGTCCGCCCCCGGCTTCCTCAACGGCCTGACCGCCCTGGCCAACGCCACCACCAACTGCTTCCCCATGATCCTGATCTCCGGCTCCTCCGAGCGCGAGATCGTCGACCTGCAGCAGGGTGACTACGAAGAGATGGACCAGCTGGCCATCGCCAAGCCCCTGTGCAAGGCCGCCTTCCGCGTGCTCAACGCCGAGGACATCGGTGTGGGCATCGCCCGCGCCATCCGCTCCGCCGTCTCCGGCCGCCCGGGCGGTGTCTACCTGGACCTGCCGGCCAAGCTGTTCGGCCAGGCCATGGACGCCGCTGCCGGCAAGGCTTCGCTGATCAAGGTGGTCGACCCCGCGCCGCGCCAGATCCCCGCTCCGGACGCCGTCAAGCGCGCGCTGGACCTGCTCAAGGGCGCCAAGAAGCCCCTGATCCTGCTGGGCAAGGGTGCTGCCTACGCCCAGGCCGACGCCGACATCAAGACCCTGGTCGAGAAGTCCGGCATCCCCTACCTGCCGATGTCCATGGCCAAGGGCATCCTGCCCGACACCCATGAGCAGTGCGCCTCGGCCGCCCGCTCCTTCGTGCTGCCGGAAGCCGATGTGGTGATGCTGGTGGGCGCGCGCCTGAACTGGCTGCTGTCGCACGGCAAGGGCAAGACCTGGGGTGGCAAGGACCACAAGAACGCCGGTGGCCAGAAGTTCATCCAGATCGACATCTCGCCCACCGAAGCCGACAGCAACGTGGCCATCGACGCCCCGCTGGTCGGTGACATCGGCTCCTGCGTGTCCGCCCTGCTCACCGGCATGGGCGCCAACTGGGCCAAGCCCCCGGCCGAATGGACCGGCGCCGTGGCCGAGCGCAAGAACAAGAACGTCGCGAAGATGGCCGAGACCCTGGCCAAGGATCCCTCGCCGATGAACTACCACAGCTCGCTGAACGTGGTGCGCGACATCATCAAGGCCAACCCGGATGCCATCCTGGTCAACGAAGGCGCCAACGCGCTGGACTTCACCCGCTCCATCGTCGACATGTACAAGCCGCGCAAGCGCCTGGACGTGGGCACCTGGGGCGTGATGGGCATCGGCATGGGTTTCGCCGTGGCCGCCGCCGTGGAATCCGGCCAGCCGGTGATCGCCATCGAGGGCGACAGCGCCTTCGGTTTCAGCGGCATGGAGGTCGAGACCATCTGCCGCTACAACCTGCCGGTCTGCATCGTCATCATGAACAACAACGGCGTCTACCGCGGTGACGAGCTGGCGCGTGGCGGCTCCAGCGATCCCTCGCCCCTGGTGTTCGTCAAGGGCGCCCGCTACGACAAGCTGATGGAAGCCTTCGGTGGCGTCGGCGTGCAGGCCAGCACCCCGGCCGAACTGCGCCGCGCGATGGAAGAAGCCATCAAGTCGCGCAAGCCCACCCTGATCAACGCCATCATCGACGAAAAAGCCGGCACCGAAAGCGGCCGTATCACCAGCCTCAACCCCACGAGTGCTGCGACCAAGAAGCACTGATTTCACTAGCGCAACAACCCACAAGGAGATATGCACATGTCTGGAAACCAACCCCTCAAGGGCATCAAGATCATCGACTTCACGCACGTGCAAGCCGGTCCGGCCTGCACCCAGCTGCTGGCCTGGTTCGGCGCTGACGTGATCAAGGTCGAGCGCCCGGGCTCCGGCGATGTCACCCGCAGCCAGCTGCGCGACATGCCCGATGCCGACGCGCTGTACTTCACGATGCTCAACAGCAACAAGCGTTCGCTGACCCTGGACACCAAGACGGCCGAGGGCAAGGAAGTGCTCGAGAAGCTGATCAAGAAGTCCGACGTCATGGTCGAGAACTTCGGCCCCGGCGCCCTGGACCGCATGGGCTTCACCTGGGAGCACATCCAGAAGCTCAACCCCGGCATGGTCCTGGCTTCGGTTAAGGGCTTCAGCGACGGCCACCACTACGAAGACCTGAAGGTCTACGAAAACGTGGCCCAGTGCGCCGGCGGTTCCGCTTCGACCACCGGCTGGTGGAAGGGCGAGAACTCCCAGCCCACCATCTCCGCTGCGGCCCTGGGTGACTCCAACACCGGCATGCACCTGGCCATCGGCATCCTGACCGCCATCATCGGCCGCCAGCAGACCGGCAAGGGCCAGAAGGTGGCCGTGTCCATGCAGGACGCCGTGCTGAACCTCTGCCGCGTGAAGATGCGCGACCAGCAGCGCCTGGAGCGCCTGGGCTACCTGGAAGAGTATCCCCAGTACCCGCACGAGATGGAAGCCTTCGCCGACAAGGTGACCCCGCGTGGCGGCAACGCCGGCGGCGGCGGCCAGCCGGGCTGGATCCTGAAGTGCAAGGGCTGGGAGAAGGATCCCAATGCCTACATCTATTTCACGGTGCAGGGCCACGCCTGGGAGCCGATCTGCGACGCGCTGGGCAAACCCGAGTGGAAGACCGATCCGGCCTACACCACCCCGAAGGCCCGCCAGCCGCACATCATGGAAATCTTCGCCACCATCGAAGACTTCATCAAGGACAAGACCAAGTTCGAAGCCGTGGACATCTTCCGCAAGTTCGACATTCCTTGCGCCCCGGTGCTGTCCATGAAGGAACTGCTGGTCGATGAATCGCTGCGCAAGAGCGGCTCCATCGTCGAAGTGCCGCACCCCGTGCGCGGCAGCTACTTCACCATCGGCAGCCCGATCAAGTTCTCGGACCTCAAGCCCGAAGTCACGGCTTCCCCGCTGCTGGGCCAACACACCGACGAGGTGCTGGCCGAGCTGGGTTACAGCAAGGACCAGATCACGTCCATGCACGGCAAGAAAGCCGTCTGAGGACGTCCTTCCCCGACATGAAAACGGCGCCTTCGGGCGCCGTTTTTTTTGCCTGGACGGTGCTGCCTGTTTTTTCGGCAAGGATCGTGGACTTCTCCTCTGTACGCATGTATCAGTGAGGCCCTGCGCGCACATAAAAAACGACAATATTTCAATGCGTTGAAACCCCTATAATGACCAAGTCATATAGAAGACCTGTCTCTTCTATTCATAAGAATTTTTTATCATTAGAACCAGGAGTTTTTCCATGACCAAGGCCCTCGAAGGAGTGCGCATCCTCGACTTCACACACGTGCAGTCGGGACCCACCTGCACACAGCTGCTGGCGTGGTTCGGCGCCGACGTGATCAAGGTGGAGAAGGCCGGTGAAGGCGATGCCACGCGCGGACAGCTGCGTGACATCCCGAACGCCGACAGCCTGTACTTCACCATGCTCAACCACAACAAGCGCTCCATCACCCTGGACACCAAGAACCCCAAGGGCAAGGAAGTGCTGGTCAAGCTGATCAAGGAATGCGATGTGATGGTCGAGAACTTCGCCCCGGGCGCGCTCGACCGCATGGGCTTTCCCTGGGAGAAGATCCAGGAGATCAACCCGCGCATCATCCTGGCCTCGGTCAAGGGTTTCGGCCCCGGCCCCTATGTCGACTGCAAGGTCTACGAGAACGTGGCCCAGTGCACGGGCGGCGCAGCGTCCACCACCGGCGATCCGGACGGCCTGCCCATGGTGACGGGCGCGCAGATCGGTGACAGCGGCACCGGCCTGCACCTGGCCCTGGGCATCGTCACCGCCCTGTTCCAGCGCGAGAAGACCGGCCGCGGCCAGAAGGTGCTCGCCGCCATGCAGGATGCCGTGCTCAACCTGTGCCGCGTGAAGCTGCGCGACCAGCAGCGCCTGGAGCGCACCGGTGAGCTGCGCGAGTACCCGCAGTTCCCCGACATCGAATTCGGCGAAGCCGTGCCGCGCGCGGGCAACGCCTCGGGCGGCGGCCAGCCGGGCTCCATCCTCAAGTGCAAGGGCTGGCAGAAGGACCCGAACGCCTACATCTACTTCATCACCCAGGGCGCCGTCTGGCCGGCCATCTGCAAGATCATCGGCGAGGAAGACTGGATCACCAACCCGCACTTCGCCACGCCGCAGGCCCGCCTGCCGCACCTGAAGATGATCTTCGCACGCATCGAGGAATGGACCAAGACCAAGACCAAGTTCGAGGCCATGGACATCCTCAACGAGTTCGACATCCCGTGCGGCCCCATCCTCTCCATGAAGGAAATCGCCGAAGACCAGTCGCTGCGCGAGACCGGCACCATCGTGGAAGTCGACCACCCGGTGCGTGGCAAGTACCTGAGCGTGGGCAACCCCATCAAGCTCTCGGACAGCCCGACCGACGTGACCCGCTCGCCCCTGCTGGGCGAGCACACCGAGGAAGTACTGATGCAGATGGGCTACAACAAGGCCCAACTCGACGAATTGCGCGCCGCCAAGGCGATCTGATCCGTCGCTGCCCTGCCCGCTGTACCGCGCGCATGAAAAAAGCCAGGGCCAGCCCTGGCTTTTGCTTTTGTGCCCGCGGTGACTCAGGCGTCTGCCAGCGGCGCCGGGCCTGAGCTCTCGAAATAGTAGGCGATGCGCTGGCGCGGGCCCAGGTACTCCAGCGCCTCGGGCGGCAGGCTGGCCGGCTTGAGACTGCGGCGGATGCCGATGCCGGGCTGGCTTTCCAGGTCCAGGATCAGGGCCTCGTGCTTGGGCACCGAAGGCTCGTGCACGATCACACGGGGCTTGAGCGGGCGCACCGAGTTGACGGAGACGACCAGCGCATAACGGCCGTCGATGAGCTGCACCACCGAACCGGGCGGGTAGACCCCCATCATGCGGATGAAAGCGCTCAGCACGATGTTGTCGAAACGCGCCTTGTGCTGCGCGAACAGCAGGGACAGTGCCTCGTGCGGGGTCAGTGCCGTCACCAGACGGACCGGGTTGCACAGGTTGTCGTAACGGTTGACCAGGGCCAGGATGCGCGCCGGCATCGTCAGGTCGCCGCCAGGCGGCCGCATGGGGAAGCCGGTGCCGTCGATCAGCTCGTGGTGCTGGGCGATGGCCATCAGCGCCCCTTCGCTGAGCTGCATGCGGTTGGCGATGGCCACGCCCTTGTTGACGTGCTCCTGGTAGAGCTTGAAGTCCTCGATGGAAAAGCCGTCCTCGAACCAGCGCACGCGCTGGGGCAGCTGCAGCTTGCCCACGTCGTGCAGGAAGGCGCCCACGCCCAGGTCGACCAGGGCCTGGCCCGCCAGGCCCATGGCCTTGCCCAGCAGCAGGCTCATCACGGTGACGTTGACCGGGTGCATGGCGGCGCGCTCGCCCACGCCTTCGGACAGCAGGCGGATCGCTGCCTCGCCGTCGCAGGCCATTTCCTGCACGAAAGCTTCAATCATGGCCACGCACTCGTCGCGCACGAGTTGCGGCTGATCCAGCACCTGCTCCTGCACGCGCCGGTATTGCTGCTGGGCCACGCCGAATTTCTGCTCACAGGCCTTCAGGCTCTGCTGCTGCGACTCGATCAGCGCAGCGCGGCGCCGGCGAAACTCCCGGTCCTTCGCCAGAGCGCGCGCGGCCGATGCCTCGTCCATGGCCGGCAGGCTCGGCAGTCCATCCGACGGCGAATCGCTCTTGGCCGGCACATAACGCACCTGCTTGAGGCCCAGGCCACGGATGGTTTCGATCTGGCGAGGAGAGGTGATCTTGAAGCTGCCGGTCGGAAAGGGATGCGACATCCAGCCCAGTTCGAGCTCGACGTAGAGCCCGATGCGCAGGTCAGAGATATTGATCAGTTCGGAATCGGAAGACTTCATGGGAATTTCGCGTCTGCCACCACCCTTGAATCCGGCAGACGCGCCGATTCTAGTCCAAGGTTCAGCGCTGCGCAGCGCCAGTCCCATGAAGAATCAACGACTTTGCTACAAATCCTGCAGCAGAACCTGAACTCGTACCCATTTCACACTGTCCGCCAGGATGGCGGGGCGTATCGGTGCACCCATGAACTCCTGCGCAAGCCATCTGCGGCGCAAGGCCGGGGAAGGCTCCACCCACGCATTCATGACCGGGATCAAGATCACCGGGTTGCATCCGCATATCATGAGCCCATGCCCGTCATGGACCCGCACCAGGATATGAACCCAAGCGCCGAAGCCAGCCACACCGTCTTCACTGCCCGTGACCTGTGCAAGACCTACCAGATGGGTGAGGTCCAGGTGAAGGCGTTGCAGGACGTGGACCTGGACATCCGGCGCGGCGAGTTCATCGTGCTGCTCGGCCCCTCGGGCAGCGGCAAATCCACCCTGCTCAACATCCTGGGCGGTCTGGACCGGCCCAGCAGCGGCAGCGCGCGTTTTGCCGAGCACGAGCTCACCGGCGCCAGCGACGCCGACCTGACGCGCTACCGGCGCGAGCACGTGGGTTTCGTGTTCCAGTTCTACAACCTCATCCCCAGCCTGACGGTGCGCGAGAACGTCGAGCTCGTCACCGACATCGCAAACAACCCCATGCCGGCCGCCGAAGCGCTGCGCATGGTGGGCCTGGAAGAGCGGCTGGACCACTTCCCTTCGCAGCTCTCGGGCGGCGAGCAGCAGCGCGTGGCGATCGCGCGCGCCATCGTCAAGCGCCCCGAGGTACTGCTGTGCGACGAACCCACCGGCGCGCTGGACTACGTGACCGGCAAGCTGGTGCTGGAGGTGATCGAGCGCATCAACCGCGAGCTCGGCACCACCGCCATCGTCATCACGCACAACGCGGCCATCGCCGGCATGGCCGACCGCGTGCTCCACCTGGGTGGCGGGCGCATCCAGAAGATCGACGTCAACGCCCACAAGATCAGCCCCTCGGAGCTGTCCTGGTGAAAGCGCTCGACCGCAAGCTGCTGCGCGACCTGCGGCTCATGTGGAGCCAGGCCCTCACCATCGCCCTGGTGGTGGCCAGCGGCGTGGCCGGTTTCATCGCCACCTTCAGCGCCTACGACGCGCTGTCCTGGTCGCGCGAGGTCTATTACACGGAATCGCGTTTTGCCGACGTCTTCGCCAGCCTCAAGCGCGCGCCGCTCGCGCTGGAGCGCCAGCTCGCCGCCCTGCCCGGCGCGGCGCACGTGGAAACCTCGCTCACACAGATCGTGCAGGTCGACATTCCCCATGTGTCCGACCCCATCATCGGCCGCCTGATCGGCATCGATCTGCAGGCGCTGCCGCGCCTCAACCGCCTCCATCTGCGCGAGGGCCGTATGCCCGTCACCCAGCGCGGCAGCGCGCTGGAGGTGCTGGTGTCGGAAGGCTTTGCCATCGCCCGCAAACTCCAGCCCGGCGACCGTATCCACGCCCTGGTCAACGGCAAGCGCGAGGAGCTGCTGATCACCGGCATCGCGCTCTCGCCCGAGTACATCTTCGCCGGCATGGGCGGCTCGCCCGACCTGCGCGGCTTCGGCGTCTTCTGGCTCGACCGCCACGCCCTGGCCGCGGCCTACAACATGGAAGGCGCCTTCAACCAGGTCTCGGTACGCCTGGCCCCCGGCGCCAGCGAGGGCCGCGTGATCGACGGCCTGAACCGCCTGCTCGCACCTTTCGGGGGCATCAGCGCGCACGGCCGCGACGAGCAGATGTCGCACATGATCCTGAACTCCGAGATCAAGGAGCAACGCGTCATGGGCACCGTGCTGCCCAGCATCTTCCTGGCCGTGGCGGCTTTCCTGCTCAACGTGGTGCTGAGCCGCCAGATCGCCACCCAGCGCGAACAGATCGCTGCGCTCAAGGCCCTGGGCTACGGCAACGCGGCCATCGGCGCGCACTACGTCAAGCTGGTGCTGCTCATCGTCATCCTCGGCGTGCTGATCGGTCTGGGTGTGGGCGCCTGGCTGGGCAACTGGTTTTCCGGCATCTACGCCGAGGTGTTCCGTTTTCCCGAGCTGCGCCACCGCGTGCGGCCCGAACTGATCCTGGCCGCCACCGCCATCACCCTGGTCGCCGCCCTGGGCGCCACCTGGCGCGCGATTGCCGCCACCGTGCAGCTGGCCCCGGCCGAGGCCATGCGCCCGCCGGCACCGGGGCACTTTCGGCCCAGCTTTGTCGAGGCCTGGGGCCTGCGCGAGGTCTTCAGCCCGGCCGTGCGCATGGTCCTGCGCACCATGCAGCGCCGCCCGCTGCGCACCCTGCTCACCATCTTCGGCATTGCCGCCTCCATGGCGATCGTCATCAGCGGCACCTTCTGGCGCGACACCATCGACCTGCTGCTGCACACCCAGTTCCGCCTGGTGCTGCGCGGCGACGTCATCATCAGCCTGGTGGAAGCCGCACCCGCGCCCATCACCTACGAGGTGGCACGGCTGCCACACGTCACGGCCGTGGAGGGCGTGCGCAGCGTGCCGGCGCGCCTGGTGCACGGCCAGCACCACTGGCGTGGCAGCGTGCAGGGGCGCAGCGCCGAACCTCAGTTGCAGCGCATCGTGGACGTGGCCCACCAAAATTTCTCCCCGCCGCAGGACGGCCTGCTGCTCACCGACCGCCTGGCCGAGCGCCTGCACATCAAACCCGGCCAGACCGTGCGCGTGGAACTGCTCGAGGGCCGGCGCCAGGTGCTGGAGCTGCCGGTCATGGGCACCGTACAGGAGATGATGGGCATGGGTGCCTACATCGAGCGGCGCAGCCTCAACCGCCTGCTGCAGGAAGGCGACCACGTCAACGTGATCGCCCTCTCGGTCGAGCGTGGCCATGAACCCGAACTGCTGGAGCGGCTCAAGAACCTGCCGCGTGTGGCCGCGGCCTTCAGCAAGTCCGTGATGTTGCGCAACATCGAGGAGATCACCGCGCGCAACGTGCTGGTCTTCAGCGCCATCCTCACCGTCTTTGCCAGCATCATCGCCGTGGGTGTGGTCTACAACCATGCGCGCATCGCGCTGGCCGAACGCGCCTGGGAACTGGCCAGCCTGCGCGTGCTGGGTTTCACCCGCGGCGAAGTCTCCACCTTCCTGCTGGGCGAACTGGCGCTGGAGATCCTGATCGCCATTCCGCTGGGCCTGGTGGCCGGCTACTGGCTGGCCGCCGGCATCGTGCAGTTGATCAAGACCGACGAATTCTTCTTCCCCCTCATCATCCAGCCACCCACCTATGCCTATGCCGCCATCGTCGTGGTGGCCGCCGGCGTGGCCAGCGCATTGATCGTGCGCCGGCGCATCGACACGCTGGATCTGGTGGGCGTGCTGAAGACACGAGAATAGAAACATCAAGCCAGGGAAATCAAGCATGAATCTCTCCAGGAAAAAACTGTGGACCGGCGGCAGCGTGCTGCTCGCCGTCCTGCTGCTGGTCTGGGCCTTCTGGCCCCAGGCCACCGAAGTGGAACTGGGTGCGGTGAGCCGCGGCCCCTTCGAGCGCGCCGTGCAGGAAGACGGCAAGACCCGTTTGCGCGAGCGCTACGTGGTGTCCACCCCGCTGACCGGCCGCGTGCAGCGCATTGCGCTCAAGCAGGGCGACAGCGTGGCGCGCGATGCCGTGCTGGCCACGCTGTGGCCCGTCATGCCCGGCCTGCTGGACGAACGCGCGCGCCAGGAACAGAACGAGCGCATCGGCGCCATGGAAGCGGCCGTGCGCCGCGCCAGCGCCAATGTCGAGCGCGCCAGGGCCGCGCTGGACCAGGCCGTGGCCGACCTCAAGCGCAGCGAGACGCTGGCGCAGCAGGGCTTCGTCTCACCCACGCAGAACGAGACCGGGCGCCTCACCGTTCGCCTGCGCCAGAAGGAGCTGGACAGCGCGCGTCAGGAAGAAGACGCCACCGGCCATGAGCTGGCGCAGGCGCGCATCGCCATCCGCACCTTCAGCCAGGGCGGCACCACCGCGCAACGCAGCTGGGCCATCAAGTCGCCCGTCACCGGCAAGGTGCTCAAGGTCAGCCAGCAGAGCGAGAGCCTGGTGCAGGCCGGCACGCCGCTGCTGGAGCTGGGCGACCCGGGCGACCTGGAAGTGGTGGTGGACCTGCTGACCGAAGACGCCGCCCAGGTCAAACCCGGCACGCCGGCCACGCTGGCCAACTGGGGGGGGGCGCAGCTGCTGCAGGCACGCGTGCGCCTGGTGGAGCCAGCCGCCTTCACCAAGATCTCCGCCCTGGGCGTGGAGGAGCAGCGCGTCAACGTGGTGCTGGACATCCTTTCCCCACGCGAGCAGTGGAACGCCTTGGGGGATGGCTACAAGGCCGACGTGCGCATCGTGGTGCAGACCGAAAAGGATGCGCTCAAGGTACCGGTCAGCGCCCTCTTCCCCTCCGGTGCGCGCGCCGCGCTCTACGCCGTGGAAGGCGGCCGCGCCCGCCTGCACGAGGTGGAGGTGCTGGCGCGCAACGGCAGCGAAGCCTGGGTCAAGAGCGAGCTGGCGCCGGGCACGGAGGTCATCCTCTTTCCGCCGAGTTCGCTGAAGGACGGCGAACGGGTCCAGAAGCTGACAGGCGGGTGAACCGGCCCCCAAGGCCGCCCTTCCTCACGCATCCGTCAGCGCATGGGCCAGCCGACGCGACAGCGCCGTGGCCAGTTTGCCGGATGGCAAGGTCCCGCCCAGCAAGCACGCGCAACTCGCCGTCCGCTGCCGCAGCTGGGTCGCGGTGTCCGGCCGCCCGAGCGCATCGCACAACAAGCCCCAGTCCGGTTCCGTCACCAGCGTGCCGGCCACCAGCAGCACGCCGTGCTGCCTGCGCCGCTGCGCCAGTCCCACAAGCTTGCGGCCCTCGGCATCGACCACTTCCCAGGGCGAGAGGCTGCCGAAGCAGGCCCAGTCCAGCACAGGCAGGCCCCGTGCTGCGAGTGCAGCCTGCGTTCCGGCGATCTGTAATGGCGGCAATGCCATGGCGACCACGCCCAGCTCAGCCAATGCATCAGCGTGCAGCTGGCCCAGATGGCGATAACTTTCCAGCAAGCCCTGCCCCAGCCAGGCGTGGCCCAGCGGCAGCACGAGCGAGACGCTCACCAGCCAGGGGCCGGTGAGCACGGCACCGCCGCCGGATTCGCGCAGCAGCACCTCCATGGATAACGCGCTGCGGGGCACGCGCTCGTACAGGGCGCGCTGCGAGCAGCCCAGCACCAGTGCGGGCTGCTCGTAGGTCCAGACGCGCCACAACGGCGCCGCCACCGGCTGCTCCAACTGCTGGCGGTTCCAGGCCTGCTCCTGGGCGGCAATGCTCGCGATCGGCATCAGGCCAGCGTGGCGACGGGCTTGCCCCGCGCAAAGGTGCCGCCGGCCGGCACCAGGATCTGCGCGATGCGGCCGTCGGCGGGAGCGGTGATCTCCTGGCTGGACTTCACCAGCACCACATTGGCCAGCGGCTGGCCGGCGCGCACGGTGTCACCCGCCTGCACCAGCCACTTGTCCACCAGCGCCTCGACCGCTGCATCCACACCCTCCCATGCCTCGGCAGCCAGGGTGATGTCCGTCATGCGGGTTGCCCTTCGGCCACACGCCCCTTCATCAGCGCCTGCGAGGCCGCCACGATGTTCTCGACCTGCGGGATGACGAACTTCTCCAGCGGACGGCTGTAGGGAATGGGCACGTCGGGCACGGCCAGGCGCTTGACGGGCGCCTTCAGGACCACGGTGTCCAGGTTCTCGGCCACGAGGGCAGCAATCTCGCCCGTGAGGCCGAAGCTGAGGTAGTCCTCGTCCGCCACCAGCAGCCGGCCGGTCTTGGCCACCGACTTGAGCACGGCCTTGCGGTCCAGCGGCACCAGGGTGCGCAGGTCCAGCACCTCGGCACTGATGCCCTGCTTCTTCAGCTCTTCCGCCGCGAGCAGGGACTTCTGCACCATCTGGCTGAGCGTGACGATGGTCAGGTCCGAGCCCTCGCGCACCACCTTGGCCACGCCGAAGGGGATGGTGTACTGCTCCTGCGGCACCTCGTTGCTGCTGCCTTCGAAGTAGGCCATCCAGGGCAGGCCCATGATGCCCTTGTGGTACATGAAGAGCACGGGGTTGTCGTCGCGGATGGCCTGGGTCATCAGGCCCTTGGCGTCGTAGGCGTTGGACGGCACCACCACCTTGAGGCCCGGCATGTGGGCAAAGGTGGCGTAGAGACACTGCGAGTGCTGCGCCGCATCGTTGTAACCGCCGCCGATGGCCGTGGTCAGCACCACCGGCAGCTTGATGTTGCCGCCCGCCATATAGGTGTTCTTGGCCAGGTGGTTGTAGATCTGGTCCATGCAGACGCCGAAGAAGTCGACGAACATCAGCTCGGCGATCGGGCGCAGGCCGGCGGCGGCGGCGCCGGTGGCCGTGCCGATGAAGGCGGTCTCGGAAATCGGCGTGTCCATGATGCGCTCGGGGCCGAATTTGTCGAGCAGGCCGCCGGTGGCACCGAAGATGCCGCCGTACTTGCCGATGTCTTCGCCCATGACGAAGACCTTGTTGTCGCGCTCCATTTCCTGGCCGATCGCCTCGGCAATCGCCTGCGCCATGGTGAGTTTGCGTGTCGTGGTCATCTGGTGTTCCTCCTGGGGAATCGGGTCAGGCAAAGACATGCTGCAGGGCTTCCTGCGGCGCGGGGTAGTCGCTCTTGCGGGCGAAGGCAAAGGCATCGGCCACGCGCTGTCTGGCGCGCGCCACGATGGCCGCCTCTTCCGCATCCGTCATCTGCCCGGCGCTCTTGAGCTGTGCGGCCAGCTTCGGGATGGGGTCGTTCTTGCGCAGGTTCGTCACTTCGTCCTTGGGGCGGTAGACCTCCGGGTCGCCCTGGAAGTGGCCGAGGTAGCGGTCGGTCTTCACCTCGATCAGGCTGGGGCCCTTGCCGCTGCGCGCGCGCGCTATGGCCGGGGCCACCGCCTCGTACACCTCGACCGCATCGTTGTGGGCCACCTTGATGCCGGGCATGCCGTAGGCGCTGGCGCGGTCCGCAACCCATTCGATGGAGGTGGCGCTGGTCTTGGGCACCGAGATGGCCCACTTGTTGTCTTCGCAGACGAAGATCACCGGCAGCTGCCACAGCGCTGCCAGGTTGAGCGACTCGTGCACCGCGCCCTGGTTGGCCGCGCCTTCGCCGAAGAAGGCCACCGCCACCCAGTCCTTGCCCAGCTTCTTGGCGGCCAGGCCCGCGCCGCAGGCCGGCGGCAGGCTGGCGCCGATCAGGCCGCTGCAGCTGAACTTGTGCACCGGATCGAACAGGTGCATGTGCCCGCCCTTGCCCTTGCCCAGGCCGGTGACCTTGCCGAACATCTCGGCTGTCATCGGGTTCAGCGGCACGCCCTTGGCAATCGCGAAGTGGTGCGGCCGGTGCGTGCCAACCACCGTGTCGTCCTGCTTCAGGTGGGCGCAGATGCCTACCGCCACCGGCTCCTGCCCTGCCGCCAGATGCATCTCGCCGGGCACCGGCCCCGAGCCGATGTCGAAGGCCAGGCCGGCCTGGATATTGGGCGGCAGTTTGCCTTCGAGGTAGACATTGGCCATGGTCTCCTCGTAGTTCCGGATCTCGACCATCTTCTCGTACATCCAGAGCAACTTGTCTTTAGGGGTTTGCATCTCTGATTCCTCCTTGTAAGGATCGGGTGGATCCGATGCCCCGGCGCGGTGCGCCGCAAGCAAGCGGAAGGCCCAGAAGAATAGGAAGCCATCCCCGTTTTTCGTTGACGCAGGTCAACTCCGGGGCAGTTAGGGCTGCGCCCAGCCCTTATAAACTCACCCCATGCATCACCATATCCTCCTCCTGTCCGCCCTTCTGGCCAGCCTGTTGCTGGCCGGCTGCAGCACCCGGGCCTGGTACGAAGGCGCCCGGGCCAGTGCCGAAAACGAATGCCGCCGCCAGCCACCCGGTGCCTACGAAGACTGCATGCGCCGCGTGAACCGGCAGACCTACGAGGACTACGAAAAGGAACGCACGCGCAAATAGTCCGGCACCGATGCCCGTGACCAGCCTGATCTTCCCTGAGGTTTGATGTCCCGCCTGACACACGCCATTCATACGTGCGTGCGAAAATGCTCCCCATGAGCGAACGCCCCCAGACCCTCGGCGAGGAAATCGCCAACAGCCTGAGCCATGGCCTGGCACTGCTGGGGGCCCTGATCGCTGCCCCCATCCTCATCGTGGCGGTCAGTCCCTTGAGCGCCGCCAACATCGTGGGCGCTGCCGTGTTCGCGGCCACCATGGTGCTGCTCTACTTCACCTCCACGCTGTATCACGCGCTGCCCCAGGGCCGCGCCAAGCGCGTGTTCATGAAACTCGACCACGGCGCCATCTACCTTTTCATCGCGGGCAGCTACACGCCATTTGCGCTGGGTGTCATGGGCGGCGCCTGGGGCTGGACACTCTTCGGCCTGGTGTGGACCATGGCCGTGGCGGGCGTCACGCTCAAGGCCTTTGACCGCCTCTCGCACCCCTGGCTCTCCACCGGTCTCTATCTCCTCATGGGCTGGCTGGTGCTGATCGCCGCAGTCCCTCTGGTGCAACGCGTGCCCTCGGCCGGCCTGGCCCTGCTGGTCGCAGGTGGCGTGGCCTACACCGCGGGCGTGGTCTTTTTCATGCTGGACTCGCGGGTGCGCTACGCCCATGCCATCTGGCATGTCTTCGTCGCCGCCGGCACCACCCTGCACTACTTCGCCGTGCTCGGCTACGCGGCCTGAACCGGCGCGTCTATTCCAGAAAAAGCCGCGCCTCCTGGCTGGACGCCCAGTCGACCGGCGCATGGGCCAGCACCACGCCCACGTCCAGGCCCAGGGCCAGGGCGGTCTTGTCGGGAAAGCTCACGGCGAGCTTGTTTTCCGTGTAGCCCAGCTCGTGCGCGCGGCAGCGCCAGGAGGCCACATGCAGGATGCCGGCCATGGGCTCGTAGTCCTCGCGCTCGAAGGGCGCGTCCTGATGCTCCAGTGTCTCCACCAGGGCCTCGGGCAGTTGCCAGGCCCGCGCAAATCCGGCGCCGACCTGGGCATAGGAATAACCCAGCAGTTCGCGCTCGGCACGCGCCCGCTGGGGCGCGAAGACGTTGATGCGCTGGTTGAGCTGCTCCATCTCCTTGGGCATGCCGCGATGCAAAACGAGTTCTCCCAGGGCATGGACCAGGCCCACCGTATAAGGCGAAACCTCCACCTTCCTGGCCCGGGTCAGGAGCTGCGTCAGCCGCGCGGTGTCCAGGCTGTAGCGCCAGAACTGCTTCATGTCCACACTGCCCACCTTGCGAAAGGCGCTGGTCATGGCCGCCTCGATGGTCATGTCCCGCACCGGTCGCAGGCCCAGGATGGCCAGAGCCTCGCTCACGGTGCCGACGCGGCGGCGGCGCTGGAAACGCGCGGAATTGGCCACCATGAGCAGGCGCGCGGTCATCACCGGCTCCATGCCCAGCAAGCTGCTCACACGCAAGGCGTCGGGCTCCGGTGCGTTGAGCTCGGTCAGCGCCAGCGCGATCACGCGGGGAATGCTGGGCAGGGCCACGGGGGAGGCAAGCAGGGACTGGAGGTCCATCATGTCTCAAGCTTAGCGTCAAACACCCACACGGCCAACGACTCCGGCCGACTATCATCAGCGTGATCACGCACAAGCGTGACAATGTTCATCATTCCACGACACCCCGGTCGACCGACCGGCAGGTTTTCATGACCACCAGCTTTCTGCGCGCCGCCCTCGTCCTGGGCCTGCTCTCGGCCATCGGCCCCTTCGCCATCGACATGTACCTGCCGGCCCTGCCCTCCATCGGGCAGAGCCTGGGTGCGTCCATCGGCGCGGTACAAGGCAGCCTGATGGCCTTTTTCATCGCCCTGGGCCTGGGCCAGCTGATCTACGGCCCGGCCTCCGACATGCTGGGCCGCAAGCCGCCGCTGTACTTCGGCCTGGCGCTGTTCGCCATCGGCAGCGTGGGCTGCGCGCTGGCACCCGACATCCACACCCTGGTGGCCATGCGTTTCGTGCAGGGCCTGGGCGCCTGCGCCTGCAGCGTGGTGCCACGCGCCGTGGTGCGCGACCTGTACACGGGCCACGAGGCGCTGCGCCTCATGTCCACGCTCATGCTGGTCTTCAGCGTCTCGCCCATCCTGGCGCCGCTGGCCGGCAGCCTGCTGATCGAATGGCTGGGCTGGCGCAGCACCTTCTGGTTCATGCTGGCCGCTGGCGCCCTGGGCCTGATCCTGGTGGCCACGCAGATGGGCGAAACCCGTCCGCCCGAGCAGCGCGCCGGCAGCAGCTGGCGCCAGGCCTTCCGTGGCTATGCCACGCTGCTGCGCGACCGCCATTTCATGGGCCTGGTGCTGATCGGTGCCTTCGGCATCGCGAGTTTCTTCGCCTACCTGGCCAACTCCTCCTTCGTGCTGATCGACCACTACGGCCTCACACCGCGGCAATACAGCATCGTCTTCGCGGCCAATGCGGCCAGCTTCATCGGCATGTCGCAGCTGACCGCCCGCCTGGGTCGGCGCTTCGGCATGAAACCCATGATCGGCATGGCCGCCCACGGCTACGCGGGTGTCATGGTCCTGCTGCTGGCGCTCTTTCTGCTGGGCGTGGACGCCCTGCCCGTGCTGCTGGCCCTGCTCTTCGTGGGCTACGGCTTCCTGGGCTTGATCATTCCCACCTCGGCCATCCTGGCGCTGGAAGACCACGGGCCGATTGCCGGCACCGCGTCGGCGTTGATGGGCACGCTGCAGTTCGCCACGGGTGCGGTGGTGATGGCCATCGTCGGTCTCTTTGTGGATGGCACGGGCCTGCCCATGGTGGCGGGCATCGCGGGCTCGGCGGGGATGACCTGGCTCTTCGTGCGCGGTACCCTGAAGCGTTAAAGGCCCAGGTCAGAGGGCCTGCACCACGCCTCCACCCGGCAACTCCCGCATGCGCCTGATGTCGCGCTGTGGCGGCGCGCCGAACTGGCGGCTGTACTCGCGGTTGAACTGCGAGACGCTTTCGTAACCCACACGCGCGGCCGTGCTGCTGGCGTCCAGGGCCTGCGTCAGCATGAGCTGGCGCGCCTCCTGCAGGCGCAGCTGCTTCTGGTACTGCAGCGGGCTCATGCCCGTGAGTTGGCGGAAATGCTGGCGGAAGGTCGAAGGACTCATGTGCGCGCGTTCGGCCAGCTCGTCCATCAGCACATCACGGCTGAAGTTCAGCTTGAGCCAGGCGATGGCCTGCGCGACCTGGTGGCTCGGTGAGCCCGCGGCGATCAGATGCCGCAGGTAGGGGCCGTGCGGA
Source organism: Curvibacter sp. PAE-UM (assembly GCF_001432305.1). Classification (GTDB taxonomy): domain Bacteria; phylum Pseudomonadota; class Gammaproteobacteria; order Burkholderiales; family Burkholderiaceae_C; genus Hylemonella. The sequence continues at coordinate 2,597,730 of NZ_KQ483358.1, forward strand.
CCGGTCAGCAGGCGCACCATGATCTCCTGCTGGATCAGGGGCGCCAGCCGTGCGATGTGCTGCGGCTCCTGCAGCAGCCGCACCAGGCGGATCACCGCGTCCAGCAGCGGCTCGTCCAGCGGGCCCAGCGATATGCCGCGTGCGGCCTGGTCGCGTGGCAAAGGCGGCAGTTCCATGTCCGCGGCCAGTTGCACCAGCGCGCGCGTATCCAGCGTGAGCAGCATGCCGAGAAACGGTTGGGCCAGATCGGCCTGCGTGACCTGCGAGACCACGGGCAAGTCCACCGTTGCCAGCAGGGACTGGCCGGGCCCGTAGTTCACGACCTGGTCGCTCATGGTCACCTGCTTGCCGCCCTGCGCCACCACGGCCAGGCCCAGCATGTAGATGCAGGCCAGCGGCTCCGTGCGGCCGCTGCGCCGAGCCATCAGCAGCTGGGGGATGGCCGTCTGGTAATCGCCGTCATTTCGGGCAATCCGGCCGATTTCCTGGGCCAGGGTGGCGATGCTCATGCTGAAACCTTCAAGGCAGTTGGAACGGGCGCGGTCACGACTCTGTCACAGAGCGGATGGTTGCGTGGTGCGCCATGGTCCGCACTGTACCTCCCCCGGTTTGGCGGCGATGATTTTTGATGACAGTCGATCAGAAAAGGCAAAAAATAGATCGGAAACGGCAAGCCCGCCGCCGGACCAGGGCGGACACTTCCGGCACCGATCCCCGACCGACCTTTACCCAAGGAGCACGCACTGCCATGAACACCCTCCACGTCAACGGCCGCGAGCATGCGCTCAACACCGACCCCACCACCCCCATCCTCTGGGCCCTGCGTGACAACCTGGGCATGACCGGCACCAAGTTCGGCTGCGGGGCGGCGCTGTGCGGCGCCTGCACCGTGCACCTGGACGGCCAGGCCATCCGCTCCTGCGTCACGCCCATCTCGGCCGCGCAGAACGGCAAGATCACCACCATCGAAGCCGTCACCGACGGCAAGGACCGTGTGGGTGCCGCCGTGTACGCCGCCTGGGTCAAGCACGACGTCGCGCAGTGCGGCTACTGCCAGAGCGGCCAGATCATGAGCGCCACCGCCTTCCTCAAATCCCTGCCGCGCGGCAAGCAGCCCACGGCCGCCGAGATCGACAGCGCCATGGCCGGCAACATCTGCCGCTGTGGCACCTATGCCCGCATCCGCGCCGCCGTGGCCGACGCCGCCAAGACACTCGCCTGAAGGAGCACCCCATGTTGCCCACCACCCTCGCCCAAGAAATGCCGCGCGCCCTGCAACACCTGCTGGCCCGCGATGAACAGACCGACATGACCGCCCTGCCACGCCGCAGCTTCCTCAAGCTCGCCGGTGCCGGCGGCCTGGCGCTCGGCGTCTACCCCGGCCTGGCCACGGCCCAGCCGGCTGCCGCGGCCGGCCTCAAGCCCACCGAACAACCCTCGGCCTTCGTGCAGATCGCAACCGACGGTGAGGTCACCGTCACCGTCAACCGCCTGGAGTTCGGCCAGGGCGTGCAGACGGCCCTGCCCATGATCCTGGCCGAGGAGCTGGACGCCGACTGGAGCAAGGTGCGCAGCCAGCACGGCACGAACAACCCCGCTTATGCCGACCCGCTCTTCGGCATGCACCTCACCGGTGGCTCCAACTCGATCAAGAACAGCTACACGCAATACCGCGAACTCGGTGCCCGCGCCCGCGCCATGCTGCTGGCCGCCGCCGCCATGCGCTGGAACGTGGACGTGCAGAGCCTGCGCACGCAGGCCGGCTGGGTGCTCGGCCCTGGCGGCCGCAAGGCGGGTTACGGCGAACTGGCCGAGGCTGCCATGACCCAGCCCGTACCCGAGAAGGTGACGCTGAAGAACCCGAAAGACTTCCGCATCATCGGCAAGCCCACCGGTCGCCTGGACGCCAAGGCCAAGAGCAGCGGCCAGCAGAACTTCGGCATCGACGTGCGCCAACCCGGCCAGCTCACCGCGGTCATCGCGCGCCCGCCCGTCTTCGGCGCCAAGCTCGCCTCGGTCGACGACAGCGCGGCGCGTGCCGTGCCCGGCGTCAAGGCCGTGCTGCGGGTGCCGCTGGACCGCGGTGCCGAAGGCGTGGCCGTGATCGCCGAGGGCTACTGGCCCGCCAAGCAGGGGCGCGACGCGCTCAAGCTGCAGTGGGACACCAGCAATGTCGAGAAGGTGGACAGCGAACGCCAGCTGGCCCAGTACCGGCAGATGGCCCAGGAGAGCGGCCCGCGCCACTTCGACGCCGACATGGGGCCCCTGGCCGGTGCCCCGAAACAGATCGAGGCCGAGTTCGTCTTCCCCTACCTGGCCCACGCGCCTATGGAGCCGCTGAACTGCACCGTGTTGATCAGCGACCAGGGCGCCGAGCTCTGGGTCGGCTCACAGATGCCGGGCCTCGACGGCATGGCCGCAGCCCGTGTGCTGGGCCTCAAGCCCGAGCAGATCAAGGTGCATGTGCAGGCTGCAGGCGGTGGTTTCGGCCGACGTGCCATTCCCAGCAGCGAATACGTGGTCGAGGCCTGCACCATCGCCAAGGCCGCGCGCACTGCGGGCCTGAACGTGCCCGTGCGCACGCTCTGGAGCCGCGAGGACGACATCAAGGGCGGCTACTACCGCCCCATGCACCTGCACCGCGCGCGCATCGGCTTCGATGAAAAGGGCAAGGTGCTGGCCTGGGACCACGTCGTGGTGGGCCAGTCCATCCTCGCTGGCTCCGTGTTCGAGGCCTTCCAGGTGAAAAACGGCATCGACGCCACCGCCGTCGAAGGCCTGCGTGAGCCCTACCCCATCCCCATGCGCCTCACCGTGCACCACCCCAAGCTCAACGTGCCCGTGCTCTGGTGGCGCAGCGTGGGGTCCACCCACACGGCCTACGTGATGGAGACGCTGATCGACGAGATCGCCCGCGCCACCAAGCAAGACCCTGTGGCCTACCGCCTCAAACTCATCGGCGACAAGCACCCGCGCCACCGCGCCGCGCTGCAGCTGGCCGTGGAGAAAAGCGGCTACGGCAATAAGGCTTTGCCCCGGGGCCGCGCCTGGGGCGTGGCCGTGCACGAGTCCTTCAGCACCGTGGTGGCCTATGTGGTGGAAGCTTCGGTCAAGGACGGCCAGCCCGTGCTGCACCGTGTGACAGCCGGCGTGCATTGCAACCTGGTGGTGAACCCGCGCACCGTGGAAGCGCAGGTGCAGGGTGCTGCACTCATGGGCCTGTCCATGTGCCTGCCCGGTGCGGCCATCACGCTCAAGGACGGCGAGGTGCAGCAGAGCAACTTCGGCGACTACGCCGTGCCGCGCATCACCGACATGCCGCAGATCGCCGTGCACGTGGTGCCCAGCACCGACGCGCCCACCGGCATGGGTGAACCCGGCCTGCCACCGCTGGCCCCGGCTTTCGCGAACGCCATCGCGCGCCTGACCGGCAAGACGCCGCGCGAACTGCCCTTCAAGCTGGCCTGAGCCCATGGAGGATCTCGACACCCTGGTCCTGCGCACCGCGCAGCGTTGGTTGACCGAGGGGCAGGCCGTGGTGCTCGTCACCGTGGCCCGCACCTGGGGCTCCTCGCCGCGCCCGCCCGGCTCGCTCATGGCCATCAACGGCCGGGGCGAGACCGTGGGCTCGGTCTCGGGCGGCTGCATCGAGGACGACCTCATCCACCGCATCCGCGAGGGCGGCGTGGAAGCGGCCATGACCGGCGCCGCGCCCACCGTGCAACGCTACGGCATCTCGGCCGACCAAGCGCATCGCTTCGGCCTGCCCTGCGGCGGCACGGTGGAACTGGTGCTGGAGCGCGTGGCGCCGCACAGCCGCCTGGGTGACCTGCTGGTCGCCTGTGAGCAACGGCAAAGCACCGAACGCGTGCTGGACCTGAAGACCGGCGCGGTGACCCTGCGCCCGGGCCGGCGTGATGGCGTGCCGCAGCTCGACGAAGCCACCTTGACCACCTACCTCGGCCCGCAGGCCCGTCTCATCGTCATCGGCGCGGGCGACCTCTCGCGTTTCCTGAGCCAGATGGCGCTGAGTCTGGGCTTCGAGGTGTTTGTGTGCGATCCGCGCGAAGAACACCGCGCCACCTGGAGCCTGGCCGGCGTAACGCTTACGCATGAGATGCCCGACGACCTGATTCTGCGACTCAAACCCGACGCGGGCACCGCCGTCGTCGCCCTCACGCACGACCCCAAGCTCGACGACCTGGCGCTGATCGACGCCCTGCAGTCCGAGGCCTTCTACGTCGGCGCCATCGGCTCCCGCCGCAACAGCACCACACGCCGCGAACGGCTGCATGAGCACTTCGATATTTCGTATGAGGTGCTGGACCGCCTGCACGGGCCGGCCGGGCTGTACATCGGCAGCAAGACGCCGGCGGAGATTGCGCTGTCCATCATGGCGGAGGTGGTGGCGGTGAAGAATGGAGCAGCAATCACAGTCGCCGAACGACTACGAATTGGCGAAATAGGTCGAGCAGATTTCGCCCGCAAGGAAGAAGATTTTTTTCAGTCGCGTCGTCTAAAAGCAAAGTTCACCTTGACACCTTAACTACGAGGAAAAAAGATAAGGCGCGCGAAGCAAAACCGTCTGGGCGAGAAGTCGAACATCGTCGGCAGGTTGAGTTTGAAAATGCTGCCTGTATCGCCTGAACTTCGACCATTCCGAAATGAATCTACTTCCTCCATGAACGATTTCATTACGAAGTTCAAACAGCCAAGACGCTTTTTCAATTAAGACTGATGGCAGATTGAGTTCTTGCAACCCCTGCAGAATCGACTTTTCAACTGAGCCACGCTCTCCAAACATTGCATCAAGAGAAACAAAATAATTAATGTAGGCCTCGATGTCGCCCGAATTCATCCCCCTATTAAAGAAATGAGTGGACTTCTCAATTCGACTTCGATCTGAACCGGAACACCTAGAACTGCTGGCGTACCAATCTTGGATTAATGCTACGTCCTTAGAGGAAAGTGGTATGTCGGTGACATAAAACGGCATAACAGGATCACAATCTTTTCTCGTTATCTGAGCTTCTTTCGACAATCGATGGGGGAACTGAATGAGAAATTCATATGGATAGCTCATAGCCTTAAAAAAAGGTCTGGCAGCACTTTCCGACGCAATCGCAAACAGGATTGCCGCCAACGTCCTAAACTTCAGGGCACCGCTAAATCTAACCCCATCTGACGTTCCGTACTCTTCCGCAACAAGAACACACTCGAAATGACCAGGGGGAGAGAATGTACGATCCCCATCATTTCCGATTTGCGGGCGAAGCGGTGTCCAACCACTAAACCTGTATCCCTTCTCAACCAGTTGATTCCACGCCACCTCATCGTCTCTTTTTATGAGACGAACAGAGTCGTTATCTAGAGAAAAACTTGGGACCTGGAATCGAGGAACTGCGTAGAGAACACATCGATGGCCTATCCGCTGCCGAAGATTGGATTCAATTTCTCCTTGTATTGAGGCTGCAAATTGCGGGACAGGGACTACACGACAATCAAATAAGGTTCTATTTCGGCAAAGGAATACAGCGTCCCCATCGAAAATCTTATTGTCGAGGCATATTTCCTGCAGCGTTGTTGTTACCGCATCTGAAACAGATTCAAGATCACAATTTCTAAATTCTGATGAGTCTTCAATTACCAGCAAAGAAACACTCTCAATCGCCTGAAATGTGTCAGCGGTGTACCACCAAGATAAAGCGATCCCACTGGGAAAAACAAAAGGCTTTTGCTTTCCTGCAAAAAATTGAAGTGATGGTCGTCTTTCTGAGTCTTCTACTCGCAACAGAATATTTTTCGTTAGACGAACTATCTGACTTAGAAGTGGTGTCATACATATAAGCACTAAAACCTAATTTTTCATTCTAGATATCAATTAGCATCAATTTAAGTCTTAAGCAATTAGCCGACCAACCAAAAGCAAACCCCGCTACGGCGGGGTTTGCTTTTGACAAGAGCCGGAACATCTCAGCCCATGTGCAGCCCGCCATTGACCGAGAAATCCGCCCCGGTCGAGTACCCGCTCTCCTCGCTGGCGATCCAGGCAATGATGGACGCGATCTCACCCGGCTCGCCCAGGCGCTTGACGGGGATGGTGCCGACGATCTTGTCCAGCACGTCCTGGCGGATGGACTTGACCATGTCGGTGCCGATGTAACCCGGGCTCACGGTGTTGACCGTCACGCCCTTGTTGGCCATTTCCTGCGCCAGCGCCATGGTGAAGCCGTGCATGCCGGCCTTGGCGGCCGAGTAGTTGGTCTGGCCGGCCTGGCCCTTCTCGCCGTTGACCGAGCTGATGTTGATGATGCGACCCCAGCCGCGTTCCACCATATCGCCCACCACCTGCTTGGTGACGTTGAACATGGAGTTGAGGTTGGTCTCGATGACGGCGTCCCAGTCCTCGCGGGTCATCTTGAGGAACATGCGGTCGCGGGTGATGCCGGCGTTGTTGACCAGCACGTCGATGGGGCCGTGCTCGGCCTTGGTCTTGCTGAAGGCCTCCACGGTGGACTCCCACAGACCGACGTTGCCGACCGAAGCGTAGAAGGTGTAACCCAGGGCCTTCTGCTCGCCCAGCCACTTGTCGAAGTCTCGCGTGGGGCCGCAGCCGGCGATGACCGTGAAACCTTCCTTGTGCAGGCGCTGGCAGATGGCGGTGCCGATGCCACCCATGCCGCCGGTGACGTAGGCTACTTTCTTACTCATGATGCTCTCCTCGTTGAACTCGTTCTCAATCTAAGGGCTGCGCTCTGCCGGCGGCCCTAGGCAAAACCCGCGTGTGGGGCAAACCCTCAGCGCTCGATGGTCAATGCAACCCCCATGCCGCCGCCGATGCAAAGACTGGCGATGCCCTTCTTCGCATTACGACGCTGCATCTCGTGCAGCAGCGTGACCAGGATGCGGCAGCCCGATGCACCAATCGGGTGACCGATGGCAATGGCACCACCGTTGACGTTGACCTTGCTGGTGTCCCAGCCCATCTCCTTGTTGACAGCGCAGGCCTGGGCCGCGAAGGCTTCGTTGATCTCCAGCAGGTCCAGATCAGCCGCCTTCCAGCCGGCGCGTTGCAGGGCCTTGGTGGAAGCCGGCACCGGGCCCATGCCCATGGTGGCCGGGTCCAGGCCGCTGGTGGCGTAGCTGGCGATGCGGCCCAGGGGCTTGAGCCCCAGCGCGGCAGCCTTCTTCGCCGTCATGACCATCACGGCGGCGGCACCGTCGTTGATGCCCGAGGCATTGCCCGCCGTCACGCCGCCGGCCTTGTCGAAGGCCGGGCGCAGGCTGGCCAGGGCTTCGGCATTGGTCTTGCGGTTGATGAACTCGTCGGCGTCGAACACCAGCGGGTCGCCCTTTTTCTGCGGCAACAGCACCGGCACGATCTCGTCCTTGAAGCGGCCGGCATCCTGCGCGGCGGCAGCCTTCTGCTGGCTGGCCAGGGCCAGCGCGTCCTGCATCTCGCGGGTGATGCCGTACTGCTTGGCTACGTTCTCGGCCGTGATGCCCATGTGGTACTGGTTGTAGACGTCCCACAGGCCGTCGACGATCATGGTGTCGATCAGCTTCCAGTCGCCCATGCGCTGGCCGTCGCGCGAGCCCGGCAGCACGTGGGGCGCCAGGCTCATGTTCTCCTGGCCGCCGGCGATGACGATGTCGCTGTCGCCCGTGGCCACGGACTGGGCCGCCAGCATCACGGCCTTGAGGCCGGAGCCGCAGACGGCGTTGATGGTGAGCGCCGGAATTTCCTTGGGCAAGCCGCTTTTCATGAGCGCCTGGCGCGCCGGGTTCTGGCCGGCGCCGGCGGCAAGCACCTGGCCCAGGATGACTTCTCCGATCTGCCCCACATCCACCTTGCTGCGCTCCAGCAGGGCCTTGATGACGATGGCGCCGAGTTCGGTGGCCGGCATTTTGGCCAGGCCGCCGCCGAACTTGCCAACCGCGGTGCGTGCCGCGGCAACGATGACGATGTCTTCCATGATGTGTCTCCTATGCTTTCTGTTTCACATAACGGCCCGGGGCCGCTTCGATCACCTTGTATTTGCTGCCCTTGCCATACTTTTTCGGTGCAGCAATTTGCTTGCCAGCCTGTTTCTCCAGCCAGGCGGCCCAGTCGGTCCACCAACTGCCGGCGTGTTCGTCGGCGCCTTCGAACCAGGCGTCGAAGCTCTTGGGCAGCTTGCCGTCGGCGCGGATCCAGTGGCTGCGCTTCTTTTTCTCGGGCGGGTTGATGACACCCGCGATGTGTCCGGAAGCGCCCATGACAAAACGCTTCTTGCCCGGCAGCACCTGGGTGCTGGCGTAGGCGCCGGGAATGGGCACGATGTGGTCTTCGCGCGAGCCGTAGATGTAGACGGGCACGTCCACCTTGCGCAAGTCCACCTTTTCGCCGCAGACGGTGAGCCTGCCCGGCTTGACCAGGTTGTTTTCGAGGTAGGTGTTGCGCAGGTACCAGGCGTAGAAGGGACCGGGCAGGTTGGTGCTGTCGCTGTTCCAGTAGAGCAGGTCGAAGGGCGGCGGGGTTTCGCCCTTGAGGTAGTTGCCCACCACGTAGTTCCAGACCAGGTCGTTGGGGCGCAGGAAGCTGAAGGTGGAGCCCAGGTCGCGCCCGGCCATCAGGCCGCCCTGCCCCATCTGCTGCTCGCGCAGGCGCACCGAGTTCTCGTCGATGAAGACGTCGAGGATGCCGGTGTCGCTGAAGTCGAGGAAGGTGGTGAGCAGGGTGAGGCTGTGCACGGGTTGCTCGCCGCGCGCGGCCAGCACGGCCAGGGCCGTGCCCAGGATGGTGCCGCCCACGCAGAAACCCAGGGCGTTGATCTGTTCGGCGCCGCTGATCTCCTGCACCACGTGGATGGCCTGGATGGCGGCGTCCTCGATGTAGTCGTCCCAGGTCTTGTGGCCCAGGCTCTCATCCGGGTTGCGCCAGCTCACCACGAAGGTGCGGTGCCCTTGCGCCACGGCGTAGCGGATCAGCGAGTTCTCGGGCTGCAGGTCCAGGATGTAGTACTTGTTGATGCAGGGCGGCACCAGCAGGAAGGGCCGCTCGTAGACCTTCTCGGTGAGCGGCTTGTATTCGATGAGCTGGAAGAGCTCGTTCTCGTAGACCACGGCGCCTTCGCTGGTGGCCACGTTCTTGCCGACCTCGAAGCGGCTTTCGTCGGTCATGCTCACATGGCCCTGGCCGAGGTCGTGCAGCATGTTCTGCATGCCCCTGGCAATGCTCTCGCCCTTGGTCTCGATGGCCTTCTTCTGGGCCTCGGCATTGAAGGCCAGGTAGTTGCTGGGCGCGCTGGCCGCCACCCACTGTTCCACGCCAAAGCGGATGCGCGCGCGCGTCTTGGCGTCGGCCTGCACGGCATCGGCCATCTCCATCAGCAGGCGGGCATTGAGCAGGTAGGTGGAGGCCGTCATGGCCGCCAGCGGGTTCTCGCCCCAGGCCGGCGCGGCGAAACGCCGGTCGCCGCTCACGGCCGCACTGGCGCCCTGCTGCATGAGTTGCGTGAGGTCCTGCACATACTGCTGCTGCAGTGCCTGCAGCTTGTCGGGCGGGATGCTCACCGGATGCTCCATCGCCGGGAGTGCGGCGGGGCCCTGGCCGGGATGCGCGCCCTGGAAGGACTGGAAGAGCTTGAGCCAGCTGTCACCGTAGGCCTGCTGGAACTGCTGCGCCGCTTGCGCCCAAAATTCGGGGGTATCCTGTGTCACGCTGGGTCCTTCGTGCTGGAAATACGCTTCCAGTATGTCAGGCTTGGACCTTCGTTATCCTGACAAAACCGAAATTACCCATGTTCCTGATACTGATAGCCATCGGCTGGCTTTACGTTGCGCTGATGATGGCCGTGGCCGAGGCCACCAGCCCCATCGGTACCGTGCTGGGCGCGATCATCACCTTCCTGCTGTATGGCGTGGGGCCGGTGGCCCTGCTGCTCTACATCCTGGGCACGCCGGCGCGCAAAAAGATGCGCAAACAGCGCGAGGCCGATGAAGTGGCGGCCTGGCAGCAGGCCCAGGATGCGCAGACCGGTTCAGCCCAGCCAGATGCAGGCAGCGAGGCGGCCGCTGACGCGGTCGCGCCGGTGCGAAAAGAACCGTGATGGATTCGTGACGGTGCACCACGATGGTGAGCTGTCGTTGCCGTAGACCTGCCCGATCCCCAGCGCTGCCAGACGCCGTCTTGCCAGGGCCGGCAGGTCGGCCAGCCATTTGCCGGGCGCGGTCGCCGGATGGAAACAACTGGTCGCCCGCGGGCTCCAGACCTCGAAAGCTGCCTTCACCTCGGGGCCGACCTCGAAGGCCTGCGGGCCGATGCAGGGACCCAGCCAGACCATGAGCTCGCGTGCGTCGACCTGCAGGGCAGCGTGCAGGGTTTCGATCACACCCACCCCGCCCTCGCCCGCCAGGCCACGCCAGCCGGCGTGGGCAGCAGCGACAAAGCTGCCTCGGTTGTCAGTGAAGAGCAGCGGCAGGCAGTCGGCCACCATGATGGTGCAGGCCACGCCGCGCTCACGCGTGAGGCAGGCATCGGCCTCGGTGCCCTGGGGCGTGTGCGCATCCAGCGCCACCACGCCCCTGCCATGCACCTGTTTCAGAAAGACCGGATGCGCGGCCAGGGCCTGGGCCAGCAGGGCACGATTGGTGCCCACAGCCAGCGGGTCGTCGCCCACGTGGTCACCGAGATTGAGACTGTCGTAAGGCGGCTGCGAGCGGCCACCGGCGCGCGTGGTGCAGACCGCGCGCACCCGCTCCGGCGCGGGCCACTTCGGGATCAGCCAATCCGGATGCATCAGGGTTCGTTGTCGGGGCAGCTGGAGGGCTGCGCCTGCTGGAAGGCCGGCAGTTGCATGCAGGCGTTGAAAGCGCCCATGGTCAGCGGCAGGCCGTCGAGGTTCACGTCGAAGCGCTGGCCGTTGAAGATCTGCGGCACCAGGCAGCAGTCGGCCAGGGTGGGCGTGCCGCCCCAGCAGTAGACCGAGGGCGGCAGGCCGGCCTGCTGGCGCAACGCGGCCAGGGTGGCCAGTTGGCGCTCGAAGCTCTCCAGGCCCTCACGCACCCAGTGGCGGTACCAGGTGTTCTTGGCGTCCTCGCTGACCTTGAGCTCACGCACCAGGTACTTGAGCACCCGCAGGTTGTTGAGCGGATGGATCTCGCAGGCGATGGACTGGGCCAGCGCGCGCACCCTGGCACGGCCGGCCGCGTCGGCAGGCAGCAGCGGCGGCTGGGGATGGGTCTCGTCCAGGTACTCGATGATGGCCATCGACTGGGAAAAGCGCTCGCCGTCGACTTCGAGCAGCGGCACCAGGCGGTCGGCCGAGACCTCGGCGTAACCCGGGAGCTTGTGGTCGCCGCGCGCCAGATGGACGGGGATGTAGTCGTAGGCCAGGCCCTTGAGCGCCAGCGCGATGCGCACGCGAAAAGAGGCGGAGGAGCGGAAATAGTTGTGCAGCTTCATGCCAACGAGGATAAACCGGAAATAGTTCCCTTTTTGCTGCTTGTTGGCTCAACCAAGGGGTGATGCATCGACCTAAAATCGGACCATTCTTATTTAATAAACTAGGTCGTTGGAATGGACCGTCGGACACCGGGCTTACAGGCCCCCATCCGCACACGCTTCGCACAGAGTGGCCGTCAGCCCCTGCCTATGCAACTGCTCTGGCTTGGCGCCCTGCTGCTTGCGCTGATCTGGAGCACCGTGCTGTGGGAGTCGCGGCGCATCCACCAGGACCACCTGGACAAATTCCGCAGCGAACTCGTACATCTGTCCGAAGTACTCGATGTCGCCCTGGTGCGGCAGATCGAAAGTCTGGACAACGCCCTGCTGTTCCTGCGCGCCGAATACCTGGACCATCCCGAAGACATCAACCGCACGATACGCCTGCTGCGTGAGGGCCCCTTCCGGGATTTCGAAGTCCACGTCACCGTCATCGGCACGGATGGTTACCCGAAATTCACCGACGTACCGGGCCAACCGGCACCTGCGTATCTCGGTGACCGCGCACATTTCCGCGTCTTTGCCGACGGTGGTCCGGACCAGCTGTACATCAGCGACCCGGTCATGGGGCGCCTGACCAAGCGCTGGGGCTTGCAGCTGGCACGTCCGCTGCTGGGCAAGGACGGGCGCTTTCTTGGCGTCATGGTCGTCTTCCTGCCACCCGAGCAGTTGACCCGCTTCATCCAGACCCTGAATGTCGGCACCGACACCATCATGTCGGTGCTGTCGGCACGCGGCGCACTGATCAGCCGCTCGGTCGATCTGGAGAAATACCGGGACAGCCGGATGGATGCCGCACAGCTGGCCGAGTACCAGAGCCAGCGCACGGGTTACTCCCTGCGCCACTCGATACTCGACCAGGTCGAACGCGGCATTGCCCATCGCTGGGTCAGCACCTACCCGCTGCTGCTGGTGGTGTCGCGTTCGCCGGAAACCGCCCATACGGAGATCCGCGGACTCAAGGAAGTGCTGTTCTTGCTGGGCGGCATGATCAGCCTGGTCGTGATCGGCGCCCTGTGGCTGCTGGGCCGGGCCATGCAGCAGCACCGCAAGGACGACGTCGAGTTGCGGATTGCCGCGAAAGCTTTCCAGACCCAGGAAGGCATGTTCGTCACCGACGAGAACGGCGTCATTCTGCGCATCAACAGCGCCTTCACGGAGATCACCGGCTTTACCGCCGGTGACATCGTGGGCAAGAACCCGCGCCTGCGCAGTTCCGGCCGCCACGACGCCGCCTTCTACAGCGCCATGTGGGCGCGCATCAGGGCAACCGGTAGCTGGAAGGGCGAGATCTGGAACCGGCGCAAGAACGGGGAGATCTATCCCGAGTCGGTCACCATCACGGCGGTCAGGGGCGCGGATGAGGCGGTCACGCATTACGTGGCGACGATGCACGACATCAGCGAACGCAAGGCGGCCGAGGAGCAGACACACACCCTGGCCTTCTATGACGCCCTGACCCAGTTGCCCAACCGTCGGCTGCTGCATGACCGCTTGCAGCAGACCATGCTGGCCTCGATGCGCAGCGGGCACCACGGCGCCCTGCTGTTCATCGATCTGGACCGGTTCAAGCAGCTCAACGACACCCTGGGACACGATTACGGCGACCTGCTGCTGCAACAGGTGGCGCAGCGCCTGAAAGAGTGCGTGCGACAGGCCGATACCGTGGCACGCCTGGGCGGTGACGAATTCGTGGTCCTGCTCGAAGAGCTCAACCCCGATGCACTCGTTGCCCAGGAGGAAACCATCGCCGTCGGCCAGAAAATCCTGGCCAGCCTGAACCGCCCTTACGATCTGAACGGCCATTCACACCCCAGCACACCCAGCATCGGCGCCACCATCTTCTGCGGCCTGCAGAACAGCCGCGAAGAACTGATCAAGCAGGCCGATCTGGCCATGTACAAGGCCAAGAGCGCCGGCCGCAATACGCTGTGCTTCTTCGACCCCGCCATGCTGCAACAGGATGGTGAGGCCACGTCCGCCGGTCGCTTGTAGACTTGCGACCTGCCCAGCACCCGTATCAGGAGACCCGCATGATTCTTGAAATTGCCGACATCCGCATCCACGCCGATCAGCAGACCGCCTTTGACGAAGCCATCCAGCGCGGCCTGGCCACGGTCATCAGCAAGGCCCGGGGTTACCGCGGTTTCAAGGTCAACAAGGGGGTCGAGCACCCGGACCGTTATGTGCTGATGATCTTCTGGGACACGCTGGAAGACCACACCGTGCATTTCCGCCAGTCCCCGGCCTTTGCCGAGTGGCGCGCCATCGTGGGCCCCTTCTTCGCGGCGCCGCCACAGGTGGAGCACTTCACACTGCTTGCGAAATCGTGAAGCACCCCCGTTGACAGTTCACTTCGTGTAACTGCCCGGGGACCGCGCCAGAGGCTCGGTCTCTTCGGTCTGTCCGAACCTGCACAGGCAGGTTCAGAGCCGCAGACCTCAGCCCCTCAAGGGGGCAACGCCAGTGGCCCGGCAAAGCCGGTTCCACGGCGTTCCGCGACGAAGACAGGACACAGCCTGACGTCCGCCCGGAAATCAATCCTTGGCGTGGCCGGCCACGAGCTTGCTCAGCAGGCGCATCATCTGCTCGCGCTCGGTGGCATTGAGTGGCCCCAGGATGCGGGTCTGCACCCGCGCCACGGCGCGTTTCATCTGCTGCACGGTCGACTCGCCCTCAGGCGTGATCCAGAGCAGCTTTCGGCGGCGGTCGTTCTGGTCGGCCTCGCGCCGCACCCAGCCCTTGGCCTCCAGACGACCGATCACCGAACCCGAGGTGGCGGGATCGAAAGCCACGCGTGCAGCCAGCGTGACCTGGTCCGCCCCCGGGGTGTCCATGAGCGCATTGAGCAGAGCGAACTGCACGGGTGTGACGTCGTAGCTGGCCGTCTCCTCCATGAAGGCGGCCACCGAAACCTGGTGGGCCCGGCGGATCAGGTGACCCGGGGCGTGGGGAAAGTCGTAGCTCTTGCTCATGGGGTTCGTCTTCCTGGTGGTCGGCAAGTGTATTCGCCCGGCGCAGGGAGTCGGCCGCCCCCGGGAAAACCCGGGCGGCACCCTGGCTTACTGATATGTATGCTTATTAAATGACAATCACCTGGTACACCCTGATGACCGGGCCCGTACCCGACCCATTCTTGCCCCGGCGCGAAACGTGCGTGGCATTACCATCGGCAGTCACCGTCAGGAACCGGCCATGAACGCCCCCCACCCTTCTGCCACCGCCCGCCAGTCGCTCTACCGCGACATGTCGCTGCTGAACCTGAGCCCGCTGTGGGAGGTGCTGCACGCGCTGGTGCCACTGCAGCCGGCCTCGCCCTGCGTGCCGGCCCACTGGAAATACGAGCAGCTCCGCCCCTATCTGCAACGCGCCGGCGAAGTCATCACCGCCGAGGAGGCCGTGCGCCGCGTGCTGATCCTCGAGAACCCGGCGCTGCGCGGCCAGTCCGCCGTGACGCAGTCGCTCTACGCCGGGCTGCAGCTGATCCTGCCGGGCGAGGTGGCGCCCAGCCACCGCCACACGCAGAGTGCGCTGCGTTTCATCGTGGAAGGCACCGGCGCCTACACGGCCGTGGACGGCGAGCGCAGCACCATGCACCCGGGCGACTTCATCATCACGCCCAGCTGGACCTGGCACGACCATGGCAACGAGGTGGACGAGCCGGTGGTCTGGCTCGACGGCCTGGACATCCCCATGATCCGCTTCTTCGACGCCGGTTTCGCGGAAAACGGCACGACCCGCTCGCAGCCGGTCACGCGCCCCGAAGGCGCCAGCTTCGCGCGCTACGGCCACAACATGGCGCCGGTGCGCGGCAACGCGCCCTTCGGTGCCACCTCGCCCATCTTCAGCTACCCCTACGAGCGCAGCCGCGAGGCCCTGCACCAGCTGGAGCGGTGCGCACCGATCGACGCCAGCGACGGCTACAAGCTGCGCTACATCAACCCGCTGACCGGCGGCACACCCATGCCCACCCTGCAGCCTTTCCTGCAGCGCCTGCCTGCGGGCTTCGAAGGCCAGGGCTGGCGCCAGACCGATGGCGCGGTCTACAGCGTGGTGGAGGGTACGGGTACTGCTTACATCGAAGGCCCGCAGGGCCCGGTACGATTCGATTTCGAAGCCCGCGACCATTTTGTCGTGCCCTCCTGGCAGGCGCTGCGCCTGCAGTCGACGGCCGGTTGCGTGCTCTTCAGTTTTTCAGACCGCCCGGTGCAAGAGGCCCTGGGCATCCACAAGGAAGAAAGGCTCGCATGAGTTTCGTCATCACCGCCCCGGCCCCCGTCTCAGTGCCCGTGGTCGGCAGCAAGGACCGTTTCCCCGTCGGCCGCATCTACTGCGTCGGCCGCAACTACGTGGCCCACGCCCAGGAGATGGGCTTCACCGGCCGTGAACCGCCCTTCTTTTTCATCAAGCCGGCCGACAACTGCCTGGTCATCGAGCCGGGCCAGACCCCTGATCTGCACTACCCGAGCCTGACCAAGGACTTCCACCACGAGATCGAGCTGGTGGCCTGCATCGGCACGGGCGGCAAGAACATCAAGGCCGCCGACGCGAAGAAACACATCTGGGGCTACGCCGTGGGCCTGGACATGACCCGGCGCGACCTGCAGGGCGAGCAGAAGAAGCTGGGCCGCCCCTGGTGCATCGGCAAGACCTTCGACGAAGCCTGCCCCATCGGCGCCATCACGCCAGCCGCGCAAGCCGGCGACGTGGAGAAGGCCGGGATCTGGCTGCAGGTCAACGGCCAGGACCGCCAGCGCAGCGACGTCACCAAGCTGATCTGGAACATCGGCGAGATCATCGAGCACCTCAGCACCGCCTGGGAATTGCGCCCCGGCGACCTGATCTACACCGGCACCCCCGAGGGCGTGGCGGCCGTGGTGCCGGGCGACGTGATGGAAGGCGGCGTTGCAGGGTTGACCCCTATCCGCCTCAAGGTGGTCTGAACCGGGAGCACCCCTACAATCGCGGCCCATGATCTACAAGATGTTGGGAACACTGGCCAAGGCCTGCGCCATCCTGGCCGGTGTGCTGCTGACGGTCATCACGCTGATGACCTGCCTCAGCGTGATGGGGCGCAACACCACCGGCACCACGCTGGTCGGTGATTTCGAGCTCACGGGCGTGGCCGCCGGTGCGGCGATCGCCCTCTTCCTGCCCTGGTGCCAGCTGCGCCGCGGCAACATCATCGTGGACTTCTTCACAGCCCGCGCCAGCGAGCGCACCACCGCCGCGCTGGACCGCATCGGCGCCTTCGTGCTGGGCCTGTGCATGGCCCTGCTGGCCTGGCGCACCGTGCTCGGCGGCCTGAGCGCCTGGAGCACGCAGTCGGCCACCATGATGCTGGGTTTTCCCGAGTGGATCGTCTACACGCTGATGGTGCCGCCCCTGATCCTCACGGCCCTCATCGGCCTGAGCCAGGGCCTGCTGGGCTTTGACCCGGAGGTCCAGGCATGAGCGCCGCCGGGCCGTCCCAAGGCGCGAAACGTGGCGTGGCGAGACGCCAGCGCCTCTTCGTCCCGTCCAAGCCTGCGCAGGCAGGCTTGGAGCCGCGGGACTCAGCCCCCTCGGGGGGCAGCGCAGCACACACAGTGGCAAGCGTGGGGGCCAGCATATGACCCCCGTGACCCTGACCCTGATGATCTTCGGCATCATGCTGCTGCTGATGGCGGTACGCATCCCGATTGCGATCGCCATGTTCGTGGCCGGGGCCATCGGCTACGTGACCCAGGCCGGCTGGCTGCCGCTGTCCAATTTCCTCAATACCCAGGCCTTCGCGCGTTTTGCCAGCTACGACCTGTCGGTGATCCCGCTGTTCATCCTGATGGGGCATTTCGCCACCCAGGGCGGCATTTCCAAGGCCCTGTTCGGTTTTGCCAGCGCCGTGATGTCGCGCCTCAAGGGCGGCCTGGCCATGGCCGCCGTCCTGGCCAGCGCGGCCTTCGGTGCCATCTGCGGCTCCTCGGTGGCCACGGCAGCCACCATCACCTCGGTGGCCCTGCCCGAGCTCAAGCGCCACGGCTATTCCGGCCGCCTGTCCACCGGCACCCTGGCCGCCGGCGGCACGCTGGGCATCCTGATCCCGCCCTCCGTCCCGCTGGTGATCTACGCCATCCTGACCGAGCAGAACATCGCCAAGCTCTTTGCCGCGGCCATGGTGCCGGGCCTCATCGCCATGACCGGCTACATGATCGCCATCGCGGTCTACGTGCGCCTGGTGCCGGGCCAGGCACCGGAAAAGGACGTGGTCACTGAAAAGATCACGCTGCAGTCGCTCAAGGGGGTCATCCCCATCGCGCTGATCTTCCTGATCGTCTTCGGCGGCATCTATGGCGGCATCTTCACGCCCACCGAGGGTGCGGCGGTCGGCGCAGCGGCCACCTTCGTGATGGCCCTGGCCTTGCGCGAGCTGACGCTCAAGAAGCTGGCGCACTGCTTCTACGCCACGGCGGAGAGCTCGGCCATGATCTTCATGATCTTCATCGGCGCCGACCTGATGAACTCTGCGCTCACGCTCACGCAGGTACCGGCCCAGCTGGCCAGCGTGGTCGGCGGCTGGGGCCTGCCGCCGCTGATGGTGGTGTCCGCCATCCTGCTGCTCTACGTGGTGCTGGGCGCAGTCATGGACGAACTGTCCATGATCCTGCTGACCATCCCGATCTTCTTCCCCATGGTCATGGGCCTGGATTTCGGCATGCCCCCTGAATCGGTGGCCATCTGGTTCGGCATCATGGTGCTGATGACGGTGGGCTTCGGCCTGCTGGCGCCACCCGTGGGCCTGAACGTCTACGTGGTCAACGGCATGGCCAAGGACGTGCCCATCAGCGAGAGCTACCGCGGCGTGATGCCCTTCCTCATCAGCGACGTGCTGCGCACGCTGCTGCTGCTGTTCTTCCCGGCCGTTTCCCTGTGGCTGGTGAAGTACGTGGGCTAGCCGCTGCGAACGCACGCCAGCGGCATAACAGCCAGGGACCCTCTGCAGAACTCCCGTCATGCGCGTTCGAGTCCAAAACGGGATGATTTGGCCGCCAACACCACGCAGCGTGTGCTCCAGCACACGCAAGGGGTTTGGTGGGCAAAGGGCCCGTTTTGGTTCGAACCCGAAGGGGCGTGGTTTTGCGGGCGATCCGTAGCGTTGCAAAACCAGGCAAGCCGTTCAGGCTTGCCTTGGGTTTTGCGCCTTGCGGCTCATCCCGCAAAATCCACGCCGCGCGCAACGCGAGTTCTGCAGAGGGTCCCTAGATTTGAGGGAAAGCCCCAGCACGGGCCAATGTGAATTTCGGCTAAGGTGCAGTCTGAACCCTCAAGAGGAGACAGACCATGATCCAGCGCCGTACCCTGCTCAAATCCACCGCTGCAGCTGCAGCACTCGGTGTCCCGACCCTGGGCCTGGCCCAGCAGAGCGTGACGCTCAAGTTCCACACCTTCATGTCCCCCATGTCGGCCGTCTGGAACACCATGCACAAGCCGTGGATGGACAAGGTCGAGAAGGAATCGGGTGGCCGCATCAAGTTCGAGGCCTATCCGGCCATGCAGCTGGGCGGCACGCCGGTGCAGCTCTACGACCAAGCCCGCGACGGCGTGGTCGACGTGGTCTGGACACTGCCGGGCAACACCGCCGGGCGCTTCCCGCGCATCGAGGTGTTCGAGCTGCCCTTCATGCTCAACAACGCCGAGGCCACCTCCAAGGCCTATTGGGAATACGTGCAGACCGTGGCGGTCGACGAATTCAAGGACACACACCCGATCGCCCTGCACGTGCACGGCCCCGGCATGTTCCATACCAAGGCCAAGCAGATCAAGACCCCGGACGACCTCAAGGGCCTGAAGATGCGCGGCCCGACCCGCCAGGTCACCAAGCTGCTGCAGGCCGTGGGCGCCACGCCGGTAGGCATGCCGCTGCCGCAGATCCCGGACGCGCTGTCCAAGGGCACGATCGATGGCTGCGTGATCCCCTGGGAAGTGGTGCCGGCCGTCAAGGTGCACGAGCTCACCAAGTTCCACACCGAGTTCCCGGCCGGCCACACGGGCCTGTACACCACGACCTTCGTCATGACCATGAACAAGGCCAAGTACGAGTCGCTGGCACCGGACCTCAAGAAGGTCATCGACAACAACTCCGGCCTGGCCACCTCGGGCTGGCTGGGCAAGCAGCAGCAGGCCAGCGACATCCCGGGCCGCAAGCCGGCAGTCGAGCGCGGCAACACCATCTACACGCTGAGCAATGCCGAGGCGCAGGAGTTTGTCAAGCGCTCCAGCGAAGTGGACAACGAGTGGGTGGCCGACATGAACAAGCGCGGCTTCGACGGCAAGAAACTGCTGCAAAGCGCCAAGGACCTGATCGCCAAACACGGCAAATAGTCCTCTTCAGCCTTAAGCAAAAAGCGCCCATGAGGGCGCTTTTGTTTTCTCGCCTCCGAGCTTGCGCTTGACGATCAGCGTACCGGACTCAGTTCGTGCTGCCCATCGCCGCCTGGGAACTGAGTTCGAGCAGCGCCAAATTGCGATCAAATCCTGTGTATGCCTGCTGCGCATAAGCCTTGGACCAAGTGACCTGCGTCGCAAGGCCGACCGGCTGGTTCCCCGGCAAACCACAGGCCGGGCGGCCCCGCTGAGCCTCCGTGCAATCGAGTCGAGTGATGCGCATATAGGCGCCATACCGGTCCACTAAGTAGAGCTCCAACTCAGTATTGAAAGCCCCCAACTGCCCTCCGAGCTTGTCCAAGTTCTGGTTGATCTCCTTGCGGTGTGCCGGCACAAAAACGGCCTGAATACCCCCATTGGGCTCATGGCGGAGTTGTACGCAAAGATTTAGGCTTCTGCTGCTTTGGATATGGTGGTATTCGGGGTTTTGGGCCTGATCAGCCGCAGCGCACTGCTCAGCGCCTTTCCAGCTGAAACGGGGCATATCGTTCACTATGCGATTGAACGTCGCAACAAGCAAGGATTTGGCTGTTGTCCCCTCGAACTGGGCCAGCGTCAGCGTTGTCAGTTTGACCGCACCAGGACCACTTGAGGTCGAGGTTGTCGTATATCTGGGCTGAGTATCGCTGTCATGATCTGTCGCTGCGACCACCACCCACTCCCCTTCGGGAATGGGCAGTTGTTTCCTGGCACCCAAGCGACCTACCGTGATCACCCCTGGCCCCCGGACCCTGTGGCCAGCACCAAGAGGTATGGCCCCGGAAGCTGGCTCGGCCCATGCGTTGAGCCTGCCTGCGGCAGTAGAGACCTGGGGCTGCGTGATGGTGGCCGCCACTGCGGGCGCACTGATTCCCAATGTTGGGGTCACTGGAGCTGTACTGGCGATCGTGGGCTGTACGTTGCCAGATGAACGCTTCATCGCTAACCGTGCGAGGAGGGCAAAACGCCCGTTAGGATAAGCATCCAGATACGCTGCGTACGCATCGGCTGTGTCCATGCGCTCCACAGATTTCCAGAAATCCACTTCGACCGCGGCCCTGTCTGCCGTGGACGGGGCCTTGTTCTGACTCACGGGCTGGGCGATGGTCCCAGTTGCTGTCCCCAGCGACACAAAAAATATCAGACTGAGTTTGGAAATGAATATGGAAATATTCATGATGTCTCGTTGCTCCCCTATCTAGTTAGTTGACGGATATATCCTATAGCGCAGGTCTAGGAATCCGCGCCGGCCCGGCCAAATCCAACCCGAGTTACCACCTGCCATGTGACATTCAGACCACAGATATGCCCATGCAAATTGAGGCTCCAAATGCAAGGCAGCCCCAAACGATCGCTGTAGCCCGCGGCCTGCGCCCCATGGGTCGCCAGCAGAAAACCAGCAAAAACCCGACCCGGATTGCGCGCGCCAAGTTTGCCGGAGGAGCCTCCCGCCGAAAACGTATTGGCTCAGAACTGTGGTCGCACCAGCCGGACCACCAGCGGCGTGCGCCGACCCACATCGCCACGCGCCTCGCCAGTGCCCATGTGCACCGCCCAGCCCTGCTGGACACCCAGGTTGTCCTGAGTGCCCCCGCGTCCCTGCTGGATGTTGCCGTAATGGTAGGGGTTGGACTGCGTGGTATCGATGCGTGAGGTGCTGGTCCAGTACCAGTCCTGCGGTGCGGCCGGGAACAAGTCCTTGCCCTGCTCGCTGGCGGCCCAGCGTCGCAGCTCCGTCAGGCGCGGCAAGCGCCAGGCCACCCCCTCGGCCTTGAAGCGTGCCGTGGCCAGGGCCACGGCCTCGCCATACGTCATCTCACGCGGCTGCCCGGTACAGGTCTTCCCGTTCCAGGCCATGCCCTCCACACAGCGGGGCCAGGCCAGCTTGCTGCGCGGATCGACCACATAGCTGCCATCGGCCGTCGGGGCCGGGCTGGCTGCCGCCGGGGGCGTGGCCTGCGCGGCGGCGCTGCCAGCCAGCAGCACGAACAGACCTGCCGATAGAACACGTTTCATGATCCGCCTTTGCACACGCCGGGCATCAGGCGCCCGCCTTCACCACCTGGAGCACGTCCGCGAACGCCGGATGCTCGGCCGAGCGCAGCCACTCGAAGGCCACCATCTCGGTCGTCACCAGTTCGGCACCGGCACCGGCCAGGCGGTCGAAGGCCGCATCACGGTTGCGCTCGCTGCGCGAACCGCAGGCGTCGGTCACGACCCAGACCTCGAACTCGTCGTCCAGCAGGTCCAGCGCCGTCTGCAACAGGCAGACGTGCGCCTCGCAACCGGCCAGAACAATGGTGTTGCGCCCATCTGCCGGCTGGGCCGGCTTCTGCAGATGTTTGGGCAGGCTGCGCGCGTTGCCTTGCGGCGCACGCGCCGGCGGACGCAGCAGTTCGGCCAAGCCATCGGCCACGCCGCTGAAGGACATCTTGGGAAAGGTCTTGCCGCCGGCCTGGGCGATCAGGGCCTGCAGCGCGGGCACGGTGGGCCCCAGGCCTGCGGGGTTCTCTTCGGTGGCGAAAACCGGTACCTTGAGCAGGCGCGCCATCTGCGCCAGGCGACTGGCGTTGGCCAGCACGGCCAGGCCCTCATGGATGGCGGGCATCAGCTTGCCCTGGTAGTCCACCAGCAGCAGCTGGGAATCATCGAGTTCGAGCAGCATCTTGTCTCCTTCAGGCGATGCGGACCACCACACGGCCGCGCACCTGGCCAGCCATGAGTTGCTGGGCCTTGGCGATCGCGTCCTCCAGCGGCACTTCCTCGACCATGCGCTCCAGCAATGCAGGGTCAAGGTCACGCGCCAGGCGGTCCCAGGCGCGCTGGCGTTTGGGCAAAGGGGCCATCACGGAATCGATGCCGGCCAGCGTGACGCCACGCAGGATGAAAGGCATCACCGTGGTGGGCAGGTCCATGCCCTGGGCCAGGCCGCAGGCCGCCACCACGCCGCCGTAGCGCGTCTGCGCCAACGCATTGGCCAGGGTGTGCGAGCCCACGGCATCGACCACCGCGGCCCAGCGTTCCTTCTGGAAAGGCTTGCCGGGCTTGGCCAGTTCTTCGCGGTCGATGATGGCGCTGGCGCCCAGCGCTTTCAGATAGTCGGCCTCGGCCGCCTTGCCAGTGGCGGCCACCACCTGGTAACCGAGCTTGCCCAGCAGGGCGATGGCCACGCTGCCCACGCCGCCGGTGGCGCCGGTGACCAGCACCTCGCCTGTGCCGGGCTTGACGCCATGGTCTTCCAGTGCCAGCACGCAGAGCATGGCGGTGTAGCCGGCCGTGCCGATGGCCATGGCCAGTCTTGGCGTGAAGGCGGCTGGCAGCTTGACCAGCCAGTCACCCTTGAGCCGGGCCTTCTCGGCCAGGCAACCCCAGTGCGTCTCGCCCACGCCCCAGCCGTTGTGCACAAAAGCGTCACCCGCCTTCCAGGCCGGGTGGCTGGATTCGAGCACGGTGCCGGCGCCGTCGATGCCGGCCACCATGGGCCAGTTGCGCACCACCGGCCCCTTGTTGCAGATGGCCAGGCCGTCCTTGAAGTTGAGCGTGGAGTACTGCACCGCCACCGTCACCTCGCCGGCCGGTAGCCTGGCTTCGTCGATCTGCTGCAGGGAGGCCGTGAATCCGTTGGCATTGTCCAACACGAGCGCTTTGAACATGAAGGAGTTCTCGATGAATATCTATTTAAAATCAGTCACTTAGGCTGTTTTTGATGAAAAAGCTTTAATTGACACCGACACTGGCACCGCACTATGCTAACCGCATGCGTACCGTTTGTATCGCCCTGCTGCTGAGTCTGCTTGCCTGTGCACCTGCCGGCGCCAGCGGCGCGGGCGATGATGAACTGGACCGCTTCCTCAATGCACGCGGTCTGGTGGACGCCCCGGCGCGTGGCATCCCGGCACCGGCACAAGCTGGCCCGGCGCCGGTGCGCACCGAGCCGCCCCCGGCCAGCACGACTTATCCCGCCAGCGCGAACCAGCCGATGGACCGCATGTCCGAGCTGGTGGTGGCGGCCATGGGCGCACTGGGCGTGCCCTACCGCCGCGGCGGCAACACCTACGACTCGGGCTTCGACTGCAGTGGTTTCGTGCGGGCCGTGGTCGGGCAGACGCTGGGCCTGATGCTGCCGCGCAATGCGGCGCAACAGGCGGCCGCCACGCATCAGATCGAGCGCACCGAGCTCCAGCCTGGCGACCTGGTCTTCTTCAACACCCTGCGCCGCACCTACAGCCATGTGGGCATCTACGTCGGCGACCACAAGTTCATCCACTCCCCCAAACCGGGCGCGGCCGTGCGCATCGAGGACATGCGCGTGAACTACTGGGACCGGCGCTTTGATGGCGCCCGGCGTGTCACGGGCCAGGCCCCCGCTCGCGCGCCCACTCAGGCCGCAACGATGCCGGCTCACGTCTATACCAACTACTGAGTCAGCACCACGCTGCGGAGGCAGGATTCGCATACCTCCGGGGGAATCCGGCACAATGCCTTTTCCCTGCTAACCTCCATGAGGAATTTCCATGTTCTATACCGTTGACACCGCCAAATCCTTCGAACAGGCCGCCGCCGATCTGGACGCTGCCGTCAAGCGCCATGGCTTCGGCGTGCTGCACGTGCACGACATCGGCAACACCCTGCGCAGCAAGGGCCTGAGCTTCACCGAGAACTGCCGCGTCTTCGAGGTCTGCAATCCGGCCCAGGCTGCCAAGGTGCTGGCCGCCGACATGCAGATGAACATGGCCTTGCCCTGCCGCATTTCGGTCTACACCGAAAAAGGCAAGACCAGGATCGGCATGATCAAGCCCACCGACATGCTGGCCATGCTCTCCCAGGATCCGGCCCTGGGCCAGGTGGCCCGGGAAGTCGACGAGAAAACCACCCTGATGATCAACGAGGCGAAATGATGCGACCTGCCCTGCACCGACTCCTGCGCCAGACCGCGACCCTGCTGCTGGCCGGCAGCAGCCTCTGGGCCCTGGCCCAGGAAGCCAGCCAGCCCACCTACGCCGGCGCAGAGCCGCTGGGCGCGGCCATGGAGAACTGGGCCTATCCCTATCCGGTGCAGATGTTGCAGTTCGAGGTGGAGGGCCGGCCGGTGCGCATGGCCTATATGGACGTCAAGCCGCAGAATCCCAACGGCCAGACCATCGTTCTCCTGCACGGCAAGAACTTCGGCTCGGACTACTGGGCCAACACCCTGCGCGCCATGTCGACCTACGGCTTTCGCGTGATCGCCCCGGACCAGATCGGCTTCGGCAAGTCGTCCAAGCCCGAGATGCGCTACACCTTCGGCATGCTGGCCGAGAACACCGCACGCCTGCTGGACCACCTCAAGCTCAACCGGGTCACGGTCATCGCCAACAGCATGGGTGGCATGCTGGGTGTGCATTTCGCGCGTCGTTACCCGGACCGCGTGATCGCCCTGGTGCTGGAAAACCCGCTGGGCCTGGAAGACTACGTGGCCAGCATCCCGCCCCAGCAGACACCCAACCTCGTGAAGCTGGAGATGGCACAGACGCCGGCGAGCTACCGCAACTTCGTCAAGGGCTACTTCCCGGTCTGGAAACCCGAGTTCGAGCGTTTCGTGGAGCAGTTCGCGCGCGTGCAATTCAGCGGGGACTACCCGCACTTCGCCCTCGTCTCGGCCCTGACCTACCAGATGATCTACGACGGGCCGATCTACAACGAGCTGCCCCAGCTCAAGGTGCCGACCCTGCTGGTCATCGGCCAGAACGACCGCACGGTCTTCGGCCGCCGGTTCGCGCCGCCCGAGGTGGTCAAGCCCATGGGCAACTTCCCCCTGATGGGACGTAACGCACAGCAGCGCATCCCGGGCGCGGTACTCAAGGAATTCAACGGCGTGGGCCACGTGCCGCATCTGGAACAGCCCGAGCGTTTCCACGCGGTGGTCATGGACTTCATCTACGGCAAAAAATAAACCCTGAGGGCTGACGCCCTCAGGGTTGCGCGCGGCGTGTGACGGCGGCTTATTTGTCCGCCGGTTTCTCCGCACTGCCCTTCTTGTTGACCTTGTTCTGGATCCAGGTGTCGGCAGGCTTGAGCACCTTCTCGTTGACGGTGCCAAAGGCTTTGCCCACCCCCTTGTCAGCGGCGGACGCGCCTTTCTGGATGCCTTGCTCGGCCACCTCGCCGGTTTTCTTGGTCGTACGCGCGGCCTTGTCGACGAAACGCTCTTCCTCGGCATGCACCGCCGGCCAGGCCAGAGCGACCAGCAGGCCACAACACCATCCCAGTTTTTTCATCACGATCTCACTCCAGTATCAAGAGGTCAGGTCAACAGGGACCCTGTTGCGAAATCTAGCATCATTGGACTCGCACGCCAAGCCACGACTGTTGGAGTGGTCGGGGCTACTTTGGTTCCTTCTCATTTCCGGGTGACAGGTCGATCTCCACCGACTGGCCACGGTCGATCGCACCACCAGCCTGCGACGGCGCGCTGCGTGCCATCTGCACGCCCTCCAGCAGGGCAAAGACGCCGCCACCGGGCCGCGCGTTGTCCACCGCCGTGTCGGACGACACATTGCCCGTGACCGATGAGCGATCGGGCACCACGCGGTTGATACCGGTGTTGTCCGCCAGGCTCAGGCCGACCTCCGGCCGGCCATTGACGGTGAAGACCCCGTCACCGGCATTGCTGACCTGGCTGAAATTGCCGCTGACGCTGCCGCCGGGCGCGTCCAGGCTGAGGTTGGACGAGCCGCCGGACAGATTGACCGGCCCATCGGCATGCACCGTGGCCGTCTGGGTATTCAGCGTCAGCTGAACCCCACCGCCCGAATCGACCACCGCCGCCGGTGCGCTGACGGAGCCGACCACGGAGTCACCGCTCAGGGTGGCCGTCTGCGTCGCCACGACGTCCACGTTCGCACTCCCCTGCGCCGTCACGGCCACGTCCGCACCCGAAATCGTGCCCGTGATGTTGTTGCCGGCCACTGTTGCATCACCGCCGGCGCTGACATTGGCCGAAACATCGCCGCTGCTCTGCACTGCCACATTGCCCAGGCTGATGGTGCTGCCCGTCACGTCGCCGCTGGTGGTGAGCGTGTTGTTGCCCGCGACATCCAGGGCGCGCAGGGTATGGTTGCTGAGCGCCACCAGGCCCAGGGCGTTGATCTGGTAGCGCTGGACCCACAGGGTGTCGCTCAGGCTGTAGCGGTTGGCACTGACGTCGAATTGTTCCAGCGGGCTGCTTTCCGTGCCACCGCTGCGCATGCTCACGTTGCCGCGGTTGCTGCCCGAGCCCGCGGCCAGCGTCAGGCTGTAGGCCCCGCCAGCGGCATTGCTGATGTGGCCGTCGAGCTGGATGTCGGCGCCGGTCGTGGCCAGCCGGGTGTCGGCCAGCAACCGGACCGGTGCCTGGAAACGGATGCCGCCCGCCCCCTGGGCCGTCACCTGGCCGCCGATGCCGGAGTCGGCCGCACCGGCCTGAAGCTCCAGCCCCTGCACGGTGGCATCGGCAAAGCTGAGGTTGCGCCGGCTGTCGAGGCTCACGGTTTCGCTGTAGCTGCCGGGCCCGATCGTGATCCGGGCGCCGCTGCCGGACTGGCTGATCGCAGTCGCAATCGACATGGCCTGCGTGCCGCCACCGACCAGGTAACCGACGCCGACTTCGAAGTTCTGCGTGCGGGAGCTGCCATCCCAGCCCTGGATGGTGCTGGAAGACACCCCTGGCACATTGACGGCGAAGTCGTAGGCATTTTGCTGCGTGGCCTGCAGCCAGGTGTACTGGCTGCTGCCGGCACTGGCCGCATTGCGCACGGCGTAGCCGAAGCCGGTTATGTTCAGCGTGCCGAAATCATGCAGCGCCGACTCGTCCTGCAGGTACACCGGGTTGACTTCATTGAACTGGTTGTTGCCTTCGATGCTGATGTTGTTGGCCCGCTGGTTGTAGCTGCGGTTGGCCTGGTACAGCGCCACCCCGCCCCAGGCGTTGTTCAGCGTGGCGCTGTAGCGCACCGTCACGTTGGCGCTGTCGGTAATCTGCAATCCCGCCCCCTGGCTGCTGCCGGCGTCGTTGCCGACCGGCGCGCCGTTGAGGGTGACATGGTCGATGAGGGCGCCATCGACCCCGTTGAGGTCGAGTTCGGCCTTGCCGGCGCCGCGGCTGGTGACGTTCATGATGGTGAAGTTGCGCAGGCGCGCTTCGGCACCTCCACCGGGTGAGACCTTGATGCCGTAGGCCGAAGGATAGAAAGCCGAGGGCCCGTAAAAAGTGAAGTCGCGCAGGGTGACGTTATCGGCACTGACGGACATGCCATAAGGGGTCGTGATCCCGCTGGCATCGATGGTCGTCGTTGCCTCACCGGCACCGATCAGCGTCAAGGGCTTGTTGACATTCAGCGTCGAGGCCTGCGTGTAGCTTCCCGAGGCCACCTTGACCGTGCCGCCGCTGACCACCGCGTTGATGCCGCTCTGGACGGTGTTGACCGGCGTGAGCCGGCTGCCCTGGTTGCTGGCCGACCCGCTGCCTGCGACCTGCACCTGCGTGCGGTTGGACGCGGTGTAGGCCTGGTCCTGCACTGCCCAACCGCCGTTGGCGCTGCTCAGGCCCAGCAGGCTTTGTTGCCAGCTCAGGGTGGGCGCGGCGGCGATGGGCGTGCTGTTGCTGATGATCGTGCCGCCCACGATGTGACCGTTGAGGTGCAGGTTCAGGCCCCACTCGTTGCCGACCGTTCCCTCGCTGTTGCCGGTGATGGCGATGCCGCTGGCGTCGGTGTACTGCACCGAGATGCCGCTCTTGGTGTTCTCGATGCGGTTGCCGCTGACGCTGCCCGTGCTGTTGCGGCCATGGATCAGGATGCCGGTGCGCAGATCGTGCAGGTTGTTGTTGCGAATCGTGAAGCCGGTGATGCCATCGGCCACCACGATGCCGCGGCTGATGTTGGGCCGCGAGGTGGCGTAGTAATCGTAGTACGGCTGGTTCAGCGGCCCGACGACTTCCAGGTTTTCCACGGCCACGTTGGCGGCGCTGAGGGTGATGCCGTTGACCTCGGCCACATCGGGCACCAACAGCCTGGCGCCGGTCTCCCCCAACAAGCTCAGGTTCGCCTTGTTCAGCGCGACTTGCTCGGTATGGTCGCCGGCCTTGAGGACCACCGTCGCACCGGCACCGGGTGTACCGGTCTTGGCGATGCTGACCGCGTCGCGCACGCGCGCCCCCGGGCTGACCTCGATGCGATTCGAGCTGCCGCTGACCGTGGGCGCATCCAGCGCAGACTTGAGCAGCACCACGTCGCCGTTGACCACCAGGGTGCTGCTGGCCTGCTGCACCCCCTCCAGGTTGATGACACCGGACAGGAGGTTGGCGGCGTCGCCGGTGGTCATCAGCAGCTGCGCCCCCACCAGGCTGGCGCCGGCGTCGTTGGACACGCTGGTACCGATCGCGCCGGTTGGCAGGGCGAACTCAAAGAGGCCACCGTTGAGTGTCACCGTGGCCCGGTCGGTCCCGGACAGGGCGATCCGCCCCCCGGTGGCCGTGATGTTGCCGTGGTTCACTACCGAAGGCGCCACCAGGGCCACCAGGCCCGCGTTGTTGGCGGTGATGCTGCCCTCGTTGCGCACGCTGCCGGTGGCGCCGGTGATGGTGATGACGCCGCTGTTGACATCGTCCATGAAGGGGCTGACGCTGACCGTTCCCGTGGACGCGATCAGGGAGCCGACGTTGATCGTCGCCCCGTTGCCGAACAGCACGCCGTTCGGGTTCATCAGCAGCACCATGCCATTGGCAGACAAGGTGCCATAGATCTCGGACAAACCGGCGCTGGCCGAGACTCGGTTCAGTACGGCCGCGCTGGCACTGGGTTGCACGAACTCGACCGTTTTCCCCGCGTTGATATTGAAGGATGTCCAATCGATGATCGCCCGGTTGCCGGTCTGGGTCAGGGTGAGCTTGTTGCCCGTCAGGTCACTGGCCACACTGCCCGCGGCCACCGTGCCGCCCATGGGCAGGCCGGCGATGGACGGGTTGATGTCGGCCCGGCCCGGCGTGCAGAAGCACAAGGCCACGGCCAGTGGCAGGGTCTTGAGGGTCATGCCCGCAGGCATACCACGACGCGTGCGCCGCCCGTGGGCAAGGGAGTGAAATCGTTGGCTCGTCATCGTGAACCTTTCAGGAGTTGGTTCGCAAGCACGGTCCGTTGGCTAGACCTGGATCAGGCTAGAACTGGATCAGTAGTGAGGCCAGCAGGCGCACGGCCTTGCCGCCATCCGGGAGACTGGCGACCGGTTTGGTCAGGGGCCAGGCGGCTTCAAACTGGGCCGTCGCCGGCCCGGCCATGAAAAGACGGGTGCCGAACCCGGCCGACGCCAGGCTCTGGCTGACCGGGGTGCTGGCAGACTGGTTGCCGACCTTGGAGACCTCGCCGATGTCGTAGAAGCTGAACAGGTGATAAGAGCGCAGCCCGCTGCCACCCACCGGCACGGCATAACGCGGCTCCAACCGCAAGGCCAGCCCCCGATCCCCCACCAGTTCTGCGGCCTCGTAGGCACGGCCATAACGGCGCCCACCCAGGGCAAACTGCTCGGAGGACAGCAGCGGCGTATCCGCGGTCCACTGCCCGGCCAGTCCCGTGGTGAGGCCCCAACGGCCCCCCAGCGGCTGGTAACGCGCATAGTCGAAGGTCAGCTTGCTGAAATGCCCATCTGCGCCGACGCGGCTCTTGAGCACATCACCCCCCTGCGTCCCGCCCAGACCCCGGCTGAAGTCGACATCGAGACTGTTCTGCCCATCGAGCGCGTCCAGCCGGCGCCAGGTCAGCCCGGTGCGCAGGGCGCGTATCTTGTCGTCGCTCACGCGCGCGCCCAGGATCTCGCTGCGGATATCGGCCTGGTCGTAGGTCACGCGCGCCAGCAGACTGTGGTTGCGGGTGCGCAGCCAGGGTGAGCTCAGTGTCAGTGCCATGGCATCCGAGTAGCCACGGACATCGAAGGCACGCAGGGTGTCGCCCGGCTGGGTGCGTGCCTGCGAGGCCGACAGCCCCAGCGCCAGCCCCTCCCCATTCAGCACCTGGCTGTAGGAGAGCTGGGCAAAGGACATCTGCGTATTGCCCGTACCCGCGCCGATGAAACGCCACTGGTCGTTGACACCGAGCAACTGGTTGCCGGTGACGCCCACCGTGGCCTGGTTGGGCCCCAGGTAGCGGGTGCCGTAGTTGTCGATCGAGGCAAAACCTTCCACCTCCTTCACGCTGGCGATCAGCGTCAGATCGGCAGCCCCCACCGTCTGCGATGGCGACAGCACGCTGCGCAGCCGCACGCCGGGGAAATCGTTGGCGATCAGCAGGTAACGCTCCAGCACCTGGGCCGACAGCGGCCGGGAGGCCTGGATCTTCGCGGCGATCTCCTCCAGCTGCGGACGCACGCGCGGGTCGCCTTCGATCCGCACGCTGGCCACGTAACCCTCGACCGCGCGCAGGGTGAGCGTGCCCTCGGCCAGCGACTGCGGCGGCACGATCACCACCGACAGGAAATAGCCGTCGTTGCGGTATTGCACCGTCAGGGCCTGCGCCAGGGCAAAGATGTCGCTGCCACTGATTTCGCGCTCGAGGTAGGGGCCGGTATGCACCTGCCATTGCGCCGGTGTGTACACCGTACTGCCCTCGACCCGGATCGTGCGCAGCGTGACGCGCAAGGCCTTCACGGCCTCTGGCAACACCGCGTCAGTGGCCCCTTTGAGTTCGGGCAGTCGGGTTTCCGTCGATGCCGCCGCCGGTGCGTCGAATCGCTCGCGCAGGCGGCCAGGCTCGGCCGTCGCCGGCGGAACCACCGTTTGTGCCTGCACACCACAAGCCGACAGGAGCAGTGCGCCTGCCAACATCCAACGTACGTATCTCATTTTTCCCCTTCAGGTCAGCTCTTCGAGAGCGCCTTCTTCACGTTTCGCAGTTCATGAAACCGGGTCGCCCTTTTCACACTCCACTATTTGTAACTCGATGTAATCCAGTGTAACCTTTTGTAACATAAAAAGCAGGATCATGGCCAACCCCCAGGGGCATGGCCTCCAGGGGGATGGACAGTAAAAAAAGGCGCTACAAGACGCCCGAGTTCTTGAAGGCGAAAAGATCTGGCGGTGGGTCGATGCTCTGGCCCAGCGTGGGGCTACCGGTGCTCTTGCCGCAGTCAGCGGCGTCCCCGCTTCCTGTCACCTGTGCGGCTCATTCAATGTATCGGCCCCGGACTCAATTCACTGTTCGACAGCGCACATAGGGCATGGCCGTCACATGCACGTTGAGGGCCACGTCACGCAATTCGAAGGCCTGCTTGGCCGATAGCGAGGAAGAAGCCCGCCAACGCTTTCGTCACTGGCCATGTTTCGCAACGAGCGACCGGCTTGTTTGCGTGTTGGTAAACACGTCGGTGCAAAACCACGCGCCACTCCGCCACCACAGAAGTCCACTCTGGCAGATGGGACAGCCGGACGAATCTTTACTTGTACACTTTGTACGATTGATCTATCAACGCCCGGGGTGCTGCGTACCATGTCTTCTAAGTTCATGTGGATCATCGGTCTGGCCATGGCGCTTCCGGTCGCGTCACACGCAGCCGCATACAAGTGCACCGATGCCAAGGGCAGGGTATCTTTTTCCGACATCCCCTGCCCTACAAGCGCCGCCACGGCAGAAAAGGTAATGGGCCGCGGCGCAGGCTACAACCCTTTGTCGGACGAAGAGAAAAGCGAATTCAAAAGGGGTGTGATGATGAGCTGCACCGGGCCGCGCAATGTGTGCGAATGCTTTGGCGAAACTCTGGCCAACACCCTGACCTACGAGGAGGTTCAGCAGGCCATGAAAAACCGCAACCAGCCAACGCCCTTCATCGAAGAGAAGTCGAAAAAAGCCATGCGCTCCTGTCAGGCTACGGAGTCCAGGCGTTGACACGTGATCTGTATGCCTTGCTGGGCGTAACGCCCGAGGAAAACGCAGAGACCATTGCCGCGGTGTGCGCCAGGAAGCTGGATGAGGCCCTAGATCACAACACCAAAGTCGTCTTGCGCCATGCACGTGAAGTGCTGTGCAACCCTGTCTCCCGCGCCGCCTATGACACCAGGCAACGCGAGAAAAGTGCACCGTTGGACTCGTGGCAACTCCCCGTTGAACAGTCCAGTGGGGGTTTGAGGCACGTCAGACTTGTACTGACGTTGCTGATCGGCCTTCTGGCTCTGGGCATCAGCGCCTGGCTATTGGCAAAAAAGGCCAAGACCACTGCGGCCCCGGCGAAACGCCCCACCTACGTCGTCGTCGAGCAGACCGTCCCGGTACCAGCCACACCCGCCCCGAACCTGCCGAGCACGGCAGCGAATGCTGTCAACCCCGAAACGCTGTATGCGGCAGCAGCACCCAGCGTGGTCGTGGTCGAATCCATGAATGCAAACGGCCAGCCCTACAGTCGTGGCAGTGGGGTCGTGATCGGCCAGCAGACCGTGATCACCAATTGCCATGTGATCGATCGCGCCATCACCGTCAAAGTCAAATCTGGCGCCTCCGAGTTCAGCGCCTCCAGTGGCACCTCGGATACTTACCTGGATCTGTGCATCCTGCAGGTGGAGGGTTTGTCCGTGCCTGAGGTCAGGCGTGGCAGCACGAAAACCCTGCAGGTGGGGCAGACGGTCTATGCGATCGGTGCTCCGCAGGGGCTCGACCGAACACTGAGTCAGGGGCTGATCTCGGCACTGCGCGAGACACCCGATGGCACCGTGATTCAGACCTCTGCAGCCATTTCGCCGGGATCATCCGGGGGTGGCTTGTTCGATGCCGAGGGGCGTCTCATCGGCATCACCACGTTCCAGACCAAGCTGGGGCAAAACCTCAACTTTGCGCTTCCGGTGGATTGGCTGGAGACCATGCGCACCCGCTAGGCC
Organism: Curvibacter sp. PAE-UM; assembly: GCF_001432305.1. Classification (GTDB taxonomy): domain Bacteria; phylum Pseudomonadota; class Gammaproteobacteria; order Burkholderiales; family Burkholderiaceae_C; genus Hylemonella. The sequence goes on from NZ_KQ483358.1 coordinate 2,631,485, forward strand.
ATGCGCCGCATGACGATGGCGCCCATGGCGGCATCGGATAAGCCAGACGAGCCTTGCGCGTCTGGTTCTGCGACAACAGCCGTCTACTTGCGCGCCGGAGGCACGTCGGTGCAGGAACCGTGTGCCACTTCCGCCGCCATGCCGATGCTTTCGCCCAGCGTGGGGTGCGGGTGGATGGTCTTGCCGATGTCCACGGCGTCGGCACCCATCTCGATGGCCAGCGCGATCTCGCCGATCATGTCGCCCGCATGCGTGCCCACGATGCCGCCACCGACGATGCGGTGCGTCTCCTCGTCGAACAGCAGCTTGGTGAAGCCTTCGTCGCGGCCGTTGGCGATGGCGCGGCCCGAAGCCGTCCAGGGGAACAGGCCCTTCTTGACCTTCACCCCTTGCGCCTTGGCCTGCTCCTCGGTCAGGCCCACCCAGGCCACTTCCGGATCGGTGTAGGCCACGCTGGGGATCACACGGGCGTTGAAGGCGGCCGAGGCCAGTTCCTTGTTGCCCTGCAGTTCGCCGGCAATCACCTCGGCCGCCACGTGCGCCTCGTGCACTGCCTTGTGCGCCAGCATGGGCTGGCCCACGATGTCGCCGATGGCGAAGATGTGCGGCACATTGGTGCGCATCTGGATGTCCACCGGAATGAAACCGCGGTCGGTCACGGACACGCCGGCCTTCTCGGCGGCGATCTTCTTGCCGTTGGGCGTGCGGCCGACGGCCTGGAGCACCAGGTCGTAGGTCTGGGGTGGCGGAACCGCCCCACCCGGCTCGGCGCTTTCAAACGTCACCTCGATGCCCTGGGGCGTGGCCTTGGCGCCCACCGTCTTGGTCTTGAGCATGATGTTGTCGAAACGCGGCGCGTTCATCTTCTGCCAGACCTTGACCAGGTCGCGGTCGGCACCCTGCATCAGGCCGTCCATCATCTCCACCACGTCCAGGCGCGCGCCCAGGGTGCTGTAGACCGTGCCCATTTCCAGGCCGATGATGCCGCCGCCCAGGATGAGCATGCGTTTGGGGACTTCCTTGAGCGCCAGCGCGCCGGTGCTGTCGACCACCCGCGGATCGTCCGGCATGAAGGGCAGGCGCACGGCCTGCGAACCGGCCGCAATGATGGCCTTCTTGAAGGCGATGACCTGTTTCTTGCCGGTCTTGTCCTGCGCCGTGCCGCTGGTCTCTTCCACTTCCACGTGGTTGGGGCCAACAAAGGCGCCGTAACCCCGCACGATGGTGACCTTGCGCATCTTGGCCATGGCGGCCAGGCCACCGGTGAGCTTGCCCACCACTTTTTCCTTGTGCCCACGCAGCTTGTCGATGTTCAGCACCGGCTTGCCGAAGTCCACGCCCAGCGCACTCATGTGGCTGACTTCGTCCATCACGGCGGCCACGTGCAACAGGGCCTTGGACGGGATGCAGCCTACATTGAGGCAGACGCCGCCCAGCGAGGCATAACGCTCGACCAGCACGACTTTCAGGCCGAGATCGGCCGCGCGGAAGGCGGCCGAGTAACCGCCGGGGCCGGCACCGAGCACGAGCAGATCGCAGTCCAGGTCGGCGCTGCCGCCGAAGCTGGCCGCCGCAGGCGCGGATGTCGCGGCCTTGGGGGCGGCGGGCGCTGCAGCAGCAGGCGCCGCTGCGACGGGAGCCGGTGCGGCAGCCGCAGACGACTCAAGCAGCAGGACCACCGAACCTTCAGCAACCTTGTCGCCGATCTTGACCTTGAGCTCCTTGACCACACCGCCCTGGCTGGCCGGGATCTCCATGGAGGCCTTGTCGGACTCCACGGTGATCAGGCTCTGCTCGGGCTTGATGGTGTCGCCGGGCTTGACCAGCAGCTCGATCACGGAGACCGATTCGAAGTCACCGATGTCCGGGACCTTGATTTCTATGAGTGCCATCGGTTTTCCTTACAGCATGACACGGCGGAAATCGCCGAGCACCTGGGCCAGGTAGGCGTTGAAACGTGCGCCCGCAGCGCCATCGATCACACGATGGTCATACGACAGCGAGAGCGGCAGCATCAGACGCGGCTGGAAGGCCTGGCCGTCCCAGACCGGCTTCATCGCGCTCTTGGACAGGCCCAGGATGGCCACTTCCGGCGCGTTGATCAGCGGCGTGAAGTAGGTGGTGCCGATGCCACCCAGCGAGGAGATCGAGAAGGTGCCGCCCTGCATGTCGGCAGCGCTCAGCTTGCCATCGCGCGCCTTCTTGGAGAGTTCGGCCATCTCGGCAGAGATCTCCAGCAGGCCCTTCTGGTCGGCGTTCTTGAGCACGGGCACCACCAGGCCATTGGGCGTGTCGGCCGCAAAGCCGATGTTCCAGTAGTTCTTCAGGACCAGCTGCTCGCCGTCGAGACTGGCATTGACCTCGGGGAATTTCTTGAGCGCTGCCACCGCCGCCTTGATGACAAAAGCCAGCATCGTGACCTTGATGCCCGCCTTCTCATTCTCCTTGTTGAGCTGCACACGCAGGGCTTCCAGCTCGGTGATGTCGGCGTCCTCGTAGCTGTTGACGTGCGGGATCATGACCCAATTGCGGTGCAGGTTGGCGCCGCTGATCTTCTTGATGCGCGACAGCTCCTTGCGCTCGATCGGGCCGAACTTGGCGTAGTCGACCTTGGGCCAGGGCAGCAAGCCCAGGCCGGCACCATCACCACCACCGGACGAAGCCGTGCCCATGGCCTGGGTCCGCGCCGCGCCGCTCATCACGGATTGGGTGAAGCGCTTGACGTCTTCGTCGACGATGCGGCCCTTGGGGCCGCTGCCTTTTACCTCTTCCAGCGGCACGCCGAGTTCGCGCGCGAACTTGCGCACCGAGGGGCTGGCGTGCGGCAACTGGCCCTTAGGGGCCGAGGGGTCGTGGGCGGGTACGACGAGAGAGGCCACGGGCGCGGGGGCCGCGGCGGGTTTTGCCGCCACCGGTGCGGCGGCAGGTGCGGCCACGGCGGGCGCCGCTGCAGGCGCCGGGGCTGCCGCGGGTGCCGCGCTGGCGCCCGCATCGGCCGACTCCAGCATCAGCACCACGGAACCCATGGCGACCTTGTCGCCGATCTTGACCTTGAGCTCCTTGACCACACCGGCGTGGCTGGAAGGAATCTCCATGGAGGCCTTGTCGGACTCGACCGTGATGAGGGACTGCTCGGCCTTGACGGTGTCGCCGGGCTTGACCAGCAGTTCGATGACTGCAACCGACTCGAAGTCACCGATGTCCGGGACCTTGATTTCTATGAGTGCCATGTTTGTTCTTCCTTGTTGAGCCGGGACGACTTCGCGGCATGGGCTTTCATCGTTGCACGACAAAAGCCTTCACTGCCCAGTGCATCCCGTTCTGCGCTCAGGCGTAAAGGGGATTCACTTTGTCTGTCTTGATCTTGTACTTGGCGATGGCCTCGGCCACCTTCTCCATCGGCACCGTACCCTCTTCGACCAGCGACCTGAGGGCCGCCACCACAATGTAGTGGCGGTTGACCTCGAAGTGCTCACGCAGCTTGCTGCGGAAATCGCTGCGACCGAAGCCGTCGGTGCCCAGCACCTTGTAGGTCCGGCCCTTGGGAATGTAGGGGCGGATCTGCTCGGAGAAGGTCTTCACGTAGTCGGTCGAGGCGATCACCGGGCCGGCATGCGGCTCGAGTTGCTGCGTGACGAAGGCGACACGCTGCTTCGCTGTCGGGTGCAGCAGGTTCCAGCGCTCGACGTCCTGGCCGTCGCGCGCCAGTTCGTTGAAGCTCGGGCAGCTCCAGACGTTGGCGGTCACGCCCCAGTCTTTCTCGAGCAGCTCCTTGGCGAACATGGATTCGCGCAGGATGGTGCCCGAACCCAGCAGGTTGACCTGCGGGGTCTTCTTGCCGGCCTTGGCTTCCTGCAGCAGGTACATGCCCTTGATGATCTGCTCTTCGGTGCCGGCCTTGAGCCCGGGCATGGCGTAGTTCTCGTTGAGCAGGGTCAGGTAGAAGAAGACGTTGTCCTGCTTCTCCACCATGCGCTTCAAGCCATGGTGCAGGATGATGCCCACTTCGTGCGCGAAGGTCGGGTCGTAGCTCACGCAGTTCGGGATGGTGCTGGCCAGGACCTGGCTGTGGCCGTCCTCGTGCTGCAGGCCTTCGCCGTTGAGCGTGGTGCGCCCGGAGGTGCCGCCCAGCAGGAAACCGCGCGCCTGCATGTCGCCAGCCGCCCAGGCCAGGTCGCCCACGCGCTGCAGGCCGAACATCGAGTAATAGATGTAGAACGGGATCATGATGCGGTTGTTCGTCGAATACGACGTTGCCGCGGCGATCCAGCTGCAGATGCCGCCCGCCTCGTTGATGCCTTCCTGCAGGATCTGGCCGGCCTTGTCTTCCTTGTAGTACATGACCTGGTCCTTGTCGACCGGGGTGTACTTCTGCCCTTCGGGGTTGTAGATGCCGATCTGGCGGAACAGGCCTTCCATGCCGAAGGTGCGCGCCTCGTCCACCAGGATGGGCACCACACGCGGGCCCAGGGCCTGGTCACGCAGCAGCTGCGTGAGGAAACGCACATAGGCCTGCGTGGTGGAAATCTCGCGACCCTCGGCCGTGGGCTCCAGCACCGACTTGAAGGTCTCCAGCGACGGCACGGTGAAGCTCTCGCTCGACACGGTACGACGCTTGGGCAGGTAACCGCCCAAGGCCTGGCGGCGCTCGTGCAGGTACTTCATCTCCGGCGTGTCGTCGGCCGGCTTGTAGAACGGGATCTTGGGCAGCTCGCTGTCAGGGATCGGGATGTTGAAGCGGTCGCGCATGTAGCGGATGTCGTCATCGCCGAGCTTCTTGGTCTGGTGCGCGGTGTTCTTGCCCTCGCCGGCCTTGCCCATGCCCCAGCCCTTGACGGTCTTGACCAGCAGCACGGTGGGGCCGCCCTGGGAGTTGTGGGCCTTGTGGAAGGCGGCATAGACCTTCTGCGCGTCGTGACCGCCGCGGCGCAGGCCCCAGACTTCCTGGTCGCTCATCTTGGACACCATCTCCAGCGTGCGCGGATCGCGGCCGAAGAAGTTCTTGCGCACGAAGGCACCGTCATTGGCCTTGAAGGCCTGGTAGTCGCCGTCCAGCGTGTCCATCATGATCTTGCGCAGCGCACCGTCCTTGTCGCGCGCCAGCAGGCCGTCCCACTCCTTGCCCCAGATCAGCTTGATGACGTTCCAGCCGGCACCACGGAACTCGCCCTCGAGCTCCTGGATGATCTTGCCGTTGCCGCGCACCGGGCCGTCCAGGCGCTGCAGGTTGCAGTTGACCACGAAGACCAGGTTGTCGAGCTTCTCGCGCGCGGCCAGGCCGATGGCACCCAGGCTTTCGGGTTCGTCCATCTCGCCGTCACCGCAGAAGACCCAGACCTTGCGCTGGCTGGTGTCGGCCAGGCCGCGGGCGTGCAGGTACTTGAGAAAACGCGCCTGGTAGATCGACATGATGGGCCCCAGGCCCATGGACACGGTAGGGAACTGCCAGAAACCGGGCATCAGCTTGGGATGCGGGTAGCTGGACAGGCCCTTGCCGTCGACTTCCTGGCGGAAGTTCAGCATCTGCTCTTCGCTGATACGGCCTTCCAGGAAGGCGCGGGCATAGATGCCGGGCGAGGAATGGCCCTGGATGTAGAGCAGGTCGCCACCATGGGTGCCGCCCTCGTCGGTGTTGTCGGCGTGCCAGAAGTGGTTGAAGCCGGCGGCGAACATGTGCGCCAGCGACTGGAAGGAACTGATGTGGCCACCCAGGTCGCCACCGTCGGCCGGGTCCAGGCGGTTGGCCTTGACCACCATGGCCATGGCGTTCCAGCGCATATAGGCGCGCAAGCGGCCTTCGAGGTCCAGGTTACCGGGGCTGTGCGCCTCCTGGTCCGGCTCGATGGTGTTGGTGTAGCCGGTGGTGGCCGAGAACGGCAGGTCGATGCTGTGCTCGCGCGCATGTTCCAGCAGTTGTTCCAGCAGGAAATGGGCACGTTCCGGGCCCTCCTGCGCAATCACGGCTTCCAGGGCGTGCTTCCATTCAAGGGTTTCCTGGCTGTCGATATCTTGGGCTTCGATTCCCGACAGGTTCTGGGGCAGGGCTGACATGCTTGGCTCCTCTTGGTTTTAGGCACGGAACTTGTTCGCAGACAAGTTCTTCAGTCAATGTAGAACGATCTAGGAGTTTCTCATAATTTTTTGCCTATTTCAAGGCGTGCTTGTCTATTTCACATTATGGATTTCACGCAGACCCCGGAAGGTCATACGGAATACACTTGGCACACATGCAAACACGACTGAGCCAGCTGCTGCCTTACCTGCGCGAACTGCCCGCGCTGGTGCGACTTCGGCAGTGGTGGCGCCGGCAGTCCCCCCACCGCCAGGACCGTTACGCCATGCTGGCGCCGCTGGTGGCCGTCCTGCTGTTTCTGGCCGCCATCGTGGCCGCCTTTGGCTATTTGCGCCTGGAGGAGATGGAGCGGGAACAGGAAGCGGTTCGGCGCGACGTGGAATACGCCCAGCAGCGCATGCGCCTGCGATTGCTGGAGCGTCAGGAGGAACTGGTGCGCCTCGCCCAGGAAGTCTCCAGCCAGGAGCTGGACGCCGACCAGTTCCGCAACCGTGCCAACGTGCTGCTCAACCAGTACCCCGAACTCCAGGGGCTGAGCTGGATCGACGAACGCCGCCGCCTGCGCGTCGCCCATGGCAATCCCAGTCTGGCGCACAGCCTGGTCAACAGCCCCGTCCGCAGCGGCGTGCTGCCGGAAAAACCCAGCGAGACCGAGAACGCCTTTGCCCTGGCGCGTGAACTGCGCCAGCCCATCTATGTGCAGCGCAGCGCCACGCCGGATGGCACCGCGCTGCTGGAGCTGCACCTGCCCTTGCACAGCCGAACCCGCTTCGCTGGTGTGCTGCTGGCCGAGTACTCGCTGGACACGCTCTACCGCTATGGCGTCCCCTCGGAAGTCTCGGCGCGTTATGCCGTCTCCCTGCGCGATTCCCGCGGCGAGGTGCTGGCCGGCAGCAGCGCCCCCAAGCGCAACCGGGCGGGCCAGTGGCTGGGCTGGGCCTCACATGCGAACGAATATGAAGTGCCGGTCTCGCCCGTGGGCAACGGTCTGGTGCTGCACGCCCAGGCCTATCGCGCTTCGCTGGGCGTGGTGGGCAGCGGCCTGTTCTGGCTGGTCGGCACGCTCAGCGTGATGACGGCCTGGATGCTGATCGCCAACTGGCGCCACACCCGCCGGCGCATGCAGGCGCAGCAGGCCCTGGTGCTGGAGACCAATTTCCGCCGCGCCATGGAGAACTCCATGCCCACGGGCATGCGCGCGCTCGACCTGCAAGGCCACATCACCTACGTCAACGCCGCCTTCTGCCAGATGACGGGCTGGAGCGAACGCGAACTGGTCGGCTGCACGGCCCCCTTCCCCTACTGGCCCGAGGAAGACCGCGACATGCTGATGGGCCGGCTGGAAGACGAGCTGACCGGCCGTGTGACCCCAGGCGGCTTCCAGGTGCGCGTCAAGCGCAAGGACGGCACCCTGTTCGATGCCCGCATCTACGTCTCGCCGCTGATCGACGCACGCGGCCTGCAGACCGGCTGGATGACCTCGATGACCGACATCACCGAGCCCAACCGCGTACGCGAGCAGCTTTATGCCTCCTACGAGCGCTTCACCACGGTGCTGGAGGCGCTGGACGCCTCGGTCTCGGTCGCGCCGCTGGGCGCCGACGAGCTGCTGTTCGCGAACAAGCTGTACCGGCTCTGGTTCCATGAACAGAGCAACGGCCATGTGCGCCTGTCCACCCAGGCCGGCCTGCCGGCGCGGGTGAGCACCGAGGACAGCCAGGACAGCGTGGATGGCCTGGTCGGCATGCCCACCAGCGCCCTGCCCGACGCCGACGCCGAGAACGCCGAGGTCTACGTCGAGGAACTCGGCAAGTGGCTGGAGGTGCGCACCCGTTACCTGACCTGGGTGGACGGGCGCCTGGCGCAGATGGTGATCGCCACCGACATCACGCCGCGCCGCCTGGCCGAGGCCCAGTCCGCCGCCCAGGCCGAGCGCGCCCAGACTGCCAGCCGCCTGATCACCATGGGCGAGATGGCCTCCAGCGTGGCCCACGAACTGAACCAGCCGCTGACCGCCATCAACAACTACTGCAACGGCATGGTCTCGCGCATCAAGGCGCAGCAGATCTCCGAGGAGGACCTGCTGGGCGCGCTGGAAAAAACCGCCAAGCAGGCCCAGCGCGCCGGCCAGATCATCCAGCGCATCCGCGCCTTCGTGAAACGCAGTGAGCCGAACCGCACGCTCTCCGAAGTGGCCGTCATGGTCAACGAGGCCGTGGAACTGGCCGAGATCGAACTGCGCCGCTACAACGTGCGCCTGAGCTACTTCATGGCCGACCTGCCGCCGGTGCTGGTCGACCCCATCCTGATCGAGCAGGTACTGGTCAACCTGCTGAAAAACGCCGCCGAGTCCATCGTCCATGCGCAACGCCCGCCACCGCATCGCCGCGTGGAACTGCACGTGCTGCCCGCCACCGTCGAGGGCAAGCCGGTGGTGGAGTTCACCGTGACCGACACCGGCCGTGGCATCGCCCCGGAGGTCATGGCACGCCTGTACGAGGCCTTCCACACGACCAAGGCGGAAGGCATGGGCATCGGTCTGTCCCTGTGCCGTTCCATCGTCGAGTCGCACCAGGGCCGGATGAAAGCCGAGAACCTCTACAATGGCTCCGAAGTCACCGGCTGCCGTTTCACCTTCTGGCTGCCCGTGGACGGACCAGCGGCTGCGTCAGCCCCTCCACAACTGCAAGCAGAAAAACCTCAGGTTAGAGCATGAGTCTGATTCCGAAAAAAGGCACGGTCTATGTGGTCGACGACGACGAGGCCGTACGCGATTCGCTGCAATGGTTGCTCGAGGGCAAGGACTACCGGGTGCGCTGCTTCGACTCGGCCGAGTCCTTCCTCAATCGCTACGACCCGCGCGAGGTGGCCTGCCTGATCGTCGACATCCGCATGGAAGGCATGACCGGGCTGGAACTGCAGAACCGCCTGCTCGAAGGCCACTCGCCCCTGCCCGTCGTGTTCATCACCGGCCACGGCGACGTGCCCATGGCCGTGGACACCATGAAAAAGGGCGCCATGGATTTCATCCAGAAGCCCTTCAAGGAAGACCAGCTGGTGACCCTGGTCGAGCGCATGCTTGATCGCGCCCGCGAAACCTTCAGCGTGCACCAGCAGGCCGCCAGCCGTGAAGCCCTGCTGGCGAAGCTCACGCTGCGCGAAAGCCAGGTGCTGGAGCGCATCGTCGCCGGCCGCCTGAACAAGCAGATCGCCGACGACCTGGGCATCAGCATCAAGACGGTGGAGGCGCACCGCGCCAACATCATGGAAAAGCTCAACGCCAACACCGTCGCTGACCTGCTGAAGATCGCCCTGGGACAAGCCGCCAAAGCCTGACCGCCCCCTCGCCCCTGCGACGCCCGCCTCGTTCGTTCCAGCGGGCGTTTTTACTTGACCGACGGAAACACACCATGACGCAGACCACCGGCCGACTGATCGACGGCAATGCACTCTCCAAACAACTGCGCGGCGACGTTGCCCAGCGCGCCGCCGCCCTCAAGGCCCGCGGCATCACGCCCGGCCTGGCCGTGGTCCTGGTCGGCGAGAACCCGGCCTCCCAGGTTTACGTGCGCAACAAGGTCAAGGCCTGCGAAGACAGCGGCCTGCACTCGGTACTTGAGAAGTACGAGGCTTCCATGACCGAAGCCCAGCTGCTGGCGCGCATTGAGGCCCTCAACAAGGACCCTGCCATCCACGGCATCCTGGTGCAGTTGCCCCTGCCCGCGCACATCGACGCGCACAAGGTGATCGAAGCCATCTCCCCGGCCAAGGACGTGGACGGTTTCCACGTCGCCAGCGCCGGCGCGCTGATGGTCGGCCAGCCCGGCTTCTGGCCCTGCACCCCCTACGGCTGCATGAAGATGCTGGAATCGATCAACTATGACCTCAAGGGCAAGCACGCCGTGGTCATCGGCCGCTCCAATATCGTGGGCAAGCCCATGGCCCTGATGCTGCTGCAGCAGAATGCCACCGTGACGATCTGCCACAGCGCTACCCCGGACCTCAAGGCCATGACCCTGCAGGCCGACGTGATCGTCGCCGCCGTGGGCAAGCGCAAGGTGCTGACCGCCGACATGGTGAAACCCGGCGCCGTGGTGATCGACGTCGGCATGAACCGCAATGACGAAGGCAAACTCTGCGGCGACGTGGATTTCGAAGGCGTGAAGCAGGTTGCGGGCTGGATCACCCCGGTGCCCGGCGGCGTCGGCCCCATGACCATCACCATGCTGCTGGTCAACACCCTGGAAGCCGCCGAACGCGTGGCGGCGGGCTGATCGGGAACATCAGCAAAAGCTATGGGGACATGGCTTGAATCCGGCCCCGCTGACCGCACAATGCTGAACATGAGCAACCCCCTTCTCGACGTCTCCGACCTGCCCCTCTTCGACCGCATCCGCCCGGAACACGTGGCCCCGGCCATGGATGCGCTGCTGCAGACCTGCGACGCCGCTCTGCAGCGCGTCACCGCAAGCGACTTCCCGCCCGACTGGTCCGCCATCGCCCGCGAACTGGATGTGGCCACCGAACAACTGGGCCGGGCCTGGGGCGCGGTCAGCCATCTCAACAGCGTGGCCGACACCCCCGAGTTGCGCGCCGCCTACAACGAGGCCCTGCCGCGCGTGACCGAGTTCTGGACCCGTCTGGGCGCCGACGAGCGCCTGTACGCCAAGTACAAGGCCATCGATCCGTCCCGGCTGAATGCCGAGCAGCGCCAGGCACACCAGAACGCCCTGCGCAACTTCGTGCTGGGTGGGGCCGACCTGCGCGGCGCGGCCAAGGAACGCTTTGCCCAGATCCAGGAGCGCCAGGCCGAACTGAGCCAGAAGTTCAGCGAGAACACGCTGGACGCGACCGACGCCTGGTCCTACTACGCAACGCCGAGCGAACTCGAAGGCGTGCCCACCGACGTGCAGCAGGCCGCGCGTGCGGCCGCCGAGGCCGAGAGCAAGGACGGTCACAAGCTCACGCTCAAGATGCCCTGTTACCTGCCGGTCATGCAGTTTGCGAAAAGCAGCGACCTGCGCCACAAGCTCTACCGTGCCTACACCACGCGCGCCTCCGACCAGGCCGAGGGCGAAGGCAGCAAGTTCGACAACAGCGCGCTGATCCGCGAGATCCTGGCCTTGCGCCAGGAGGAAGCCCAACTGCTGGGCTACCTGAATTTCGGCGAGGTCTCGGTGGTGCCGAAGATGGCCGAATCCCCCCAGCAGGTGGTGCGTTTCCTGCGCGACCTGGCGGTCAAGGCCCGCCCCTACGCCGAGCAGGACGTGGCCGACCTGCGCGCCTTTGCACGGGACGAGTTGCACATGGCCGATCCCCAGCCCTGGGACTGGCCCTACATAGCCGAGCGCCTGAAGGAGGCGCGCTACGCCTTCAGCGAACAGGAGGTCAAGCAGTACTTCACGGCACCGCGCGTACTGGCCGGCCTGTTCAAGATCATCGAGACCCTGTTCGAGGTCTCGATCCGGCCTGACACGGCCCCGGTCTGGCACCCGGCGGTGGCTTTCTACCGGATTGAGCGCGGCGGCCATCTGGTCGGCCAGTTCTACCTGGACCAGCCGGCCCGCCCCGGCAAACGCGGCGGTGCCTGGATGGACGATGTGCGTTCACGCTGGCTGCGCCCGGACGACGGCCGCCTGCAGATGCCCGTGGCCCACCTGGTCTGCAACTTTGCCGATGGCGTGGGCGGTAAGCCGCCGCTGCTCACGCACGATGACGTCATCACCCTCTTCCACGAGTTCGGCCACGGCCTGCACCACCTGCTGACCCAGGTCAACGAGCGCGATGTCTCCGGCATCAGCGGCGTGGAATGGGATGCGGTGGAACTGCCCAGCCAGTTCATGGAAAACTTCTGCTGGGAATGGGACGTGCTCAAGCACATGACATCCCATGTCGAGACCGGCGAGCCATTGCCGCGCGCCCTTTTCGAGAAGATGGTCGCCGCCAAGAACTTCCAGAGCGGCATGCAGACCCTGCGCCAGATCGAGTTCGCCCTGTTCGACATGCTGCTGCACACTGAACACGACCCGCAGCAGGACTTCATGCCCCTGCTGGACTTGGTGCGCACCGAGGTCGCCGTGCTGCAACCGCCGGCCTGGAGCCGCACGGCCCACACCTTCAGCCACATCTTCGCCGGTGGTTACGCGGCCGGCTACTACAGCTACAAATGGGCTGAGGTGCTCAGTGCCGACGCCTACGCCGCCTTCGAGGAAACCCCGGGGCCGGAGGGCTTGCCGAATGTGCAAACCGGGCGAAAATATCGCCAGGCCATCCTGGAGGCCGGCGGCAGCCGCCCGGCCCTTGAATCCTTCAAGGCGTTCCGCGGGCGCGAGCCCAGCCTGGACGCCCTTTTGCGGCACCAGGGCATGGCCCGTTCCTAGGGAACCTTCACTTGAGGAATAATGAGGCGCATGAAGACCACCTACCGTCCCCGCCACGCCGCCCTGCTGGCTGCGGCTGTCATACTGGCCCTGCTCCCTGTTTTGGCTTCTGCCCAGGGCATCTACCGCATCGTCGGCCCGGACGGTCGGGTCACCTTTTCCGACAAGCCGCCCACCAGCAGCGAAAAAGCCACGGCACTGAGCCCGAGCGGCCGCTCCAGCGAGAGCGGCGGTGCCAGTGAACTGCCCTTCGAACTGCGCGAGGCCATGAACCGCTACCCGGTCACGCTCTATAGCGGAAAAAACTGCGAGCCCTGCAATGCAGCGCGCAGCCTGCTGAACTCACGCGGGATACCCCATACCGAGCGCACCGTCACGACGTCACAAGATGTCGAAGCGCTCAAGCGCCTGGGCATTGAGGCCACGGTGCCCACGGCCACCATTGGCGGCCAGCGCCTCAAGGGCTTTTCCGAGGGGGAGTGGAGCGACTTCCTGGACGCCGCGGGTTATCCCAAGAGCTCCCGCTTGCCCTCTGGCTACCGCAACCCGCCGATTGCCCCCCTGGTACCACTCCAGGAAGCTGCTCCCGCGTCCGCCGAACGCCCAGCAGCGCCACCGGTAACGCCCAGCGCCCCGGCACCCGGGCCGACGCCGGACAATCCGACCGGCATCGTGTTCTGACCAGCAAGGGGCCTCAGCAGGCCCCTTGTGCATTCAGTACGTCAGCGTCTTCACGCCGCTGGCCGTTCCCAGCAGGCAGACCTGGGCGCGCTGGTGCGCGAACACGCCCACCGTCACCACGCCCGGCCACTGGTTGACCTCGGACTCGAAGGCCAGCGGATCCTTGATCTGAAGGCCGGTCACGTCCAGGATGTGCTGGCCGTTATCGGTCACCAGGGGCTCGGCCCCTTTCATGCGCACCCTGGCCGTGCCGCCCAGGGCGGTGAACTGGCGGATCAGGCGCTGGCTGGCCATGGGGATCACCTCCACCGGCAGCGGAAACTTGCCCAGCACGGTCACCTGCTTGGATTCGTCGGCAATGCAGACGAAGCGGCGCGACTGCGCGGCCACGATCTTCTCGCGCGTCAGCGCGGCGCCGCCGCCCTTGATCATGTAGCCTTTGTGGTCGATCTCGTCGGCGCCATCGATGTAGACCGACAGTTCGCCGACCTCGTTGGCGTCGAACACCGGGATGCCCAGGGCCAGCAGGCGCTCGGTGCTGGCGACCGAACTCGACACGGCCCCCTTGATCTGGCCTTTCATCGAGGCCAGGGCATCGATGAACTTGTTGACCGTGGAGCCGGTCCCGACCCCGACGATTTCGCCGGGAACCACGTAGTGCAGGGCGGCCTGGCCGACCAGGGTCTTGAGTTCGTCTTGGGTGAGCATGTCGCGATCTATAAAGTGAGGTGGTTGATCTGGGAAAATACGGGAACAACGGAATTATGCGATGTCCCTGATCCCCTACGCCCTCTCCCGCGCCATGCTGTTCCGCCTCGACCCCGAGGCCGCGCACGAGCTCACGATCGACATGCTGGCGCGCACGCAGAACACCCCCCTGGCCTGCGCCTACAGCCAGACCCGGGTCGAGGACCCCATCACCCTGGCCGGCCTGCAGTTCCCGAACCGCGTGGGCATGGCCGCCGGCCTGGACAAGAACGCGCGCTGCATCGATGGCCTGGGCGCCATGGGTTTCGGTTTCGTCGAAGTCGGTACCGTGACCCCCTTGGCCCAGCCTGGCAACCCGAAACCGCGCATGTTTCGCCTGCCCGCCGGGAACGCACTGATCAATCGCATGGGCTTCAACAACGACGGCCTGGACGCCTTCCTGGCCAACGTGCAGCGCGCCACCTTCCGCCGCAAGAGCGGGACGCCCCTGCTGCTGGGCCTCAACATCGGCAAAAACGCCGCCACGCCGATCGAACGTGCCACGGATGACTATCTGATCGGCCTGGCCGGCGTCTATCCGCACGCCGACTACGTCACCATCAACATTTCCAGCCCCAACACCAAGAACCTGCGTGCACTGCAGAGCGACGAGGCGCTGGACGGGCTGCTCGGAGCCATCGCGACCCGGCGCGAGCAACTGGCGCAGCAGCATGGCAAACGGGTACCCGTGTTCGTCAAGATCGCCCCGGACCTGGACGAAGAACAGGTCAAGGTGATTGCCGCCACCCTGCAACGCCACGGCATGGACGGCGTGATCGCCACCAACACCACGCTCAGCCGCGAAGCGGTGCAAGGTCTGCCACATGCCGAGGAAACCGGCGGACTCTCGGGCGCACCGGTGCTGGAGGCCAGCAACCGCGTGATCCGCCAGTTGCGCGCGGCCCTGGGCCAGGGCTACCCCATCATCGGCGTGGGTGGCATCCTGAACGCCGCCGATGCCGTGAGCAAGATCGAGGCTGGTGCCGACCTGGTGCAGATCTACACCGGCCTGATCTACCAGGGTCCGGAACTGGTGCAGCAGTCTGCACGGGCGATCAAGGCCTTGCGCCAGGCATCCTGAAGCGCGCCCCGTGCGGGTTCAGGCCCCCAGCCTGGAACTGCGGCTTTCCTTGCCGGGAGGCGGCGTAAGCAGCGGCTGGTCCCAAGAGGGTTCGTCCGCAAAGCGCTCGGCGAGGAACTGGACGAAATTGCGCAAACGCTCCGGCAGCCGACGATCCGGCAGGAACACGGCGTACAACGTGCTCTCGGGCAAGGTGTACTCCGGAAACAGCTGGACCAGGCGTCCTGCCACGATGTGTTCACTGGCCGCGAAAGACGGCAGCACGGCAATGCCCACGCCGGCCACGGCAGCATCGACCAGGCCCTCGGCCACATTCGCACGCAGATTGCCCGACACATTGACGGTCAGTTCACCGTCGCGTCCACGGAAACGCCATTCGTTGCCCTTGGGCCGGTCATAGACCAGGCAGTTGCAGGCCAGCAGGTCGCGCGGGGTGCGCGGGGTGGCGTTGGCAGCCAGGTAGGCCGGCGAAGCCACCACGATCCAGCGGCAAGGCGCCAGGCGACGCGCCACGAGATTGCTCAGGCGCGGCTCTTCCGCCAGCCGGACCACCAGATCAGCATTGCCCGAGATCAGGTCGGCGAAGCGCTCGGACAAGGTGACGTCGATCTGGATGGATCGATTCAGCGCGAGAAATTCGCTCACGGCCGGCAGCAGGTGCAGGCGGCCGAAGGTGATGGCCGTGCTGATGCGGATCAAACCGTGCGAGCCCCGCGAGAGCTCCTCGACATCGCGTACAGCATCGCCGGCATCGGCGACGATGCGCGCGCAGCGCTCGTAGAAACGTTCGCCCGCCAGGGTCAGGCCCAGCTTGCGGGTGCTGCGATTGAGCAGCTTCACACCCAGTGACTCCTCGAGTTCCTGGATATGACGACTGGCCAGGGCCTTGGAAATGCCGCAGCGATCGGCGGCAACGGTGAAACTGCCGGCATCCACGACCGCCACGAAGGTGGCCAGGGCGTTCAGGTCGCGCATGGAGGAACCCTCGGCGCAACTCCCGTAAACAATGAATTCACAAAATCCCGTTTCATAGACGATGGCTTGAAAGTATATTGTCCTGTTGACCCAGCGTGCATGCGGCATCACCCGGTGCGGGCGCGCTGCCCCTCTCTCGAATTGAAAGACCGCCATCGTGATCTGGAGTGAAGAACATTTTGTGACCCGTGAGGGCGTGCAACTCTATGTGTACCGCAAGCGCGCCAAGGCACCCGTGCCCGGCGAAGCGCCGCTGCCGGTGCTGATGCTGGTGCACGGCTCCACCGTCTCGGGTCGCAACACCTACGACCTGCAGGTGCCCGGCGGCAAGGACTACTCGGTGATGGACTACTTTGCCGAACGCGGCTACGACGTCTGGACCCTGGACCACGAAGGCTACGGCCGCTCGGGCTGGTCGGGCCGCGGCAACAGCGACATCAAGACCGGCGCCCTCGACCTGGCCGCCGCCATCCCCTTCATCCTGCAGAAAACCGGCGCGCAGAAGCTCAACCTGTTCGGCTCCTCCTCCGGCGCACTGCGCTCCTGCCTGTACACCGCCGCGCACCCTGATACGGTCGAGCGGCTGGGCCTCTCGGCCCTGGTCTACACCGGCGCCGGCTCCCCCACGCTGGAGCAGCGCCGCAAGAAGCTGCCCGAGTACTCGGCCAGCCCGCGCCGCAAGGTGGACCTGGCCTTTTATGAGGGCATGTTCAACCGCGACAAACCCGGCAGCAGCGAGGACATCGTGCCCAAGGCCATCGCCGCGGCGGAACTGCCGCTGGTGAGCGAAGTGCCGACCGGCACCTATGTGGACATGTGCGCCAACCTGCCGGTGGCCACGCCCGAGGCCATCCCCTGCCCGACCCTGGTGATCCGCGGCGAATACGACGGCATCGCCGCCGAGCCGGACCTGCTGGACTTCTTCGCACGCCTGCCCACCAAGGACAAGGAGTTCGTCGTGCTCTCCGGCATTGCGCACAACCCGATGATGGGCGTGCAGCGCTACAAATTCCACTACGCGCTCGAGACCTTCCTGCGCCGGCCCGTCTGAGCATCGATCACACCCAAGGAAACAAGACCATGGCACATGTGCAGTGGACCGGTGGCATCGAGCACTGGACCCATAAGGGCGACATCAAGCTCTTTCTCTGGCAGAAACCGGCCCAACCCAAGGTGCCCTACGCCGGCACCATCCTCTTTGTCCATGGTTCTTCCATGGCCTCGCAGCCGACCTTCGACCTCACGGTCCCCGGCCGGCCGCATTCCTCGGTCATGGACTGGTTCGCCGAGCGCGGCTTCGACACCTGGTGTTTGGACAACGAAGGCTATGGCCGCTCCGACAAGCACCGGCCCATCAACTTCGACATCAGCAACGGTGCCGACGACCTGGCTGCCGGCAGCGAGTACATCCTGAAGACCACCGGTGTGGGCCAGCTGATGGTGTACGGCATCTCCTCTGGCGCGCTCAAGGCCGCGCTGTTTGCCGAGCGCCACCCCGAGCGCGTCGCCCGGCTGGCCCTCGATGCCTTCGTCTGGACCGGCGCAGGCAGCCCCACCCTGGCCGAGCGCCGGAAGAAGCTGCCGGAATTCCTGGCCAGGAACCAGCGCCCGATCGACCGCGCCTTCGTGCACAGCATCTTCAACCGCGACCATCCGGGCTGCGCCGACGAGGCCACCAAGGAAGCTTTTGCAGATGCCATCCTGACGCTGGACAGCGCCATGCCCACCGGCACCTACGTCGACATGTGCTCGAAGCTGCCGGTCGTCGAACCGCGCAACATCAAGGCGGCCACGCTCATCATGCGCGGCGAGTTCGACGGCATCGCCAGCCTGGACGACCTGCTGAAGTTCTACGAGTTGCTGCCTTGCACCAACAAGCAGTTCAGCATCATGCAGGGTATCTCCCATGCCAGCTTCCAGCAGAAGAATTATTTAATGGTCTACGCCATCCTGCACGGCTTCTTTGCCATGCCCGAACCTAGCTACAAGGGGTAATCATCATGACTGCACGCTTCTCCATCCGTCGTCTTTTCCTGGGCTCGCTGCTCGTGCTGGCAGCCGGCAGCGCCGCGGCGCAGGGCTATCCGAACCGCCCCGTGAAGATCATCGTGCCCTTCGGGCCCGGCGGCTTCACCGACGTGGTCGCGCGCATCATGGGCCAGAAACTCGGCGCGGCCATGGGCGGCTCCTTCGTGATCGAGAACAAGCCAGGCGCCGGCTCCACCATCGGCGCCGACCTGGTCGCCAAGGCCGCCCCCGATGGCTACACCTTGGTGATGGTCTCCTCGACCCACACGATCAGCCCCTCGATCTACAAGACGATCCCCTACGATCACATCAAGAGTTTCACCCCCATCAGCAAGCTGGTGGATTCCGCCTACGTGCTGGTGGTCAACCCGAGCAAGGTCCCGGCCACCAACGTGAAGGAATTCATCGCGCTGGCCAAGGCCAAGCCCGATACCCTGCGCTACGCCTCTTCGGGCAACGGCAGCACGCAGCACCTGATGGGTGGCCTGTTCATCTCCATGACCGATGCCAAGCTCCAGCACATCCCCTACCGCGGCAGCAACCTGGCCATGACCGACCTGATCGGCGGCGTGGTCGAGAGCAGCTTTGCCGGCATCACCAACGCCCTGCCCCATCTGGCCAGCGGCAAGCTCAAGGCCCTCGCCGTGACCACGGCCACCCGCGCACCGCAAATGCCCGACGTGCCCACCCTGCAGGAAGCCGGCGTGCCCGGTTATGACGCCAGCAACTGGCTGGCGCTGCTGGGGCCGGCCGGCATGCCCAAGGAAATCGTGCAGCGGCTCAACAGCGAGATCGCCAAGCTCATGGCCCAGCCCGACACGCAGAAGGCCCTGTTCGACGCTGGCGTGCAGGTCAGCCTGTCCACCCCCGAAGGCCTGACCAAGCTCATGCAGGACGAGACCGTCAAGTGGAACAAGATCGTCAAGGATGCCGGCGTCAGCATCGACTGAGCGACTTCAGACGAGTTCAGCCACCCGGGCAGCGATGGCCAGGCTGCTGGTCAGCCCCGGCGACTCGATGCCAAACAGGTTGACCAGGCCTGGCACCCCGTGCCCGGCCGGCCCCTGAATCACGAAGTCGCGTGCGGCCTCTCCCGGGCCGCTGATCTTGGGCCGGATGCCCGCGTAGCCGGCCTGCAGGGCCGCATCGGGCAGGGCCGGCCAGTACTTGCGCACCTCGGCATAGAAGCCATCACCGCGCGCCGGGTCCACCACCAGATCGTCGGGCGAATCCACCCACTGCACATCGGGGCCGAACTTGGCCTGGCCACCCAGGTCGATGGTCAGGTGCACGCCGAGGCCGGCCGCCTCGGGCACGGGGTAGATCAGGCGGGAAAACGGCGAGCGGCCAGCCAGCGTGAAGTAGTTGCCTTTGGCGTAAAACTCGCCGGGAATGTGGCGTGCGTCCAGCCCTTCGAAGCGGCGCGCCAGCCCGGGCGCGTGCACGCCGGCGGCGTTGACCACGGTGCGGGCTCGCAACTGCGTGCCATCCTCGGCCGTAAGCTCGATACCTTGCGGCGTCACGCGTGCCCGTGCCAGCGGCGAATTGAAGACCACCATGCCACCGGCGTTTTCGAGATCACCCTGCAGGGACAGCATCAACCCGTGGCTGTCGACGATGCCTGTGCTCGGCGACTGGACGGCCGCCACGCATTCCAGCGCCGGCTCCAGGGCGCGGGCCTGCTCGCGGGTCAGCAGCACCAGATCATCGACGCCGTTGGCCGCAGCCTTGGCCATGATGCCCTGCAATGCGGGGACCTGCTGCTCGGAGGTGGCGACGATGAGCTTGCCGCAGCGGCGGTGCCCGATGCCGCGCTCAGCGCAGTAGTCGTACAGCATCTGCCGGCCCTGCACGCACAGCAACGCCTTGAGCGAGCCCTGGGGGTAATAGATGCCGGCGTGGATGACCTCGCTGTTGCGCGAGCTGGTCTGTGTGCCTATGGCTTCGGCCGCTTCCAGCACCAGCACCTCGCGTCCGTTCAGCGCCAGCGCGCGCGCCACCGCCAGGCCGACCACACCCGCACCGATCACCACACAATCGACCTGTTCCACAGCTCAGCTCCGAAGGGCAAAGCTGGGAGCATAAGCGAGCTGCCGTTCAGCCCTCTTCGCCGCCCAGGGCCTTGTAGAGCTGGGCCGCGGCCGACCACATGGAACGACGCACCTGGATCAGGCTCTGCTGCACGGCAAAGAGCTGGCGCTGCGCATCCAGCACTTCGAGGAAGCTGCCCACGCCCTGGCGGTAGCGCGCCTGGGCAATGTCGGCTGCGCGTTGCTGCGAACGCTCCTGAGCCTCCACCGCCTTGAGCTGCTCGGCCAGCTGATCGCGCGCGACCAGCAGATCGGCCACTTCACGGAAGGCCTGTTGCACGGTGCGCTCGTAGTCGGCCACGGCAATGTTCTTGCGGACCGTGGCCAGGTCCAGGTTGGAGCTGTTGCGGCCGTAGTCGAAGATGGGCAGGCTGATGCTGGGCGTGAAGCTCCAGGCATCGGATCCGCTCTTGAACAGGCCGTCGATCTCACGGCTGGCCGTGCCGGCCGAAGCGGTCAGCGCGATGCGCGGAAAGAAGGCCGCACGCGCCGCGCCGATGTTTGCGTTGGCCGCCAGCAGGCGCTGCTCGGCCGCCAGCACGTCGGGGCGGCGCACCAATACCTGCGAAGGCAGATCGGCCTGCTGGTCCAGGGCGATGCCCTGCTCGGCCAGGGCCTTGCCCGCGGGCAGATCCCTGGGTTCGGTGCCCACCAAAGCGCGCAGGTAGTTGCGCGCTGCCGACTGCTGACGCATCAGGGCCGACACCTCGGCACGTGCGCCTTCAAAAGCCGCATCGGCCTGCAGGTAGTCCAGGTCGCCGGCCAGTCCCGCCTGGCGCCGGCGGTCCACCAGCTCACGTGTCTGGGCCCGGGTCTCCATTGCGGACTGGGCCAGCACCAGACGCTCCTGCGCTTCGCTCAGGGAGAGATAGGCATCGGCCACGCTGGACACCAGCGTCAGACGGAAGGCGCGTTCGGCCTGCTCAGTCGCCAGGTAGGAGGCCTTGGCCGCCTCGCTGAGGCTGGCCACGCGCCCCCAGAAGTCCAGCTCGAAAGACGACAGGCCCACGTTGACGTCGGCCCGCTGACCGATGACGGCGGCACCGGTGCTCGACAGGTCGGCCGGCGTGCGGCTACGCGCCAGCGAACCGCCGACGGCAACCGTAGGCAGACGGTCGGCCCGCTGGATGCCATAGAGCGCCTGGGCCTCGGCCACACGGGCCGTGGCGATGCGCAGGTCGCGGTTGTGCTCCAGCGAGAGCTTGATCAGGGCGCGCAGGCGCTCGTCAGGGAAGAAGCTGGCCCAATCCACCGGCTTGCCCGGCGCCGCAGTTGCCTTGACGTCGTCGGGCCAGGCATCGGGCACGGAGAGTGCGGGACGCTCGTACGTGGGCGCAAAGGAACAGCCGGCCAGAGCCAGCAAGGCGAGCAGTGCCGCATAACGAATTTGTTTAGGCACCATGGTGGCCCTCCTCGCCTGCGGCTGCACCGCGCTGACGGCTGTGACCCGGGAAGAAACGGCTCACGACCAGATAAAACACCGGCACCAGGAAGATGGCCAGCACGGTGGCTGCGATCATGCCGCCCATCACGCCGGTGCCGATGGCGTGCCGGCTTTGCGCGCCGGCGCCGCTGGAGATGGCCAGGGGCAGCACCCCCACGATGAAAGCGATCGAGGTCATCAGGATCGGGCGCAAACGCAAGCGACAGGCCTCCAGGATGGCCTCCTTGAGCTCCATGCCCTTGTCCTGCAGACTGCGCGCGAACTCGATGATCAGGATGGCGTTCTTCGAGGACAGGCCGATGGTCGCGATCAGACCGACCTTGAAGTAGACGTCATTGGGCAAGCCGCGCATATAAACGGCCAGCAGCGCACCGAAGATGCCCAGCGGCACCACCAGCATGACCGACAGCGGGATGGACCAGCTCTCGTAAAGCGCTGCCAGGCAGAGGAAAACCACGATCAGCGACACGGCGAACAGCAGGGGGGCCTGCGAGCCCGACAGGCTCTCCTCAAAGGAGGTGCCGGACCAGGCGTAACCGATGCCCGGGGGCAACTGCCCCGCCACGTCCGCCATGGACTGCATGGCTTCGCCCGTGCTGCGGCCCGGCCCCGGGTTGCCCGAGAGCTTGACCGAAGGCACGCCGTTGTAACGATCGAGCTTGGGGGCGCCCACCATCCACAGCGGTTTGACCACTTCGGACAGCGAGACCATGCCGCCGTTGCGGTTGCGCACCTGCACCCGCAACATGGCTTCAGGGCTGGTGCGCACCTGCGGCTCGGCCTGCAGCTGCACGCGCAGGATACGGCCCTGCCGCTCGAAGTCGTTGATGTAGGCCACGCCGAACAGGGTCTGCAGCGTCTCGTTGAGCGTCGCGATGTCCACACCCAGGGTCTGGGCCTTCTCGCGGTCGATCTGCAGCAGCAGCTGCGGACCCGGCGCCATGCCCTCCATGCGCACACCGGCCAGGCCCGGGTTGCCACTGGCCAGCTGCACGGCCAGGGCTTGCGCCTCGGCCAGCTTGTCCCGGCCCAGACCACCGCGGTCCTGCAGGCGGAAATCGAAACCACCGACGGCGGCCAGTTCAGGAATGGGCGGGGGGTTGACGCTGAAGATGAAGGCCTGCTTGATGCCGAACAGGGCCATGTTGGCGCGCTGCACCACAGCCGTCGCACTGCTTTCCTTGGCCTTGCGCTCATCCCAGTTCTTCAGGCGCGTGAAGATCAGGCCCGCATTCTGGCCACGGCCGAAAAAGGAGAAACCGACCACACCGATGGTGTGCTCCACCTCGGGCTGCTGCAGGAAGAACTGCTCGGCCTGGTGGATCACCTCCACCGTACGCTCCTGGGTCGCGCCCGGCGGCAGCATCACCATGCTGATGAAATAACCCTGGTCTTCTTCGGGCAGGAAGCTGCCCGGTAGCTTGGCGAACATCCAGACCGTGGCCGCCAGGATGGCGCCGTAGACGATGAGCCAGCGGCCCGGGCGGCCCAGCATGCGGGTGACGTTGCGCACGTAGCCGCGTGTGGCGGCCGCAAAACCGCGGTTGAACCAGCCAAAGAAGCCCGTCGTGGGCAGCACACCCGCCTCACCTGGCTTGTGCGGTTTGAGCAGCGTGGCACACAGGGCCGGGGTCAGCGTCAGGGCCATCAGGGCCGAGAACAGCATGGTCAGCACCAGGGTCACGGCGAACTGGCGGTAGATCGCGCCCACCGAGCCCGAGAAGAAGGCCATGGGGATGAACACCGCCGACAGCACCACCGTGATGCCGATGATGGCGCCCACAATCTGGTCCATGGCCTTGGCGGTGGCGTCACGCGGCGAGAGGTGCTCCTCGCTCATGATGCGCTCGACGTTCTCCACCACCACGATGGCATCGTCCACCACGATGCCGATGGCCAGCACCATGGCGAACAGCGTGAGCACGTTGATCGAATAGCCCAGCACGTAAAGCCCCAATGCCGCGCCGATCAGCGAGATCGGCACCACGATGGTCGGGATCAGCGTGGCGCGGAAGTTCTCGAGGAAGAGGTACATCACGATGAAGACCAGGAACACCGCTTCGAACAGGGTCTTGATCACTTCATTGATCGAGATGTCGATGAAAGGCGTGGTGTCATAGGGCACTTCCCAGGCCACGCCCTTGGGGAAATAACGCTCGAGCTCATGCATGCGGGCACGCACCGCCTTGGCGGTGTCCAGGGCGTTGGCGCCCGGCGACACCTTGATGCCGACCGCTGCCGTGGGCTGGCTGTCCATACGGGCGAAGATGGAGTAGTCCTGCGCCCCCAGCTCCACACGCGCCACGTCGCGCACACGCACCAGCGAGCCGTCCGCCTGGGCCCGCACGACCACGTTGCCGAACTCCTCGGGCGAGGTCAGGCGCCCGCGCGTGATCACGGTGGCCGCGTATTCCATGCCCTTGGGCGAAGGGGGCTGGTTGATCTCGCCCACGGCCAGCAGCACGTTCTGCGTGCGCACGGCCGCGATCACCTCACCCGGGGTCAGGCGGTAGGCGGTGAGCTTGTCGGGATCGACCCACAGGCGCATGGCGTACTCGGAACCGAAGAGCTGCGCCTCGCCCACGCCGGGCACACGCCGCAACTCGTCGATCACGCTGGCGGCCATGTAACTCGCCAGGTCCACGCCCTTGAGACTCTGGTCCGGCGAGTACAAGGTGATGAACATCAGGAAGTTGCGCCGCGTCTTGGTCACGTTGATACCGAGACGCTTGACCTCATCGGGCAGGCGCGCCTCGACGCGCTTGATGCGGTTCTGCGTCTCGACCGAGGCGATCTCGACGTTGGTGCCGGTCTTGAAGGTCAGGTTGATGGTGCCGGTGCTCTGCTCGGAGGACGAATCCATGTAGAGCAGGTTCTCGATGCCGTTCATCTCCTGCTCGATCAGGGCCACCACCGTGTCCTCGACCACCTTGGCCGAAGCCCCGGGGTAGGTCACGTTGATGGCCAGCGCCGGCGGCGCCACCTCGGGGTACTGGGCCACCGGCAACTGGCGCAGGGCGAGTGCGCCGGCCAGGATGATGACCAGGGCAATCACCCAGGCAAAAACCGGGCGGTCAATGAAAAATTTGGCCATGGTCTTTTACTTTCCCTGCGTCACGGGCGCGCCGGCGGGTGGTGCCGGCGTCCAGGGCACGGGCTTGACGACGCTGCCCGGGCGGGCCTTCATATGCCCTTCGACGATCACCTGCTCGCCGCCAGCCAGGCCACTCGTGATGGTCCAGGTGCTGCCGCTCATGCCACCGAGCTTGACCGGGCGCGGTGCGACCTTGCCCTCGGCGTCCACGATCAGCACCGCAGCGCTGCCCTGGGACAACATCACCGCGCGCTGCGGCAGCGTGATCAGCTTGTCGGCCTGGGCCTGCGCATAACGCACGCGCACGAACATGCCGGGCAGCAGTTCCTTCTTCGGATTCGGGAACTCGGCGCGCAGCGAGACGGCGCCCGTGCCCGGATCCACCGCCAGGTCCGAGAACAGCAGCTTGCCCGTCAGCGGATAGACGCTCTCGTCCTCCAGCACCAGCTCCATGCGCGCCTTGGTGGCACTGCGCCAGCGGCCGCTCTTGATCGCATCACGCAGGGCCAGCAGTTCGGCGCTGCTTTGCGTGAAGTTCACATAGATCGGATCGATCTGCTCGATGGTGGCCAGCTGGGTAGCCTCGCCACGGCCGACCAGCGCGCCTTCGGTAACCAGGGTGCGGCCGATGCGGCCCGAGATCGGAGCCGGCACGGTCGTGTTTTCCAGGTCCAGTTCGGCGCGCGACAAGGCGGCCTCGGTCTGACGCAGCCGCGCTTCGGCGGTATCGAGCTCCTGCTGGCTCACAGCCTTCATCTCGACCAGGGGGCGGTAGCGGTTCACCACGGCCCGCGCCGCGGCGGTATCGGCCTTGGCGGCCTCGTAGCTGGTGCGGTAGGTCCGCGCATCGATCCGGTACAGGGGTGCCCCGGCCTTCACGTCCGATCCTTCGACGAACAGACGCTTCTCGACGATGCCTTCCACGCGGGCCCGCACCTGGGCGGTGCGCCAGGCCTGCAGGCGCCCCGGCAGGTCCTTGGTCAGCAGGGCCTCGCCCTGGCGCGCGATCACCACGGCCACTTCCGAGGGCGGCGGTGCGGCCCCCGGCCCGGCGGCGGCCGGCTTGGGTGCATCGGATTTGCCGCAGCCGCTGAGCAGCAAGACCACGGCTGTCGAAGCCAGGAGAGAGCGGTAGACAAACGGTTTCATTCTGGGTTCCCTTCGATACGCATGGGCGTGCGCTGGGGCGCGTACGCCTGCAAAAAACATTCGATGATCTGAACCGTCCTGGCGGCCTGCTGCGGCGCTGTCGGTGCCATGCCGAAGAGGTGCAGATCCCGCTGCGTGCCGGTCAACATGCTCAGCAGCATATCGGCCGCAAAATCAACGTCGCCCTCGCGCAGTTCGCCACGTGCCATGGCCTCATGCAACAAGCGGGCCAATTCGACCGCAGCGACCTGCCAGGCCTCACAAACCGCACGCGCCAGCTCGGGGAAACGCGGCGACTCGGCCACGAGCATGCGGTGCAGGGCCAGCCCCTGCTCGCTCATGGTCTTGGTCTGGAAAGACTCGGCAAAACGCAGCAAGTCCTGGCGCACCGAACCCGAGCGGGCCACCAGATCGAGCAGCAGTTCATTGACGAGCCCGGTCAGCGCCTCGCGGAACAGGCTGTCCTTGCTGCCGTAGTGGTGGTAAAGCGTCTGCTTGACGACGCCGGCCCGGCGTGCAATGTCGTCCACGCAGGCGCCATAGCCCTTCTCGCAAAAAATGCTGAGGGCTGCATCGAGAATGCGCGCGCGCGTGTCCGCTGTCATGGTGGTTGGGCTGGGAATCCGGCTTGACGAACATCAAGTCTGGAAGGGACCCGATCATACTAGACTGATGAGTCTAGTGCTTGTCGCGACCGTAAAGTACGGTGAAGCCCGCAAAGCAAAAAGGGCCACGGCATGTGCGTGACCCTTTGCAAAGATGGTGGGCGATACATGGATCGAACATGTGACCCCTGCAGTGTGAATGCAGTGCTCTACCGCTGAGCTAATCGCCCTGAATTCGTGCTGAAAGCGCGTGTCTCTTCAGGAAAAAAAAGATTATGCCACAAGTTGCATGGAGCTCTTCATGCCTGCAGACGCCAGACCGTCTTGCCGCCACTGGCCTTGTCGAGCTGGGCCAGCAGATCCTCGTGCGCCGAGAGTTCCTGCTCGGACGCGGCCAGCACCGGCAGTTCAAATCGGCTCAGATCCACCCGCTCGAAACTCCCGGCCGTGCCGGACGTTTCGGCCACGTCGATCAGCAGCGCGTCCTGGCCCCGCGTGAGGTTGATGTAGACGTCGGCCAGCAGTTCGGCGTCCAGCAGCGCGCCGTGCAGGGTGCGCCCGGAGTTGTCCACACCGAGACGGTCGCACAAGGCATCCAGGGAGTTGCGCTTGCCCGGGTACATCTCCTTGGCCATGGCCAGGGTGTCGGTCACGCTGGCGACGAACTGGGCGAAGCGCGGCTTGCCGACGAGCTCCAGTTCCTTGTTGAGGAAACCGACGTCGAAGGCCGCGTTATGGATGATGATCTCGGCGCCCTGCAGATAGGCCAGGATCTCCTCGGCCACTTCGGCGAACCTGGGTTTGTCGCGCAGGAACTCGTTGCTGATGCCGTGCACACGCAGCGCGTCCTCGTGGCTGTCGCGCCCGGGGTTCAGGTAGAAGTGCAGGTTGTTGCCGGTGAGCTTGCGGTTGAGCAGCTCCACACAGCCGATTTCGATGATGCGGTCGCCGCCTTCGGCGGACAGGCCCGTGGTTTCCGTGTCGAGAAAGATCTGGCGCATGGGTCAGATCATAGCGGCACGACTCAGTGATTTTCCTTCGCGTGGTTGATGGAGTACTTGGGTATTTCCACCACCACATCCTGCTGCGCCAGGATGGCCTGGCAGCTCAGGCGCGACTGGGGTTCCAGGCCCCAGGCGCGGTCCAGCAGGTCTTCCTCGTTCTCGTCCGGTTCGTTAAGCGAGTCGTAGCCCTTGCGCACGATGACGTGGCAGGTCGTGCAGGCACAGCTCATGTCGCAGGCGTGCTCGATGTTGATGTGGTTGTCCAGCATGGCCTCGCAGATCGAGGTGCCGGCGGGCGCCTTGATCTCGGCGCCCTGCGGGCAGTACTCGGGATGGGGCAGGATCTTGATGACGGGCATACGGGGTACTCAGGGTAGGGGTCGTATCAGACGGCTGCGATATTCTTGCCTGCAAGGGCCTGCTGGATGCCACGGTTCATGCGCAGCGCGGCGAAGGCTTCGGTGCCCTTGGCCAGGGCTTCGGTGGCGGCATCGATGACAGCCGCCTCATCCTGCGTGCGGATGGTCTCCAGCGTGGCCATCAGGCCGTCGAGGGCACTGCGTTCTTCGGTCGAAAGCAGGTCGCCATCGGCCGCCAGCGCCGTGCGGGTGGCCATCAGCATGCGGTCAGCCTCGACGCGGGCCTCCACCAGCGCGCGGGCACGCATGTCTTCCTGCGCGGTGCTGAAACTTTCCTGCAGCATCCTGGCGATCTGCTCGTCACCGAGACCATAGGACGGCTTGACGGTGATGCTGGCCTCCACGCCGCTGGCCTGCTCGCGCGCGCCGACCTGCAGCAGGCCGTCGGCGTCGATGGTGAAGGTCACGCGGATGCGTGCCGCGCCGGCTGCCATGGGCGGGATGCCGCGCAGTTCGAACCTCGCCAGGCTGCGACAGTCGGCCACCAGGTCGCGTTCGCCCTGCACCACGTGCAGGGCCAGGGCGGTCTGGCCGTCCTTGTAGGTAGTGAAGTCCTGCGCCATCGCAGTGGGGATGGTCTGGTTGCGCGGCACGATGCGCTCCACCAGGCCGCCCATGGTCTCGATACCCAGGGACAGCGGAATCACGTCCAGCAGCAGCAGGTCGCCGCCCGGGTTGTTGCCAGCCAGCTGGTTGGCCTGGATGGCCGCGCCCAGCGCCACCACCTCGTCCGGGTTCAGGTTGATCAGCGGCTCGCGGCTGAAGAACTCGCCCACCGTGCGGCGGATCACCGGCATGCGGGTGGAGCCGCCGACCAAAACCACGCCCTGCACTTCGTCCACGGTCAGCTTGGCGTCGCGCAGCACCTTGCGCACAGCCGTCATGGTGCGCGCAGTCAGCGCCGAGGTGCAGGCCTCGAACTGGTCGCGGTTCAGTGACAGATCCACCGTGCCGCTGGAGAGCTCCAGTTCGGCGGTGACGATCTCCTCGTCCGACAGGGCTTCCTTGGCCTCGCGGGCCTCGACCATGATGCGGGCCTGGTCTTCGGGGGTATCGGCGCTCAGGCCGGCTTCCGCGAGCATCCACTCGGCCAGGGCGCGGTCGTAGTCGTCGCCGCCCAGGGCCGAGTCGCCGCCGGTGGCGATGACTTCGAACACGCCCTTGCTCAGGCGCAGGATGGAGATGTCGAAAGTACCGCCACCCAGGTCGTACACGGCGTAGATGCCCTCGCTGGCATTGTCCAGGCCATAGGCGATGGCGGCGGCCGTGGGCTCGTTGATCAGGCGCAGCACGTTGAGGCCGGCCAGCTGGGCCGCGTCCTTGGTAGCCTGGCGCTGCGCGTCGTCGAAATAGGCCGGTACCGTGATGACCGCACCGTAGAGATCGTCGTTGAAGCTGTCTTCGGCGCGATAGCGCAGTGTGGCCAGGATCTCGGCGCTGACCTCCACCGGGGTCTTCTCGCCATCGATCGTGCGCACACGCACCATGCCAGGCGCATCGATCAATGCATAAGGCAGCTTGCCGGGCTGGCTCACATCGGCCAGGCCACGCCCCATCAGGCGCTTGACCGAGGCTATGGTATTGCCCGGGTCATTGATCTGCTGTGCCAGCGCATCAAAGCCGATCTGCCGGCCGCCCTGGGGCAGGTAGCGCACCACCGAAGGCAGGATCACGCGGCCCTGGGCATCGGGCAGGCACTCGGCCACGCCACTGCGCACAGCGGCCACCAGGGAATGGGTGGTACCCAGGTCGATGCCCACCGCGATACGCCGCTGGTGCGGGTCGGGTGCCTGGCCGGGTTCGGAAATCTGCAGCAGTGCCATCGTTGTTCTATTCAGGTTCAGGGCGAATTGTCACCCGAGCCGGCTTTCCATCTTCTCGTAGCGGGCTTCGATGTCACGGGCAAAACGCTCGATGAACATCAGCGCCCTCACCTGCGCCACAGCGCCGGCGTAATCCTTGGCCTGGTCCAGAAGTTGCTCGCAGCGCTGCAGCAAACCCTTGCGACTGCGGCCGACCTCGTCATTCAGGGCATCGAGAGCCGGAATGTCCTGGGCCTCGTCCAGCGCCTCGCGCCATTCCATCTGCTGCATCAGGAACTCGGCTGGCATGGCCGTGTTGTTCTCGGCGTTCACCGGCGCACCGTGCAGTTCGCAAAGGTAGGCGGCCCGTCGGAGCGGGTCCTTCAAGCGCTGGTAGGCCTCGTTGATGCGCACCGACCACTGCATGGCCACGCGTTGGGCCGCTGCCCCCTGCGCGGAGAACTTGTCCGGATGGGCCTCGCGCTGCAGGTCTTTCCACCGCGTATCAATGGCAGCGCGGTCCTGGGTGAACTGCTGCGGCAGGCCGAAGAGTTCGAAGTCGTCGGACTGGAGATTCACACCCGGAACGATTCACCGCATCCGCAACGATCACGCTCGTTCGGATTGTTGAAACGGAAACCCTCGTTCAGGCCTTCGCGCACATAGTCGAGCTGGGTGCCGTCGATGTAGGACAGGCTCTTGGGATCGATCAGCACCTTGACGCCGTGGTCTTCGAACACGATGTCTTCCGAGGCGATCTCGTCCACGTACTCCAGCTTGTAGGCCAGGCCCGAGCAGCCCGTGGTCTTGACACCCAGGCGCACGCCCACACCCTTGCCACGTTTGCTCAGGTAGCGAGTCACATGCCGTGCTGCGGCTTCAGTCAGGGATACAGCCATGGTTCTTTTCCGTCGTGGGCAGAGGCGCACCCTGCGGTACCGCCCTGCTCCACAAGCTTGCTGGTTTAGTGCGCGTGTTTCTTGCGGTAGTCGTCCACCGCGGCCTTGATGGCGTCTTCGGCCAGGATGGAGCAGTGGATCTTGACCGGCGGCAGGGCCAACTCTTCGGCGATTTCGCTGTTCTTCAGCGCCGCAGCCTGGTCCAGCGTCTTGCCCTTGACCCATTCCGTCACCAGCGAACTGGAAGCAATGGCCGAACCGCAGCCGTAGGTCTTGAAGCGCGCATCCTCGATGACACCGGTGCTCGGGTTCACCTTGATCTGCAGCTTCATCACGTCACCGCAGGCGGGCGCGCCCACCATGCCGGTACCGACCGTGTCATCGCCCTTGTCGAAGGAGCCGACGTTGCGCGGGTTTTCATAGTGATCAACGACTTTTTCAGAATATGCCATGGTCTTGCCTCTTTAATCAGTCAATCTCAATGGGCGGCCCACTGGATGGTGCTCAGGTCCACGCCGTCCTGGAACATCTCCCACAGGGGGCTGAGCTCGCGCAGCTTGGCCACGTTGTGCTTGATGGTCGTGATGGCGTAATCGATTTCTTCTTCGGTCGTGAAACGGCCGATGGTCATGCGCAGGCTGCTGTGCGCCAGTTCGTCGCTACGGCCCAGGGCGCGCAGCACATAGCTGGGTTCCAGGCTGGCTGAGGTGCAGGCCGAGCCGCTGGATACTGCCAGCCCCTTGATCCCCATGATCAGCGACTCACCCTCGACGAAGTTGAAGCTCATGTTCAGGTTCTGCGGCACGCGCTTTTCCAGGCTGCCATTGATATAGACCTGCTCGATGTCCTTCAGGCCGTCGAGCAGGCGCTGCTGCAGCTTGCGGGCCTTGGCCAGGTCCTGGGCCATCTCGGCCTTGGCGATGCGGAAGGCCTCGCCCATGCCGACAATCTGGTGGGTCGGCAGGGTGCCCGAGCGCATGCCACGCTCATGGCCGCCGCCGTGGATCTGCGCCTCGATGCGCACGCGCGGCTTGCGACGAACGTAGAGCGCGCCGATGCCCTTGGGGCCGTAGGTCTTGTGGGCCGTCATGCTCATCAGGTCGATGGGCAGCTTGTTCATGTCGATCTCGACCCGGCCGGTCGCCTGGGCGGCATCCACATGCAGCAGGATGCCCTTTTCACGGCAATAGGCACCGATGGCGGGAATGTCCTGGATCACACCGATTTCGTTGTTCACGAAAAGGATGCTGATGAGGATGGTGTCGGGACGGACGGCTGCCTTCAGCGCATCCAGATTCACCAGCCCGTCTTCCTGCACGTCCAGGTAGGTCACGTCGAAACCCTGGCGCTCCAGTTCTCGCATGGTGTCCAGCACGGCCTTGTGCTCGGTCTTCAGGGTGATCAGGTGCTTGCCCTTGCCCTTGTAGAACTGGGCCGCGCCCTTGAGGGCCAGGTTGATCGATTCGGTGGCGCCGGAAGTCCAGACGATCTCGCGCGGATCGGCGCCGATGAGTTCGGCCACCTGGACACGCGCCTTTTCCACGGCTTCCTCGGCCTCCCAGCCCCAGGCGTGGCTGCGCGAAGCCGGGTTGCCGAAATGCTCACGCAACCAGGGAATCATGGCATCCACCACGCGCGGATCGCAAGGCGTGGTGGCACCGTAATCCATGTAAATCGGAAAGTGGGGCGTCATGTCCATACAGGTCTAGAAAAACGAACGGTCAATGAAGTGAAGTGGCGCAGGCGTGGCCGGATCAGGGCTTGGAAAAGGCATTCCCCAGCGCAAACACCGAATTGGGGGCGTTGACACGCACTGGCTTGACCACCGGGGCGCTGGAAATGGCCCGCTTGACCATGGGCTTGTCTTCGATGGTGATGCCCTTGGCCAGCTGGTCGTCGACCAGCTTTTGCAGGGTGACCGAGTCCAGGAACTCGACCATGCGGGTGTTCAGGGAAGCCCAGAGCTCGTGCGTCATGCAACGGCCGCCGTCGCCCAGGCAGTTTTCCTTGCCGCCGCACTGGGTGGCGTCGATGGGCTCGTCCACCGACAGGATGATGTCGGCCACGGTGATCTCGGCCGCCTTGCGCGCCAGGGTGTAGCCGCCGCCGGGACCCCGGGTGGATTCGACCAGCTCGTGGCGACGCAGCTTGCCGAAGAGTTGTTCCAGGTAGGACAGGGAAATCTGCTGCCGCTGGCTGATGGCGGCCAGGGTCACAGGGCCGTTGCTCTGACGCAGGGCCAGATCAATCATGGCGGTGACCGCAAAGCGGCCTTTGGTCGTGAGGCGCATGGCAAGCTCCTATTCCGAGTAATGGACTCAAGTTTAGCAAAAAACCCAGCTGCGCGCTCGGGATAGCGGCAAAGCAGCGCAAGTGCTTGTCAACAAAGGGATTTCTCCAGCCTAGCGGGAAACCGGCAGGCCGTCCGGGTGGTCCGGGACCGCCGCCCCGAAGGCCCGGGCCTTGAGCAAGCCCAGCTGGTCCCGCACCCGGGCGGCCAACTCGAACTCCAGGTTGCGGGCGTGCTCCAGCATCTGCTTTTCCAGCCGCTTGATCTCGCGCGCAATGTCCTTCTCGCTCATTTCCTCCACCTGGGCGCGGGCCATGGCCTCCCGCTCCAGACGTTCGGCCTCGCGGCCGGCCTTCTCGCTGTAGACCCCGTCGATCAGGTCCTTCACCTGCTTGACGATGGCGCGCGGCGTGATGCCATGCGCCGTGTTGTGCGTCACCTGCTTGGCCCGGCGGCGTTCCGTCTCACCGATGGCGCGCGACATGGAGTCGGTGATGCGGTCCGCATAAAGGATGGCCCGGCCGTTCAGATTGCGCGCCGCGCGGCCGATGGTCTGGATCAGGGAGCGCTCCGAGCGCAGGAAACCCTCCTTGTCGGCGTCCAGGATGGCCACCAGCGAGACCTCGGGGATGTCCAGGCCCTCGCGCAACAGGTTGATGCCCACCAACACGTCGAATTGCCCCAGGCGCAGGTCGCGCAGGATCTCCACCCGCTCCACCGTGTCCACGTCGCTGTGCAGGTAGCGCACCTTGACGCCGTTGTCGGTCAGGTAGTCGGTCAGCTGCTCGGCCATGCGTTTGGTCAGGGTGGTGATCAGCACGCGTTCGTGCTTCTCCACGCGGATGCGGATTTCCTGCAGCACATCGTCCACCTGGTGCGTGGCGGGGCGCACCTCCACCGCCGGGTCCACCAGGCCGGTGGGGCGCACCAGCTGCTCCACCACCTGGCCGGTATGCTCGTTTTCCCAGTTGCCCGGGGTGGCCGAGACGAAGACCGCCTGGCGCATCTTGGTCTCGAACTCCTCGAATTTCAGCGGCCGGTTGTCCAGCGCGCTGGGCAGGCGAAAGCCATACTCCACCAGGGTGGTCTTGCGGGCCCGGTCGCCGTTGTACATGCCGCCGAACTGGCCGATCAGCACGTGGCTCTCGTCCAGAAACATCAGCGCGTCCTTGGGCAAATAGTCGGTCAGCGTGGACGGCGGCTGGCCCGGCGCAGCGCCCGAGAGATGCCGCGTGTAGTTCTCGATGCCCTTGCAGTGCCCCACCTCGCTCAGCATTTCCAGGTCAAACCGCGTGCGCTGCTCCAGGCGCTGGGCTTCCACCAGCTTGCCCATGGACACGAATTCCTTGAGCCGCTCGGCCAGCTCGACCTTGATGGTCTCGACGGCGTTGAGCACCTGCTCGCGCGGCGTCACGTAATGGCTGCTGGGGTAGACGGTGAAACGCGGGATCTTCTGGCGGATGCGGCCGGTCAGCGGGTCGAAGAGCTGAAGACTCTCTATCTCCTCGTCAAACAATTCGATGCGCAGGGCCAGCTCGGAGTGCTCGGCCGGGAACACGTCGATGGTGTCGCCGCGCACACGGAACTTGCCGCGCCCGAAGTCCATGTCGTTGCGCTGGTACTGCATGCGCACCAGCTGGGCGATCACGTCGCGCTGGCCCAGCTTGTCGCCGGCGCGCAGGGTCATCACCATCTGGTGGTAGGCCTCGGGTTGGCCGATGCCGTAGATGGCCGAGACCGTGGCCACGATGACCACGTCGCGCCGCTCCAGCAGGCTCTTGGTGCAAGACAGGCGCATCTGCTCGATGTGCTCGTTGATCGCGCTGTCCTTCTCGATGAACAGGTCGCGCTGCGGCACATAGGCCTCGGGCTGGTAGTAGTCGTAGTAACTGACGAAGTACTCCACCGCGTTCCTGGGGAAGAACTCCCGGAACTCGCTATAGAGCTGGGCCGCCAGCGTCTTGTTGGGTGCGAACACGATGGCGGGTCGCCCCATGCGGGCGATCACATTGGCCATGGTGTAGGTCTTGCCCGAACCCGTCACCCCCAGCAGGGTCTGGTAGACCTCGCCGTTTTCCACGCCTTCCACCAGCTGGTTGATGGCCTCGGGCTGGTCGCCGGCCGGCGGATAGGGCTGGTAGAGCTCGAAGGGCGAGCCGGGGTAGCTGACAAAACGGCCTTCGGCGGGGCTGTCAGCGGCATTTGCCTCGGGCGCGGGGACTGCTGATACGTCTTGCATGTCGACCTGATAGGGACGGTTTCCGGAGCCCGTTAAAATTAGGGCTAACCCGAAAGAATACGTCATTCCGGTGCCGGGTGCAGCCCGCTGCCGGAGTGGCATGAATCCACCCGCTTCACCACTTTTCCAAGGAACCGACATGTCCATGTTCTCCGCCGTCGAAATGGCACCGCGCGACCCCATCCTGGGTCTGAACGAACAGTTCAACGCCGACACCAACCCCAAGAAGGTCAACTTGGGTGTGGGTGTGTATTTCGACGACAACGGCAAGCTGCCCCTGCTGCAGTGCGTACAGGCCGCCGAGAAGGCCATGATGGACAAACCCACCGCCCGCGGTTACCTGCCCATCGACGGCATTGCCGCCTATGACGCCGCCGTCAAGGGCCTGGTCTTCGGCGCCGACAGCGAGCCGGTCAAGAGCGGCCGGGTCGCCACCATCCAGGGCATCGGCGGTACCGGCGGCCTGAAGATCGGCGCCGACTTCCTCAAGAAGCTCAACCCGAACGCCAAGGTGCTGATCTCCGACCCGAGCTGGGAAAACCACCGCGCCCTGTTCACCAGCGCCGGCTTCGAAGTCGGCAGCTACCGCTATTACGACGCGGCCAAGCGTGGTGTGGACTTCGCCGGCATGCTGGCCGACATCCAGGCCGCTCCGGCCGGCACCATCGTGCTGCTGCACGCCTGCTGCCACAACCCCACCGGCTACGACATCACCGCCGCCCAGTGGGACCAGGTGATCGCCGCGATCAAGGCCAAGGGCCTGGTGTCCTTCCTCGACATGGCCTACCAGGGCTTCGGCAACGGCATCCAGGAAGACGGCGCCGTGATCGGCAAGTTCGTCGCCGCCGGCCTGGACTTCTTCGTCTCCACCAGCTTCTCCAAGAGCTTCAGTCTTTATGGCGAGCGCGTCGGCGCCCTGAGCGTGCTGTGTGCCAGCAAGGATGAAGCCGACCGCGTGCTGAGCCAGCTCAAGATCGTGATCCGCACCAACTACAGCAACCCGCCCACCCATGGCGGCGCCGTGGTAGCTGCCGTGCTGAACAACCCCGAGCTGCGCGCCCTGTGGGAAAAGGAGCTGGGCGAGATGCGCGTGCGCATCAAGGCCATGCGCCAGACGCTGGTCGACGGCCTCAAGGCCGCCGGCGTGAAACAGGACATGAGCTTCATCACCACCCAGATCGGCATGTTCAGCTACTCGGGCCTGAGCAAGGAGCAGATGGTGCGCCTGCGCAGCGAGTTCGGCATCTACGGCACCGACACCGGCCGCATGTGCGTGGCCGCACTCAACAGCAAGAACATCGACTACGTCTGCCAGGCGATTGCCAAGGTGGTGTGAGCCGATTCGGACTGAGACAGAAAAGCCGCCCGGTGGCGGCTTTTTCATGCGCGGCCTAGAGATCGAACTTGAGCCGGAACGCTGCGCAGAACTGCTCACTGCCACTGAGCACCAGTGTCACCGTGTGACGCGGAGGACCGGCCGAACCCGGCTGGCTGCTGAAGCGCCGCGTCACCTCGTCGTAGCCCAGGGTCTCCGGCACCGTCCACTCCTGTTGCCCTTGCAGCAGGTAGTCCCACTCCCCGCCCTCCTCCAGCGGCGCGCGCTGATGGGGAAAGGTGGCATGGGCCCAGTCCAGCACCTGCGCGATCTCGGCCTGCAGGACGGTCAGTCGCGCCGCCGGGACCGAGGCCATGGCCTCGAACGTGCCATGGCCGTGCCCGTCTTCGTTGTAGTCGAAGTCCAGGTACTGCAGCATCATTTCAAACCAGCAAATCCCGGATGTGCGGCAGCGCGAACTCGGCGGCGCGCTCGCCTTCGGCGATGGTGCCGGCCGCCAGGTGGTAGTCCATGGCGGCCACCTCGTTGAGCCGGGGGCGGATCACCACGTCGGCCGGCTCGCCGGCCAGGCGGCTTTGCGTGATGCGCATCTGCATGATGTTGAGGCTGGTGGTCAGCACGTCCAGCATGGAGGGCATGGGCAGCCCGGCGTCCTTGCCATTGGTCGTCTTGGCCGGGCGCAAGCGGGTGAGGATGGCCTGCAGCATCCCGCCCTGCGGGGCTTCCTCGACCTCGGCATCGCGCGCATGGCTGGCCACGCGGCTGTGGTGCAGCATGATGTCCCAGTTCAGGTCCACGGCGATGACGATGTCCGCCCCCATGGCACGGCACAGCGAGACGGGCACCGGATTGACCAGACCACCATCGACGAGCAGGCGTCCTTCATGCTGCGCCGGGGTGAACAGGCCCGGCAGGGCGATGGAGGCGCGCACCGCCTCGATCACCGGTCCCTCGCGCAACCAGACCTCACGGCCGGTATACAGCTCGGTGGCCACGCAGGCATAGGCCTTGTGCAGGCCGGCGATGCCCTGGTCCTCGTAGCGGCTGCGGAAGAAGTCCAGCAGCTTGCCGCCTTCGATGAGACCGCCACCCATCTTGAAGTCCATGAGCCCGAGCACGGACTTCCAGGTCAGGCTTTTGACCCAGGGCTCCAGGCGGTCAAGCTCGCCGGCCGCATAGACGGCCCCCACCAGCGCCCCGATGGAGGTGCCGCAGACGATATCGGGCGAAATGCCGGCGCGCTCCAGTGCACGGATGACGCCGATGTGCGACCAGCCGCGCGCCGAACCGCTGCCCAGGGCCAGGCCGATGCGCAGGGGCTTCTTGCTCATGCTCGCGCTCCCGGCCATCCCTCAGTCGTCCTGGTCCTCTGGCCCGCTGCCCGCCGGGCGGGCCTTGCGGTTGCCGTTCTTGACCAGCACTTCCACATACACCGCCGTGGCACCGTCCTTGGCGGCAGCGTCGATCTGCTCGATGAGGTTGCCGAAGTGGACGGGCACGGCCGTGTCGGCACTGAGGCCGAACCGGCAATCGAAGTCCCAGAAGTCGACCCCTTCGGGCAGGGCCACGCGCCGCTGGCGTTTGACGTATTTGCGGATGTCGTGCTTGACGGCGTCGAGCACGCGGTCCGGGTTTTTGCCCTCGATGTGGAGCGGATAGGTTTTGCGCACGATGGGCCTTGGTAAATTTCGCGAGGGGCTTGATTATCGTCGTCCCACGCCTGTGCCGGCAGCGGAGCGCTTAAACTGGGTGCCCTTTCCCGAAGTTGCTCATGCCATTTTCCTCCCTGGGCTTGTCGCCCGCCCTGCTGCGGGCGCTCAGCGCCCGGGCCTACACCGCCCCCACGCCCATCCAGGCCGCGGCCATTCCGGCCGCGCTGCAGGGCCGCGACGTGCTGGGCTCGGCGCAGACCGGCTCGGGCAAGACCGTCGCCTTTGCACTGCCGCTGCTGCAGCAGCTGGCGCAGGTTGCGGCTGAAAAACCCCGGCGAGCCCGCGCGCTGGTCCTGGTGCCCACCCGCGAACTGGCCGCCCAGGTCGGCGAGGAGTTCCGCAACCTGGCCCAACACCTGGACGCGCCGCTCAAGGTGAGCGTGGTGTTTGGCGGCGTGTCCATCAACCCGCAGATGATGGGCCTGCGCGGCGGCACCGACATCGTGGTGGCCACCCCCGGCCGCCTGCTGGACCTGCTGGACCACAACGCGCTCACGCTGGCCGGCGTGCAGGCGCTGGTGCTGGACGAGGCCGACCGCCTGCTGGACCTGGGCTTTGCCGAAGAGCTGGCGCGCATCCTCTCGCTGCTGCCAGCCCAGCGCCAGAACCTCTTTTTCTCGGCCACCTTCCCTCCCGCCGTCCAGGCCCTGGCGCACACCCTGCTGCAGGACCCGCTGCGCATCGACGTCCTGCCAACACCGCAGGACCGGCCCGATATCCTGCAGCGTGCCATCGCCGTCGATGCGGCCCGGCGCACCCAGCTACTGCGCCAGCTGATCTCCCAGGAAAAATGGAGCCGGGTGCTGGTGTTCGTGGCCACCAAACACGCCGCCGAGATCGTGGCCGACAAGCTGCGCAAGGTCGACATCGATGCCGAGCCCTTCCACGGCGAGCTGAGCCAGGGCAAGCGCACGCAGGTGCTGGCCGACTTCAAGGCCGAGCGGCTGACCGCGGTGGTGGCCACCGATGTCGCGGCACGCGGCCTGGACATCACACAGCTCCCGGTGGTCGTGAACTACGACCTGCCGCGCTCCACCAGCGACTACACCCACCGCATCGGCCGCACCGGTCGTGCCGGTGAAAGCGGGCTGGCCGTGAGCTTCGTCAACGC
This sequence comes from Curvibacter sp. PAE-UM, assembly GCF_001432305.1. GTDB lineage: Bacteria > Pseudomonadota > Gammaproteobacteria > Burkholderiales > Burkholderiaceae_C > Hylemonella. The sequence goes on from NZ_KQ483358.1 coordinate 2,670,644, forward strand.
CGGCACCGAGGCGCACTTCCGCTTGATCGAAAAACGCCAGGGCCTCCAGTTGCCACGCGAAGTGATCCCCGGTTTCGAGCCGGCGGAAACCGCCCCGCCAGCCGCCGCCGGGACAGGCGGTGTCAAGGGCAAGCGCCCGAGCAAGAAAGACAAGCAACGCGCCGCCGCACGTGGCGACTGAACGGCCCGACCATGCCGGACCTCCTGACCCTGCTCTTTGCCGAACCGGTGATCACCGTGGCCTACATGGTCTTCGGCCTGGTGGGTTTTGGCTCCACCCTGGTCAGTGCACCCTTGCTGGCCCACCTGCTGCCCGTCTCCACCGTGGTGCCCACGCTGGCGCTGACGGACATGGTGGCGTCCTGGTCCAATGGCTGGCGCCTGAGCGAACATGTGGTGCGGCGCGAGCTCTGGCGCCTGGTGCCCTGGCTGCTGGCCGGCAGTGCACTGGGCGCCTGGCTGCTCTTCACCCTGCCGGTCACGCTGCTGATGCCGGCGCTGGGTGCCTTCGTGGTGCTGTACGCGCTCAACGGCCTGCGGCCCAAGGCCGTGCCAACCCAAGCGCTGTCGCCGCGCTGGGCCTGGTGGTACGGCAGCGTGGGCGGCATGTTCAGTGCGCTGTTCGGCGCGGGCGGCTGGGTCTACTCGCTCTACCTGCTGCGCCGCCTCGACGATGTGCAGCAGATCCGCGCCACGCAGACGGCCGTCTTGATGTTCAGTTCGGTGGTGCGCGTGGCACTGTTCCTGCTGGCGGGCCGCCTGCTGGACCCCGAACTGCTCTGGCTGGTGCTGTGCCTGCTGCCGGCCGTGGCGCTGGGCCTTTACATCGGCCACCATGTCAGCCTGCGGCTGGACAAACGGCGCTTCCTGCTGGTGCTGCACGGCGTGCTGCTGCTCACCGGCAGCAGCCTGCTACTGCGCTCGCTGTTCTAAGAGCCTGTTCACGGTCTCCCAGGGGCCGCGCAAGCACCTTGCCGGGATGGGATGCAAGGCGCAAAACGAAGCTGGGCTGATGCCCAGCGAGGCTTTGCAACGCCGCAGACCGCCCGGCAAGGTGCTTGCCCTTCGGGTTGGGGCGAAATCGGGCGATTTGCCCACCAAATCCCTTGCATGGGCATGAGCCCATGCGGCGGAATATTGGCGGCCAACTCATCCCGATTGCGCCCCAACGCGACCCCTGGGAGACCGTGAACAGGCTCTAAGTTATTGGGAAGCGGACAGGCCCAGCAGGGCGTCTTTCAAGGTCCAGTCGGCCGGATCCTGGCCCAGCCAGATGCGCAGCAAGGCGCCGTAGAACTCGGGCTCGGGAAACGGCTCGCCGACCGGGACACCGCGGATGGTGATCACCGTCCCCTTGCCTGGGACCCAATCCATGTTGATGACTTCGCCGACCTTCATCTTGCGTGCATCGTAGAAGACCTGGCTCATGCGCATCACGCTGCCGACGATGCGCGTGTACTCTTCATTCGGAGTATTGGACTTGATGCCCCTGATGAACAGCCGGCCCAGTTCCTCGGATGCGATCTCGCGCACAAAGGTCAGCGTCAGGCGCTTGGGCCCGGGGATCGCCAGCACATCGGGCAGGGTGCCCGCCTTCTTGCCGAGGTACAGACCGGCGGTATAGACCTTGAACACGGCCTTGTAGCGTGTGCCTGCGCCGTTGAGCTGCAGCTTCGCTCCGCCCAGTTCGATGTTTTCTTCGTATTTCACGCCCTGGATTTCGCGGGCCGGAACCTGCAAGGACAGCAGGCCCAGGGTGCACAGGAGCAGCGCTTTCAGAATTCGACTCATTTGTTCCTCTGATCGTTGTTGGGTAATAGCGGCATTGTCACTGCCTTACAGAGGCTTACAAATGGGCCTGCGCAAGCGATTGCCCAGGGTCGCTCAGATTACCTTGCTAGCCCCAGATGACCGAACGCATGGAGATCGAGGCTCCCTGGAAACTGGCGTTGAAGAAGCGCACGGACTCCCCTGAGTCCGCAGCGCCCGCTGCGTACAGCAGGGGCAGGAAGTGGTCGTGCGTGGGATGGGCCAGTCGGGCCAGTTCGCCCAGTTGCAGGAAGTCCGTCAGTGCATTCAGGCGCCCCTGTGCGATGTGCTCGCCCATGAGGTGGTCGAACTCCAGGGCCCAGTCATAGGCCTGGTCGTTGGAGGCGCCCCGGCGCATGGTGCGCAGGTTGTGCACCATGTTGCCGCTGCCCACGATGAGCACGCCGCGCTCGCGCAGGCCGCGCAGTTGCTGGCCGAGTGCATAGTGTTCGGCCGGCGGGCGGCTGTAGTCCATGCTGAGCTGCAGCACCGGAATATCCGCCTGCGGAAACATGGGCTTGAGCACCGACCAGCTGCCGTGGTCGTAACCCCATTCAGCCTGGTCCACGCCCAGGGGCTGCTGGCTGGCGGGCTGGCGCAGTTCGCCGGCCAGGGCCTGCGCCACCCGCGGCGCGCCCGGTGCCGGGTATTGCTGGTCGAACAGCGCCTGCGGAAAGCCGCCGAAGTCGTGGATGGTGGGCGGTTTTTCCATGCCAGTGAGCCACCAGCCGCGTGTGAGCCAATGCGCCGAGATGCACAGGATGAGTTGCGGCCGGGGCCAGCGGGCCTGCGCGCCGCTGCCGAATTCACGGCCCAGGACCTCCCAGCGGGGCCGGAACTCATTGGGTTCGATCACGTTCAGCGGGCTGCCGTGCCCGATGAAGAGCACCGGCATGCGCGGACTGGGCTGGAGCTGGGTGAGGCTGGTCGCCCCGGCAATGGCGGTCATGGGCATTCCGGTCAGAAGGCTGGCGCCAGGGCCCAGGGCCGTGGCAAGAAGGATGCGGCGCTGCATGGTCAGGGTCTGTTCACGCCAATTGTCGCCTTTGTGTCCCTCTGGCCCGTCGATTAGGTGCAATTACCCAGACCGCAAAGCCCTACAACTGCTATATTGCACTGCAGCAATCCGCTGAAAGCGAGTCCGCCATGCTGTACCAGCTCTACGAAACCCAGCGCTCCCTGATGGAGCCCTTTGCCGATCTGGCCGTGACCACGGCCAAGGCCTTCAACAACCCGCTGTCGCCGCTGGCCCACCTGCCCCATGCACAGCGCATGGCAGCCGGCTATGCGCTGCTGCACCGCTTGGGCAAGGACTACGAAAAACCCGAATTCGGCATCCGCACGGTGGGCGTGGACGGCATCAACGTGGCCATCCACGAACGCGTGGAGTTGGACAAGCCCTTCTGCGAACTGCGCCGCTTCAAGCGCTTCACCGACGACCCGGCCACCCTGACCAAGCTCAAGGCCCAGCCCGTGGTGCTGGTCGTGGCGCCGCTCTCGGGCCACTACGCCACGCTGCTGCGCGACACCGTGCGCACCATGCTCAAGGACCACAAGGTCTACATCACCGACTGGAAGAACGCGCGCATGGTGCCGCTGTCGCAGGGTGAGTTCCATCTGGACGACTACGTCAACTACGTGCAGGAATTCATCCGCCACATCCAGGCCGAATACGGCAACTGCCACGTGATGAGCGTGTGCCAGCCCACGGTGCCGGTGCTGGCCGCCGTCTCCCTGATGGCCAGCCGCGGCGAGGCCACGCCGCTGACCATGACCATGATGGGCGGCCCGATCGACGCGCGCAAATCACCCACGGCCGTGAACAACCTGGCCATGACCAAGAGCCACAGCTGGTTCGAGAACAACGTGATCTACCGCGTACCCAGCAACTTCCCCGGCGCGGGCCGGCGCGTCTACCCGGGCTTCCTGCAGCACGCGGGTTTCGTGGCCATGAACCCGCAGCACCACGCCAAGAGCCACTACGACTACTTCGAGCACCTGCTCAAGGGCGACGACACCAGCGCCGATGCGCACCGCCAGTTTTACGACGAGTACAACGCCGTGCTCGACATGGACGCGCACTACTACCTGGAAACCATCAAGACCGTGTTCCAGGACTTCAGCCTGGTGCAGGGCAGCTGGGATGTGAAGGGTGTGGACGGCCAGGTCGAGCGCGTGAAGCCGCAGGACATCAAGACCACCGCGCTGCTCTCGGTCGAGGGCGAGCTCGACGACATCTCCGGCTCGGGCCAGACCGAGGCCGTGCACGACATCTGCAGCGGCGTGCCCAAGGCCCGCCAGCATCACCTGGAAGCCAAGGGCGCCGGCCATTACGGCATCTTCTCGGGCCGGCGCTGGCGCGACATCGTCTACCCGAAGGTCAAGGCCTTCATCCTGGACCACAACACCCCGGCCAAGGCTGGCGGAAAAAAGTCTGCCAAATCGGCCGCCTGAGAGCGGCCCCCGATAATCCGGGCATGCCCGCGACCGCCGCCCAGATCCTCGATGCCCTGCCCCAGACCCAGTGCACGCGCTGTGGTTATCCGGACTGTGCGGCTTATGCCCAGGCCATCGCGGCGGGTGATGCCGCCATCAACCAATGCCCGCCTGGCGGCGCAGAAGGCATCAGCCGCCTGGCAGCGCTGACCGGCCTGCCCGCGCTGCCCCTGGACCCCGCGTTCGGTGCCGAAGGCCCCCTGACCGTTGCCGTGATCGACGAGGACTGGTGCATAGGCTGCACGCTGTGCCTCAAGGCCTGCCCCACCGACGCCATCCTGGGCGGCAACAAACGCATGCACACCGTGATCGAGCCCTGGTGCACCGGCTGCGAGTTGTGCATCCCGGTCTGCCCGGTGGACTGCATCCAGATGGAAAACGTCAGCGGCAAGCGCACCGGCTGGGCCGCCTGGTCGCAGCCGCAAGCCGACACCGCACGCCAGCGTTATGCCTTCCACGTGCTGCGCCTGCAGCGCGAGCAGCAGGAAAACGAACAGCGCCTGGAGGAAAAGGCCCGCGCCAAGCTGGCCGATCTGCCAGCCCACAGCCAGCACACCGACCCCGCCGTGCTGGACCAGAAACGCGCCGTGATCGAGGCGGCCCCGGCCCGCGCGCGCGCGCGCCGCGCGGGCAGCCCTTGATCCCGGCTCAGGAAGCGACCAGGTTCTTGTACACGCCGCAGCCGACGTAGACGTCGTCGACCTGCTGCACATAGGACATCTTGGTCTGCACCGCACCGGTGGCGGGATTGGTGATGTCGTATTCCACCCAGCCCGGCTCGTGCTCGGCCTGCGCGACGATGGATTCGAGCAGGCCCTGGCCGTCGATGCCCGGGATGTCCTGCACCCGGGTGCCCACCTTGGCCGGGTTGCCGCCGAAGGCCAGATAGGCGCCGCTGCGATCCAGCGCGAAGACATACATGTCGCGGTCGTGGAAGCCCTGGGCGGGATCGGTCAGGCCGCGCAGGAAGCTGTCGCGGCTGCTCTGCTGGCGGAAGGCGATGGCGCGCTGCACCAGCGCGAGCGCCTCATCGGCCGTGCCCTGCTGCAGCCGGAAGGCCGCCACCGCCTGGGCCAGCGTGGAGGCGCGCTGCTCCAGCTTCTCCGCCTGCTCAACCGCATGTTCCACCATGGTCGCATTACGCTGGGTGATCTCGTCGAGCTGGCGGATGGCGGCCGTGATCTCGTTGAGCGAGGTACTCTGCTCGGCGCTGGACACCGAGATGTGGGACATGCTCTCGGCCACGCCGCGGATGCCCGGAACGATTTCGCCGATGCTGCCGCCCGCGGCGCGGATCTGCGTCACGCTGGCCGCCACCTGGCTGGAGGAAGCACCGATGAGCTGGCGGATCTCCTTGGCCGACTCGGCGGAGCGTTGCGCCAGCGAGCGCACCTCGGCCGCCACCACGGCGAAACCACGCCCGGCCTCACCGGCCCGCGCGGCCTCGACGGCGGCATTGAGCGCCAGGATATTGGTCTGGAAGGCCAGGCTGTCGATCACGCCGATGATCTCGTTCATGCGCTGCGCACTGCTCTGGATCGCCTCGACCGACTGCACGGCCTGCACCATGCCCTGGGCGCCGCGGTCGGCCACGTCACGCACCTGGGCGGCCTGGCTGTTGGCCTGCTGCGTGGTCCGCGCATTGCCCTGCACGGTGCTGGAGAGCTCCTGCACGCTGGCCGAGGTCTGCTCCAGATTGGCCGCCTGCTGCTCGGTGCGGTCCGACAGCTCGCGGTTGCCTGCCGCCAGGCTCTGACCCGCATGCGCCACCAGAGCCGAGTTGCTGCGGATGCTGGCCACCATGCCCGACAGGCTGGCCACCATGCCCTGCATGGCCTCGGCCATGGCGCCGAGCTCATCCCGGCCGCGGATCTCCACCTTCTCGCGCAGATTGCCGTGCGCTGTCTGCTCCATGAAATGCATGACCCGGCGCAGGTCGGCCATGAAACTGAAATAGAAGGCCAGCATCAGGTAGACCAGGGCCAGCAAGGCGCAGACGCCCGTGACGATGCCGACCCACTCCATCGCGACGTAGGCCAGCAGCATGACCACATTCAGCAGGACCAGCTTGCCGGCCAGGGACAGGCGGCGCATGAGCCATGCGCCAGGCCCGAAAATCTGTTTGATGATGCCCATGACGGATCCCGGTGACGTATGCCTCTCAAGCAAGGCGGGTCTGATCACAATTCAAGCTCGACCTCATCGAACCGGAACTGAAGCGCCCGATACCCTCACAAGTATAGGGATACGCCCTTCGGGAAACTTACGGGGTTTGTCCCTATCAAGTCAGGGCGGCCACCACCTCGGGGGGCGCCTGCACCAGTTCGATCAGCACGCCCTCACCGGCAATCGGAAACTCGTCGTTCGACTTGGGATGCAGGAAACAGATGTCGTAGCCGGCCGCACCCTTGCGGATACCGCCGGGCGCAAAACGCACGCCTTGTGCGGTGAGCCATTCCACGGCCTTGGGCAGATCGTCGATCCACAGGCCCACGTGGTTGAGCGGCGTGGTGTGCACGGCCGGTTTCTTCTCGGGGTCCAGCGGCTGCATCAGGTCCACCTCGACCTTGTAAGGCCCGGAGCCCATGGCGCAGATGTCCTCGTCCACGTTCTCACGTTCGCTCCTGAACGTGCCCGTGACCTGCAGGCCCAGCATCTCGACCCAGAGTTTTTGCAGACGGGACTTGTCGGGCCCACCGATGGCGATCTGCTGGATGCCCAGCACCCTGAAGGGGCGTTGGACAGCCATCACTGGAACTCCACGATCGGCTGATCGACCGTGAGTGACTCGCCCTTGCTCGCCAGCACCTTGGCCACCACGCCATCGGCAGCGGCGAACAGGACGTTCTCCATCTTCATGGCCTCGATCACGGCCACGCGCTCGCCCGCCTGCACTTTCTGGCCCGGCTGGACCGCCACGTCGACCAGCAGACCCGGCATGGGCGAGAGCACATAACGGCTCATGTCCGGCGGCGCCTTGTGGGGCATGAGCCGGTGCAGTTCGGCCATGCGCGGCGAGATCACCAGCGCTTCGATCAGTGTGCCGTTGTGCTGCAGGCGCAGGGCAAGTGGATTCCGGGTGGTCCCGCGCTCCACCTGGGTCGTGAAGGGCCGGCCGTCCACGGTGCCGGTGATGATGATGTCGTTCAGGCGCGAGGTGCTGCATATCTCGTAGTTCTTGCCACCCACGCGAACCCGCGCCTTGCCGGTCTCGCCGACAAACTCGTCGACATGCACGGAGCTATGCACGTGCTGGCCGTCGGCCCCCAGGGTGATGACCACGTAGTCCTTGCCGGCATCCACGGAATACCCCGGCAGCTGGCCGGAGATCGTGGTCGTGCGCTCGCGTGATTTGCGACGCACAAAAGCCGCCAGCGCCACCAGGAAGTTCGGATCTGCGTGCGGCACGTCTTCCGAGGAGAAGCCCTTGCCGTAATGCTCGGCGATGAAACCGGTGTTGAAGTCACCCGCCACAAACTTCGGGTGCGCCAGCAGCGCGGCCTGGAAGGGGATGTTGGAACTGATGCCGCGGATGACAAAGCCGTTGAGTGCCTCGCGCATCTTGCCGATCGCATCCAGGCGGTCCTGGCCGTGCACGATGAGCTTGGCGATCATCGAGTCGTAGTACATCGGGATCTCGCCGCCATCCTGCACGCCGGTATCGACGCGCACGCCCTGCAGGCTCTTCGTGTCGGACTGCCACATGCTCTGCGTCGGCGGCGTGAAACGCACCAGGCGGCCGGTGGACGGCAGGAAGTTGCGGAAGGGGTCCTCGGCGTTGATGCGGCACTCGATGGCCCAGCCATTGCGCTTGACGTCGGCCTGGGCCAGCGGCAGCTTTTCTCCGGCTGCCACGCGAATCATCAGCTCCACCAGGTCCAGGCCGGTGATGCACTCGGTCACCGGGTGCTCCACCTGCAGCCGGGTGTTCATCTCCAGGAAGAAGAAGCTCTGGTCCTTGCCGACCACGAACTCCACCGTGCCGGCGCTCTGGTACTTCACGGCCTTGGCCAGGGCCACGGCCTGCTCGCCCATGGCCTTGCGGGTCGCGTCCGAGATGAAGGGGCTGGGCGCCTCCTCGATCACCTTCTGGTGGCGGCGCTGGATCGAGCACTCGCGCTCGTTCAGGTAGATCACATTGCCGTGGCTGTCGCCCAGCACCTGGATCTCGATGTGGCGCGGCTCCTCGACGAACTTCTCGATGAAGACGCGGTCGTCACCGAAGCTGTTGCGTGCCTCGTTGCGGCAGCTGGTGAAGCCTTCCAGCGCCTCCTTGTCGTTGAAGGCCACGCGCAGCCCCTTGCCGCCGCCACCGGCCGAGGCCTTGATCATCACCGGATAACCGATGCCCTTGGCGATCTCCACGGCGCGCTCGGCTGATTCAATGGCCTCGTTCCAGCCCGGGATGCAGTTCACCTTGGCTTCGCCGGCCAGCTTCTTGGAGGCGATCTTGTCGCCCATGGCGGCGATGGAATAGTGCTTGGGACCGATGAAGACCAGCCCCTCCTCCTCCACGCGTTTGGCGAAGTCCTCGTTCTCGGACAGGAAACCGTAGCCCGGGTGGATGGCCTGCGCGCCGGTCTGCTTGGCGGCGGCGATGATCTTGTCGGCCACCAGATAAGACTCACGGCTCGGTGCCGGGCCCAGCAGCACGGACTCGTCGGCCAGCAGCACGTGGCGCGCGTCGCGGTCGGCTTCCGAATACACCGCCACGGTGGCGATGCCCATCTTCTTGGCGGTGGCGATCACCCGGCATGCAATTTCGCCACGGTTGGCAATCAATATCTTCTTGAACATGTCAGTTTCCTTATCGAGAATCTGTTTCGATCTCTACACAATGAGCTTCTGAGCCCGCAATGGGCGCGGCGCATCTACCTCCGCTCATGTCCCCCGCCCTTCGGGCTCCTCCTTTACTTCGCTGCGGCAGACACACCGCACCCATTGCTGCGAAGAAAGTTGGGAAGGAGACGCAGGAATACCCAGCCATCAGGATTGGGTTGCCTGGGTGTTTTGCACAGGTAAAGGAGGAGCCCGAAGGGCGGGGGACACGGAGCAAAACGCCCAGGCAACCCAATCCGGCACGGTACAAAGTCATGGCAAAACCTGCGTGACTCACAAAGGAATATTTCCGTGCTTGCGCCACGGGTTCTCAAGTTTCTTGTCCTTGAGCATCACTAGCGATCGGCAGATGCGCTTGCGCGTCTCGTGCGGCAGGATCACGTCGTCGATGTAACCACGCGCGCCGGCCACGAAGGGGTTGGCGAAGCGGGCCTTGTACTCGGCTTCCTTGGCGGCCAGCTTGGCCGGGTCGCCCTTGTCCTCGCGGAAGATGATCTCCACCGCACCCTTGGCGCCCATGACGGCGATCTCGGCGTTGGGCCAGGCGAAGTTGACGTCGCCGCGCAGGTGCTTGGAGGCCATCACGTCGTAGGCGCCGCCGTAGGCCTTGCGCGTGATGACGGTGATCTTGGGCACCGTGCACTCGGCATAGGCGTAGAGCAGCTTGGCACCATGCTTGATGATGCCGCCGTATTCCTGGCTGGTGCCGGGCATGAAACCGGGCACGTCGACAAACGTCACCACCGGAATGTTGAAAGCATCGCAGAAGCGCACGAAGCGTGCCGCCTTGATCGAGCTCTTGATGTCCAGGCAGCCCGCCAGCACCAGCGGCTGGTTGGCCACGATGCCCACCGTCTGTCCGTCCATGCGCGCAAAACCGATCAGGATGTTCTTGGCGTACTCGGGCTGGATCTCGAAGAAATCACCGTCGTCCACGGTCTTGACGATCAGCTCCTTCATGTCATAGGGCTTGTTGGGGTTATCCGGCACCAGGGTGTCCAGGCTGCGCTCCATGCGGTCGATCGGGTCGCCGCTCTTGCGCACCGGGGCCTTCTCGCGGTTGTTCAGCGGCAGGTAGTTGTAGAGGCGGCGCAGCATCAGCAGCGCCTCCACGTCGTTCTCGAAGGCCAGATCGGCCACACCGCTACGGGTGGTGTGGGTCAGCGCGCCACCCAGTTCCTCGGCGGTCACCTCCTCGTGCGTGACCGTCTTCACCACGTCGGGCCCGGTGACGAACATATAAGAAGAGTCCTTCACCATGAAGATGAAGTCGGTGATCGCCGGGCTGTACACGGCGCCGCCGGCACTCGGCCCCATGATCATGCTGATCTGCGGGATCACGCCCGAGGCCAGCACATTGCGCTGGAACACCTCCGCATAACCGCCCAGCGAGGCCACGCCTTCCTGGATACGGGCACCGCCCGAGTCGTTGAGGCCGATCACCGGCGCGCCGGCCTTCATGGCCTGGTCCAGGATCTTGCAGATTTTTTCCGCATGGGCCTCGGACAGCGCACCGCCGAAGACCGTGAAGTCCTGGCTGTAGACGAAGACCAGGCGGCCGTTGATCATGCCGTAGCCGGTGACGACGCCGTCACCCGGGATCTTGTTGTCCTGCATGCCGAAGTCCACGCAGCGGTGTTCGACGAACATGTCCCACTCTTCGAAGGTACCTTCGTCGAGCAGCACTTCCAGGCGCTCACGTGCCGTGAGCTTGCCCTTGGCGTGCTGCGCGGCAATGCGCTTCTCGCCGCCGCCCAGGCGGGCTGCGGCGCGTTTTTGCTCCAGTTGTTCCAGGATGTCGTGCATGGTTCGTCCTCTGTTGATTCAGTCTTGTCAGGTTTTTTGTTCGTAGGCCTGCAGCAGCTGGCGCGCGGCGGTGGAGGCTGCCAGGCGACCGGCCGTGACTTCTGCGCCCAGTTGCGGCAACAGTTTGCGCACCTGCGGGTGCGCGCGGAAAGCCTGCTTGAGCCCCGACTCGATACGCTCCCACATCCAGGCCTGGGCCTGGCCCTCGCGCCGCGCTGCCAGTTTGCCGCTGGCGGTCTGCAGGGCACGAAACTGCGTGACAGCCGCCCAGAAAGCATCCACGCCCTGGCCCAGCAGGGCACTGAGCTGGACCACCTTGGGGTGCCAGATCTTTTCGTCGTGGTGCGCGTGCTCCGGATGGCCATGTTGGCCCAGCAGGCGCAAGGAAGAGGTGATCTGCGCCTGCGCGCGCGTGGCGGCAGCAGCATCGATATCGGCCTTGTTGATCACCACCAGGTCGGCCAACTCCATCACGCCCTTCTTGATGGCCTGCAGATCGTCGCCGGCATTGGGCAGCTGCATCAGGCAGAACATGTCCGTCATGCTGGCCACGGCGGTCTCGCTCTGGCCCACACCCACGGTCTCGACGATGACGATGTCGTATCCCGCGGCCTCGCAGACCAGCATGGCCTCACGCGTCTTCTCGGCCACACCACCGAGCGTGCCGCTGGACGGGCTGGGGCGGATGTAGGCTTTTTCGTCCACGGAGAGTTTTTCCATGCGGGTCTTATCGCCCAGGATGGAACCACCGGAAACGCTGGAAGACGGGTCCACCGCCAGCACCGCCACGCGATGCCCATGGCCGATGAGGTAGAGGCCCAGCGCCTCGATGAAGGTGGACTTGCCCACACCGGGCACGCCGCTGATCCCCAGGCGAAACGCGCCGCCCGTATGCGGCAGCAGGGCCGTCAGCAGCTCGTCGCCCTGGGCGCGGTGATCGGCCCGGGTGGACTCAAGCAGCGTGATGGCCTTGGCCATGGCGCGACGCTGCTGGGCGGGAGTTCCCTGCAGGATGCCGTCCAGTAGAGAAGGATGGCTCACCGCCGTTACTTTCAAGCGTGGGCTTTCTTGATCTGCTCCAGCACGTCCTTGGCGCTGGCCGGGATCGGGGTGCCGGGGCCGTAGATGCCCTTGACGCCCGCTTCATAGAGAAAGTCGTAGTCCTGACGCGGAATGACGCCGCCGACGAAAACGATGATGTCGTCTGCGCCCTGCTTCTTCAGCTCGGCGATGATGGCCGGCACCAGGGTCTTGTGGCCTGCCGCCAGCGTGGAGACACCCACGGCATGCACGTCGTTCTCGATGGCCTGGCGCGCGCACTCTTCGGGGGTCTGGAACAGCGGGCCCATGTCCACGTCGAAGCCCAGGTCGGCAAAGGCCGTGGCCACCACCTTGGCGCCGCGGTCATGGCCGTCCTGGCCGAGCTTGGAGATCATCACGCGCGGACGACGGCCATGCACCGTCGCGAAGTCGGCGATTTCCTTCTTGAGTGTTTCCCAGCCCTCGGCCGAGTCGTAGGCAGCTGCGTACACACCGGTCACCTTTTGTGTATCGGCGCGATGGCGCCCGAAAACCTTCTCCAGCGCATCACTGACCTCGCCCACCGTGGCGCGCAGGCGGATGGCCCGGATCGACAAGTCGAGCAGGTTACCACTGCCTTGCTCGGCAGCCTGGGTGAGCGCGTCGAGCGCGGCCTGCACCGCCTTGCCGTCGCGGCTGACGCGGATGGCCTTGAGGCGTGCGATCTGCCCGTCGCGCACCGCCACGTTGTCGATATCGCGCGCCTCGATCGGGTCTTCCTTCGCGAGCTTGTACTTGTTGACGCCGACGATCACGTCCTTGCCCGAGTCGATGCGCGCCTGCTTCTCGGCCGCTGCGGCCTCGATCTTGAGCTTGGCCCATCCACTGTCCACCGCCTTGGTCATGCCGCCCATGGCATCGACCTCCTCGATGATGGTCCAGGCCGCGTCAGCCATGTCTTGCGTCAGCTTCTCCATCATGTAGCTGCCGGCCCAGGGGTCGATCACGTTGGTGATGTGGGTCTCTTCCTGGATGATGAGCTGGGTGTTGCGCGCGATGCGCGAGCTGAACTCGGTGGGCAGGGCAATGGCCTCATCAAATGAATTGGTGTGCAGGCTCTGCGTACCGCCAAACACAGCCGCCATGGCCTCGATGGTGGTGCGCACCACGTTGTTGTAGGGGTCCTGCTCGGTCAGGCTCCAGCCGCTGGTCTGGCTGTGCGTGCGCAGCATCAGGCTCTTCGGTGCCTTGGCGTTGAAGCCCTTCATGATGCGGCACCAGAGCAGGCGCGCGGCGCGCATCTTGGCGATTTCCAGGTAGAAGTTCATGCCGACCGCCCAGAAGAAGGACAGGCGGCCCGCGAAGTCGTCCACGTCCATGCCCTTGGCGATCGCCGTCTTCACATACTCCTTGCCGTCGGCCAGGGTGAAGGCCAGTTCCAGCGCCTGGTTGGCGCCGGCTTCCTGCATGTGGTAACCCGAGATCGAGATCGAGTTGAACTTCGGCATGTTCTTCGCCGTGTACTCGATGATGTCGCCGATGATGCGCATGCTCGGCTCAGGCGGGTAGATGTAGGTGTTGCGAACCATGAACTCCTTGAGGATGTCGTTCTGGATGGTCCCGCTCAACTTGTCTTGCGACACGCCCTGCTCTTCCGCCGCCACCACGTAACCCGCCAGCACCGGCAGCACGGCGCCGTTCATGGTCATGGAGACGCTCACCTTGTCCAGCGGGATCTCGCTGAACAGGACCTTCATGTCCTCCACGCTGTCGATGGCCACACCGGCCTTGCCCACGTCACCTGTCACGCGGGGATGGTCGCTGTCGTAACCGCGGTGCGTGGCCAGGTCAAAGGCCACACTCACGCCCTGCCCGCCGGCGGCCAGGGCCTTGCGGTAGAAGGCGTTGGACTCCTCAGCCGTGGAAAAGCCGGCGTACTGGCGGATGGTCCAGGGCCGAACGGCGTACATGGTGGCTTGCGGGCCGCGCAAATACGGCTCGAAACCGGGCAGCGTGTCGGCGTGCGGCAGGTTTTCGGTATCGGCCGCCGTGTACAGCGGCTTGACCGCAATGCCATCGGGCGTGAGCCAGTTCAGGGCCGCTACATCGCCGCCAGGGGCGGACTTGGCGGCGGCCTTGTGCCAGGCCTCAAGGCTGGCGCTTGCGAATTCGGTTTTTTTCTGGCTCATGGCAAAGCGGCGGCCCCGGGAAGGCCCTTTATTTTGTTGCGCGGAGTTTACATCATTCATAATTATTGATGCAAAATATCGACTCCACCTACAATCCCGCCCATGTCTGCCGTTTCCCTCTCCCCCCGCGCCCTCTACGAAGAAGTGGCCGAGCTGTTGCGCCAGCGCATTTTCAGCCGCGAGCTGGAGCCCGGCAGCTGGATCGACGAACTGAAGATTGCCGAAGACTACGGCATCAGCCGCACCCCCCTGCGCGAGGCGCTCAAGGTCCTGGCCGCCGAAGGCCTGGTAACCATGAAGGTGCGCCGCGGCGCCTACGTCACCGAGGTCAATGAAAAGGACCTGGTGGACATCTACCACCTGCTGGGCCTGCTGGAGTCGGACGCCAGCGGCGTGGTGGCCCGGCACGCCACGGACGAGCAGTTGCGCGAACTGCAGAACCTGCACGAGTCGCTGGAAGCCAGTGCCCAGGACCGGGATCGATTCTTCGAGCTCAACGAGCGCTTTCACATGCGCCTGCTGGAGATCGCCGACAACCGCTGGCGCAACCAGATGGTGGCCGACCTGCGCAAGGTCATGAAACTCAACCGGCACCACTCGCTGCTCAAGTCCGGTCGGATCGAGGAATCACTGGCCGAACACCGCGCCGTCATGACCGCGCTGCAGGCACGCGATGCCGCGGCCGCCACGAAAAGGATGCTGGAGCACTTCCGCAACGGACTCGAAGCGGCAACCTGAGACTTTTGCACTGGCCGCCCGGCCTGAATTGCCCTATCCTGAGTTCATGGCCCCACCGCCCGGAGACACCTTCGAACCCGGCATCCAGCAGACCTTGCTGGAGTACCAGGCCATTCTGGAAAACGCCTCGGTCGGCATCCTCTTCACGCGTGACCGCAAGGTCCTGCACTGCAATCCGCGTTCCTCCGAGATCTACGGCTGGCCGCATGGTGAACTGGTCGGCCAGCCGGGCTCCGTCTTTTATCCCAGCCAGGAAGCCTATGAGGCCATGGGCCGCCAGGCAGGCCCCCTGCTGGCATGCGGCGAACTGCTGGACGTGGAACTGTCCATGCGACGCAAGGACGGCAGTGAGGTCTACTGCCATATGCGGGCCAAGGCCATCAACCCGGCCAACACGGCCGAGGGCACGATCTGGATCATCGAGGACATCAGCGAACGCAAGCGTGAGCAGGCCAGCCTCGACGAACTGCTGCAACGCCAGCAGGCCATCCTGGAAAACGCCTCGGTCGGCATTCTCTTCACCCGCAACGGCCAGATCGTGCATTGCAACCCACGCATGGAAGCCATCTACGGCTGGGCCCCGGGCAGCCTGATCGGCGAGTACGCACGGGCCTTTTTTGCCGACGACGAAGACTACCGGGCTTTCGGTGCCGCCGTCGGCCCCATGCTCGCGCGTGGCGAACTGGTCGACATCGCCTGGCGACATGCCCGCCGCAACGACGGTGTCGTGATCTGGAGCCGGCACCTGGCCAAGGCCCAGCCCAATCTGGACGGCAGCCCAGGCGCCATCTGGATCAGCGAGGACATCAGCGCACAGAAAGCCGCGCAGCAAGCCCTGGCCGATGCGCGCCATGAACTCGAGCGCCGGGTCGAGGAGCGCACCCAGGAACTGGCGACAATCAACGAGCAGCTGCAGCATGAAATCGCCGAACGCGCCGCCGCGGAACAGCACCTGCGCACCGAGGAAGCGCGCTTTCGCGACCTGTCAGAAATGTCCTCCGACTGGTTCTGGGAAATGGATGCCAACTTGTGCTTCACGGAGATATCCGGCGGCCACCTTGCCTCCCCTCCCAGCAAGGAGGGCAGCGCCCTGGGCAAGCAGCGCTGGGACCTGCCCATCGTGGGGGTGACGCCGGAACAGTGGGCCGAGCACCGCCGCGCGCTCGACGCGCGCCAGCCCTTCAAGGATTTTGTCTACCAGTTGCGGAACAGAGACGGCGAACTGCGTTGGTGCGTGATCAACGGCAAGCCGGTGTTCGAGGACGGTATCTTCAAAGGCTACCGCGGCACCGGCTCGGACATCACGCAGCGCAAGCAGGCCGAGCAGCGAGTCGAGTTCCTGGCCTACCACGATCCGCTGACCGGCCTGCCCAATCGACTGCTGCTCGAAGACCGGCTGCAGCAGGCCATCACCCAGGCCGATCGCAACCGCAGCGGCCTGGCCCTGGTTTTCCTGGACCTGGACAACTTCAAGAAGATCAACGACTCGCTGGGCCACGCCACCGGCGACGCCCTGCTCAAGGAAGTCGCAACACGGCTCAAGCATTGCGTGCGCGACAGCGACACCATCAGCCGCCAGGGGGGCGACGAGTTCGTGCTCATCCTGCGCGAGCAGCACGGCACCGAGAGCTGCCTGCCGGTGTTGGCCAAGATCATGGAGCTGCTGCAGGAACCCTTCTTTTCCGACGGCAACGAACTCTCCACCTCGGCCTCGATCGGCGTCGCGCTGTACCCGCAGGACGGCAGCGACTTCGACATCCTGCGCAAAAAGGCCGACATGGCCATGTACCGCGCCAAGGAGGCAGGCCGCAACACCTATCGCTTCTTCGACGAAGCCATGGACGAGGAGGCGGTGGAACACCTGCTGATGCGCAGCGGTCTGCGCCGTGCCCTGGAGCGCGGCGAGTTCGTGCTGCACTACCAGCCGCAGATCGAGCTGGGCAGCGGCCGGGTCATCGGCGTCGAGGCCCTGCTGCGCTGGGAGCACCCGGAATTCGGCCTGATCCATCCCGCCCGTTTCGTGCCGGTGGCGGAGGACAGCGGCCTGATCGTGCCCATCGGCGACTGGGTGATCCAGGAAGCCTGCCGCCAGGCCCAGGCTTGGCAGAACGCCGGCATGCCCGCCCTGATGATGGCGGTCAACCTCTCGGCCGTGCAGTTCCAGCGTGGCAGCATCGAAGACACCGTGGTGCAGGCGCTGGCCGGCACGGGCCTGGACCCGTCACGGCTGGAGCTGGAGCTGACCGAATCCATCCTGATCCAGGACGTCGAGCAGGTCATGACCACGGTCCGTCGCCTCAAGCAGCTGGGCGTGAAGCTGGCCATCGACGACTTCGGCACCGGCTACTCCAGCCTGTCCTACCTGAAGCGTTTCGACATCGACAAGCTCAAGATCGACCAGAGTTTCATCCGCGACTTGGCCAGCGACCCGGACGATGCAGCCATCGTGCGCGCCATCATCCAGATGGCGCACAGCCTGGACCTGCTGACCATCGCCGAGGGCGTGGAAACACCGGACCTGCTGCTGCAATTGCAGAGCTTCGGCTGCGACGAAGCCCAGGGTTACCACTTCGCCCGCCCCATGCCGGCCGCGGAGTTCGAACTTTATATGGGCAGCCGCAAGACCGGCCTGCACTGAACCCGCATCGCCGGGCTTCAGGCGGCCGCACGCGCCTGACCGTGCGCCAGCGCCATCACCTCGCGCGGATCGAGCGGCTTGAGCTTGTGGTCGCTCCAGACCTGGCGCCAGCGCCGCGCCCCGGGCAGGCCGTGGCGCAAACCCAGCATGTGGCGTGCAATCGCGTACCAGGGGCAGCCATCCTCGGCGGCGGCGCGTAGCATGTAGTCCACCATCTGCTGCTCCACCGTCTCGCGCGTCAACGTCGTAGATGATGCACCGAAATACTGCTCGTCCCAGGAGGCCAGCCACCAGGGGTTGTGGTAGGCCTCGCGCCCGATCATCACGCCGTCGAGCAGGCGCAATTCGCGCGACACCTGATCGTCGGTGGTGAGGCCGCCGTTGATCACGATGTTCAGCTGGGGGAAGTCGTGCTTGAGCCGGTGCACCAGCTCGTAGCGCAGCGGCGGAATCTCGCGGTTTTCCTTCGGGGACAGGCCCTGCAGCCAGGCATTGCGTGCATGCACGATGAAGGTGGCGCAACCGGCCTCGGCCACCGTGCCGACGAAGTCGCGCACGAACTCATAACTCTCGGTCCGGTCGATGCCGATGCGGTGTTTCACCGTGACGGGCACGGACACCGCGTCCACCATGGCCTTGACCCCCTCGGCCACCAGCTTCGGCTCGGCCATCAGGCAGGCGCCGAAGGCGCCGCGCTGCACGCGCTCGCTGGGGCAGCCGCAATTCAGGTTGATCTCGTCGTAGCCCCACTGCTCGCCCAGCTTCGCGCAGCGGGCCAGATCGGCCGGTTCGCTGCCGCCCAGCTGCAGCGCCACCGCATGCTCCTCGGCATTGAAGCGCAGATGGCGCGCCACGTCACCATGCAGCAGCGCACCGGTGGTGATCATCTCGGTGTACAGCCGCGCGTGGCGGCTCAGCAAGCGGTGGAAATAGCGGCAATGGCGGTCCGTCCAGTCGATCATGGGCGCGACCGACAGGCGCCAGGGCCCGGGGGCGGCAGACTGGGGGGTGAACATGCGCCAATTATCTCAGGCGACACGGCGCCCACCGTTAAAATGGCTGGTTGCCCTTTTCAGCCCACCCTGTTTCCCCGCCTGTCACACGCCCTCTCATGAGCACCACCGACACCCAGACCGAATTCGAACGCGAGATCGCCGGCTTCATCGTCACAGCCCTGAACCTCGAAGTCACCCCCGAACAGATCGCCCCGCTGGACCCGCTGTACGGTGACGGCCTGGGCCTGGACTCGATCGACGTGCTGGAGATCGCCCTGGCCGTTTCCAAGCAATACGGCTTCCAGATGCGCTCGGACGACCCGGACAACGCCAACATTTTCAGCTCCCTGCGCAGCCTGGCCGCGCACATCGCCAGCCACCGCGTCTGAGCCGCTGCGGCCTCGCACCTGTCCATGAAAACAGGACTGTGGTTCAAGACGGCTCTGGCCCTGCTGCTCCTGCTGGGCTACCCGGCCGCCATGCACTGGCTGCTGACCGCTTCCAGCTGGTCGCACGCCACGCTGGCCTGGATCAACCTGGCGCAGACCGTGGGCATGCAGTCGCTGCTGGCCTGGTTCTTCGGCCACACGCTGCGCCCGGGCCGTGAGCCGCTGATCGCCCAGTTCGCCCGGCGCATCCATGGCGCGGACTACAGCCCGCGCATTGCCCGCTACGCGCGCCAGGCCACCTGGGCCTGGACCTGGTTTTTCATCGCCATGGCCGTGATCCCGCTGGTCCTGTTCTTCACGGCCTCGTTGACCACCTGGTCCCTTTTCGTCAACGTGCTTTCCATCCCCCTGCTGGGCGGGATGTTCGTGGCCGAATACGCAGCGCGGCGCTGGTGCCTGCGCGGCATCCCCCACGTCTCCATCCTCCAGAGCTTCACGATGTACCGCGACAAGCGGCGCGCCGCGGGCGACGGCACCTGAACCACCGACCATGCCGGCCCTCATCTCGCACCGCACACCCCAGGCCCTGATGGCCTGGTCCAAGGGTCGTGGCATCACGGCGCTGGACTATCTGGCGGCCGTGCGCCACATGGCAGCGCGCCTGCCGCAAGACGCCGCCGTGCTCAACCTGTGCAGCAAGCGCCACCACTTTGCCGTGGTGCTGGGCGCCGCCCTGCTGCGCGGCGTGCCGCTGCTGCTGCCTTCGACCCGCACGCCCGAGATGCTGCAGCGCCTGGGCCAGCGTTACCCCGGCCTGCACGCCGTGGTGGATGCCCCCGGCGACAGCGGCGGCCTGCCGCAGATCGTCTACGAACGCGGCCCCATTCCCGCCGCCGACGCGCCCTTCGACGTACCCGAGATCGACGGGGAGCAGATCGCCGCCTACGTCTTCACCTCGGGCTCCACCGGCGAGCCCATGCCGCACGCCAAACACTGGGGACCGCTGGTGCAGAACGCCCAGGGCGCTGGCCGCCGGGTGCGCGAGTGGCTGGGCACGGATCGGCCTTTCACGGTCACCGGCACCGTGCCGCCCCAGCACATGTACGGCTTCGAATCCACGGTGCTGCTGCCCCTGCTCAACGAGGGCGTGATCGACGCCAGCCATCCTTTCTACCCGGCCGATATCGCGGCCGCGCTGCAAGACACGCCTGGCCCGCGTGTGCTGGTCAGCACGCCCTTCCATCTGCGCACCCTGGTCGAAGCGCAGCTCCCCGTGCCCCCACTGTCCCTGCTGCTGAGTGCCACCGCGCCGCTGGCACCACAGCTGGCACGCCAGGCCGAGGAAACGCTGGGTGCCCCGCTGCTTGAAATCTACGGCAGCACCGAAACCGGCCAGATCGCCGCGCGCCGTTGCGCGGCCGGCGATCTGTGGCAGACCTTCGACGGCATCGAAGTTCAGGCCGAGCCGGTCGTGGATGGCGAGCCACGCTTCAGCGCCCATGGCGGCCACGTGGAAGGCGTGGTGCCGTTGAGCGACGTGCTGGAGCTGCAGTCCCCCACCCGCTTCGCCCTGCTGGGCCGCCACGCCGACATGGTCAACATCGCCGGCAAGCGCACCTCGCTGGCCTACCTGAACCACCAGATCAACAGCATCCCGGGTGTGGTGGATGCCGCCCTCTACTGGCCGCAGGACGCCGCCCAGGACGCGCAGGGCCGCATCCAGCGCCCGGTCGCTTTCGTGGTGGCACCCACGCTGAACGAGGCCGAACTGCAGCACGCCATGCGCGAGCGCATCGACCCGGCCTTCCTGCCGCGCCCCATCCATTTCCTGCCGGCCTTGCCGCGCAACGCCACCGGCAAGCTGCCCCAGCAGGTCCTGGCCGAACTGGCGCGACAAGCAACACAGGAGCGCAGCGCCGCTCACGCCACGACCGCCATGGCCCCGCCCGGCCAGACCGCCCGCTGGAAACCGGCGCCTTTCGTCCAGGTCTCCCTGGGCGTGCACGCCTTGGCCGGTGTCGGCCTGCTCACACCCGCCTGGCCCCTGAGCCTGGGTGCGCTGGCGGCGAACCATGCGCTGATCGCGGCCACCGGCCTGTGGCCGCGCAGCCATTGGCTGGGACCCAACCTGACGCATCTGCCGCGCCAGCGCCCTGAAGTTGCGATCACCATTGACGACGGCCCGGACCCGCAGGTCACGCCCGCCGTGCTGGACCTGCTCGATACGCTGCAGGCCAAGGCCACCTTCTTCTGCATCGGCGAACACGTGCAGCGGCATCCGGAACTGGCGCGCGAGATCGTGCGGCGTGGCCATGCCCTGGGCAACCACAGTCAGCGGCACAGGCACCATTTTTCCGTCATGGGGCCGGGCCAGTTGCGTCGTGAAATCAGCACCGCACAAGCCACCCTGGAAGACGTGACCGGTCAACGCCCGCAGTTTTTCCGTGCGCCGGCCGGCCTGCGCAATATCTTCCTCGACCCCGTGCTGCACGAGCTCGGCCTGCAACTTGCCAGCTGGACACGGCGCGGCTTCGACACCCGCACGGGGGATGCGGCCCTGGTGCTGCAACGCCTCACCCGCAACCTGGGTGCCGGTGACATCCTGCTGCTGCACGACCACCATGCTGCCCTCGGCCCCGCGGGCCGGCCCGTGCTGCTGGACGTGCTGCCCCCGCTGATGGCCGCCCTGCGCGCGCAGGGCCTGCAGCCTGTGCGGCTGGAACCCCATCGTCTCTGAACCCCGCCCACCATGTCCCGTACCCCCCGACTGCCGTCCGCGCTGCTGGAACAAGCCACGGCACCCTACCGTCCGCTGGGCAGCTTCGCCTGGCGTTTCGCCCGCGGAAAACTCGGCGGTGATCCGGCCTTTGCCAACCTGCTGCAACGCGGCCTGATTCCACCCCATGCCCGTGTGCTCGACATCGGCTGTGGCCAGGGCCTGATGGCCGCGCTGCTGGGCAGCCTGAGCGGCGCATCACCGGCCGAGCGCGCCTGGCCCGCGGGCTGGGCGCCGCCGCCCGCCGGCGCGCAGGTGCACGGCATCGAGCTCATGCCGCGCGACGTGGAACGCGCGCGGCAGGCACTGGCCCACCTGGGCAATCGCGCCCGTTTCACGCTGGGCAATATGTGCACGACCGAGTTCACCCCGGCCGATGCCGTGGTCATCCTCGACGTGCTGCACTATGTGGACTACGCCGCCCAGGACGACGTGCTGCGCCGCGTGAAGGCCGCCCTGGCACCCGGCGGCGTGCTGCTGCTGCGCGTGGGCGACGCCGCCGCCGGCCTGCCCTTCAAGATCAGCAACTGGGTCGATGCCATGGTTCTCCTGGCGCGTGGCCACGGCATCGCGCGCCTGTACTGCCGCCCCCTGGCCGAATGGCAGGCCCAACTGCAGGCCTTGGGTTTTGCCGTGGAGACCCTCCCCATGCATGCCGGCACGCCCTTTGCCAACATCCTGCTGGTGGCTCGCCGCACATGAACACCCTGCCCCTGTCCATCGCGCCAGACCACCCCGCCTACGCCGGCCACTTCCCCGGCCAACCCATCCTGCCGGGGGTGGTCCTGCTCGACCGGGCCCAGCGCGCCGTGGAGCAGGCTTGCGGCATCGTCATCGGCGGCATCGCCATGGCCAAGTTCCTCAGCCCCTGCCAACCGGGTGATGCGCTGGTGCTGGACTTTGAAGCGAGCGATGCTGCGGTGCGCTTCGAGATCCGCAGCGGCGAACGGCGCATCGCCAGCGGGCGCTTCACGGTGGCCACGGCCAGCCAGGCATGACACCCCAGCAGCCCCCTGGTCACGGACATGGCACTGAGACGCCGGCCTGGCTGCAGCGCAAGGAGCGCGGCAGCCTCGCCATGCTGCGCTTCATGACCTGGCTGTCGCTGGCGCTGGGGCGCCGCCTGACCCGTCCCATCGTCTATGGCATCGCGCTCTATTTCCTGCTGGCCGTGCCCGCCGCGCGCGCGGCCTCGCGCGGCTACCTGCAGCGTGTCCTGGGCCGACCCGCCAGCTGGCGCGACATGTACCGCCACATCCTGGCCTTTGCCAGCACCATCCATGACCGCGTCTACCTGCTCAACGACCGGCATGAGCTCTTCGACATCCGCGTCTACGGCGAAGAGCTGCTGCCGGCGGCCGAGGACGCCTCGGGCGGCCTGCTGATCTTCGGCGCCCACCTGGGCAGCTTCGAGGTGCTGCGTGCACTGGCGCGCAAGAACGCCCGGCACAAGGTCTGCGCCGCGATGTACCCGGAGAACGCACGCCTGCTCAACAGCATGCTGGCCCGGGTCAACGCCCAGGTCGTGCTGGACATCATTCCCCTGGGCCGGCTCGACGCCATCTTCACGCTCAACGAACGGGTCCAGGCTGGCGCCTGGGTCGCCCTGCTGGCCGATCGCGCCGTGGGGCCGGGCACGCACCTGCAGGTGCCCCTGTTGGGCGAGCCGGCCCCCTTCCCGCTGGGGCCGTTCCGGCTGGCCGCCATCGTGCGCCGCCCGGTGTATTTCATGACCGGCCTGTACCGCGGCGGCAACCGTTACGACATCCATTTCGAGCGCCTGGCCGATTTCAGCGGGACCTCTGCAGCCCAGCGCGACAGCGTCATGCGCACGGCCATCGAGCGTTATGCCCAACTGATCGAACAGCATTGCCGCCAGGCACCGTATAACTGGTTCAATTTTTATGACTTCTGGAAAGAGACTTCCCGTGCGTCCCGCTGACACCCACCTGCGTCGTGGCCTGCTAGCGCTGCTCGGTGCCATGCTGCTGGCCGGCACCTCCGTTGGCCAGGCTGCGGAATGGCAGGTGGGCGAGCTGATGCAGCTGCTGGCCCAGACGAAAAGCGGCCAGGCCCGTTTCGTCGAGCGCAAGTACATCGCCATGCTGGACAAGCCGGTCGAATCCTCGGGCGAGCTGTCCTTCTCGGCGCCGGACCGCATGGAGATGCGCACGCTCAAGCCGAAAAAGCAGTCCATGCTGCTGGACGGCAACCGCCTCACCCTGGAGCAGGATGGCCGCCAGAAGACCGTGAGCCTGCAGTCCTACCCGGAAGTGGCGGCCTTCGTCGAAGGCATACGCGGCACCCTGGCCGGCGACCGCCAGGCCCTGGAAAAAGTCTACAAGGTGCACCTGATCGGCACCCCGGTCCGCTGGCAACTCATGCTGGTGCCGCGCGAGCCCGCGATGAACCGCATCATCAGCCGCATCCGCATCGGGGGCAGCCAGGGCGAGGTGACGCAGGTGGCCTATGACCATGCCGATGGCGACCGCTCCGAAATGCAGATCACCCCGGTGACCCGGCCATGAAGCACCTGCGCGCCCACCTGCCCATCGTGCTCTGGCTGGCCGCCCTGCTGGCCTGCGTGGCCGTGATCGCCCGCACGACCTTCGTGGCCGACCTCTCGGCCTTCATGCCGCGTGCACCCAGCGAACGCCAGCAGATGCTGATGGACCAGTTCAAGGACGGCATCATCGCGCGCCTGATCGTGGTCGGCATCGAAGGCGGCGACGCCGCCGAGCGGGCGCGGCTCTCGAAGGCGCTCTCCGCGGCGCTGCGCCAGCAGGTCGAGTTCATCGGCGTGCAGAACGGCAGCGCCACGGACCTGGCGCTGGACCGTGCCTACGTCTTCGACAACCGCTACCTGCTCAGCCCCGCCGTGGACGCGCAACGCTACACGGAAGAAGGCCTGCGGCGCGCCATCGGATCCACGGTGGATGACCTGTCCGGCAGTGCCGGCATGCTGCTCAAGCAGTTGTTGCCGCGCGACCCGACCGGTGAGACGCGTGAACTGCTGGGCCAGTTCGAAGGCAGCTCGCAGCCGCCCAGCACCGAGGGCGTCTGGTCCACGCGCGACGGTGCGCGCGCCCTCCTGCTGCTGCAGACCCGGGCCGAAGGTTCGGACATCGATGCACAGGCCCGCACGCTCGAGACGGTGCGCAGCGCCTTTGCCGCCATCCCCGACCGCCAGGCCGACACCCGCCTGCTGATGACGGGCACCAGTGTCTTCTCGGTCTCGTCGCGGGCCCTGATCGAAAGCGAAGTCCACCGGCTTGCCGCCGCCAGCCTGGTACTGGTCGTCGCCCTGCTGCTGCTGGTCTACCGCTCTTCGCTGCTGCTGGGCCTGAGCCTGCTGCCCATGCTCACCGGCACGCTGGCCGGCATCACGGCGGTGAGCCTGGGTTTCGGGCAGGTGCATGGCATCACGCTGGGCTTTGGCACCACGATGATCGGCGAGGCCGTCGACTACGCCATCTACCTCTTCGTCCAGCGCCCGGGCCCCGGCGCAGCGCGGCTCTTCTGGCGCACGCTCTGGCTGGGCCTGCTGACCTCGGTAGCGGGATTCCTGGCCCTGCTGGGTTCGGGCTTCCCGGGCCTGGCGCAATTGGGGCTCTACTCCACGGTCGGTCTGGTGGCCGCCGTGCTGGTCACACGCTACGTCCTGCCCCGACTCATGCCTCAGCATCTGCCGGCGCCTGACCTGCCGCGCACCGGCGAACTGCTACTGAGACTGATGCGCCAGGCACCGCGGCTGCGCTGGCTACTGCTGGTGCTGATGCTGGGCATGCTGGTGGTGGTCGGCCTGCATGCGGACCGCATCTGGAACCGCAGCATCTCCGCCCTCAACCCGGTGACCCAGGCCGATCAGCAGTTGCACGAGGAGCTGCGCCGCGACCTGGGGGCCTCGGATCTGCGCTACCTGGCCGTGCTGACGGCGGCGGATCCCGAGCAGGCCCTGCAGCAGGCCGAGCGCGCCGGCAGCGTGCTGCAGGGCCTGAGCCGTGCCGGCATGCTCGCAGGCTTCAGCTCCCCGAGCCAGGTCCTGCCGAGCCTGGCCAGCCAGCAGGCCCGTCAGGCCGCGCTGCCGGAACCTGCGCAGTTACGCCAGCGCCTGAATGCGGCACTGGCCGGCCTGCCCCTGCGCCCCGAGCGCCTGCAAGGCTTTCTGACGGATGTGGAAAACAGCCGAACCCGTCCCCTGCTGACGCGCCGCGACCTGGACGGCACCGCCTCGGCGCTGCTGTACGACTCCCTGCTGATCCTGCGGGAACGCGACGTGCTGGTGCTGATGCCCCTGCGCCCGCACATCGTCGATGAGGCGGAGCAGGACATCGACATCGAGCGCATCGATGCGGCACTGAAAGCCGACGGCATCTCGAACATCACCGTGATCGACCTGCTGGCCGAGACCAGCGCCCTGTTCGACAGCTACCTGCACGAAGCGCTGCTGTTCTCGGGCCTGGGTTGCCTGGCCATCCTGGCCCTGCTTTTGCTGACGCTGCGCTCCATCACGCGCGCGCTGCGTGTGGCCCTGCCCCTGGCCTGTGCCGTGGTCTGCGTGACCGGCACCCTGCTGCTGGGCGGGACCTCGCTGACCATCCTGCACCTGGTCGGCCTGCTGCTGGTGGTCGCCATCGGTTCGAACTACGCCCTCTTCTTCGACAACGCGAACACTGGCAGCAATGCCCAGGAGCAGCGCCAGACCAGCATTTCCCTGGTGACGGCCAACCTGACCATCGTCGGCAGCTTCGGCATGCTGGCGCTGTCCAGCGTACCTGTGCTGGCCATCCTGGGCATCACCGTCGGCCTGGGCACGGTGCTGGCGCTGCTGTTCTCGGCCATCCTGGCCCGTCCACAAGCCGGCCTGCCGCAGGCTGCACCGGTAGAATCGCCCGCCTGAACCTGGCATAAGCCGCCATCGATCCCATCCCCCCATGTTGCCGCTCCACCTTGCCGCCTACACCATGACCAGCGCCCTGGGCGCCGGGCTTGCACCGACGCTCGACGCCCTGCGCGACCAGCGCAGCGGCGTGCGATCCATGCACTGGGAAACCGTCGATCTCGACACCTGCATGGGCGCCGTGGACGGACTCGATGCCTACGCGCTGCGCGAGGACCTGCACGCCTTCGATTGCCGCAACAACCGCCTGGCGCAGATGGGCCTGGAGCAGGACGGTTTCGCGGCTGCCGTGCGCGAGGCCATCACCCGCCATGGCAAGGACCGCGTGGGTGTGTTCCTGGGCACCAGCACCTCGGGCATCCTCAGCGCCGAACTGGCCTACCGCCACCGCGATCCCGGCACGGGCCAATTCACCGGGAACGTGGACTACCAGCACAGCCACAACAGCTATTCCGTGGGTGATTTCGTGCGCTCCTACTTCGGCCTGAACGGGCCGGCCTTCGTGGTCTCAACCGCCTGCTCGTCAAGCGCCAAAGTCTTCGGCAATGCCCAGCGCATGATGGCCTGTGGCCTGATCGATGCGGCCATCGTGGGCGGGGTCGATTCGCTCTGCCTGACCACGCTCTACGGCTTCAACTCGCTGCAACTGGTCTCGAACCGTCCCTGCCGCCCCTTCGATGCCGGGCGCGACGGCATTTCCATCGGTGAAGCGGCGGCCTTCGTGCTGCTCGAACGCGCCGACACGCCGCCGGCCGGCGCCATCGTGGTCAGCGGCATAGGCGAATCCAGCGACGCGCACCACATGTCATCCCCCCATCCGCAAGGCCTGGGCGCGCGCCAGGCGATGCAGGCCGCCCTCGACATGGCGGGCCTGGTGCCCGGACAGATCGGCTACATCAACCTGCACGGCACGGCCACGCCCAGCAACGACGCCTCCGAAGACAAGGCAGTGAGCAGCCTGTTCGGCACGGGCACCCCCTGCAGTTCCACCAAAGGCCACACCGGGCACACCTTGGGCGCCGCCGGTGGCATCGAGGCCATCATCTGCGCGTTGGCCCTGCAGCACGGCCTGGCGCCGGGCGGCTGCGGCACCGAAAAGATCGACGCAGAGCTGACCTCCAACTACCTGCTGGCCAACAGGGAGCTGCCCCTGCAACATGCGCTGAGCAACTCCTTCGGTTTTGGCGGCAGCAACTGCAGCATGGTGCTGTCGAGGGTCGAGGCATGAGTCAGCTACAGGTTCACGTGCAGGGCGTCGGGGTCTACGGCCCCGGCCTGTCGGGCTGGACACAGACGGCCGAGGTGCTCGCGGGTCGCACCCCGCTGACCCTGGCCCCCCTGCAACTGCCACCGGCCGAGGCGCTGCCCCCCGCAGAACGGCGCCGGGCCGGCACCGCCATCAAGCTGGCCTTCGCCTCCGGGTTCGAAGCCATCCGCCAGGCGGGCGCCGACCCCGCCACCCTGCGCACGGTCTTCACCTCCAGCGCCGCCGACTGCGACAACTGCCACGCCATCCTCGAGACCCTGGCCTCCAGCGACCGTGCGGTGTCGCCCACCCGTTTCCACAACTCGGTGCACAACGCGCCGTCCGGCTACTGGAGCATAGCCACGGCCTGCCGCGCGCCCTCCACCAGCCTGTGCGCTTACGACGGCTCCTTTGCCGCCGGCCTGCTTGAGGCTACCACCCAGGTGCTCAGTGCCGGCGAGTCCTGCCTGCTGCTGGCCTATGACACCCCCTATCCGCAGCCCCTGGCCAGCCTGCGCCCGATCGCCTACCCCATGGGCGTGGCCCTGCTGCTGAGCCCCCGGCCGAGCGCGGCGACGCTGGCCTCGCTGAGCCTGGGCCTGACACACGGGCAGGCGAGCCGCATGAGCGATCCGGCGCTGGAGCAACTGCGCCTGGGCATTCCGGCCGCGCGTTGCCTGCCGCTGCTGCAATGCCTGGCGCAAGGCCATGGGGGCCAGGTCACCCTGGAATACCTGGACGGAACGGGACTCGATGCAGACATCCGCCCTGCTGCCTGACCACGCCTGGATCGCGGCCCGCATTCCGCACCAGGGCAGCATGTGCCTGCTCGACAGCGTTCTGCGCTGGGACGAGAGCAGCATCGTCTGCCAGGCCAGCAGCCACACCCACGCCGACCACCCGCTGCGTGCGCAGGGTTCCCTGGGCATGGCCAATGGCATCGAGTACGCGGCCCAGGCCATGGCCGTGCACGGCGCATTGCTGGCGGGCAGCGAGACCGCCCCGGCCGCCGGCTACCTGGCCAGCGTGCGCGATGTGCAGTGGCATGGGCCACGACTCGACACGCTGCCGCCCGTTCTGCGCGTCCATGCCCAGCGCCTTTCCGGCGACGGCAACACCCTCCTCTACAGCTTCCATCTCGAAGCGGGAGAGGCCACCGTGCTGAGCGGTCGCGCCAGCGTCATGCTCGACGCCAGCAAGGCCTGAGTTCTTTTCACCCGCCATGGACCCCGCATGAAATACGCACTCGTCACCGGCGGCAGCGGCGCCATCGGCGCGGCCATCTGCCGCCAGCTGGCCGCCGACGGCCTGCACGTCATCGTCCACGCCCACCGCAATGTCGAGGCGGCCGAAGCGCTGCGCGCAGAGATCGTGGCCGCGGGCGGATCGGCCAGCACCGTGAGTTTCGACGTGGCCGACGAGGCGGCAACGCGCGCGGCGCTGGAAGCCATCGTCGCGCAACAGCCCATCCAGGTACTGGTCAACAACGCCGGCATGCACGACGATGCGGTCTTTCCGGGCATGAGCAGCGCGCAGTGGCATCGCGTGATCGACGTATCGCTCAACAGCTTTTTCCACGTCACGCAGCCCTTGACCATGCCCATGATCCGCACCCGCTGGGGACGCATCATCACGATCACGTCCATCGCAGGCATCACCGGCAACCGCGGGCAGACCAACTATGCGGCCGCCAAGAGCGGCCTGCATGCGGCCAGCAAGTCGCTGGCGCAGGAACTGGCCAGCCGCGGCATCACCGTCAACGCCATCGCGCCGGGCATCATCACGTCCGAGATGAGCAAGGACGCCTTCGATGCTGAATCGATCAACCGTCTGGTGCCCATGAAACGCGCCGGCCGCCCCGAGGAGGTGGCCGACCTGGTCGGCTTCCTGGCGTCGGAGCAGGCTGCCTACATCACCGGCCAGGTGATCTCGGTCAACGGCGGGATGATCTAGGCTGCCACAGAGACCTGACCCTGGCGCGTCGCCACCCGAGCGGCAAACAGCCGGCGAAACAGTGCCAGCGTGAGCAGACCACCTGCGCCACCCAGCAGCACACCGCCCACCACATCCAGCACCACGTGCTGCTTGGTTGCCAGGGTCGAGTAGGCGATGACGACGCACCACAGCCAGTTCAGGGCCAGCCAGACGCGGCCGACGCCGACGGCACGCAGCTGATGGTGCAGCCAGATCGCCGAGAACACGGCGATGGCCACGTGCAAGGAAGGGCAGGCATTGCCCGCCGTGTCGACACCTTCGAGCATGGCCAGGGCGCTGCCCGGCGGCCGCTCGAAAGCCGGCACGCTCGTGGGCCAGAAGTAAAAGCAGGCCAGGCCGACCAGGCAGGTGCCGCCCACACTCAGGCCGTAGTACAGCAGTTGCCGCAGATTGGGCATCAGCGCCGGAGACAGGCAGGTGTAGAACCACAGCGAGAGGTAGGGCACCCAGGCCCACCCCTGCATGGGGATGGCCCGGTCCAGCCAGGTGAGGGGCATCGTGCTCACCTGCGCATGCGGGTAACGCAGCAGGAAAAAATAGGCTTCGAAAAACAGCCAGATGAAGAGCGCTGAACCCGGTGCCTTGAGCCACCAGAGGCGCCAGAACAGGCGGTTCAATTCGCGCGCCGGGGACTGTCGGGAAAGAGGCATGGTCAATAATCGCTGATCTGTGCGCAATGGTATCAACTTGGCTATGCAATCGCGACGATCCGGCAACCCGCTCTGGCGACTCTACGAAGTTTTTGTGATGGTTTTCGGGCTGGGCCTGCTGGCGGTGATATGCCTGCTGTCGATCCCGCTGTTCCTGCTGCTCTTCATCGTGCTGCCGCGTCGCTGGCACAGGGCGGTTTCACGCCGCATCATCCGTTTCGGCTTTCATGGCTACCTCCGGACCCTGCACTGGGTCTGCCAGATCCGCACCGACCTGCGTGAACTGGATGGCCTGCAAGACGAAGGGCCGCTGATCATCATCGCCAACCACCCCTCCCTGCTCGACGCGGTCATGCTGCTGAGCTGTTCGTCCAAGGCGACCTGCGTGCTCAAGGCCAGCCTGCTGCACAACCCCCTGTACGGCGTGGGCGCGCGTATGGCCAGGTACGTGAGCAACGAGAACCCGCGCCACATGATCGAAGGCGCCTGCCGTGAACTGGCGCATGGCGCCCATTTCATCCTGTTCCCGGAAGGCGGACGCAGCCGCGAATTCCCCATCAGCGGCCTCTCCAGCGCCTGCATTCTGATCTCGAAGAAAAGCCAGGTGCCCATCCAGACGGTCATCCTCGAGTTTTCCACGCCTTATCTGGGCAAGCACTGGGGCCTGTTCACCCCGCCCGTCCTGCCCCTCACCATCCGGGCCCGTCTGGGGCGGCGCTTCGAGCCGCCGGCGGTCACCGCCCAGGCACTGAGCGAGCTCGACAGCTATTTCCGCAGCGAACTCCAGCCGAAGGACTGAAACCGTAGCACCGGCTCAGGCAGCGCGCTGGGCGAGGCTGGCCAGGCCTTCCATCACCGCCTGGCGCGGGGAGTTGATCACCAGGATCTCGATCTGGGCAGCTTCATCGCCGCCCACGGTCAACAGGGCCGTGACCGCAGCCGCCGTTTCCGACATGGGCCGCGTGCGCACATCCACCTGCACGGTTTCACGCGGGAGCACCGGGCGCTTGAAGCTGCACTTGCGGATGCTTGCCAGCAAACCCAGGTAGTCGCCTTCCAGGCGACGCGCCGCCGGGGAGCCCGCCCGCATGCCAGCGCCGGCAACCTGCGCCACCAGCTCCACCAGCATCACGCCCGGCACCAGCGGCAGGCCGGGGAAGTGGCCGCGCAGGATGGCACCGTCCGCAGACCAGCACGCACTGGCCTGGTAGTGATCGTGGTCCAGCACCGTGAGGCGCTCGATCAGCTGCATGTCACCGCGGTGCGGCAGCAGCTGGTAGACGCCTGCGGCGTCGAGCTCGATGGGATAACTGAGCGTATCGCTCATCAGCAGACCTCCGCCCTGCAGGCTGCGGCGCCATTGGCCCTGGGAGCGGCCCGGCGGCTCATGCGTAGCGTCGCGCGATCAGCGAGACATTGCTGCCGCCGAAGGCGAAGGAATTGGACATGACGGCCTTCAGGGACTGGCCGTGGCGCGCCTGGCGGGGTACGTAGTCCAGGGTACAGCGCGGGTCCGGCTGGTCAAGGAAAGCCGTCGGCGGAATGCTGCCGCTCTGCATGGCCAGCAGGCTGATGGCGAATTCGGTCGCGCCGGCGGCCCCGATCAGGTGCCCGTGCTGGGACTTGGTGGAACTCACGGGCAGGTGATCGGCATGATCGCCAAAGACCTGGCGGATGGTCTCGCTCTCCACCACGTCACCAGCCTCGGTGGCCGTGCCGTGGGCGTTCAGGTAATGGATGCCGGCCGGCGCGATGCCGGATTCATCGAGCGCCATGCGGATGGCACGGTACTGGCCTTCGCTGGACGGCAGGGTCAGGTGGCTGGCGTCGCTGCTGCTGCCATACCCGCAGATTTCGCCGTAGATCGTCGCCCCGCGGCGCAGGGCGGACTCTGCCGTCTCCAGCACCAGTGCGGCCGCGCCCTCGCCGAGTACGAAACCGCTGCGGTCCTGGTCGAAGGGCCGGCAGCTGGCCGCCAGATTGTCGGGGTGGGGCTTGGCCATCACGCGCAGCGCATTCCAGGCCATGAAGACGCCGGGCACGTTCATGGCCTCGGCGCCGACGACCACGATGGCATCGGTATACCCGTGGCGGATGCTGCGGTAGGCCTCGCCCAGCGCCATGGCCGAGGAGGAACAGGCCACGCTGTAGGTGTGTGTCGGGCCGCGGAACCGGTGGGCCATCGAAATGGCGGCCGTGGCGGCATTGGGCATGAGCCGCGGCACGGAGAGCGGGTGCATCACCGTCGGGTTGCGGCCGGCCTGCAACTGCTCGTACAAGCGGGTGTAGAGGGCTTCGCCGGTGGTCGCGCCGCCCAGGCCGATGCCGGCAAACACGCCGACACGCTCAGGCTGGATATCCCATTCAGCAGCCCGGGCATCCGCCAGTGCTTCGCGGCTGGCCAGCAGGGCGAATTGCGTGGCGCGGTCCAGGCCCTGCTCGTTGCGGTCCAGCGCTTGTGCAAAGGCGGGGTCGACATCGGCCGCCAGGGCATGGGGCAGCCACTGGGTGATCC
The DNA here is from genome assembly GCF_001432305.1 of Curvibacter sp. PAE-UM. GTDB lineage: Bacteria > Pseudomonadota > Gammaproteobacteria > Burkholderiales > Burkholderiaceae_C > Hylemonella. The sequence goes on from NZ_KQ483358.1 coordinate 2,703,645, forward strand.
CGGGTGCGGCGGGCCGGATGGCGCTGTCGCCCTGCAGGAGGCGATCAAAGCTGGCCGTGCGCGTGAGGCCCAGTGGCGTCAGCAGGCCGATGCCAGTGACGACGACACGCTGCACGGTCGGGTGGCTTGACATGGGCCGGAATCAGCGCTTCCCGCCGGCGGCCACTCAGGCCTTGCCCTGCAGGGAAGCCGGCGCCGGAATCTGGCCGTTGTTGGCCGCGCGGATGGTGGTCTCCATATCGGCCACCATCTCGTCAAAGCTCATGCTGCTGTAGCGCGCCGGATCGTCCACCTGAAAGCCGTAGAGGTCTTCGACCTCGAACAGCATTTCAACCACGCCCAGCGAGTCTAGGCCGAGGTCAGCGACCTTGAGCCCGGGCTGGTCGAACACGGCCGGGTCGACGTTGAACTGTTGAATGACGAAATCTTTGATGATCTGACGCAGCATGGTGACTCTGTTTCCTCATGGGCTCCCGCGGTCTGGCAGGTAAATCCGTCCGCCTTGCGGTCCGGAATTCACAGCTGACGAGCATCCCAGGGAATTTGTTGTTGTACACGGCACCAGGCAGGAAACACCCTGTCCGGCTACAGCCATGTGCCCCGACAAGTTGGCCCATGGTCAGGATCAAATTGTACCCAGATTCCCCCAGGATTCGCACGGAAAAGCTGGCCCCGCCGAACGGTCCAGCTCAGCGGCGGCGACCACCCAGGCGTCGTACCAGCAGCAGCGGCAGGCGCAGGGCAAAACCCAGCATCAGGCGCGTGTGCATCCAGGTCAGCAAGGCGTTGTCGCGCAGGTAGTTGAAGTGCGAGACGCCGCCCTCCTCAGGCCGCAGGTATTTGACCGGCGCGTCGATATTGAGCGGCCAGACACCGGCCCAGCACAGGCGCACGGCGGCTTCGATGTCGAAATCGAAACGGCGCATCCAGCGCTGGCCGCGCATGATCTTCAGCAAAGGCGACACCGGATAGACGCGAAAACCGTAGAGCGAGTCGCCGATGCCCATCCACAGCGTCTCCAGATTGGCCCAGGCATTGGATACCTTGCGCCCCTGCACGCGCAGCGCTGGCGCATCGGCAGCAAAGACCGGCTTGCCCAGCACCATGCGGCAGACATCGTCGCCCGAAGCCTGCATGAAAGCCGGGATCAGCTGCGCGGGGTGCTGGCCATCGGAATCCATGGTCAGCACATGCGTGTAACCGGCCGCCTCGGCCAGCGCCAGCCCGTGCAAAACGGCTGCGCCCTTGCCCTGGTTCTGCGCCAGCACCATGACTTTCAGGTCAGGCTCCTGTGCGGCCAAAGCCTGCAGCTGCGCCCCGGTGCCATCCGTGCTGCCGTCGACCACCACCCAGACCGGAGCCCAGTGGTGCAAGGCCTCCTGCACGGTCTCCAGCACCTTGGGGCCGGTGTTGTAGCTGGGGATCAGAACCAGATGGGTGCGCGAAGGCGTGGCGCCGGGAGGACATGACATGGGCGTGGATTATGGCAAACGGTCGTGACAGGCCCGGCTCGGGATCAGCCGGCCGGGGTGATGCACCACGGCGCCGTGTCGTGCACCAGTCCCATCCACAGCGCCCAGGCCGAACTGGCGGCCAGCGCCAGGCCGGCCAGGCGCACGCCCCAGTCACCGCGGCCCGTGCCGCGCAGGCGCAGCCATAACCAGGGGCCGGCCATCATGGAAACGGCCGTGCCAGCGGCGAAGAGCGCCATGACGGCCGCGCCTTCGATGGCGCTACCGGTCATGGCCGCCACCAGCAGGGCCGAATACAGCAGGCCGCAGGGCAACAAGGCCCACAGCGTGCCCACCACCAGCGGTGCGCCACGGCCGCGGCCAGCGGCCAGCGCACGGGCACCGCTCCACAGGCGGCGCGCGGCATTTTCCAGCCAGACCGGCTGCTGCGCGCGCACCAGCAGCACCAGACCCAGCATGAAGGCCGCCACATGAAACAGGGTCCAGACCGGGCGCAGCGCGGCCGACTGGATGGTGAGCCAGCCCAGGCCCTGGATGGAAGCCGCAGCCAGGCCACCCAGTGCCGCGTAACCCAGCACGCGACCGAGCTGGAACACCCACATGGCCTCGTTGCGGCGTTCGCCGGCGGCCTGGCCCAAACCGGCGCAGGCCGCGCCGCACATGGCGATGCAATGGGGGCCACCGGCCAGGCCCATGAGCAGGGCCGTGACAGCCAGGGAAGTCTGCATGACGCAAGTTTAGGGCAAGGGCCCGGGCGTTCTCAGATGATCTTGGAGAAGCGCGCGCGGTTGCGGTCCGCCTGCAGGTAGCGGTCGAAGGCCATGGCCACGGCGCGCACGAAGAACCAGCCCTTGGCACTCACCTGGATGCCGCCGTCGTCCAGCGTCACCAGACCCTGCTCAGCCAGTTCCTGCAGGGCCTCGAGTTCGGGGGCGAAGTAGGTCTTGAAGTCGATCAGGTAGGCCAGGTTGATGGACTCGTACAGCACCTCGCCCTGGCACATCAGCGCCATGATGACGGCGCGGCGCACCAGGTCATCGCGAGAGAGCGCCAGGCCCCGCACCACGGCAAACTGGCCATGGTCGATGGCGTCGTAGTACTCCTCCAGTGTCTTGGCGTTCTGGCTGTAGGTGGCACCGATGCGGCCGATGGACGAGACGCCCAGGCCGATCAGGTCGCAGTCGGGCTGGGTGCTGTAACCCTGGAAGTTGCGGTGCAGACGCCCCTGGCGCTTGGCCACGGCCAGCGCGTCGTTGGGCAGGGCGAAGTGGTCCATGCCCACGTAGACATAACCCACGCCCATGAAACGTGCCATGGCTTCGGACAGCATGGCCACCTTGGCCGGCGCACCCGGCAACTCGGCCGTCGCGATGCGGCGCTGCGGCTTGAAGCGTTCGGGCAGGTGGGCATAGGCGTACAGGGCGATGCGGTCCGGCCGCAGTTCGTTGACCTGCTGGATCGTGCGGGCGAAGGACTCCGGCGTCTGCTGCGGCAGCCCGTAGATCAGGTCGACGTTGACCGAGTCGAAGCCACGCTCGCGCGCGGCCTGCACCAGGGCAAAGACCTGCTCGGCCGGCTGCACGCGGTGCACCGCCTTCTGCACGGCGGGGTCGAAGTCCTGCACACCGAAACTCAGGCGGTTGAAGCCCAGCTCGGCCAGGGTGTCGAGCCGGCCGGCATCGATGGTGCGCGGATCGACCTCGATGGAGTATTCACCACCGGGCGCCAGCGTGAAGCTGCGCTTGAGCATGGCCATCAACTCGCGCAATTCGACGTCGCTCAGGAAGGTCGGCGTGCCGCCGCCCAGATGCAGTTGGGTGACCGTCTGGCCCACGCCCAGCTGGGCGGTGTGCAGGTCCACCTCGCGGCTCAGGTAGCGCAGGTACTCGGCCGCGCGGTCGTGGTGCTTGGTGATGATCTTGTTACAGGCGCAGTAGTAGCACAGCGACTCGCAGAACGGCACATGCACGTAGAGCGAAAGCGGCAGCACCAGGGCGGCCGCGCCCGAGCGGCGCTGCTGCAGGGCGCGCAGGTAATCGTCAGGGCCGAAAGCCTCGACGAAGCGGTCCGCCGTCGGGTAGGAGGTGTAACGTGGCCCGGCCACGTCGTGGCGACGCAGCAGTTCGGCGGAGACGGGCTCGACGGTTTCGGCATTCATGATGGTGTCACTGTGCCGCGAACGGGCCGCCACCACCTTGACTTGCATCAAAAGCTGGTAAGGTAGGGGCTGTGAGATCTCCCCTGCCCCCGGAGCGTCCTATGGCCGATGTCAAAATACAGCGCATGAATCCGCAAACTATCAAAGTTGCCTGCTCCAACTGCAATCTGCGCGAGCTTTGCATGCCCATGGGGCTGAGTACCGAGGAAATCGACCGCCTGGACGAGATGGTCGCCACCCGCCGCAAGATCAAGCGCGGCACCGCCCTCTTCCGCAACGGCGAGAAATTCAGTTCGCTCTACGCCATCCGCACGGGTTTCTTCAAGACCTGTGTCGCCTCCGAGGACGGGCGCGACCAGGTGACCGGCTTCCAGATGGCCGGCGAGATCATCGGCCTGGACGGCATCGTCAACGACCACCACACCTGTGACGCGGTCGCCCTGGAAGACGCCGAGGTCTGCGTCATGCCCTTCGACCGCATCGAGGATCTGTCGCGCGAGATCAACGGCCTGCAGCGCCACGTGCACAAGATCATGAGCCGCGAGATCGTGCGCGAACACGGGGTCATGCTGCTGCTGGGCAGCATGCGGGCCGAGGAACGGCTGGCGGCCTTCCTGCTGAACCTGGTGCAGCGCCTGCACGCGCGGGGTTTCTCGCAGTCCGAACTGATCCTGCGCATGACGCGCGAGGAAATCGGCAGCTACCTGGGTCTCAAGCTAGAGACCGTCAGCCGCACCTTCTCCAAGTTCGTGGAGGACGGCATTGTCGAGGTCAAGCAGCGCCATGTGCGTATCCTCGACACCGAGGCCCTGTCCCGCCTGGTCAATCACCAGACCGAGTGCCACTGAGGCCGAACGGCCCCGGCTCTTTCAGCAACAGCCTTCCTGCTTGGGGCAGCCCTCGGGCCGTTCGTCCTGCGGCAGCGGACACTGGTTCAGCTCGAAAGGCGACATCGCCAGCAGCGTTGTGAGCGCGCTGGAGAGCATGGTGATGCCCCAGAAGACGAAGAAGGCGATGGTGTAAATGCCCTGGCGCGACATCTCGACCGGCTGGCCGAACCAGTGCAGGTCATGCGGATCGACCATGGCAAACACCAGCATCTCCAGCACGCCTGCGACCAGAAAGGCCGGCCAAGCGACCCACATGAGCTTTTGCAGTTTCATCTTGCCCTCCTCGTGTCAGGTGGCCGAATTCAAGGCTTGTCAGCCGGCCGGGCCGGCGGCGGCGCGCCCGTGGCAGCGTGGTTGCGCGCCTGCACGGCTGGCGCCAGGCTGGCCGGATCGGCCTCGAGCGTCTTGTTGATCTCGATGCCCTTGCGATAGTAGTCCTGGCTGATCACCGGGTCGGGCATGCTCACGGCCAGGTAGAGGGTGATGAAACCGGCGATCACCACGATGATCGGACCGGCCAGCACCAGCCAGACATGGCCGAATTTCCACCAGGGTGGGGGCGGCACGGCAGGGTTCGTCTCGTTCATTCGGCTAGGCTCCTCAACGTGGCACCAGGAACACCGACTTCTCGCGCAATTGCGCTGAACTGTCGCGTGCGGTGATCTCGAAATGGATGGGGTGGGTACCGGCAGCGGCAGCCTCATAGGGCAACTGCACACGCACCGCAACCCAGCGCGATTGCGTGGATTCGACCACGACCTGATCTTCGGAAGCCACGGCCAGGCCCGGCAGGCCGCTGACCGTAAGGCGGTAGTGCTGTTCGGACTCGGTAGCGTTCATGACCTGCAGGCGGTAGACGTTCTCGATCATGCCGCCAGCCACGATCCGCGCCATCACGCCGCGGTCGCGCACCACGTCCACCTTGAAGGGCGTGCGTAGCGCCAGGCTCACCAGCATGGCGATGCAGACCCCGGCCAGGATCGAGGTGTAGACCAGCACGCGCGGTCGGAAGACGTGCCGCCAGGTCTCGGCGCTCGTCCACTTGTTCTTGATGGCGTTCTGCGTCGAGTACTTGACCAGGCCACGCGCGTAGCCCATCTTGTCCATCACGGTGTCGCAGACATCGGCGCACGCGCCGCAGCCGATGCACTCGTACTGCAGGCCCTTGCGGATGTCGATGCCGGTTGGGCAGACCTGCACGCACAGGCTGCAATCCACGCAGGCACCGAGCTTCAGCGCCGCCGGATCAGCCTTGCGCGAACGCGCACCTCGCGGTTCACCACGCTCGGTGTCGTAGGTGACGATCAGCGTGTCCTTGTCGAACATGGCGCTCTGGAAACGCGCATAAGGGCACATGTACTTGCAGACCTGCTCGCGCATGAAACCGGCATTGCCGTAGGTGGCAAAACCGTAGAAGATGACCCAGAACACTTCCCAGGACGACATGCGCCACTGGATGAACTCCAGGCCCAGCTCCTTGATAGGCGTGAAGTAGCCCACGAAGGTGTAGCCGGTCCACAGCGCCACGGCCAGCCAGGCCAGATGCTTGCCGCCCTTGCGGGTGATCTTGTTCAGCGACCACGGTCCGGCGTCGAGCCGCATGCGGGCCGAGCGGTCACCTTCGATCCGGTGTTCGATCCAGAGGAAGATTTCGGTGTAGACCGTCTGCGGACAGGCATAACCGCACCACAGGCGACCCGCCACGGCTGTGAACAGGAACAGCGCGAGCGCGGAGATGACCAGCAGGCCGGTCAGGTAGATGAAGTCCTGCGGGTACAGGACCAGACCGAAGATGTAGAAGCGGCGCGCCCCCAGGTCGAACAGCACGGCCTGACGCTGGCCCCACTCCAGCCAGGGCAGGCCATAGAAGACCAGCTGGGTCAGCCAGACAAAGACCCAGCGCCAGCGGCTGAAAAGGCCACTGACGCTGCGAGGATAGATCTTCTGCTGGGCCTGGTACAGCGAGACCATCTCCGCATCATCCGCGTCGACGGCCGAAGCCGGCGCCAGCGCGGCGATGGGGATGACCTTCTGGCCCTTGGGGTCTGATTCTGTCAACTGAACTCCCAGCCCTTACTTGGCCGCCACCTTGCTGCCGCCGGAACGGCTCCAGACATAGGCCGACAGCACATGGATCTGGGCAGCGCTGAGCTTGTCTTCCTGCGCCGGCATCTGGTTGACCTTGCCGTTGGTGATCATGGCAACGATGGCATTCTCGCCCCAGCCGTGCAGCCAGGTGTCGTCGGTCAGGTTGGGCGCACCCAGGGCCGGATTGCCCTTGCCGTCCATGCCATGGCAGGCGGCGCAAGCGCCGAACTTGGCCTTGCCCAGCGAGGCGCGCAGCGAATCGTGCGGACTGTTGGACAGGCTCAGCACGTATTGAGCCACGTTCTTGACGTCATCAGGGGTGCCCACGGCCGCCGCCATGGGCGGCATATTGCCCATGCGACCCTTGGTGATGGATTCCTTGATCTGCTCGGGCGCACCACCCCAGAGCCAGTCGCCGTCGCTCAGGTTGGGGAAGCCCTTGCTGCCGCGGGCGTCAGAGCCGTGGCATTGCGCACAGTTGTTCATGAACACGCGCTCGCCGATGGCCAGGGCCTGCGGATCCCGCGCCATGTCCTGCACGCTCATGGCGGCGAAGCGGGCATACAGCGGGGCCACTTCCTTCTCGCCCTTGGCCATCTCGGCCTCGTACTGGCCCTGCTGGCTCCAGTTCAGCTTGCCCGGGCTGTTGCCCAGACCCGGGTACATGGCCAGGTAGACCAGGCTGAAGACCACGGTGATGATGAACAGCCAGACCCACCAGCGCGGCAGGGGGTTGTTCATCTCGCGCAGGTCGCCGTCCCAGACGTGGCCGGTGGTGTTGTCGTTGGCGGTCATGGCCTTGGCCTTGCCGCTGACCCAGAGCAGGACCAGGCAGGCAATGATGCCGACGAGGGTGACTGCCGTGACGAAGACCGACCAGAAGTTGCTTGTGAAATCGCTCATTTTTCTTCCTTTGACGGCGCGTTAATCCTGCTCGAAAGGCAGTTGGGCGGCCTTCTCGAAATCGGCCGCATTGCGGCTCGACCAGGCCCACAGCACGATACCGATGAAGCAGATCAGGCCCGCAACGGTAACGGCGGAACGAAGGGTGTTGACGTCCATGATGGGGTCTCCGTCTTTACTTGAGGGCCGTGCCCAGAACCTGCAGATAGGCGATCAGGGCGTCCATTTCAGACTTGCCCTTGACCTCCTCGCTCGCCTTGGCGATCTGCTCGTCGGTGTAGGGAACCCCGACCGTGCGCAGCGCCCTCATGTGCGTCGGCAGCGAAGCCGCGTCGACCATGTCCTTGGTCAGCCAGGGGTAAGCCGGCATATTGGACTCGGGCACGAGGTCACGCGGGTTGTTCAGGTGGATGCGGTGCCATTCGTCGCTGTAACGACCGCCCACGCGCGCCAGGTCGGGGCCGGTGCGCTTGCTGCCCCACTGGAAGGGGTGGTCATAGACCGACTCGCCCGCCACCGAGTAGTGGCCATAGCGCAGGGTCTCGGCGCGGAAGGGGCGGATCATCTGCGAGTGGCAGTTGTAGCAGCCCTCGCGGACATAGACATCGCGCCCGGCCAGCTGCAGCGCGGTATAGGGCTGGATGCCCTTGATCGGCTCAGTGGTGGACTTCTGGAAGAACAGCGGGACGATCTCGACCAGACCGCCGACCAGTAGCACCAGCAGGATGAGGACGATCATCAGGAAGTTGTTGGTCTCGATCTTCTCGTGCGAGATGCCGCCGGATTTTGTGTTGTTAGCCATGGTGTATTCCTTCTCAGGCGTGGGCAGCGGCGGCCGGGATGGTGACGTTGGTCGCACGACCGGCGGTGGCCGTCTTGATCACGTTCCACAACATGACCAGCATGCCGCCGAGGTAGAGCAGACCGCCCAGCAGGCGCAGCACGTAGAACGGGAAGGTGGCCTTGACCGATTCGACGAAGGTGTAGGTCAGGGTGCCGTCCGGGTTGATGGCACGCCACATCAGGCCCTGCATCACGCCGGCGATCCACATGGCAGCGATGTAGATCACGATGCCGATGGTGGCCGTCCAGAAGTGCACTTCCACCGCCCTCATGCTGTACATCTGCTTCTGGCCGAACAGGCGCGGGATCAGGTAGTACATGGAACCCATGGTCACCAGGCCGACCCAGCCCAGGGCGCCGGAGTGCACGTGGCCCACGGTCCAGTCGGTGTAGTGGCTCAGGGCGTTGACGGTCTTGATCGACATCATCGGGCCCTCGAAGGTGCTCATGCCGTAGAAGGACAGCGAGACGATCAGGAAACGCAGGATGGGGTCGTCACGCAGCTTGTGCCAGGCGCCCGACAGGGTCATGATGCCGTTGATCATGCCGCCCCAGCTGGGTGCCAGCAGGATCAGCGAGAACACCATGCCGACCGATTGCGTCCAGTCCGGCAGCGCGGTGTAGTGCAGATGGTGCGGGCCGGCCCACATATAGGTGAAGATCAGGGCCCAGAAGTGCACGATGGACAGGCGGTAGCTGTACACCGGGCGCTCGGCCTGCTTGGGGATGAAGTAATACATCATGCCCAGGAAGCCAGCCGTCAGGAAGAAGCCGACGGCGTTGTGGCCGTACCACCACTGCACCATGGCGTCCTGCACACCGGCATAGGCCGAGTAGGACTTCATCAGGCCGGCAGGAATAGCGGCGCTGTTGACCAGATGCAGCAGCGCCACAGCGAGGATGAAAGCGCCGAAGAACCAGTTGGCCACGTAGATGTGGCGCACCTTGCGGGTGCCGACGGTGCCGAAGAAGACGATGGCAAAGCTGACCCAGACCAGGGTGATCAGGATGTCGATCGGCCACTCCAGTTCGGCGTATTCCTTGCCCTGGGTGTAACCCAGCGGCAGGGAGATGGCGGCCAGCACGATGACCAGCTGCCAGCCCCAGAAGGTGAAGGCCGCGAGCTTCTCGCCGAACAGGCGCACCTGGCAGGTCCGCTGCACCACGTAATAGGCGGCTGCGAACAGGCCGCAACCGCCGAAGGCGAAGATCACCGCGTTGGTGTGCAAGGGCCGCAGGCGACCGTAGCTCAGCCAGGAAATGCCGAAATTGAGTTCAGGCCAGGTCAGCTGGGCGGCGATGATCACGCCGACCAGCATGCCGACCACGCCCCAGACCACCGTCATGATGGCGAACTGTCTGACAACGCTATCGTTATAGACCGTCGCTTGTTGGTTTGAAAATGCCATGTGCACCTCTCTTCTTGATTAACCCTACGAAGTTTCCGCTTTTAACCCTGCAAGGGGTTTGACGAATATCAAAGCGTTCAGGAATCCCTCAGAATTCGCTCGCCCTCGGCCTCGATGTCCTCGAACTGGCCACGCTCGATCGCCCACCACAGCCCGCCCAGGATGAAAAACACCAGGGCGACCGACAGCGGGATGAGCAGATACAGTATGTCCATCAGATGGCTTCCTTGTGACTTGAGTCAACGACCAGCCGCAGGGCATTGAGCACCACCAGCAGCGAACTGGCCGCCATGCCCAGGCCGGCCAGCCAGGCCGGCAACCAGCCGGCCACGGCCAGCGGCACGCAGGCAGCGTTGTAAACCACGGCCCAGACCAGGTTCTGGCGCACGATGCGCAGGGTGCGGCGTGCCAGCGCCAGCGCCCGGCCCACGCTGGCCAGTTCCTCGCCCAGCACCACGAAATCGGACTGCGCCTGCGCCAGGGGGACGGCTTGGCCAAAAGCAAACGAGACATGGGCACCGGCCAGCGCCGGGCCGTCGTTCAGGCCATCGCCCACCACCACCACCTTGCGCCCCTGCTGCTGTGCGGCCCGCAGAAAAGCCAGCTTGTCCTGCGGCGTGCAGGCGCCTTGCGCCCCGCGTATGCCTAGCCGGGCTGCCACACGGGCCACGGCAGGCGCCGCATCACCCGAAAGGATGCGCACTTCCATGCCCTGGGCCTGCAGCGCGGCCACGGTGGCTGCCGCATCGGGGCGGATGTCTTCACCCAGTTCGAAGATGGCCAGCCAGCCCTGCGCATCACTCAGGACGGCATGCGGGCCCGCCGGTGCGGCAACGCTGACACCGCAATGCGCCTGGGATCCCAGGCGTAGTTCCTGGGTCACGCCCCCCCGACCCGGCGGCGGGCTGACCAGTCCCCGCAAGCCCTGACCCGAAGCTTCATGCACCTGCTCGGACCGCCAGGCCAACACACCCTCGCCCTGCCCGGCCGCGACCAGCGCACGCGAAACCGGATGCAGGGACTGTTGCGCCAGCGCCATGGCCATGCCCAGCGCCTCGGTGCGCTCCACGCCTTCGCGGGTCAGAACGGACTGCAACACCATGGCATCGCGCGTGAGCGTGCCGGTCTTGTCGAACACCACCATATCCGCCTCGGCCAGCGCCTCCAGCGCCCCCAGGCGGCGTACCAGCACGCCTTGGCGCGCCAGCGTGCCAGCGGCGGCCAGCATGGCCGCCGGCGTGGCCAGCGACAAGGCGCAGGGACAGGTCACCACCAGCACGGCCACCGCCACCATCAGCGCGTGACCGGGATCGTGCGACCACCAGAAGGCGGCCGCGCCACCCGCCGCCAGCAGCACGCCGATCAGGAAGGGCCGCGCCATGCGGTCGACCAGCTGCGCCAGTTGCGGCCGGCTGGTGGCGGCCTGCTCCATCAGGGCCACGATCTGGGCGAAACGCGTGTCGTCGCCGATGCGCTCCACGCGCACGAGCACGGCCGCATGGAGGTTGTGGCTGCCGGCGATCACGGTCGCGCCCACACCGCGCGGCAGCGGGCGGGACTCGCCCGTGAGCAGGGCCTCGTCGGCCAGGGTTGCGCCCTCGATCACCGTGCCGTCCGCCGGGAAAGCCTCGCCCGGCAGCACCCGCAGGACATCACCGGGCAACAGGCGACGCACCGCGACGCGTTCGAACTCGCCGTCGCTGCGCCGGCGCAGCACGCTGTCGGGCAACCGGTTCATCAGGGCATCCAGCGCGCCAGCGGTGCGCTCGCGCAGCCGCTGCTCGAACCAGCGCCCGGTCAGCAGGAAAAAGACGAACATGGTCAGCGAGTCGAAATAGACCTCGCGCCCGAAGATGCCCTGCGGCTCGAAAGTGCCGGCCGTGCTGACCACGAAGGTGATGCCCATGCCCAAGGCCACCGGCAGGTCCATGCTGACGCGCCGCTGCAACACGTCGCGCCAAGCCGCGGAGAAGAAGGGACCACAGGAAAACAGCAAAACCGGCAGCGTCAGCACCCAGGAAGCCCAGCGCAGCAACTGCTCCATCTCGGCCGTCAGGTCGCCGGGCTCGGCCACATAGGCCGGCCACGCGTACATCATGACCTGCATCATGCAGAAACCCGCCACCGCCCATCGCCACAGGGCCTTGCGGGTGTCCTGCCGGCGGCGCTCGCTGGCAAAGGCGTCGTTGGCCGGCACGGCGCGGTAGCCGGCGCGACGCACGGCCTCCATCCAGCCCGAGGGCAACACGGCGTCGGCTTGCCAGAGCACGCGCGCACGCCGGCTGCCGGCACTGACACTCGCAACACTCACGCCCGGCACGCTGCGCAGGGCATCCTCGACCGTCAGCGCGCAGGCAGCGCAGTGCATGCCCTCAATGACCAGATGGGACTCCCACCAGCCCGGGCGCTCGTCCAGCGGGCGGCTGAAGGCTGACCAGGCGGCCGGATCGTCGAGCAGTTGGCCGGCCTCGGCCTGCGGCACGGGCTCTGCCGGACCTGGACCGGACGCAGATAGACCTGCTCCAGACACCGACAGGAGTTGCGCAGACCCGGCAAGACTGGCAGATTGCATGGTGGTCAAGCGTAGCTGGCAGCACCCGCCTCCAGCTTGATATGGATCAAGACCATAACAGAACCCGGTGGAGTAATCTAGAGCCGCTCGAACAACCCAAGGAGATCAACTCATGTACCAACGCATCCTCGTCGCCACCGATGGCAGCACCCTGTCCAAGAAGGCCGTGAGCAGCGCCCTCGCCCTGGCCAGGCTCAGCGGCGCCGAAGTGGTCGCCCTCAAGGTAGTGCCACGTTATCCGCAAAGCTATTTCGAAGGCGGCCTGGCCCTGCCCCTGAGTGACATCAACAAGATCGAAAAGCAATGGGCCGCGCATGGCCAGGCCATCGTGGACACCGTCGCCAAGTCGTCCGCCGCCAAGGGTCTCACGGTCAAGGCCGTCATCGCCAAGTCCGATCTGATCAGCGAGGCTATCATCGCCACCGCCAAGAAGCACAAGTGCGACCTCATCGTCATGGCCTCCCATGGCCGCAAGGGCATCAAACGCCTGCTGCTGGGCAGCGAGACCCAGCAGGTGCTGACCCACTCGCACATCCCGGTGCTCGTGCTGCGCTGACACCTTCCGGGGTCGTGATCCGTTTCTGCAGGCCTGGAGCACCTTGGTGCTTCAGGCCTTGTTGTTTCTTGTCTACGTCACCGGGGAAGTGCTCCCCATCTGATAGTATTTTCAGATGGTCATGGACGCCATCAATAATTAATCTCAAGGAGGATCCCCGATGCTGAAATGGACGGCCCCCTGGCTGCTCGCGCTGGCTGCGCTGCCGACACTGGCGCAGGCCCAAGGCCTGCCCCTCAAGACTGTCACGGGAGGGGATGTCGGCATCCAGGTCTTCGGCCACACCTTCGACGCCGACCGCGATGGCGCCTTCGACATGTGGCTGGACAGCAAGAAGATCGGTCTGGCAGGCAGCATCGCCCAGGTGCTGGAAGACGACTGGCACTGGGGTGGCGAAGCGCGGATGGCAACGGGCGTAACCACCTTCTCCAGCGCCGCGCGCGGCAGCAACAGCGGCAACGCCGAAACCTTGACGGAATTTCGTCTGACACTGGGGCGCGATTTCACCGCTGGACAGCAGGTGCTCGCCCCCTACACCGGCCTGGGCTACCGCACCGTGCTGAGCTACCTCAAGGGCTATACGAATGCCGGCTATATCTCGCCCACACGCAATGGCAACCTGGTGTACCTGCCGATCGGCGTGATCCACCGCTACAGCCTGGGCAGCGATGCCCGCCTGGCCACCACGCTGGAATACGATCACCTGCTGCAGGGAACACAGAAGACCCATTACACCGACATCGTCGGTTATGTCAGCGACCTGAGCGTGACGCAGAAAAAGGGCAAGGGTGCGCGCCTGAGCGTGGCCTACGAAACCGCACGCTGGTCGACCAGCGTGTTCTTCCACTACTGGAACATCGAAGAGTCCGAGGTTGGGACCTACGCCAACACGACCACGGTCTTTTCCGCGACCGAGGCACACAACATCAGCCGCGAGTTGGGCATCCAGATCAGGTACCGCTTTGGCCAGTAAAACGGCACGCCTCCGGCATGCTGCAGGCATGGCCGGGCCGTACTGACCACATCAGGGAGCAAATAATTGAAAACGTTCGTCACGATCAGCCTGGCCATGCTGGCCAGCATCAGCACAACGGCCTCCGCACAGGGCCTGCCACTGCAGACCACCACGGGCGGAGAAATCGGCATCCAGGTCTCCAGCTACAAATACGAGGAAGACCGCAACGGCAACTTCTTCATGGCACTGGAAGGCAGGAAGCTCGGCCTGACGGGCAGCTTCACGCAGGCCTACGGTGACAGCTGGTACTGGGGCGGCGATATCCGTTATGCCAGCGGCAATGCCGACTACACCAGTGCCGGCACCGGCGACAAAAGCGCGAACCCCGACAGCTACGTCGATGCACGTGTCACCTTCGGCCGGGACTTCGACGTCGGCAGCCAGGTGCTGTCACCTTATGCGGGCCTGGGTTACCGCTACCTCAACAGCGACCTGCGCGGCTACACCACTACCGGCGCGGCCGGCTACCGGCGCACCAGCAACTACATCTACCTTCCCCTGGGCGTGACGCACCGCTTCCGCATGGGCCCCGAAGCACGCTTCGCCACCACCTTCGAATACGACTACCTGCTCCAGGGCATGCAACGCTCCTACACGACGGACGTGCCCGCAGGGGGCTACGACAGGGACCTGAACAACCAGCAGCGCAACGGCCACGGACTGCGCCTGAGCCTGGCCTACGAGGCTGAAAGCTGGTCGGCCGGTGTCTTCTATCATTACTGGAACATTGCCGATTCCGACATCGGGGTCTATACCTCACCCGGCCTGGTCTATACCGGCTACGAGCCGCACAACATCACGCGCGAGGTCGGCGTGCAGGTGAAATACCGGTTCCGCTGAGAAACCGGACCTTTCAAGCAAGAACGCCGGCATCGCCGGCGTTCTTGCTTTGCGGCTCGAGCCGGGATCAGGCAAACAACTGCTTGTACTGATCGCGCAGCAGGTTCTTCTGCACCTTGCCCATGGTGTTGCGCGGCAGGTCATCCACCACGTAGCACTTCTTGGGGATCTTGAAGTTGGCCAGCTTGGACTTGAGCACGGCGATGATCTGCTCCCCATCGACGGCCGCCCCCGCCTTGCGCACCACCACGGCCACCCCTACCTCGCCGAAATCCGGGTGCGGCACACCCACCAACGCGCTCTCGGCCACGCCGGGCAGCTCGTTGATGTAACCCTCGATCTCGGCCGGGTAGACGTTGTAGCCGCCGCTGATGATCAGGTCCTTGCTGCGGCCGACGATGGCCACGTAGCCGCGCTCATCGATCTTGCCCACGTCGCCGGTCCGGAAGTAGCCGTCCTCGGTGAATTCTTCCTTCGTCTTCTCGGGCATGCGCCAGTAGCCCTTGAACACGTTCGGACCCTGGACCTGGATGCCGCCGATCTCGCCCACCGGCAAGGACCGGCCGGTCTCGTCACAGACACGCAGGCTCACACCCGGCAGCGGGAAACCCACCGTGCCGCCACGGCGCTCGCCCTGGGCAGCGAGGTAGGGATTGGACGTCAGCATGATGGTCTCACTCATGCCGTAGCGCTCCAGGATGGTGTGGCCGGTACGCTGCTGCCAGGCGACGAACGTCTCGATCAGCAGCGGCGCCGAACCGGCGATGAACAGGCGCATGTTGCGCACGACCTCGCGGGTGAGCCCCGGCTCGGCCAGCAGGCGCACGTAGAGCGTGGGTACACCCATGAAAACGGTGGCTTCGGGCATCTTCTCGAGCAGGCGTTTCGGATCGAACTTCGCCATCCAGAACATCTTGCTGCCGTTGAGCAGCGCGCCATGCAGGGCCACGAACAGGCCGTGCACGTGGAAGATGGGCAGCGCATGGATGAGCACGTC
This sequence comes from Curvibacter sp. PAE-UM, assembly GCF_001432305.1. Classification (GTDB taxonomy): domain Bacteria; phylum Pseudomonadota; class Gammaproteobacteria; order Burkholderiales; family Burkholderiaceae_C; genus Hylemonella. The sequence continues at coordinate 2,719,388 of NZ_KQ483358.1, forward strand.
ACCGGGTTTCCAGCCCCAGTAGTCCTTCAGCACCTGGGCATTGCTCAGCAGGTTGCCGTGCGTCAGCATCGCGCCCTTGCTGCGGCCCGTGGTGCCGCTGGTGTAGAGGATGGCGGCCAGGTCATCGGCCTGGCGCTCGACCGGCACGTGGCGGTCCGAGCAGTGGGCAGCACGCTCCAGCAGCGAACCGCTGCGGTTGTCGTCCAGGGTGTAGACGTGCTGCGTGCCGGCCTTGAAGGCCAGCTTGCTGACCCAGCCGAAATTCTTGGGGCTGCAGACCACCACAGCCGGCTCGGCGTTGCCGATGAAGTATTCGATCTCGGCGCTCTGGTAGGCCGTGTTCAGCGGCAGGAAGACGTAGCCGGCGCGCAGCGTGGCCAGATACAGCATCATGGCCTCGACCGACTTCTCCACCTGCACTGCCACGCGCGCGCCCTCGGGCAGATTCAGCGACTGCAGCAGATTGGCCAGCATGGCCGTGGCGCGTTCCAGGTCGCGCCAGGAATAGCTCAGGCCGTTGTCGGTCTCGATGGCCACGGCATCAAGCTGGGCGGGAAAGGCTGCACGCAGTGCGGAAAACAGGTTGGCGTTGGGTCGGGACATGGTGCGGTTCACAAAGGTCAGGGAATCGGAACGGAGAATTCGGCAGGCCGCTTGGCCAGGAAGGCCGTGATGCCTTCGCGGTGCTCGGGACTGTCGGCGTAGTCATAGGCCCGGGCCAGCAGGGCTGGCAGTGCATCGGGCGCGCCGGACTGCAGGGTACGCAAAGTCTGTTTGTTCAGGCGGGCAGCCTGCGGCGCGAGTGCCACGATGCGCTGCGTGGTGCCGGCGATCTCCCCGGCCATCGCCTCTTCGGAGACGATGCGCTGCACAAAGCCACGCGCCAGCATCTGCTGTGCCGTCAGCACGGCCGCCTCCAGCAGCATCTCGCGGACCGTCGGCCCCCCGGCCTCGCGCAGGACCAAAGCGGCTTCACGCGGCGCCATGGGAAACCCCAGCCGGCCGATGGGCGCACCGAAGCGCGACGAATCGGCGGCGATGCGGATGTCGCAGCAGCAGGCGATCTCGACGCCCGCCCCCATGCAGTTGCCCTCGATCTGCGCCACCACGGGAACGTCGCAATCCAGAACGGCCTGCAGCCCGCCCCAGACATCGTTCTCGTGAAAGTCGCGCAGGCCGGCTTCGCTGAAGCGAAAGTCGGGATACTCGAAAATATCCCCACCGGCACAGAAATGCCCGCCCTCCCCGCGCAGCACGACGCAACGCAAGGCTGCATCTTGCTGGAAGGAAACGAACACCGCGCGCAGTTCACGCCACATCGCGCGCGACATGGCGTTGAACCTGCCAGGATGGCTGAGCGTGACAAGCGCAAGCGCATCCTGCCGCTGCAGCTGGATACGGCCGCTCATGATCGAGGCTGGTCCATCAGACGTTCGCGACAGGGTCCGGGCGAACCATCAATCGAGCTTGGCGCCCGAGAGCTTGACCACCTGCGTCCAGCGCTTGACTTCCGCGCTGACGAACTGGCCGAACTGTTGCGGCGTCATGCTGCTGAATTCAGCGCCCTGGTTGGCCCAGACGGCCTTGGCCTCGGGGGTGTTGCCGGCCTTGCGGATCTCGTCCACCGCGCGGGCCTGCACCTCGGCGGGCGTGCCTTTGGGCGCCCAGATGCCGTACCAGGTCTGCACCGTGTAATCGGGCAGGCCCAGTTCGGCCGCACAGGGCACGTCGGGGAAAGCGGCATTGCGCTTGGATCCGGCCACCATCAGGGCCTTGATGCGACCGCCCTTGATGTGGGCAGCCGAGGAACCCAGGCCGTCGAACATCATGTCCACGTTGCCGGCGATCAGGTCCTGCAGGGCTGGACCGGCACCGCGGTAGGGAATGTGGGTGATGAAGGTGTTGGTCTGCTGCTTGAACAACTCGCCCGCCAGGTGGTGCGAAGTGCCGCTACCGGCCGAGCCGTAGTTCAGACGGCCCGGGTTCTTGCGCAGCATCTCCAGGAAGGACTTGAAATCGCTCTCGGTGACCTTCTTGGGGTTGACCACCAAGACCTGCGGCACCGTGGCCACCAGCACCAGCGGTACGAAATCCTTCTCGATGTCGTAATCGAGCCTGGGGTACATCGAGGGGGCAATGGTGTGGTGCACCGCCCCCATGAAGAGGGTGTAGCCATCCGGCTGGGCCTTGGCTGCGATGCTCGCGCCCAGCGTGCCGCCGGCGCCGCCGCGGTTGTCGATGATGAGCTGCTTGCCGGTCAGCCGGGAAAACGATGCCGACAGGGGGCGGGCAAAAGCATCGGTGCCACCGCCGGCCGGAAAGGGCACGACCACGGTGACCGGCTTGACCGGCCAGCCGGACTGCGCCTGCCCCAACAGGGGACCGGCGGCCAGGCCGGCCGCAGCCAGGCGCAGGATGTCGCGTCGGGTGCCGCGGAAGGGAAATGAGGTTGTCATGCTTGTCTCCTTTGGTTATATAAAAGCGAACCTGGCTCAGAACTGAAGATCCTCAATCGAAGCCGCAACGGCTATTCTGCCCTCTGCCAGCTGGGTTCGCTGACGGTCCAGACGCTTGAGATCGTAGAGGTAGTTGACCATCAGGCCAAACGACTGTTTGATGCCTTTGAGCGAAGGGTCGCCCATCCAGTTCAGCCGCTCGACGCGGGCGCCATTGCCCAGGTGAAAACGCGCCACCGGATCGGCGGGGTTGCCCCCCA
>NZ_KQ483358.1:2722113-2787699 GCF_001432305.1 Curvibacter sp. PAE-UM
ATCAGCTCACGCCCCAGGTAATGGGCGGCGCAGTGTAGCAGCCAGCGCTGCAGCGCGGACTTCGCGTCCAGCGACTCGACCTTGTCCAGGGCCAGCAGCACGTGGGCCGCGGCGGGCGGCTCAAAGCCCACGGACCGCCCCAGTTCGGCCAGCTCCTTGTCCGGCGTCAAGGCCAGCATGCGGTCGGCGTTCTGCGTCAGCCAGGACCGCAGCCCCGGGATCGGCGAGAGTGTGGCGAAATGCCTGAGCCGGGGGAACTCGGCGCACAGCGTCTCCACCACCCGCTTGATCAGCGAATCCCCGAAACTCACACCGCGCAGTCCGGTCTGGGTATTGCTGATCGAATAGAAAATCGCCGTGGTGGCCTTGTCCAGGTCGGAAGCCGCGGCCTGCTCGTCCAGCAGCGGGGGGATGCTGCCGGCCATATGGTCGATCAGGGCGACCTCCACGAAAATCAAAGGCTCCCCGGGCAGTCGGGGATGGAAAAAGCCGTAGCAGCGACGGTCGGAATCGAGCCGGTTCTTGACGTCGGCCCAACTGCGGATATCGTGCACGGCCTCGTACTTGATGAGCTTCTCGACCAGGGAGGCCGGCGAATCCCAGCTGATGCGCTGCAACTCCAGAAAACCGACATCGAACCAGGTGGAGAACATGTACTCCATCTCCACGTCCAGCGCCTGCAGCCGCTTGTCTTTCTTCAGGAAAGGCTGCATCTCGGCCCGCAGGTCCACCAGGAAACGGATGCCCTCGGGCAGCACGCTGAAACGCTGCAGCAGGCGCCGGCGCGGCGACACCGTGGCCCGGCGGTACTGCACTTCCGCGGCCGCCTCATCGGGTGTGCCCACGGCGGCAGCGAACTTGGCCTGCGCGCTTTTGACCTTTTCGGTATCGGCCGTGAACATCTCGCTCATCAGCAGCCACATGTCACGCCGCCGGGCCACCGTGGCACCCGCATAACGTTCGATCAGGACCTGGGCGCGCCGCCCGCCCTCGACCTCGCTGATGCGCGGATCGATGGTGGCCTTCAGCTCATCGAGCACGAGTCGCAGCATGCGCGGCGACATCGCCTCTTCCTTGTGGCGCCGGCTGGCCGCCAGGCGCTCACGCGTGGGCCGTTCAGCGGCCGGGCCCACCGCGCCGCCACGCACGGCCGGTGCGGGGCCGGCGGCATCGCTTGCCAGCAGACCCTTGCGGTCGATGGGGAAGAGTCGCGAGACGTTGCGGCTGATCCAGCTCGTTGCGTTCATGCCAGTCTCCGGCTTTTTTGATGACGGGCCAATTCGCGCAGGGCTTCGCGCTGGCGCGTCAGATGCGTGCGCATCGCCGCCTCCGCGCCCTCGCCGTCGCGCGCCTTGAGCGCGGCGAACACGGCCAGGTGCTCACTCAGGCTTTGCTCCAGCCGCCCCGGCGCATGCAGCTGCTGCAGCCGGGCCAGCTTGAGAATCTTGCGCAGGTCGCCAATGACCTGGGCCAGCCAGCGGTTGTTGGCCAGCGTAATGATGGCCTCGTGGATGGCGAAATTGGTTTCGTAGTAGTCGACGATGCGCTTGCTGCGCGCCGCCTTCTGCAAACGCTCATGCAAGGCCTCCAGGGCCTCCAGGTCGGCATCGCTGGCATGGCTTGCGGCCTCGTGCGCACACCGCCCCTCCAGCAGGGCGATCACGGGAAAGATTTCGTCGAGATCCTGCTCGGTGACCTCGTTCACGAAGCAGCCGCGCCGCGGCTCGTGCCGTACCAGCCCCTCGGCTGTCAAGACCTTGAGCGCTTCCCGCAAGGGCGTGCGCGAAATCTCCAGCCGCACACACAGGACGGCTTCGTCCACGAAGCTGCCCGGCGCCAGGGTGCCATTGAAGATCTCCTGCCGCAGGGTGTCTGCGACCTGTTCGTGCAAGGAGTTGTGGACGACACGCATGGGCAGGCTGACCGGGATGAGGAAACACCCTGCCACTTCGAGAACGGGCCTCGGCAGCAGCAGGACCATGGCTGTAATTTTACGTAATTACGCATAATTACAAAACTAGGTAATAACCCTGAGTCTCATGGGCGCAACAAAAGGCAGCCCAACCAGTGAAAACCAACCCGGCTCAAGGCCGCTGTGGCTGGCGGCCGAACCACCACCAAAGCCCCGCCCCCAGGGCGATCATGGGCAGGCAGAGCCATTGCCCCATGCTGAGGTTCAGGGCCAGCAGGCCGAGATAGTCATCGGGCTCGCGGAAGTATTCGGCAATGAAACGCAGCAGCCCATAGCCCAGCAAAAAGACGGCAGCCACCTGGCCGGTGCGCCGCGGCTTGCGGGCATAAAGCCACAGCAGCACGAACAGCAACAGGCCTTCGAGCAGGAACTGGTAGAGCTGCGAGGGATGGCGCGGGGCATCCCCGGCGCCGCGAAACACCATGGCCCAGGGCAAGGACGGGTCGGCCACGCGCCCCCAGAGTTCGCCATTGATGAAGTTGCCGATACGGCCTGCCGCCAGGCCCGTGGGCACACAGGGCGCCACGAAATCGGCGACCTGCAGCCAGTGCTTGTGGCGGGCACGCGCAAACCAGAGCATGGCGACCACCACCCCCAGCATGCCGCCGTGAAAGCTCATGCCACCCTGCCAGAGCGCAAAAATCTCCAGCGGGTGGCTCAGGTAATAGGCCGGCTTGTAGAACAGGCAGTAGCCCAGGCGCCCGCCGATGACCACGCCGATCACACCGTAGAACAGCACATCCTCGACGTCACGCCGGCTCCAGGCCCCTTCCCCGCGGGCCGAGGCATAAGGTTCGTGCCGCAGCCGGCGCAGACCCAGGAACATGAAGAGGGCAAAGGCCACCAGATAGGTGATGCCGTACCAGTGGATGGCCAGGGGTCCCAGGCGCAAGGCCACCGGATCGATCGCGGGGTGTATCAGCATGGGCGCCATTGTGCCGCAGCACCGCCCCGACCGGCCACGGCTTACACTCACGGTCTGCACTGATTTTTCGGCTCATTTACTGCACACGAACCATGGTTACCAAAGTCATCCAGATCAACCGCCGCTCGGCCAATATCACCGAGGGCAAGTCCCGCGCACCCAACCGCTCCATGTACTACGCCATGGGCTACGAGGAAAGCGATTTCAAGAAACCCATGGTCGGCGTGGCCAACGGCCACAGCACCATCACCCCCTGCAACTCGGGCCTTCAGAAGCTGGCCGACGCCGCGATCGCCGGCATCGAAGAGGCTGGCGGCAACGCCCAGGTCTTCGGCACACCCACTATCAGCGACGGCATGGCCATGGGCACCGAAGGCATGAAGTACTCGCTGGTCTCGCGTGAAGTGATTTCCGACTGCATCGAGACCTGCGTGCAGGGCCAGTGGATGGACGGCGTGCTGGTGGTCGGCGGCTGCGACAAGAACATGCCCGGCGGCATGATGGGCATGCTGCGCGCCAACGTGCCCGCCATCTACGTCTACGGTGGCACCATCCTGCCCGGCCACTACAAGGGCCAGGACCTGAACATCGTCAGCGTGTTCGAGGCCGTGGGCCAGAATGCCGCCGGCAACATGAGCGATGCCGACCTGCGCGAGATCGAGATGCGCGCCATCCCCGGCACCGGCTCCTGCGGCGGCATGTACACCGCCAACACCATGTCCAGCGCCTTCGAGGCCCTGGGCATGAGCCTGCCCTACTCCTCCACCATGGCCAATCCGCACGACGAGAAGCAGAACTCGGCCAAGGAATCCGCCAAGGTGCTGATCGAGGCGATCAAGAAGGACATCAAGCCGCGCGACATCGTGACGCGCAAGAGCATCGAGAACGCCGTGGCCGTCATCATGGCCACCGGCGGCTCCACCAACGCCGTGCTGCACTTCCTGGCCATCGCGCATGCGGCGGATGTGGAATGGACCATCGACGACTTCGAGCGCGTGCGCAAGAAGACCCCCGTGCTGTGCGACCTCAAGCCCAGCGGCAAGTACCTGGCGGTGGACCTGCACAAGGCGGGCGGCATCCCCCAGGTCATGAAGGTTTTGCTGAACGCCGGTCTGCTGCACGGCGACTGCATCACCATCACCGGCCAGACCATCGCCGAAGTGCTCAAGGACGTGCCGGACCAGCCGCGCGCCGACCAGGACGTGATCCGTCCCATCAACAAACCCATGTATGCCGAAGGCCATCTGGCCATCCTCAAGGGCAACCTCTCGCCCGAGGGCGCGGTCGCCAAGATCACCGGCCTGAAGAACCCGGTCATCACCGGCCCGGCCCGCGTGTTCGACGACGAGCAGTCGGCCCTCAAGGCCATCCTGGACGGCAAGATCAAGGCCGGGGACGTGATGGTGCTGCGCTACCTGGGCCCCAAGGGCGGCCCGGGCATGCCCGAGATGCTAGCCCCCACCGGTGCGCTGATCGGTGCCGGCCTGGGCGAGAGCGTGGGCCTGATCACCGACGGCCGCTTCTCCGGCGGCACCTGGGGCATGGTGGTGGGCCACGTGGCGCCCGAAGCCGCAGCCGGCGGCACCATCGCCTTCGTCAAGGAAGGCGACAGCATCACCATCGACGCGCATGAACTCAAGCTGGAACTGAATGTGCCGGCAGCTGAGTTGGCCAAGCGCCGCGAAGGCTGGACGCCGCCGCAACCGCGCTACACGCGTGGCGTTCAGGCCAAGTTCGCCTTCAACGCCTGCTCGGCCAGCAAGGGCGCGGTGCTGGACAACTACTGATCCGGCCAACCCAACAAAAAGCCCCGGCATGCCGGGGCTTTTTGTTGGGCCGCCATCGGAGGCTCAGCGTTTGCGTTTCATGCCCATGGCGTCACGCTGCTTGTTGATGCGGTCCAGGCGCCGTTTGTCCTCGCGCTCCATGGCCTTGCGCCGCGTATAGCCGCTGGCATCGGCCCAGGACCACCAGGCAACCGCCAGGCCAAACGGCGCCAGCACGATCAGCCAGCTCCAACTCACGACCGGATCGATATCGAGATATTTCATCAGCAGAAGAATGATGCCCAGTCCCAGCAAATACATGTGTAGCCCTCGGTCTTGGTGCTGCCGGCCCACCACGCAGGTCAACGGCAGCCCTTACAATTGCGTTCATTGATTATGTATTAACCCCCAGCCTAGAGGAAATCAATGAAACGCGCCCTGTTCATCCTGTTTGCCGCCACCGCCATCAGCGCCCCCGCGCTGGCCGATCAGGCCCTGGCCACTTCCAAGAACTGCATGGCCTGCCATGCCGTCGACAAGAAGCTGGTCGGCCCGTCCTTCAAGGACGTGGCCAAGAAGTATGCAGCCGACAAGTCCGCCGGCGACAAACTCGCCACCAAGATCATCAAGGGTGGCTCCGGCGTCTGGGGCCCCGTGCCCATGCCGGCCAACCCGCAAGTCAGCGAAGCCGAGTCCAAGAAGCTGGCTGCTTGGGTGCTGGCTGCCAAATAAGGCTCTCCCCTTGCATGAAAAAGCCCGCTCACGCGGGCTTTTCTGTTTGGGCGCCAGGCGCCACCAACGGCGCCGTGACATCGGCTCAGTTGTTCTGCGACAACTGATCCAGGATGGCCGGGTTCTCTAGTGTCGAGGTGTCCGAGGTGATGGCCTCGCCCTTGGCGATGGAGCGCAGCAGGCGGCGCATGATCTTGCCGCTGCGGGTCTTGGGCAGGTTGTCGCCAAAGCGGATGTCCTTGGGTTTCGCGATCGGACCGATCTCCTTGGCCACCCAGTCGCGTAACTCCTTGGCAATGGCCTTGGCTTCATCGCCGGTCGGACGCGAGCGCTTGAGCACGACAAAGGCGCAGATGGCCTCACCGGTCAGGTCGTCCGGGCGCCCCACCACGGCGGCCTCGGCCACCAGGTCGGTCTTGGAGACCAGGGCAGACTCGATCTCCATCGTGCCCATGCGGTGACCGGAGACGTTGAGCACGTCATCAATGCGGCCCGTGATGCGGAAATAACCGCGGTCGACACTGCGCACGGCGCCGTCGCCGGCCAGGTAATAGCCCTTGAGCTCCTCGGGGAAGTAGCTCTTCTTGAAGCGCTCGGGATCGCCCCAGATGGTGCGGATCATCGAGGGCCAGGGTTTCTTGATCACCAGGATGCCGCCCGAGCCGTTGGGCACGTCATGGCCCGCCTCGTCCACGATGGCCGCGGCGATGCCCGGCAGCGGCAGGGTGCAGGAGCCCGGCACCAGCGGCGTGGCGCCCGGCAGCGGGGTGATCACATGGCCGCCGGTTTCGGTCTGCCAGAAGGTGTCCACGATGGGGCAACGCTCGCCGCCGACATGCTTGTGGTACCACATCCAGGCTTCCGGATTGATGGGCTCGCCCACCGAGCCCAGGATGCGCAGGCTGCTGAGGTTGGAGCGGGCCGGATGCACGGCGGCATCGCCCTCGGCCGCCTTGATCAGCGAACGGATGGCCGTGGGTGCCGTGTAGAAGATCGTGCACTTGTGCTTCTCGATCATCTGCCAGAAGCGGCCGGCGTTCGGGTAGGTCGGCACGCCTTCGAAGACGATCTGCGTCGCGCCAGCGGCCAGCGGGCCATAAGCCACATAGGTGTGGCCGGTGATCCAGCCGATGTCGGCCGTGCACCAGAAGACATCGCTGGGCTGGAGGTCGAACGTCCAGTCCATGGTCAACCGGGCCCACAGCAGGTAGCCACCAGTGGCGTGCTGCACGCCCTTGGGTTTGCCGGTGGAACCCGAGGTGTAGAGGATGAAGAGCGGGTGCTCGGCGCCCACGGCCGTCGGCGCGCAGGTGCTGCTCTGCCCGGCCAAAGCCTCGGCAAAGGTCTTGTCGCGGCCGGCGACCATGTTGCAGGCCGTCGCCGTGCGCTGGTAGACCAGCACAGTCTTGATGGAGTCGCAGCCGCCCATGGACAGGCCCTCGTCCACGATGGCCTTGAGCGGCAGCTCCTTGCCGCCGCGCATCTGGTAGTTGGCCGTGATCACGGCCACGGCGCCGGCGTCGATGATGCGTTCCTGCAGCGACTTGGCCGAGAAGCCGCCGAACACCACCGAGTGGGTGGCACCGATACGCGCGCAGGCCTGCATGGCAACCACACCCTCGATGGTCATGGGCATGTAGACCAGGACGCGATCGCCCTTCTTGACGCCCTGGGCCTTGAGCGCGTTGGCAAACTGGCTGACCTTGGCCAGCAGTTCCTTGTACGTCACCTTGGTCACGGCGCCATCGTCGGCCTCGAAAATGATGGCGGTCTTGTTCTCGGTGGACGTGCCCATGTGCTTGTCCAGGCAGTTGGCCGAGGCGTTGAGTTCGCCGTCGTCGAACCACTTGTAGAAAGGCTTCCTGGAAGCATCCAGGGTGCGGGTGAAGGGCTTGTTCCAGACCAGGTTCTCACGTGCCAGCCTGGCCCATGTCCCCTCGAAATCCTTGTCGAAGGCGTCGCACATCGCCTGGTACTGCGCCATGCCGGAGATACGTGCCGCCTTGACGACCGCATCCGCCGGGGGAAAGACACGGTTCTCGACCAGGACGGACTCGATGGCGGACGAAGGTGAACTCATGGTTTGTTTCCTCTGGTTGAAATTGGATCGCCCCGCAATGTCGGGTTTTGCCCTTACAAGTCACTGACTTGACACCATCCTGCAATGTACCGAATCCCGGTCCGGTTTGAAATGCGGCCTAAAATCACGGGAGGGTATTCAAAACTCGCGCCGTGCGCGGCGTGGCTTTTGCGGGATGAGCCGCAAGGCGCAAAACCCAAGGCAAGCCTGGACGGCTTGCCTGGTTTTGCAACGCCGCGGATCGCCCGCAAAACCGCGCCCCTACGGGTTCGGCCAAAAACGGGCCCTTTGCCCACCAAACCGCTTGCGTGTGCTTCAGCACACGCTGCGTGGTGTTGGCGGTCAAATCATCCCGTTTTTGACTCGAACGCGCAAGGCGGGAGTTTTGAATACCCTCCCCAATCTACATAGAAACCCGCAGAACGCCCCATGTCCACCCCTGAACCGTCGAAGACCTCCCCCCTGCGCCCCCTGCCCGCGCTTATTTTTTCCAGCCGCTGGCTGCAACTGCCCCTCTACCTGGGTCTGATCGCGGCCCAGGGCGTCTACGTTTATCACTTCCTGTTCGAGCTGCTGCACCTGATCGAGGCCGCCTTTGGCAGCCAGGCCGCCCTGCAGGCCCTGGTCACGAGCATCGGCTACAAGACGACGGCGCCCATCACCACGCTGAACGAGACGGTCATCATGCTGGTGGTGTTGGCCCTGATCGACGTGGTCATGATCTCCAACCTGCTGATCATGGTGATCGTCGGCGGCTACGAGACCTTCGTCAGCCGCATGGATCTCGAAGGCCACCGCGACCAGCCCGAGTGGCTGAGCCACGTCAACGCCTCGGTCCTCAAGGTCAAGCTGGCCACCGCCATCATCGGCATCAGCTCGATCCACCTGCTCAAGACCTTCATCAACGCGGACAACTACACCGACCGGGTGTTGATCGCCCAGACGGCCATCCACATCACCTTCCTGCTGTCGGCCATCGCCATTGCCTACACCGACCGGTTGATGTCGGCCCCCGCCGCAGACCATCACTGACCCACTCTCCGAGCTTTCGCATCATGACCACGCACATCAAGCAGGCCGACCTGATCGAATCCGTCGCCGCCGCCCTGCAGTACATCAGCTACTACCACCCGGCCGACTACATTGCCCACCTGGCCCGTGCCTACGCGCGCGAGCAGAGCCCCGCGGCCAAGGACGCCATTGCGCAGATCCTGACCAACAGCAAGATGAGCGCCACGGGCCACCGCCCGATCTGCCAGGACACCGGCATCGTCAACGTCTTCCTCAAGGTCGGCATGGATGTCCGCTGGGAAGGCTTCAGCGGCAGCCTGGAAGACGCCATCAACGAAGGCGTGCGTCGCGCCTACAACCACCCGGACAACATGCTGCGCGCCTCGGTGCTGGCCGACCCGCAGTTTGCTCGCAAGAACACCAAGGACAACACCCCGGCGGTCATCTTCACCGAGATCGTGGCCGGCGACAAGGTCGAGGTCACTGTGGCCGCCAAGGGCGGCGGCAGCGAGAACAAGAGCAAGATGGTCATGATGAACCCCAGCGACTCCATCGTCGACTGGGTGCTCAAGACCGTGCCCACCATGGGCGCCGGCTGGTGTCCGCCGGGCATGCTGGGCATCGGCATCGGTGGCACCGCCGAGAAGGCCGTGCTGATGGCCAAGGAAAGCCTGATGGAAGACCTGGACATGTACGAGCTGCAGGCCAAGGCCACCAAGGGTGAAAAGCTCACCCAGGTGGAAGAGCTGCGCCTGGAACTGCACGAAAAGGTCAACGCGCTGGGCATCGGTGCCCAGGGCCTGGGCGGCCTGACCACGGTGCTGGACGTGAAGATCAAGATGTACCCCACGCATGCCGCCAGCAAGCCCGTGGCCATGATCCCCAACTGTGCCGCCACGCGCCACGCGCACTTCGTCATGGACGGCTCGGGCCCGGTCTATCTGGATCCGCCCAGCCTGGACCTCTGGCCCAATGTGAACTGGACGCCCGATACCCAGAAGAGCAAGCGCGTGAACCTCGACAAACTCAGCAAGGACGAAGTGGCGAGCTGGAAACCCGGCGACACCCTGCTGCTCAACGGCAAGATGCTCACCGGCCGCGACGCCGCGCACAAGCGCATCGCCGACATGCTGGCCAAGGGCGAGAAACTGCCGGTGGACTTCACCAACCGCGTGATCTACTACGTAGGCCCGGTGGACCCGGTCAAGGGTGAGGCCGTGGGCCCCGCCGGCCCGACCACCGCCACGCGCATGGACAAGTTCACCGAGACCATGCTGGGCCAGACCGGCCTGATCGCCATGATCGGCAAGGCCGAGCGCGGCCCCGAGGCCGTCGAGGTCATCCGCCAGCACAAGAGTGCCTACCTGATGGCCGTGGGTGGCGCCGCCTACCTGGTCAGCAAGGCCATCAAGACCGCCAAGGTGGTGGGGTTTGCCGACCTGGGCATGGAAGCCATCTACGAATTCGACGTGGTGGACATGCCGGTCACCGTGGCGGTGGACGCCGGTGGCACCAGCGCGCACGTGACCGGCCCGGCCGAGTGGAGCCGCCGCATCGCCAGCGGCGAGTTCAAGGGCATCGCGCTCGCCACCGCCTGAGTAGAGTGACAACACGACCGGTCGGCGTCTTCGATAGCGGCATCGGGGGCCTGAGCGTCCTGCAGGCGCTGCGCGCCGAGTTGCCGCACCAGCCCTTTGTCTACCTGGCCGACAGCGGCCACGCACCCTATGGGGAGCGTGAGCCTGGTCACGTGATCGAGCGCTCGCAGGCCATCGCGCGCCACCTGATCGAGGCCCATGACATCCAGGCCCTGGTTGTGGCCTGCAATACCGCCACAGCTGCTGCCATCAGCCTGCTGCGCGAACAGCACCCCGAACTCCCCATCGTGGGAGTGGAACCCGCCCTCAAGCCCGCTGTGCAACTCAGCAGGACCCGGCGCGTGGGCGTGCTGGCCACACGCAGCACGCTGCAAAGCACCAAGTTCCGGGTCCTGCTGGAATCCCTGCAAGGCCAGGTCGACTTCATGCTGCAAGCCTGCGACGGCCTCGCCGACGCCATTGAGCATCAGGACAGCGCACGCATCGAATCCCTGGGCCGCCGTTACACGCAGGCCCTGGGCGCCTGCGGCCGCGAGGCAGGCCAGATCGACACCGTGGTGCTGGGCTGTACCCATTACCCGCTGGTCGCCGAGAACCTGCAGTCCCTGTTGGGACCCGGTGTGGAACTGATGGCCAGCGGCGCCCCGGTCGCGCGACAGACGCGCCGCGTGCTGCAGCAAGTCGTTGACACAGGCCAGCCTACCTTGCGCTGGCTGACCACCGGCCCGGCGGATCAGCTGCAGATTGCCGTGCAACGCTGGCTGCAACCGCAGGCGCGTGTCGAGACATTGAAAATCTGAGGATGGCCTGCGCACAGCAGGCGACAGCACACCGGATACGGGCGGATCAAGACCTATTTGCGACGACCAGCCCGGTAGTCCCAGGGAGGGATGGGCTTGCTGTCACGCCAGAGTCCGGCACGCCGCTCACGGGCATCGGCCTGCGCGGCAGCATAGGCCTGACGATCCTGCGCCGCCAGGTCCTGCGCGCGGGATGGGTCGTACCAGGCAGCGCCGTCGGCAAGCAGTTCCAGGCCGACATCACGCCCTGCAACCACCACCTTGCCCAGACGCGGTGAGCCGCCCTGGCGTGGCACCTCCACCGTCACGTATTTCTGAAAAACGAACTCGCGCAAGGCGTCCTCCGAGCGCTGGGCATGCTTCTGGAACTTCTCCGGCGCATCGATACCCGCCAGGCGCACCGTGTGCTGGACCTTGCGCTCATCGCGCACGCGGATGGTGTCACCATTGACGATGGCGACCACCTGGCCCTGCAGGGTCCAGGCCACTGCCATCGGGCTCGACAGCAACAGGAACAGGAACGCGAAGTTGGTGAGGATGGATCTCATCGAGATCAGACAGAAAGATGGTCGGGGCGATACGATTCGAACGTACGACCCTCTGCTCCCAAAGCAGATGCGCTACCAGGCTGCGCTACGCCCCGACAAGCTGCGTATTCTACCGGCACACCCCGGCCATTCCACGTGACACGACGTCCTTGGGATAAAGTTTCTCCATGCGCACACGCTCCGTTCCCCTGCCCTGGCTCGAACCGGGCGAAGAATTTCCGGCCGCCAGCCAGGCGTGGGGGCCCGGCTCCGACGCTCCCGGCCTGCTGGCCGCTGGTGGCAGCCTGGATGTCGACAGCCTGTGCCGGGCCTACGGGCACGGCATCTTCCCGTGGTTCAGCACGGGGCAGCCCATCCTCTGGTGGAGCCCGGACCCGCGGATGGTGCTGAAGGTGGACCAGTTCAGGCTACATCGCTCACTGCGCAAGACCTTGCAGAAATTCATCTCGACCGACGGATGCGAAATCCGCTTCGATTCCGCTTTTGACGATGTGATCAGCGCCTGCGCCAACAGCCCGCGCGAAGGCCAGGACGGGACCTGGATCGTGCCGCCCATGGTGCAGGCCTATGGCGAACTGCACCGCGCCGGCCACGCACACAGCGTGGAGACCTGGATCAACGGACGGCTCGTGGGCGGGCTCTACTGCATGGCCCTGGGTCGCGCGGTGTTCGGTGAATCCATGTTCGCCCGCATGACCGACGCCTCCAAGATCGCGCTGGCCGCCCTGGTGGCCTTTTGTCGCCACCAGGGCATCACCCTGATCGACTGCCAGCAGAACACCCAGCACCTCGCCTCGCTGGGCGCCCATGAGATAACGCGTGTGGATTTTTTGCGCCATATCGCGGCGGCACAGGCGCAGCCCGGACCCCGCTGGCAGTTCGACCCCCTATACTGGCGTGAACTGATGATGTCCCCCGCGGAGTCGACGTGACGCACCTCAAGGACCTGCCCCTCCAGAGTCTGCAGTTCTATGCCACGGCCCCCTACCCGTGCAGCTACCTGAGTGGCCGTCTGGCACGCTCCCAGGTGGCCACACCCAGCCATCTGATCAACAACTCCACCTATTCGGAACTGGTCGCCCAGGGATTTCGCCGCAGTGGCATGTTCACCTATCGGCCGCACTGTGATGGCTGCCAGGCTTGCGTCCCGCTGCGCGTGCGCGTGCAGGACTTCCAGCCCACACGCAGCCAGCGCCGCGCCTGGAAGCAGCATCAGAACCTGCAGGCCCGCGTCTCGCGCCTGTGCTTCGTGCCGGAGCACTACCAGCTCTATCTGCGCTACCAGAACGGCCGGCACGCCGGCGGTGGCATGGACCAGGACAGCATCGACCAGTACACCCAGTTCCTGCTCCAGAGCCGGGTCAATTCGCGCCTGGTCGAGTTCCGCGAAACGCTGGGAGACGGCTCGCCCGGCCCGCTGCGCATGGTTTCCGTGCTCGACGTCCTGGACGACGGCCTCTCGGCGGTCTACACCTTCTACGAGCCGGGACGCGAAGCCAGTTATGGCACCCACAGCGTGCTCTGGCAGATCGAACAGGCGCGCCTGCTGGGGCTACCGCATGTCTATCTGGGCTACTGGATCGAGGACAGCCCGAAGATGAACTACAAGGCCCGTTTCAGCCCTCACGAACTGCTGCTGCAAGGACAATGGCAAGCTGTCAGCCCCGCGAGCAAGATGCCGCCGGCCAGAGGGTGATTTCACGAGGTAAAATCGGGGCCAGATGCAGGAGAGTACCCGATGAAGAAAAAAGATCCGGATGCCGTCGTCACGCCGACCGTGCAGGTAATTGAACGGATGTTCACCCTCATGGACGTGCTGGCCTCGCGCGAAGAAGCCATCTCACTCAAGGAAATCAGCGAGAAGACCGGGCTACACCCCTCCACGGCGCACCGCATCCTCAACGACCTGGCCACCGGCCGTTATGTCGACCGCCCCCAGCCGGGCACCTACCGCCTGGGCATGCGCCTGCTTGAACTGGGTAATCTGGTCAAGGCTCGCCTCAACGTGCGCGACGCAGCCATCACCCCCATGCGCGAACTGCACCGCCTGATCCAGCAACCGGTGAACCTGAGCATGCGCCAGGGGGACGAAATCGTCTACATCGAACGCGCCTACAGCGAACGCTCGGGCATGCAGGTGGTGCGCGCCATCGGCGGACGGGCGCCCCTGCACCTGACCTCGGTGGGCAAGCTCTTCCTGGCTGCCGACGATCCCCAGCGTGTCCGTGCGTACGCCACCCGTACGGGTCTGGCCGGCCACACCAAGAACAGCATCACCCAGCTGCCCGTGCTCGAACGCGAACTGGCCAAGGTACGCCAGTACGGGACCGCCCATGATGATGAGGAACTGGAACTGGGTGTGCACTGCATGGCCGCCGGTATCCATGACGATCAAGGCAAGCTGATCGCCGGCCTGTCGATCTCCGCGCCCACGGGCCGGCTCGACAAGGAATGGCTTCCCAAGCTGGAAGCGGTGGCCAGTGAGATTTCCCGCATGCTGGGCTATCAGCCCGGGGCAGAAAAGCGCTAGGCGGGCCTGGTGCCCGCCAGCCTCTTCAGAAGAAGACTGGCGACTTCGCGTCGAGGTGATTCTCGGTCAGGGGAACGACCGGCCGGGCGGGGATGGACTCGACCCAACGGCGCACGCGCTCGGCATCGCCCAGACGACTGAGCTTGCCAGCGGAATCCAGGAACACCATGATCAGATTACGCCCAGCCACCCTGGCTTGCATCACCAGGCACTGACCGGCCTCGGAGATGTAGCCTGTCTTCTGAAGACCGATCTCCCAGGTCGGGTTCTTGACCAGCCGATTGGTGTTGCTGAACATGAGTTTGCGCCGCCCCACGGCGACCTGATAGGCAGGAGAGGTGGAGTACTCGCGCAACAGCGGGTCGTCCGACGCCACGTTCACCAGCACCGCCAGGTCCCTGGCACTGGAGCGGTTCTTGCTGGACAGCCCCGTGGGCTCGACATATTGCGTGTCCTGCATACCCAACAGTTGTGCCTTGGCGTTCATCATTTCGACAAACACCTGCAGGCCACCCGGATAGGTTCGACCCAAGGCATGCGCCGCACGGTTTTCACTGGCCATCAGCGCCAGATGCATCAACTCCCCGCGGCTCAGGGTTGAGCCCACGCGCAAGCGAGAAGTGCTGCCCTTTTCGGTATCCACATCGGCCTGGGTGATGGTGACCATCTCGTCCAGGGGCAGCTCAGCCTCGCTGATCAGCAGGCCTGTCATGAGCTTGGTCAGTGACGCAATCGGCAGCACGGCCTCTTCGTTCTTGCTGAGGAGCACCTCCTGGGTTTCCTGGTCGATGACGTAGGCCACGCTGGAACGCAGGGACAGGGGATCGGTGGCGCCATGCAAGCCGGCGCGCATGCCATCCGAGGGACGGGCCGGGCGCACGATGCGGGCGGAGGGGCGCTTGGCATAAGCCTTGCGCTTGGCCTGGTAGGCGGTCTTGATGACCTTGGGTTTGGCGCCGGGCTGGGCGCTGCTGCTGCCAGACGGCGCAGCAAAAGCCTGCCCGGATGCAACCGACAGCGTCACAAAGAGCGACGCCGCCCAAGCCCAGATAAAACGATGTAAGTGGTTCACCAGTCCGACCCTGCACTAGAAAAAAACGGCACCCTCTCTTCATGGCACCCTCTGAAGAAAGGTTATACCGAAAATCTCATGCAGGATCAACCACTTGTGTGGCTTTTCTCAACAAACTCTTACATATATAGGTGGTAACCCTAGCCTTGCGCCGCTACCCGATCAGCTTTGCTGTGCAACTTGTTGAGCGCACTCAGATAAGCCTTGGCCGAGGCGACCACGATATCGGGATCAGACCCGACACCATTCACCACGCGGCCACTGTTTTGCAGGCGCACGGTCACCTCACCCTGGCTTTCGGTCGAGCCGCTGATGGCGTTGACTGAATACAACACCATCTCGGCACCGCTCTTGACGTTCGATTCGATGGCCTTCAGCGAAGCGTCCACCGGGCCGTTGCCATCCGACTCGCCATGCACCTCCTTGCCCTCTACCGTGATCACGATGGATGCATGCGGCCGTTCGCCGGTTTCGCTGTGCTGTGAAAGCGAGATGAAACCGTACTGCTCCTTCTCGCTGGTCACGCTCTCATCGCTCACCAGGGCCAGGATGTCCTCGTCGAAAATCTCGCTCTTCCGGTCAGCCAGTTCCTTGAAGCGGGCGAAGGCGGTGTTGAGCTCACCCTCGCTCTCCAGGCTCACGCCCAGATCCTGCAGGCGTTGCTTGAAGGCATTGCGCCCACTCAGTTTGCCCAGCACGATCTTGTTGGCGCTCCAGCCCACATCTTCGGCACGCATGATTTCATAGGTGTCGCGCGCCTTGAGCACGCCATCCTGGTGAATGCCGGAGGCGTGGGCAAAGGCATTGGCGCCCACCACGGCCTTGTTGGGCTGCACCACAAAACCGGTGGTCTGGCTCACCATGCGGCTGGCCGGAACGATCTGCGTGGTATCGATGCCGACATCCAGGTTGAAGTAGTCGCGGCGCGTCTTCACGGCCATGACAATCTCTTCCAGGCTGCAGTTACCCGCACGCTCGCCCAGGCCGTTGATGGTGCACTCGACCTGACGCGCACCGCCGATCTTCACGCCGGCCAGGGAATTGGCCACCGCCATGCCCAGATCGTTGTGGCAATGCACCGACCAGATCGCCTTGTCCGAGTTGGGAATGCGTTCGCGCAGGGTCTTGATGAAGTTGCCATACAGCTCGGGCACGGCATAACCCACAGTGTCCGGGATGTTGAGGGTGGTGGCGCCCTCCTTGATCACCGCCTCCAGCACGCGGCAGAGGAAGTCCACGTCGCTACGGTAACCATCCTCCGGGCTGAACTCGATGTCTTCCACCAGATTGCGCGCATAACGCACGGACAGCTTGGCCTGCTCCAGCACCTGCTCGGGGCTCATGCGCAGCTTTTTCTCCATGTGCAGGGCCGAGGTGGCAATGAAGGTGTGGATGCGAGCCCGGTTGGCACCCTTGAGCGCTTCGGCCGCGCGTGCGATATCGCGGTCGTTGGCACGCGAGAGCGAGCAGATCGTGGAATCCTTGATGGTGTTGGCAATGTTCTGGATCGCCTCGAAGTCCCCGTTGGAGCTGGCGGCGAAACCGGCCTCGATCACGTCCACCTTCAGGCGTTCGAGCTGGCGGGCGATACGCAGCTTCTCGTCCTTGGTCATGGAGGCGCCGGGCGACTGCTCACCATCACGCAGGGTGGTATCGAAAATGATCAGTTTCTCAGCCATTTCAAACTCCTGTTTGTCTTCAACTCAAAATCAACAACCGTAAAAGCAAAAGGCCCGCTGCGGATGCATACGGGCCTTTGATGGGAATTTCGCGCGCGCTACTAATTCCGCCCGTTGTGGCGTTGCAGCAGTAGTGCTAGCAGGAATTTCTTCATGCCTTCAATGTACCACAATCAAACGCCATATGCATAGCCATATCCTATGGTTTCAATTACTGGTGCAGTCCACGCTCTTCGGGCTCGTCGGTCGAAGTGCTGATGACGCTGGTCGGCTTGCCCTTGGCCTTGCGCCAGGCATAGACAAAATAACCACTCAGGCCATAGACCACGAAAACACCGAACAGCACCACAGGCGGATGGATGTTGACGACGGCAATGCCCAGGGCAATCAGGACGATCACCACGAAGGGCACGCTCTTCTTCATGTGGATATCCTTGAAGCTGTAGAACGGCACATTGCTGACCATGGTCAGGCCGGCATACAGGGCCAGCACGAACATGGGCCATGCCACGGCCGGGCCCGCTACGTCCAGCTCGGTCATGATCCAGATGAACCCCGTGACCAAGGCCGCTGCGGCAGGAGAGGGCAAGCCTTGGAAATAGCGCTTGTCCACCACGGCCGTGTTGACGTTGAAACGCGCCAGGCGCAATGCGGCACAAGCACAGTAGACAAAAGCCGCAATCCAGCCCCAACGTCCCAGCCCCTTGAGCGCCCACTCATAGGCGATCAGGGCCGGCGCCGCACCAAAGGACACCATGTCGGACAGCGAGTCCATCTGCTCGCCAAAAGCGCTCTGGGTATTGGTCATGCGCGCCACCCGCCCGTCCAGGCTGTCGAGCACCATGGCCGAGAAGACGCCGATGGCGGCCAGGTCGAACCGGCCATTCATGGCCATGACGATGGCATAAAAGCCGCCAAACAAGCCGCCCAGGGTGAACAGATTGGGCAGGATGTAGATGCCCTTGCGGCGCTTGCGCACCATCACGGCTTCCCCTTCGCCGATGCGCTCATCTGCACCATCATGCATATCGCACCTCCGTCCCGCAACCGCAGGTCTGTGTATCAAGGTCTTGAGTATTCATGGCGGCAAGTGTAAAGCAGGCCACGCCTGCGTGAGACAAAAAAAACAAGGCCACCGAAGTGGCCTTGTTGCAAGCGGCAAAACCGATCAGTTGCGGGTCTGGTCGACCAGCTTGTTCTTGGCAATCCAGGGCATCATGGCGCGCAGTTGGGCACCCACCACCTCGATCTGATGATCTGCAGTGTTGCGACGACGAGCCGTCATGCTGGGGTAGCCGGTACGGCCTTCCAGGATGAACATCTTGGCGTAGTCGCCGTTCTGGATGCGCTTGAGCGCATTGCGCATGGCGGCGCGCGACTGCTCGTTGATCACCTCGGGGCCGGTGACGTACTCGCCATACTCGGCATTGTTGGAGATCGAGTAGTTCATGTTGGCGATGCCGCCTTCATAGATCAGGTCCACGATGAGCTTGAGCTCGTGCAGGCATTCGAAGTAAGCCATCTCGGGAGCGTAGCCGGCCTCGACCAGGGTCTCGTAACCCATCTTGATCAGCTCGACAGCACCGCCGCACAGCACGGCCTGCTCGCCGAACAGGTCGGTCTCGGTCTCTTCCTTGAAGTTGGTCTCGATGATGCCGGCCTTGCCGCCACCATTGGCCATGGCATAGGACAGGGCCAGGTCACGGGCCTTGCCGCTCTTGTCCTGGTGCACGGCCACCAGGTGGGGCACGCCGCCACCCTGGGTGTAGGTGTTGCGCACCGTGTGGCCGGGGGCCTTGGGCGCCACCATCCACACGTCCAGATCAGCGCGCGGCACGACCTGGTTGTAGTGCACGTTGAAACCGTGGGCGAAGGCCAGCGAAGCACCCTTCTTGATGTTCGGCGCCACGTTGTTGGTGTACACCTCGGCGATCTGCTCGTCGGGCAACAGGATCATGACCACATCGGCCATCTTGACGGCGTCGTTCACTTCCATCACGGTCAGGCCGGCCTTGCCGACCTTGTCCCACGAGGCACCGCCCTTGCGCAAGCCGACCACGACCTTGACGCCGCTGTCGTTCAGGTTCTGGGCGTGGGCATGGCCCTGGCTGCCGTAACCGATGATGGCCACGGTCTTGCCCTTGATCAGGCTCAGGTCACAGTCCTTGTCGTAGAAAACTTTCACTTCTTTCTCCTTGGGATAAAACGGGTCTGTTAATTGATTCAAACGCGCAGAATGCGCTCGCCGCGACCGATGCCGCTGCTGCCGGTACGCACCGTCTCCAGGATCGCGCCGCGATCGATCGCCTCGATGAAGGCGTCGTTCTTGGACTGGTCACCCGTCATCTCGATGGTGTAGCTCTTGTCGGTGACGTCGATGATACGACCGCGGAAGATGTCCGCCATGCGTTTCATCTCCTCGCGCTCCTTGCCCACCGCCCGCACCTTGACCATCATGAGCTCGCGCTCGATGTAGGCGCCTTCGGTCAGGTCGACGACCTTGACGACCTCGATCAGACGGTTCAGGTGCTTGGTGATCTGTTCGATCACGTCATCGGAACCGGTGGTTTCAATGGTCATGCGCGAGAGGCTCGGGTCTTCCGTCGGTGCGACGGTCAGGGACTCGATGTTGTAGCCACGGGCCGAAAACAAGCCCACCACGCGGGAGAGCGCGCCAGGCTCGTTCTCCAGCAATACTGCAATGATGTGTTTCATGAATGGATTCCTCTTTTCGCCGCCCTCCCCCGGTCGCGGTAACGACCGGGCTCGGCGGACAATAGATTCGTCTTTGATAGGTAGTGACGCGACCTGAACGGCCGCACCACCGGCTTACAGGTCTTCGGCTCCCAACAGCATCTCGGTAATGCCCATGCCGGCCTTGACCATCGGGAACACGTTCTCGGTGGGGTCGGTGCGGAAGTCCATGAAGACCGTACGGTCCTTGAGCTTGCGCGCTTCACGCAGCGCCGGCTCCACGTCCTGCGGCTTCTCGATCAGCATGCCGACGTGACCATAGGCCTCGGCCAGCTTCACGAAGTCGGGCAGCGCATCCATATAGCTGTGGCTGTAGCGGCCGGAGTACTCGATCTCCTGCCACTGGCGCACCATGCCCAGGTAGCGGTTGTTCAGCGACAGGATCTTGATCGGCGTGTTGTATTGCAGGCAGGTCGAGAGTTCCTGGATGCACATCTGCACCGAGCCTTCACCCGTCACGCAGTAGACCTCGCTCTCGGGCTTGGCCAGCTTGATGCCCATGGCATAGGGGATGCCCACGCCCATGGTGCCCAGACCCCCGGAGTTGATCCAGCGGCGCGGCTCGTTGAACTTATAGTACTGCGCCGCCCACATCTGGTGCTGGCCAACGTCGGACGTGATGTAGGTGTCGACGTCCTTGGTCATGTTCCACAGGGTCTCGATCACGAACTGAGGCTTGATCACATCCTTGTTTCCACGGTCGTACTTCAGGCAGTCGCGCTTGCGCCAGCCATTGATGGCGTCCCACCAGGAACCCAGCACATTCGCATCGGGCCGGGTCGGGCTTTCCTTGATCATGGCGATCATCTCGGTCAGCACGTCCTTGACGTCGCCCACGATCGGGATATCGACCTTGACGCGCTTGGAAATGCTCGAAGGATCGATGTCGATGTGGATGATCTTGCGCTCGTTCTGCGCGAAGTGCTTGGGATTGCCGATCACGCGGTCGTCGAAACGTGCGCCCACGGCCAGTAGCACGTCGCAGTTCTGCATGGCGTTGTTGGCTTCGATCGTGCCGTGCATGCCCAGCATGCCCAGGAACTTGGGATCGGTCGCCGGGTAGGCACCCAGGCCCATCAGGGTATTGGTGACCGGGTAGCCCAGCATGTCCACCAGCGTGCGCAACTCGGCTGTGGCATTGCCCAGCAGAACACCGCCGCCGGTGTAGATATAGGGACGCTTGGCGGTCAGCAGCAATTGCAAGGCCTTGCGGATCTGACCGGCATGGCCCTTGCGCACCGGGTTGTAGGAGCGCATGGTCACCGACTCCGGGTAACCGGCGTAGGGCACTTTCTTGAAGGAGACGTCCTTCGGGATATCCACCACCACGGGGCCGGGACGGCCGCTGCGTGCGATGTGGAAGGCCTTCTTCATGGTTTCGGCCAGATCATTGGCGTCCTTGACCAGGAAGTTGTGCTTGACGATGGGGCGGGTGATGCCCACGGTGTCGCACTCCTGGAAGGCGTCCAGGCCGATGGCTGCGGTGGGCACCTGACCGGTGATGATCACCATCGGAATGCTGTCCATGTAGGCCGTGGCAATCCCGGTGATGGCATTGGTCACGCCAGGGCCGGAGGTCACCAGCGCCACGCCCACATCGCCGGTGGCGCGCGCATAACCATCGGCGGCGTGCACGGCGGCCTGCTCGTGACGCACCAGGATGTGCTGGATGGTGTCCTGCTTGTAGAAGGCGTCGTAGATGTGCAGGACGGCACCGCCGGGATAACCCCAGACGTACTTGACGTCCTCTGCCTGCAGCGCCTTGACCAGGATCTCGGCGCCACGCAACTCTTCGGCCTGGCCGGCAGCACTGGCTGCCGCGGCGGAAGTGATTTCAGCCTTGGAAATTTCCATGATGAACCTTTGTGAATTTCTCTGACGAAAAACCTTGGGTGCCCCTTCGCAAACGCTTGTGGCATCGCGTCGGGACTTGAGGTCAAGGACATGGGCGCCATGGATAGCCGCGCCGGACCGTGACCCGTTTGCTTTTTGATTTGCAAATGGCATTATCGCACTGCAGCATTCAAATTCGCAGCCGCGCGTGCATAAATGTGCAGGCACGATGCCATAATCCTGCCCCAAAGCGGCCTTTCCAGACCGCCCCCTCCTCCAGAGACACACTCGCGCCTCCCCCTGGTTCCTGCCCTTGGCCACCGAACAAGAACTGACCGAATTCCTCAAAAGCGTGGAAAAACGCGCTTTCAAGCGTTCTGTCTACCACGTGCGCAATGACGAGTCGGCGCTGGACATCGTGCAGGACAGCATGATGAAGCTGGTGGAGCACTACAGCCACAAGCCGCCCGATGAGCTGCCCATGCTGTTCCAGCGCATCCTGTCCAACACCACCCTGGACTGGTTTCGTCGGCAGAAGACGCGCAACGCCCTGTTTTCGAATCTCAGCGATTTCGAATCCGAGTCCGAGGACGGTGAATTCAACTTGTTGGAAAATCTCGACAGTTCGGACGCATCCACCCAAGTGGAAAGCGCTGAAAGCTCGACCCAGCGGGCCCAGATCTTTCGTGAAATCGAGCTGGAAATCCAGGAACTGCCCGCCCGTCAACGGGAAGCCTTCCTGATGCGTTACTGGGAGGAACTGGACGTGGCGGAAACCGCCGCGGCCATGGGCTGTTCCGAAGGCAGTGTGAAAACGCACTGTTCCAGGGCGGTCCAGGCTCTTAACAAAGCCTTGAGGGCCAAGGGAATACAACTATGAAGACCATGTCCGTCACCGCCAACCTGTCCGCCCAGGACCGCTACGGCCGCCAATTGGCGGCCTATCTGGACGCGTCCGCCCAGCAGTTGCCCCACGACATCAGCGAGCGGCTGCGTGTCGCACGCCAGCAGGCCCTCGGCAAGTACCGTGAAGTCCAGGTCCGGGAAACCGCCGGCATCTCCCTGGGCGGCGGCGTGGCGGCGCTGGGCGGCGGCGAGGATGAGCGTGGACTCTGGCCCCGACTGGTGTCCCTCATTCCCCTGCTGGCCCTGATCGCGGGTCTCGTGACCATCCAGATGGTGGGAACCGAGCAGATCGCCGAGGAACTGGCCGAACTCGATGCCGCCATCCTGACCGACGATCTGCCCCCCGATGCCTATTCCGACCCTGGCTTCGCCCAGTTCCTCAAAGCCCGCATCGATCAGCTGCGGCAAGACTGAGACTGCGCCATGGAACAGATGACCCGCCCCCTCTCCTCTCACCGGCACTTGTCCGGACCGGGTGGCTTGGTCGCGACCCTGCTGCTCGCCTTCTGGCTGCCGGCCTTGGCTGCGCCAGCCGAAGGCACGGCCGGGCAGACCGTCACCGGGCGCTCCCTCTACCGCCACGACAGCACCGCCCGGAGCGCCAGCAGCAATACCGTTGTGGCCGCCGCCCCCATCCAGAACAAACCGGCCTGGAAAGACCTGACCCCGGCCCAGCGCCAAGCCCTGCAGCCCCTGGCCCCGCATTGGGACCGCCTGACCGAGCAGCACAAGCTGAAATGGCTGGCTCTCTCCAAAAACTACCCGACCCTCAGCGCCGAGGAACAGGTCAAACTGCATCTGCATATGAGCAAGTGGGCCACCCTGAGCCAGCAGCAGCGCACCCAAGCCCGTCAGAATTTCAAGGAAATCAAGAAACTGACTCCTGAACAGAAAGCCAGCCAGTGGGAGGCCTACCAGGCCTTGAGCCCGGAAGAAAAACGCCAGCTGGCCAAGCAGGCGCAAACCCAGCCAGCCGGCGTGACCACGGTCAAGCCCGGCGCGAGCCCCAAACTGAGCCAGGTGCCCCGCCGGTCGGCCTCGCCGCGCCCCAACCTGGCTGATGCCACGTTGCCGGTCCAGCAGCACACCCTGCTACCGCGGCCGGAAGCCGCACGCAGCGAACCCGAACGCTCGCCTTACGAAGACGAGCCCGCCGAAGCGCAGTGAGTCCGGACCGCACGACGACCGCCCCTACGACAGCAGGGGACGGGAATTCCCCTGTCACCCCTGGCTTGTGGCGACGCATGGCCTGCTGGCTGTACGAAGGCATGCTGCTGTTTGGGGTGGTCTTCATCGCCAGCTACCTGTTCAGCTCCCTGTCCCAGACCCGGCACGCCCTGGACAACCGCCTCATGCAACAGGCCTTCCTTTTTGTCGTGCTGGGGATTTACTTTGCCTGGTTCTGGTCCAAGGGTCAGACCCTGGCCATGAAAACCTGGCATATCCGCGTGGTGGACCTGGCCGGTCGGCCCCTGACGCAGCGTCGCTCTCTGTTGCGCTATGTGCTGAGCTGGCTCTGGTTTCTGCCACCGCTGGCGGTCACCTCCGCCTTCGGCCTTTCGGGCGCAGAATCTGCGGTCATCGTGCTCGGCTGGGTACTGGTCTGGGCCCTGCTCAGCCGCTTTCATCCTGCCCAGCAGTTCTGGCATGACGCCCTGGCTGGCACCCGCCTGATCGATGCCCGCCCCCGGCAGGCCTGATGTCGCCGGGCTGGTGGACAATCAGCGCATGCCCGATTTACACGACACCACCGTCAACCCGCAAAAATCCCGCCGCGGCCTGAATCGCATGTGGCACGCCCTGGGTTACTCCTTCGAAGGCCTGCGGGCCGGCTGGCATGAGGCCGCGTTTCGCCAGGAAGCCCTGGCTGCCCTGGTCCTGCTACCGCTCTCGCTCTGGATCGGCCGCAACTGGGTAGAAACGGCCCTGCTGGCTGGCGCCGTCCTCTTTGTCATGATCGTCGAGCTGCTCAACACCGGTATCGAGACTGCCATCGACCGCATCGGTCCCGAATGGCACGACCTGTCCAAGCGTGCCAAGGACATGGGCAGCGCTGCCGTGCTGCTGAGCCTGCTGCTGTGCACAGGCATCTGGTGCGTCGCTCTCTACCACCGCTTCCTCGCATGACCCCCTCCTTCTCCCTTTGTGTCTACTGCGGCTCGCGCCCAGGCCTGGACCCGCAATTTGCCGACATGGCGCGCACCGTGGGGCAGTGGATCGGACGGCATGGCGGCCAGCTGGTCTACGGTGGCGGCAAGGCCGGACTGATGGGCCTCGTGGCTGAAGCCACCCTGCAAGCCGGCGGCCGCGTTGTCGGCATCATCCCGAAGGCGTTGGTGGAAAAGGAATGGGCGCTGCACGACTGCACCGAGCTGCACATCGTGGACACCATGCACGACCGCAAGCGCATGATGGCCGAGCGTGCCGACGCCTTTGTGGCCCTGCCGGGCGGCATCGGCACTTTCGAGGAACTGTTCGAGGTCTGGACGTGGCGCCAGCTGGGCTATCACGACAAGCCCGTCGGGATCCTGAACAGCGGAGGCTACTACGATGGTCTGCTGGCCTTCCTGGCCGCAACCGTACAGCAGCAATTCCTGAGTGACTGGCAGATGAGCCTGATCCAGACAGGAGAGGAGCCAGTAGCCCTGCTCAGCAGCCTGGTACAGGCCGCCGGCCTGGCGCCGGCACCCCGACTCGAAGAAATTTAGATCGCCGAGTTGTCGAGTTCACCGGTGCGGATGCGAACCACGCGCTCGATCGAGGTGATGAAGATCTTGCCGTCGCCGATCTTGCCGGTACGGGCCGCCTTGACGATGGCGTCGACGCAGCGGTCCACATCATCCGTCTTGACCACCACCTCGACCTTGACCTTGGGCAGGAAGTCCACCACGTACTCGGCGCCGCGGTAGAGCTCGGTATGGCCTTTCTGGCGGCCAAAGCCCTTGACCTCGGTGACGGTCAGGCCGGTCACACCGCACTCGGCCAGGGCCTCGCGCACTTCCTCGAGCTTGAAAGGCTTGATGATGGCGGTAATCTGCTTCATGAATCTTCTTCCTGTCGGTGAATAAGCTGACGTTCAGCCTGCCTTGCCATGCAAGTCAGGCGCGGAACTTGTTGGTAATAGGATAACGCCAATCCTTGCCGAAACTGCGGTGGGTAACCCGGATGCCCACCGGCGCCTGGCGCCGCTTGTATTCGTTCAACCTGATCAGGCGCGTCACCTTCTCGACGTCGGCCCTCGCGTAGCCCTGGGCCACGATTTCCTCGATGCCCTGGTCATTCTCCATGTAACGCTCGACGATGGCATCCAGCACCTCGTATTCCGGCAGGCTGTCCTGATCCTTCTGGTCGGGGCGCAACTCGGCGCTGGGCGGGCGCGTGATGATGCGCTCGGGGATCGGGTTGGCACCGCTGCCATGCGGATCGTGGGCATTGCGCCAGCGCGCCAGCCGGAACACCGTGGTCTTGGCCAGGTCCTTGATCACGGCAAAACCGCCGGCCATGTCGCCGTAGAGCGTGCAGTAGCCGGTCGCCATCTCGGACTTGTTACCAGTGGTCAGCACGATGCGTCCGCTCTTGTTGGACAGGGCCATCAAGAGCGTGCCACGGATGCGGGCCTGGATGTTCTCCTCGGTCGTGTCCTCGGGCAGGCCGCGGAACTCCTGCGCCAGCGAGGCCTTGAAGGCCTCGAACTCGGGCACGATGGAAATCTCGTCGTACTGCACGCCCATGCGGTGGGCCATCTCCCGTGCGTCGATCCAGCTGATATCGGCCGTGTAGGGCGAGGGCATCATGACCGTGCGCACCCGGTCGGCCCCCAGGGCATCGACAGCGATGGCCAGCACCAGGGCCGAGTCGATGCCACCAGACAGGCCGATGATCGCGCCCGGAAAACCGTTCTTGCCCACATAGTCGCGCACGCCCAGCACCAGGGCATCCCAGAGGTCGGCGTCGGCGCTGCGGTCGGGTTCGATCGCACCCTGCAATTGCACGCCCGCTGCGCTGCGGTGCAGGTCCACCACGAACGCGTCCTCGGCAAAACTCGGCGCCCGCGCCGCCAGCGCACCATCGGCCTGCAGGGCAAAGGAATGCCCCTCGAAGACCACCTCGTCCTGGCCACCGACCAGATGGGCGTAGACCAGCGGCAGGCCGCAGTCCCGGGCCCGCCGTCGCATCATGTCTTCGCGCTCGCTACCCTTGCCCACGTGAAAAGGCGAAGCATTGATCACTGCCAGCAGCTCGGCCCCGGCCGCGCGCGTCTCTCGCGCCGGCGCTTCGTACCAGGCGTCCTCGCAGATCAGCAGGCCGACCTTGACGCGCGCACCGGCCGCGCCGGCCTCGAACACACAGGTGTCCCGCCCCGGGACGAAATAACGCCGTTCGTCAAAGACCTGGTAGTTGGGCAGCTCGCGCTTGGCATAGGTGGCGATCACCTGCCCCTCGCGCAGGACGCTGGCAGCGTTCACGCGGTTGGGCACGGTGACCGAACGCGTGCGCAGACCGCCCGCCTCGACGGCGGCGGGGTGTCCCACCACCACCGTCATGTCCTTTAACCCGGCCAGCTCGCGGGCCACTGTTTTCACGGCATCATCACAGGCAGCGATGAACGATGGCCGGAAGAACAGGTCTTCCGCCGCGTAGCCACAGATGGAAAGTTCGGGCGTGAGCAATAGCCGGGCACCGGCCACGTGGGCCGCGCGGGCTGCCGCAATGATTTTTTGTGCATTGCCCGCCAGGTCGCCGACGACGAAGTTGAGCTGGGCAACGCAGATACGCAAGGTCATGGAAGGCAAGGAAAGTCGGGGAGCAGCGTGAGCAAAAGCAATTATGTCATCCGGGTGCTCGATTCCCCACTGGAGCTCGATGCCGGCGCCTGGAACGGCTTGCTGGCGCAGCAGCCCCAGCCCACACCCTTCATGCAGCACGAATACCTGGCCGCGCTGCACCGTAGCGGCAGTGCCTGCCCGGCCACGGGCTGGACACCGCGCTTCGTCACACTCTGGGACGCTACCGGAATCCTGCAGGCGGCCTGCCCGCTTTACCTCAAGTCCCACTCACGGGGTGAATACGTGTTCGACTGGGCCTGGGCTGATGCCCACCTACGTCATGGCCTCGCCTACTACCCCAAGGCCGTGGTGGCCGTACCTTTCACCCCGGTACCAGGCAGCCGTCTACTGGCACGTGACGCCGCCTCCCGCGCGGCCCTGGTCGAAGCGGTACTGGATCTGTGCCGTGACAAGGAGCTGTCCTCATTGCACCTGCTCTTCGGGCATCCACAGGATCTCCAGGCCTGCCAGCAGGCCGGCCTGATGCAGCGCCACACCGTGCAATTTCACTGGGAAAATCGGAAACCTGAACCCTACCGTAACTTCGATGATTTCCTTGCCGCGCTCAACCAGGAGAAGCGCAAGAAGATACGGCAGGAACGGCGCAAGGTGATCGAGGCCGGTGTGGTGCTGCGGCACGCCCGCGGACCGGCGATCACCCCGCAGGACTGGGATTTCTTCTATCGCTGTTACGAGCGAACCTATCTCGAACACGGCAACCCGCCCTACCTGAGCCGGATGTTCTTCGAGGAGATCTCCCACACCCAATCAGACCACTGGCTGCTCTTCATCGCCGAACGCCGGGGCCATCCCATCGCCTGCAGCCTGATCGCCATCAGCGACACGGGATCAGAGAAAGTGGCCTGGGGACGTTACTGGGGGGCGCTGGAGCGGGTCGACTGTCTGCACTTCGAGGCCTGCTATTACAGCCCGCTGCAATGGTGCATCGCCCAGGGCTACCAGCGCTTCGAGGGCGGGGCGCAGGGAGAGCACAAACTGGCCCGTGCCCTGCTGCCGGTGCGCACCAGCAGTGCCCACTGGCTGTCGCATCCGGAATTCGCCAGCGCCATCGAACGCTACCTGGAGCGCGAGGCCCTGGGTGTCGCCGACTACGTCGATGAACTGGAGCGGCACTCCCCGCTACGGCAGGAAGACTAGAAAAGGCCTGTTCAGAAGGTTTCCCAGTCGCCATCATCGCCACCGGCCTTGGCGCTGAGCTTGGGGGGCTCGCGCGGGGTCGCCGGCGCTGCTGGCGCAACAGCTGGAGCAGCCCTTGCACCCGTTTGACGGGGCACTGCTACACGCACAGGCAGACCGGCTGGCTTGGCCGCACGCACAGCAGGTGCCGGCGCTGAAGTCGGAGCGCTGAAGTCGTGCTGCTGCGCATCCACCTTGAACACAGCCACCGTCTGCACCAGGTCCTGTGCCTGGCTTTTGAGACTGCTGGCCGCCGCCGCCATTTCCTCTACCAACGCCGCGTTCTGCTGCGTGGCCTGGTCCATCTGCGTGACGGCCTCGCCAATCTGCGCCACACCCTGGCTCTGCTCGCTGCTGGCCGCGCTGATCTCGCCCATGATGTCGGTCACGCGCCGGATGCTGGCCACCACCTCGTTCATCGTGGTACCCGCCTGGTCCACCAGGGCCGTGCCCTGCCCCACGCGGCTCACGCTGTCGTTGATCAGGGTCTTGATTTCCTTGGCGGCTCCGGCCGAGCGACCCGCCAGGCTGCGCACTTCGGCGGCCACCACGGCAAAACCGCGACCCTGCTCGCCCGCACGCGCGGCTTCCACCGCAGCATTGAGCGCCAGGATGTTGGTCTGGAAGGCGATGCCGTCGATCACGCTGATGATGTCGGCAATCTTCTTGCTCGAATCATTGATGCCCTTCATGGTCTCGACCACCTGGGCCACGACTTCACCGCCCTGCATGGCCACGGCACTGGCGTTCTGGGCCAGCTGGTTGGCCTGCTTGGCGTTGTCGGCGTTCTGGCGCACGGTGGAGGACAACTCTTCCATGGACGCGGCCGTCTCTTCCAGCGCGCTGGCCTGGCTTTCGGTACGCGCGCTCAGGTCGTTGTTGCCCTGGGCGATCTCGGCGCTGGCGGTCGACACCGATTCACTCCCCTGGCGCACCCGGCTGACGATGCGGGCCAGGTTGTGCTGCATGGCAGCCAGGGACTGCAGCAATTGCGCGACTTCATCGGAGCCATGTGCAGGAATATGCGTCGTCAGGTCCCCTTCGGCAATATGGCGTGTGGAGGCTGCGGCCTGCCGGACTGGCTGGACGATGGAACGCGTCACCAGATAGGCCAGGACGATGCCCAGCAGCACGGCCAACACGGTACCGCCCGTCTGGGCCAGCTGGCTTCTGGCCGCAGTAGCCTCGGCTTCAGCCTGCGTCTCAGTCAGGATCCGGCGGGCATGGCCAGCCACCTGGTCCACGGCCTTGAGGTAGGTTTCCGCCAGCGGGCGCAAGTCGCTATCGACAGCGCCAAGAATGTCCTCACCGGCCTTTTGCCGTTTGATCAGTGCTGCGCGCGCATCAACATAGGTCTTGCGATCTTTGGCGACAAGCGCCAGCAGCTCCTTGCCCGCGGCGTCCTCCATCAGGCTCTCAAGCTGCTTCTGGTCGTCGCTGATGGCCTTGGAGGTGGCCGCCATGTCTTTCTGCAAGGCATCGATATAAGCCTCGTCGCGGGTTTTCAGCGCTGCCGAGGCCCGCACCCAGTTGATGGCAATCTGTGAAGCCCAGCGCTGGGCGAGCAGGCTGCGCTGCAACTCGACCGTAGCGATCTCATGGCTGGTGTCCTTGAGCGTTCCAAGCCGCCAGACCCCCAGCGCCGAAACGGTGGTGGTAATGATGAGCACCGCGGCAAACGCCAGGGCCAGTCGGGTGCCAATCCGGAGTCGAAGCCAGAATTCCATGCGTGTCTCCTGTTATCGCCACCCCCGTGCGCCACTCGGGCTCCAAGTGCCAGATTCGTGGGTGCGGGCTTGTCCTGTCGCTCAGCTGATGGCCGTGGCCAGCATGCCCATCTCGGCATTGTTCATCAGTGCTTCCATGTTCATGACGATCAGCATGCGTTCGCCTACATTGGCCAGCCCGGTGATGAAGCGGGTGTCGAGCGTGGTCTCGAACTGGGGCGCCGGCTTGATGGCATCTGCCGCCAGCGTGACGACGTCGGAGACCGAATCCACGACAGCACCGATCACGGTACCGCGCACGTTGAGGATGATGACCACGGTGAATTCGTTGTACTCGACCTTGTCCAGGGCGAGCTTCATGCGCAGATCGACGATGGGCACGATCACGCCGCGCAGGTTGACCACCCCCTTGATGAAGGCCGGCGCATTGACCATGCGGGTCGGCTCTTCGTAGGAGCGGATCTCCTGCACGCGCAGGATGTCGATGGCATATTCCTCCTTGCCCAGGCGCAGGGTGAGGTACTGACCGGAAGCCGCTGTGGCGGTCGCGGTGCCGGAACGGGTTTCGCTGGTGGTCTGCATGATCTTTGTTCCTTCCTGGCGTGGTGCGCCGGATTGACCTTCGAACCATGATACACGCGGGGGTTCACGAGGTGTAGCTCAAATTGAACCGGAAAAACCCTGCGATTCTCGCGCGTGCGCATGAAAAAACGCCGGCAGGCCCATGGGCCTGCCGGCGTTGCTTTCAGTGGAGACGATTAACCTTTGGAGGCCTTGCTGTTGTAATTGGCGATGCCATCCATGATTTCCTTCTTGGCCGACTCCGGGCCTTCCCAGCCCAGCACCTTGACCCACTTGCCCGGCTCCAGATCCTTGTAGTGTTCGAAGAAATGCTGGATGGTATTCAGGCGCATCGGGTTCAGGTCTTCGGGTTTTTGCCACTGGGTGTAGATCGACAGGATCTTGTCGATCGGCACCGCCAGCACCTTGCCGTCCTCGCCGGCCTCGTCCTGCATCTTCAGGATGCCGATGGCACGGCAGGGCACGACCACGCCGGGGATCAGCGGCACCGGCGTGATGACCAGCACATCGACCGGATCGCCGTCGCCCGAGATGGTCTTGGGCACATAACCGTAGTTGGTCGGGTAGTGCATGGCCGTGCTCATGAAACGGTCCACGAAGATGGCGCCGGTTTCCTTGTCCACCTCGTACTTGATGGGATCGGCGTTCATCGGGATCTCGATGATCACGTTGAAAGCTTCGGGAACATTCTTGCCAGGGGTGACGTTGTCGAGGGACATGGTTGCTTCTTGCTGAGTTGAGACGGAAAGAGATCGGTATTAACCCTGATTTTACTTGCTCCGCCCTGACGCCCTCTTGAAACGGGCTGTTTTCACGTTACAGTCCGCCCGTTGGCCAATCGTCCTGTCAGACCTGTGGGCTGTCGCGGCGAGGAAGCAACGCATCGGTGGCCCCGCCCCCTGCGTTGCCACCCCTACGCGATACAACAACACAGGAGTTTGATATGACAGGCAATTCAGCGCTGATACTGGCGCTCGTATGCGGACTGATCGCCGTGGCCTACGGCATCTGGGCCCGCAGCTGGATCCTCTCGCAAGACGCCGGCAATGCCCGCATGCAGGAGATCGCAGCCGCCATCCAGACCGGCGCGGCCGCCTACCTGGCCCGCCAGTACAAGACCATCGGCATCGTCGGCGTGGTGCTGGCCATCCTGATCGGCCTCTTCCTCGACGGCCAGACGGCCGTCGGCTTCATCATCGGTGCCGTGCTCTCGGGCGCCTGCGGTTTCATCGGCATGAACGTCTCGGTACGCGCCAACGTGCGCACCGCGCAGGCCGCCACCCGGGGCATCGGCCCGGCACTGGACGTGGCCTTCCGCGGCGGTGCCATCACCGGCATGCTGGTGGTGGGCCTGGGCCTGCTGGGCGTGACCGCCTTCTACTGGTTCCTGGTCGGCAACGGCAACCTGAACGCCAGCAGCAACCTGGCCAAGCTGCTCAACCCGCTGATCGGTTTTGCCTTCGGTTCCTCGCTGATCTCCATCTTCGCCCGTCTGGGCGGTGGCATCTTCACCAAGGGTGCCGACGTCGGCGCCGACCTGGTGGGCAAGGTCGAGGCCGGCATCCCCGAGGATGATCCGCGCAACCCGGCCGTGATCGCCGACAACGTGGGCGACAACGTGGGCGACTGCGCCGGCATGGCTGCCGACCTGTTCGAGACCTACGCGGTGACGCTGATCGCCACCATGGTGCTGGGCGCCCTGCTGGTCACCGGCTCGGGCACCAGTGCCGTGGTCTATCCGCTGGCCCTGGGCGCGGTGTCCATCATCGCCTCCATCATCGGCTGCTTCTTCGTCAAGGCCTCCCCGGGCATGAAGAACGTGATGCCGGCCCTGTACAAGGGCCTGGCCGTGGCCGGCGGGCTCTCGCTGATCGCCTTCTTCTTCGTCACGATGTGGCTGATGCCGGACAACGCCATCACCGCCAGCGGCAGCCAGATGCGCCTGTTCGGCGCCTGCGCCGTCGGCCTGGTGCTGACCGCCTCCCTGGTGTGGATCACCGAGTACTACACCGGCACGCAATACGCCCCGGTGCAGCACATTGCACAAGCCTCCACCACCGGCCACGGCACCAACATCATTGCCGGCCTGGGTGTGTCCATGCGCTCCACTGCCTGGCCGGTGATCTTCGTCTGCATCGCCATCTGGGTGTCCTTCCAGCTGGCCGGCCTGTACGGCATCGCCATTGCCGCCACCTCCATGCTGAGCATGGCCGGCATCGTGGTGGCGCTCGACGCCTACGGCCCGATCACCGACAACGCCGGCGGCATTGCCGAAATGGCCGAGCTGCCCTCCAGCGTGCGTGACATCACCGACCCGCTGGACGCCGTGGGCAACACCACCAAGGCCGTGACCAAGGGTTACGCCATCGGCTCGGCCGGCCTGGCCGCGCTGGTGCTGTTCGCCGACTACACCCACAAACTGGAAGCCTATGGCAAGGTGATCAGCTTCGACCTGAGCAATCCGATGGTCATCATCGGCCTCATCATCGGCGGCCTGATCCCCTACCTGTTCGGCGCCATGGCCATGGAAGCCGTGGGCCGCGCTGCCGGTGCGGTGGTGGTGGAAGTGCGTCGCCAGTTCCGTGACATCAAGGGCATCATGGACGGCTCGGGCAAGCCCGAGTACGACACCGCGGTCGACATGCTGACCACGGCCGCCATCAAGGAGATGATGATCCCCTCCCTGTTGCCGGTCGTGGTGCCGATCCTGGTCGGCCTGCTGCTGGGGCCGGCCGCACTGGGCGGCCTGTTGATGGGCACCATCGTCACGGGCCTCTTTGTCGCCATCTCGATGTGCACGGGCGGCGGTGCCTGGGACAACGCCAAGAAGTACATCGAGGACGGCCATCACGGCGGCAAGGGCTCGGACGCCCACAAGGCGGCCGTCACGGGCGATACCGTGGGCGATCCCTACAAGGACACCGCCGGCCCTGCCATCAACCCGCTGATCAAGATCATCAACATCGTGGCGCTGCTGATCGTGCCGTTGATGATGAAGTTCCACGGCTGAAGAAAATCACCCGTTCCAGCAAGCCCGCCATCCGGCGGGCTTTTTTTTGCCTGCGCAACAAGCCGATGGACCGGGGCAGGCGCCAGCTGGCTGGCGGACCGTCGCGAGTGACGATCAATCGATAAGAATCGTCAATGTCATCACCGCGGCGATAGTGCAAACGAGCCCAACCCAGTACCACCAGCACCGAGTCAGTGCATGGACCTTCCTTGCAAGGGGCGGACGTATTTCCCCTGGGTTCCACCTGAAGTACATATAATGGCCTCGTCGGTGGTGGAGAGCCCGGGCATCACGGGCAAGGTCGGTTCCGTTTCTGTCCTTCGGAGTGCTCCCATGTTCGAATTGTTTCGTTCTTCTCGCAGCCCTGCATCCCACAGCCCGTCGGCTGACAGTCCTTCGACGCTGGGTGCCTCCAATCATTCCCAAAATCCGATCAACTATCGGGATCTGGTGCGCATGGTGTTGCGCGACACCCTGCGTCTCAATGGCATCCCGATCGACTGGATCGGCTGTGAAGTCATTGCGCGGCCGCACACCGGCCAGGCACCGAACTTCCAGATCAACCTGGTCGTCTACACTTGGCATGAGGGCCTGCTGCGTTATGCCCCCCTGCTCAAACAACAGATTCTGCAGGGGCTGCAACACTTCGATCCCGCCAACAATCACAACTCGCATGTGATGGCCTGGGTGTTTGCCCCGACCTGCGGCTTCCCCCACACCCGCATGCCGGGACCGGCCTACTGGCGGGTCTCCGCCGAACTGGGGAAATTCGATCTGCCGCCCTCGCGTAACGATCTGCGCCGCGACGACCAGGACCACATCCCCACGGTGCCCACGCCCCTGCGTTGACGTCCCATTCTGAGTGTTGCCGGGGCGGCTCTGGTCGCGTTCCGGTCATGCGCCTTGTCTAGCGGGCCTTGCGCTACCATGCCAGCCATTGCGCCCATCGTTGGGAAACACATTGAAGATACTGGTCGTTGATGATCACGCCCTGATCCGAGAAGGCCTGCGCCAGGTTCTGCGCGGACTGGAAAATGACGTCGACGTACTGGAAGCCGGCTCCTGCGCCCGCGCCTTCGAACTGGCGCAACAGGAACCCGAACTCGATCTGGTGCTGCTGGACTACCACCTGCCCGACATGAACGGACTGGAGGCGCTGGACGTCTTTGGCCGCCAGCACCCGGCCCTGCCCATCATCGTCCTGTCCGGCTCGGTCAATCCGCGCGTGATGCAACAAGTCATGCAAAAAGGTGCGGCGGCTTTCCTGACCAAGTCCGGCATGAGTGATGAACTGCTCTCGGTCACCCGCCTGGTGCTGGCTGGCGGCATCCATATGCCGGCCCTGCCCAGGATCATGGGCGACGAAGTCACGATGGCCGAACTCCCCTCCTCTCTGCTCACACCGCGCCAGGAAGAAGTGCTGCAGCTGCTGCTCGACGGCTACACCAACAAGGAGATCGGGCGCATGCTCTACCTCTCCGAGGAAACGGTGAAGAACCACGTCAGCAGCATTCTGCGCAACTTTGGCGTCACCACTCGCACCCAGGCGGTGCTGGCCGCCAACCGACACGGTTATGCCGGTACGGGCCGGCCGCAGATGGCACCCGACGACGCCAGCTAGGCCCCGCGACGCCCTAGACCGGTTGGGGTCGCGCCAGGCGGCGGATCAGGGTGCGAAGCTTGGCGGGCCGCACTGGCTTGTGCAGCAGCGGCAGGCCAGCGTCGCGGCAGGACTGGATCAGCTCCGGATCGGTGTCACCACTCATCAGACAGGCCGGCAGCGACCTCACCAGGGTCGTGCGCAGGTGCTCCAGGGTCTGCATGCCGCTCTCACCGGCCCGCAAGCGGAAATCACTGAGGACCAGGTCGGGCACGAAACCACCGTCGACGACGGTCAAGGCGCCCTGCAGCCCTTCGACGACAGCCACCACGCAACCCCAGGAATCGAGCAGGCCGCGCAGTGCCTGGGCGGACTGGCGATCATCCTCGATCACCAGGATGCGCAGGCCGCGTACATCGTCCACAGGCAGCGGATCGGCTGCCGCCAGCAAGGACTGCAAATCACCGGGCTGGGCCAGCGGCAGTTCGATGCGAAAGCGCGTACCGTGGCCGGGTACGGAACACAGCTGCAGCGGGTGCCCCAGCAGGCGCGCCGTGCGGTCCACGATGTTGAGTCCCAGGCCCAGGCCCTTGCTGCGGTCGCGCTCGGGATTGCCGATCTGGTAGAACTCGCGGAAGATGTCCTGCTGGTACTCGGGCGCGATGCCCACGCCCGTATCCCAGACCTCGATCCACAAATGGCTGCCGCCGCGGCTGCGTCGACAGCCCACCAGGACCCCGCCGTTTCCCGTGTAGCGCAGGGCATTGCTGATCAGATTGAGGAGGATGCGATGCAGCAGGGTCGGGTCGCTTTGCACCCATGTCTCGCTGCTGCGCAGACGCAGACGCAGGCCCTTGTCACTGGCCACCGGTTGCAGCGCACCGCGCAACTGATCGAACAGGGGCGCCAGTGGCACCGGCTGCAACTGGACCCGCACCGCGTCGGCATCGAGGCGGGAGATGTCGAGCAGCGCGTCCAGCAGGTCCTGCATGGCGCGCACCGAGGCCTCCAGATTACCGATCAGGTGACGTGTCTCGCGGTCATGCGGCAGCTGGGCCAGCCGCGCGACAAACATGCCAAGCGCGTGTATGGGCTGGCGCAGGTCGTGGCTGGCCGCGGCCAGGAAACGCGACTTGGCCCGGGTAGCGGTCTCGGCTTCCTCCTTCTTGGCGCGCAGTTCGGAGGTCGCGAGGGCCACCCGCTGCTCCAGCTCATCGCGCCCCTGCTGCAGGTGCTCGGCCATCTGGTTCAGGCCCAGCTGCAGGTCGCGCAAGGGATCGTCGGGCTGCACCTGGCCGCGCACCGACAACTCCCCCCGGCCTATGCGGTGGATCATGTCGGAGACACGCAGGATGGGCCGGATCACGCCGCGCCCGATACGCACCGCCAGCACAACGCCGAAGAGCACCCCCCCCAGCGTGACGGCCAGGCCGATGGCCAGCATGTCGTGACTGCGCGAGACCATGGCCGCGCGCGAAATTTCCATCACCACGTGTCCCAGCGGTGCCGCATCCATCTGGTTTGCCAGGGTGCCGCCTTCAAACAGGTCATCAAGCCGCAGCTGCGAAGCATTGACCGGCTGGAGCAACAGTTCAAGACCGGTCGTGGCGTCGACCCAGCGCTGCTCCTGCGGCCCGAGCGCAGGCAGGGTCGTCAACCCGGAGGAACCCGCCCGTGCCAGCGCCTGCCCCTGCGCATTCAGGATCATGACCGAGCGCACATCCGGCTCGCGCAGGGCACCCGCGGCAATCGCCTGCAGGCTGCTGGCATTGGCGGAGAACAGGCCGTATTCGCTGGCACTGGCCAGCTGGCGCGCCAGGGAACGGGCGCGCTGCTGATGGGCTTCATCCAGGTCGGCATAGCGCCCGGCCAGGAAAACACTCGACAGCAGCACAGCCACCAGGGTCACCGGCAACAGCGCCGCGAGCAGCATGCGGTCACGGATATCGAAGAATTTCATGAGCCTCGTTCCTGTCGACGCAGACGCTCGGCCAGGTTGCCGGCATCCAGCTTCAGCCCCAGGGAGCGTGCCACGTGCTCGTTGACGCTGACCTCGAACTGCAAGGGGTACTGCGGCACCCCCAGCGGCTGCCCCTGCAGCACGCCCCGGGCGATCAGACCGGCCTGCTGACCGATCTGCACCGGCGTCGAGTAGACCGCCATCAAGGCGCCGGCGCGCACATAGGCCGGCGAGAAAGCCAGCATGGGCACCTGGGCGCGGAAGGAAGCCAGGAGGATGTTCTGGATGCTGCTGCCGTTGTAGATCTGCGGATCAGCCAGCGCCAGCAACAGGTCGGACTCGTCGAGAATCTTCTTCAAGCCGTTGAACACCGGCTCGTCCGGCTTCACCGGCACGCCGATCACCTTGAGCCCGCGCGCCTGGGCGGCCGCTTCCAGCATGGCTTCGCTGGCCTGTGAGTCAGCGCCCCACAACACGCCCACGCGCCGCGCCTGTGGCAGGGCCAGGCGCACCAGGTCGAGCTGGCGGCCCAGCGGCTGGTTCAGGTACAGGGCGGAAAGCGATGCCCCGGCACGCCGGCCGGTCTCGCGCAACACCCGCTCGAAACTGGCACGTGGCAGCAAGGCACACAACACCGGCGCCGGGGCCGGGGTGCGTACCAGCAGGCCACAGGCCTCGGCCCCCAGGGCAACATAGAGGCGCGGGGCGGCTCCCCGGTAAGCCGGCAAATCGGCCACCGTGAACTGCAGAACCTGACGCCGGGTTTCGGTCGTCAGCCGGCCCAGTTCACTGGCGACCGCCTCGGCCGCCTCCAGGTAGGCCGGACTGCGTTCGCTGCTCACGACCAGCACCGCCGGTTCGTTGGCACGCACGACGCCCGCCGAGAAAGTCAGCAAAAGCAGAAGCGGCAGGCCATGCCGCAACAGGGCGGACAAGGGCATCAGTTCTCCAGTCGCAGCATCACATAGGCCTGCTGATGGAAGCGGAAACTCGGCATGAAGTCCTGGTACGAAGCCCCCAGGTTCTGAACCACCAGGGACAGTTCAGCCCGCCGGCCGCCCAGGCGCATGGCCCTGGCCAGACGCACATCGGTGCGGCTGATGGCCGGCGCCGCCTGGTCGGCACCGGGGAAGTGGCTGGCATCGGCCTGGTAATACATCAGGCTGAAATCGAAACCCTGCGGCAGGTGCTGCATGAACATGAAGCTCTGGCTGCCGTACAGGCCGACCCGTCCTGTCCCGACCGATTGCGTGCTGTCGACCCAGGCCTGACCATAGATCAGCTGGCCGTCCTGCCAAGGCTTCCATTTGAGCTGGTACTCGTAGCCATGGATGTTGAAATCCTCGCCATTGACGTAATCGAAAGCCTCGTTGTTGTTGCCGCTGCCAGGCAGGCTGTAACTGGGGCGCTTGACGAAGTCGATGACCCTTTCCTCGAACACCCGCACATCCAGGCTCAATACCTTGCCAGGCAGTTCGGCCAGGTAGCCCAGTTCCCGTGTCTGGACCTTCTCCGAGCTCACGTTGCCGCGCGCCACATCGGTCGAATCCGCGAGCGCGCCACCGAGGTAATAGCGCACGTTGGCGAATTTTTCAAAAGTGCTCGGTGGCCGGAAGGCCTGTGTCAGACCATAACGCAGGGTATGCCCTTCGGTCACCTGCCAGTTCAGCATGACCCGCGGCGAGGTGTGCTCTCCGCCGATGCTGCTGCGCTCGTACAGGGCGCCGGCATTGAGCAGCAGGTCCGGATGCAGGCGCCACTCGGCGTTGCTGAACAGACGGGTGAAGTCTGTCACGAAGGCTGAGTCGGTGTCGTACAGCGGGCGCGAAACGATGGTCTCGCGTCGCAACTCGCCACCCCAGACCAGGCGCAGCGTTGGAGTGGCCCGCAGGGTGTGCTGCAACGAGACGTTCTCATTGGTGGCACGGCCACCAAAATCGATGGTGAGAGCGGGCGCCGGCGCATAGGGAAAACGGTCCCGGATGGACTCGGCCGTGTGTGAGACCTGCAGGGCCAGGTCCTGGTCCACGCCCAGGCTGCGCTTCCAGTCGAGCTGGATGAAAGCCGTGTCGAGCTGGCGTGTCCGCGGCGCATTGCCGTCCTGGCCGGCAAAACCGACCCCCGCCTCGATCACGCTCTGGCCGGTGCGCAACTCCACCATGTCCTGGTTGCTGGTACGCAGGTCGGCACGCAGGTTGACACGCTGGACGCGGGCGCCGCCACTGTCGCCACGCAAGCCGTCGTCAGCGCGTCCATCGGCACTGAGCCGGAAACGCGCCTGGTCACTCCCCCAGCCCAGGCGCACCAGCGTATCCTGGATGCCGTTGTCACCCGTGGCGGCCTGGACGTGCGCTCCCATGGTGTCAACCGGATCGCGTGTGACGATGTTGATCGTTCCCAGGAAGGCTCGCGCGCCATAGGCCGCCGAGTTGGAGCCGCGATGCACCTCGATGCGCTCGATGTCCTCCAGCGCCACGGCCTGCAAACCCGGCCCGGTGCCGCCACGCAGATAGACCGAATAGACCGAGCGGCCATCGACCAGGATCTGCATGTGATTGGAATAATCACTCTGGCTGGTGTGATAGCTACCCTGGGGCGAGTTGCTCTCGAAGGAGTTGCTCACGCGAAAGCCCGGCACCAGGCGCAGCAGGTCGGCCACGTCGCGCGCGCCACTCATGCGGATCACCTGTCTGTCGATGATGGTGACCGCGCCCGGCGTTTCGTCCAGCCGCTGGGGCAGGCGCGAGACCGAGAGGACGATGGGCACCTCGTCCAGGTAATCCTTTTCCGAGACGGTATCCGGCTGCTGGGCCGCAGCCCAGCCGACCATCCCCCAGAGGACACACAGGCAGATGAGATTGTTCTTGCGTTTCATGAGCGGGTTTTCCGGGGATTTGGTCTTTTTCTTATCCCTGCCCTGATTCTGCCTTGCCGCCAGGGGTATGCCGGCTGGGTCACAATAAGGGTATGTCCGAACGTGTCATCCCCCTGGTCGACCAGCGCATCCCGACGCTGAGGGCTCCTGCGGCCGCCTTCGACCCGGCCACCCGCATTGCAGCCAATGG
The DNA here is from genome assembly GCF_001432305.1 of Curvibacter sp. PAE-UM. GTDB lineage: Bacteria > Pseudomonadota > Gammaproteobacteria > Burkholderiales > Burkholderiaceae_C > Hylemonella. The sequence goes on from NZ_KQ483358.1 coordinate 2,762,287, forward strand.
CCTGCTCGCCGACCAGTTGGGGCGCCCCCTGCGCGACCTGCGCATCAGCGTGACCGACCGCTGCAATTTCCGCTGCAGCTACTGCATGCCCAAGGAAATCTTCGACAAGGACTATGCCTATCTGCCGCACAGCGCCCTGCTGAGCTTCGAGGAAATCACCCGGGTGGCACGCCTCTTTGCCGCCCATGGTGTGCGCAAGATCCGCCTGACGGGCGGCGAGCCCTTGCTGCGCAAGAACATCGAGGTGCTGATCGAACAGCTGGCCGCTTTGCGCACCGTCGATGGTGAGCCCCTGGACCTGACGCTGACCACCAACGGCTCGCTGCTGGCGCGCAAGGCCCAGGCCCTCAAGGCCGCCGGCCTGCAGCGCGTGACCGTCAGCCTGGACGGGCTGGACGATGCCGTGTTTCGCCGCATGAACGACGTCGACTTCCCCGTGGCCGACGTGCTGGAAGGCATCCAGGCCGCCAAGGAAGCCGGTCTGGGCCCGATCAAGATCAATATGGTGGTCAAGCGCGGCACCAACGAGCATGAAATCCTGCGCATGGCACGCCATTTCCACGGCTCCGGCATGGTGCTTCGTTTCATCGAGTACATGGACGTGGGCGCCACCAACGGATGGTGCATGGACGAGGTGCTGCCCTCGGCCGAGGTGGTCAAGCTCATCCACGCAGAACTGCCCCTGGTGCAGCTCGGGCACAGCGCGCCGGGCGAAACCGCCGAGCGCTGGGGTTACGCCGATGCCGCCGGCCACCATGACCAGGCCGCGGGCGAGATCGGTGTGATCAGCAGCGTCACCCACGCCTTCTGCGGCGACTGCAACCGTGCCCGTCTCTCCACCGAAGGGCGGCTCTACCTCTGCCTGTTCGCGACCCAGGGCCATGACTTGCGCTCGTTGATCCGCAACGGCGCCAGCGACGCCGACATCGAATCGGCCATCGGCCACATCTGGGGCGCACGCGACGACCGATACTCCGAACAACGCGGCGCCCAGCCGCCCGACAGCGGGCACGGCGGCCAGCGCCGCGTCGAGATGAGCTACATCGGCGGCTAGGATGTGACTCCCTGCCCCCAGAGTGGGCCGTGTTTTTCCTTGGGACGGCCCGGCGGCAAAACTTTCCTCTCGCTAAAGAAATTCTTCAATGATCGACTCTTCTGAAATCACCGGCCTGATCCTGGCGGGCGGCCGCGGCAGCCGCATGGGCGGCGTCGACAAGGGCCTGCAGAACTTCAACGGCATGCCCATGGCCCTGCACACGCTGATGCGCCTGCAGATGCAGGTGGGTCAGGTCATGATCAACGCCAATCGCAACCTGGCGGCCTACGAATCCTTCGGCGCCGAGGTCTGGCCCGACGTGCTGGCCGATTACGCCGGCCCGCTGGCCGGTTTCCTGACCGGGCTGGAGCGCTGCGAAACGCCCTACCTGGTGACGGCGCCCTGCGACTCGCCGCGTTTCCCGCTGGACCTGGTCGCTCGCCTGGCCGAGGCCATGGACCGCGAGCAGGCCGAGATCGCCATGGCCGCTGCCCCGGAGAAAGATGAGCAGGGCGAGGTGAAAGTGCGCACCCAGCCGGTGTTCTGCCTGCTGCGCATCGAGCTGCTGGAAAGCCTGGTCCAGTTCACCCAGGGGGGTGGGCGCAAGATCGACGCCTGGACCGCGTTGCACAAGACCGTGGTCGTCCCCTTCGACAGGCCCGGCGACGACCCGCTGGCTTTTGCCAATGCCAACACCCTGGCCGAGCTCAAGCAACTCGAAAATTCCTGACCCGGTCTCCCGCATGAAAAGCATCGAGCAGATCGCCGCCGAGCTGCAGGGCTACGACCCGCAGGCCCTGAGCGCCGCCGCCGTCAACGACTTCCTGGCCCGCCTGGTCGAGCCCGTCACGCAGGCCGAGGAACTGACCCTCTTCGACGCGCTGGACCGTGTGCTGGCGCAGGACGTGATCTCCCCGGTCAGCGTGCCGCCGCACGACAACTCGGCCATGGATGGTTATGCCTTCGACGGCCGCCAGCTGCGCGCCGACAGCCCGCTCACGCTGACCCCGGTGGGCACCGCGCTGGCCGGCAAGGCCTGGCAAGGTCAGGTCGGGCCCGGCCAGTGCGTACGCATCATGACCGGCGCCATCATGCCCGCCGGCCTGGACACCGTGGTGCCGCAGGAGTTCGTCAGGACCGAAGGCGAGATCATCACGATTCCCCCCGGCCTGCTGCAGCCCGGCGACAACCGCCGCTTCAAGGGTGAGGACGTGATGCAGGGCCAGCCCGCCCTGCGCCAGGGCACCCGGCTCTCTCCGGCCGCGCTGGGCCTGGCCGCCAGCCTGGGCATCCCCACGGTGCGGGTCTGGCGCCGCCTCAAGGTGGCCTACTTCTCCACCGGCGACGAGATCCTGAGCCTGGGTGAGGCGCCGCGCGAAGGCGCGGTCTACGACAGCAACCGCTACACCGTCTTCGGCCTGCTCAAACGGCTGGGCATCGAGGTGCTGGACTATGGTGTCGTGGGTGACAGCCCCGAGAAACTGGAAGCCACCTTCCGCCGTGCAGCGGCCGAGGCCGACGCCATCATCACCAGCGGTGGCGTGAGCGTGGGCGAGGCCGACTACACCAAGGCCATGATGAAAAAACTCGGCGACGTGGCCTTCTGGCGCATCGCCATGCGCCCGGGCCGCCCCATGGCGGTGGGCCGCATAGACAAGTCTGTCCTGTTTGGATTACCGGGCAACCCCGTGGCCGTGATGGTGACCTTCCTGGCTTTCGTGCGCCCGGCCTTGCTGCAGATGATGGGCTGCACCGCCGCACCGCCCCCCTTGCTGCGCGCACGCAGTCTGGAAGCCCTGCGCAAGAAGCCGGGGCGCACCGAGTACCAGCGCGGTTTCGTCAGCGCCGCTGCCGACGGCGGCCTGCAGGTGCGCACCACCGGCAACCAGGGCTCCGGTGTGCTCAGCTCCATGGTGCAGGGCAACGGGCTCATCGTGCTGCATCACGGCCAGGGCAACGTCGCCGTGGGCGACGAAGTCGACGTGATGATGTTCGACGGCGTGATCTGATCAGACCCGACGGAAAACACGCCGGCGCGCCAGCACCCGGAGCGCCTCAAACCACAGCAGACAGCCCCCCGCCCCCGCCAGGGCGATGCCCAGTTGCCCCGCAGACAGCGGCGTCATGTGCAGCACGCCGGTCAGCGGCGGCAGGTAGAGTGCCAGCGCGAGCAATCCCAGCGTGAAGACCATCACGCCCCACAGCATGCCATTGGGCACCCACAGCGAGGCCAGCAGGCCGCGCGGGCCGGCGCGGTTGGACACGATCAGCGCCAGGTTGCCCAGCACCAGGGTGCTGAAGGCCAGCGATCGTGCCTGCGCCTCGTCCAGCTGCTGCGTCCCCCAGAGATAAACCCCCAGCACCGCCACCAGCACACCCAGGCCCTGCAGCACCGCCTGCACCAGCGTGCCGCCGGCAAACAGCGGGGCGGCCGGGTCGCGCGGCGGCTGGCGCATCACGTCGTCGTCGGCCGGCTCGTTCTCGAACACCATGGCGCAGGCCGGGTCGATGGCCAGCTCCAGCAGCGCGATGTGCATGGGAAACAGCACGATGGGCCAGCCCAGCAAGAGCGGCAGCAAGGCCATGCCGGCGATGGGCACGTGCACCGCCATGATGTAGCTCATGGACTTGCGCAGATTGGTGTAGATGCGCCGGCCCTGGCGCACGGCACGCACGATGGAGGCAAAGTTGTCATCCACCAGAACGATGGCCGCCGCCTCGCGCGCCACGTCGGTGCCACGCGCCCCCATGGCCACGCCCACGTGCGCCGCCTTGAGGGCCGGCGCATCGTTGACACCGTCGCCCGTCATGGCCACCACCGCACCGGTGGCCTGCAGGGCCTGCACGATGCGCAACTTCTGCGCCGGGGTGATACGCGCGCAGATGCTGGCGGTGCGCAGGCGCTGCTGCAGTTCGGCATCCGGCAGTCGTTCCATCTCGTCGCCGCTGAGCACCTCCTGCGCATCGAGCCCGGCCTGGCGTGCGATGGCACGCGCCGTGACCGGGTAGTCGCCGGTGATCATCACCACGCGGATGCCGGCCTCGCGGCACTCGCGCACGGCCTGCGGGATTTCCTCGCGCAGCGGGTCCGCCAGGCCCAGCAGACCGATGAACTCGAAGTTGAAATCATGCTCGCCCGCCGGCCAGGGCGGACCAGGATGCCGGGCGCGCGCCACGCCCAGCACGCGCAGGCCACGCGCGGCCATGGCATCGACGGCGGCGGCCACCTCGCCTCGACGCGATGCATCGAGATGGCAGAGATCGACGATGGCTTCCGGTGACCCCTTGGCCGCCACCACGTGGGAGTCCTGCGCATCGCCCTTCCAGACGTGGGCCATGGCCCGCAACTCCGGTGTCAGCGCGTATTCGTGCACCAGTGACCAGCGGGCGTGCAGGTGTTCGGTCTGCGCCAGGAACTGCTGACCCAGCGCATGAAAGGCCTGCTCCATCGGATCGTAGGGATCGACCCGGCTGGCCAGGATGGCGTACTCCACGAGCGTGTGGAAGTCCTCGGGCAAGTCACTGCGCGGCGTCCCGTCCAGCGTCAGTTCGGCGCCGCCCGCGCTCAGGCTGGCCACGCGCATGCGGTTCTGGGTCAGCGTGCCAGTCTTGTCCACACACAGCACCGAGGTCGCGCCCAGCGTCTCGATGGCAGCGATGCGGCGCGTCAGGACCTGCTGGTGCGAGAGACGCCAGGCCCCCAGCGCCGGCAGCACGGTCAGCACCACCGTGAACTCCTCGGGCAGCATGGAGATGGCCAGGGCAATGCCGGCCAGCAGGGCCTGCAGCCAGTCATCCCGCATCAGGCCCTGGATCACGACCAGCAGCACACTCACACCCAGGCCCAGCCAGGCCAGCCGGTGCACCAGGGTGCGGGTCTGGCGCCGCAGCGGCGACTCCTCGGCCTGCACGGTCTGCAGCGCGTGACCGATCTGCCCCATCTGGCTGCGCGGCCCGGTCGCTGTCACACGCGCCAGGCCCTGCCCGTCTACCACCAGCGTGCCGGCATGCAGCGCCGACACCCCACCCGCGCTCTTGCTGACCGGCACCGATTCGCCCGTGAGCAGGGATTCGTCCACCTGCAGCTCGCCAGCCGAGAGCAGCTCGGCATCGGCCGCCACGCGGTCGCCTTCGGCCAGCAACAGTAGATCGCCACGCACCAGCTCACGGCCGGCCAGGGTCTGTGCTTGGCCGTCGCGTATGACACGCGCGCGCGGGCTGGACAGGTCGCGCAGCGCCTGGATGGCGCGCTCCGTCTTGCCCTCCTGGTAGAGCGTCAAGCCGATCACCACACACACCATCACAGCCAGGCTCAGGCTCTCCTGCAGTTCCCCCAGCAGCAGGTAAAGACCGACTGCAGCGAGAAGCAGGGAGAACATGGGATCGCGCACGGTCTCGCGCACGATGTGCAGCCAACTGCGGCCACCGTCGCCCGGCAGGGCATTGGGGCCGTCCTCGGCCAGGCGCCGCGCGGCTTCGACGGAACTCAGGCCAGATTCATTGGGGGGAGACAGGCTCATGCCGCTGATTGTGCGGCATGGCCTGAGGGGCTGACTACTTGGCGATCAGCTCAGTCTCGTGCGCTGCGGCCTCACTGACCGTGCGCTTGTCAGCCCCGGGTGCGTGCTTGCGCGCCAGCAGGGTGTACATAGTGGGCACGACGAAGATGGTCAGCAGCGTGCCCAGGGTCATGCCGCCGACGATGACCCAGCCGATCTGGATGCGGCTCTCGGCGCCAGCACCGGTGGACAGCGCCAGCGGGACAGCCCCCAGCACCATGGCACCGGTGGTCATGAGGATGGGACGCAGGCGCTGGCTGGAGGCCTTGACCACGGCCTCGAACATGTCCATGCCCTGCTCGCGCATCTGGTTGGCAAATTCGACGATCAGGATGCCGTGTTTGGTGATCAGGCCCACCAGCGTGATCAGGCCGATCTGCGAGTAGACGTTGAGCGAGCCATTGCTCAGCTTCAGGGCCAGCAGCGCGCCGATCATGGACAGCGGCACCGACAGCATGATGACCAGCGGATCCACAAAGCTCTCGAACTGGGCCGCCAGCACCAGGAAGATGAACAGCAGCGCCAGCACGAACACGATGGTGAGCGAACCCTGCGAGTTCTTGAACTCGCGCGAGGTGCCGTTGAGATCGGTGGTGTAACCCGGCTTGAGCACCCGGGCACTGACATCGTCCAGGAAATCGAGTGCCTGCCCCAGGGAATAGTCGGGCGCCAGATTGGCCGTGATGGTGACCGCGCGACGCTGGCTGAAGTGGTTGAGTTCACGCGGCGAGACTGATTCACGCACCGTCACCAGCGAAGCCAGCGGGATCATGGTGTCGTTGCGACCGCGCACGAAGATGCGTTCGATGTCATCGGGCGTGTCGCGCCCCACGGACTGGGTCTGCACGATCACGTCGTACTGGTCGCCGCCCTTCTTGTAGCGTGTCACCAGACGACCGCCCAGCATGGTCTCGATGGCACGCGCCACGGCGTCCACGCCGACCCCCAGGTCCGAGGCCTTTTCGCGGTTCACGTCGATCTTGAGTTCGGGCTTGTTCAGGCGCAAATCCACGTCGGCCCCCTGGATGCCCGGGTTCTTGGCGATCTCGTCGAGGAACTGGCGCACCACCTGGTTCAGGTTTTCGTAACTCTCCGAGGTCAGGATCACGAAATTGACGGGTCGCTCACGGAAACCCTGGCCCAGCGAAGGCGGGGTGATGGGAAAAGCTGCCACCCCCGGCAGCGCGGCAATGCGGGGCTGCATCTCGCGCGCCATCTCCAGCGTGGTGCGCTTGCGCTCATCCCAGTCCACCGCGCGCAAGGTCACGTTGGCCTGGCTCACCGTCGGATTGCCGAGCACGACGAAGACCCGGTCGAACTCCGGGTACTGGCTGCCGATCTTCTCGATGGCGCTGGCGTACTTGTCGGTGTAGGCCATGGTGGCGCCGTCGGGCGCATTGATCACGTTGAGGATCACGCCGCGGTCTTCCAGCGGCGCCAACTCGCGCTTCATGCCGGGCAATATCAGCACAATGGCCAGCACCACGGCACTCATGACCGCCAGCACCAGCCAACGCATGCCGAGCACGCGGCGCAGCAGGTGCTCGTAGCCATTGCTGAGCGCCGTCAGCCTGGCCTCCATCCAGCGGTCGAAGAAGGAGGGCTTGGGGTTGTGGCGCAGCAGGCGCGAGCACATCATGGGCGAGAGCGTCAGCGCGATGAAACCCGAGACAATCACCGCGCCGGCCAGCGCCAGTGCAAATTCGACGAACAGGCGGCCGGTGCGTCCCGGCGTGAAGGCCAGCGGCGCATAAACGGCCGCCAGGGTCAGGGTCATGGCCACCACCGCAAACCCCACCTCCTTGGCACCTTTGATGGCGGCACTGAAGGGCTCCATGCCTTCTTCGATGTGGCGGTAGATGTTTTCCAGCACCACGATGGCATCGTCCACCACCAGGCCGATGGCCAGTACCAGGGCCAGCAGCGTCAGCGTGTTGATGGTGAAGCCCGCCAGCGCCATCAGCGCGAAGGTGCCGATCAGGCTGACCGGGATGGTGACGATGGGAATGATGGAGGCACGGAAGGTGCGCAGGAAGACGAAGATCACCAGCGCCACCAGCAGCACCGCTTCCAGGATGGTGGTGAAGACGTTCTTGATGGAGCGGTCGATGAAGACCGAGTTGTCGTTGGCGATGGTGATGCTGATGCCCTTGGGCAGGTCGGCCTCCAGCCGGGGCAGCATCTCGCGCACGCCGCGGCTGAGCTCCAGCGGGTTGGCCGTGGCCTGGCGGATCACGCCGGCGGAAATCGCCGGGCGCCCGTTGATGCGCACCGAGGTGCGTTCCTCGGCTGCCCCCTCCTCGATGCGCGCCACGTCGCGCAGCTTGACCGGGAAGCCGTTGACGGTGCGGATCACGATCTCGCCGAACTGGGCCGGTTTCATCAGGTCGGTGTTGGAAGTGACGGAGAACTCGCGCTGGCGGCTTTCGATGCGGCCGGCCGGCACTTCCAGATTGCTGCGGCGGATCGCGTCCTCGGCGTCCTGCGTCGTCAGCTTGTAGGCGGCCAGGCGGTCCGGGTCCAGCCAGACCCGCATGGCGTACTTGCGCTCGCCGAAGATGCGTACGTCGGCGGCGCCGCTGACGGTCTGCAGGCGCGGCTTGACGACGCGGTTGATCAGCTCGTTGAGCTGCAGCGGGGTGTGGGTGTCACTGGAGAAGGCCAGCCAGATCACAGGGAAAGCATCGGCCTCGACCTTGGCGATGACGGGCTCGTCGATGGCTTGCGGCAGCTTGTTGCGCACGCGCGAGGTGCGGTCGCGCACCTCGGCGGCGGCGGCGTCGGCATCCTTCTCCAGGCGGAAACGAACGGTGATCTGCGCCTGCTCGGCGCGCGAGATCGAGGTGATGACGTCCACCGCATCAATGCCGGCGATCGAATCCTCCAGCGGCTTGGCCACCTGCGACTCCACCACCTCGGCCGAGGCGCCGGCATAACGCACGGTGACGGTGACCACCGGCTCGTCGATCTTGGGGTACTCGCGTACCGGCAGCTTGGTGAAGCTCACCGCGCCGATCAACAGGACCAGCAGCGATAGCACGGTGGCAAACACCGGCCGGCGGATCGCTATTTCAGGCAGTTGCATGGAGACTCCTGGTGCCTGTTTTCAGTTGGCAGGACGGCTCAGCTCCAGCACCCGGACCGGGCTGCCGTCGCGCTGCAGGCGCTGCTGGCCCGCCGTGACCACGGTATCGCCTTCCTTGAGCCCCTCGAGAATCTCGACCTGGCCCGGACGGCGGATACCCACCGTCACCGGGACGCGCTGAGACACCAGGCCATCGTTGTCCGGCCCTGGCACCAGCTTGATGACGAACTGCCGCCCCCCCTGGGGCACGATGGCCTCTTCGGGGATCACACGGGCTTTTTCACGCGAACCGAACACAGTGCTCACGCGCGCAAACATGCCGGGACGCAGCAGCAGTTGCTGGTTGGTGATGCTGGCACGCACGCCGATGGAACGGCCATTGGCGTCGATCAGCGGATCGACGGCTTGCACCCGCGCCTCGAACCTGCGCCCAGGCAGTGCGTCGAGCTCGACCGTGGCCTTCTGCCCCGACTTGAGCAGGGTCTGGAAACGCTCGGGCAGGCGGTAGTCGACATAGACCGTATCGATGTCCTCCAGGTTCACGATGTCGGTGCCGTCCTTGAGGTAATCCCCCACGTTGACGTTGCGGATGCCGGCGATGCCGTCGAAGGGCGCCAGGATCTTCAGGCGCGCGGCGGTGGCCTGCGCCAGCGCCAGCTTGGCCTGCGCCACCTCCAGATTGGCCGCGCTCTCGTCCAGGGAACGCTGGCTGACGAAGTTCTGCGCCAGCAGCTCCTGGTTGCGCTTGTGGTTGGCCTGGGCAATGGACAACTCGGCCTGGCTCTGCTTGATCTGCGCCAGTTGCAGCTGGTCGTCGAACTGCACCAGCAGCTGACCCTTGCGCACGCGCTCGCCGTCACGGAAATTGAGCTGGGTGATGCGCCCGCTGACCTCGGGGCGCAACATCACGCCCTGGCGCGAGCGCAGGCTGCCCACGGCCTGCGCATCGTCCGTCAGCTTCATGATCTGGACCTTGGCCACCTCCACGGTGACCGGACGTGCTGGCCCTCCTGCGGCTGGCGCGCCACCGGATGCCGGACCGGCACTCGCACGGTTCGTGGCCGTGGGCGTCTTGTTCTGGTACCACCACGCGGCACCGGATGCCGCCACGATGCCGACAACGGCAATCACCGGGTAAAGAAATTTGGAAGCCATGGATGAATCGAAAACTCGGGCTGTTTCCCCGCCCGGGATGGGGCGAGACAGCTGACGACTGTAACAGTCAGTGCCCGTTTCCGCATGCGCAATAGCCCTTAGGGCCGGCAAGCCGCGCGCGGCTTTGCACAAGCTTTACAAACGCCCCAGGGCCCGTTCGACACCCCGGTTGGCCAGCATGTCGGCACGCTCGTTGCCGGGGTCGCCGTCATGCCCCTTGACCCAGCGCCAATCGATGCGATGGCCCGCCCCCGCCACCAGAGCATCGAGCCGTTGCCACAGGTCCACGTTCTTCACCGGCTGCTTGGCCGCGGTTTTCCAGCCCCTGGCCTTCCAGCCGGCCAGCCACTCGGTGATGCCCTTGAGCACGTACTGGCTGTCGGCGTGCAACACCACGTGGCAGGGACGCTTGAGCGACTCCAGTGCCATGATCACGGCCAGCATCTCCATGCGATTGTTGGTGGTCTCGCGCTCGCCGCCAAACAGCTCCTTCTCCACGCCGCCGGATTTCAGCAGCACGCCCCAGCCGCCCGGGCCGGGGTTGCCCTTGCAGGCGCCATCGGTATAGATCTCGACCGTGTTCACGTTTCTTGTCCCTCATTCATGCGGGCCTGATTGTCGCCGCTGCGGCGTACCAGGGGCGCGGTGGCCGCGGCATTGGTGTTCGCTTTTCTCCAGGCCGGCTCCAGCAGTCGCACGCCATACACGCGCTTGACGGCTACCAGGAAGTAGCTGGCGCCAAAGAAGGGCCACCAGCGCGCGCCGACGCGGTCCATCCAGCCATAGCGCCCCAGCCATTTCTCGCTGCGCACCAGCGGCCGGTAACAGCCATGGTGTGCGACCTCGACCTCGAAGTCGAGCAGGCGCAGCCAGTCGCGCAGTCGCCAGTTGCCGATGAACTCCAGCGGCTGCGGCAGCAGCGGCGTGCCCAGGCCGACGCGCCGGCACAGCTGTTCGCGCCGCTGGCGCAAGCCCCACAGGCTGGCAGGGTTGAAGCCGCTGAGCACCACGCGGCCGCCCGGCACCAGCACGCGCGCCACCTCGCGCAGGGTGGCGTGCGGATCCGGGTGGCTGTCCAGCGCGTGCGGCAGGGCCACCAGGTCCAGGCTGGCCTCGGGAAACGGCAGGGCCGCATAGTCGCTCAGCAGGGCGGCGCGCGTATTCGCGGCCCCGGGCGCAACGGGATGGCTGGTCGCCAGCCAGCGGTGCGACATGCGGTTGGCGGCCAGCGCATCGAGTGCAGGCAGGCCCAGCTGCAGGGCGTGGTAGCCGAAGATGTCGGCCACCAGCAGATCGAACTGCTGTTGTTCCCACGCCAACAGATAAGACCCGGCGGGGGTCTCAAACCAGTCCTGCAAACCTATAATTCCGTCATTCATGACACTGCTTCCACTGCCCGCCTTCGACGATAACTACATCTGGATGCTGCATGACGGGCGCCAGGCTCTCGTCGTCGACCCCGGTGATGAGCAACCGGTGTTGCAGGCGCTGCAGGCCCAAGGCCTGCAACTCAAGGCGATTCTAGTCACCCACCACCATGCCGACCACGTCGGCGGCGTGGACGAGCTGCGCGCGGCCACCGGTGCCGCCGTCTACGGCCCGGCCGGCGAAACCATGCCCGAGCCGCTGCAGCGCTTCGCTGATGGCGACACACTGGACCTGCTGGGCCTGCACTTCACCGTGCTCGACGTGCCGGGGCACACCGCCGGCCACATCGCCTGGTACTGTGGCCCCCACGGGACTGCGTCCCTGCCCCCCGAGGGGGCTCAGCCGGCTTGGGGCGGCCCGGCGCCGGCTGGCGCTGACTGCGACGGCCAGCCCCTGCTGTTCTGCGGCGACACCCTGTTTTCCGGCGGCTGTGGCCGCCTCTTCGAAGGCACGCCGGCGCAGATGCTGGCCTCGCTGGATCGCCTGGCCGCCCTGCCCGGCAATACGCGCGTGTGCTGTGCGCATGAATACACCCTGAGCAACCTGCGCTTTGCGCGCGCGGTGGAGCCCGACAACGCAGCGCTGCAGGACTACAGCCGGCAGTGCGAAGCGCTGCGGGCACGCCAGCTGCCCACCCTGCCCTCGACCATCGCCGTCGAGCGCGACATCAACCCCTTCCTGCGCTCGCGCCAGCCCGCCGTGGCCCGCGCCATGCAGGCCCGTGCTGCAGCAGCCGACGACGACGTCAGCGTTTTCGCGACCCTGCGCGAGTGGAAAAACCAGTTCAAATGAAATTCTTCAGCCATGCCTTCCTGGCCGGCCTGTTCCTCGTCCTGGGCGGCTGCGCCAGCATGGGCCCGAATGAGCAGACCACCACCTCGCCTTCTTCCGAGGCACCCAGCGTCGCCGACACCCAGCCCTACAGCCCACCCGCCCAGCCCAGCCGCAAGCCCGAATACCCGGCCGGCGACCTGACGCCCATCGCCCCGCATGAAGCCGCGCCGCGCACCGTGGCAGCGATGACCCCGCCCGCCGACCTCTGGGAGCGCATCCGCCGCGGATTTGCCATGCCCGACCTGCAGAGCAATCTGGTACCCGGCCGCGAGCAGTGGTACGCCGCGCGCCCCCAGGATCTGGAGAACATGGCCGAACGCTCGCGCAAGTACCTGTTCCACATCGTCGAAGAGCTGGAGCGCCGCGGCCTGCCGACCGAGCTGGCCCTGCTGCCCTTCATCGAGAGCGCCTTCAACCCGCAGGCCTACTCGCGCGCGCGCGCCGCCGGCATGTGGCAGTTCATTCCCAGCACCGGCAAGCTCTACCAGCTCAAGCAGAACGCCTTTCGCGACGACCGGCGCGACGTGCTGGCCTCCACGCGCGCCGCCCTCGATTACCTGGAACGGCTGCACGGCATGTTCGGCGACTGGCACCTGGCCCTGGCCTCCTACAACTGGGGCGAAGGCAGCGTGGGGCGCGCCATTGCGAAAAACCGCAGACAAGGCAAGGGCACGGGTTACCTGGACCTGAACATGCCCATGGAGACGCGTTACTACATCCCCAAGCTGCAGGCCATGAAAAACATCGTGGCCAACCCCGGGGCTTTCCGCATCCAGCTGCCGGTGATCGATAACCACCCCTACTTCGACACCGTCACCATCACCCGCGACATCGACGTGGCCCTGGCCGCCAAGCTGGCCGAGGTGCCGCTGGCCGACTTCAAGGCACTCAACCCCTCGCTGCACCGGCCCGTCATCCTGGCCGCCGGCACGCCGCAGATCCTGCTGCCCTGGGACAACGCCGCCATCTTCCAGCGCAACCTCGACGCCTACGCCGGCGACCGCCTCTCGAGCTGGACGGTCTGGATCGCGCCGTCGACCATGAAGACCGCCGATGCGGCCAAGCGCCTGAAGATGAGCGAAGCCGATCTGCGCTACGCCAACGACATCCCGACGCACATGATCATCCGCGCCGGCTCCACCCTGCTCGTGCCGCGCCCGGCCAGCCAGGAGCGTGACGTGACCGTGCGCATCGCCGACAACGGCCAGCTGGCACTGGTGCCGGAGACCGTGCTGCGCCGCGTCGTGCTGAAAGCCGGGAAAAAGGACTCGGTGGCCACCGTCGCGCGCCGCTACGGCCTGGCCCCGGCCAAGGTGGCCGAATGGAACAACGTCGGCACCTCGGCCAGCTTCAAGCCGGGCCAGCAGATCGTGATCCACCGCTGGGTGCCGGTGCGCTCCAACATCGGCACCCCCCTGCCGTCGGCCACCAAGGCCGCGGTGCGCACACCGACACGCGTGGCCAACCGCTGAGTCGAAAAGCTAGAGCTTTTCCGTCTCGCCCTGGCGCGGCTGCCATTTCATGAGCCGGCGCTCGATGCGCCCGACCAGGCCGTCGAGCAGCAGCGCAAACGTGGTGAGCACCACGATGCCGGCAAACACCGTGTTGACGTCAAACGTCCCCTCGGCCTGCAGGATCAGGTAGCCCACGCCGCGCGCCGAGCCCAGGTACTCGCCCACCACCGCCCCCACGAAGGCCAGGCCCACCGAGGTGTGCAGGCTGGAGAACACCCAGGCCGTGGCGCTGGGCAGGTAGACCGTGCGCAGCAGCTGGCGCTGGTTCGCGCCCAGCATGCGGGCGTTGGACAGCACCACGGGGCTGACCTCGCGCACGCCCTGGTAGACGTTGAAGAAAACGATGAAAAACACCAGCGTGACAGCCAGCGCCACCTTGCTCCAGATCCCCAGGCCGAACCACATGGCGAAGATGGGGGCCAGGATCACGCGCGGCATGGCGTTGGCCGCCTTGATGTAGGGATCGAGGATGGCGCTGGCCAGGGGCGAGAGCGCCAGCCACAGGCCGCAGGCCAGGCCCAGCACCGTGCCGATGCCGAAGGCCAGGAAGGTCTCCAGCAGCGTGGTGCCCAGATGGCGGTAGATGTCGGCATTGCCGCTCAGGCCGTCGGGAAACAGCAGGTTGGGCGCGATGGGCCAGGGCAGGAACCAGGACCAGACACGTCCGGCCACCTTGATGGGTTCGCCCAGGAAGAAGGCCAGCTGCACGTCGCGCGAGGCCAGCTGCCACAGGCCCAGGAAGACCAGCAGCACGCCGACCTGCCACAGGCGCAGATTGCCGGTATGGGGTTTGAAGCGTTGCCAGAGCGTCATGTCATGCGGCCCGCTTCAATTGCTGCTGGTAGCCCTTGAGCACTTCCTCGCGCAGCACGTCCCAGATCTGCGTGTGCAGCTCGATGAAGCGCGGCGTGCTGCGCACCTCGGCCACGTTGCGCGGGCGTGCCAGGTCGATGCTGAACTCGCCCATGGGCCGTGTGGCCGGCCCGGCCGACAGCACCACGACGCGGTCGCTCATGGCGATGGCCTCGTCCAGGTCGTGCGTGATGAAGAGCACGGCCTTCTTTTTGGCCGCCCAGAGCTCCAGCACCTCGTCCTCCATCAACTGGCGGGTCTGGATGTCCAGCGCACTGAAGGGCTCGTCCATCAGGATGATGTCCGGGTCCAGCGCCAGGGTCTGGGCCAGTGCCGTGCGCTTGCGCATACCGCCCGAGAGCTGGTGCGGGTAGCGGTCGCCGAAGCCGGCCAGGCCCACGCGTGCCAGCCAGTCCTGGGCCTGCGCGCGCGCCTGCGCATCCGGCACGCCGCGGTACTGCAGGCCCAACATCACGTTGTCCAGCGCACTGCGCCAGGGCAGCAGGGCTTCGGTCTGGAACATGTAACCGGCGCGCCGGTTGAGGCCGCGCAGCGGCTCGCCGAACACACGCACCTCGCCGGCGCTGGGCACCAGCAGACCGGCCCCCACATTGAGCAGGGTGGACTTGCCGCAACCGGTGGGGCCGACCACGGAGACAAACTCGCCGGCCGCCACACGCAGGGTGGTGTCGGCCACGGCCGTGTAGGACGGCCCGCCGCCGGGCGCGGCGAAGGTGCAGGTGATGCCCAGAAGTTCCAGTGCGTGGGGAGAGCCCATGGGCATGCGTGACGGGCTCTCAGGGACGGGGGGCAGGAACGGCGAGGGATTTGCGCAGGCTCAGGCTCTTGCCGAAGCGGCGCTGGAACTCGGCGTTGGCGCTGGCGTAATCGTCGCGCACCACGACCTTGGTGGTGCCGAAGAACTCGTCGCGGTGGTAACGGATGGTGCCGATGTAGACCGCCTTGTCGCCGGGATGCACATCGACGCGGAACAGGCCCTGCAGGGGCGCGGTCGTATCGGCTGGCGAAGACGAGTTGCCGGAACGGACCTCGATCTTGGCGTACATCACTACCCAGGATTTGACAATGTAGAAGGGCTGGGCCGGATGGCTGACAAAGAAGTGCTGGTCGAAAGGTGCATTGATGCGCTGCTTCAGGTCGCCCAGGGACAAGCGGTCCATCTCGCGCGGCTCCTCGTCCAGGATCACCAGGGCCAGGCGCTCGTACTCTGCATAGCGTTCGCTGAGCTTCTGTTCGCCGGGCTTGAGCGGCGGGTCGAGTTCGATGCGCCCCACCAGCAGGGTCTCGCCGGCGGGAACCTGGGCCAGGTTCTCGACCGGCTTGATGCGGCTGGTGGGCACACAGGCCGCCAGCAGCAGCGCCGCGCCCAAGGCCGGCGCCAGGCGGCGCAGGGCATGGAGAACCGCCGCGCTCATTTTTTCCCTAGCTCCGCGAGACGGCTGCGGATGCGCGCCTCCCACTGTGTGCCCTTGACCCAGTCTTCTTTCTGGATGCGCTGCAGCAGTTCGGCCTCGGAGGGCGACTTGACACGCTCGATGGCAAACTTGCTGCCCTCGAAGAAGCCGGTCTTGACCTTGGTGTAGCGATAGGCGCCCATGAAATAGATGCCGGGCTTCTGGATGCGCACGGCCGTCTCGTTGCGGCCATAGGTCGGGAAGCGGTAGACGTTGTTGCCGGCAAAGAAGCCCGAGCCCTGCAGCGTGGCCAGCTGGTAGGCACCCAGGGGCAGGTAGGGCTGGGTCAGCAGCTGGCCGTCTCCGGCCACGGTCATGTGCCAGTAGCCTTCCTCGCCCTGGGGCTTGAGGCTGGCGCCGTCGATCTTGGTCGGAGCTTCCGACATGTCGACATAGGCAAAGACCAGTGAGTTGGTCGGATCGTTGATGTCGCGCTCAGGGCCGATCGAGTTCGAGCCGCACGACGCCAGCATGACGGCCAGGAGCACCAGGCTCCAGCGCCGGATGTTTGCAATCATGAAATCTCCCAAGGACAAGTTGAAAACTGGATGAGGGCCGGACGCACCAGCCACCCTGCGATTCTGGCACCGCTTGCGCACGGACTACCCGCCCGGCAGCAGGACTCAGGCCTTGAAACGGGCCTTGGCCCGGGCCGCGAACTGGTTGGTCCAGGTCTTGGCCAGATCGATCTTGTCGGCCTTGAGCGTGGCGTCGAAGCTGGCCAGCGCGCGCAGCGCCGTCTTGCCGCCCTCCTCGGGGAAGACGCCATCGAGCGCAATCGACTCGCGCACCTTGTCGAAGGAGGCCAGGTAAAGGCCGCGGTCACCCAGCAGGTAGGACTCGGGCACGGTCTTGATGATGTCGCTCGGACCGGCGGTCTGCAACCACTTGAGGCCGTGCACGATGGCGTTGGTAAGGGCCTGCGCCGTGTTGGGGTTCTTCTGCAGGAACTCCATGGGCGCATACAGGCAGGCCGCCGGCATGGGACCGCCGAAGACTTCGCGGGTGCCCTTGAGGGTGCGCGTGTCGAAGACGATGCGCACATCGCCCTTCTGCTCCAGCATGGTCATGACCGGGTCGATGTTGCAGATGGCATCGATCTGGCCCGAGCGCAGCGCCGTCAGCGCGCCCGCCGAGGTGCCCACGCCGATGAAGCTCACGTCGCCGGCCTTGATCCCGGCGCGAGACAGCACCAGGTTGGCCATCATGTTGGTGGAGGAGCCCGGCGCCGTCACGCCGATCTTCTTGCCCTTGAGGTCTGCCACCGACTTGTAGCCGGGCAGGGTCTTGTTGGAGATGCCCAGCGCAATCTGCGGCGCACGCCCCTGCAGCACGAAGGCCTGGAACATCTGGCCCTTGTTCTGCAGGTTGATGGTGTGCTCGTAGGCCCCACTGACCACGTCGGCCGAACCGCCCACCACGGCCTGCAGCGCCCTTGCACCACCGGCGAAGTCGCTGATCTCGACCTCCAGCCCCTCGGCCTTGAAATAGCCCAGTTGCTCGGCCAGCGTGAGCGGCAGGTAGTAGAACGAGGCCTTGCCACCGACGGCAATGGCCACCTTGGTCTTTTCCGGCCGGTTCTGGGCGCGCAGGGCTGGCGCGGCCAGCGCGGCGGCGGCCAGCGCCGTCCCAGCCGTGAAGACACGACGGTTGATGAGATTTTTGGACATTTTTAGCGACTCCCGAGGTACAGACGATCTTGATACATCGAGCCTATCAAGACGCAAAAAAACCCGCATCGGGAAACATCCCGAGCGGGTTTACACCTAAATCTGGCTTGGCAGCAGCGCCGCCCGGCCTCTCAGCGATAACCGAGAAAGAGGATGGCAATGTTCACCAGGAAACCCACGCCCCAGACCACCGAACGCGCCGTGCCCATGCCCGCGACGTAGACCATGATGTAGAACAGGCGCAGGAAGACGAAGAGGAAGGCCAGCACGTCCAGCCGTGCCTGGTGGGCGCCCAGCTGGTGCGCAATGATGACCGCACCGATGAAGAAGGGCAGCACCTCGAAGCTGTTCTGCTGCGCCGCATTCGCGCGGGCCCGCCAATCGGTCTGCTGCGCCAGCCAGGCGCGCGGGTTGTCATTGTCGTAGCCACCCTCGCGACGGGGTTTGCCCATCATGCCGGACTTGGCGATGCCGGCGCAGAGGATGGGCAACAGGGCGGCGATCAGGACACACCAGTAGGCCAGGGTGAAACGGGCAAAGGTCATGATGTTTTCGTCGAAGAGAGTGGGTCGCAAGGGCTTTCGAAATCTGCGGCGGATTATCGCCGGTCCACCAAGGCGTGGGCGATGGTGCCCAGGTCCACGTACTCCAGTTCGCTGCCGATGGGCACGCCGCGCGCCAGCCGCGTAAAGGCCACACCGCGCACCTTGAGCGCCTCGGCGATCACATGCGCCGTGGCCTCACCCTCGGCCGTGAAGTTGGTGGCGAGGATGACCTCGCGCACCGTGCCATCGCTGGCACGCTCGAAGAATTGCTTGAGTCCGATATCGCGCGGACCGATGCCGTCCAGCGGGCTGAGCTTGCCCATGAGCACGTAGTACAGGCCCTTGTAGGCACCGGTACGCTCCAGCGCCATCTGGTCAGCAGGTGTTTCCACCACGCAGAGCTTGCTGGCGTCGCGCGCCGGGTCCTGGCAGGTGGCGCAGATCTCGCCTTCGCTGAAGGTGTGGCAGCGCGCGCAATGGCGCACGCTGGTAGCCGCCTCCTGCAAGGCCCGCGAAAGGAGCTGTGCGCCCTCGCGGTCATGCTGCAGCAAGTGAAAGGCCATGCGCGAGGCCGACTTCACGCCCACGCCCGGCAACCGGCGCAGGGCCTGGATCAGCGCATCAAGGGTATGGGCGTCGGACACGAATCAGAACGGGAATTTCATCCCACCAGGCAACCCCGGCATGCCGGCCGTGAGCTTGCCCATCTTCTCCTGGCTGGTCTCCTCGGCCTTGCGCACGGCCGCGTTGAAGGCGGCCGCCACCAGGTCTTCCAGCATGTCCTTGTCGTCGGCCAGCAGGCTGGGATCGATGGTGATGCGCTTGACGTCGTGCTTGCAGGTCATGAGCACCTTGACCAGGCCAGCCCCGGACTCACCGGTGACTTCGATGAAAGCCAGTTCGTCCTGGGCCTTCTTGAGGTTGTCCTGCATGGCCTGGGCCTGTTTCATGAGGCCGGCGAGTTGTCCTTTGTTGAACATGTCGTTCCTTAAGCGTTGATGTCGATGGGTTTGATGCTGCCCGGCACGATTTTCGCGCCGAAGTCACGCATCATGGTCTGCACGAAGGGGTCTTCGTAAATCAGTTTCTCTGCGGCCTGCTGCTTCTCTTCTGCAATGGCGGCATTGCGCTTGGCCGGGCTGTCACCCACGCGGCCGATCTCCACGGCCAGGGTCACATTGTGGCCAGCGGCCTGCAGGGCCGCTTGCAGACGCTCGCGGCTGGAGGTGGAGTTGAGCGACTCGCGTTCCACGCGCAGCAGCCACTGGTCGCTGTCGCGCGCCACCAGTTGCGACTGCAGGGCCAGTTCGCGCACCAGAGCGGTCACGGCCTCGCTGGCCACCAGCTGCTGCACCGTCAGGTGCCAGTAGGCGCCCTCCTCGGTCGGCACCAGCGGCGAGCCGGCACTGGGTCCAGGCGCGTCGGCACGCGACTCGGGGGCCACACGCACCGGCACCGCCATCACCTTGGCGGCGGCGGGCGCACCCGCCACCGGGGTGGCGGGTGGCGTGGGATGGGCGGCATCGACCACGGACAGCACCTGCCCATGGGACGGATGGACCGGCGCAGCGCTGGACGGCGGGGCTGTCGCCGTGATCGGGCGCGCCGCCACCGGCGGCGTGGGCGCCGAAACGGGGGCCGCTGCGACCGGCGCAGCAGGCCGCGCCACCGGCACGGACGCCGCCGCCCGTGTTTCAGGCGATTTCAGTGTTTTTTTTTCAGCCGACCCGGCAACGCCGGGCTTGAAGGCGAGCAGGCGCAAGAGCACCATGGTGAGCGCGGCGTACTCATCGGGCGCCAGCCCCAGCTCGCCGCGCCCGTGCAGGCACAGGCTGTAGAGCAGCTGCGTCTCGTCGGCCGGCAGCAGCGCGGCCAGGCGCGCCGTCTCGGCGCCTTCAGGATCGGATTCGTCGGCGCTGTCGGGCACTGCCTGCAGCACGGCCATGCGCTGCAGCACCACACTCATCTCTTCCAGCGTGGAGGCCGCACTCTGGCCGTTGACGCGCAAGGTCTCGGAGGTTTCCACCACCGTCTTGCCGTCGCCCTGGGCCAGCGCATCGATGAGCTGGAACACATGCGAGCGGTCCACGCTGCCCAGCATCTGGCGCACCGTCTCGACCTGCAGCTGGCCCGAGCCGAAAGCGATGGCCTGGTCGGTCAGCGACAAGGCGTCGCGCATGGAGCCGCGTGCGGCCCGTGCGATCAGGCGCAGCGCCGCCGGCTCGGCCGGCACGTTCTCGGCCGCGAGCACCTTGACCAGGTGTTCCAGCACCGTCTCGGGCGCCATGGGCCGCAGGTTGAACTGCAGGCAGCGCGACAGCACGGTGACCGGCACCTTCTGCGGGTCCGTCGTGGCCAGCACGAACTTGAGGTACTCGGGCGGTTCCTCCAGCGTCTTGAGCATGGCGTTGAAGGCCGTGTTCGAGAGCATGTGGACTTCGTCGATCATGAAGACCTTGAAGCGGCCCTGCACCGGCTTGTAGACTGCCTGCTCCAGCAGGGCCTGGACTTCGTCCACACCGCGGTTGGAGGCGGCGTCGAGTTCTGTGTAGTCGACAAAACGACCCGAGTCGATGTCGGTGCAGGCCTGGCAGACACCGCAGGGCTGGTCGGTGATGCCGCCTGAGCCGTCCGGGCCCACGCAGTTGAGCGACTTGGCCAGGATGCGCGAGACCGTGGTCTTGCCCACGCCGCGCGTGCCGGTGAACAGATAGGCATGGTGCAGGCGCCCGGTCTGCAGCGCATTGCCCAGTGCCCGCACCACGTGCTCCTGCCCCACCATTTCGGTGAAGCTCTTCGGCCGGTATTTGCGGGCGAGCACGAGATAGGACATGCGCTCGATTCTAAGGTGTGGACCGCGCCGAATATTCCGGACCGGCGGCCTTTAAGTTCCAGCCCCAGCCCTTACAATACAAAGCGACGGGCCTTCCCGCATGGTGAAGCGGCCAACCGGGTCAGGTGGGGAACCAAGCAGCCCTAACTGTGGAGCCAGTGCCGGGGTCGAGGTCCGTCACCTCATACATGTGCGATGAGGTCTGCAGCGCAAACGCGCCATCCAGACCTTGGCACAACACCCCCGGGCCGTGCGCCCGGGTCCCCTCGCCGATCAGCCAGCGACCAGGCCTGCGGCCTCGATGCCTGCGATGCAGATCTTTTCGTCTTCGTCCCCGGTGCCACCGCTGGCGCCAGCTGCGCCAAGGATCTGGCCCTGCGCGTTCTTGATCAGCACTGCACCCGGCTGCGGCAGGAACCGCCCCTGGGCGGTGGCCGCCAGCGTGACAAAGAAGTTGGGATTGTCCTTGGCGCGATTGGCGAGCACACGGCTGGAAACGCCCATACCCACGGCCCCCCAGGCCTTGCCTTTGGCAATGTCGAAGCGGAACATGCTCGCGCCGTCTTCACGCAGAAAGGTCACCAGATCACCCGCCCGGTCCAGCACGACGATGCCCATGGGCTGGTAGCCGGCGGTGCGTGCCGCCTTGGCGGCAGCCTGGGCGATGGTGAGGGCGGTGTCTAGGGTGAGTTCGGACATGGCAGGAGCTCGGATGGTTGGAATCGTTGGGAACCGGCAGGCGCCGGCAGACGGAGCCCACGCGCCGCGCAGGACACGTGGGTACCGGGGAAGACGCTAGAGTTTGCCACCTGTACTGAGCCACCAGACCGGCAGCTTGGAGCAGTCGGCGGCATCCAGCCCGCTGTGTGCCGCCTGGTCAAAGCTCTTGAGCGTGGCTTCGGTCAGCGGCAGCTTGCGCCCGAGCGACTGGGCCTGGGCCAGCATGGCGCGCACGTCCTTGCGCATGGTGGCCACGTCCACGGTGATCGCGTCGTTTTTCTGGCCGGCCAGCGCCTGCGCGATCATGGGGCCGCGCACCTTGAGCATATTGGGCCCGCCCGAGGACTCGGAGAACACTTCGATCACCCGTTGCGGATCCAGCCCCAGGGGCTCGATCAGGGACAGCGCCTCGCCCAGGGTCTGCCAGTAGACCATCAGCGGCAGGTTGATCGCCAGCTTCATGGTGGCGCCCGAACCATGGGGACCGACGTGCTCGATGCGGCGGCAGAGCAACTCCAGCACCGGACGGGCTCGCGCCAGGTCGGCCGCTTCGCCGCCGACAAAACCCAGCAGCTTGCCGTCCTTGGCCGGACCGACGCTGCCGCTGACCGGGCATTCGATATAGGCGGCCTGCACGGCGCGCGCGCGCGCGGCCTGCTCCTGCTGCTTGGCGGGCTTGACCGTACTCATCTCGATGAAGAGCTTGTCCTTGACCGGCCCGGACCACAAGCCCTGGGCCGAGAGGTACACATCGTCCAGGGCCTGCTCGTTGGTGAGCAGGCTGAGCACCACATCACACTGGGTGGCCAGTTCGGCGGGCGTGGCCGCCCAGGCGATGCCGCTGTCGAGCAGCGCCTGCGCGCGCGCCTTCGAGCGGTTCCAGACGGTGACCGGTTGACCCAGGGTGTGCAGGCGCGAGGCGATCGCGCTGCCCATCTTGCCGGTTCCTGCGATGCCTATGCGCATGATGTGCCCCTTGTCGCGTTGCAGGCTAGTCAGCCTTGATGTTGTTGTCGGCCACCAGCTTGGCGTACTTGGTCGTCTCTGCAGCGAGGAAGGCCTTGAACTCGTCCTGGGTGCTGGCATGGGCCTCGACGCCCAGACCGGCGAACCGCTCTTTCAAGTCGGGGTTGGCCATGATCTTGACCAGGGCCTGCTGGTAGCTGTCGACGACGGCCTTGGGCGTGCCGGCTGGCACGAAAACGCCCCACCAGTTGACGGCCACCAAGCCCGGCAGGCCGGCTTCGGCGAAGGTGGGGATCTCGGGGCTCATGGGCGAGCGCTTTTCGCTGG
Source organism: Curvibacter sp. PAE-UM (assembly GCF_001432305.1). Taxonomy (GTDB): domain Bacteria; phylum Pseudomonadota; class Gammaproteobacteria; order Burkholderiales; family Burkholderiaceae_C; genus Hylemonella. The sequence goes on from NZ_KQ483358.1 coordinate 2,785,286, forward strand.
TGATGGCCAGCGCGCGCAGGCGACCGGTGCGGATGTGCTGGATGACCGGCAAGGCGTCCGACACCATCATCTGGATCTGGCCGGCGATCAGGTCGGTCACGGCCAGGCCGCCGCCCTTGTAGGGCACGCCCACCATCTTGACGCCGGCCTGGCGCATGATGAGCTCGCCGCCCAGGTGCGACATGCTGCCGGGGCCGCTGGTGCCGAAATTGATGGCGCCGGGCTGGGCCCGCGCTGCCTTGAGCAGGTCTTCCAGGGTCTTGTAGGGAGAGGAAGCCGGCACAGCCAGGATGTTGGGGCCGGTCGCCGTGAGCGCGACCGGAATGAAATCCTTCTCCATGCTGTAGGGCACCTTGCTGATCAGCGGGTTCACTGCCGCCGGGCCCAGGTTGCCCACCACGAAGGTGTAGCCGTCGGCCGGCTGGCGGGCCGTGAATTCCATGCCGATGGAGCCGGCCGCGCCCGGCTTGCTTTCGATGATGACGGGCTGCCCCCAGTGCTCGCTGAGCTTCTGGCCCATGATGCGGGCCATCAGGTCGGAGCTGCCGCCCGGCGGATAGGTCACCACCAGCTTGACCGGCTTGTTGGGAAAACCTTGCGCCGCCACGATGGGCGACAGGCAGCTCAGGCCCAAGGCCAGCAGCAGGGCACTGTTTCTTTTCAGACTCGATAGCAACACCGACTTCATGTCATCTCCTTGGGTTGTTGGAAATTCAATTAATCGCCGAACTGGACATCGACTTTTAATTCTGCGTGCACACCGTTGAAAGCATCGAGGGTGTTAACCCTGTGATCCCTGGACCGGCCTGGCGCGTCATGGGCCACCGCTCAGGCCTTGATCTTCAGCAGCTTCATGGCATTGAGGCCTTCGATCATGCGGCGCTCGCTGGCCGGCAGCCCCTTGACGCTGGCAATCAGGCCCAGCGGATCTTCCTCGCCCATGTCGTAGGGATAGTCGGTGCCCAGCAGGACGTGGTCGGCGCCGTAACGGTCGATCAGGTTCTTCAACATGCGCGGGTCGAAGGTGATGGTGTCGAAATAGAACTTCTCCAGGTAGCTGGAGGGCTTGCGCTTGATCACCGTGCGCGTGTCGGGCCGGGCCTTCCAGGCGTGGTCCATGCGGGCCCAGTAATGGGCCAGGAAGCCGCCGCCGTGCGCCGCAATGAACTTGATCCTGGGATGGCGCGCCACCACGCCGTCGAAAATCAGGTGGCTGACGGCCACCGTGGTCTCCAGCGGGTTGCCGATCACGTTGTTGAAATAGTGGTTGCGCAGCCGCTCGCCCTGGGTGTAGCCCAGGGGGTGCATGAAGATCACGGTGCCCAGCTCATTCGCCTTGGCAAAGAACTTCTCCAGCCCCAGGCGCGGATCGGTCAGGTTCATGCCGTTGACGTTGGTGCAGATCTCCACCCCGCGCAGGCCCAGGGTCTTGACGCAGTACTCCAGCTCGCGGACGGCGAGTTCGGCATTCTGCAGCGGCACCGAACCCAGGCCGACAAAGCGGTCGGGATGCCCGGCCACCAGCTCGGCGATGCCGTGGTTCACGTCGCGCGCCAACTCCGCGCCCAGCTGGGGTTCGGTGAAGTAGAAGTAGTGATAGGGCGCGGGGCACACGGCCTGGATGTCCACCCCCATGCGGTCCATGTCCTGCAGCCGCTCCTCCACACCCATCAGCTTGGGCGCGCGGGTCTTCATCTGCAGCGCATTGGTCTGATTGGTCAGATCGTTGGCGAAGATGACCGTGGGATCGTACTGCGCGGCATTGAGATGGGCCGTTTTCTTGTTCACCTCGGGATTGAGGTAATGGCAATGGATGTCCACCACCTTGGACTGGCCACGACGGTTCTTCACCACATGGGTCGTGGCGGCCTTGGGCTTCGCCCCCGTCTTGACCGCGGCTTTGGCCGGCGCGGTCCGGGCCTTCGGCGCCGGGCCGGCCTTCACAGCGCGGCTGCCCCCCGCCAATGAAAAGCCTTCGGTGTGGCCGTGGGCGGGATCGCTGCAACTGGCGGCACAGGTGTAAAACATGGATCGTCCTTGGATCGGTTCAGAAATCGGAGGGGGTCAGCGCCGCAGCGCGGCATTGACCCGCGGCATCACCTCGGTGGCAAAGAGCTCCATCGAGCGTTTGCCCAGGGCCGGGTCCATCCAGTCGTGGCAGGCGTAGAGCAGGTTGCCGAAGTCGCCCACCTTCTCGCGGAAAGCCAGGATCTGGTCCACCACCGAATTGACGGTGCCCGCCAGCACGAGCCGCTGCGTCACGTACTCGGGCGTGATCAGCGCGTCGTCCATCGCGGGATCAGACTTGAACAGGTTGCCGCGTCCGCCCCCGCCCACCAGCTTGCGCACCAGCTGCTTGAAGTAGAAATGGTAGGGTCCGCCCGCCTCCAGCGCGTAGCGGCGGGGCGCGGGGC
>NZ_KQ483358.1:2787709-3066076 GCF_001432305.1 Curvibacter sp. PAE-UM
CTCGGGTCGGCCTTGGCGCCCACACTTTCGCGGCCCTCCACGTACTTCGGCCAATGGGTCTTGACCCATTCCGGCAGCAGGAAGTTGGCCGAGATCGGCTGCCAGCCGCGCTTGGCCATTTCCGTCACGCCTTGGGAGAAAGGCGCCACCGCCGTGCCCACGATGAGGGGGTGGGGACGCTGGTAGGGCTTCATGATGAAACCCTGCCCGATCTCGGGAATCATGGTCTTGCCCACCGATACCTTCCAGAACTCGCCTTCCAGGTCATAAGGCGGATCGGAGGCCCAGATCTTGAGCACCATGTTGATGCCCTCGACGAACATGGCGTTGCGGTCGCGGCCGAAGTTGCCGAAGACCTCGGCATCCGACATCAGGCCGCCGGGGCTGATGCCCATGATGAAACGGCCCTTGAGCATGTGGTCCAGCATGGCCGCCTGCGCGGCAATGGCGGCCGGGTGCGAGTTGGGCACGTTGATGGTGCCGGTGCCCAGCATGATGTTCTTGGTCTCGGCCACCAGGCTGGCCAGGAACATCATGCTGGAGGTGACGGTCTCGGCCGCGTCGGTGACATGCTCGCCCACAAAGGCCTCGCTGTAGCCCAGGCGGTCGGCCAGCAGGACCGCCTCGCGGTCCTCGGCCAGGGTCTGCCCGATGTCACGCCCCAGCGCGTGCAGTGGCATCATGAACATGCTGTGTTTCAACGTGGACTCCTAAGGAATGGACGGGATCAGGCCGTGCTGCATTCGGCGCCCTGCACATAGGCGCCCTGGCAAAACAGCAGGGAGGGCTTGCGCTGGTAGGTGTAGTTTTCGACCTGCCCCAAAAACAGCACATGGTCGCCCACCAGCAGGCGTTCGGTGGTCCGGCATTCGATGGTGGCCACGCAGTCCTGCAGCACGGGCAGCCCCTCCAGCCCGGGCGTGAACGCCACGCCTTCGAACTTGTCGGCGACCGAACTGGCAAAACGCCTGGAGAGGGGGAGCTGGTCGACGGACAGGATGTTGATGACAAAACGGCCCGCGCGGTCAAAGACGTCCAGGCTCGGGGACGCTGCCAGCAGGCTCCACGAGACGATGGGGGGCGACAGCGACACCGAGCTGAAGGAATTGGCCGTGACACCCACCCGGCGGCTGGCCGCCTGGCCCGAGGTGACCACGGTCACACCCGTGCCAAAACTTCCGAAGACGTTGCGCAGCTCGCGCGCGTCGAAGGCGGTTCGTTGGGTGTTCATGTGATCACTTTAGGTTGACCACTTGATCAACAGCACTGGGGATTTCCCTTAGGGCCGGTTAATCATCATTTCAAATGATGCGTGCTAGCCGGCCCTAGCCGCGCTTTTTTGTGCGGGCTTTCGCCGGCGCCGCCACGCCCAGGATCTGCGGCAGCACGACGCGCGCGCCGGCCATGAAATGGGCAATGGTCAGACGGATCATCTCGTTCACATCACCCTCGATCGGCACATCGAAGATCCAGCGCCGCTGCCCGAAATAGAAAACGCGCGCATTGATGCTCCACACCAGCTCGATCTCGGCGGTCTTCAGGGGCAGCGTCTTCACATCGGGCAGTTGCAGCGCGTGGCGCAGCTCCAGCGCGATGGGCTCCAGGATGCGCCGGCGCAGCACCTCCAGGTACTTCTTGTTGATGCTTTCGCCGCGCAGACCGGAGAACATGAAGATGCGCACCCAGTCGCGCGTCAGCGCAACCTTGGAGTACTCGATGTAAAGGCTGACCAGGCGCTCTTCCAGGGGAATGCTGCGGTCGCGGATGACCGACTCCCAGAAGGGATTCCAGCGTCCCAGGTAGACCTCCTGGTAGACCCGATCGATCAGCGCGTCCTTGTTGGGGAAATACTTGTAGATCAGGGACTGGGTCACCCCCAGTCGGCGCGCCAGCTCACGCGTGTCGCCGCCCATGCCCACTTCCGAGAAGAATTCGACCGCCCCGCGCAAGATCTGCTGCTCGCGCTCCGGCCCGCTCAATCGCGTCTTGCGCGGTGCGCTGTGCTTGGTGCTCATGCCGGCGCCTGCAGGTCTGGTGCCGCCACGGGCACGATCTGGCCCGAGGCGACGGACGTCATGATGGCCTCCAGGGCCGCCACATTGGCCAGCATCTCGCGGTGGCTCACAGGATAGGGGCGCTCCTGGCGGATGGCCGCCGCAAAGGCCTCCAGATTGGCGAGCACCGTGGGATGCGGCGGCGCAAAGCTGCGTACGGGCGCCTGGCCCCGCATCACGCGGCAGATGTCCCAGCCGGTGGGCTGCTCGGGATGCGTGCGGTCGCGGATCTCGAACCAGCCCTGAGAGCCATAGACCGCAAGGCGTCCTTCGAAGGGCGTGGCCAGGATGGCGCTGATCAGCGCATTGGCACCACCGGGGAAGGCCAGCATGAGGCCCAGGGTGTCGCCATTCTCGAAGTCGGAACCGCGTGTGGCCAGGCGCGCCCACACCGCCTCGCTGGGCCCCAGGATGGCGATGGCCAGGTCCACCAGATGGATGCCCGTGGCCGTCAGCGGGCCGACCGGGGCGTGCTGGTTCGACAGGCGCCAGTTGTCCTTGGGCAGCGCAAAAAATTTGTCCTGGCTGAAGTTCGCTTCGATCTGCAGGATGGTGCCGTAGACCCCTGCCTCAATTTCCTGACGCAGGGCGATCACCGTGGGCTCGAAGCGGCGCTCGTGCCCGATGCCCAGCACGCGCTGATGGCGCTCGCAGCTGCGGATGGCGCGGCGCGCGTCCTCCAGCGTGAGACACAGGGGCTTTTCGCAAAACACATGCTTGCCCGCCGCAGCGGCAGCCACGATCTGGTCGGCATGCTGCTGGTGCGGGGTGCACAGGATCACCGCCTCCATACCTCCCAGCGCCAGGAAGGCATCCATATCGGCCAGGACCTGCACACCGGCCAGCAAGGGATCGGACGCCATCTCGCGGCGCAGCTCGGCGCTCACCTCCACCACCGCCATGAGGGTCAGGCGATCGGACTGCGAAATCTGGCGGGCGATGGTCTTGCCCCACCAGCCGTAGCCCACCAGCCCCACGGTGACCGGGCTGCGGGAGGAAGCGGAGTTGGCGTCGGGTTGGATCACGGCGGGAGCCCTCGGTGGATGTCTTGTTTTAGACTACGCAGGAATTTACACCAAATAGGAGATCAAATGACCACCAAGAAAAAGACCGCGGCGCCCGCACCGGCCCCGACCACCCGCATCGGATTCCTGGGCCTGGGCATCATGGGCTCGGCCATGTCCGCCAATCTGCTGAAGGCCGGCTTCGAGGTCTTCGGCTTCGATCCCGACACCACGGCCCGCGCGCGCCTGAAGAAGGTCGGCGGCAAACCCTGCACCAGCATGGCGGATCTGGCCTCGCGGGTGGACGTGATCATCACCTCGCTGCCCAGCCCCCAGGCGCTGATGGATGCCGCGCAGGCCGTGGCCCAGGCCGGAAACAAGGGCCTGATCGTGGTGGAAACCAGCACGCTGGAAGTGGACGACAAGTTGGCTGCGAAGAAAATCCTGGCTAAAAAGGGCATCACGCTGCTGGACTGCCCGCTGTCTGGCACCGGGGCCCAGGCCGTGCGCAAGGACCTCTCGATCTATTCCAGCGGTCCGGCCAAGGCGGTCAAGCAGCTGGCACCGGTGTTCGAAGGTTTCGCCAAGGCCAATTACTACCTGGGCGAGTTCGGCAACGGCATGAAGATGAAGCTGATGGCCAATCTTCTGGTGGCCATCCACAACGTGTCGACCGCCGAGGTGCTGCTGTTCGGCCAGCGTTTCGGCATCGCCCCGGAACTCGCCGTCAAGGTCCTGTCCGATGGCGCGGGCGGCTCAAGGATGCTTGATGTGCGCGGCCCCATGATGGTCGACCAGAGCTGGGACCAGGCCACCATGAAGGTCGGCATCTGGCAAAAGGACATGAAGCTCATCAGCGCCGCCCTGGCGCAAACGCAGACCCCGGCGCCGCTGTTCGCCGCCACACTGCCGGTCTACAACGCCGCCATGGGCATGGGCCATGCCGACAACGACACGGCAGCGGTGTTCGATGTGCTGGCGCAAATGTGCAGCCCCAGGAAGGCTGGCAAGCGCAAATAGGGAACACGGCGGGCATGGCCCGCCTCCCCTGCCCGGCCCGGCCGCTGCGGCACCTGCACGGCTGACGCTGGAGCCGTCAGCCGTGCAGGTGGCGCAAGACCCCCTGCGCCGCCCGCCGGCCACTGGCCAGGCAGGCCGTGAGCAGGTACCCCCCCGTAGGAGCCTCCCAGTCCAGCATCTCGCCTGCGCAGAACAGACCCGGCAGGGCCTCGCACATCAGGTCCGCATTCAGCACTTCGAACAGCACGCCGCCGGCGCTGCTGATGGCCTCGTCGATGGGCCGTGCCGCGACCAGTTGCAGCGGCAAGGCCTTGAGGGCTGCCGCGAGCTTGTGGCTGTCGTGCATGTCGTCCTTGCCCAGCAGCTCGTGCAGGACAGCGGCCTTGATGCCATCGATGCCCAAGCGGCTCTTGAGGTGGCTGGAGAGCGAACGCGAGCCGCGCGGGTGCATCACCTCGGCCAGCACACGTTCGGCCGTCATGTCGGGCAGCAGGTCCAGATGCAGTGTGGCGTGCCCGGTGCGGATGATCTCCTCGCGCAGCAGATGGGACGCCGCATAAACCAGGCTGCCCTCCACCCCGGTGGCGGTGGCGACGAACTCGCCCTTGCGTTCGAAGCTGCGGCCCAGGCCGTCCGTGCAGCGGATGGCCACGGTCTTGAAGGGCTGGCCGGCAAAACGGCTGGCGAAAAACGCGCTCCAGCCCGCTGGCGCCGGCACCGCCTGCACCGGCAGGGCCTGTCCCTCGGGCGGCAGTTTGCACTGCAGCGCCACGTCGAAACCGCAATTCGCCGGCAGCAAGGGCGCCACCGCCACGCCGCGTGCGGCCAGCAAGGGCACCCAGGCACCGTTGGAACCCAGCCGCGCCCAGCTACCGCCGCCCAGGGCCAGCACCACCGCGTCGGCCGGCACGCGCACCTCGCCTTCCGGCGATTCGAAACGCAGTTCGCGGCCGTCCTCGGACCAGCCCAGCCAGCGATGCCGCATGTGGAAAGCCACGCCCGACCCGCCATGCGCCGGATGGCGCAGGCGCTGCAACCAGGCACGCAGCAGCGGCGCGGCCTTCATGTCCTTGGGGAACACGCGGCCGGAACTGCCCACAAAAGTTTCGATGCCCAGGCCCTGCGCCCAGGCGCGCAGCTCGGGCGCACCGAAGTCGCGCAGCAGCGCCTCGATCTGCGTGCGACGGGCGCCGTAGCGCTCGGCAAAACGGTCCGCCGGCTCGGAATGCGTGAGGTTCAAACCGCCCTTGCCGGCCAGCAGGAACTTGCGGCCCACCGAGGGCATGGCGTCGTACAGGTCCACGGCCACGCCGGCCTGCACCAGCACTTCGGCCGCCATCAGGCCGGCCGGACCGCCGCCGATCACCACCACTTTTTTGTTCTGCATTTCAATCATTCCATTCACCGGCGCGCGACACCCACGCCATGCATCCACCCAGACCAGGGGCACCACGGAACCGGCTCAGCCGGGCCGTTGGTGCCGCCCCCCTCCCGCCGCAGGCGAGAGAGGGGGGAGACGCGCAGCGGCTCAGGGGGTGTTTCACCTTATTTGATCTCTTCAAGGGTTCCCTGTGCGCTCAGAAAGGCGGCGCGCACCGGCTCGCCCGGACAGGCCGCCTGCACCGCGGCACAGTAATCGCGCAGCTGCGACTGCAATTCCTCCTGGATCTGCGGCTGCGCAGCCGACTTGTAATCCAGCACCCACCAGCTGCCATCCATCTTGCGCACCAGCCGGTCGATCCGGCGCACGCTGCCCTGCAGCGTAACGGGCACCTCGTTGCCTTGCCACGCCACCTCGCCCGAGCGCCAGGCCCAGGCGCCCTCGCCCTGCAGGATGCGCAGGGCCATGGCCGCAGCCTGCCGGGCCTGCGCTTCGTCCAGGCCGAACTCGGTGCCGGCACGCTGCACCTGGGCTGCGGACCAGCCTGTGGCATCCAGCGCCGCCCACTCCAGCAGGCGGTGCATGGCCTGGCCCACCCGGGCCTCGGGCGTGGCGGCATCCTGGGAAGCTCCTTTTTTGATAGCAAACGGCGCCAGCGCGGAAAACACCGGCAGAACGGGCAGGCTGATCACCCCCGGCGTCCGGGCCGTGGCGGGACCCGCCAGCTCGGGAATGTCCTCCCGCGCGATGGAATCGCAGCCGGCCTGCAGGCGCTGCCACCAGCTCGCACCATTGGCCTGGTGCGGCTGGACCGACGAGAGCACCAGGCCGCGCTGGGCCCGCGTCAAGGCCACGTACAGGGCGTTGAGCTCCTCGCGCTGGCGTGCCTGTTCCTCCACCTGCAGCGCCTCGCGCACGCTGGGCGGCACCCGGCTCTCGCTGGCCAGGAAGATGAAACAACGCGGTACTTCGTCCTCGCCCGGCCAGTCCAGCAAGACCCCCATGCTCTGGGCGCGCTGGGCCGGCGCGTCGGTGTCGAGCAGGAGCACCAGCCCGGCCTCCAGCCCCTTGGCGCCGTGCACGGTCAGCAGGCGAACCGCATCGGCATCGGCCAGTGCGGGCGCCGGCACCCCGCCGGCCTTGAGCGCCCGCACGAAAGCGTAAGGCGTGGCGTAGCGCGCGCCATCCACCTGCAGGGCCGCCGCCAGCAGAGCCTGCAGCTTGGTCCGCGCGGTCTCACGCAAGGTGGGCGGCGCGGCGGCCACAAAACGCGCCAGCACGTCACCATCGTCGTAGATGGCATGGAGCGCATCGTGCGGCGGCAGCGTATCCAGCCAGCGCTTCCAGCGCAGCAACTGCGGCGCGATGGCCTGCAGCGCTGGCGGCAAGCCCTGGCCCTGCTGCAGCAGGTCGAACCAGGGGGCACGGTGTTCGCGCTGGCGCAGCGCCAGCGCGATGAGATCGTCATCGCTGACGTCGAACAGCGGCGACTTGAGCGCACGCGCCAGCGACAGGTCGTGCGCCGGCGAGACCAGGGCATCGAGCAGGGCCACCAGGTCCTGCACCTCGGGCGCATCGCCCAGTTCGCTCTTCTCGGGTTGCTGGGCCGGGATGCCCAGCTCGCGCAACTCCTCCTGCATGACGGCCAGACGATCCCGCTTGCGCGCCAGCACCATGATGTCCTGCGGCCGCAGGCCTTCGGCGATCTGCGCCGCCAGCCAGCGCGCCGCCTGGCGGCATTCCTGCGTGCGCAGCGTTTCCTCGGGCATGACACGCGGCTGGGTCAGGCTGTCGCGCCAGACCGCCGGGGCGTCCGCACCCTTCTCCGGCTTGTCGGGCCGCGGAATCTGCGGCAGGGCCCGCACGCTGCCCGTCTCTTGCGATTCGGTGGTGTGGGCCCGAAAACCTTCGTAATCGTTCTGTGCCTGGGCCTCTCCCATGGCCTGGTTCACCAGGGTCAGCACGGCGGGCGCATTGCGCCGCGTGTGGTCGCAGCTCAGCAGCTCGCCGCCGAGTTCGCGCACAAAGGCCTTGGCCGCCTTGAAGACCTGAGGCTCGGCGCGGCGGAAGCGGTAGATGCTCTGCTTGGGATCGCCCACGATGAAAAGCCGCGGTGCCACCGCGCCGCCACCGCTGCCCGCGTAGCTGCCGAGCCAGGCGTGCAGGGCCTGCCATTGCAGGGGGTTGGTGTCCTGGAACTCGTCGATCAGCAGGTGGCGGGTGCGCGCGTCCAGCCGCTCCTGCACCCAGCCGCCCAGCACCGGGTCGGCCAGCAGGTACAAGGCGGCGCGTTCGATGTCGCTCATGTCGACCCAGCCGCGCTCACGCTTGAGCATGGCGTATTCGTCGATCAGCAGGCGCGTGAGCCGCATCAGACGCTGCTGGTAACGCCAGGCCTCGTGCTGCTGCTGCGCGGCGCACAGGCGCTGCAGCTCGGGCTCGGCCTCCTGCGCCGCGCCCACTTTCAGCAGGTGCTGCGTCAGGCGGTCCTCGTCCTTGACGAAAAAACCGGCGCGCAGGATCTGCAGTGCCTCGTCAAGCTGGGCTGCGCTGACCGCAGCGTCCAGCAAGGCATAGGCGTCAATGACGGCCGCCGCCGCCTTCTGCGGTGTCTTGTTCTTTTCCTGGCCCAGGGCCTGGGCCCGGGCCAGCCACCGGGCACGCACGGCCGGCTGGCGCAGCACGCGCGCCGGCGTGTCCTCGCCGCCCAGTTCGGGATAGAGCACCTCAAAGGCCGGCACCGACGCCTCCACCGTGCCGGCGCCATCGGCCAGCAGAAACTCCACACGGCGCTGCAGGGCCGCGGTCAGCGCGTTCTCGGTCTGGAAACGGCCATGGCCAGCCACCACGGCCTCGTAGTCGGCCCGCGCTTCGGGTTCGCGCAACAGGCGCGCCTGGAAAGGCCGCCACACCTGCGCGATGGCCGGGGCATCGTCCTCCAGCAGTTCATAACCCGCCGGCAGGCCCAGCGTTTCCAGCACCGACATCGGCGCGTTGCGCAGCAAGGCCGCAAACCAGCTGTGGAAGGTCCGGATCTGCACCGGCCGGCCCTGGGCCAGCAGCTGGCCGTAGAGCTGGCGCAGGGGTACGCACAACTCCCGCGCGCGCGCCGGCTCGACACCGCGGACCAGCAACTCCTTGTGCAATTGCTCGTCGCTGGCGTGGGCAAACTGCTCCAGCCACTCCATGAGACGCTGGCGCATCTCGCCGGCGGCCTTTTTGGTGAAGGTGATGGCCAGGATCTCGTGCGGGGCGGCGCCCTCGAGCAGCGCACGCAGGATGCGCGAGACCAGCATCCAGGTCTTGCCGGCGCCGGCGCAGGCTTCCACTGCCACGTGACGGTTGGGGTCGCAGGCGATCTTGTAAAAGTCTTCTCTGGCGACTGGGTCGCCGTTGCGTTCGTAGGCGGGTTGGCTCATTTTGTGTTGCCTCCCGCAGGGGTTGCTCTTCCCCCCCCCCCCCCCTCCCCCCCCCCGCCGGGGCGGGAAGGGGAGCCCGATTTGGCAATTGGTTGCTGGATACGCTTCTACAGCGCCAATGTCGCCACTGTGTTTTGGATGCCAGCATTCCAGGCTGACGGTCGTAGAGAACGCGCCGGGCTGTGCGTGCCCCCGGCTGGCAGCTGCGCGCCAGCGATCAAGCCGTTTACTACGACCGGTACCGAGAACTCTCGGCACGCAATTCCAGATCGCAAACTCACCCTCGTAGTAGCGTAGCCGGCGCGAAGAAACAAAATCAGGCTCCCCCTTCCCGCCCCGGCGGGGGCGGGAAGGGGGCGGGGGGGGATAGGGGGGGAAAGAGTCAGCCTTGCGGCAGCAAAACCAACTCATGACTCACTCCAAAAATCCCGCCGACACAAACCCCGCGCCGCACAAAACTCACAAACAGTCCCCTCCCCCAACGCTGGCATGCCCGCCCCCCCCGCAATGCGCTGCAAGTCGTCCACGATGCCGTGGATCAAGGCATCGCGCACCTCCACCACATCGTCCTGCTCGAACGTCCGTGTGCCGTCCTTCTCGCCCACGTTGACGTAAGCCGCGCGCAGCGTGTCCTGCGGCAGCAGTGCCGCGTAGAAGGCCAGCTGGGTGTCTTCCAAAGGCGTCTTGGTGCGCTCCCGCGTGACGCTCTGCGGTTCGGTCTTGTAGTCGATGACCATGAGCTCATCGCTGCTGGAACGGTCAACGCGGTCAAGCCGGCCCACCAGCGTCAGGCTGCCCAGCGGCTGCGCCGACTCGCGCTCGCCCTCGCTGAAGCGCAGCCCGGTCGCCTCGTGGCCGGCCAGCCAGTCCAGGTAACCCTCGCGCACCCGGGGCCAGGCGGCCTGGAAAGGCAGGAACTCGTCCTCGGCCAGGCGCATGGATTGCGTCACCTCGACCGCGGCCGCGTCGATCAGCGCACGCCGCTGCGCGGCATCAGCACTGAGATCTTCGTGCAAACGGTCGTGGAAGGCCTTGAGCACGGCGTGCAGCCAGAGGCCGAAGTCGCGCTTGTCGAGTTCCCCCTCGATCTCCTCCGCCTCCTTCAGGCCGAGCTGGCGCAAGGCAAAGAAACGGTAAGGGCAATGGCGCAGGTCCTGGTAGGCGCTGGCCGACAGGCGTGCCACGCCCAGCTGTGGCGCCATCGGCAGCGGCCGTGGCACCGGAGTGGGCACGATCTCGCGCCTGGCGCGCGGATCGTCGGCCTGGCCATCACCCGAGTCATGGCGGATCTGCTGCACCAGCGGGCTGGGCAACAGGGGCTCCCCCCCCTCGTCGCTGGTGCGCCAGAGCAGGTCCACCTGCGCCGTGCACAGGGCATCGCGCCAGGCCGCGCGCAGGGCGGCATCCAGCGCCTCGCGGGCGGGCAGGCCCAGGGCGGCACGCTGCGCGGCCGTCCACAGGCCGGGCGGCTCGGGCGAGGGATTCAGGCGGATCTCGTCACAGCCCGGCAGCACCGCGGCTGCGAAGGGACGGCCCAGCATCTGCGCCAGCGGCAGGATCACGACCTGCTCCTGCGCCGGGTAGTCGGGCTTGAAGCTCACGGCCTCCAGCACCTGGTCCACCCAGTGCGTGAACTCGGGCAGCGCCAGGCGGCGCCGGGCCCACAGCGCATCGGGCGGCAAGGCTGCACCGCCCGGACCCAATCTCAGCGCGCCCAGGACCGCCTCGCCGGCCACGTCGTCCTGCAGCAAGGCCCACTGGCCGCTGCCTTGCAACAGCTCGCCCAGGGCCGTGAGCCATTGCGCCAGCGTACGACCGCGTTGCAGCGGCTCGCGGGCCGCCTCGACCTGAGCCAGCAAGGCGGCCAGCGCGGGCTGCTCGCGCGCGTCCAGCGTGGCCGGAACATGGCGCCAGGCGCGCTGCGGCTGGCGCCGCAGTGCGGCTTCGAGCTGGCGCACGGCCGCGGTGTCGCAGGCGGGCGAGTTCTTGAGCCAGTCCAGCACGGCGTCGCTGCTGGCATTCCAGGCGCAGGCACGCAAGGCGCCCATGAGCTGGGCCCCGGCCCGGCTGGTGGAGAGCTTCCAGCCGGTCTCATCCCGGATCTGGATGTCCTGTCCGGCCAGCATGGCGCGCACGCGGCGTGTCAGCGCCCGGTCGGTGACCACCAGCGCCACCGGCGCACGCCCGGCCTGCAGGTGGCGCAGCACGCAGGCGGCGGCCAGCTGCGCCTCGTCCTGCGCGTCCCGCGCGCGATGCAGGGCCGGCGTGGCCGGCGGGACCAACGCCGCCTCGCACGCCAGCACGAGCATGCGCTCGCCCCAGACCGAGCGCAGGGCCGCGGGCAAGGGATCGGGCTGGAAACCAGGCACGGCGACCAGGCAGTCGGTGGACTCGATCACGCGCGATTCAAAAAGCACATCGCTGGGATAGGAAGAATTGGCAGCCCAGGCCACGGCCAGCTGCGCCACGGCGACCTCCAGCGCCAGGGCGCCGGCATCCATGCCGGTCATGGCCGCAGCGCGGGCCTGCACAGCCCAGGTGGCCCGCTGCGCCGGCGGCACGGCCGCGGCCAGGGGCGCCAGCTGCTGAGCGGCTTCAAGCAGCAAGGGGGTGGCGGCCTGCGCGCGTGTACCCAGACCGGCCTGCTCCAGCAGCGCCTGCGCCGTCAGCACGTCGAGCGCGGCATCGAAGCTGACATCGGTCGAGGCCGGGTGGTGCCCACCCAGGCTGCGGCACCAGTTCTGCGTGGTTTCGAAGCGCGGCGCAAAGCCGTCCGGGTGCAGACGGGCCCACAGTCGCGCGGCCTGCGGCATCAGCTGCGCATAGGGCAGCAGGACCACGGTGCGGGCCGGGTGCGCGCCGCGTGCGTGCATGTGGGCCTCGATGCCGGCAAGCCACTGTTGCCAACGAAAATCCGTGGTTTCTGTCACAATGCCGCAACTGTAGCCGCATTGCCTCATAGACCAAGGAGCCCTCATGGCCAGCGACCTGATCAAGCATGTTTCCGACGCGTCCTTCGAAACCGACGTCCTCAAATCCAGCCAACCCGTGCTGGTCGACTACTGGGCCGAGTGGTGCGGTCCCTGCAAGATGATCGCCCCCGTGCTGGACGAAGTGGCCGGCACCTACCAGGGCAAGCTGCAGGTGGCCAAGATGAATGTGGACGAGAACCGCGACATCCCCGCCAAGTTCGGCATCCGTGGCATCCCCACGCTCATGCTGTTCAAGGACGGCCAGCTGGCCGCCACCAAGGTCGGCGCCATGAGCAAGGCCCAGCTGACCGCCTTCATCGACCAGCAACTGGCCTGAAGCCACCCCATCCGCTCTGAACAGGGCCGCCGACGCAATACTGCGCGGCGGCCTTTTTTCCTGTCATAATCTCCAGCAATCGCCGGTTCCATCCTGAACCGGTTCGAGTTCCCGGCTGGCAAGACCCCGGCGTCTGCTCAGTTGCACACCCCCCCGATCGATATAGCCACACCCCACTGGGGCTCCATCCATGCACTTAAACGAACTCAAGGTACTGCACGTATCTGAAATCCTCCAGCAGGCCGAGGCCCTCGAAATCGAGAACACCGGCCGCATGCGCAAGCAGGAGCTGATGTTCGCGATCATCAAGAAGCGCGCCAAGACCGGTGAACAGGTGTTTGCCGACGGCGTGCTGGAGATCCTGCCCGACGGTTTCGGCTTCCTGCGCAGCCCTGATTCAAGCTACACCGCCAGCACCGACGACATCTACATCAGCCCCAGCCAGGTACGTCGTTTCAACCTGCACACCGGCGACATGATCGAAGGCGAAGTGCGCACACCCAAGGATGGCGAGCGCTACTTCGCGCTGAACAAGCTGGAGAAGGTCAACGGCGGTTCGCCCGAGACGAACAAGCACAAGGTGATGTTCGAGAACCTGACGCCGCTGTTCCCCAAGGTGCAGATGAAGCTGGAACAGGACATCAAGGGTGAGGAAAACATCACCGGCCGTGTCATCGACATCATCGCCCCCATCGGCAAGGGCCAGCGCGCCCTGATCGTGGCGCAGCCCAAGAGCGGCAAGACCGTGATGATGCAGCACATCGCGCACGCCATCTCGGCCAACTACCCCGACAGCTACCTGATGGTGCTGCTGATCGACGAGCGTCCGGAAGAAGTGACCGAGATGCAGCGCACCGTCAAGGGCGAGGTGATTGCCTCCACCTTCGACGAGCCGGCCGCCCGCCATGTGCACGTGGCCGAGATGGTGATCGAGCGCGCCAAGCGCCTGGTCGAGTTGAAGAAGGACGTGGTGATCCTGCTGGACTCCATCACACGCCTGGCCCGCGCCTACAACAACGTGGTGCCGTCGTCGGGCAAGGTGCTGACCGGCGGTGTGGACGCCAACGCCCTGCAGCGCCCCAAGCGTTTCCTGGGTGCCGCCCGTAACGTCGAAGAAGGTGGCTCGCTGACCATCATCGCCACGGCGCTGGTGGACACCGGCAGCCGCATGGACGAAGTGATCTTCGAGGAGTTCAAGGGCACCGGCAACTCCGAAATCCATCTGGACCGCCGCC
Source organism: Curvibacter sp. PAE-UM (assembly GCF_001432305.1). Lineage (GTDB taxonomy): Bacteria > Pseudomonadota > Gammaproteobacteria > Burkholderiales > Burkholderiaceae_C > Hylemonella. Next base: position 2,801,132 of record NZ_KQ483358.1, read on the forward strand.
TGTACGAGAAGCGCGTCTTCCCCTCCATCCAGCTCAACCGCAGCGGCACCCGCCGCGAAGAACTGCTGCTGCAACCCGAAATCCTGCAGAAGACCCGCATCCTGCGCCAGTTCCTCTACAACATGGACGAGATCGAGGCCATGGAAATGGTGCTCAAGCAGATGCGTGCCACCAAGAACAACAACGAGTTCTTCGACATGATGCGTCGCGGCGGCTGATCTCAACCGGAAATCAAGCCAAGTCCTTGATTTACTTGTATAATCTGCGTTTTTCGCGGAAAGTAGTCTGGATGGTCCAGGCCGGCTCCCGCACCTAGAGGAAGAATCATGAAAGAAGGCATTCACCCGAACTACCGCGAAGTCTGCTTCGTGGACCTGTCCAACGGTTTCAAGTTCGTGACCCGTTCCTGCGCCAACGCCAAGGAAATGATCAAGATGGAAGACGGCCGCGAACTGCCGCTCTTCAAGCTGGACACCTCCAGCGAGTCGCACCCCTTCTACACCGGCACCCAGAAGTCGGTGGACAACATGGGCGGCCGCGTGGAGAAATTCCGCAACCGCTTCGGCAAGACTGCTGCCAAGTAATCTGGTCGCCGTTTTCCAGTCGAGGGCAGCCCGGTTTACCGCGCTGCCCTTTTCCATTCCCGAACCCTTCCAGCCCCTTAGCCCCATGTCCTCTGGCATGATCCGCGCGTGAACCAGCCCAGCCCCGCCATCGTCGCCCAGGGCGCCGTGCGCCGCCTGCCCCACCTGGCGCTCTGGCTCTTCGCCCTGGCCTATCTGCTGCCCGGCTTCATCGGGCGCAGTCCCTGGCGCAGCGCCGACATCACCGCCTATGGCTACATGGCCGAACTGGCCGCCGGCCGCGCCAGCTGGTTCTCGCCCACCCTTCTGAACCAGCCCCCCGAGGTCGACGCCCTGCTGCCCTACTGGCTGGGCGCCTGGGCCCTGCAACTGGCGCCGTCCTGGATCGCAGCCGACTTTGCCGCCCGCCTGCCCTTCATCGGCCTGCTGGCCCTGACCCTGATTGCGGTCTGGCAGGGCATCTACTACCTGGCGCGCAGCCCGCGGGCCCAACCCGTGGCCTTCGCCTTCGGTGGTGAAGCCCGCCCCAACGACTACGCCCGTGCCATGGCAGATGGCGGCCTGCTCGCCTTCATCGCCTGCCTGGGTCTGGCCCAGCTCTCGCACGAGACCACCCCGGCCCTGGCCCAGCTGTGCTTCACGGCGCTGAGCTTCTACGCCTTTGCCGCCCTGCCCTACCGGCGCTGGACGCCGACCCTCTCGGCCCTGGTCGGCCTGACCGGCCTCACGCTCTCGGGCGGCCCGTCCATGGCCCTGCTGCTGGCCCTGGGCGCCCTGCTGGCGCACGTGCTGGACCGCAGCCAGGCGCAGGAAAATACCAGCCACTACCGACGTGACCTGAAGCGGCTGCTGGCGCTGACCCTGGCGGTGGCCGTGCTGGCCAGCGCGCTTGACCTCTGGCGCTGGCGCATCGGCCTGCCCGCGCCCACCTGGGCCGCCTGGCATGGCCTGGGCAGCCTGCTGCTGTGGTTCACCTGGCCCGCCTGGCCCCTGGTGCTGTGGACGCTGTGGCGCTGGCGCCGCCAGCTCTTCGACCGCCGGCCCAGCCGCCACCTCTCGCTGCCGCTGTGGTACACCACGATCACCGTGGGCGCCACGCTCATCACCCCGGCCGGCGACCGGGCCCTGCTGCTGGCCCTGCCGGCCCTGGCCACGCTGGCCGCCTTCGCCCTTCCCACGCTGGGACGCAGCGTGTCGGCCCTGATCGACTGGTTCACGCTGCTGTTCTTCACCACCTGTGCACTCGTCATCTGGGTGGTCTGGATCGCCATGTTGACCGGCTTCCCGCCCCAGCCCGCCGCCAACGTGGCGCGTCTGCTGCCCGGATTCGAGCCGCGCTTCGTCATCCTGCCCTTTGTCTTCGCCACCCTGGCCACCCTCGCTTGGGGCTGGCTGGTGAAATGGCGCATCGGCCGGCACCGCGCCGCGCTCTGGAAAAGCATGGTGCTGCCCGCCGGCGGCGCCGCCCTGTCCTGGCTGCTGCTGACCACGCTGTGGATGCCGGCGCTGGACTTTGCCCGCAGTTACGCGCCCCTGGTACGGCGCATCGAGGCCACCGTGCAGCCGGCCGGCTGCCTGGCGCACTTCGGTCTCTCCCGCGGTCAGCTGGCGGCCTTGCAGCTGCATTCGCGCCTGCGCCTGGAACCGGCCAACGACAGCGCCCGCTGCGACTGGCTGATCATCGATCGGGGCATCGTGCGGCAGACACCCGAGATCCTCAGCCCGGCGCAGTGGCAGCTGCACAGCGAACTGGGCCACCCGCGCGAAGGCGAGGAAGATCTGGCCATCTACCGCCGTCTCCCGGCCACCGCCACCCGCTGATCCCGTGCCCGAGTTCAAGACCATCGCGCGCCATGCCGGCACCGTGCTGGTGGGCCAGCTGGCCACCATGGCCTATGGCGTGACCGACACCATCGTCGCCGGCCGCTACGCCGAGGCCTCGCTGGCCGCGCTGTCGGTGGGTTCCGCCATCTACATGAGCGTGTACGTCGGCTTGATGAGCGTGCTGACAGCCCTGCTGCCGGTCTGGTCCGAATTGCACGGAGCCCGCAAACCTGCGCAACTCGGACACTCCATCCGCCAGGCGCTGTACCTGTGGCTGGCACTGGTACTGGTCGGCCTGTCCATCCTGCTCAATCCAGGTTTCCTGCTCGACTGGGCCGATGTGCCGGTGGCGCTGCGCGCCGAGGTGCTGGCCTACCTGGGCGTGCTGGCGCTGGCCCTGCCAGCGGCGCTGATGTTCCGGCTCTACAGTACGTTCAACCAGAGCCTGGGCAAGCCCCAGCTGGTGACCTGGCTGCAGCTGGGCTCGCTCGGCGTCAAGGTGCCGCTCTCCATCTGGTTCGCTTTCGGCGGCCTGGGCCTGGAGGCCCGGGGAGCCGAAGGCTGCGCCTGGGCCACCCTGGTCGTGCACGTGGCCATGCTGTCCCTGGCCCTGTGGCTGCTGCGCACGCGCACCCTGTACGCGCCCTACCAGCTCTGGCACGCACCCGGCCGGCCCGACTGGAAAGTGCTCGCTGCCTTCGCCCGCCTGGGCGTACCCAGCGGCCTGACCATCCTGATCGAGGTGACCTCCTTCACGCTGATGGCGCTGTTCGTGGCGCGCCTGGGCACCACGGCGGCCGCCAGCCACCAGATCGCCGCCAACCTGGCCGCTGTGCTCTACATGGTGCCGCTGGCCATCGGCATCGCCACCAGCGCACGCACCAGCTACTGGCTGGGCGCCGGCCAGGCGAGCAAGGCGCGTCATGCAGTGGGAGTCGGTTTCGTGCTCGTGCTGGGCAGCGCCGTTCTGCTGGCCACCACGTTGGTGCTGGTACGCGGCCCGCTGGCCCGGCTGTATGCCAGCAGCCCCGAGGTGGTGGCGCTGGCCGTGCCGCTGCTGTTTTGGACCGCGATCTACCACCTGTTCGACGGCCTGCAGGCCCTGGCAGTCTTCGTGCTGCGCTGCTGGCGCATCACGCTGGCCCCCTTCCTGATCTACGGCGTGCTGCTGTGGGGCCTGGGCCTGTATGGCGGCTTCCTGCTGGCCTATCGCGGTCTCGGCCCCTGGCCTGCGCTGCAGACCCCGGCGGCCTTCTGGATGGCCGGCGCCACGGCATTGGCGCTCGCGGCCCTGAGCTTTTGGCTGATGATCTGGCAGGTGCTGCGGCGTGAACACCAGCCCGGCAAGTAGCCTCTGCGACTGACGCTCAGGACAGCTGGCGAACCCGGCTGGCCGGAAACAGGATGGAAAAGCGTGAGCCCTTGCCCGGGCTGCTCTCGATGTGCAATTCGGCGCCATGGCGCTGAGCCACGTGCTTGACGATGGCCAAGCCCAGGCCGGTACCGCCGGTGTCGCGCGAACGGCTGCGGTCCACGCGGTAAAAACGTTCGGTCAGACGCGGAATGTGTTCGGGTGCGATGCCCGGGCCGCTGTCCTGCACGTAAAACTCCACGCGGCCGTCCTCCAGCATCAGCCAGCCGCAGCGCACCTCGCCACCGGCCGGCGTGTAGCGCACGGCGTTGCTGACCAGATTGGAGAGCGCACTGTGCAGCTCCGAAGGCCTGCCGGCCAGTTCACGGGCGGGCGCCGGCTCGAACACCAGCGTTTGTGCCGGGCCGGTCATGGGCGGATTCAGCACCGCCGAGAGGACTTGCGCTTCCTGCTCCACCTGCCCCATCAGCGCGGGCAATGACGACCACTCGGCAGCCCCGGGCAGTGGGCTGCCCTCCAGGCGCGAGAGCATCAGCAAGTCGCTCACCAGGGACTGCATGCGCCCGGCCTGCTGGGCCATCAGATCCAGGTAACGGGCGCGCTCGGTGGCGTCCAGCGGCAGGGTCTGCAGGGTCTCGACAAAACCGGAAAGCACCGTCAGCGGCGTGCGGATCTCGTGCGAGACGTTGGCCACGAAGTCGCGCCGCATGGCCTCGGCCTGCTCGAACATGGTGACGTCACGCGAAAGCAGCAGGCGCCGGCCCTCACCGTAGTCATGCAGGTGAACCGAAAGGCGCGAGGGATGGGCGCTGCTGTGGGCCCGCCCCTGCATGACCACGCTGGACTGGTAGTTCCCCCCAGAAACATAGGCCGTGAAAGCCGGATCACGCACCAGATTGACCATGTGCTGCAACAGGTCACGCCCCGAGTCCAGGCCGAAGTGCTGGGCTGCCGTCTGGTTGAACCATTCGATGCGCCCGTGCGCGTCCAGCAACACCACCCCGTTGGGTGAAGCCTGCAGGGCCGCCAGGAAATCCTGCAGACGGCGATCGCTGTCGCGTGTTTCATGCTCGCGCTGGCGCACCAGCCGGCGCGCGCGCTCGGCGGCTTCACCCCACAGACCCAGCTTGAGCGGCACATCCGAGACGTCGCCGTTGCGCAGCCAATGCAGCACCCGCAGGCCACGCGTGAAATCGACCAGCACCCACAGCAGCCCCATGACCAGCATGCCGGCCAGTCCGCCCCGGATCTGCAGGTCCTCAGGCGCCAGCCAGATGCCGATCACCGCCCCCAAAATCTGGAGCAGCAGAAAAAGTATGAGATGCAAAAGCATGAAACGACGACCCCGGGGACGGGACCGCCCTCAGCCACGCAGCGCGGCGGGAACCGGCACGGGCTGCGCCGACAAGCGATAGCCGGCACCACGCACGGTCTCCACCATGGCAGCCGCCTCGCCCAGGGCTTCGCGCAAGCGCTTGATGTGCACGTCCACCGTGCGCTCCTCGATGAAGACGTGGTCACCCCAGACCTTGTCCAGCAGTTGTCCCCGGCTGTGCACGCGCTCGGCGTGGCTCATCAGGTACTGCAGCAGCTTGAATTCGGTGGGCCCCAGCTTGAGCGCCTGCTCCGCGTAGCTCACACGGTGCGTGGCCGTGTCCAGCTTGAGGCGGCCGATCTCCAGCGTCACCACACCCTGGTCGGGCGCGCGTCGGCGCAGCAGGGCGCGGATGCGCGCCAGCATCTCCTTGGTGGAGAAAGGCTTGGCCATGTAATCGTCGGCACCGGCATCCAGGCCTGCCACGCGGTCGGCCTCGTCACCACGCGCCGTCAGCATGATGATGGGCACGGCCTTGGTCCGCGGATCGTTGCGCCAGCGGCGCGCCAGGCTCAGCCCGCTCTCGCCGGGCAGCATCCAGTCCAGCAGCACCAGGTCGGGCAGCACCGCGTCGATCTCGCGCTGCGCGGTCAGACCATCGGGCGCCACGGTGGGCTGGAAACCGTTATGGCGCAGGTTGACAGCGATCAACTCGGCGATCGCCGGCTCGTCTTCCACCACGAGTACAGCAGGCTGTTTCATTTGAGGACGGATTCGATCTCTTCGATCGAAGAATGGCGCACGTCGGCACCCTTGACGATGTAGATGATGAGCTCGGCGATGTTCTTGGCGTGGTCGCCGACACGTTCGATGGCCTTGGCCAGGAAGAGCAGGTCCAGGCTGGGCGAGATGGTGCGAGGGTCTTCCATCATGTAGGTGATCAGCACGCGCACGAAGCTGTCGAACTCCCTGTCGATCAGGTCGTCTTCCTTCAGGATGGCCACGGCGTTCGTCGTATCGAGCCGGGCGAAGGCATCCAGCGCCTTGCGCAGCTGGCCCGCGGCCAGATCGGCCGCCGTGCGCAGCTCGGAGGCCGGCAGGGCGCGCGGCGCTCCGTTGTGGATGATGGACAGCACCATGCGCGCCATCTTCTCGGCCTCATCCCCGGCGCGTTCCAGGTTGGCGATGGCCTTGGAGATGGCCATCAGCAGGCGCAGGTCGCGGGCGGTGGGCTGACGGCGCGCGATGATGGAGGAGATCTCGTGATCGAGTTCGATCTCCATGGTGTTCACCCGGTGTTCCAGCTCGATCACCTGGCGGGCTTCCTCGGCGTTGAACTGGCCCAGGGCCTGGACCGCCTGCTGGACCTGGGCTTCGACCAGGCCGCCCATTTCCATGACGCGGCTGGAGACGGAACTCAGTTCGCTGTCGAACTGGGTGGAGAGATGTTTTTCGGGCATGTGCATTTCCTCCTTAGCCGAAGCGGCCGGTGATGTAGTCTTCAGTTTCCTTGCGCGTCGGCTTGAAGAACATCTGCTCGGTGGAGCCGAACTCCACCAGATCGCCCAGGTACATATAGGCCGTGTAATCGCTGCAACGCGCCGCCTGCTGCATGTTGTGCGTGACGATCACCACCGTGTAGTCGTCCTTGAGCTCGGTGATCAACTCCTCGATCTTGGCGGTGGAGATCGGGTCCAGCGCGGAACAGGGCTCGTCGAGCAGGATCACCTCGGGCTTGATGGCGATGCCGCGTGCGATGCACAGGCGCTGCTGCTGGCCGCCCGATAGGCTGGAGCCGCTCTGCTTGAGTTTGTCCTTGACCTCGTTCCACAGGGCGGCCTTGCGCAAGGCCCATTCGACGCGCTCTTCCAGATCGGTGGCGCTGAGCGATTCGAACAGCTTGATGCCGAAGGCGATGTTGTCGAAGATGGACATCGGGAAGGGCGTGGGCTTCTGGAACACCATGCCGACCTTGGCGCGCAGCAGGGCTACGTCTTCCTTGCTGGTCAGCAGATTCTCGCCGTCGAGCAGCACCTCGCCCTGGGCACGCTGGTCCGGGTAAAGCTCGAACATGCGGTTGAACACGCGCAGCAGGGTGGACTTGCCGCAGCCGGAGGGGCCGATGAAGGCCGTCACCTTGTTCTGCGGAATGTCCAGGTTGATGTTCTTGAGCGCATGGAATTTTCCGTAGAAGAAATCCAGGTTGCGCACCGAGATCTTCGGGGCAGGCGTTTCGGCCGGGTTGGAAATCGGTTCCATGTTTTGCCTTGCAGGAGAGTATTCGCTGGTGTACACGTGGTCAGCCCTTGTGGCGCGTCAGCACACGCGCAATGATGTTGAGCCCGAGCACGGTCACGGTGATCAGCAGCACTCCGGCCCAGGCCAGTTGCTGCCAGTTCTCGTACGGGCTCATGGCGAACTTGAAAATGGTGACCGGCAGGCTGGCCATCGGGTCCGACAGGTTCGAGGTCCAGAACTGGTTGCTCAGCGCCGTGAACAGCAGCGGTGCCGTCTCGCCCGAGATGCGGGCCACGGCCAGCAGCACACCGGTGACCACACCGGCGCGCGCAGCGCGCAGGGTGATCATCAGGATGACCTTCCACTTGGGCGTGCCCAGCGCGTAGGCGGCCTCGCGCATGGCAGAGGGCACCAGCTGCAGCATGTTCTCGGTGGTGCGGATCACGACCGGGATCACGATCAGCGCCAGTGCCATCACGCCGGCCCAGCCGGAGAAGGACTTGAAGCGCGTCACCACCACCGCATAAACGAACAGGCCGATCACGATGGAGGGGGCCGACAGCAGGATGTCGTTGACAAAACGTGTCACCTCGGCCAGCCAGCCCTTGGGCTCGTACTCGGCCAGGTAGATGCCCGCCATGATGCCGATGGGCGTGCCCACAAAGGTGGCGAGCAACACCATGAGGAAGGAGCCGTAGATGGCGTTGGCGATGCCGCCCGCTTCGTTGGGCGGCGGGGTCATCTGCGTCACGGTGGCCCACACCAGGCCGTCCAGGCCCAGGCGGAAGGTTTCCCAGAGGATCCAGAACAGCCAGAACAGGCCAAAAGCCATGGCGCCCATGGACAACGCCAGGGCCAGGAAGTTGACACGCTTGCGGCGCTGGAAGGCGCGGCTGCGGATCTGGTCTTGCGCGTTCATGACTTGGTGCCTTCGCTCTTCTTGAGTTGCTGCAGCAGCAGCTTGGACAGGGTCAGCACGACAAAGGTGATGAAGAACAGCACCAGGCCCAGATAGATCAGCGACGCCTGGTGGATGCCGGCGGCGGCCTCGGCGAACTCGTTGGCCAGGGCCGAGGTGATGCTGTTGGCCGCATCGAACAGGCTCAGCGTGTCGAGCTGGTTCATGTTGCCGATGACGAAGGTGACCGCCATGGTCTCGCCCAGGGCACGGCCCAGGCCGAGCATGATGCCGCCGACCACACCGGCCTTGGTATAGGGCAGCACCACCTTGGAGACCACCTCCCAGGTGGTGGAGCCCAGGCCGTAGGCCGACTCCTTGAGCAGCGGCGGTGTGACCTCGAACACGTCGCGCATCACGGCGGCGATGAAGGGGATGATCATGATGGCCAGGATGATGCCGGCCGACAGGATGCCGATACCCACCGGCGGCCCCGACACCAGGGCGCCCAGATAGGGCACGCCGGCAAACAGCTTCTGCAACGGCACCTGCACATAGGTGGCCAGGATGGGACCGAAGACCAGCAGGCCCCACATGCCATACACGATGGAGGGCACGGCCGCCAGCAACTCAATGGCGGTGCCCAGCGGGCGCTTGAGCCAGGCCGGGCACATCTCGGTCAGAAACAGGGCGATGCCGAAACTGACCGGAACGGCGATCAGCAAGGCGATGAAGGAGGTGGCCAGGGTGCCGTAGATCATCACCAGGCCGCCGAAATTCTCCTGCACCGGGTCCCACACCGGGCTGGTCAGGAAACCCAGACCATAACGTTCGATGGCGGGCCAGGCGCCGACCATCAGGGAAGCAATGATGCTGGCCAGCAGCGCCAGAGTCACCCACGCCGCCCCTTGGGCCAGCCAGCCGAACAGGACATCGAACCAGGCACCGGTCCGGGACCGGGGAGCAGACGGGAGTGAACTCATGGCGTACGGACGCTTTCTCTCTACTTACTTGTAGGCGACGGGCTTGCCGGAGGCGTCCTTGATCTGGCTCCAGGACTTCTCAATGGCGGCCTTCACGCTGGCGGGCATGGGCACATATTCCAGGTCGCTGGCCATGGTGTCGCCATTCTTGTAGACCCACTGGAAGAACTTCAGGGTCTGGGCGGCGTTGGCCGGCTTGTCCTGCACCTTGTGCATCAGGATGAAGGTGGCGCTGGTGATCGGCCAGGCATTCTTGCCCGGCTTGTTGCCCAGGACCTGGAAGAAGGTCTTGTCCCAGTCGGCGCCTGCAGCGGCAGCCTTGAAGCTGTCGTCGCTGGGCTGGACGAACACACCATCGCGGTTCTGCAGCTGGGTGTGGGCCATCTTGTTCTGCTTGGCGTAAGCGAACTCGACGTAACCGATGGAGTTGGGCAGGCGGCCAACGAAGGCGGAGACGCCTTCGTTGCCCTTGCCGCCGGCGCCCACGGGCCAGTTCACAGCGGTGCCTTCACCGACCTTTTCCTTCCACTCCGGGCTGACCTGGCTCAGGTAGTTGGTGAAACCGAAGGTGGTGCCGGAACCGTCGGCGCGGCGCACCGGAGCGATGGCGGCGTCGGGCAGGTCCAGGCCGGGGTTCAGGCTGGTGATGGCCTTGTCGTTCCACTTGGTGATCTTGCCCAGGTAGATGTCAGCCAGCACCGTGCCGGTCAGCTTGAGCTGGCCCGGGGCAATGCCCTTGATGTTCACCACGGCCACGGTACCACCCATGACAGTGGGGAACTGCAGCTGGCCCTTCTTGGCCAGCACGTCGTCGGTCAGCGGCATGTCGGAAGCGCCGAAATCAACGGTCTTGGCGTCGATCTGGCGGATGCCGGCACCGGAGCCCACCGACTGGTAGTTGATCTTGATGCCGGTGGCCTTGTTGTACTCGGAAGCCCACTTGGCGTAGACAGGCGCCGGGAAGCTGGCGCCGGCGCCGGTCACGTCCTGGGCGACTGCGGCACCCGCCCACAGAAGGGTCGAGCTGGCAGCGAGGCCCAGCAGGGAAGATTTCAGGCTGGTTTTCATGGAATGGCTCCTGGTTGGTTACTTGAAAGCAAACCAAATTTACGAATCTTTTGTGACAGGATCGTGACATGAGCCGACACATGGAGTGTAGCGCGGCCCACACTTTTCAAATTACCGTCATCTTGCTGTCACAGGCCTCCGATAGCCTTCGAACTTTCTCACCCAAGGAGCCTGCAATGAACAAGACCGCCTTCACCCGCCGCCTGATGCTTGCCACCGCCGTGGCCTGGGGCCTGGCCGGCTGTGCGAGCATGAACCAGCCCGTCACCCTGGCCGACACCCTGGCCCGTGACCCCCAGCTCAGCACCCTGAACAGCCTGGTGGAAAAGGCCGGCCTCGCGGACACGCTCAAATCCGGCAGCTACACCGTCTTCGCCCCCAGCAATGAGGCCTTCAAGGCCGTCCCGGCCAAGACCCTGGAAGAGCTCGCGGCCAACCCGGCCCGCCTCAAGGAGGTGCTGACGTATCACGTGGTGGCCGGCAAGGTCATGGCCGCCGACGTCAAGAACGGCCCGGTCAAGACCGTGCAGGGCGCTAACGTGGCCCTGGCCCGCGCCGGCGCCTTCGTCACCGTGGAAGAGGCCATGGTGATCAAGGCCGACATGACGGCTACCAACGGCGTGGTGCACGTGGTCGACCGCGTGCTCATGCCGCCCGTGCGCCGCTGAAGCTCGTCCCGCAGGCCCGCCGTGGCCGGCACGCCTTCCCTCTCGTGCAGGCCCACCCCCCGGTGGGCCTGCGCACTTGCGATACCCGAATTCAGTGCCCTCATCGTGACCCGACTGCCCCCGCCCCCTGCCCCCACCCGCCGCCAGCTCCTGCTCGCCGCCGCCAGCCTGCCCCTGCTGGGCGTCGCCCAGGCCCAGCCGGCACGGGCTACCCCCGCCACGCGCACCCCGGAGATCGTGCAGTTGGTCGACAGCGCCGCCGACCAGCTCGATGTCTCGCGCGACTTCCTCATCGGCTCTCGCGCCGCCTGGCAGGAGTTCAACGCCCGCGGCGGCTGGCGCGGCCGAGCCGTGCAGCACACCGTGCTGGAGGTGGACGGCAGCCCCGCCAGCCTGCGCCAGGCCGTGGAATCCGTGCGTGCCCTGCCCAACTGCCTGGCCTTGTGCGGCACCGCCGGCGACCGCACCGCCGCGCAACTCGTCGAGTTGCTGCGGCAGGATCCGCTGGAGATCGCCCATGCCGCGCCCTGGCTGCACCAGGACCTGGCAGCCGGCGCCGAGCAGCGCACCTTTCCCATCTTCGCCTCCCGCCAGGAGCAGATCGCGCACGCGCTGCGCTCACTCTCCGTCATCGGCGTGCCGGAACTTGGGGTGGTCTATGCCTCGGCGCAGGAACAGCGCCTCTACGAAAACGAGGTCCAGCGCATCGTGCGCTCGCTGCAGCTGCGCCTGCAGACCTATGCGCCCGGCGGCGACCTGCAGGAGCTGGGGCGCAAGCTCACGCCCCAGACGCCGCCCATCCTGCTGTTCGTCGGCGGCACACCCGAACTCGCCCAGTTCACCCTGGGCCTGGGCCGGCAGGAGCGCCAGCGTTACGTCATCGGCCTGGCCGACGTGAACCTGCAGACACTCAACCAATTGGGCGCCTCGCGCAACACACCCGTCATGGCCACCCAGGTCGTGCCCATGGTCACGGCCGGCCTGCCCATCGTGCGCGCCTACCGCGAGACCCTGGCGCGCCTGTTCGACGAACCCCCCACGCCGCAAAGCCTGGCCGGCTACATCGCCGCGCGCTACGCGCAGGATGTACTGCAGAGTGTGGAGCCCACGGCCACCCGCGCCCAGGTGCTGCAGGCTTTCCGCCAGCGCAGCCAGCTTGACCTGGCGGGCTTTCGCATCACCTTCCAGGCCCAGCGTCGCAGCAGCGCCTACGTCACACAAAGCATGCTGACCGCTGATGGCCGCATCCTGGGGTGAACTTGTGAATAGATCCACTGCGCGACCCGCTCACTGCGATTTCTTCACAAGTTCAACAGCCGGGTACCATCGACCCGATGAAGCTTGAGACCCGCGCATGAAAAACGGAACCGAACTCGCCGCCATCGACCTGGGCTCCAACAGCTTCCGGCTTGAAATCGCCCAGCTCGACCACGGCCTGCTCAAGCGCCGCGAATACCTCAAGGAAACCGTGCGCCAGGGCAACGGCCTGGACGCCGACCGCAACCTCGGTGACGACGCCATGCAGCGCGGCTGGGACTGCCTGGGCCGTTTTGCCGAACGCCTGGCCGGCTTCAAGAAGAACCAGGTACGCGCCGTCGCCACCCAGACCCTGCGCGAAGCCCGCAACCGCGAGGTCTTCCTGGAACGCGCGCAGAAGATCCTCGGCTTTCCCATCGACGTGATCTCCGGCCGCGAGGAAGCGCGCCTGATCTACCAGGGCGTGGCCCATCTGCTGCCGCAGTCCGACGAACGCCGCCTGGTGGTGGACATCGGCGGACGCTCCACCGAACTCATCCTGGGCCAGGGCTACCGCCCGCGTTTCATGGACTCCTACCGCGTGGGCAGCGTGGCCTGGTCCATGCGTTATTTCCCTGAAGGCACCTTCAGTGCCGAGGCCTTCGAGACCGCCGAGGTCGCCGCCCAGGCCGTGCTGGACGAAGCCCTCACCAGCTGCCGGCGCGAAGACTGGGATGTGGCCTACGGCTCCTCGGGCACCGTGGGCGCCGTAGGCGACGTGCTGCAGGCCGCCGGCTGGGCTGAGGGCCTGATCACACAGGAAGGCCTGGACTGGCTGCTGGAGCGCCTGCTCAAGGCTGGCAGCGCCGAGCGCCTGCGCATCGAGGGCATGAAGGACGACCGCCGCGCCGTCATCGGCGGCGGCGTCAGCGTGCTGCGCGCCCTCTTCGCCCTGCTGGACATCGAGGAGATGCACGTGGCCCAGGGCGCGCTGCGCCACGGCGCGCTCTACGACCTGCTGGACCGCGAACACGAACAGAGCGACCAGCGCAGCACCAGCGTGGCGCGTCTGGCGCGCAACTTCAACGCCGACCCGGCCCAGGCCCGGCGCGTGAGCCAGGTGGCGCACCACCTGTTGCGCCAGCTGGCCGGCCCGGGCGAACCCGAGGAACTGGAACGCGCCCTGCGCAAGCTGGGCTGGGCCGCGCAGCTGCACGAGATCGGCAGCGCCATCTCGCACAGCGACTACCACAAGCACGGCGCCTACATCCTGGACAACGCAGATGCCGCCGGCTTCACCATGAACGAACTGCACCGCCTGGGCCAGCTCGTGCTGGGCCACCGCGGCAAGCTGCGCAAGCTGGACCTGGCGTTCGACGACGCGGCCTTCGTGCTGCAGCTGCTGGCCCTGCGCCTGGCCGTCATCCTCTGCCATGCGCGGCGTGATCCGGACCTGCAGGGCTTGCGCCTGGACTGGGATGGGGAGCGTGAAGTGCGGCTCGACTGCCGCGCCGACTGGGTCGCCAAGTACCCGCAGTCGGCGTATCTGCTGCAGGAAGAAATGCAGGCCTGGCAGAAGACGGCCTGGACGCTGGATGTCCTCAACGCGGACTGAGCCTGGCCGATAACGGCGCCGAGGCCGACGGCGCCCCGAAGGCCTAGCGCGAGATCTTGCGCTCGATTTCGACCACGGCCCCCGACCTGAAGGTGATGACCGTCAAGGTGTCCGGATCCTGCGCATGCGGGAAGTAGGTCCAGGTCTTCTCCTCGGGCAGGCCCCTGAGGGCGTTGTTGGCGACCACGGATTCGTGATCCGGCTTGCCCACACGCACGAGGACTTCGCCCTCGGACATGCCCCTGCGGATGAAGCCGCGTTCGCGGGCATCCTGGGCCAAGGCCGCAAAGCTGGCGATGAGGAGCAGAGGCAGGAGGAAAACTCGAAAGATGTTCATGTGCCATTCCCTTCTGTTACGCGTTGGAGAGTGCACGGGAAGGGGTTTGACACCATGGCCAGACGGTCATCGCGTGTTCCTCCCATGCTTTGGGCAAGCGCTTATTTATATCTGAAATCGGCCACACGCAGGCTGAGCCACGCCGGCCTTCAGGCGAGCCAGCCCACGCGGCGCAGCGTCTGCACCAGCCCTTCGGCAAACTGGCGGTAACCCTGGGCGTTGGCGTGCACACTGTCGGCACGCAGGCTGGGGTTGGACAAGACGGTCGCCCAGCCGTCCGCGTGCAGCGGGAGCTTGAGCTCCTCCGCCAGCTCGGCGTACAGCGGGTGGTCTTTCAGGCTGCCCGTGCCGGCCGCCAGCAGCGAGGCCTGGGGCACGGCCACCAGCAGCACCTGGGCGCCACCCGCCCGGGCCGCGCGGCAGACCTCGCGGATGGTGTCTTTGGCCCCGGCCGCGCTCATCTGGCGCAGAAAATCGTTGCCGCCGATGCTCACGATGACCAGTGCGGGCTGGTGCTCCTGCAGCAGGGCCGGCAAACGCGACAAGGCCTGGGCCGAGGTATCGCCCGAGACGCCGCCGTTCACCACCTGCCATCCCGTGAGTGACTGCAGCACAGCGGGATAAGCCATATCCGCTGTGGCCCCTACGCCGGCCGTCAGCGAATCGCCCAGGGCCAGCACGGTGCTGCCGGCGGGCAGCGCCTGGGCTTTGGGCGTGCGTTTGCCGCAGGCGGACAGTAAGACGGCGAGGGCAAGGGCCCCGAGCAAATGGCGGCGAGGCCGATGAAGAAGAGAGTGAGAGAGCATCACGGGTAACGTAGAAGTAACAGGCCTGTACGACTTTTCGCGTAGGTCCGTGACTTTCGGGTTATGCGTCTTACGCACCTTGGACCCAATGAGGGTTGAGGTCATCGGGTACGCAAGACTGCGCGAACATCTTTCCGAAACTCTCGAGAGCGATAACGCTCTTGATGTTTACGCCGGTCTGGCGGGAGGTGGCACCGTTCATAATCGGTTCTTGATTTCCGTCTTGCCAGATACCTGCCAGATTGAGACTGTGGAGATGGTCCATATAGAGTCCGAAGTTTCCAGGGAACACGAGTTCGCTTAGCGGAAACTCATTGTGTGTCGTCGTTCTTGGTCCGAACGTACTCGATTCCTGACGATACACGGCATGCTGTCGGAAAGAAAAGGAGCGTCGTTTAAGGTGAAAGAGAATCAGCGCCTCATCGGGACTCAGCTGAGTGATCAATTGAGCGAACGCAGGATGAGCTTCGCTCACCCGCTCTCGGTCGATGGCTCGGGCTAGAAGGTTGAGGAAAAGCTCGGCATTGATGCTCGTCTCTTCGACATATTGGAGGCCAGCGAACACAGGACCCGCAAGTTGCGGATGCGCTTCAACCCTGCGCTCCTCTGGTACTTTCTCGGCGACGCGTTCGAGGTACCGTTTCCATCGCTGATGTTGAGCGGCTAGATAATCCACGGGTGCCAAGGCAAAACGCGCCACCTTCGCTGCATTTCCGAGCGCTTCGCCCACCTCTCTTGCAGCAGGTTGTGCTACGTCGCGGTAGACCTCGGCGATTGGTACAACCTTTCCAATGTCTTCAAGCCAGTTCATATCAACTTAGGGCCCTAATAGACGCATAACGTGAAGATGACCGGCGGACAGTAGGGGGGGCGAAAGCCCGCCGATAGGACATCCGCGTCGATCGACATGTTAAGTTGCATGCTCGTATCCGTTGGTGCGCTCGGCCAGTTCCGAGAAGAGCCAGCGATCTGGGCTTAGCCGTGCCTTCTTGGACTTTGGATTCGGGAAATGCACGACTGCCCACAACGACTTGTACATATCCATCATGCACCAGACCTTGCCGTTGTGCCTTGGGTCGCGCACGAAGACGTATGAGAACACGCCGCTTTGCACAGTACGCCAGCGCTTGCGTTGGAATCGTTCAGTGAAGGTGGCTATGAAGTATGGGAGCGGCCGCTGGTCGATTACGTTGTACGGGTAGACGGCCACAGGGCCAACGTGCTCCTGCGCGGGAGCCCACCCGTAGCGAAGTACGAAAAGACCAGTGGCCATCTTTCGAACGACCCGTTCGACTCGGTCATGCTCTGGCCGGATCAGCACACGGCCTGTCTCCTCGTCGACAGAGAGGGCCTGGAGCAGCTTCTCGTCCAGTGCGGGCGCGCGGCTCAATGTTCGGTCGATCTGTCCGCCTGGAGCCAGCTTCTCCTCAATATGCGGCGAAGTCGCGATCTGCCCCAGCAAGACGAGAAAATACTGTTCATCCAATGACGCGCCACGGTTGCAGTGAACGCAACTCGGAACCTTGCGCAAGTTGTTCGGCAACGGTCGGGCGAGCAATGACTTCGGGGGGACGTGATCCCCCGTGCCCGCAAGGCCACCACAGTACACGCAGCGAGTCGCGATGGTTCCCATGCAATTTAACGTTTGAGATGAGTGAGAGCCGTAGGCGATCCACTCTCGATTGAAATGTTAGGTACCACGGCCATTAGTTCTTCAAGAGAATTTTTCTCAAGGACCATTCTGGAGCCGGCGAGTGGATGTCGTTGATTCTCCAGCCATCATCTGTGTGAACAACATCAAACGCCAAGGTGAATGACTTTTGGCCGGGGTAGACAATCGAAACCGAAATTGCATTGCCTGGACCGATGCCTACGACACGAAACTTGGCACCTTCAGGGTCCTGACTATTCCAAATGGGTGAGAAGTCCAGTTGACATATCTCACGAGTACGTTCGGCGCACTTCCTATCTTCAAGCAACAGGCGAGCCAAGGACTGGGTTAGATACTTGGTCAGGACACTCGATTTCTCGTTGAGAAACGGTGTGCGCTTAGAGATCCTAGGCCCAGTCTCCCACGTGTAGTCCTGATACAGACGTTCGACGACAGCAAGCCGAGCGTCCTCTGCCGCGTGGGCACTGAACAAAGTGAAGAGTGCCAGAAATATGGACGCTCGGAAAACGTTTCCCATTCGCGTACCTAACGTAATGTGGACCGCAAAAATGCGGAATAACATTGGCGACTGTTCATCCTGGCGCCTCCCTTGTTGCAAGCTAAGTGCTTGTTTTGCTTGAAGAATTCTGGCCAATATAGCGCAGTGTCGCGTCGCTAACAAACCGTGTAACCTCGCGAAAGTGCGGCATAACATCGCCGCCACAGTCGCAGCTGTAAGGCTAGACGAACGCAAGTGCTTGTCGGCGCAGCGTTTTTCCCGCGTCAGTCATCAGCACGGCCAAATAAAAATCCGATAAACCCCGCAAGTTTTCCGTGCATGCAAGGGCTAGCCCTTGCCCAGCACGGCTCGGTTCTACCTTAAACCTGTCGCAGCAAGGCCTGCCCCGCCCTCACCTCCGCCCCCGGCTCCAGGCCGTCCACCAGCTCCATACCCTTCGGCGCCAGCACCACGATGGTCGAGCCATGCTCGAACCAGCCCATCTCCTGCCCGCGCTGCAACTTCGCATCGCAGGCAATCACCTGCTCGCCCCGGTAGTCATGGTGCAGGTTCAGGCTCAGGAAGTGCAGGCGCACGCTGGCCACCAGGATGGCACCCACAGGCACGATGGTCAGGGCCTGGCCCGAGGGCAGCGCGGCCTCGATCACGGCACGATCATTTCGACAGTAGAGGCTGGGCACGCGCTTGAGCGCAATGGGGTTGACGTTCCACATATCGCCCTGGATGTGCGTGACGCGTTTCACCGTGCAGTCGGTCGGTGCGTGAAAGCGGTGGTACATGCTGGCGCGCAGGCGCAGGGTGACGTAGCTGCCGCCCTGGTGTTTTTCCGCCAGCGCAGCACTGCCCAGCAACTCGGTCAGGCTGTAGGGCATGCCCTTGATCTGCAGCAGTTCGTCACCATCGATGCGGCCGTGGCCACCGACGATGCCGTCGCTGGGGCTGCAGATCACTT
Source organism: Curvibacter sp. PAE-UM (assembly GCF_001432305.1). Lineage (GTDB taxonomy): Bacteria > Pseudomonadota > Gammaproteobacteria > Burkholderiales > Burkholderiaceae_C > Hylemonella. The sequence continues at coordinate 2,819,199 of NZ_KQ483358.1, forward strand.
GCGGGTCAGCGTCGAAGGGCCGCGCGCCCTCTTTCAGTTCACGTACAAAACAGTCGTGCAGGCTGTCGAAGCTCTGTTTTTTGGCCTCACTCAGGTCCAGGTCACCAAAGAACTGGAACAAAGCAATGGAGGCATCACGCACCAGCGGCTGGCGGATCTTGCTGAAACGGCCCATGAAACGCGTCAGCGCCACGCGGGGCAGGCGGTTGGTGAGCACGAAGTTCAGGCCTTCCTGTTGCAGGAGGCGGTCGAGCAATGTCTTGAATGTCATCTGGTTTTCACATGCCTGTCAAATGGTTTGAATACAAAGAGTCATCGTCGTTTCACACGGCTGCCCCAAAGGAAACCGAAGGACCATGACTTACGAACTTGCCTGGATTGCCGGCGCCGCCGGCCTCACCCTCCCCGCCCTCAAGCGCCGCCTGGAGCTCTCGCGCGCCAAGCACCCCTCGCTGGCCGGGCATTCGCGCACGGCCAAGCGCCTGGCGCGCTGGATCCCGGGCTACGCCTACGACGAGGCCACCTTCTATGCCTGCGATGGCGCGCCCGATACCGTGGCGCAACAACGCCGCGCGGGCTTCTTTGCACTCGCCGGCCGGCTGCAGGCCAAGGCGCCACAGTCGATCGCGCTGACCAAAGCCGCGCGCGAAGGTCTGCCGGATCTGCGTTTCACGGGCGCCTACCGCGTGCCCTACCAGTTCAGCCCCTACCTGCGCCAGCATCTGCAGGTGGGTGGCTTCGTACAGGCCAGCGAGGGCGTGAGCGTGACGGACCTGGACGGCAACCGCTACATCGACCTCACGGGTTCCTACGGCGTCAACGTCATGGGCATGGACTTCTACAAGTCCTGCATCGCAGCGGGCGCGCGTATTGCGCAGGACCTGGGCCCCGTGCTCGGTGCCTACCATCCCTGCGTGGCCGACAACGTGGCGCGGCTGCAGCAGATCAGCGGGCTGGACGCCGTGTCCTTCCACATGAGCGGCACCGAGGCCGTGATGCAGGCCGTGCGCCTGGCGCGTTACCACACGGGCAAACGCCACCTGGTGCGTTTCTGCGGGGCCTACCACGGCTGGTGGGAAGACGTGCAGCCGGGCCCGGGCAACCCCCTGCCCCCGCGCGAGACCTACACCCTGCGTGACATGCACGAGGCTTCGCTCAAGGTGCTGCGCACCCGCCGCGACATCGCCTGCGTGCTCATCAACCCGCTGCAGGCCCTGCACCCCAACAAGAACGCCCCGGGCGACTCCACCTTGCTCGACAGCAGCCGCAGCGCGGGCTACGACCGCGCGGCCTACACGCGCTGGCTGCAGCAGCTGCGCGAGGTTTGCACCGAACGCGGCATCGTGTTGATCTTCGACGAGGTGTTTCTGGGTTTCCGCCTGGCGGCGCGCGGCGCGCAGGAGTACTTTGGCGTGCAGGCCGATCTGGTGACCTACGGCAAGACCCTGGGCGGCGGCCTGCCCGTGGGCGTGGTTTGCGGCAAACAGGCGCTGATGCAGCGCTTCCGCGAGGACAAGCCCGCCGACATCTGCTTTGCACGCGGCACCTTCAACGCCCACCCCTATGTGATGGGGGCGATGAACGAATTCCTGCGCCGGCTGGATACGCCCGAGATCAGTGCGATCTACCGCGATCTGGATGGCACCTGGGATACACGACGCGAGCGCTTCAACGCCCGCATGCTGGTCGAGGGCCTGCCCCTGCAGGCGGCGAACATGAGCAGCGTCTGGACGCTGAGCTATACCCGCCCCTCGCGCTACAACTGGATGCTGCAGTATTACCTGCGCGATCATGGCCTGGCCCTGAGCTGGGTGGGCACGGGCCGTTTCATCTTCAGCCTGAACTTCAGCGAAAGTGATTTCGAGGACATGCTGGAGCGTTGTGTACAGGCCGGCCTGCAGATGCAGCGCGACGGCTGGTGGTGGAAGGCCCCGGGCCAGACCAACAAGACCATCAAGCGCGGGTTGCTGCGGGAGATGCTGCGCCATCTGTGGCGCTAGGAAAGAAAAAACCCGGTGCGACGGAACCCGCCGCACCGGGAACATGGCATCAGGCCTGGTGACGGGCCAGCTCAGCCTCGTGCTCGGCACGTTCCTCGATCAGGTGCTCGGGCTTGGCGATCAGCTCGCCCTGCAGCAGGTACAGCGGCGACTTCCAGTAGAGCAGGATGTCGTGGAAAGGGTCGGTGATGATCTTGATGGCCCAGACGATGCCGGTATAAAGACTTTGGGTCACGGCCAGTTGCAGCACGCGGAAGGCCAGGCCACCCACCCCCAGCCAGAGCCAGAGCCAGCCGACGTTGAGCACGTAGCCGCTGGGCTGGGTGTGCGCCTCCAGCAGGCCGAAGAAATCCGGCTGCAGCCAGAGCACCACGGGCAGGCCGGCCCAGACGGCCATGAGCACCACCTTGCGCTTGAGGTTGTAGCCCACCTTGATCTCTTCCTTGTACTCGTGGGTGGCGTGGTTCACCTCGTCATAGCCCTTGGGCTCGAAGAAGAAGTGGCCCGACTGACGCGAGACCATGGAGATCAGCCAGGCGATCAGCGCGGCCACCGGCGGCTGGATGAAGAGGAAGGCATAGGCCACCAGGAAGGACACAGCGCTGATGAGGTGCAGCGACTGATTGATGCGGCTGTGGTGGTAATAGCGGTGGTCGTCCCAGCGCTGGACCTTCAGGGCTTGCAGAAATTGGCTCACGGAGGCTCCTTGGTGTGTCGTGTTAACGGAGGGCAGCAAGGCTGCGCCTGGGGGCATGGTCGGGCCCGCGCGTGAAAGAACGATGACAGCCGGTGGCCCGTCATCAAAATTTCACAGGCCTGCGATGCCGCGATACCACGCTGTCATCGAACTGAGATAAATGCGCCGCAAGATGGGCGCATGAAACCCGACACCACCGACATCCTGGTCGAAGACCTGCCGCCCGCGCAGACGCATCTACGCATCGCCATCGTCACCGAGACCTACCCGCCCGAGATCAACGGCGTGGCGCTCACGCTGCAGCGTGTGGTCGAAGGCCTGCGCGAGCGCGGCCACCAGGTCCAGCTGGTGCGCCCGCGCCAGGCCAGCGAAGCCCCGGCGGGTGAATCGGGCGACGTGCTCATGCGCGGCATGCCCATCCCGCGTTACCCGCACCTGCAGCTGGGCCTGCCCTCGCGCCGCCAGCTCGAACCGCTGTGGATGCTCAAGCGGCCGGACCTGGTGCACATCGCCACGGAAGGACCGCTGGGCTGGTCGGCGCTGCGTGTGGCGCGCAAGCTGCGCATCCCGGTCACCTCGGATTTCCGCACCAACTTCCATGCCTACAGCAGCCACTACGGCATGGGCTGGCTGAGCAAGCCCATCATGGCCTACCTGCGGCGCTTCCATAACCAGACGCTGTGCACCATGGTGCCCACACGCGGCCTGGCCGAACGCCTGAGCGAAGCCGGCTTCGAGCGACTGCAGGTGGTGGCGCGCGGCGTGGACAGCAGCATCTTCGACCCGGCCCTCCGCAGCGAGGCGCTGCGCGCCAGCTGGGGCGCCGGGCCCGACACCCCGGTGCTGCTGTGCGTGGGCCGCCTGGCCAAGGAGAAGAGCCTGCCGCTGCTGGTGCGCGCCTACGCCCAGGCGCGGCTGCTGCGACCCGACCTGAAACTGGTGCTGGTGGGCGACGGCCCGATGCGGGCCGAACTGCAGGCGCTGGCACCCGAGGCCATCTTCACCGGCACGCTGGCGCGCCCGGCCCTGGCGCAGCATTACGCCTCGGCCGACCTCTTCGGTTTTCCCAGCCAGACCGAGACCTTCGGCAACGTGGTGCTGGAGGCCATGGCCAGCGGGCTGGGCGTGGTGGCCTACGACTACGCCGCCGCCTCGGAAAACATCAAACCGGGCCAGAACGGCCTGCTGGCGCCGATGGACGACGACGAGACCTTCGTGCGCCTGCTGGTCGAACTGGTGCAGGACAGCGCCCTGCTGCAGCGCCTGCGCACGGCTTCGCGCGACGCGGCACGACAGAACGACTGGGCCGGCATCGTGGCACAGATCGAAAGCGTGATGAAGCTGGCTGTGGCCGGACACCTCGCGTCCGGCGGCCGGCCGCTTTCAATCCCTGCGCAGCAGGTGGCCTGACAGGGCCTTGAGCCCGGTCCGGCGGCTCCGGCGCCAGAGTGTGCCACCAATGAACAGGATCAAGCCCAGGCCGGCCAGCGCCATGACGTGCTGCGCCGGCAGCTCCAGCGCGATCAGCCCTGCATAGAGTCCCAGCAACACCAGGATGCTGAGGTTTTCGTTGAAGCCCTGCACCGCGATGGACTGGCCCGCCGTCAGCAGGCGGTGGCCGCGGTGCTGCAACAGCGCGTTCATGGGAACGACCATCATGCCGCCCAGCGCCCCCACGGCCAGCAGCACGGGCACGGCGGCGCGCCAGTCGGAGATGAAGAGCGCACTCACCATGAAGGCCCCCATGAACTGCCCCAGCGGCAAAACCGCCGTGGCGTGGCGCAGGCGCAGGCGGCTGGCCACCAGCACGGCCCCGCCCACCACACCCAGGGCCACGACGCCCTGCAGATAGGCTGCCTGGTCCAGGCCCAGGCCCAGCGCCTGCACGGCCCACAGCAGCACGGCAAACTGCAGCATGGCGCCCAGGCCCCAGAACACCGTGGTCACGGTCAGCGAAAGGCCGCCGCTGCGGTCCCGCCAGAGCAAGGCATTGGCGTGCCGGAAGTCGGCCAGCATCTGCGCCGGACGACGCCCGCGCACCGGGTAGGACGCGCCGCTGGGCACGATGCGCAGATTGCACAGGGCCGAAAGCGCATACAGCACGATCACGATGGCCATCGAGACGTTGAGCGCAGCCGAGGAAGCACCGGCCGAGAGCGGCCAAAGCGCGCCGGCCCCGGCCGCAGCAGAGGACTGCAGCCACAGCGGCGCCACCAGCAGGCCGCCGAGCACCGTGCCCAGCAAGACCGAGAGCACCACGGCCGATTCCACCCAGCCATTGGCTGCCACCAGCGCGGCGGGCGGCACGCTTTCGGTCAGCAGCCCGTATTTGGCCGGCGCATAGGCCGAGGCGCCCAGGCCCACCAGGGCAAAAGCCAGCATGGGGTGCACGCCATACAGCAGGGCCAGCGCACCCAGCAACTTGAGCCCGTTCATCCAGGCCATCAGGCTGCGCTTGCAGACGGCATCGGCCAGCGCGCCGATGAAGGGCGCGAGGAAGACATAGGACAGGGTGAAGGCGAACTTGAGCAGCGGCGCCCACCACAGCGGCGAGCCCAGGTGATGCAGGTGCGCAATGGCGACGATGAGCAGCGCGTTGTCGGCCAGCGAGGAGAGAAACTGGGTGGCCATGAGCCACCCGAAGCCGCGCGGTAACTGCCTAGACATTCGCCATCGGACGGGCCGGTTCGGCCAGCCGGACCAGGCTCTCGGTGCCGGCGGCGCCAGCGAGAGCCAGTACGGCCAGCGCATTGCGCCGGCCGATGCCCTGGTAGGCGATGCCCTGCTCCTGCAACTGCTGCGGATCGTAGAGATTGCGGCCGTCGATGATCAGCGGATGGCGCAGGGCCTGGCGGATCAGCCCGAAATCCGGGTTGTGAAAGAGCTTCCACTCCGTCACCACCAGCAGGGCGTCGGCACCGTCGAGCGCGGACATGGCGTCGCCCACGAGGGTGAGGCGCGACAGGCCGTCCGGAATGTCGGCCAGGTCCTCGGCCAGCACGGCCTGCGCCGCCTCCATGGCCACCGGGTCGTGGGCCACCACCTCGGCGCCGCGCAGGATGAGCTGGCGGATCAGGTGGCGGCTGGGGGCCTCGCGCATGTCGTCGGTCTGCGGCTTGAAGGCCAGGCCCCACAGGGCAAAACGACGCCCGTGCAGATCACTGCCGAAGTGGGCCATGACCCGGCGCGCCAGGATCTGGCGCTGGGCCTGGTTGACGCGCTCGGTGGCTTCCACCAGCTGCATCTGGCTGCCATGCTGTTGCGCCGTCTGCATCAGGGCGCGCGTGTCCTTGGGGAAACAGCTGCCGCCATAGCCGGTGCCGGCGTAGAGGAAGCTCGGGCCGATGCGGCTGTCGCTGCCGATGCCGCGGCGGATGGCGTCCACGTCAGCCCCCACCAGGTCGGCCAGGTTGGCCATCTCGTTCATGAAGGAGATGCGCGCAGCCAGCATGGCGTTGGCGGCGTACTTGGTGAGCTCGGCGCTGCGCACATCCATCCAGACCGTGCGCTCGTGGTGGCGGTTGAGCGAAGCGTAGAGCCGCGTCATGGCCGCGCGCGCCATCTCGCCGGGGGCACCGGCGGGCAGGCCGATCACGATGCGGTCCGGGTGCATGAAGTCGTCGATGGCCGCGCCTTCCTTGAGGAATTCGGGGTTGGAGATCACCGCAAAAGGCAGTCCGGAGCGGTCCCGCTCCTGCAGGGCTTCGGTGATCACCGCCTCGACCCGCTCGGCCGTGCCCACCGGCACGGTGGATTTGTTCACGACGACCAGCGGATGCGTCAGGCTGCGGCCTACCTGTCGCGCCACGTCCAGCACGTGGACCAGATCGGCCGAGCCATCCTCCTTCGGTGGCGTGCCGACGGCGATGAACAGCACCTCGCAGGCCTCCAGCGCATCCGGCAGGCGGGTGGTGAAGAACAGCCGCTGGTCGCGGGTGTTGCGCTGGATCACGGTGTCCAGCCCGGGCTCGTAGATCGGCACCACACCCGAGCGCAGCAGCTCCACGCGCCGAGGATCGCTGTCCATGCAGACCACCTCATGGCCCATGTCGGCCAGACAGCTCGCCGTCACCAGGCCCACATAACCGGCACCGATCACTGATACTTTCATGGTCACCCCGCTAGTTTGTTGGGACGATCATGCAAGCGTCATGTGACCGCGGCATGTCTGCGCCATGAACAATCGGTGACCGGGCCGACGGCCCGCGCCCACTGTTCAGGCCGGGACAGTCGCGCGCCGCGGCATCACGAACAGGCCGCTGCCCGCAAGCTTGGCCTCGCGTTTGGCCAGCGCGGCCTGGGTGGCCACCTCCTCCGCGTCGCGGTAGGCCTGGCACCCGACCTGCACCGCACCGATGGAGACCGTGGTGCAGGGGAAGAAGCGCATGACACCGTGCCGGTCCTCGGCATGGATGCCGCCGCACAGGCGGGCCGCCTCGTCGAAAAGCTCGCGTGCCTGCTGGGCGAATTCGTCAACGATGCGCTCGCAGCGCTGCGCCCAGTCGTCGCTCTGGAACAGGATCATGAAGTCGTCGCCACCCACATGCCCGACGAAGTCGCGCTGCGGATCGCTGTGCGCCACGGCCAGCCGCGCCAGCAGGCGGATCATCTCGTCGCCGCGCCAGTAACCATACTGATCGTTGAAGGGCTTGAAGTTGTTCATGTCGATGTAACAGGCGACGAACTCGCCCTGGCTCTCGATCAGGCGTTTGATGTGCAGGCTGATCGGGATGTTGCCCGGCAGCGAAGTCAGCGGGTTGGCGTGGCGGGCCGCCTCCAGGCGCAGCTCGGTGACCGATCGCACCAGTTGTTCGCCCGTGCCCAGGCCGACGTAACGACCGTTCTCGGTGACGATGAAACCGTCGCTCAGGTAACGCTGGTCCTGCGAGGTCAGGATGCCCACCAGTTCCTCGATGTCGTGGCTGCGCTCGATCAGACGCGGCTGCTGGTTGGCGTGCAGCAGGCAGGACTTCTTGCCGAAGATCTCGCGGAAGTACAGCGTGGCGTAATGGTCCATGAACTGCTGGCGGTTGATGATGGCCTGCGGACGTTCGTCGTCCACCACCGCCACCGCGTGCAGCTCCGGATAGGCCTGGAAGATGGCCGCCACCTCGTCGTTGCTGGCGCGGCAGCCGATCGCAGGCGCATGGATGAGCGAAAGATGGCGCAGCTGCCCCATGCGGGCCACGTAGCGCTGCTCGGGCATCACCGCCACCCGCGTGTCGTGCAGCACCTCCACCGCCGCTGCGAGGATTTCGGGCCGCACCTCGGCCCCCGGGTGTCCCAGGAAATAGCCCTGGCCATAGGCGATGCCGAGATCGCGGATGACACGCAGGTCGGCCTCGTTCTCGATGCCCTCGGCCACCAGTGCCGTGCCGAAGACATCGGCGATCTGCAGCAGGGCCTGCAGGGTCTTGAGCTTGTCAGCGCTGCAGCTGATGTCGCGGCTGAAGTACTTGTCGATCTTGACGATGTCGGGCCGGATCTGCGACCACAGGCGCAGGCTGGAGCGGCCGTCGCCGAAATCGTCGAGCGCCAGCGACAGGCCCACGGCGTGCAGCGCGCGGGCCACCTCGACCAGCCCGTCCATGTCATGCACACGCTCATGCTCGGTGATCTCCAGCACCACCATGCGCGGCGACACCTCCAGGGTGCGCATGGCCCGTGCCAGCGTCTGGGTGCCGTCCACCGCAACGAGACGCTCCAGCGCATGGGCGCTGATGTTGAGGAACAGCCGCCCCGGCTGGCGCTGCTGCCCCCACTGCCGCAGCGCCACGTAGACGCAGTAGAGCTCGAACTCATAGAGCAGGCCTTCGGCCTGGGCTGCGCCCAGCAGCGCATCAGCCGACTGCAGCCGGCTGCCTTGCGGCCCGCGGATCAACGCCTCGTGCGCGTGTACCGTCGCACTCTTGAGATCGACGATGGGCTGGAACACCGGGTGCAGGGCATCGGCCCGCATCAGGCAGGCGAGCGGCCCCTCCCGACCGCTCAGCGCGGAGAGGAATTCATGGGCAAAAAGACGGACGTGGTCAATCATCGGCGGGCGTTGCGCAGCGTGCGCATCCTGCGTCGCAGCGAACAGGGTTTCCTGCATTCCATTCCAGAGGTAGCGCCCCAGCAGGCAGGCAAGACCTTACTGTGCCGGCGCCTCATGTCAGCGGCATGACGGACATGTTTCAGTCCGATGACATGACACCAGGCCGTGTGCGGTAGCGCATTGCCGCGCAGCGAGAAACTATATAAACTGTTTTTTGTTTCAACCCCAACGACGCTCGACCATGCCAGCACCTGTCTCATCCCCCGCCACGCCCACCCGCGGCAAGACCCGAACCACCACCGCCAAAAAAGCAGCGCCCCGCAAGGCCGCGACCGGCAAGACCGCCGTCAAGACCGGCACGGCCCAACCGGTCAAGCAGGTCAAGCCCAAGAAACCCAAGCTGGTGCGCGACAGCTTCACCATCCCCAAGGACGAATACGGTGTGCTGGCCGAGCTCAAGCAGCGCTGCGCCAAGCTGGCACAGCCGAGCAAGAAGAGTGAGTTGCTGCGTGCCGGCATCCAGGCCCTGGCCGCCATGAGCGACAAGAGCCTGCTCGCCGCGCTCAAGGCAATCCCGTCGATCAAGACCGGCCGTCCGAAGAAAGCCTGAAACTCGCAAAGAAATCGTAGCGAGCGGCCCGAGCGCAAGGCGGACGGAGCGCAGCCACCGGAACGTACTTTCTGTACGTGAGGATGGCGACAACGAAGTTGCGGCGTAGGCTAACTTTCGCAAAGCGAAAGTTAAGCGCAGCGGCCGAAGCCAACACCGCCCAACGCAGCGATCGGGTCGCGCAGTAGATTTATTGCGAGTTTTACAGCACGTCGGGCGACTGCACCGACACCAGGGTGGTCTGCGAGATGCCGTCGCGCAGGCGATGGCGCAGCCACCAGACGGCGCCTTTTTTCACGCTGCACTCGCTGCCATGGATGGCGAGCAGACGCGCGATGGTCTGCCCCAGCACCGGCTGGTGCCCGACCACCACGGTGACACCGCGACTGTCAGGCCATTGAACGGCCTGCAACAGTTGCTCGACCGTAGCACCGGGACCCAGTTCCTCGCGCAGCTTGAACTTGCGCCCCAGCGCCAGTGCCGTCTGCTCGGTGCGGCGTGCCGGGCTGACCAGGATGCGGGCACCTTCGGGCAGCTGGCGGTCCAGCCAGCCCGCCATGCGCGCCGCCTGTTTTTCGCCGCGCGGCGTCAGCAAGCGCGCAAGGTCATCCCCACCCGGCTGGGCCTCATGCGCTTCCGCGTGACGCCACAGCAGCAAATCCATCTAGAACTTCCCCGCCCCTGATTTGAGGTCACGTTGGGGTGCAATCGGGATGAGTTGCCCGGCAACATTTCGCAGCATGGGCTGACCGCCCATGCAAGGAATTTGGTGGGAAAATCGCCCGCTCGCACAGCCGGCCGGCTGTGCGCCGTGCGACGGCCCCATAGGGGGCGCAAACGCGACCGCGTTTGCGGCACCCCAACCCGCAGGGCTCATGGTTTTTCGGGTGACCTGCCGCGTTGCAAAACCAGGCAAGGCGTCCAGCCTTGCCTTGGGTTTTGCGCCTTGCATTCCATCCCGAAAAATCATGAGCGTGATCCTCAAATCAGGGGTGGGGAAGTTCTTAGGCTCCACGCGGCTCGCGCAGCGCGTAACGCGCCATGAGTGCGTCCTGGGCGCTGATGGCCGGGCGTCCGGCCGCGGGAACAACCTTGGTGTAGCGCCCGTCCGGCTGCAACTCCCAGCTGCCCTGGGTGTCGCCCATGGCAGCCACCAGGCATTCGTCGACGATGCGCTGGCGCAGCAGCGGGTCCAGCACCGGCCAGGCCAGCTCGACCCGGCGCAGCATGTTGCGGTTCATCCAGTCGGCGCTGGAGAGGTAGAGCTCCTCGGTCTCGCCGGCACGGAAATAGAAGACCCGCGCATGTTCGAGAAAACGTCCGATCAGCGAACGCACGCGGATGTTGCCGGTCTGTCCGGGCAGTTGCGCGGGCAGCATGCAGGCACCCCGCACGATCAGGTCGATCTTCGCGCCTTTCTGTCCGGCGGCGATCAAGGCGCGAATGAGTGCCTCGTCGGTCAGGGCGTTCATCTTGGCGACGATGCGCGCCGGCTGGCCGGCCGCAGCGGCGGCCCCCAGGCTCTCGATCTTCTCCAGCAGCTTGCGGTGCAGCTGGAAAGGCGCCACCCACAGGTGCTTGAGGCGCGGCAGTCGGCTCTGGCCGGCCAGGTGCACGAAGACATGTTCGATGTCGGCGGTCAACCCCGCGTCGGCCGTGAGGTGGCTGAGGTCGGTGTAGAAGCGCGCCGTCGCCGGGTTGTAGTTGCCGGTGGACAGGTGGGCGTAGCGCCGGAAATGCCGGCCCTCGCGTCGTGTCACCAGCATCATCTTGGCGTGGGTCTTGAGACCGACCACGCCATAGAGCACCTGCACACCGATGGATTCGAGCTGCTCGGCCCAGTTGATGTTGACCTCTTCATCGAAGCGCGCCTTGAGCTCCAGCACCACGGTCACTTCCTTGCCGCGGCGCACGGCTTCGCGCAGCAGGTCCATCAGGACGGAGTTGGCACCGGTGCGGTAGATGGTCTGCTTGATGGCCAGCACCTGGGGATCGCTGATGGCCTGGCGCAGGAAGTCCAGCACCCCGTCAAAGCTCTCGTAGGGCTGGTGGATCAGCATGTCGCCACGCTTGAGCTGTTCGAAGATGGACTGCCCGCTCACCAGCTGGACCGGGTAGGACGGCTTGTAGGCCGGGAAGCGCAGGCGCGGCTCGTCCACCAGGTCGACCAGCTGGCCCAGGCGCACCAGATTCACCGGCCCGTGCACGCGGTAGAGCGCGCCCTCGGGCAGCTCGAACTGACGCAGCAGGAAATCCGACAGGTACTGCGAGCAGCCGGCCGAGACCTCCAGCCGCACGGCCTGGCCGTAGTGGCGGTGCTGCAAACCCTGGCGCAGCGCGGTGCGCAGGTTCTTGACGTCGTCCTCGTCCACCGCCAGATCGGAGTGGCGCGTGACGCGGAACTGCGAGAACTGGCTCATGTCGCGCCCGGGGAACAGCTCGGCCAAGTGCGCGCGGATCACGCTGGAGAGCGAGACAAACAGCCGGCGCTTGCCGCACAGCTTCTCGGGCAGGCAGATCAGGCGCGGCAAGGCGCGCGGCACCTTGACGATGGAAACGTCGTTCTCGCGGCCGAAGGCGTCGTGCCCGCCCAGGCGAACGATGAAGTTGAGCGACTTGTTGGCCACTTGCGGAAAAGGGTGGGAGGGGTCGAGCCCCACCGGAATCAGCAGGGGCCGCACCTCCTGCTCGAAGTACTGCTTGACCCAGCGCCGCTGTGCGGTGTTGCGATCGCCGTGCGAGATGATCTTGATGCCTTCCTTCTCGAAGGCCGGCATCAGCTCGTCGTTGTACAGGGCGTACTGGCGCTCCACCAGGCTGTGGATGGCTACCGACATGGCATCGAAGGTCGCCGCGGTGTAGGTGCCCAACTGGTCCTGGCCCTGCTTGGCGCTCAAATGCGGTTCAGCCCGCACCTCGAAGAATTCATCGAGGTTGGAGGACACGATGCACAGGTAGCGCAGGCGCTCCAGCAGCGGCACCTCGGGCCGGCAGGCCCAATCAAACACACGCTCATTGAAGGCCAGGATGCTCTGGTCGCGGTCCAGCAGGGCGGGCACGGTGATGCGTTGGGCGCTTTCGGCAGGCACGGTCAGCTCCAGGCTGGAAGATTGCAAAGTCATGACAGATTGTTTACAGCATAGATGACATTGGTGTGACAGTATCGTCCGATGCCCCGGTCAGGACTGTGGCCTGCCGCACAGGCACCAGATGGGCCAGGAACTGCTGCGCCGCCTGCCCCCAGCTGAAGACCTCGGCCCGCTGGCGCGCCGCATGGCGCGGCACGGCCTGGGCCCGGTACCAGGCCTGCTGCAGGTCCTCGTCAAGCACCCCACCCCGGGCCCGGCCTTCGTGCTGGCCCAGCACTTCCAGCGGTCCATCCACCGGGTAGGCCGCCACGGGTGTGCCGCAGGCCATGGCCTCCAGCATGACCAGGCCGAAGGTCTCGGAGCGGCTGGGCATCACAAACACATCGGCCGCCGCATACACCTGCGCCAGCTCGGCCCGCGGCAGGATGCCCAGCCAGTGCACCCGCTGGTAGCGGGCCTTGAGCGCGGTCTCCAGCGGCCCGACGCCGCAGACGATCTTGCAACCCGGCACATCGAGTTGCAGGAAGGCCTCGATGTTCTTCTCGTAGGAGACCCGCCCCACGAAAAGCGACACCGGCCGGGGCAGATCCTGCAGCCCGGCATACCTGCGCACCTCGTCCTGGTAGGGGAAGAGCCTGAGATCCACGCCGTGCGTCCAGGGCCGCAGATTCCTGAAACCACGCTGTTGCAACAGATTCAGCACGCCTTGCGTGGGCACCAGCACGCCCGAAGATGGTCTGTGGAAGTGGCGGAACAGGGCATACCCCCAGGACAGGGGGACACGCAGCGCAGCCTGCAGGATTTCCGGGAAACGGGTGTGGTAAGCCGTGGTGAAGGCCAGGCCGTGCTTCAGGCAATAAGCCCGCGCCGCCCAGCCCAGGGGGCCCTCGGTGGCGATGTGGATGGCCTGCGGCGCCAGCGCGTCCAGACGCTGGCCGAGCGCCTTGCGTGGGCGCACGGCCAGGTCGATGCCGGCATACCCCGGACAGGGGCGCGTGCGGAACTGGCCGGGGTGGATCACCTCGACCTCATGCCCGGCGGCACGCACCTCACGCACCAGTTCCACCAGCGTGGTGACCACGCCGTTGACCTGGGGCTCCCAGGCATCGGTGACCAGCGCGATCTTCATGCGGTGGCGGCGCGCACAGAGGCGGTCTGCAGGGCCTGGGCCGGTGCCGCCTCGCCCCAGCGCACCAACTCCAGCCGGCCGTCGTGGTGCTCGACCAGGGCCGTCAGGCTTTCGACCCAGTCACCGTCGTTGCAGTAGAGGATGCCTTCGATCTCGCGGATCTCGGCGTGGTGGATGTGGCCGCAGACCACCCCCTGGTGACCGCGCTTTTTCGCCTCGTGCGCCACCGCCTGTTCGAAATCGCTGATGAAGTTGACCGCCTTCTTGACCTTGTGTTTCAGGTAGGCCGAGAGCGACCAGTAAGGCAGGCCGAACTTGGCGCGCAGGTGGTTGAGGTAGCGGTTGAGCTTGAGCGTGAACTCGTAGAGGTTGTCGCCCACATAGGCCAGCCACTTGGCGCACTGGATCACGCCGTCGAAATAGTCGCCGTGGGTGACCCACAGGCGCTTGCCGTCGGCCGTGAGGTGCACGGCATCGTCCACCACCTCGATGCCACCGAACTGGTGGCCGATGAAACCGCGCGCGAACTCGTCGTGGTTGCCCGGCACGAAGACCACGCGGCAGCCCTTGCGCGCGCGGCGCAGCAGCTTTTGCACCACGTCGTTGTGGGCTTGCGGCCAGTACCAGCGCCGGCGCAGCTGCCAGCCGTCGATGATGTCGCCCACCAGATAGAGGTGCTCGCTGGAGCTGGCCCTGAGGAAGTCCAGCAGGTCCTCGGCCCGGCAGCCGGGTGTGCCCAGGTGCAGGTCGGAGATGAAGACGGCGCGGTAGCGCTTGCCGCCGCCCTTGTCGTCGTCATGGTCGTCCTCATGCCCCTGGCGCACCATGGCCTGACCCAGCCAGCTGCTGCGGTGTTCGAGCTCGCTCTTCATCAGGCACCGAAGAAGTGTTTGCGGTAGCGCGCCGGCAGGTCGCTGATGCGCATCAGCATGGGCAGGTCCGCGCTGTTGAAGTCCGGGTCCCAGGCCGGGGCACCGAGCACCTTGGCGCCCAGGCGCAGGTAACCCTTGATCAGGGCCGGCGGCTCCACGTCCAGGCTGCTGTCGAGCTCGTCGACCGGCAGCGCCAGGCGCGGCCAGACCTGGTGCTCGATGGGCGCCATATGGGTCTCGCGCACCTGGCGCCAGATGCTGGCCGCCACGTCGCCGCTGATCACGCCGTTGTGCAGCATGGGGATGCTGGCGCAGCCGATCATGGTGTCCAGCTTGTTGCGCACCATGAACTCGGCCAGCGCACCCCACAGGGCCATGATGATGCCGCCGTGGCGGAAATCCGGGTGCACGCAGCTGCGGCCCAGCTCCACCATGCGCTCGCGCAGGGCGCGCAGGCGCGTCAGGTCGAACTCCAGCTCGCTGTAGGTGCTGCCGATGCGCTGGGCCTGCTCGGGCGTGAGCACGCGGTAGGTGCCGATGACCTGCTGGGTTTCCTGGTCACGCACGATGAGGTGCTCGCAGTAGTCGTCGAACAGGTCCACGTCGTGGCCGGGCACCGTGGTGGACAGGCGCGCGCCCATCTCGCCGACAAAGATGTCGTGCCTCAGGCGCTGCGCCGCACGGACTTCATCGAGGTGGCGCGCCCACGAAACTTCAAAACCGCCGCGCTCTTGCGCAGGGACCGACTGATGAGGGCGGTGAAGTGACCCCCGAGGCATGGCAAGGGGTGACAGCGGGAAAGTGGGGTTCGGTAGTTCTTTCATTTTTTCTCTCCTGTTTTTGATGGCTATGGATCGGTTTGGCGTGTAAAAAAGCCCCGGCTCGGCGGGGCTCGCAAGAAGTCAGGTGGCAACGGCGCCTCCATCACGGCGCCGCTCGACCAGGGTGGCCGTTTCGCCGTCGTGCAAGGTATTGAAGAAGATGAAGCGCCGGTCCGGCGTGCCCACGATGCTGGAGCGCAGGGCGGTCCGCCCCCCGGCGCGGGCCAGTGCCGCCACGGCCAGCGTGCGTGCGCGCAGGCTGTCGGGCATCACCAGCCAGCACCCCTGGCGCTCCAGTATCTCGATGGCACCGTGCAACTCCCCCTGATCCACGAACAGCGCCAGCACACCATGGCGGGGATTGCCGTCCAGCGGCTGGAACAGCAGGCCGGCGGCGCGCTGCCCGGGACTCAGCGCCCAGTGGTGCAGCACCTGAGTACGCCCGGGCTGCGGCAGCCCTTCGTCCCCCTGGAATACGGGCCACCAGCCGGCATCGCGCAGGCGGCCTGCCTCCCGGCCCATGGCCGGGCCGGGCCAGGCCTCGCCTGGTTCACGTGGGGTGGGGGTGCCGTAGTCCTGCATGCCTTGCAGTGTGCGCAGGCTTGATGACGGCTTTGTGGCTGTCGCATGACATCTCCATGACATCGACCACCCGAATCCGACGGGGCTTGCCATTCATTCAATATTTCAAGTATTATTGAAACATGAAAAAGACCAAGACCACCGAAAGCGAGGCCCTGCGCTCCCTGGCGGCACTGGCCCAGGCACAGCGCCTGCGCGCCTTCCGCGCGCTGGTGGTGGCCGGCCCGGCCGGACTCACGCCCGGCCTGCTGGCGGTGCAGCTGGACATCAGCCCCAGCGCCCTGTCCTTCCACCTCAAGGAACTGGTGCAGGCCGGCCTGGCCAGCAGCGAACCCGATGGCCGGCACCTGGTCTACCACGCGAACTTCGCGCAGATGGATGCCCTGCTGGCCTATCTGACTCTGCACTGCTGCCAGGGTGCCAGCTGTGAAGTCACACCGGCAGGCCGCAAGGCCTGCACGCCCGCCGCATGAAGCTGGCCGACACCCTGAACCTCGAGTGTGCCTGCCGCACGCTGGACGCGCAGCAGCTGCGCACCGAGCTGGAGACCACCCCGGCCCTGCGCGGCCTGGTCGATCAGCTCGCGCTGAGCCATCCCCACCTGTTCGCGGCCACCGTCGTCTTCCTGGATCCGAAGACACGCGACGAGATCGAGCAGGCCGTGGCCGCACTCGATCGCGTCTGCGCCCTGCCCGCCTGGCAGGACCACGCCCTCGCAGGCGCCGATGCCCAGACCCGCCAAGACCACGGACCGCAGGGCGTGTTCATGGGCTACGACTTCCACCTCAGCGCCGAGGGGCCCCGGCTGATCGAGATCAACACCAACGCGGGGGGCGCCTTCCTCAACGCGGCGCTGGCACGTGCGCACCGCGCCTGCTGCGGCGCCATGCCGGCTTTCATGGACCCGGCCGGCCAGCTGGACCGGACCGAGGCCGTGATCGTGGACATGTTCCGCAGCGAATGGCAGGCCCAGCGCGGTGAGCGCCCCTGGCGCAATGTGCTGATCGTCGACGACGAGCCGCTGGCCCAGTACCTGGCGCCCGAATTCACCCTGGCGCGCAACCTCTTTGCCGCGCAGGGCCTGCTGGCCGTGGTGGCCGATCCCCGGGAACTGCAGTGGCGCGACGGTGCGCTGTGGCACCCGGCCCTGCCCGCCAACCAGCCGGTGGACCTGGTCTACAACCGCCTGACGGACTTTGCACTGGCCCAGCCCGGCCACGCCGCCCTGCGCTCGGCCTGGGCCGCGGGCGCGGTCGTGCTCACTCCGCACCCGCGCGTCTACACCGTCGCCGCGGACAAGCGCCGCCTGATCGAGCTGTCCGACCCGGCCCGCCTTGAGGCGCTGGGCGTGACCGCGGCCGACCGTGCCCGGCTCGCACGCGTGGTGCCGGCCACACAGGCCGTCACGGCCGAAGGCGCCGAGGCGCTGTGGGCACGCCGGCGCGGCCTGTTCTTCAAACCTGCCACCGGCTTCGGCGCGCGCGCCGCCTACCGCGGCGACAAGCTCACGCAACGCGTGTGGCGCGAGATCGTCGCCGGCGACTACGTGGCCCAGGCCCTGGTGCCGCCCAGCGAGCGTCTGATCAGCGTCAACGGCCAGGCCCAGCGTCTCAAGCTGGACCTGCGCGCCTACGCCTACCGGGGCCAGGTTCAACTGCTGGCCGCGCGCACCTGGTCCGGCCAGACCACGAACTTCCGCACCGAAGGCGGCGGTTTCTCGCCCGTCGTGGTGCTACCCGATTCCCTCCAACCCGACGGCCCCGCCGTTGCCATGTCGTCTGACTCCGCATGAACTCACCTGCCCTGAACGTCCTCTTTCTCTGCACGCACAACTCCGCGCGCAGCATCCTGGCCGAGGCCACACTCAACCACATCGGCGGCGGCCGCTTCAAGGCGTATTCCGCCGGCAGCAGCCCGCGCGAGAACCAGCAACCCAACCCCCTGGGCCTCAAGGCCCTGCAAGCCGTCGGCATCGACACCACCGGCCTGCGCAGCAAGAGCTGGGACGAGTTCGCCGGCGCAAACGCACCGCAGATGGACCTGATCATCACGGTCTGCGACAACGCCGCGGGTGAGGTCTGCCCCATCTGGCCTGGCCACCCGGCCACCGCGCACTGGGGTTATGCCGACCCGTCCGAAGTACAGGGCACGGAAGAACAGCGGCTGGAGGCCTTCCGCCAGACCCTGCTGGCCATCCGCCGTCGCCTGGACCTGCTGGTCAACCTGCCGCCGGAGAAACTGGCCCGCCAGCTGATCCAGACCACGGCCCGTGATCTGTCCGGGAGAACTTGAGATGAGCGCGCAATGTGAAGTGACCGCCAAGCAGGCCGCTGGCGCCCCCATGAGCGTGTTCGAGCGCTACCTCACGGTCTGGGTCATCCTGTGCATCGTGGCCGGCATCGCTCTGGGCCAGCTGATGCCCGAGCTGTTCCAGGCCATCGGCCGCATGGAACTGGCCCGGGTCAACCTGCCCGTGGGCGGGCTGATCTGGGTGATGATCATCCCCATGCTGGTCAAGGTGGACTTCGGCGCGCTGCACGAGGTGCGCCAGCATGTGAAGGGCATCGGTGTCACGCTGTTCGTGAACTGGCTGGTCAAGCCCTTTTCCATGGCCTTGCTCGGCTGGTTCTTCATCCGGTATCTGTTCGCACCGCTGCTGCCGGCCGAGCAGATCGACAGCTACATCGCGGGCCTGATCCTGCTGGCCGCCGCGCCCTGCACGGCCATGGTCTTCGTCTGGAGCCGCCTGACCGGTGGCAACCCGCTGTTCACGCTGACGCAGGTGGCCGTGAACGACAGCATCATGGTCTTCGCCTTCGCACCGCTGGTGGCCTTGCTGCTGGGCCTGTCGGCCATCACGGTGCCCTGGGACACCTTGCTGACCTCGGTCGTTCTGTACATCGTGATCCCGGTGATCCTCGCGCAGCTCTTGCGCGGGGCCCTGCTGGCCCGAGGGCAGGCCACCTTCGACGCCGCGATGCTCAGGATCGGCCCCTGGTCCATCTCGGCCCTGCTGGCCACCCTGGTGCTGCTCTTCGCCTTCCAGGGCGAGGCCATCCTGAAACAGCCGCTGATCATCGCCCTGCTGGCCGTACCCATCCTGATCCAGGTTTTCTTCAACGCAGGCCTGGCCTACTGGCTCAACCGCGCCGTTGGTGAGAAGCACGAGATCGCCTGCCCCTCGGCGCTGATCGGGGCCTCCAACTTCTTCGAGCTGGCCGTGGCTGCCGCCATCAGCCTGTTCGGCTTCAACTCCGGTGCCGCGCTGGCCACCGTGGTCGGTGTGCTGATCGAAGTGCCAGTGATGCTGCTGGTGGTGCGCATCGTGAACCAGTCCAAGGGCTGGTACGAGCGCAGCGACACCGCCTGAACCTCAGGCGCGCAGGGTGGCGGCCAGGCGCTCGGCGCAGCCCTGAGCCTGGGCAGCATCACGCGCCTCCACCATGACGCGTACCAGCGGCTCGGTACCGCTGGCGCGGATCAGGACACGACCGCTGTCGCCGAGTTCGGCTTCCACAGCTTTCGTCTCCGAACCAAGCCGCGTGTTGGCCTTCCAGTCCTGGCCTGGCTGCAAACGCACGTTGATCAGGGTCTGCGGGAACAGGGTCACGCTCGCCAGCAGCTGAGCCATGCTCTGGCCGCTGCGCACGCAGGTCTGCAGCACCTGCAGGGCCGACACCAGGCCGTCACCCGTGGTCTGTTTGTCCAGCGCCAGCAGGTGACCCGAGCCTTCGCCGCCCAGCAGCCACTTGTGCTTGTTCAGTTCTTCCAGCACGTAACGGTCGCCGACCTTGGCGCGCACGAACTGCACACCGCGTTTCTTCAGTGCCACTTCGACAGCCATATTGGTCATGAGCGTGCCCACGACACCGGGCACGTGCTCGTCGCGGCCCAGCCGGTCGTCCACCATCAGGTAGAGCAGTTCGTCGCCGTTGTACAGGCGACCGTTGGCGTCGACCATCATCAGGCGATCGGCATCGCCATCGAGTGCCACACCGTAGTCGGCTTGGTGGGCCTTGACCGCGGCCACCAGCACCTCGGTGTGGGTGGCGCCGACCTCGTGATTGATGTTGAGGCCATCCGGCGCGCAGCCGATGGCGATCACTTCAGCGCCCAGCTCGTGAAAGACCTTGGGGGCGATCTGGTAGGCCGCACCGTGCGCGGCATCCACGACGATCTTCAGGCCCTTGAGCGTGAGGTCCGTCGAGAAAGTGCTTTTGCAGAACTCGATGTACCGACCGGCTGCATCGTCGAGACGGCGCGCACGCCCCAGGCTGGCCGAGTCCACCCAGACCGGCGGCTCGTCCACCGCCGCTTCCACCGCCAGTTCCCACGCGTCAGGCAGCTTGCTGCCCTGGGCGCTGAAGAACTTGATGCCGTTGTCGGGGTAGGCGTTGTGGCTGGCGCTGATGACCACCCCCAGCGAGGCACGCTGGGCGCGCGTCAGGTAGGCAACACCCGGCGTGGGCAGGGGGCCCAGCAGCACCACATCGACACCGGCGGAGTTGAAGCCGGATTCGAGCGCACTCTCCAGCATGTAGCCTGAAATGCGCGTGTCCTTGCCGATCAGCACCACGGGGCGCTCTTCCGTGCGCTTGAGCACACGGCCCACGGCATGCGCCAGGCGCAACACGAAATCCGGGGTGATGGGGGCCTGCCCCACCGTGCCGCGGATGCCGTCGGTGCCGAAGTATTTTCTGCTCATATTTCCATTCCCCTGCTCTGTCTTCGTTATTTAATGCTACTTATTTTATAGCTGCCAGCACCTTCAGCGCCTGAGCGGTTTCCCGCACATCATGGACCCGCACGATGGCCGCGCCCCGCTCCACCGCCAGCAGCGCGGCCGCCACGCTGGGCGCCAAACGCTCGTGCTGGCCTGCCGGCACCGTGCTGCCCGGTGGCGGGCCGGCCACGGCCCCCCGGGAAGATTTGCGTGACCAGCCCGCCAGCAGAGGATAGCCGGCGGCCAGCAGCTCACTCTGGCGCGCCAGCAACGAGAAATTCTGCGCCACCGTCTTGCCGAAACCGATGCCGGGGTCGAGCACGATGCGCTCCCGGGCCACGCCCAGCGCGCGCAAGGCCTGCGCGGCCTCTTGCAGGAAAGCCTGGACGGCCGGCACGACGTCGCCCTCCATGGGCCTGACCTGCATGGTGCGGGGCTCACCATGCATGTGCATCAGGCAGACGCCGCAGTTCGGATGACGGGCGACGACCTGGCGGCCGTCCAGCGGATCGGCCGCAGCCTGCCAGCGTAGGGCCCAGATGTCGTTGACGATGTCGGCCCCCAGGTCCAGCACGGCCTGCATGACCTGCGGTTTGTAGGTATCGATGGAGAGGGGAACGCCGAGCGTGAGCGCCTCGCGTAGCACCGGCAGCACACGCGCCAGCTCTTCGTCCAGCGGCACCTGCACGGCACCCGGGCGGGTTGATTCGCCACCGAGGTCCAGGATGTCAGCGCCGTCCTTGAGCAACTGTTCGCAGTGGACCAGCGCCGCGCGGGTGCTGGCATGACGGCCGCCGTCGGAAAAGGAGTCGGGCGTGATGTTGACGATGCCCATGACCTGCGGCCTGGCCAGGTCGATGGCGTAACGGGTGGTCTGCCAGATCATGGAAAATCGGAGAGGGGCCAAACAAAACGGGGCGCTGGGCCCCGTTTGTGATTATCGCGCCGATCAGGCAGCGGTTGGTGAAGGATCGGTCTTGACCGCCGGTGTGCCACCGGCATCACCACCGCCAGAGTTCGGCGTGCGCGGCGACCAGTCCTTCGGCGGACGCGGCTCCTTGCCGGCCATGATGTCATCCAGCTGCTCGGTATCGATGGTTTCCCACTCCAGCAGGGCCTTGGCCATGGCGTGCATCTTGTCGGCGTTGTCCTCGATCAGCTTGCGCGCCTCGGCGTACTGCTGGTCGATGATACGACGCACTTCGGCGTCGACCTTCTGCATGGTCTGCTCGCTGATGCTGGTGGTCTTGGTCACCGAACGGCCCAGGAACACTTCACCCTCGTTCTCGGCGTAGACCATGGGGCCCAGCGCATCGGTCATGCCATAGCGCATGACCATGTCGCGTGCGATGTGGGTGGCACGCTCGAAGTCGTTGGAAGCGCCGGTGGTCATCTGGTTCATGAACACTTCTTCGGCGATGCGGCCGCCGAACAGCATGCTGATCTGGTTCAGCATGTACTCGCGGTCGTAGCTGTAACGGTCCTTTTCAGGCAGGCTCATGGTCACGCCCAGGGCGCGGCCACGCGGGATGATGGTGACCTTGTGCACCGGATCGCACTTGGGCAGCATCTTGCCGATCAGGGCGTGGCCGGACTCGTGGTAGGCCGTGTTGCGGCGCTCTTCCTCGGGCATGACCATGCTCTTGCGCTCGGGGCCCATGAGGATCTTGTCCTTGGCCTTCTCGAAGTCCTGCATCTCGACCACGCGCGCATTGCGACGCGCGGCCATCAGCGCGGCTTCGTTGCACAGGTTGGCCAGATCGGCACCGCTCATGCCGGGGGTGCCGCGGGCGATGATGGCCGGGGCCACGTCCTGCCCGATCGGGATCTTGCGCATGTGCACATTGAGGATCTGTTCGCGGCCGCGGATGTCGGGCAGCGTGACGTAGACCTGGCGGTCGAAACGGCCCGGGCGTAGCAGGGCGGCGTCCAGGATGTCCGGGCGGTTGGTGGCAGCCACCACGATCACACCCAGGTTGGTCTCGAAACCGTCCATCTCGACCAGCATCTGGTTGAGGGTCTGCTCGCGCTCGTCGTTGCCGCCGCCCAGGCCAGCGCCACGCTGGCGACCGACGGCGTCGATTTCATCGATGAAGATGATGCAGGGCGCGTTTTTCTTGGCGTTCTCGAACATGTCGCGCACGCGGGCCGCGCCCACGCCGACGAACATTTCAACGAAGTCGGAACCAGAGATGCTGAAGAACGGCACCTTGGCTTCGCCGGCAATGCCCTTGGCCAGCAGCGTCTTGCCGGTGCCCGGGGGGCCGACCAGCAACAGGCCGCGCGGGATGCGCCCGCCGAGTTTCTGGAATTTCTGCGGGTCTTTCAGGAAGTCCACGACTTCCTTGACCTCTTCCTTGGCCTCGTCGCAACCGGCCACGTCCGCAAACGTGACCAGGTTGTTGTTCTCATCGAGCATGCGCGCCTTGCTCTTGCCGAAGCTGAAGGCGCCGCCCTTGCCGCCGCCCTGCATCTGGCGCATGAAGTAGATCCAGACACCGATCAGCAGCAGCATGGGGCCCCAGCTGACCAGCAGGGTCATGAGCAGGGAGCCCTCCTCGCGGGGCTTGACGTCGAACTTGACGCCGTTGTTGATCAGGTCGCCGACCAGGCCGCGGTCCAGGTAGGTGGCGGTGGTACGCACCTTGCGATCATCGGTGGTGGTGGCAATGATTTCGGTGCCGCCGGGGCCTTCCTGGATCAGCGCGCTCTTGATGCGATTGCTGCGCACTTCCTCCAGGAAATCGGAGTAGCCCAGCGTGCCGGTCGCGGCGCCACTGCGGGTGTCGAACTGCTTGAACACCGTGAAGAGCACAAGCGCGATCACCAGCCAGACGGCGACTTTAGAAAACCACTGATTATTCAAGTGCAGCTCCAATAGGGATGCCAGGGAAAAACATAGCTTGTACCCATTTTAGGCGTTTCAAGCCTGGGCCCGATTGATTTTGCCTGCGACAGCCATTGATCATGGAGGGGATTTGGGGGCGATTTCACGCTTTACACCCCGCTCCTTTGCGCCACGGGGGAAAAGATCAAGCGGCCGCCACTTGCTTCAGGCCCACGCCCACCAGGAAAGTTTCAGACGAACGGTCGCGCGAAGCCTTGGGTTTGACGGGTTTGACGGTCTGGAAATTGGCCCGGAAGTGCTGGATGATCTCTTCGTAACCCCGGCCGTGGAAAACTTTGGCCACCAGGGCGCCCGAGGGCTTGAGATGGTGCTGGCAGAAATCAATCGCCAGCTCGATCAGGTGCTCCATCCGGGCCGCATCGACCGAGGACACGCCCGAGAGGTTGGGCGCCATGTCCGAGACCACCACATCGGCCTGGCGGCCCTGCAGCAGCTCTTCCAGCCGGGCCAGCACCTCGGGTTCGCCAAAATCACCCTGGATGTACTGCACGCCCTCGATCGGCTCCATGGCCAGCAGGTCCAGGCCGATGATGGTGCCCTTGAGTTCACCCACCGCCGCCCCGCCGGGCGCCATGCGGCGGCGCAGGTACTGGCTCCAGGCGCCGGGGGCGCAGCCCAGGTCCACCACCACCTGGCCGGGTTTGATCAGGCGCAGGGTTTCGTCGATTTCCTTGAGCTTGTAGGCCGCCCGCGCCCGATACCCCTCCTTCTGCGCCAGCTTGACGTAGGTATCGTTGACATGGTCGTTGAGCCAGGCCTTGTTGACCTTCTTGCTCTTGGTATTGACTTTCATTTCTTTCCTTCGGGACGGAACAAGTGTCCCCATCCCAACAATCCAACGATAATACGGACATGCCCGCTATACAACTGACCCCTGCCGAACGCAAGGAATTCCGTGCCGACGCCCATCACCTCGACCCCGTCGTGATGATCGGCAACGACGGCCTGACGGCCGCCGTCAAGAAGGAAACCGACTCTGCCCTCAAGGCCCATGGCCTGATCAAGGTGCGTGTCTTCTCGGATGACCGCGCCGCACGCGAAACCATCTTCCAGACGCTGGCCGAGGAGCTCAATGCCGCCCCCATCCAGCACATCGGCAAGCTGCTGGTGCTCTGGCGCCCCAAGCCGGAGAAAGAACGCGTCGAGGACGAGGACCGCAAACCCGGTCCGCGTGACGTCAAGGTGCTCAAGTTCAGCAAACGCGGCGGTCAGCGCCCCGAAGTCCAGGTGCTGCGCGTGCTGGGCAACCAGCGCCTGACACCCGGCGGCAAGGTCAAGCGGGCCAAGCCCAAGCAGACCAGCGTCAAGAAACGCAGTCAGACCTGACGTTTCCCCAGCCGCCAGAAAGTCAGGGCGGCAAACACCCACTGCGTGAAGTACATGGCACTGCCGATGCGGTGCCAGACCGCCAGGTTCTCCCGCGCCACGATGCGCGGTGCCACCGCGAACTCCGCCAGCAGGGCCAGCAGCAGCCCCCCCACGACGAGCAGCCGGGCGGCGTGCAGCGGAGGAGGGTCCCCCTCCTCCCCTTCTTGCGGACGTGAAGCCAGCAAGAGCAGCAAGGTACAGGCGACGGAGACCCAGGTCTGCGCCGTAAAGAACCTGGCCGCCAGCGTACCGGCCATGGTGCCGGGCAAATGTGCGAACAGCAGCGGCACCACCAGGAACCCGATGGTCGTCAGGCTGCCCCACCAAAGGGCGGCCGCCCAGCGCGGCAAGGCCTGAACGAAACGGGACAGGGGAGCGGAAATGACGTTCACCGGTAGCTGACGCCCACGATCTCGTAGCGCTTGATGCCACCCGGCGCCTGCACCTCGGCCGTGTCGCCCTCTTCCTTGCCGATCAGGGCACGGGCGATGGGGCTGCCGACGTTGATCAGGCCCAGCTTGAGATCGGCTTCGTCCTCGCCCACGATCTGGTAGGTCACCGCGTCGCCGGTGGATTCATCTTCCAGCTTGACCGTGGCACCGAACACCACCTTGCCGCCGGCATCGATGGAGGTCGGGTCGATGACCTGGGAGGCGGAGAGCTTGCTCTCGATTTCCTGGATGCGGCCTTCGATGAAACCCTGGCGATCCTTGGCGGCATCGTATTCGGCGTTCTCGCTCAGGTCGCCCTGGGCGCGCGCTTCGGCAATGGCATTGATCACCCCAGGGCGATCCACCGTCTTGAGACGGTGCAATTCGGCCTTGAGCTTTTCAGCGCCGCGGGTCGTGATCGGAATGGTGGCCATGTCTCTGAGTTCTTAAGGGGTAAAAGTAAAGGGGACAGACCGGCGCCCGGCGCCAGCCTGCCCCCGGCAGGTGGGGATGCTCTGCGCGGATTTTAGCAGTGCGCGTTCGAGTCCAAAACGGGATGATTTGACCGCCAACACCACGCAGCGTGTGCTGCAGCACACGCAAGGGGTTTGGTGGGCAAAGGGCCCGTTTTGGTTCGAACCCGTAGGGGCGTGGTTTTGCGGGCGATCCGCGGCGTTGCAAAACCAGGCAAGCCGTCCAGGCTTGCCTTGGGTTTTGCGCCTTGCGGCTCATCCCGCAAAACAACGCCGCGCGCCGCTAAAACCCACGCAGAGCATCCCTTGATTTATGCCAGTTGGGCGTGCAGTTCCTGGACCGAGTACACGTCCAGATTGTCCATGTACTTCATGCCCTCGACGGCCGCTTCCGCGCCGGCGATGGTGGTGAAGGTGGTCACCCGGGCCAGCAGGGCCGAGGTTCGGATGTAGCGCGAATCGGCAATGGCGTTGCGACGCTCTTCCACCGTATTGATGACCAGGGCGATTTCCTCGTTCTTGATCATGTCCACGATGTTGGGGCGGCCCTCGGTCACCTTGTTGACGACCTCGCAGGCCAGGCCGGCGGCCTCGATGGCCGCCGCCGTGCCCTTGGTGGCCACGATGGTGAAACCCAGGGCGATCAGGCCCCGGGCCACGGCCACGGCGCGCGGCTTGTCGCTCTGCTTGACCGACAGGAAAACCCGTCCGGAGGTGGGCAGGCGGGTACCGGCACCGAGCTGCGACTTGACGAAGGCCTCACCAAAGGTCTTGCCCACGCCCATGACCTCACCGGTGGACTTCATCTCGGGGCCGAGGATGGTGTCCACGCCAGGGAACTTGACAAAGGGGAACACGGCCTCCTTCACGCTGAAGTAGGGCGGGGTCACTTCCTTGGTGATGCCCTGCGAGGCCAGGGTCTGGCCGGCCATGCAGCGGGCCGCCACCTTGGCCAGCTGGATGCCGGTGGCCTTGGAGACGAAAGGCACAGTGCGCGAGGCGCGCGGGTTCACTTCCAGCACGAAGATCACGTCCTGGCCGTCCTGTTTCTGGATGGCGAACTGCACGTTCATCAGGCCGACCACGTTGAGCGCGCCGGCCATGGCCGCGGTCTGGCGCTTGATCTCGTCCACGGTGGCCTGGGACAGTGAGTACGGCGGCAGCGAGCAGGCGGAGTCGCCACTGTGCACGCCGGCCTGCTCGATGTGCTCCATCACGCCGCCGATGAAGGTCTTGCCCTCGGGATCACGCAGGCAATCCACGTCGCACTCGATGGCGTCGTTGAGGAAACGGTCCAGCAGCACGGGGCTGTCGTTGCTGACCTTGACGGCCTCGCGCATATAGCGCTCCAGGTCGCGTTGCTCATGGACGATCTCCATGGCGCGGCCGCCCAGCACGTAGCTGGGGCGCACCACCAGCGGGTAGCCCAGGGTCGCGGCCTTTTCCAGCGCCTCGGCTTCCGTGCGCGCGGTGGCGTTGGGCGGCTGTTTCAGGTTCAGCGTGCGCAGCAGCGCAGAGAAGCGCTCGCGGTCTTCGGCCGCGTCGATCATGTCCGGGCTGGTACCGATGATCGGCACGCCTTCGGCTTCCAGGCCCAGGGCCAGCTTGAGCGGGGTCTGGCCGCCGTACTGCACGATCACACCGGTGGGCTTTTCCTTGTCCACGATCTCCAGCACGTCTTCCAGCGTCAGCGGCTCGAAGTAGAGGCGGTCCGAGGTATCGTAGTCGGTGGACACGGTTTCGGGATTGCAGTTGACCATGATGGTCTCGTAGCCGTCTTCGCGCATGGCGAGAGCCGCATGCACACAGCAGTAATCGAACTCGATGCCCTGGCCGATGCGGTTGGGGCCGCCGCCAAGCACCATGATCTTCTTCTTGCTCGTCGGCTCGGCCTCGCACTCGTCCTCGTAGGTGGAGTACATGTAGGCGGTGTTGGTCGCAAACTCGGCAGCACAGGTGTCCACGCGTTTGTAGACCGGCCGCACCTTGAGGGCGCGGCGTGTATCGCGCACGGCCTTCTCGCTGGTCTTGAGCAGTTTGGCCAGGCGACGGT
The DNA here is from genome assembly GCF_001432305.1 of Curvibacter sp. PAE-UM. Classification (GTDB taxonomy): domain Bacteria; phylum Pseudomonadota; class Gammaproteobacteria; order Burkholderiales; family Burkholderiaceae_C; genus Hylemonella. The sequence continues at coordinate 2,846,992 of NZ_KQ483358.1, forward strand.
CCGAGAAACCTTTTTTCTTCAAGGCGCGCAGCGTGACGGCGTCCAGCGCGGCCAGTGCCTTCTCACCCTTCTCGGCGGCCAGCTTGTCCAGATCGAGTTCGATTTTCACGATCTCTTCGATCTGCACCAGGAACCACTTGTCGATCTTGGTCAGGTCGTAGACCTCGTCCACCGACAGGCCCATGGCAAAGGCGTCGCCCACGTACCAGATGCGCTCGGGGCCGGGTTCGCCCAGCTCCTTCTCGAGCACCTCGCGGTCCTGGGTCTTTTCGTTCATGCCGTCGACACCGACTTCCAGGCCGCGCAGGGCCTTCTGGAAAGACTCCTGGAAGGTACGGCCCATGGCCATGACCTCGCCCACCGACTTCATCTGGGTGGTCAGGCGGCTGTCGGCCGTGGGGAATTTCTCGAAGGCGAAACGCGGAATCTTGGTGACCACGTAGTCGATGCTGGGCTCGAAGCTGGCCGGCGTGGCGCCGCCCGTGATGTCGTTGCGCAGCTCGTCCAGGGTGTAACCCACGGCCAGCTTGGCCGCGACCTTGGCGATCGGGAAACCCGTGGCCTTGGACGCCAGCGCCGAGGAACGGCTCACGCGCGGGTTCATCTCGATCACGATCATGCGCCCGTCTTTGGGGTTGATCGAGAACTGCACGTTCGAGCCGCCCGTGTCCACACCGATTTCACGCAGCACCGCCAGCGAGGCGTTGCGCATGATCTGGTATTCCTTGTCGGTCAGGGTCTGGGCAGGCGCCACGGTGATGGAGTCACCGGTGTGCACGCCCATGGGGTCCAGGTTCTCGATCGAGCAGACGATGATGCAGTTGTCGGCCTTGTCGCGCACGACCTCCATCTCGTACTCTTTCCAGCCCAGCAGCGACTCTTCAATGAGCAGCTCCTTGGTCGGCGAGGCCTCCAGGCCACGCTTGCAGATCACCTCGAACTCTTCCGGGTTGTAGGCGATGCCGCCGCCGGTGCCGCCCAGCGTGAAGCTGGGGCGGATGACAGTGGGGAAACCCACGGTCTTCTGCACGGCCCAGGCTTCTTCCATGCTGTGGGCGATGCCCGAGCGCGCCGAACCCAGGCCGATCTTGGTCATGGCCTGCTTGAACTTCTGGCGGTCTTCGGCCTTGTCGATGGCCTCGGGCGTGGCGCCGATGAGTTCGACCTTGTATTTTTCGAGCACGCCGTGGTGCCACAGGTCCAGCGCGCAGTTCAACGCGGTCTGGCCACCCATGGTCGGCAGGATGGCGTCGGGCTTTTCCTTGGCGATGATCTTCTCGACCGTCTGCCAGGTGATGGGCTCGATGTAGGTGACGTCGGCCGTGGCCGGGTCGGTCATGATCGTGGCGGGGTTGCTGTTGATCAGGATGACCTTGTAACCCTCTTCGCGCAGGGCCTTGCAGGCCTGCACGCCGGAGTAGTCGAACTCGCAGGCCTGGCCGATGATGATCGGACCGGCGCCGATGATCAGGATGCTCTTGATGTCTGTGCGCTTGGGCATGTTATTTCTTCTCCATCAGTGCCGTGAAGCGATCAAACAGGTAGGCAATGTCGTGCGGGCCGGGCGAAGCTTCCGGGTGGCCCTGGAAGCAGAAGGCCGGCTTGTCGGTGCGGGCCAGGCCCTGCAGTGTGCCGTCGAACAGGCTCACGTGGGTGGCACGCAGGTTGGCGGGCAGCGATTTCTCGTCCACGGCGAAACCGTGGTTCTGACTGGTGATGGACACACGGCCACTGTCCAGGTCTTTCACCGGGTGGTTGGCGCCGTGGTGGCCAAACTTCATCTTGAAGGTCTTGGCGCCCGAGGCCAGCGCCATGATCTGGTGACCCAGGCAGATGCCGAAGGTCGGGATACCGGTCTCGATCAGCTCGCGTGCAGCTTTGATGGCGTAGTCGCAGGGCTCCGGATCACCGGGACCGTTGGAGAGGAAGATGCCGTCCGGCTTGTGCTTGAGCACCTCGGCCGCGGGCGTCTGTGCCGGCACCACGGTGACCTTGACGCCGCGGGAGGCCAGCATGCGCAGGATGTTCTTCTTGACGCCGAAGTCATAGGCCACGACATGGAACTTGGGCTTGTCCAGTGTGCCGTAACCCGAACCCAGTTGCCATTCGGTCTGGGTCCAGTCGTAACCCTTGGCGGTCGTGACCACCTTGGCCAGATCGAGGCCGGCCATATTGGGTGCGCCCTTGGCAGCGGCAATCGCCTGGTCGATCAGCGCCTGGGTCACCGGCTGGCCAGCGGCCAGCGCGACGATGGCGCCGTTCTGCGCGCCCTTGCTGCGCAGGTGGCGGGTCAGCTTGCGGGTGTCGAGGTTGGCAATGGCCACGGTCTTCTCGCGCACCAGGTACTGAGAGAGCGTCTCGGTGCTGCGGAAGTTGGACGCCAGCAGGGGCAGGTCCTTGATGATGAGGCCGGCGGCATGGATCTTCTCGGCTTCGATGTCCTCGGGGTTGATGCCGTAGTTGCCGATGTGCGGATACGTGAGGGTCACGATCTGCCGGCAGTAACTCGGATCAGTGAGGATTTCCTGGTAGCCGGTCATGGCGGTGTTGAACACCACCTCGCCGACCGTGGTGCCGGTGGCACCGATGGAATTGCCGATAAAGACCGTGCCGTCTGCGAGCGCCAGAATGGCGTGAGGGGTGGTTCCCTGGAGAGACAAAAGCACTGGGTACTCCGTTGGTTACGGGCGCGCCCACGCACTTACAGGAACGGGTCCTGGCTGCTGCTTTTGAGAGGGATGTTCGGCCTGAAATGCGCTGGGGCGGCTGGATTTCTGAACAGTTCAAGATTATAGCTTAGGGCCGATGTCCCCTCGCAGCCTTCGCCTTGCACGGGCCGCCTTGAAACCGCAGCAAGAAACGATTCAGGTCGCAGCGACCGCCACGGCGCTGGCGTGCAGGCAGATGGCCGCAGCGGCGGCCACGTTGAGCGACTCCTCACCGCCGGGCTGGGCGATGCGCACGGAGAATGCGGCGCGGGCCATCAGCTCGGCGCCCACGCCCTGCCCTTCGTGGCCCAAAGCCCAGGCGCAGGGCCAGGGCAAGGTCTGCCGGTGGATCAGTTCACCCTGGTGCGAGCTGGTGACGATGATGGGCACGGCCAGCTCATCGAGCACCACTGGCTCCACACTCTCGACCAGACGCAGTGCGAAATGCGCGCCCATGCCGGCGCGTAGCACCTTGGGACTCCACAAGGCCGCGGTGCCCTTGAGGGCAATCACCTGCTGGAAACCGAAGGCCGCCGCACTGCGCAGGATGGATCCCACGTTGCCGGCGTCCTGCACGCGGTCGAGGATGACCGAGGCCAAGCCGGACTGCAAAGCCACGTCAACCGGCAGGTCAAACACAAAACCCAGACGCGCCGGCGATTCCAGGCCGCTGAGGCCGTCGAACAGCGCATCGGGCACCAGGAGGGTCTTGGCCGCAGACGCACCGAACTCAGCCGCCCAAACCGGCCAGGCCGATTCGGCGAACACGGCGATGGCTGGCTGGCGCCCACGCTGCAAGGCAGCGCGGCAGAGATGATCTCCCTCGATCCAGAAACGCCCTGCCTTGCGATAGGCCGTGCTGTCCTGCGCCAGGCGGCGCAACTCCTTGAGCAAGGGGTTGTCGCGCGAACTGATGGAGACCGGCTCTTGGCTCACCTCAACACCTCCGTCACCGGCGCAAAAGTCTTGCGGTGCTGTGGGCAGGCGCCGTGCGCGCGCAAGGCCGCCAGGTGCTCGGCCGTACCGTAGCCCTTGTGCGCAGCAAAGCCGTACTGCGGGAACTCGCGGTCGTATTCTGCGCACCAGCGATCGCGGTGCACCTTGGCCAGGATGGATGCGGCGGAAATCGCCGGCACCGTGGCGTCGCCCTTCACGATCGCCTCGGCCAGCACGTCCAGCACCGGCAGGCGGTTGCCGTCCACCAGCACCTTGGCGGGCTTGAGGCGCAGGCCCTCGACGGCACGGCGCATGGCCAGCAGCGTGGCCTGCAGGATATTCAGCGTGTCGATCTCTTCCACGCTGGCTTCGGCGATCGAGCAGCACAGGGCCTTGGCGCGGATCTCGTCGTACAGCTTCTCGCGACGCGCGGCCGTGAGCTTCTTGGAATCGGCCAGGCCGGCGATGGGGTTCAGCTCATCCAGGATGACGGCGGCCGCCACCACCGGGCCGGCCAGCGGGCCGCGGCCGGCCTCATCCACCCCGGCGATCAAACCCGGGGTGTCCCACATCAGCGTGGCCTGTTCAGCCTGCAAGAACTTGCGCGATCGCATCGGCAGCCAGTTTAGGTGTGTCGCGCTGCAATTCGGCATGCAGTGCCGTGAAGGTCTGCTCCAGCGCCGCGACACGTTCGGGCGCGTCCAGCCACTGCAGCGTGGCAGCAGCCAGCTTCTCAGGCGTGGCGTCATGCTGCAAGAGCTCGGGCACGACGAAATCGCGGCACAGGACGTTAGGCAGGCCGACCCAAGGCTGCAGCTGCTTGCGCTTCATGATCTGGTAGGTCAGCCAGTTCACGGCATAGGAGATCACCATGGGCCGCTTGAACAGGGCGGCCTCCAGGGTGGCCGTGCCGCTGGCGATCAGGGTCACGTCACAGGCCGCCAGCACGGTGTGGGACTGACCGTCGAGGATGCGCAGGCGCCCTTCCATGCCCGCGGCGCGGGCGGCTTGCTCGATGCGCGCGCGCAGGGCGGGAATGGCCGGCACGATGAATTGCAGCTGCGGGCGGGACTGGAGCATCAGGGCCGCCGCACGGAAGAAACGTTCAGCCAACTGCTTGATCTCGCCCGCTCGGCTGCCTGGCAGGATGGCGACAAGCCGCGCATCAGTCGACACACCCAACGTCGCGCGTGCGGCGGCGCGGTCAGGTTGCAGGGGAATCACATTGGCCAGCGGATGACCGACATAGGTCGCGGCGATGCCGTTCCGGGCCAGAAACTCCACTTCAAAAGGGAAGATGCACAGGACGTGGTCCACGCTGGCCTTGATCTTGTGCACGCGCTCGGGACGCCAGGCCCAGATGGAGGGACAGACGAAGTGCACGGTGCGGATGCCGGCCGCGCGCAGGTCGCGTTCGAGATCCAGATTGAAGTCAGGGGCATCGACGCCGATGAAGACATCGGGCCGGTCCTGCAGCAGTCGCTGGCGGAGCTGGTCGCGGATACCCACCAACTCACGGTAATGGCGCAGCACCTCGACATACCCGCTCACAGCCAGCTTGTCGCTGGGCCACCAGGCCTCGAAGCCGCGCCGGGCCATCTGCGGCCCGCCGATGCCCAAAGTACGGACCTCCGGCCAGCGGGCCTTCAGGCCATCGAGCAGCAGACCGGCCAGCAAGTCGCCGGAAGTCTCCCCGGCAACCATGGCGACTCCAGGAGCCCCCACGCTTGCCACTTCGTGTGCTGCGCTGGACGTGTCGCTGCGAGACGCAGCGCCTCTTCCGTCCGTCCCTGCCTGCGCAGGCAGGCTAGGAGCCGCGGCCGTCAGCCCCACGGGGGCCTTCGCACCTTGGGGCGGCCCAGCGGTGCTTTGGGGTGCGCTCATGATCGCTTAGCGGATGATGCCGCGTTGCGGCGTAGTCTGGGACAGGAAGTCCGCCATCATCGCCACATCCGGCGCCGCCTCGGGATATCGCTCGGTCAGCGCAACGATCTGCGCCTGTGCCTGCTCCAGCGTCAGGCCATCACGGTACAGGGCCTTGTGCATGGCCTTGATGGCGCTGATGCGCTCGGGCGTGAAACCACGACGGCGAAGCCCCTCGAAATTCATCGAGCGCGCCTGAGCCGGCTGGCCCTGGCACATGACGAAGGGAGGCATGTCACCGAGCAGCGACGAGCACAGGGCGCTCATGCTGTGTGCGCCGATGCGAACGAACTGGTGCACCGTGGTGAAGCCGCCCAGGATGACCCAGTCGCCCACGACCACGTGACCCGCCAGCTGGGCGTTATTGGCGAAGGTACAGTTGTTGCCCACCAGGCAGTCGTGCGCGAGGTGGGTGTAGGCCATCATCCAGTTGTCGTTGCCCATGCGGGTCAGACCGCCGCCCTGCACCGTACCGATGTGGTAAGTGCTGTATTCGCGGACGGTGTTGCGGTCGCCGATGATGAGTTCGCAGGGCTCACCCTTGTACTTCTTGTCCTGGTTGTCCGAACCCAGCGAGACGAACTGGAAAAAACGGTTGTCGCGCCCGATGGTGGTGTGCCCCTCGATCACGCAGTGCGAGGCGATGCGCGTGCCCGCGGCTACTTTCACATTCGGGCCAATGACGGTGTAGGGACCGACCGTGACCGTGCTGTCCAGCTCGGCCTTGGGATCGACAATGGCCGTCGGATGGATAAGGCTCACGTTCCCCTCCCCGCTCAGGCAATCTTGCGCATGGTGCACATGAGCTCGGCTTCCACCGCCAGCTCCTCGCCCACCATGGCTCGGGCCTTGAACTTGAAGATGCCGGCTTTCATGCGGTCCAGCGCCACCTCGAGGATGAGTTGGTCGCCCGGCTCCACGGGGCGCTTGAAGCGCGCGCCGTCGATGCCAGCGAAGTAGTAGACCGTCTTGTCATCCGGCGTTTCACCGACCGTCTCGAAGGACAGCAGGGCAGCGGCCTGGGCCAGCGCTTCGAGCATCAGCACACCCGGCATGACGGGACGGTGCGGGAAGTGACCGTTGAAGAAGTGCTCATTGATCGTGACGTTCTTCAGCGCCTTGATGCGCTTGCCTGTTTCAACTTCCAGCACGCGATCTACCAGCAGGAAGGGGTAGCGGTGCGGGAGTTTCTTGAGAATCTGGTGGATGTCCATCATCATTTTTTTGTTTCCTTGAGTTCTTTTTCCAGCGCACGCACGCGTTCGCGCAGCGTTGACAGCTGCTTGAGGGTGGCGGCGTTCTTTTCCCAGGACGCATTGTCCTCCAGCGGATAGAAGCCGGTGTAATGACCGGGCTTGTTGAGCGAACGCGTGACCAGCGAGAACGAGGACACATTCACCCCATCGGCGATGGTCAGGTGGCCCAGCACGCCGGCGCTGCCGCCGATGGTGCAGTTGGCGCCGATGGTGGCACTGCCGGCCACGCCCACGCAGCCGGCCATGGCGGTGTTGCGGCCCACGCGCACGTTGTGGCCGATCTGGATCAGGTTGTCGAGCTTGACACCATCCTCGATCACGGTATCGCTCAGGGCACCGCGGTCGATGCAGGTGTTGGCTCCGATCTCGACATCGTTGCCAATGCGCACCGCGCCCAGCTGCTCGATCTTCTCCCAGCGCTCGCCATCCTTGGCAAAGCCGAAGCCGTCGGCGCCGATCACCACGCCCGGGTGCAGGATGCAGCGCTCGCCGATCACGCAGTCTTCGCTGACGGTCACGCGAGACTTGAGCACGGTGTTCGCCCCGATGCGCGCGCCGCGCTCGACCACGCACAGCGGCCCGATCTCGGCCTGCGGGTCAACATGGGCCCCGGGGTCGACGATCGCACTCGGATGGATGCGCGGCCCGGCTGGCGACTGCCGCGCCCGCCGCCAGAGCTGGGTCACCCGCGCGAAATAGAGATAGGGATTGTCAGCAACGATGCAGGCGCCGCGGGCGACAGCCTCGGCCTGCATCTGCGGCCCAACGATCACGCAGCCGGCGCGCGATGCGGCCAGTTGCTGACGGTATTTGGGATTGCTGAGGAAGCTGAGGTGCTGGGGCTCGGCCAGGTCGAGAGGTGCCAGGGCCTGGATTTCCAGCGCAGGGTCGCCAAACAGTTCGCCCCCGAGCTGCTCGACGATGTTGCCTAGACGCAAAACCACACGCGATCTGCCCGCAAATGTCCGTGCAACCTTACTTGGTCACGGTGGCGTTCAGGGCCTTGATCACCTTGTCGGTGATGTCGTGCCTGGGGTTGACGTAGACCGCCTCCTGGAGGATCAGGTCGTATTTCTCTGCGTCGGCCACCTGCTTGACGACGCGGTTGGCACGCTCGAACACCTGCTGCAATTCCTCATTGCGACGGGCATTGAGATCCTCCTGGAACTCGCGGCGCTTGCGCTGGAAGTCACGGTCCAGTTCGACCAGCTGCTTCTGGCGGGTCACGCGCTGGCTTTCGGACAGCGTGGGCGCCTCGCGCTCAAGCTGCTCGGCCATGCCCTTGATGCTGGCGCCCTGGGTCTGCAACTCCTTCTCACGCTTGGAGAATTCCTGCTCCAGCTTGGCTTGGGCATTCTTGGCCGGCACCGCTTCCTTGATGATGCGGTCCAGGCTGACGAAACCCAGCCGGAACTCCTGGGCCAGCGCCGGCACGGCCAGCAGACTCAGACCCAGCAGCAGATAGGCAGGACGTATGAAGTACTTCATCAGAATGTGGTCCCAATCTGGAATTGCAGATACTGGATTCTATCGCCTTCGAATTGCCGGATGGGACGGGCAAAGGCCAGACGCAAAGGCCCCATGGGCGAGATCCAGCTGATACCGACGCCACCGCCCACCCGGAAGTTGGCCGCATCGATCGGATCGTCCGGCCCATAGACGTTGCCGGCGTCGACAAAGGTATAGACGCGCAGGGTCCGGTCGTTGCCGGCGCCGGGGAACGGCGCCTGCAGTTCGACGTTGAAATTGATCTTTTTCGGCCCGCCGTAGGTCAGGCCGGTGGCCGAGTCGCGCGGCCCCAGACTGCCTGCCTCGAAACCACGCACCGAGCCCAGGCCGCCACCATAGAAGTTCTTGAACAGCGGATAGGGTCGGCCGTCGATGCCCTGGCCCAGGGCCAGATCCGTATTGAAGGCAAAGGTGTACTGCTTGGTCAGCGGAACAAAGTGCTGGTAGTTGTACGTGCCGCGGACATAACGCACCTCACCGAAGGTGCTCCACTCGGCGGTGGCGCGCTGGAGGTTGCCACTGGTCGGCACCAGGGCACTGTCGCGGTTGTCCCGCCCCCACCCCAGGGTCAGCGGCACGGCGGTGCTGGCGTAACCGAACTGGTCGGCGTAATTTTGGTAAGCCACCGGCAGGTAGGTGCCCGGCACGATCGTGGTGCGCTCGACACCTGCCCCGACATAGACGGTATCGCGCTCGGTGAAAGGGATGCCAAAGCGCAGGCTGGTGCCCACGGTCTCCAGCGCGTAGGAATCTTCGTAGTAGTAGGGGCGCGAGACCCGCTGGTACAGATCAATGGTGCGCGACACCCCGTCCTGCGTGAAATACGGGTCGGTCGTGTTGACCACAATCAAGCGATTGATCTTGCTGGTATTGACCTGCAGACCGAGCGAGTGGCCCGACCCGAAAGCATTCTGCTGGCTGATGCCAAACGTCAGCCCCAGTCCCTCGCTGCTGGAAAAGCCGGCGCCCAGGGTCAGACTGCCGGTGGGCCGCTCGACGACCTTCATGGTCAGGTCCACCTGGTCGGGCGTGCCCGGCACTTCCGTGGTCTCCATCGTGACCTCGCTGAAGTAGCCCAGTCGGTCCACCCGATTGCGCGACAGGCGGATCCTGTCACTGTCGTACCAGGACGATTCGTACTGACGAAATTCGCGGCGGATCACCTCGTCACGCGTGCGGTTGTTGCCCGCCACGTTGATGCGCCGCACATAGGCACGGCGCGAAGGCTCGGCTTGCAGCACCAGTGTCACCCGGCTGGTGCTGCGGTCGATCTCGGGTACGGACTGGACGCGGGCAAAGGCGTAGCCGAAGCGGCCGAAATAATCGGTAAAGGCTTTGGTGGTCTCGGCCACCCGGTCGGCGTTGTAGGCCTCGCCGGGACGAATCGACACCAGGGCCTTGAACTCGTCCTCGCGCCCCAGGTAGTTGCCGGCCAGGCGCACCCCGGCCACGACGAAGCGCTCACCCTCGGTCACATTGTGGGTGATGGAAATATCCTGCTTGTTGGGGGCGATGGCCACCTGGGTCGAGTCAATCCGGAATTCCAGATAACCGCGCGCCAGATAGTAGGAACGCATCGTCTCGATGTCGGCATTGAGCTTGGCACGTGAGTAACGGTCGGACTTGGTGTACCAGCTCATCCAGTTACCGGTATCCAGGTCGAACAGGTTGCGCAGGGTGGATTCGGAAAACGCCTTGTTGCCGACGATGCGAATCTCGCTGATCTTGGCTGGTTCGCCTTCGATGACGGTGAAGGCCAGGCTCACGCGGTTGCGCTCGACCGGCGTCACGGTGCTCACCACCTCGGCCGCATAAAGGCTCTTGTTGATGTACTGGCGCTTGAGCTCCTGCTCGGCGCGATCCAGCAGGGCCTTGTCGAAGGGACGACCTTCGGCCAGGCCAATATCCCGCATGGCCTTGGTCAGCATGTCCTTGTCGAACTCGCGGGTTCCGATGAACTCGACGCCAGCCACGCTGGGCCGCTCCTCGACCACCACCACCAGTACGTCCCCGTTGATCTCCAGACGCACGTCGGTGAACAGGCCCAGGGCGAACAGCGCACGGATCGAGGCCGTGCCTTTCTCGTCGTTGTAGGTATCCCCCACGCGCAGCGGCATGGAGGCGAAGACCGTCCCCGGCTCGACGCGCTGCAAGCCCTCGACCTGGATGTCGCGGATCTTGAACGGTTCGGCGGCCCAGGCCATGTGCGCGGCCAGCAACAGGGCTGCCACCAGGGAGGCGGCGCGCAGGCTATATCGTTTGAATTGCATCGGTCAACTTGAAATTTGGCTGGGGCACACCGTCGGGTCCGGTGGTTCAGCCCAGGAGACGGGTCAGGTCATTGAACAGCGCGATAGACATCATGAGCGCCAGCACGGCAACGCCGGCCCTCTGCAGGAGCTCCAGCCAGGCTTCCGACACGGGCTTGCCTGTGACACCCTCCCAAAGATAATACATCAGGTGTCCGCCATCGAGTACCGGCAAGGGCAGCAGGTTGAGCACGCCCAGGCTGACGCTGATCAGGGCCAGAAAGACCAGGTAGGACGTCAGCCCCAGGCTGGCGGAGCGGCCGGCGTAGTCGGCAATGGTCAGCGGACCACTGAGATTCTTCAGCGACGCCTCGCCCACCAGCATGCGGCCCAGGGTGCGCAACGTCAGCAGCGAAACGTCCCATGTCTTCTCGACGCCCTGCCACAGGCCCTCGAACACGCCGTACTGGACCGTGATCATCTCGGGGGCCACCCCCACATAGGCCCCGATACGGCCGATCGCCACCCCACCCTGCTGCTGGACCTCGGGGGTCACGTCGAGGGTGATGATGGCGCCCTGGCGATCGATACGCCAGCTCTTCGTCAGGGGTTGGCCTTCCCGCACCGAGGCACGGATCATCTCGCGCAACTGGCGGCCGTCCATCACGACCATCCCGCCCAGGTTCAGCACCAGATCGCCCGGACGCAGCCCGGCGCGCTCGGCAGCGCTGCCCGGCGTGATATCACCGATTTCCGGCCGGCTCAGCGGCGCAACGATGCCGATCCGCTCGAACAGCTGGGCATCGGCATCGCTCACCGACATGCTGGCCAGCGGCAGCACCAATTCGGTCATGGCGTGCCCACGCGCATCGATCAGGGCCAGGCGCACATCGCGCCCCTCCAGGGCCCCGCGCGTCAACAGCCAGCGCACATCCTCGAACGAGGCCATGGGCTTGAGTTCGCCCCCCTCGAAACCCGCGCGCTCGACACGCTCGCCCCCGCGCAGTCCGGCGCGTTCAGCCACCGAAGCGGTCACCGGAGCGCCCAGCACCGGGCTGGCCATCTGTACGCCACTCCAGTTGACCACCGCATAGAGCAACACGGCCAGCAACAGATTGGCCAGCGGACCGGCCGCGACGATCAGAGCGCGCGAACGCAGCGGCTGGGTATTGAAGGCCAGGTGACGTTCGTGCGCAGCCACCGGCGCTTCCCGTTCGTCGAGCATGCGGACGTAGCCGCCCAGCGGGAAAGCCCCCAGCACGAATTCGGTATCGGAGCCCCTGGGCTGCCAGCGCAGCAGGGTGTGGCCAAAACCGACCGAGAAGCGCAGCACCTTGACGCCGCAGGCCACGGCCATGCGGTAGTGCCCGTATTCATGGATGGCGATCAGCAGCCCCAGGGCCACGATGAAAGCAACAACGGTCAGCATGTCTGTCCTTTGAGGTTCAGGCCGTCAGCCCACGCATGCAATGCTGCGCGGCCGCGCGCGACTGCGCGTCCAGCGCCAGCAGATCGTCCAGCGAACCAGGGGCTGCCGGCACAACGGCGTCCAGCGTGCCCAGGTTGACCGCATGGATCTGGTCGAAGCGGATGCGCCGCTCCAGGAAGGCCGCCACCGCCACTTCGTTGGCCGCATTGAGCACCGCCGTGGTGCCCGCCGGGCCACGCAAGGCATCCCAGGCCAGTCGTATCCCCGGGAAACGCTGGGCGTGCCCGGGGGCGTCCATGGGCTCGAAGGTCATGGCCGCCAGCTTGTGAAAATCCAGCGCGGCGGCGCCCGAGGCCATGCGCTCGGGCCAGGACAGGCCGTAGGCGATGGGCACCCGCATGTCGGGTGTGCCCAGTTGCGCCACCACCGAATGATCGTTGTATTGCACCATGGAGTGGATCACGCTCTGCGGGTGGATCACCACCTCCAGCCGATCCGGCCCCAAGCCGAACAGGTAACGCGCCTCGATCACCTCCAGCGCCTTGTTCATCATGGTGGCCGAATCGACCGAGATCTTGCGCCCCATCACCCAGTTCGGGTGGGCGCAGGCCTGCTCCGGCGTGACCTCGCGCAGGGTCTGCGGATCGCGCGTGCGAAAGGGCCCGCCGGAGGCCGTGAGGATGATCCGATCGACCCGCTGCGACCAGGTGGCCGGGTCTTCAGGCAAGGACTGGAAAATGGCCGAATGCTCGCTGTCGATCGGCAGCAGCGTGGCGCCGCCCGTGCGCACCGCCTGCATGAAGAACTCGCCGCCGACCACCAGTGCCTCCTTGTTGGCCAGCAGCAGGCGCTTGCCCGCGCGCGCCGCGGCCAGGCAGGGCGCCAGGCCAGCGGCACCGACGATGGCGGCCATCACGACATCGACCTCCTCGTGCGCTGCCACCTCGTTGAGGGCCACCTCACCGCCCAGCACCTGTGTCTTCGCGCCGGCCTGGCGCAGGCGCTCGGCCAGTTGCGTGGCGTGGGCGGCACTGGCCATGACGGCGAATCGGGGCTGGAACTGCAGGCATTGCTGCAGCATCAGGTCCACCTGCGTGGCTGCCGTCAGCGCATGGACCTCGAAGCGCTGCGGATGGCGCGCCAGCACGTCCAGTGTGCTCGTGCCGATGGAACCGGTGGAGCCGAGGATCGCGACGCGTTGCTTCATCAATTCAGTACCGAATAAAACATCATCGCCAGAGGCAGCGTGGGCAGCAGGGCATCGACGCGGTCGAGCACACCCCCATGGCCGGGCAGCAGACGGCTGCTGTCCTTGGCACCGGCGCTGCGCTTGACCAGCGATTCCACCAGATCGCCCACCACGCTCATGGCAGCGAGGAACAGCACGGCCAGCAGCAGCAGCAGCCAGCCGCCGCGCGACTGCAGATGGCTGTAGAGGCTGGGTGATGCCAGCACGCCGGCCCGCTCCAGGGCCAGCCAGACCAGCGCCAGCAGCACCACGCCCACCATGCCGCCCCAGACCCCTTCCCAACTCTTGCCCGGACTGATGGCCGGCGCCAGCTTGACCGCACTAAACCGCCCACCCCAGGCCTTGCCGGCAAAGTAGGCGGCAACGTCCGCCATCCAGACCAGCACCAGGATGGAGAGCAAAAAGGCCACTCCGACTTCGCGCGCCTGCACCACGGCCAGCCAGGCCAGCCACAGCACCAACCAGCCCCCGCCCAGACGCAAGGCCCGTGGCAGTTGCCCCCAGCGGCTCACGCCGGTCTTGATCAGGGCGGCCCCGACCAGCACCCAGATGCCACCAGCCAGCGTCCACAGCAGCGGCTGGGGAGCGGCCAGCAAACCCAGATCCCAGGCCATGACACAGGCCACCAGGCAGACGAAGGCACCGATCCAGGAGCCAAACTGGCCCAGGCGGTTGAGGCGCCCCCACTCCCACGCACCCGCCGCGATCAGGACCAGGGTGACCAGGCGCCAGTACAGCGTGTCGTGGTGAAAGAGCGCCGGCAGCAGGATCAGCAGCAGGACGATGGCGGTGATGATGCGCTGCTTGAGCATGGTTGATCCTCAGGCCGCCTTCTGGCCCGGGCCCGGTGAAACGACCTGGTCGGAGGTCTGGCCATAGCGGCGTTCGCGCCGGTTGAATTCGCTGATGGCACGGTCCAGCTCGGCCTCATCGAAGTCGGGCCAGAGCTTGTCACTGAAGAACAGTTCGGCATAAGCCGCCTGCCAGAGCAGGAAGTTGCTCAGGCGCAACTCACCCCCGGTACGGATGATGAGATCCGGGTCAGGGACATGGGCCATGGCCATGGCCTGGTGCAGCGCCATCTCGGTGATGGGCTGTCCCTGTGCCGCCAGCCGGGCTGCCGCCTGGGCGATATCCCAGCGTCCGCCATAGTTGAAGCACACGTTCAGAATGAGCTTGCTGTTGGCTGCCGTCGCAAGCTCGGCCTGGTCCAGGCCGGTGCACACCTTGTCGGACAGGCCGGCGCGATCGCCGACAAAATGCAGGCGCACGCCATCCTTGAGCAGTTGCGGAACTTCCTTGGCCAGGGCCGTGACCAGCAGTTCCATGAGACCCGAGACCTCGTCGGCCGGGCGGTTCCAGTTTTCGGAGGAAAAGGCGAAGACGGTCAGCACCCCCACCTGACGCTCCAGGCAGGCCCGGATGCAACGGCGCAGGCTCTCCATGCCCTGGCGGTGGCCTGCCAGACGCGGCAGGAAGCGCTTGGTGGCCCAGCGGCCATTGCCATCCATGACGATGGCGATGTGTTGCGGCAAGCCGCCGGACGGTGTCATCGGTACGTCATGAGGGCGATGTCAGACCGCCATCACTTCCTGTTCCTTGCCTGCGACCAATTGGTCGATGGTCGCGACATGCTTGTCGGTCAGCTTCTGGATGTCGGCCTCGGAACGCTTCTGGTCGTCCTCGGAAGCAACCTTGTCCTTGACCAGCTTCTTGACGGCCTCATTGGCATCACGTCGCAGGTTGCGCACGGCGATCTTGGCGTTCTCGCCCTCGGTGCGCACCAGCTTGGTCATCTCCTTGCGGCGCTCCTCGCTCATCGGCGGCATGGGCACGCGTATCAGGTCTCCCATGGAGGCCGGGTTCAGGCCCAGGTCGCTCTCGCGGATGGCCTTCTCGATCTTGGCACCCATGCCCTTTTCCCACGGCTGCACGCTGATGGTGCGGGCATCGAGCAGGTTGACGTTGGCCACCTGGCTCAGCGGCACCATGGAGCCGTAGTACTCGACCTGCAGGGAATCGAGCAGCGACGGATTCGCGCGGCCGGTACGGATTTTGGACAGATGGTTTTTCAGGGCCTCGATGGACTGGTCCATCTTGGTTTCCATGGTTTTCTTGATGTCTGCAATCGTCATGCTTTGCTCCTCTGCGGCATCAGCGGCTGCGCTCAGGCGTAGACCAGCGTGCCCTCGTCTTCACCCATCACGACGCGCTTGAGCGCGCCGTGCTTGAAAATGGAAAACACCTTGATCGGCAGCTTCTGGTCGCGGCACAGCGCGAAGGCCGTGGCGTCCATGATGCCGAGATTCTTCGAGATCGCCTCGTCGAAGGATATCTTGCTGTAACGGGTGGCGGTCTTGTCCTTGTTCGGGTCGGCGCTGTAGACGCCGTCCACCTTGGTGGCCTTGAGCACCATCTCGGCGCCAATCTCGGCCCCGCGCAACGCGGCCGCGGTATCGGTGGTGAAGAAGGGGTTGCCCGTGCCGGCCGCGAAGACCACGACCTTGCCCTCTTCGAGGTACTGCAGGGCCTTGGGACGCACATAGGGCTCGACCACCTGCTCGATGGCAATCGCCGACATCACGCGGGCCGTCAGCCCAGCCTTGTTCATGGTGTCGGCCAGCGCCAGCGCATTCATCACGGTGGCCAGCATGCCCATGTAGTCCGCCGTGGCGC
Source organism: Curvibacter sp. PAE-UM (assembly GCF_001432305.1). Lineage (GTDB taxonomy): Bacteria > Pseudomonadota > Gammaproteobacteria > Burkholderiales > Burkholderiaceae_C > Hylemonella. The sequence goes on from NZ_KQ483358.1 coordinate 2,862,927, forward strand.
GGTCCATGCCGACCGAGCCGCCAGCCACGCCGCGGAAGATGTTGCCGCCGCCGATGACAACGGCGACTTCCACCCCCAGGCGCGTGATCTCGGCCACCTCCTGCACCATGCGCTGGATGGTCGCGTGGTTGATGCCGAAGGCATCGTCGCCCATCAGGGCCTCCCCGGACAGCTTAAGCAGAATACGCTTGTAGGCTGGCTTGGGGTCGGACATGAGGGGCTCCTTGCAGGTGATGGTGATATGCGATCCGGACAGACGGAATTTACAGGATTTCGCCTGGCCGAACCGTCGCTCGGCCAGTGGACTGTCAGCCCGCCTGCTTGGCGGCAGCCACCTGGGCAGCCACTTCGGCGGCGAAGTCGTCGACCTTCTTCTCGATGCCCTCGCCCACCACGTACAGGGTGAAACCCTTGATGGTGGTGCCGGCGGCCTTGAGCATCTGCTCGACTGTCTGCTTGTCGTTCTTCACGAAGGGCTGGTTGAACAGCGACACTTCCTTCAGGAACTTCTGCACACCGCCCTCGATGCGCTTGGCCACGATGTCGGCGGGCTGCACGGGCTTGCCAGCGGCTTCAGCGGTCTTGCGGTCTTCTTCGGCCTTGCCTGCGGCAACGGCACGTTCTTTTTCGATCAGTTCGGCCGGCACGTCGGCGCTGGTCAGCGCCACGGGCTTCATGGCGGCCACGTGCATGGCAACGTCCTTGGCGGCAGTCTCGTCACCGTCGAACTCCACGACCACGCCGATGCGCGTGCCGTGCAGGTAGGCAGCCAGCTTGGCGCCGGAGGCAAAACGCTTGAAACGGCGGAAGCTCATGTTCTCGCCGATCTTGCCGATCAGGCCCTTGCGCACGTCTTCCAGGGTGGGGCCGAAGCCGTCCTGGCTGTAGGGCAGCGCGCCCAGGGCGGCCACATCGGCCGGGTTGTGCTTGGCGATCAGCTCGGCAGCCGCCTTGGCCAGGGCCAGGAAGCTGTCGTTCTTGGTCACGAAGTCAGTCTCGCAGTTCACTTCGATCAGGGCGCCAGTGCTGCCGCTGATGGAGCTGGTCACCACGCCTTCGGCGGTCACGCGTGAGGCGGCCTTGCCGGCCTTGGTGCCGAGCTTGACGCGCAGCAGCTCTTCGGCCTTGGCCATGTCGCCCTCGGCTTCGGTCAGGGCCTTCTTGCATTCCATCATCGGGGCGTCGGTCTTGCCGCGCAGTTCGGCAACCATGCTTGCGGTAATTGCAGCCATCTTCTTACTCCGTCATCAATTCAAAATCAGATTGGGACTAAAAAAAAGGGGCACAGCGCCCCTTTCTTCGGGTCGGGCGTGGATCAGGCGGAAGCTTCGTTCACTTCCACGAACTCGTCACCGCTCTCGGACGCAACGGCCTTGACCACGTCATCCACGGCGTTGGCACGGCCTTCCAGAATGGCGTCGGCGATGCCGCGGGCGTACAGGGTCACGGCCTTGGACGAGTCGTCGTTGCCCGGAATCACGTAGTCGATGCCTTCGGGCGAGTGGTTGGAGTCGACCACGCCGATCAGCGGGATGCCCAGCTTCTTGGCTTCGGCAATGGCAATCTTGTGGTAACCAACGTCGATCACAAAGATGGCGTCCGGCAGGGTGTTCATGTCCTGGATGCCGCCGATGTCTTTTTCCAGCTTTTCCAGTTCGCGGGCGAACATCAGCTGCTCTTTCTTGCTCATCGCGTCCAGGCCGGTTTCCTGCTGGGCCTTCATATCCTTCAGACGCTTGATCGAGGTCTTGACGGTCTTGAAGTTGGTCAGCATGCCGCCCAGCCAGCGCTGGTCAACGTAGGGCACGCCAGCGCGCTGGGCTTCGGCAGCCACGGTTTCGCGGGCGGTGCGCTTGGTGCCGACCATCAGGATGGTGCCGCGCTTGGCAGCCAGTTGCTTGGCAAACTTGGCTGCGTCCTGGAACATCGGCAGCGATTTTTCCAGGTTGATGATGTGAATCTTGTTGCGATGGCCGAAGATGAAGGGGGCCATCTTGGGGTTCCAGAAGCGGGTCTGGTGGCCAAAATGGACACCGGCTTCCAGCATTTGACGCATGGTCACGGACATGTGAATAACTCCGAAGGTTGGGTCTAAAATCCGGTCCTCTTTGCAATCAACGTCTAGCGTCGCTTGCAACACCTGGATGGACCGGTTTGCGATTTGCTCTGCGGCTGCTTGCGCGAGATGCGCAGGCCTTTCCAGCAAAGCCCAACGAGTATAGCACAGGCACCCCGTCCGATGACACCCGTCCCCGACCTCCACACCACCCGCCAGCGCCTGCTGGCCGGCCTGGCCAGCCCCGCGGCCGAGATCGGTCAAGCCATCGCCTGTGCCGCCTCATCGGCCTGTGCGCACGCCTTCCTCCAGACCGACTTCGACGGCGCCCGCGCCCAGGCCGCGGCGGCCGACCCGACCCGCCAGCCCCTGGCCGGTCTGGCCGTCTCGGTCAAGGACCTGTTCGACGTGGCCGGCCAGGTCAGCCGCGCCGGCTCCGTGGTGCTGACAGACGCAGCGCCGGCCCGCCAGGACGCCGTGGCCGTGGCCCGGCTGCGCGCTGCCGGTGCCGCCCTGATCGGTCGCAGCAACATGAGCGAGTTCGCCTATTCGGGGGTCGGCGTCAACCCGCACCATGGCACCCCGGCCAATGCGGTGGCCACCGACGTGCCGCGTGTGCCGGGCGGCTCGTCCAGCGGCGCAGCTGTTTCCGTCGCCACCGGCGCGGCTTTCGTCGGCCTCGGCTCGGACACCGGTGGCTCCATCCGCATTCCCGCCGCCCTGCAGGGCCTGGTCGGCTTCAAGAGCACCCAGCGCCTGGTACCGCTGGACGGCACGGTGCCCCTGTCCTCCACGCTGGATACGGCCTGCGCCATCACCCGCTCGGTGCGTGATGCCATCACCGTGCACGAGATCCTGGCCGCGCGCCGCGTCACGCGCAGCGCGGCGCCGCTGTCGGCCTACAGGCTGGCTGTCGTGCCGCAAGTCATGTTCGACGGCATCGACGCCACCGTGGCGCGCGGCTTCGAACGCACGCTGCGGATCCTGCGCGATGCCGGCGCCCGCATCGAGGAGCTCCCCCTGCCTGCGCTGGGCGAACTGGCTGGCCTGCAGGCCAGCGGCGGTTTTGCCGCCGCCGAAAGTTACGCCTGGCACCGCCACCTGCTGGCTGACCATGCCGCCCAGTACGACCCACGCGTTCTGTCGCGCATCCAGCGCGGTGCGACCATCAGCGCGGCCGACTATATCGACCTGTTGCAGGCACGGCGCGGCTGGATCGCGCGCGTCGAGCTGGCCCTGGCCGGTTTCGACGCGGTGCTCTCGCCAACCGTGCCCATCGTGGCGCCCCCGCTGGCCGGTGTGCTGCCCGGGAGCGAACACGACGAAACCTTCTTCCGCATCAACGGCCTGCTGCTGCGCAACCCCAGCGTGGTGAACATGCTTGATGGCTGCGCCATCTCCCTGCCCTGTCACACGCCGGACGAGTTGCCGGTGGGCCTGATGGTCTGGCAGGGCGCGATGCGCGATGATGTGGTCCTGAACATTGCGCAGCAGATTGAAAATCTGCTGCGCCAGCAACAACCATAATCCCCCATCCCGCCAGCCAGCCCGGCCAGCGGGAACCCAATCCCGATTCATGAAAATTGCAGTCATCGGCGCCGGCATCATCGGCGTCACCACCGCCTGGGAACTGGCCCGCGACGGCCACGAGGTCACCGTCTTCGAACGCCGCATCGCCGCCGCCGAGGAAGGCAGCTTTGCCAACACCGGCATCCTCGCGCCTGGCTATACCGCCCCCTGGGCCGCCCCGGGCATGCCCTTCAAGATCCTGCGCCACCTGCTGCTGCGCCACGCGCCGGTGCATTTTTCCCTGCCCCTGAGCGGCAGCGACCTGGCCTGGATGTGGAAGTCCTGGCGCGCCTGCGGCAGCGAGACCTATCTGCGCAACCGCCAGAACCTGCTGGGCCTGGCCCGCTACAGCCGCACGCGCCTGCACGAACTTGCCGCCGAACTGGAACTCGATTTCGACCGCAGCCAGGGCCTGCTGGTCCTGCTGCGCTCCGAGCGCGACCACGCCCTGCTGCGTCCCGGCCTGCAGTTGCTGCGTGACCAGGGCCTCGCGCACCGCGAGCTCACGCCCGAAGAGGCGCGCGCCATCGAGCCAGCCCTGAATCCAGACACCGCCTTCCACGGCGCGCTGCACCTGCCCGAGGACGAAGTGGGCAACTGCCGGCAATTTGCCTTGCTGCTCAAGAACGCGGCGCTGGCCCGCGGCGTGCAATTTGCCTTCGGCACCACCGTCGAACGCCTGACACCCGGCCAGGGCATGGACGTGCAGTTGACCGGCGAGTCGCAGCCGCGCCGCTTCGATGCCGCCGTGCTGTGCGCCGGGGTCGACTCGGCCCGGCTGTTGCGCCCCCTGGGCGTGAAGATTCCGATGGCTGCCGTGTATGGCTACTCGGTCAGCGCCACCGTGCGCGAACCGCTGAACGCCCCGCGCAGTGCCGTCATGGATGAGCGCTACAAGGTGGCCATCGCCCGCCTGGGCAACCGGGTGCGCGTGGGTGGCGGTGCCGAACTGGGGGGGCGCCCCGAGCGTCAGCGCAAGGACGCCCTGCAGACCCTCTACAAGGTGCTGCAGGACTGGTTTCCCGGCGCAGCCGTGCTCTCCAGCGGCGTGCAGACCTGGAAGGGCGCACGCCCCATGCTGCCCGACGGCCCGCCCCTGCTGGGCGCCAGCGGCATCCCGGGCCTGTGGCTGAACTGCGGCCACGGCTCCAGTGGCTGGGCCCTGGGCTGCGGCTCGGCCCGGGCCCTCGCCGACCTGGTGGGCGGCCACCGACCGGAACTCGCGCTGGACGGCTTCGGCATCGAACGGCTGCGCACCTGAGGGGGGATTGTGTACAGTAGGCGCACTCCCGGTACACAATGCAATCATGAGTCCTGAACTGTCGCAAAAGCTGGCGGCTGCCGTTGACGGCATGCCGGCCTTCCCCAAAAGCGTGCAGGCCATCCTCGACCTGACCCGTGACGTCAACTGCACCCCCAAGGACCTGGTGCAGGTGATCGACAAGGATCCGGTGGTCACGGTCAAGATCCTCAAGGTCATCAACTCGGCCTACTACAGCCTGCCCAAGCAGGTCACCTCGATCAACCACGCCGTGGTCTTCCTGGGTTTCAACACCATCAAGAACCTGGCCCTGGGCATCGCCGCCATCGGCATGCTGCCCAAGAGCAATGCTGCCGGCTTCGACGTGCAGCAGTACCTGCTGCACTCGCTGGCCACGGCGAACATTGCCAAGAGGATTGCCAGCGATGTGGAGGGCGCGGACCCGATGGACTGTTTCATCGCCGGCCTGCTGCATGATTTCGGCAAGGTGGTCTTTGCCCAGTTCATGCCCAACGAGTTCCGCCAGGCCCTCGAAGCCAGCAAGGCCGACGGCAGTTCGCTGCACGAGGCATTGCGCCAGATCATCGGCGTGGACCACGCAGTGGTCGGAGGCATGCTGGTGGAGAAATGGCGCTTCGCCCCCAACCTGGTCGAGACCATCCAGAACATGCACGGCCCCGAAGTGCTGGATACGCCCATGGTGGCCTGCGTCTTTGCCGCCAACCAGATCAGCAAGAAGCTGCAGTTCGGCTTCGGCGGCAACCACTTTGCAGAACCGCTCCCGCCGGTCATCGCCAGACGGCTCGGTGGCGACCTCGACCACGTCATCGCCGAACTCGGCGATCTCCAGGCGCTTTTCGAGGAAGCGCAGGTCTTTTCCAAGCTCGAATCATGAAAGTCAAATTCTGGGGTGTGCGCGGTTCGATCGCCTCGCCGGGGCCGCACACGGTGCGCTATGGCGGCAACACCACCTGCATCGAGGTACGCACGGACAGCAACGAGCTCATCATCCTGGATGCAGGCACCGGCATCTTCCCGCTGTCACAGACCCTGCTGGCCGAACTGCCGGTCCAGGCCAACGTGCTCATCACCCACTCGCACTGGGACCACATCCAGGGTCTGCCTTTTTTCATCCCCAACTTCATCCCCGGCAATGTGCTGCGCCTGCACGGCGCCCACGACCCGGTCTCGGGCCAGGGGGTGGAGCAGGTCATGTCGGTGCAGCTGCAGTACAGCTATTTCCCGGTGCGCGAAGCCGAAATGAAGGGCACGATCGAGTACGTGACGCTGATGCCTGAGCAAAGCATCCAGGTGGGCAGCGCCACCATCACTCCCTATCTGCTCAATCACCCGGTCATCAACTTCGGCTACCGCATCGAAGCCAACGGCAAATCGGTCTTCTTCACCGGCGACCACGAACCCCCCTACAACATCTACGATCCGGGCGACGCCGAGTACGCCGAGTACCAGTCCTTCGTGGACGAGAAGCAGGCCTCCATCATCCAGGCCATGCGCGACGTGGACGTGCTGATCGCCGACACCTCCTACACCGCCCAGGAATACCCGTCCAAGGTCGGCTGGGGCCACGGCACCTTCAAGACCAGCATCGAGGCCGCCTGCCAGGCCGGCGCCAAGGTGCTCTACTGCACGCACCACGAGCCCACCCGCAGCGACGACGCGCTGGAAGCCGCCTTCGCCCAGGCCCTGGCCGACAACCCCGTGCCCGCGGGCGGGCCGGAGATCCGGCTGGCCTTCGAAGGCCACAGCTACGAATTCTGAGCCGGGCCGGCTCCATGCAACGCGTCCCCTCCTGTCAGCCCCTGCCGTTGCACAGTGCGGCCGCCACGCGCGCACTGGAGGCCGCGCTGGCGACGACGCTAGCACCCCATGCCCTGATGCAGCGTGCCGGTCTGGCCACGGCCCGGCTGGCCCTGGCCATCGCTCCGCACGCGCGCAACTACTGGATCGCCTGCGGTCCGGGCAACAATGGGGGCGACGGCCTGGAAGCTGCCATGCACCTGCAGCAGTGGGGCAAGACGCCGCTGGTGAGCTGGCTCGGCACGCCTGCCACCGCTCCGGCCGATGCCCGCGCTTCGCACGCCCGCGCCGTGGCAGCCGGTGTGCGCTTTGTCGACGCCCCGCCCGCGGACTGCGACATCTGCATCGACGCCCTGCTCGGCACCGGCGCGAGCCGCCCACCCGAAGGCCAGCTGGCCGGCTGGATCGCGCACATCAACACCCTGGGCGTGCCGGTGCTGGCGGTCGACCTGCCCTCGGGACTGAACGCCGACACCGGTGCCACGCTCGGCCCTTGCGTGCGCGCCAGCCACACGCTCAGCCTGCTCACGCTCAAACCCGGTCTCTACACGGCACAGGGCCGCGACCAGACCGGCAACATCTGGTACGAGCCCCTCGGTGCAGACGTGATGTCCACCGAACCACAGGCGAGTCTGGGAGGGACGCCCGCTGCGGCTCCCCGCCGACACGCCACGCACAAGGGCAGTTACGGTGATGTGGCGGTCATCGGCGGCGCCCCCGGCATGAGCGGTGCCGCCCTGCTGGCCGCCAGTGCAGCGCTGCACCATGGCGCCGGTCGCGTTTATGTCGGCCTGCTCGATGAGGGCGGCATGACGGTGGACCCCACCCACCCCGAGTTGATGTTCCGTGCGCCCGCGGCACTGGACGTCACCGTCCTGACCGTGGTGGCCGGCTGCGGCGGCGGCCCAGCCATGGCCGCCCAGCTGCCGCGCCTGCTGTCCAGCGCACCGCGCTTGGTGTTAGACGCTGATGCTCTCAATTCAATAGCAAATGACAGCCAGCTCGCGGCTCTCTTGCGGACACGCTCTGCGCGTCAGCGCCAGACGGTTCTGACCCCGCACCCGCTGGAAGCGGCCCGCCTGCTGGCTTGCACGACGGCGGCCGTGCAGGCCGACCGACTGGCGGCCGCGCAGCAACTGGCGCAGCAGTTCAGCTGTAGCGTGGTCTTGAAAGGTTCGGGCTCGGTAGTCGCCGCACCGGACCGGCCGCCGCTCATCAATCCGACCGGCAATGCGCGCCTGGCCACCGCCGGTACCGGCGACGTACTGGCAGGTCTGATCGGTGCGCGCCTGGCACAAGGCGAAAGTGCGTTCGAGGCCGCTTGCGCTGCCGTCTGGCTGCACGGCCGGGCCGCCGACACCTGGCCGCAGGATCGCGCCCTGACGGCCGGCGCATTGGCGCGGGCCATCAACTGATGACAGCGCAGAACTTGTGAAGAAATCGTAGCGAGCGGCCCGAGAGCAAGGCGGACGGAGCGCAGCGACGAGACATATCGAATAGATAGGCGAGGAGCGAGCACCGCCCAACGCAGCTATCGGGCCGCGCAGTAGATTTATTCGCGAGTTCTCAGCCGCGCCCGACGAAGGGCATCTTGGTCGCCATCACCGTATGGAACAGCACATTGACTTCCAGCGGCAGCTTGGCCATATAGAGCACCGACTGGCCGACGATGTCCACGTCCATCAGCGGCTCCACGGCGATCTCGCCATTGGCCTGCGGCACGCCCTTGGCCATGCGCGCGGCCAGATCGGTCGCGGCATTGCCGATGTCGATCTGCCCCACGGCAATGTCGTAGGGACGGCCATCCAGCGAAGCCGCCTTGGTCAGGCCCATCACACCGTGTTTGGTGGCGGTGTAGGCGATCGAGTTGGGGCGCGGCGCATGCGCCGAGATCGAGCCGTTGTTGATGATGCGGCCGCCACGCGGGCTCTGCGCCTTCATCACGCGGAAGGCGTTCTGGATGCAGAAGAACATGCCCGAGAGGTTCACGTCCACCACCGACCGCCATTGCTCGACGGTCAGCTCCTCCAGCGGCACCCCGGGCGCCCCCATGCCGGCATTGTTGAACAGCACGTCCACCCGCCCCCAAGCCTGCACCGTGGCGTCGAACAGCGCACGCACGGCCTCCGGCTGGGCCACGTCGGTCGGCAGCACCAGGGCACGCGCACCGGCGCCACTGGCAGCGGCGACCGCCTCCAGCGGTTCGCGCCGGCGTCCGGCCAGGGCCACGTTGTAGCCGTCTTTCAGCAGCGCGAGTGCTGCCGCCTTGCCGATGCCCGTGCCCGCACCGGTCACGATGGCCACCTTCTTCACACCAGTCATTTGCTTGTGTCTCCCTGGTTCAAAACATCAGCGGCGCGTCTTGCGCCCCTTGCCCCTGGCCTTGTCCGTGACCTTCTTGGCTGCCGCCTTGACCGAGGCCTTCAGTGCCTGGATCGGTGAGGGCAAGGCACGCTTGCTCGCATCACTGGCCTTTTTGTTGCGGGTCTCCCGCTTGAGTGAGGCCTTGCGCGGCGCCCCGGTGGACTCGCCGGCCTCCTCAGGCGCCAATCCCTTGTCGCGCAGGGCGCGGTTGATCAGCTCCTCGCCCTCGCGCACCAGGCGGAAGTCGATGCGCCGACCGTCCAGGTCCACGCGGCTGACCTGTACCCGCACCCGCGTGCCGATAGCGTAGCGGATGCCGGTGCGCTCGCCGCGCAGTTCCTGGCGCGCCTCGTCGAAGCGGAAGTACTCGCCGCCGAGTTCGGTGATGTGGATCAGTCCCTCCACGTACATGGCATCCAGCGTGACGAACAAGCCGAAGCTGGTGGCCGACGTGACCACGCCACCGAACTCCTCGCCCAGATGCTCGCGCATGTACTTGCACTTGAGCCAGGCCTCCACGTCGCGACTGGCCTCGTCGGCGCGGCGCTCGTTGGCACTGCAATGCAGGCCCGCAGCCTGCCAGGCCATCAATTCCGCGCTGACCTTCTTGGGCTTCTCGCCGGAGATCTTCATCTTGGCGGCTTCGCTCTTCTCGATCCGCTTGGAGAGCTTGGCGTGTGCCTCGCCCGGCGTGGGCAGGACCGGCAGGTGGTAACGCGTCTTGTTGAGGATCGCCTTGATCACCCGGTGCACCAGCAGGTCCGGGTAACGCCGGATCGGGCTGGTGAAGTGGGTGTAGGCCTCGAAAGCCAGGCCGAAGTGGCCGCTGTTGTGCGGCGTGTAGATGGCCTGCTGCATGGAGCGCAGCAGCATGGAATGGATCTGCTGCGCGTCAGGCCGCTCCTTGGTCGCGATGGCAATGGCCTGGAACTCCGCCGGCGAGGGGTCCTCGCTGATGGTCAGGCCCACGCCCGTGACCTTGAGGTAGTTGCGCAGCAGCTCGTTCTTCTCGGGCGTCGGCCCCTCGTGTACGCGGAACAGGCCGGCGTGCTTGCTGTGGCCGATGAAGTCGGCACTGCAGACGTTGGCCGCCAGCATGGCTTCCTCGATCAGGCGGTGCGCATCATTGCGCGTGCGCGGCACGATCTTCTCGATCCGGCCGCTTTCGTCACAGATGATCTGCGTCTCGGTGGTCTCGAAGTCCACCGCGCCACGCTTGGCACGCGCGGCCAGCAGGGCGCGGTAGACGTCGTGCAGGTTCAGCAGATCCTGGATGCGATCCTTGCGCTTGGCCGCTTCCGGCCCGCGCGTGTTGGCCAGGATGGCCGCCACCTCGGTGTAGGTGAAGCGCGCATGGCTGTGCATCACGGCCGGGTAGAACTGGTAGGCCGTGACCTCACCCTCGCTGCTCACGAACATGTCGCAGACCATGCACAGGCGATCCACGTCGGGGTTCAGCGAGCACAGGCCGTTGGACAGCTTCTCCGGCAGCATGGGGATCACGCGGCGCGGGAAGTAGACGCTGGTGGCCCGTTCGTAGGCGTCCACGTCGATCGGCGAGCCGGTCTCCACGTAGTGGCTGACGTCGGCGATCGCCACCAGCAGGCGCCAGCCTTGCTGGGCGCTCCTGCCACGGCCCTGGGTGGACGGCTCGCAATAGACGGCATCGTCGAAGTCGCGCGCGTCCTCGCCATCGATGGTGACCAGCGGGACGTCGGTCAGGTCGACGCGGTGCCGGCTGTCCTGCTCCCTCACCTTGTCGGGCAGACCGCGCGCCTGGGCAATGCAGGCCTCGGAGAACTCATGAGGCACGCTGTACTTGCGCACCGCGATCTCGATCTCCATGCCCGGGTCATCGACCTCGCCCAGCACTTCCTTGATGCGTCCCACAGGCTGTCCGAAGAGTGCCGGCGGCTCGACCAGTTCGACCACCACCACCTGGCCCGCCTTGGCTTGCCCGGTCGCACTCTTGGGGATCAGGATGTCCTGGCCGTAACGCTTGTCCTCGGGCGCCACCAGCCAGACGCCGCTCTCCTGCAGCAGGCGGCCGATGATGGGTTGCGCCGCGCGCTCCATGATCTCCACCACGCGCCCCTCGGGCCGGCCCTTGCGATCCAGGCGCACGACACGCGCCTTGACGCGGTCCTTGTGCAGCACGGCGCGCATCTCGTTGGGCGGCAGGTAGATGTCGGGCTCGCCGTCGTCACGCACCACAAAACCATGACCATCACGATGTCCGTTGATGGTCCCCTCGATTTCTTCCAGCAGGCCGCTGGAGCGTTCTAAATTTCTGATATACTTCTCTCTTTCCTGAGATGCCCAGATGGCGGAATTGGTAGACGCACTAGTTTCAGGTACTAGCGAGTAACATCGTGGAGGTTCGAGTCCTCTTCTGGGCACCACAAATATACGGTAAAACCCATCGGGTTCTACCAGCGAAAGCCGCTGAGACCTCAGCGGCTTTTTTTATGGGCCGGCCCACAGGGAACCGACCGCTCTGACACATGTCGGTCAAATCGGCACCGCCACCAGGTCATGGCCTTGCGTGCCGACGATGCGCGCACGCGTGAACTCACCGACCTTCAGCGTCTTGCTGATCTTCTCCGGCGGCAGCAACTGCACCAGGCCATCGATCTCCGGCGCATCGGCATAACTGCGGCCGACGCCGCCCTTGCGGCCCAGGGCCGGCGCCGAATCGACCAGCACCTGCATGGTGGCGCCGATGCGGCGTTGCAGGCGCGCAGTGGACACCTCCTCGGCCACGGCCATGAAACGGGCCCGGCGCTCCTCGCGCAAGGCTTCGGGCAGCATGCCCGGCAGGTCGTTGGCTGCCGCGCCCTGCACCGGGCTGTAGGCAAAACAGCCGGCACGGTCGATCTGCGCCTCGCGCATGAAACCCAGCAGGTGCTCGAACTCCTCTTCGGTCTCGCCCGGAAACCCGGCGATGAAGGTGCTGCGGATCACCAGTTCGGGGCAGATCTCGCGCCAGCGCTGGATGCGCTCCAGATTGCGCTCACCGCTGGCCGGGCGCTTCATGCGCCGCAGCACTTCGGGGTGGCTGTGCTGGAAAGGCACGTCTAGGTAGGGCAGCACCTTGCCCGCCGCCATCAGCGGCAGGATGTCGTCCACATGGGGATAGGGATAGACGTAATGCAGGCGCACCCAGGCGCCGTGCGTCTCGGCCAGCTCGCCCAGGGACTGCACCAGGTCCAGCAAGCGGGTCTTGACCGGCTTGCCGTCCCAGAAACCTGTGCGGTACTTCACGTCCACGCCATAGGCCGAAGTGTCCTGGCTGATCACCAGCAACTCTTTCACGCCGCCTTCGAACAGGGCCTTGGCCTCCTTCAGCACATCGCCCACCGGGCGCGACACCAGATCGCCGCGCATCGAGGGGATGATGCAGAAAGTGCAGCGGTGGTTGCAGCCCTCGCTGATCTTCAGGTACGCATAGTGGCGCGGCGTGAGTTTGAGCCCCGCCTCGCCGAAGGCGCCCGGCACCAGGTCGATGAAGGGATCGTGCGGCTTGGGCAGGTGGGCGTGCACCGCATCCATCACCTCTTGCGTGGCATGCGGGCCGGTCACGGCCAGCACGCTGGGATGCATCTGCCGGACCAGGTTACCGCCGCCCTCGCCAGACTTGGCGCCCAGGCAGCCCGTCACGATGACCTTGCCGTTCTCGGCCAGGGCCTCGCCGATGGTGTCCAGGCTTTCCTTGACGGCGTCGTCGATGAAGCCACAGGTGTTGACGATGACCAGGTCCGCGCCCTGGAAGGTCTTGGCGGTCTGGTAGCCCTCGGCGCTTAGCTGGGTGAGGATCAACTCGGAATCGGTCAGGGCCTTGGGGCAGCCCAGGCTGACAAAACCGATCTTCGGCGCGGGGGCGGTGGTATTCGGGGACAGGACTTCACTCATGCCCGTATTGTCCCAGTATTCGGTGACCTCAGCGTTTCAGACCGAAGGACTCCAGCATCTGCTCGGTCTGTTTCTGCATCTGCTCCTGCATCTGCACGAACAGGTGCTGGGACTGCTCCAGGTTCTGCGTCACCAGGCCCTGCATTGCGGGCGTCTGCATGGCCATGAACTGCGTCCACATCTCGGGACTCAGTCCCTTGGACTGCTCGGCGAGCTTGGTCTGCACGTCCTGCAATGACTGGATGTTCTTCTCAAGATAACCGCCCATGAAACCCTGCATGGCGTGGCCGTAGAAACGGATGATGTTGGAAAGCACAGAGGTGCTGAACATCGGCGAGCCGCCGGCTTCTTCTTCCAGGATGATCTGCAGCAGGATGCTGCGCGTGAGGTCTTCGCTGGTCTTGGCGTCGCGCACCACGAAGGGGGCGCCTTCCATGACCAGTTGCTTGATTTCCGTCAGCGTGATGTAACTCGACGTGCGGGTGTCGTACAGACGGCGGTTGGGATATTTCTTGATGATCCGCTCAGCGCCTGCAGCAGCCTCACCCTTTTTTTCTTTCATACCCTGATCTCCTCTCCTCGGTCCTGCGGACCGCTTTCATGTATTGCGCTGCAACACATTCTAGGAAGCCGGCTGCGCCACCGCCCCAAGGTTTACCCTGAGAGCGGATGGCGACAAGACGGAAAGGGATTTTGGTAGGCGCGATTGGACTCGAACCAACGACCCCCACCATGTCAAGGTGGTGCTCTAACCAGCTGAGCTACGCGCCTGAGAATTCGTTCGAAACCGCGAGTATAGCAGCAAACTTCGGCCCTCCTTTCACGTCATGGCCAGAACGCCAGAGAAAAGAAGGGCTGCGCCATAATTGACGTTAACGTCAACGTCAAAACACAGGAGCATTTCATGCAGATCGCAGGCAAGGTATTCATCGTCACCGGCGGCGCTTCGGGCCTCGGCGAAGGCACGGCGCGTTTGCTGGCGGCCAACGGCGGCAAGGTCGTCATTGCCGACATGCAGGCCGACAAGGGTGAGGCCGTCGCCAGGGAGATCGGTGGCGCCTTCGTCAAGTGCGACGTGAGCCAGGAGGCCGATGCGCAGGCCGTGGTGGCCAAGGCCGTCTCGCTGGGCAAGCTCATGGGCCTGGTCAACTGCGCCGGCATCGCCCCGGCCGAGAAGACCGTAGGCAAGAACGGCGCGCACGCGCTGGCCACCTTCAGCCGCACGATCACGGTCAACCTGATCGGCAGCTTCAACATGATCCGCCTGGCGGCCGACGCCATGTGCAAGAACGAGCCGGAGTCGACCGGCGAACGCGGCGTGCTGATCTCCACCGCCAGCGTGGCCGCCTATGACGGCCAGATCGGCCAGGCCGCCTACAGCGCATCCAAGGGGGGCATCGTGGGCATGACCCTGCCGATCGCCCGCGACCTGGCGCGCAACGGCATCCGCAACATGACCATCGCCCCCGGCATCTTCGGCACACCCATGCTGTTCGGCATGCCGCAGGAGGTGCAGGACGCGCTGGCCGCCAGCGTGCCCTTCCCCAGCCGCCTGGGTACGCCCGAGGACTACGCAAAACTTGCGAAGCACATCTTCGAGAACGACATGCTCAATGGTGAGGTGATCCGCCTGGACGGCGCCATCCGCCTGGCACCACGCTGAGCCCGCCCCCGGCAGGAGCCCCCATGCGCAGCACACAGCATCTCCCGCTCCTGCTGCTGGCAGGTCTGCTCCTGGCGGCACCTCACGCCCAGGCGAAATCACCCGCGCCATCCACCGGCGTCCCGGCCCAGCCCGAAGCTGCCAGCACCCAGCGTGCCAAGCCCGGCTGGTCCAGCAAGAAGTTTGCGGTCGCGGCGGCGCACCCGCTGGCCGTCGACGCGGGTTACCAGATCCTCAAGGCCGGTGGCAGCGCCGTGGACGCGGCGGTGGCCGTGCAAATGGTGCTGACCCTGGTCGAGCCCCAGTCCAGCGGCATTGGCGGCGGCGCTTTCATGCTGCACCACGACGGCCAGCTCACCGAGGCCTACGACGGCCGCGAGACCGCCCCCTCGGACGCCGATGAAGACCTTTTCCTGGACGCGCAGCGCCAGCCCCTGAGCTTCCAGGCCGCAGCCGTGGGTGGGCGCGCGGTCGGCACACCCGGCGTCCTGCACATGCTGGCGCTGGCCCATCGCCAGCATGGTCGCCTGCCCTGGCGCCAGCTCTTCGAACCCGCCATTGCCCTGGCCGAAGAAGGTTTTCCGGTCGGCCCGCGCCTGCATGCCCTGCTCTCCGACGCTGCGACCCTGCGACAGGACCCGGCCGCCGCGACGTATTTCTTCGACACCACCGGCCAGCCCTGGCCGGTCGGCCATCTCCTGAAGAACCCCGAGCTGGCCGCCGTACTGCGTCGCATCGCCGCAGAGGGGGTGCGCGCCTTCTACGAGGGTGAAATGGCCGAGGCCATGGTACGCAAGGTGCGCGAGCACCCAGGCAATCCAGGGCGTCTCACGCTGGCCGACCTGGCCGAGTACGAGGCCACAGTACGCGCCCCCCTGTGCTTTGTGCACAGTGCACGCCCCGTGCATCCCAAGGGCGCACGCCAGCGCGACGTCCGCATCTGCGGCATGCCCCCTCCCAGTTCGGGCACCCTGGCCATGGGGCAGATCCTGGGCCTGCTGGCTCACACACCGGCGGCCCGGCTGCAACCCGCGCGCGGCCCGCAGGGGCTGCAGCCCGGCCCGGACTGGCTGCACCTCTATACCGAAGCCTCGCGCCTGGCCTTTGCCGACCGCGCCGTCTACGTGGCTGATCCGGATTACGTGCCGCCGCCGGGCAATAGCTGGATGAGCCTGCTCGACGAAGACTACCTGGCACAACGCGCCCGCCTGATCGGCAGCGGCCCGCGGGCCCGCCGCATGCCCGAGGCCCCCGCGGGCATCCCGGCCGGCGTCCAGCAGAGCCTGGGGCCCATGCCCGAGCAGGCCGAGTACGGCACCTCGCACATCAGCATCGTCGATGGTCAGGGGCGGACCCTGGCCATGACCAGCAGCATCGAAGCCGCCTGGGGCGCCCACCTCATGGTCAACCGTGGCCAGGGACTGGCCGGGGGCTTTCTGCTCAACAACCAGCTGACCGACTTCAGCTTCGTTCCGCGCAGCGAATCCGGCGCGCCCATCGCCAACCGCGTCGAACCGCGCAAGCGGCCACGCTCGTCCATGACCCCGGTGCTGGTGTTCGAGCGGCCCCGCGGCGACTTCCTGCTCAGCGGCGGCAGCCCGGGCGGCGCCTACATCATCCATTACACGAGCAAGCTGCTCTACGGCACCTTGCACTGGGGGCTGGATGTGCAGCAGGCCATCAACCTGCCCAACTTCGCAGCCTTTGGCGGCCCGGTCCTGCTGGAGGACCAGCGTTTCCCCCCGAGCACGGCAGCGGCCCTGCGCCAGCGCGGCCATCGCGTGCAGGAGCAGGCGCTGACCAGCGGTCTGCAGGCCATCCAGGTGCGCGGCAAGGGCCTGTACGGCGGCGCCGACCCGCGGCGCGAGGGCGTGGTCAAAGGCGACTGAGCCGCCTCCCTACAATCGAGGCCACGCTATGGCCATCCCCCAGTCCTTCATCCAGGAGTTGCTCGCACGTGCCGACGTCGTCGAGATCGTCGGCCGCACCGTGCAGCTCAAGAAGGGCGGCGCCAACTTCATGGGCCTGTGCCCCTTCCATGCCGAGAAGTCCCCCTCCTTCACGGTCAGCCCAACCAAGCAGTTCTATCACTGCTTCGGCTGCGGCAAACATGGCGACGCGATCAACTTCCTGATGGAGCAGACCGGCATGAGCTTCATCGAGGCGGTGAAGGATCTCGCCCAGCACTACGGTCTGCAGGTACCGGAGGACGACGCCAGCCCGCAGGACCGCGCCCGCGCCGCCGAGCAGCGCCAGAAGCAGGCCACGCTGAACGATGTGCTTGAAAAAGCCGGCGAGGCCTGGCGCAAGCAGCTCAAAAGCTCAGCCAAGGCGGTCGACTACCTCAAGGGCCGCGGCCTGTCCGGCGAAATCGCCAGGCAGTTCGGCCTGGGTTATGCCCCCGAGGGCTGGCGCAGCCTGGCCAGTGTGTTCCCCCAGTACGACGACCCGCTGCTGGTGGAAAGCGGCCTGGTCATCACCAATGCCGACGACAACAGCGGCGAGGAAAAGCGCTACGACCGCTTCCGCGACCGCATCATGTTCCCCATCCGCAACGTCAAGGGTGAGTGCATCGGCTTTGGCGGGCGGGTGCTGGGCGACGAAAAGCCCAAGTACCTGAACTCGCCCGAGACCCCTGTCTTCAGCAAGGGCCATGAGCTCTACGGCCTCTTTGAAGCCCGCAACGCCATCCGCGACGCCGGCTACGTGCTGGTCACCGAGGGTTACATGGACGTGGTGGCCCTGGCCCAGCTGGGCTTTCCCAATGCCGTGGCCACTCTGGGCACGGCCTGCACCACCGACCATGTGCAGAAGCTATTCCGCTTCACCGACTCGGTCGTCTTCAGCTTCGATGGCGACGCCGCCGGCCGGCGCGCCGCGCGCCGCGCGCTGGACGGCGCCCTGCCCTACGCCACCGACGTGCGCAGCATCAAATTCCTGTTCCTGCCGGCCGAGCACGACCCGGACAGCTACATCCGTGAGAACGGCAAGGAGGCCTTTGCCCGCTGCGTCGGCGAGGCCGTGCCGCTGAGCCGTTTCCTGATCGAGGCCGCACGCGAGGGCTGCGACCTCTCCAGCGCCGAGGGCCGCGCCCGCCTGGCCAGCAACGCCAAGCCGCTGTGGAGCCAGTTGCCCGACGGCGCCCTGAAACGGCAGCTGCTCAAGGAGATCGCCGGACAGGTCAAGGTGGAAACCCAGGAACTGCAGGAACTGTGGGGTAGCGCCAAAAGCAAGGAAGGGTCGCCCCCCGCAGGTGCAGGCGCCGCGCCGCGCCGCGACAACCGGCCCGCCCCCCGCAACTCCCGCCGTCTGCCCATCCGCCCGGCCATGGAAGCCGGGGCGAGCAATATTGCGCGCCTCGTCTTCCGTAACCCGGGCTTCTGGGAGCAGTTGACGGCGGCCGACCACGAGGTCCTGTGCCAGCTCGAAGGAACTTTCGGCGACCTGTTCCGCTGGATCGACAGTCAGGTGCACGAGCATGGCGCGCAACCCATGGCGGCCCTGCTGGCGGGCATGGGCGGGCAGCCGTTCGAGGCACAGGCGCGCCAGCTCATCGAATTCGACAATCTGCAACCCCTGGGGCGCCAGATCGAAGACCCGGAAACGCCGCTGTCGGACCTGCGGGTCGCGGTGACCCGGCTGCACCTGGAAGCGATCGACATGGAACTCAAGCAGGTCCAGTCCCTGCCATCGGGCGACGGCACCCGGATCGAGCAGGAAAAACAGCTGATCCAGCAGCAACTGGCCTACAAAAAGTCGCTGCATGACCTGGGGAAATCCGTGCGGACATGAGCCGCCAGCCCGCCCCGGCATTGAATTTCCGGAATCGCCGGGTATAATCCATTTCTGATTTCGGCAAGAGCGACAGCAGCACCTCCGGGCCAGGCCAACCGTAGCCTCCGCGCACGACCGGCCACCTTACCGCAAGGACTGCACCCCAAATGTTCGCCCTCCCATCTTGCCTCTGAGGATTTCTCCTCTGTCCCCCAACCGCGCCGGTTTGTCGGTGCTGTGTTTGTTTCTTTGTGCCAGTTTTTGATGTTTCGAGGTTGATCCATGCCCGCTCAAAAGTCCAAGAAGCCTGCAAAGCCCGCCGCCAAAACCGTCGCCAAGGCTGCATCCAAACCCGCCGCGAAGGCCAAACCTGTTGCCAAACCCGCCCCCAAGGCGGCTGTGAAGGCAACGGCCAAGCCTGCGCCCAAGGCCAAGGTGCAACCCGCCACGAAAGCCAAGCCAGTGCCCGCTTCCAAGACCCCTGCCAAGACGACCGTCAAGACTGAAAAAGCCGAGAAGGCCAGCAAGCCCAGCGCTGCCGAACTGAAAAAAGCCGCCGCGCCCGCTGCTGAAGCCGTGGTGGCCAAGAAGAAACCGGGTCGCCCGCCCAAGGCCGCCAGCGCCGATGCTGGCGCAGCGCCCAAGACCGGCGCCAAGCGCGGTCGCAAACCCAAGAATGCCGTCGACAAGCCCGAGGGTGACCTGGACCTGTCGGACATCGAAGCCGAATTTGCCGAAGAACCCGCAGCCGCGCCCGGCGAAAAGGTCAAGCCCCTGCGCATGAAAATCAGCAAGGCCAAGGAACGGGCCTTGATGAAGGAATTCGGCCTGGACGAGACCGTGCTGTCCGAAGAGGACATGGCCAAGCGCCGCCAGCGCCTCAAGCAGCTGATCAAGCTGGGCAAGACGCGCGGCTACCTGACGCACGGCGAAATCTCCGACCACCTGCCCGACAAGCTGATCGACGCCGAGACGCTGGAAGTCGTGATCTCCATGCTCAACGACATGGGCGTGGCCGTCTACGAGCAGACCCCGGACGCCGAGACCCTGCTGCTGAACAACACCGGCCCGACCGCTGCCACCGAAGAGGAAGCGGAAGAGGAGGCCGAGGCCGCCCTGTCCACCGTGGACAGCGAATTCGGCCGCACCACCGACCCGGTGCGCATGTACATGCGCGAGATGGGCACGGTCGAGCTGCTGACGCGCGAAGGCGAGATCGAGATCGCCAAGCGCATCGAAGGCGGCCTGATGGACATGATGGAGGCCATCAGCGCCTCCCCGGCCACCATCGCCGAGATCCTGCGCCTGGGCGAGGAAATCCGTGAAGGCAAGATCGTCATCTCCACCGTGGTCGACGGCTTCGTCAGCATTGGTGAAGCCGACGACTTCGTGGCCGAAGAAGACTTCGACGAATACGACGAAGCCGACGACGACGACGGCAAGGGCGGCTCCAAGGCCCTGACCAAGAAGCTCGAAGAGCTGAAGAACCAGGCACTGGAGCGTTTCGACCGCCTGCGCAGCCTGTTCGAGAAGGTGCACAAGATCTACGACAAGGAAGGCTACGGCACCCCGGCCTACCAGAAGGCGCAGAAGTCCCTGTCCGACGAGCTGATGACCATCCGCTTCACGGCCAAGACCATCGAGAAGCTGTGTGACCTGGTGCGCGCCCAGGTGGACGACATCCGCAAGAAGGAACGCGAGCTGCGCCGCATCATCGTGGACAAGTGCGGCTACCCGCAGGACCACTTCATCGCCGACTTCAGCGGTCGCGACAAGCACGGCAACCCCGCCAAGTCGCACCTGCTCGACCTCAAGTGGATCGAGAAGCAGGCCAATGCCGGCAAGCCCTGGAGCGCCGTCATGGCACGCAACGTGCCCCCGGTGCAGGACCTGCAGCAGAAGCTGATGGACCTGCAGTCGCGTGTGGTGGTGCCGCTGGACCAGCTCAAGGACATCAACAAGCGCATGAACGAGGGCGAGGCCTCCTCGCGCGCGGCCAAGAAGGAGATGATCGAGGCCAACCTGCGCCTGGTGATCTCCATCGCCAAGAAGTACACCAACCGCGGCCTGCAGTTCCTGGACCTGATCCAGGAAGGCAATATCGGCCTGATGAAGGCCGTCGACAAGTTCGAATACCGCCGCGGCTACAAGTTCTCGACCTACGCCACCTGGTGGATCCGCCAGGCCATCACCCGCTCCATCGCGGACCAGGCCCGCACCATCCGCATCCCGGTGCACATGATCGAGACCATCAACAAGATGAACCGCATCAGCCGCCAGCACCTGCAGGAGTTCGGTTTCGAGCCCGACGCCAGCCTGCTGGCGCAGAAGATGGAGATCCCCGAGGACAAGATCCGCAAGATCATGAAGATCGCCAAGGAGCCGATCTCGATGGAAACCCCCATCGGCGACGACGACGACAGCCACCTGGGCGACTTCATCGAGGACACGGCCAACACCGCCCCGGTGGAAGCCGCCATGCAGGCCGGCCTGCGCGACGTGGTCAAGGACATCCTGGACAGCCTGACCCCGCGCGAAGCCAAGGTGCTGCGCATGCGCTTCGGCATCGAGATGACCAGCGACCACACGCTGGAAGAGGTGGGCAAGCAGTTCGACGTGACCCGCGAACGCATCCGCCAGATCGAGGCCAAGGCGCTGCGCAAACTCAAGCACCCGAGCCGCTCGGACAAGCTGCGGAGCTTCACGGACAACATCTGATTGTTGTCTTCAGGCTCTTGAGGAAGCCCGCTTCGTGCGGGCTTTTTCTTTTTCTTTTTTCTGCGCTGTGTTGTTGCTTGCGTGGCAGGCCGGGTCTCGCCCCGGCGGGCGAGGTACTTTTCTTTGCTTCGCCAAAGAAAAGTACCCAAAAGAAAGGCGAGCCGGATTCGTCGACCCGCTACGCGGGCACGCTGCGTTGCTCGGGACCGGCGGGAAGCGCAGAAACTCGGCTAGCGCCTCAAACATCTGCGCTTCTTTTTCCGCCACTCCCTGCGCTACTCGCCTCCTCATGACGGCGGGAGGAACCGGGTACGAATACCAAGACAACAAGGACGCGCCATGGCGCGTCCTTGTGGGGTCCGGCTGTTTGATCCCTATGCCGTGTGGCAGGGCTGAGCAGCGCAGCAGCGGGCGGATCAGGGCGGGCGTTGTCCGAGCGCAGCGAGTTTAGCCCGACCCCGCCCGATGCGAGCAGCGCAAGGAACCCCGCAGGGGCCCTGACTTCGGCTCGCCTTCTCTTTGCTTACTTTCTCTTGGCGAAGCAAGAGAAAGTGAGTCGCCCGCCGGGGCGAGACCCGGCAAAGCCACGACTACCAAAACGCCAAGACAAAGAGGGGAAACCTTGAGAGTGGCAGTCCGCCAGCCTACTAAAATCAAATCCATATGTTCACCCACCTGCGCCTGCACACCGAGTTCTCCGTCGTCGACGGCACCGTCCGCATCGAGGACATCGTCAAGGCCGCCGCCAGTGATGGCCAGCCGGCGCTGGCCATCACCGACCTGAACAACCTCTTTGGCGCCATCAAGTTCTACAAGGAAGCGCGCGGCAAGGGTGTCAAGCCTTTGATCGGCGTCGAGATCATGCTGGAGGGCCTGGGCCAGGACCCGCTGGCCACCTCGCGCCTGCTACTGCTGGTGCAGAACAAGCAGGGTTACCTCAACCTTTCCGAAATCATCGCGCGGGCCTGGACCAGCAACGTGGTGAAGGCCCAGGCCGTGGTCAAGCTGGCCTGGCTGAAAGAATTGCACGAGGGGCTGATCGCGCTCTCCGGCGCGCAAAGTGGCGCCGTGGGCCAGGCCCTGGTGCAGGGCGATGCCGAGCGTGCCCATGAGGCTGCACTGCAGCTGTCCACCGTGTTCCCGCATCGTTACTACCTGGAACTGCAGCGCGCCGGGCGATCGGACGACGAGGCCCATGTGACGGCCGCCGTGCAATTGGCCGCGCGCATGAAGCTGCCCGTGGTGGCCACGCACCCGGTGCAGTTCGCCACACCCGACGACTACGAAGCGCACGAGGCACGCGTCTGCATCTCCGAAGGCGAGATCCTGGGCAACCCGCGCCGGGTGCGCAAGTTCACGCGCGAGCAGTACTTCAAGAACGCCCAGCAGATGCAGGCCCTGTTTGCCGACCTGCCCAGCGCGGTGGCCAACACCCTGGAGATCGCCAAGCGCTGCAACCTGACCCTGGTGCTGGGCAAACCACAACTGCCCAACTTCCCCATCCCCGGCGG
This sequence comes from Curvibacter sp. PAE-UM, assembly GCF_001432305.1. Taxonomy (GTDB): domain Bacteria; phylum Pseudomonadota; class Gammaproteobacteria; order Burkholderiales; family Burkholderiaceae_C; genus Hylemonella. The sequence continues at coordinate 2,885,573 of NZ_KQ483358.1, forward strand.
CCTGAGCATCGAGGAATACTTCCGCCAGGTTTCGTTTGAGGGCCTGGAAGAACGCCTCGCGCATCTGTACCCCGACGCAGCCAGGCGCGATACCGAACGGCCGCGCTACGTGGAGCGCCTGGAGTTCGAGATCAACACCATCCTGAAGATGGGTTTCCCGGGTTACTTCCTCATCGTGGGCGATTTCATCCAGTGGGCCAAGGCCAACGGCTGCCCGGTCGGGCCGGGCCGTGGCTCGGGCGCCGGCTCGCTGGTGGCCTATGCGCTCAAGATCACCGACCTGGACCCGCTGGAATACAAGCTGCTGTTCGAGCGTTTCCTGAACCCGGAACGTGTCTCGATGCCGGACTTCGACATCGACTTCTGCCAGGCCAACCGCGACCGCGTGATCGACTACGTCAAGGACAAGTACGGCAAGGAGGCGGTCAGCCAGATCGCCACCTTCGGCACCATGGCCGCGCGTGCCGCCATCCGCGACGTGGGCCGCGTGCTCGACATGAGCTACACCTTCTGCGATGGCATCTCCAAGCTCATCCCCAACAAGCCGGGCCAGCACATCACCATTGCCGACGCCATCCAGGCCGAGCCCATCCTGGCCGAACGGCTGGAGAAGGAAGACGAGGTCAAGACCCTGCTGGCGCTGGCCCAGAAGCTCGAAGGCCTGACACGCAACGTCGGCATGCACGCCGGCGGCGTGCTGATCGCGCCGGGCAAGCTGACCGACTTCTGCCCGCTCTACCAGCAGCCTGGCAGCGACGCGGCCGTGAGCCAGTACGACAAGGACGACGTGGAGGCCGTGGGCCTGGTGAAGTTCGACTTCCTGGGCCTGGCCACGCTGACCATCCTGGAGATTGCGCGCGAGTTCATCATGGCGCGCCACCCGGGCCAGGAGCACTTCGCCTTCGAGAACATCCCGCTCAACGACAAGCCCACCTACCACCTGTTCCAGGAAGGCAAGACCGAAGCGGTGTTCCAGTTTGAAAGCCGCGGCATGCAGGGCATGCTGCGCGACGCCAAGCCCACGCGCCTGGAAGACCTGATCGCACTCAACGCCCTGTACCGCCCGGGCCCCATGGACCTGATCCCCAGTTTCGTGGCACGTAAGCATGGAAGGGAAGAAGTCGCGTACCCGCACCCGGCGGTGGCCGAGATGCTCAGCGAGACCTACGGCATCATGGTCTACCAGGAGCAGGTGATGCAGACCGCGCAGATCCTGGGCGGCTACTCGCTGGGCGGCGCCGACCTCTTGCGCCGCGCCATGGGCAAGAAGAAGGCCGAGGAGATGGCCGAGCACCGGGAGAAATTCCGCGTCGGCGCGCTCAAGACCCACAACATTCCCCAGGACAAGGCCGACGAAGTCTTCGACCTGATGGAGAAGTTCGCCGGCTACGGCTTCAACAAGTCACACGCCGCCGCCTACTCCCTGCTGGCCTACCACACAGCCTGGCTCAAGGTGCATTACACGGCCGAGTTCTTCTGCGCCAACATGACCGTGGAAATGGACGACACCGACAAGCTGAAGGTGTTGTTCGAGGATGCCCTCAAGATGGGCCTGAGCTTCGAGTCACCCGACGTCAACCGCGGCCATTACCGCTTCGAGCCGATCTCGGACAAGGCCATCCGCTACGGCCTGGGTGCCGTCAAGGGTACGGGCCAGCAGGCCATCGAAGCCATCGTGAAAGCCCGCGAAGAAGGCGGCCCGTTCACCAGCCTGTACGACTTCTGCGTGCGCGTGGATCGCACACGCCTGAACAAACGCAGCATCGAGGCGCTGATCAAGGCGGGGGCTTTCGACTCCCTGCAGCTCAACCGTGCGTCTCTGGTTGCATCGATTGATCGCGCCTTCGACTTCGCCAATGCCACCGCCGCCAACGTCAACCAGGGCGGCCTGTTCGACCTGGGAGACGACAGCCATGGCGCCAGCACGCAGGAGCCGGAGCTGGTGGAAGCCATGCCTTGGGGCGTGAAGGAACGCCTCACGAACGAGAAGACCGCCGTGGGTTTCTACCTCTCGGGTCATCTGTTCGACGAGGTCTCCATGGAAGTACGCCGCTTCGCCAAGCGCGAACTGGCCGACCTGATCGACACACGCGAGCCGCAGCTGCTGGTCGGCATCGTCAGCGATTTCCGTGTCATCAACGGCCAGCGCGGCAAGCTGGCCCTCTTCAAGCTCGACGACAAGACGGCCGTGCTCGACGCCCGCGTAGACGAGGCGCTGATGAACGCCAACCGCAACCTGCTCAAGGACGATGAGCTCATCATCGTCATGGCCAAGGTCATGCCCGATCGTTTTTCAGGCGGCCTGCAGCTCAACATCAACCAGGTCTGGAGCCTGGAGGCCGCGCGCTGCCGCTTCGGCAAGTACCTTCGCGTGGCCGTCAACGGCCGCGCCCCCGACGTGCAGCGTCTGGTGGCCGAACATCCGCCCAAGCGCGAGATGACCGAGCAGGGCGAACTGCTGCGCGGCCTGGGTGTGCGCCTGACCCTGCGCCGTCAGGGCCCGGGGCTGGGCGCTGCGGCCGAGTTGCAACTGGGCGAAGACGCGAAGTTCTATCCCAGTGATGCGGCGTTGGCGGGGTGGATGGCGCAGGCGGATCAGGGTAAGGCTGTCATCGTTTACGACTGAGCTCTCTGCTCTGCCTGGCCGGCAGGGATGCTTTGCCGGGTCTCGCCCCGGCGGGCGACTCACTTTCTCTTGCTTCGCCAAGAGAAAGTAAGGGCGGATTCAAATACCAAGTGCAACGATGGGCTGGATATCGACATTCTGCTTGAAGCAATCTTCGAAGAGCACCTCGGCTGGAGTCCTGAACCCAAGGGTCTTGCGAGGGCGGGTATTGAGACTCCAGGCAATGTGATCGAGCTGGCGCTGGCTATAGACGCTCAGATCCGTCCCCTTGGGCAGGTATTGCCTGATCAGCCCATTGGTGTTCTCGTTGATTCCGCGCTGCCAGGGGCTGTGCGGGTCCGCAAAGTAGATCTTCAATCCTGTGCTCTCGGCCAGCTTTTTGTGCAACGCCATCTCCTTGCCCTGGTCGTACGTCAAGGTCTGGCGTAATGCATCGTCCAGAGGGCTGAAGGCCTGTTCGTAGCCGCGCAGGGCTTCTTCTGCCGTGGCACCATCCATCTTCACCAGCATGACGAACAAGGTCTTGCGGCACACCAGGGTGCCCACAGCCGATTGGTTCCTGGAACCCTTGATCAGATCGCCTTCCCAGTGACCCGGTAGTAATCGATCGCTGGCTTCGGGGGGGCGCAGATGAATGCTGACGATGTCCTGTAGGGCGCCGCGCCGCCCAGTGCCTCGTGCCTGGGGACGGCGTGCCCCACGCCCTTGGCGCAGCAGGCTGACCAGCTGTCGACGCAGCTCCCCTCGCGGGGCCGCGTAAATGGCGGTGTAGATCGTCTCGTGGGAAGCTTGCAATTGAGGTTGCCCGGGATGCTCGCGTTTGAGTGTGCCCGCAATCTGTTCAGGCGACCAGCTCTGGCACAGCAGGCCATGAACCCTTTGCCACAAGGCACCGTCCGGATGAAGTTTTCGGGTTGGTCGACAAGCACGACGGAGGCGACGGGCACGCACGCCAGCACGTACTGCGTTGTAGCCGCCCGCAACTCGGGGACGGCCCATAGGCCCTAACTCAGATTCCTGCTTGTAGCCATTTCGCCGCAGTTCGCGACTGATGGTGCTCGGACAACGGCCAAGCGCCCGAGCAATGCCGCGGACGCTGCAATCCTGAAACTTCATGGCCATGATCGCGCCACGTTCCTCGGCGCTCAGGTGGGTGTAGGTGGCTTTCATGCAACGGGCTCCTTCTGGAAGTGTGTTGCACTTCAGCTTTGAATCCGCCAAGCAAAGAGAAGGCGAGCCGGGTGCGTCGTCCCTGCGCTACGCTCCGGGCACGCTGCGTTGCTCGGCCAGGGCGGGAAGTGCAGAAACTCGCCCTGCGGGCTCAGACATCTGCACTTCCTTTTCCACCCTGGCCTGCGCTACTCGCCTCCGCACACGGCAGAGGTGAACCGGATACCAAAACCAAAGACCACAAGGGCGCGCCATGGCGCGTCCTTGTTTGGCTGTTTTGTCTTCGGCTGTTGGTTCCCCATGCCGTGTGGCAGGGCTGAGCAGCGCAGCAGCGGGCGGTTCAGGGCGGGCGTTGTCTGAGCGCAGCGAGTTTAGCCCGACCCCGCCCGGTGCGAGCAGCGCAAGGTACCCCGCAGGGGCCCTGACTTCGGCTCGCCTTTCTTTTGGGTACTTTGCTTTGGCGAAGCAAAGAAAAGTACCTCGCCTGCCGGGGCGAGACCCGGCTTGCCGCATAAACGATCACTCAAGCGAAAAGAGAAAACTAAAATCACGGGTGTGAACGACATCCTCAATATCTCCGCCTACAAATTCGTCCCCCTCCCCGACGCCCATGCGCTGCGCGATCGCCTGCACGAACAGGCCGTCGCCCTGGACCTCAAAGGCACGGTGCTGCTGGCCGAGGAAGGCATCAACCTCTTTCTGGCCGGCCCGGGCGCGGCGGTGCGCGAATTCGTGGCGAAGCTGCGCCAGGATCCGCGCCTGGCCGATCTGGTGCCGAAAGAGAGCTGGTCGGCCCAGGTGCCGTTTCGCAAGCTACTGGTCAAGGTCAAGCGCGAGATCATCCGCATGAACCACCCCACCATCCGGCCAGCCGCGGGGCGTGCACCGGCCGTGCCGGCCGCCACCGTGCGGCGCTGGCTGGACCAGGGGCATGACGATGACGGACGCCCGGTGGTGACCCTGGACACGCGTAATGCCTTCGAGATCGACCACGGCACGTTCGAAGGCGCGATCGACTGGCGCATCCAAAAATTCTCCGATTTCCCGCAGGCGCTCCAGGCGCACCAGGCCGAGCTCCAGGGCAAGACGGTGGTGAGCTTTTGTACCGGCGGCATCCGCTGCGAAAAAGCGGCCATCTACATGCAGGAGAGCGGACTGGAACACGTCTACCAGCTCGAAGGCGGCATCCTCAAGTACTTCGAGGAGTCCGGAGGGGCGCATTTTCGGGGTGAATGCTTCGTATTCGACGAACGCGAGGCGTTGGGAGCCGATCTTCAGGCCAGACGCAACTGAGCGGGCAAGCGAGACTTATTTCACCCGAATCGGCACTCGGGTAACGCCCGGGGCCTGTTGCCCGGGCATGCGGTCGATTACCATGGTGCCGAGTCCGCTGTTTTCGAAAACGTCAGCGGACCCCACCCATGCGCGCCCAACGGTCTGCCCCAACAACCCATCGCCCGCTGTCGGTCGCAAGGCGCAGGGTTTTGCTGGGCGCTGCGCTGCCCTGGCTGCTGCCGCTCACCGCCTGCGGTCCCAGGCGTCCCCTGGTCCTGGCAGGACACCCCTGGCCCGGCTATGAGCCCATGTTCCTGGCGCGCTCGCTGGGGTACCTACCCAAGGATCTCAGCCTGCTCGAAGCACCCACGGTGCAGGCCTCTATCGACGCCGTCAAGAATGGCTCGGCCGATGGCGCCATGCTCACCCTCGATGAAATACTGCTGCTGCGCGACGAGGGCGTGCCCCTGCAGATCGTGCTGGTCTTCGATGTTTCCAAGGGTGCCGACGTTCTGCTGGCACGCCCGACGCTCAAGCGCTTGACCGACCTGAAGGGCCGGCGCATCGGTGCCGAAGGCAGTGCCCTGGGTTCCCTGATGCTGGCCATGGTGCTGGAGAAGGCGGGCCTGCGGCTGGAGGACGTGCGCGTGCAGCGCATCGTCTACGACGAGCATGAAAGTGCCTGGGCCACGGGCGGGCTCGATGCCCTCGTGACTTATGAACCGGTCGCGACCCGTCTCAAGAAGACCGGCGCGCGTCAGTTGCTGAGCACACGCGAGATGCCCGACACCATCTTCGATGTGCTGGCGGTACGCACGGGTGCCCTGGAAACGCACGGTCACATCCTGCGCGCCAGCCTGGATGGGCATTTCAAGGCCCTGAGCTACCTGCGGCAGAACCCCTGGGATGCGGCCTACCAGACGGCGCAGCACCTGGGTGTCAGCGCAGAGGAGATGATTGCTTCACTGCGCGGCCTGGAATTGCCGGATCTGATCGGCAACCAGCGTTATCTCTCGGCGCAGGATGGTGATCTGCGGCGCGTCACGAGCAAGCTCTCGGCCATCATGCTGCAGGCTGGCATCATCCGCCAGCCCGTGGATACCAGGCTGCTCTACAGTGGTGCCTACCTGCCGGCCACTGCCACATGATGATCAAACGCCGCCTGCAACGCGCACTTGCCGGCCTGCTCCTGGCCCTGGCCGCCACGCCGCTGAGGGCCGACCCTGAAACCATCGTGGTGGGTGTCCTGTCGTTCCGTCCTGAAGCCCTCGCCCTGGCCCAGTGGAAACCCCTGACCGACTACCTCAACCGCTCGGTCCCCTCGGCGCACTTCGAACTCAAGGTGTACGAATACGGCCCCATGCAGGAAGCCGTGCGCCAGCAGGCGGTGGACCTGGTGATCACCCAGCCCGGCGAGTACGTACGCATGGTGCACCAGAACGGTCTCTCGACCCCCCTGGCCACCCTGATCAACCTGGAAAACGGGCGGCCGGTGCGTGCCATGGGCGGCGTCATCGTGGCACGCAGCGCACGCCAGGACCTGCGCGACCTGAAGGATCTGCAAGACCAGCGCATCGCCACCGTCTCGCGCCTGTCCTTCGGCGCCTACCAGATCCAGGCCACCGAACTGGCGCGCCTGTCGATCAGCCCCGAGCGCGTGGTGGAAACCGGCTTACCGCAGGACCGCGTCATCGAAGCCTTGCTGGCCAACGAGGCCGACGTCGCTTTCGTGCGCACCGGCCTGCTCGAAACCCTGGTACGCGAGGGGCGGCTCAAGCCGGGTGAGCTCAAGGTCCTGGGACAGCAGAACTACCCCGGTTATCCCTACGCCCTGTCCTCGCGGCTTTACCCGGAATGGCCAGTCGTCGCCATGTCGCACCTGCCGGAAGATCTCTCGGTGCGCATCGCCGGCGCCCTGCTTTCGCTGCCGCACGGCGGCGACGCGGCAAGGCGCATGGGCATCTACGGCTTCACCGTGCCGGCCGACTACGAACCGGTACGCGCCATGATGCGCGAGTTGCGCGCCCCGCCCTTCGACAAACCGCCGGTCATCTCCTGGCGCGACATCTGGCAGCAGTACGGCCTGCTGGTCGCCAGCGCGGTGCTGACCCTGCTGGTCATCGTGGTGATGGCGCTGCGCGAGATGCTGCTGCGCCAGCGCATGGATTCGTTCAGCAACGCCATGGGCGAAGGCATGTTCGTGCTGGATCGCCAGGGCATCGTCACCTACATCAACCGCGCCGCGTGCCGCCTGCTCGGTTACCAGCGCGAGGCGCTGCTGGGCCGGCAACTGCTGCCCCTGATCCTCTCGACCGCATCCCAGCCCCAGTACCTGGGCGGAACCAACCCCCTGCTCGACCCGCAACGCTGGCAACTGCCTTACGAAGGAGAAAACGTCTTCGTCAGTGCCAGTGGCAAAGTCTTCCCGGTCGAGGTCAGCAGCCGGCCCGTACGGCGCAAGGACCGCTTCGTACGCATCGTGACCGTGTTCTCCGACATCTCGGAGCGCAAGGCCCACAGCGAACATGTCTACCACCTGGCCTACCACGACGCCCTCACCGGCCTGCCCAACCGCCGCCTGCTGTTCGAACGCCTGCAGGAAAGCCTGGGCCGCAGCAACGGGAGCAGCCGCGGTGCCCTGTTGTTCTCGGACCTGGACCGCTTCAAGCAGCTCAACGACACCCTGGGCCACAAGGTCGGCGACGCCTTGTTGCAGGCCGTGGCCGGTCGGATGCTGCGCATCGTCGGCGACCAAGGCCTGGTGGCGCATACCGGCGGCGACGAATTCGCAGTGCTGCTGGAGCGGCTCGACACCGATCCCGAGCGCGCCAGTGCCCAGGCACGCAGCCTGGCGGAAAAGCTGCGCAGCAGCATGCGCGAACCCTTCGGCATCGACAGCCAGTACCACCAGATGACGGTCAGCATCGGCGTGGCGTTGTTCGATGGCCCCGAGACCGGTGCCGACGAACTGATCAAGCGCGCCGACATGGCCATGTACGAGGCCAAGGCCGGCGGACGCAATGCCATCCGCTTCTTCGACCACGATATCGCCGTGCAGCTCAGCCAGCGCGTGACCCTGGAAGCGGACCTGAACCAGGCGCTGGCCCTGCAGCAGTTCCGCGTGTTTTTCCAGCCGCAGTACGACAGCGAAGGCCGCATGGTCGGCGCCGAGGCCCTGGTGCGCTGGTTGCATCCGCAGCGCGGCCTGGTGACGCCAGGCCACTTCATCCCCCTGGCCGAGGAAACCGGCCTGATCCTGCCGCTGGGCCAGTGGGTGCTGGAGCAGGTCTGCCAGCAGATCGAACGCTGGCGCGGCCATCCGGTGCTGGGCGAGCTGGTGATCTCCGTCAATCTCTGCGCCCACCAGCTGCTGCAGGCCAACTTCGTCGAAAGCATCACCTCGGTGCTGATGGCCACCGGCGCCGACGCCAGACGGCTGCAGCTGGAGCTGACCGAAAGCGTGCTGGCCCACAACATCGACGACGCCACGGACAAGATGCGCAGGCTGGTGGCGCTGGGGGTGCAGTTTGCGCTGGACGACTTCGGCACCGGCTACTCCTCGCTGAGCTACCTCAAGCGCCTGCCCATCCAGCAGCTCAAGATCGACGCCTCCTTCGTGCGCGACCTGCAGACCGACCCCAACGACGTGGTCATCACCCAGACCATCATCGCCCTGGGCCAGAGCCTGGGGCTGGAGGTGATTGCCGAAGGCGTGGAAACCGAAGCCCAGCGCGACATCCTGCTGCAGCAGGGCTGTCGCCTGTTCCAGGGTTATTTCTATGCCCGGCCTCAAGCTTTGGCCGATCTGGTCGATCTAGTTCATAAAGTTCATCCGCTTCCCCAGGAGTCCCCCCCATGACCGGTTTTTTCGGCCCCGCCACGGCACTGATGGCGCGCCTGCGCTTCAGCTACAAGTTCGCACTCTCGGGCCTCGTGGCCCTGGCCCTGCTCGTCTACATGGGCATCTCCCAGCTTTCTGCCCTGCAGTCACGCGTGAGCATGATCGCTTCGGAACGCGCCGCCGTGGCCCTGATGGCCGACCTGGTGGAGTGGAACAAGGTGCTGATCGAGAGCCGGCGCATCACCATCACGGCCGCCCCGGGTGACCAGGGCGTGCGCCAGCGCTTCAAGGACAACGCCAAGGCGGTGGATGCGGTGCTCAAGCGCATCGAAGACGGCGTGAAGGCCTCCACCCCCTGGTTCGACATGGGCAAGGAGTTCAAGGGCCTGCAGGACGGCTGGGCCGAGCTGCAGAAGAAGGTCGACGCCCTCCCCCTGGACACCGACTTCGCACAGAAGGCCTTCGGCGCGCACGCCCCGGAGTACGGCCGCCTGTACGCCTTCATGCGCGACATGGGCAACCGCTCGCGCATGTCGCTGGACCCGGACCTGGACCTGTTCTACCTGGGCTACCCGCTGGCCAACAACACGCCCAGCACCGCCGGCATCGCCGTGCGCATGGCCGCGTATTCCACGCTCAACGTCTCGCGCGGCGACATCAAGCCCGGCGACAAGGTGTTCTACGAGGTGACCGAGGCGCGCCTGAGCGACACCTTCGGCACGGTCGAGACCATGCTCTCCCAGGCCATGAAGGCCAACCCCGACGTGGAGAAAAAGCTCAGCAAGAACTTCGACACGCTCAAGTCCAGTGCCAAGGAGTTCATCGCCTACACGCGCAAGAATTTCACCACGGCGGATGCCATCGGTGTCACACAGCAACAGGCCGGCCAGGCCGCGCAGGCCACCATCGACGCGGCCTGGGCGCTGGTCGAGCAGAACCGCAAGGTCATGGATGAAGTGCTGGCCGAACGCTCCAGCAGCGCCGCCACCAAACGCACCCTGCTGGGCCTCGTGCTGGGCCTGGGCATCCTGGTCTCGATCTACCTCTACATGGGCATGTACTACGGCATCACCGGCGCCATGCAACAGGCCAAGCAGGCAGGCCGCGCGATTGCCGCGGGTGAGCTGGGCACCGTGCCCGAGCCGGCCACGCGCGACGAATTCGCCGACCTGATGGACGACCTGCGCCGCGCCGACCGCTCCCTGGTGGGCATCATCAGCAATGTCAAGGGGGCGGCCGAGTCCATCGCCACCGCCTCCTCGGAAATCGCCCAGGGCAATGCCGACCTGAGCGCCCGCACCGAACAGCAGGCCGGCTCCCTGGAACAGACCGCGTCGGCCATGGGCAGCCTCACACAGACCGTGCAGCACAGCGCCGACAACGCGCGCCAGGCCTCGCAACTGGCGGCCACCGCCTCCCAGGTCGCCGCGCGCGGCGGCCAGGCCGTGGGTGAAGTCGTGAGCACCATGGCCGGCATCCAGACCGCATCGAAAAAGATCAACGACATCATCGGCGTCATCGACGGCATCGCCTTCCAGACCAACATCCTCGCGCTCAACGCCGCGGTGGAAGCCGCGCGCGCCGGCGAGCAGGGCCGCGGTTTTGCCGTGGTCGCCGGTGAAGTGCGTCTGCTGGCGCAGCGCAGCGCCGAGGCCGCCAAGGAGATCAAGGCCCTGATCTCCGACAGCGTGAACCAGGTGGACAAGGGCTCGCACCTGGTCGGCGACGCCGGCAACACCATGGGCGAGATCGTGGCCCAGGTCCGGCGCGTGACCGACCTGATCGGCGAGATCAGCGCGGCCACGGTGGAGCAGTCCTCGGGCATCGCGCGCGTCAACGACTCGATCACGGGCATCGACCAGATGACCCAGCAGAACTCCGCGCTGGTCGAGGAATCGGCCGCAGCCGCGGCCAGCCTGCGCGATCAGGCCACCCGTCTCAACGAGATGGTCAGCGTGTTCAAGATCACCAGCTGATCGGTTGCCGCGAGACCCGGGCCGGGTCTCGCACTTCAGGACAGGAAGCGTCGCTCGGGCAGGGGAATGAACTCGGTCTCGCCCGGCACCTGGCCCAGGCGCTGGGCCTCCCAGTCGTCGGCCGCCTGCGCGATGCGCTCGCGGCGAGCGGAGACGAAGTTCCACCACATATGGCGCGGTGCATCCAGCGGCGCGCCACCGATCACCACCAGGCGGGTGGCCTCGCTGGCGATCAGCTCCGCGCCCGCCGGGCCCAGCACTGCCATCTGCTGCGCTGCCAGCGGCTGGCCATCGAGCGTCAAAGCACCCTGCACCACGTAGACCGCCAGCTCGGGCGCCAGCGCGGGCAGCTGGAGACGACCACCGGCCGGCAGCTGCACATCCAGGTACAACGTGGGCATCAGCGTATGCACCGGCGAACGCAAGCCGAAAGCCTCGCCCACCAGCACACGCACCGTCGCATCATCGACCCGCCCCTCGGGGATCGCCGCGGCCGGTGTGTGCTCGAACGACGGCTCGGCCTCCTCGTGCTCGCGCGGCAGGGCCACCCAGAGCTGCAGGCCATGGTTGGTGTAGGTGCTGCTGCGTAGCGACTCGGGACGGCGCTCGGAATGCACGATGCCGCGCCCGGCCGTCATCCAGTTGATGGCGCCGGGCTCGATCAGTTGCACCGAGCCCAGGCTGTCGCGGTGCATCATCGCGCCCTCGAACAGATAGGTCACCGTGGCCAGGCCGATGTGCGGATGCGGCCGCACATCGTGCTCGGTTCCGGGCGTTTCCAGCGCGGGACCGAAGTGGTCAAAGAAGATGAAGGGACCGACCGAACGCTGCGCCGCCGCGGGCAGCAGGCGTCGCACCAGGAAACCGCCCCCCAGATCCTTCTGGTGGCCCGTAAGGATGTGTTGTGGCGGTTTCATGGCGTTGGTGGCCCTCCTGGAGCCCGACTCTACGCTCAGCCGCGCAGCTTGGCGGCAACCACGGCCACGCGCTGGCCGAACAGGCGCGCGGTTTCCAGGTCACCGGCTTCCATCTTGTCGGCCGGTGCGTCGGAGGCCGTCTGGCCCATCAGACCGGCATTCGCGGCCAGATAGTTGACGTCGCTGCGCTTGGAGTCCTTGGTGTTGTGGTACGCCATGCCCAGACCGACCCACAGACCGCCATGCTGCATGGCCAGCGTGTGCAGATAGCTCAAGGTGGAGCCCTTGTCGCCGTTGACGTTGGAGCTGTTGGTGAAACCCGCGAACACCTTGTCCTTCCAGGCCTGGGTGTACCAGGGCTTGCTGGAAGCGTCGGCGAACTTCTTGAACTGCCAGCTCACGCTGCCCATGTAGGTGGGCGAGCCCATGATGATGGCGTCGGCGGCAGCCAGCGTCTCCCAAGCAGCTTCGGGCAGGTTGCCCTCGGCGTCGATGGTGAGCAGTTCGGCACCGGCGCCTTCGGCCACGGATTGGGCCAGGCGTTGGGTATGGCCATAACCCGAATGAAAGACAACAGCAACTTTTGCCATGAGATGACTCCAGTAAAAACGATTTGAGAAATTGCAAGGACACGTGCCGGTCCCGTGTGTCACGGGGCCCGGCACGCAGGCTGAGGATCAGCGCTGACGCTTGGCGTCCAGGCTCCAGGCGCCGGCGCCGTGCGCGGCCAGCACCAGCAGGCCGCCGACCACCGCGATGTTCTTGTTGAACATCAGCTGCTGCACGAAGACCTGGTCAGCCGGCACGCCCCAGTAGTTGTGGAAGATGAAGGTCGCGACCAGGGTGAACAGGGCCAGCGCCAAGGCGGCCAGGCGGGTGCCGAAACCGAGGATCAGAGCCAGGCCACCGAGGATTTCCACCGCGACGGCGATGGCTGCGCCCACTTCCGGCAGGGGCAGGCCCTTGGAAGCGATGTAACCGGCGGTACCGGCAAAGCCGCCGATCTTGCTGATGCCAGCCGGCAGGAACAGGGCGGCCAGCAGCAGGCGGCCAATGAGGGACAGGGGGTTTTGCAGTGTGTTGAACATGAGTAGCTCCTTGGGTGAAATGAAACAGAGAGAGAAAAAATCAGTTGGTCAGGTCGAAAACCAGCACTTCGGCGTCCTTGCCGGCCTTGAGCTCGACCCGGCTTTCGCCGGACAGCAGGGCCGCGTCACCAGCGCTCAGTCGCTGGCCATTGACCTCCAGCTCGCCGCGCACCAGGTGCACGTAGCTCTTGCGCGCCGGATCCAGCGCCAGCGTGGCGGACTCGGCGCCGTCGAACAGGCCGGCATACAGGCGCGCATCGGCGTGGATGGTCACCGAGCCGTTGGCGGCGTCGGGCGAGGCCACCAGGCGCAGCGCCCCGCGCTTCTCGGGCGTGGCGAAGGTCTTCTGCTCGTAGCTGGCCGGAATGCCGGTCACGTTCGGCTCGATCCAGATCTGGAAGAAGTGCGTGGTGTCCTTGGGCGCGTGGTTGTATTCGCTGTGCATCACACCGTTGCCGGCGCTCATGCGCTGCACATCTCCCGGCGGGATGGCGCGGCCGTTGCCCATGTTGTCCTTGTGCGCGAGTTCGCCGGACAGCACGTAGCTGATGATCTCCATGTCGCGGTGGCCGTGTGTGCCGAAACCGGTGCCCGGGGCGATGCGGTCCTCGTTGATCACGCGCAGATTGCCCCAGCCCATGTGTTGCGGGTCGTAATAACCGGCAAAGGAAAAGCTGTGAAAGGACTTGAGCCAGCCGTGATCGGCGTAGCCGCGGTCCTGCGATTTGCGTACGGTCAGCATGGTGGGCTCCTTCCAGGGTCTGCAGGTCAGGCCTGCGATGGGATGAACTTTAGGCCGGTCCGCGGGGTTTGCGATCCATGCGCTTTGATGGCATCATTCAAATTAATTGAATTAAAGATGATCCACCATGCAAACCGCCCGCGACGTGCTGACCCCCGACGCCCTGGCCATGCTGCAGACCATCGAGCACGCCGGCAGCTTTGCCGCCGCCGCGCGCGCCCTGGGCGTGGTGCCCAGCGCCCTGACCTACCGGGTGCGCCAGATCGAGGACGCGCTGGACGTGCTGCTCTACGACCGCAGTTCGCGCCAGGCCCGGCTCACCGCCGCCGGCGCCGAGCTGCTGCGCGAAGGCCAGCGCCTGCTGGCAGAAATCGACGCCGTGGCCAACCGCGTCAAGCGCGTGGCCACGGGCTGGGAATCCCAGTTCACGGTGGCGCTGGACGGCATCATCCACCGCACCACGGTGATGGAGCTGTGCGAAAGCTTCTTCGCCCTGGGCGCACCGACCCGCCTGAAACTGCGCGAGGAAACCCTCTCGGGCACGCTGGAGGCGCTGACCGGCGGCCAGGCTGATCTGGCCATCGGCGTGGCCCTGGACCCCAGCACCAGCGCCGGCGTGCACGGCAAGCCCCTGGGGCCGGTCAGCTTCGTCTACGCCGTGGCGCCGCACCACCCGCTGGCGGCCGCGCCCGAGCCCCTGACCGACGAGCTGCTGCTGCGCCATCGCGCCGTGGCGGTGGCCGACTCCGCGCAGCGCGGCAGCGGCCTGACCATCGGCCTGCTGGCCGGGCAGGACGTCTTCACCGTCGCCAGCATGCAGGCCAAGCTCGACGCCCAGCTGCGCGGCCTGGGCGGCGGCTTCGTGCCCGAGAGCATGGCACGCCCGCACATCGAAGCCGGCCACCTCGTGGTCAAGAAAACCGAACGACCAACGCGGGTGATACGCGTGAGTTATGCCTGGCGCGGCAGCGCCGAGCAACAGCAGGGCCGCGCCCTGCAGTGGTGGCTGCAACAGCTCGAAAGCCCGGCCACCCGCCGGGCGCTGCTCGGGCCGGTGCACACCAGTTTTTGAAGTCCGGCGGCGGCGGCCGGGGGGCGCCGGCTGCCGCTCCGGTACAGTGGAAGCGAAGCTGCAACTGAAATATCGACAAGAACGGAGACTGCCGACATGAAAAAACCCGCGCAACACTACGCCGTCATCGGCGCCGGCATGGCCGGCGTGGCCTGCGCCCGCACCCTGGTGCAGGCCGGCCACCAGGTCACGCTGTTCGAGAAAAGCCGCGGCGCCGGCGGCCGCATGGCCACGCGCGACACCGAATTCGGCAGCTTCGACCACGGCACCCAGTACTTCACGGTACGCAACCCGATGTTCGCGCGCGCCCTGGAAACCGTGCCCGGCCTGTGCCGGCCCTGGAGCGCCAACGCCGTGCGCGTGCTCGACCCGCTGGGCCGCGTGGTGGCCGCACCGCTGCCCACCCGCGAATCGCACTGGGTCGCCACCCCCGGCATGAACGCGCTGGTCAAGCGCTGGGCTGAACCGCTGCTGGCCCAGGGTGCGGTGGAACTGCAGACCCGGGTGGTCAAGATCGAACGTGATGCGCTGAACGAGCGTCGCTGGCAGCTGCACACCGAGGGGGCAGACGACAGCCGCCACGTGCACTCCGGTTTTGATGGCGTGCTGCTGGCCATGCCCAGCGTGCAGGCCCACGAGTTGCTGCGCAACTCCAAGCAGGCGCCGGCCCTGGCCGAGCGCATCGCCGAAGTCCGGGTGGCGCCCTGCTGGACGCTGATGGTGGCCTTTCCGCAGGCCATGCAGCCGGGCCTGTCGGCGCTCGGGCCGCAGTGGAATGCGGCGCGCAGCACGCACCACCGCATTGCCTGGCTGGCGCGCGAATCGAGCAAGCCGCAACGCGGCCCCATCGAACGCTGGACGGTACAGGCCAGCCCGGCCTGGTCGCAGGAACACCTCAACGACGACGCCGAACGCGTGCAGTCCAAGCTGCTCAAGGCCTTTGCTGAAGTCACGGGCATCCGCGCCGAACCCAGCTACGCCACCGTGCACCGCTGGCACTACGCGCAGACCATCCAGCCCCTGGACCAGAGCCACCTGTGGGATCCGGCCTCGCGCATCGGCGCCTGCGGCGACTGGTGCATGGGCCACCGCGTCGAGGACGCGTTTGTCTCCGGACTGGAGCTGGCGCTCAAGGTGGCGTAATGGCCCCCACGGTCGCTCACTGCGTGTGTTCCCTGCCCCCCGAGGGGGCCGCGTTTCGCCTTGGGGCGGCCCGGCGGCGAAACATCCGCGCTTGGTGAATGCCTGCCTCCTACATCGGCAGATTCGCCCCCTCGCCCACCGGCCCGCTGCACGCCGGCTCGATGGTGGCGGCACTCGCCAGCTGGCTCGATGCACGCGCCCACGGCGGGCGCTGGCTGGTGCGCATCGAGGATGTCGACGTGCCACGCTGTGTGCCCGGGGCCGACCGTGTGATCCTGCAGCAGATCGCCGACTGCGGCCTGCTGCCGGACGAGCCGCCCCTTTACCAGTCGCAGCGCAGTGCGCAGTACCAGCAGGCGCTGGACGATCTGGTGGCGCGCGGCCGGGCCTACCCTTGCGCCTGCTCTCGCCGCGACATCGAGGCCGAACAGCAGCGCCTGGGGCGCGTGAAATCGCGCCACGGCGAACTGGTCTACCCCGGCACCTGCCGTGACGGTCTGCACGGCAAAGCGCCACGCGCCTGGCGCCTGCGCGTGCCCGCCAGCATCGTGCCCTGGACCGACCGCCGCCTGGGCCCCCAGACGCAGGATGTGGAGGCCGACGTCGGCGACTTCGTGCTGAAACGCGCCGACGGCTATTTCGCCTACCAGCTGGCCGTGGTGGTGGACGACGGCGCCCAGGGCATCACGCACATCGTGCGTGGCGAGGATCTGGCCGACAACACGGCGCGCCAGATCCTGCTGCAGTTCGCGCTCGGACTGCCCACACCCGCCTACTTGCACACCCCGCTGGTCCTGGGCGCCAACGGCGAAAAACTCAGCAAGCAGAATGGCGCCCTGGCGCTGGACACGCGCGACCCGCTGCTCGCCCTCAAGACCGCTGCCGCCGTGCTGGGCCTGCAGGTGTCGGGCACGACCGTCGGCGACTGCTTGACGGCGGCCACGGCGCAATGGGCCGCCCTCTGGAGAGCGACCGCTAAAATCCAGGGGTGACCGATACCCCCAAGCCCCCCGAACAGGACGCCGCAGCGTCAGCCCCGCCCAAAGACCGGCGCCGCCTGCCGCCGCCCGGCGTCGACTTCCCCAAGACCATCAAGAGCTTCGTCAAGCGTGCCGGCCGCACCACCACGGGCCAGGCCAAGGCCTTCGAGCTGTATGGCCCGCGTTTTGTGCTGCCCTACAGCGCTGCGCCGCTGGACCGTGTAGCGGTCTTCGGCGCCGACGCTGCGACCCGTCCGCTGATCCTGGAGATCGGCTTCGGCATGGGCGACGCCACCGCGCACATTGCGGACCTGATGCGCGAGAGCAACTTCCTGGGCTGCGAGGTGCACGAGCCCGGTGTGGGTGCGCTGCTCAAACACATCGGCGAACGCGAACTCACGAACATCCGCATCCTGCAACACGATGCGGTCGAGGTGCTGGACCACATGCTGCCCGAGCAGAGCCTGGACGGCGTGCACATCTTTTTCCCCGATCCCTGGCACAAGACCAAACACCACAAGCGCCGCCTGCTGCAAGCCCCGCTGGTGGCCAAGCTGGCTGCGCGCCTGAAACCCGGTGCTTACCTGCACTGCGCCACCGACTGGGAACCTTATGCCCAGCAGATGCTGGCCGTGCTGGGTGCCGAGCCGCTGTTGAAGAACACGGCCGAGGGCTACGCCCCCAAGCCCGACTACCGGCCCCTGACCAAGTTCGAGAAACGCGGCCTGCGCCTGGGCCACGGGGTCTGGGACCTGGTGTTCACTCGCGTCTGATCTTCCATGAGCCGCCCGCCGCATCGCAGCAAACCGCCGATGCGCGAAGGCGTCGGCGCCAGTTGCGTCGCCCTGCCCCACGGCCCCTGGACACGGCTGTTCGACTTCCTCGCTGAACGGCTGCCGGCAGTGAGCGCCGAACAATGGCAAGAACGCATGGCACAGGGCCACGTGCTCGATGAGAGCGGCGCGCCACTGTCACCGGAGGCGCCCTATCGCCACGGCACGCGCGTCTACTACTACCGTGCGCTGGACGCCGAACCCGTCATTCCTTTCGAGGAAACCATCCTCTACCAGGACGCGCACCTGCTGGTGGCCGACAAACCGCATTTCCTGCCCGTCACCCCCACCGGCCGTTACGTGCAGCAGACCCTGCTGGTGCGCCTCAAGCGCCGCACCGGCATCGAAGACCTGAGCCCCATCCACCGCATCGACCGCGAAACCGCCGGCCTGGTGGTGTTCAGCGTGCGGCCGCAGGACCGCGGTGCCTACCAGGCGCTGTTTCGCGAGCAGGTGGTGGACAAGGCATACGAGGCCATTGCCCCGCTGCGGCCCGATCTGCCGCTGCCGGCCGTGCACCGCAGCCGCATCGAGCCCGACGAGCGCTTTTTCCGCCAGCGCGAAGTGCCGGGTGAGCCCAACAGCGAGACGCAGATCGAGCTGATCGAAGCGCTGGGCGAGCTGGCGCGCTACCGCCTGCGCCCGCGCAGCGGCAAGACGCACCAGTTGCGCGTGCACATGGACGCGCTGGGGCGTCCGATTACCGGCGACCTCTTCTACCCTGAAGTGGTCCATGGCCCGGGCCACGCCGACGAGGACTGGAGCCGCCCGCTCCAGCTGCTGGCGCGCGCACTGGCCTTCACCGACCCCGTCACCGGCGAGCCGCGGCACTTCGAAAGCCGGCGTCAGTTGGCGGTGGGGTGATACGTCTTGAAACAGCGCAAGCGCCACGACACGGCGATACTGCAACGCATCTCCTGCACCATGACACCATGAAAAAACTCCTTACACTGCTCGCCTTCTCTGCGGCCCTGGCCCAGCCCGCCCTGGCAGGCGACCTCTCGGCACTCGGCAACCTGAGCCAGTCGGAATTCCGCCGGGTCTCCGAAGACCTCGGCGCAGCCTTCAGCTACAAGCCCATCGCCCCGACCGAGGCGCAAGGCATCACCGGTTTCGACATCGGCCTCGAAGTCACCGGCACCGACATCTCCCGGAGCGCCGGCGCCCTGTCCCGGGCCGGCGCCAGCGACAACAGCATGAACACGCTGCTGATCCCCAAGCTGCATCTGCACAAGGGCCTGCCGCTCGGGCTGGACGTGGGCGCCTTCGTCGCCAACGTCCCGGCCATCAACGCCCGGCTCTACGGCGCCGAAGTGCGTTACGCCCTGCTCGGTGGCGGCGTGGCCATGCCGGCCATCGGCGTGCGCGGTGCCTACACCCGGCTCGACGGCGCCAGCCAACTGGCCCTCAGCACGCGCAGCGTGGACATCTCCATCTCCAAGGGCTTCACCGTGCTCACGCCCTACGCCGGTGTCGGCCAGGTCTGGGTCGACAGCTCGCCCAATGCCGGCAACCTCGCGGGCGAAAGCTTCAGCCAGGGCAAGCTCTTCATCGGGCTCAACCTGAACCTGGGCCTGCTCAACCTGGCCTTCGAAACCGACAAGACCGGTGACACCACGTCCTGGGGCATGAAGGTCGGCCTGCGCTGGTGATCGCCCGACGCCATGGGGCTATCACTTTTTCCGATAGCCGCTAAGTAAAAACCAGCGGCCGCCGGTCGGTCGTGCTCCCTATACTGCGAGATTGCATCGGCCCGCCCGGCGGGCTGCATCCACCTGAGGAGATTCCATGACATTCAAGATCAAGACGCTCGCCCTCGCGCTGGGCACCTTGCTGGCCGCCGGCCCCGCGCTGGCCCAGGCCAACTGGCCGACCAAGCCCCTGACCATGGTGGTGGGCTTTGCCGCTGGCGGCGCCACCGACGCGGTGGCCCGCATCATCGCCAAGCACCTGGGTGATGAGCTCAAGCAGAACGTGGTGGTGGACAACAAGGCCGGCGCCGGCGGCAACATCGCCACCGACTTCGTGGCCCGTGCCGAACCGGACGGCCACACGCTGCTACTGGGCAGCGTGGGCTCGCTCACGGTCGCCCCGCACATGAACGCCAAGCTGCCGTACAAGCCCCTGCAGGATTTCGCCCCGGTCACCATGGCCGTGGTGTTCTCCAACGTGCTGGTGGTCAAGGCCGACCTGCCCGTGAAGACCCTGGCCGACTACGTGAAGCTGGCCAAGGCGCAGCCCGGCAAGCTGACTTACGCCTCGCCCGGCATCGGCGGCGCCGGCCACCTGGCCGGTGAACTGCTCAAGATCAAGGCCGACATCGACCTCACCCACGTCGCCTACAAGGGCGGCGGCCCGGCCATGCTGGGCCTGCTCGGCGGCGAGGTCGATTCCTTCATGTCCACCCCGCCCACGGCCGGCCCGCACATCAAGAGCGGCAAGATCCGCGCCCTGGCGACCACTGGTGCCAAGCGCGACCCGCTGATGCCTGACGTGCCCACCGTGGCCGAGCAGGGCTACCCCGGTTTCGACACGCTGAACTGGTACGCCTACGTGGTGCCTGCCAAGACACCCAAGGCCGTGGTGGACCGCCTGAACCAGGTGCTGGTCAGGATCCTCAAGGACCCGGACGTGGTCAAGGAACTCGAGATGAAGGGCCTGTCACCCAGCCCCGGCACCCCGGCCGAACTTGCGGCCTACATGAAGCGCGAGTACGACACCTGGGGTCAGGTGGTCAAGAAAGCCGGCATCAAGCCAGAGTAAACGTCTCACGCCAAGGGGCAGGCCTGTAAACCTGCTGCGCTGACGAGCTCATCGACGGGCTCCGGCCGGCCCTGCAGGTAACCATGGGTGCCGGCCATGCGCCGGTCCTCGCGCCCCTCACGCAGATAAATCAGAAGCTTTCCCAGTCCCCGGCATCGCCGTCTTTGGCCCTGACCGCTGCACCCGAGGAAGCGGTCGGCGCCGACAATGCCGGCTTGCGGGCCGCGGGCCTGCCCGGTGCCTTGCTGGCCGCCGCCGGACGTGCCGTCATCACCGGCGCACGGGCCACCGGCACCGCAGCCGGCTCCCCATGGGCGAGTTTGAAAACGGATACCGCCTGCACCAGGTCCTGGGCCTGGCCGCGCAGGCTGCTGGCCGCCGCCGCCATCTCTTCCACCAATGCAGCATTCTGTTGCGTGGCCTGGTCCATCTGCGTCACGGCCTCGCCGATCTGGGCCACACCCTGGCTCTGCTCTGTACTGGCTGCACTGATCTCGCCCATGATGTCGGTCACCCGGCGGATGCTGGCCACCACCTCGTTCATCGTCGCGCCGGCCTGGTCCACCAGCGCGCTGCCCTGCCCGACCCGCTCCACGCTGTCAGTGATCAGGGTCTTGATCTCCTTGGCGGCATCGGCACTGCGCCCCGCCAGCGAGCGCACTTCAGATGCCACCACGGCAAAACCGCGGCCCTGCTCGCCAGCCCGTGCGGCTTCCACGGCGGCGTTCAGCGCCAGGATGTTGGTCTGGAAGGCGATGCCGTCGATCACGCTGATGATGTCGGCAATCTTCCGGGAACTGTCGTTGATGCCCTTCATGGTGTCCACCACCTGGGCCACCACTTCACCGCCCTGCACCGCCACGGTACTGGCGCTCTGCGCCAGCTGGTTGGCCTGGCGCGCGTTGTCGGCGTTCTGTTTCACCGTCGAAGACAGCTCTTCCATCGAAGCGGCCGTCTCTTCCAGCGCGCTGGCCTGACTCTCGGTACGCGCGCTCAGGTCGTTGTTGCCCTGGGCGATCTCGGCGCTGGCCGTGGACACCGATTCCGATCCCTGGCGTACCGTGCCCACCACCTTGACCAGGCCGTCCTGCATGCCCGACAGCGCCTTGAGCAGCTGCGCCACCTCGTCCTGGCCCGAGGTATCGATGCGGCGCGACAGGTCACCCTGGGCCACGGCGTGGGTCGTGGCAATCGCTTCGGCCAGGGATCTCGAGATGTTGCGCACCAGCATCCAGCCAAAAACAATCGCAAAGCCTACGCCCAGGATGAAGAAACCGATGGCCATCAGGCGCGCGGTGTTGTAGCGCGAGACAGCCGAGTCGTACTCCTCCTTGGCCACTTCCAGTTGCAGGTCCGTCAGCAGCCCCAGCTGCTTGCGCACCTCCGGATAGATCACGCTGTCCTTTTCGGCCAGCAAGCGGCGCGCCGCATCGAGATCGCTGGCGCGCAGGGCCGTCTGGACAGGCCTCAGGAATTCGCTGACGAAGCGGCCCCGCACCTGCGCAAAGGCCTTGGCGATTTCGGTCTCCTTGGGCGTCAGGTAGGTCGACATATAGGCTTCCCACACCTTGTTGATCGCCACGATGTTCTCGTCGATCTGGTCAACATTGGCCTTGATGTTCTCGGGCATGGGGAGGGCAATCGCATTGTTCGCCGCCACCCGGTTGCGCAGGATGTTGCGCTGCACATCCAGCAACTGCCCCATGGGCACGGTACGGTCTTCGTAGACCGTCTTCAGGCCGTCGTTGGTGTTGCTCATGCCCCGGATGCCGATGAAACCGACGATCAGCAGCAGCAGCACCAGCACGCTGACCAGCAGGGTGAGGCGCGTGGAGATTTTGAGATTGTTCATGGGGATTCCCGTGTCGTGAGGGATGTGTTGGGGTTTGAGTCGGTGGACCGGAATGAGGATAGCCTTGGATGCGCTTCAGATCAATGAGGGTTGGCGCTGTTTTCCCACCGCCCCAAAACCGTGCGGGTCACGGAAGGAGAGCATGTTCTGGCGCGTGGATGAAAACCAGGATTCCTACACCCGGGTCCATCGCCGATCCGGGTGAGCGAGCAGGCATACGTGTCCGACCTGGCGCCGCTGGATACCACGGCCGAGGTCGGTGGAACATGATATGTTCAGCGCTGAATGCACGCAAGCCACCCGGATCCCTCCAGCAGCGCGCAGCCCCTGGCTGCCCTCTCGGCAGTTCCGGCCTGAGCGGGTCGACGCCCCAAAGAAGACATGAATAAAAAGCACAAAACCCTGAGGCGCTACCGGACGGAATGGTGGGGGCTGATCCTGGGCCTGCTGCTGATCGGCTCGTTGCTGGGCCTGGATCTTTACAACGCTTATCAGGAAACCTTACAGACAGCGCAAGCGCGTCTGCTGCACAACCTGAATATTGTCGAGATCAATCTCAGCCGGCGCATGCAAAGCACCAGCAGTGCGCTGGATGTGGTCCGTGAAGAAATACAGGCCGGGAAAACGAACCCTTCCGCGATGAACCCGCGCCTGTCCGCCATGGTGGCAGCACAGGCTGGCGTGCGCACCATGGCATGGATCGATGCCAAAGGCACGGTGGTGGCCAGCAATCGCAGGGAACTCGTCGGCCAGAATTTCCGGAATTCAGAGCGTTACACCATCATTCGCCAGACGGCAGACCCCGGTGTGCTCCATCTGTCGGCACCATATGTCACCTCACTGGGCAACTACTCGATGAGCATCGGCAAGATGGTGCAGGGGCCGCAGGGCCGCTTTGACGGTTATGTGCTGGCCATCCTCGATGCAGAGTATTTCAGTGTGCTAATGGAATCCATCCTGTACGCACCCGATGTGCATGCCGGCCTGATCCACAGCGATGGCCAGCTGATCTTCCGTGCCCCTGACCTGGAAAAGGTCGTGGGCGTGAATCTGGCAGCCCGGCCGGATTCCCTGTTCAACCGCTTCGTCAAAAGTGGCAAGGACAAAGACGTCATCTCGGGCATGGCCGCTGCCACCCAGGTGGAGCGCATGGTGGCCTTCACCTTCATCCGGCCGCTGAACGTCAAGTCCGACAAGGCGCTGGTTGCGTCCATCGACCGGAATCTTTCTGTGGTGCTTGCCCCCTGGGTCCGGGACCTGGAGCTCAGGGCCAGCCTGTTTGCCCTTATCGCAGGTGTCACGATATTCGGCCTGTATCTGTACCAGCGCCGCCATCTGGCTTTCGAACTGCTGGAACAGCAGCAGGAGGATGAACGCCTGGCCATGGAGAAACGCATCCTCCAGATCAACGCCGATCTGGAAAACATGGTGCAGCAACGCACCGCCGAACTGGAGAAGGCCAATGCAAGCTTGCGCCACCTGTCGCGACACGACGTTCTGACCGGTCTTTCCAACCGCATGGCCGCCAACGAAAGGATCCACAGCGAATTCATGCGGATGAAGCGCACGGGGTCTCGTTATGCCGTGCTGATGCTGGACGTGGATTTCTTCAAGCGCATCAATGACACCTACGGTCATGAAGCGGGCGACCATGTTCTCAAACGGATTTCCGATGTCCTGAAAAGCTGCCTGAGAGCAAGCGACTTCGTCGCACGCTACGGCGGAGAAGAATTTCTCGTGCTGTTGCCGGACACCCCCCTGGAAGCGGCGACGCAGGTCGCCGAGAAGATCCGTCAGGCCCTGGCCAGATCGACTGACCCGATCGCTGGCGTCACCACCATGAGCATCGGCCTGGTGGTCGCCAGCCCGGAGCACCATGACGAAAACGTCGCGGTCAATGAGGCCGATGCCCGGCTCTACCAGGCCAAAAAAACCGGTCGCAACTGCGTGGTCGCGGCCTGAGGGCCGCAGCCCACCAGTGATAAGCTGGCCGGGTTAGCAAACCACGGAGTTCCCCATGTCCAGCCCTGTCCTGGTCGCCGGTGTCGGCATGATCGCTTTTGCCAAACCGGGCGCCAACCGCCCCTACCCCGAGATGGCCGCCGAGGCCACGCGCGCCGCCCTGGCCGACGCCGGCGTGGACTACGCGCAGATCCAGCAGGCCTACGTGGGCTACGTCTACGGTGACTCCACCGCCGGCCAGCGCGCGCTCTACGACGTGGGCATGAGCGGCATCCCCATCGTCAACGTCAACAACAACTGTTCCACCGGCTCCACCGCCCTCTACCTGGCGCGCCAGGCCGTGGCCAGCGGCGCCGCTGACTGCGTGCTGGCCCTGGGCTTCGAGCACATGAGCCCCGGCGCCCTGGGCGCCGTCTTCAACGACCGCCCCACACCCTTCGACCGTTTCGACGAAGCGACCCAGGAACTGGTCGGCCACGGCGAGATCCCGCTGGCCCTGCGCTATTTCGGCGGCGCCGGCCTGGCCCACATGCAGCAGTACGGCACCAGGCTGGAGACCTTTGCCGCCATCCGCGCCAAGGCCAGCCGCCACGCTGTCAACAACCCGCTGGCCCTGTTCCGCAAGGAAGTGACCACCGAGGACGTGATGGCCGCGCCCATGCTGTGGGACGGCGTGATGACCCGCCTGATGGCCTGCCCGCCCACCTGCGGCGCCGCAGCGGCCGTGATCTGCTCAGAGGCCTTTGCGCAGAAACACGGCCTGGACCGCTCGGTGCGCATCCGCGCCCAGGCCATGACGACCGACACAAACAAAACGTTCGAGGCACGCGACATGCGCGAGGTCGTGGGTTTTTCCATGGCGAAGGAGGCCGCGCGCCAGGTCTATGAAAGCGCAGGCATCGGCCCGCAGGACGTGGACGTGGTGGAACTGCACGACTGCTTCGCGCAGAACGAACTCATCACGTACGAAGCCCTGGGCCTGTGCCCCGAGGGCGGCGCAGAGAAGTTTGTGATGGACGGCGACAACACGTATGGCGGCCAGTTCGTCACCAACCCCTCGGGCGGCCTGCTCAGCAAGGGCCACCCGCTGGGCGCCACGGGCCTGGCGCAATGCACGGAGCTGGTTCAGCAGCTGCGCGGCCAGGCCGGTGCACGCCAGGTACCCGATGCGCGCCTGGCCCTGCAGCACAACCTGGGCCTGGGCGGCGCCTGCGTGGTAACACTGTACGAACGGGCCTGACGCGCCTCGTGCCTGGTCAGTGTTTCGGTGCGCCGCTCGCCTTAGCCGCGGCGTCGAAGCCGCCCTTGGCCTTCCACTCGCTCATGCCACCCTGCAGGATGCGCACGTTCTCGTAACCCGCCAGACGCAGCGCCAGGCCGGCCTGGGCCGACAGCGTGCCCTGGTTGCAGTAGATCAGCACCGGCTTGTCCTTGGGGATCTCGTTGCGCTTGGCCAGCACCTGGCGCCACTCGATGTGGTGCGCACCGGGAATGTGGCCCTTGTCGAACTGGCCCTTGTCGCGCGCGTCGATGACGAAGAACTTCTTCCAGTCGTCCTTCGGGATCTGCTCGGGGAAGATGGTGGCGCCGCCGTAATCGACGAACTCGAAGTAACCCTCCATGGCGTCGACAAGGGCCTTGTCGTTGGCATGCGCCGGCAGGCTGGCAACACCGACGGTCAGCGCGAGCAGGGAGAGAGTCAGCAGTTTTTTCATGGTTTTCATTCCTTCAATGTGAATTGGTTCAGGCGGGGTTGAGCCGCGGATGGGTTTCTTCGCCCCACCACCAGAGCAGCGCACCGGATGCGAGCATGGACAAGGCGACGAACCAGAAGGCACCCTCCATGTGACCGGTGAAATGGGCCACCCCGCCCAGGCCCAGCGCGCCGATGCCGTAGCCCAGGTCGCGCCAGAAGCGGTAGATGCCGATGGCCGAGCCGCGCCAGTTGGGGTGCGAGATGTCGGCCACGGCCGCGGAGAGGTTCGGGTACAGCAGGGCCATGCCGAAACCCGACACCGCCGCCGACAGCGACCACCAGGCCACGCCCGAGCCCAGCAACATCATGGCCACGCCGGCGCCGCAGACCCACATGCCGGCCACGTTGGGGAGATGGCGGCCGATGCGGTCCGACAGCTTGCCGGTGAAGAGCTGCGAGCCGCCCCACACGAAACCATAGACGCCAATGACCCAGCCCACCTGCGGCAGGCTCAGGCCCTGCTGGTAGAGGAACACCGGGTAGAAGACCCAGATCAGCGCATCGACGAACTTCTCCACCAGCCCGGCCTGGCACAACGCGGCCAGGCGGCGGTCACGCCAGGTCATCAGGGCAAAGATCTCCCAGGTGCTCGGCCGCGCCGGCACGTTGGCGGGATAACGCGGCACCGGCCCGCTGACCTGGCCGGCGGCATGGCGCGCGCCCTCGGCCTTGGCCCAGGGCAGCGTCTCCTGCACGAAAAAAAGCGTCAGCAGCAGCGCCGAGACGATCACCACCCCGCCGAAGATCAGCAGGCCCAGTCGCGGGCCGAAAGCCGTGGCCATGTAGCCGGTGACAATGCCGGCGATGGCCACGCCCACGTAACCGGCAAACTCGTTGAGGCCGATGGTCAGGCCGCGCTGGTCGGCTCGCGTGATGTCGAGCTTGGAGGTCTGCGTCATGGACCAGGCGAAGCCCTGGTTCATGCCCAGCAGCACGGTGGCCGCGACGATCCAGCCCCAGCTCGGGGCCCACAGGATCATGAAGGGGATGGGCAGCGCGCTGAGCCAGCCGATCAGCAGCACACGCTTGCGCCCGATCTTTTCCGACAGGCGGCCGGCCACGAAGTTGAGCGTGCCCTTGACGAAGCCGAAGGCCACGACAAAGGAGATCAGCAGCATGAAGGAGCCCTTGGGCACGCCGAACTCGGCGCTGGCCAGGGCCGGCACCACGGTGCGCATCATGCCGATGGTCAGGCCGACCAGCAGCACCTGCAGCAGCTGGTGGACGAATTGCGCCAGGTTGTGGCGGATGCCGTGCAGGACATCCTGCACCTCGTGGCGGGCGATGCTGAGTTCACTCATCGATAGCTCCTCAGGCCTGCGTCGTGCGCAGCAGCACACGCTGGGCCAGCCAGGCCCCCAGCACCATGGCGACCACGACGAGCAGGCTGGAGACGGAAAGCGTGGCCACACCGGCCATGCCCTGGCCGATGGTGCAACCCATGGCCAGGATGCCGCCCAGGGCCATCAGCAGACCGCCGGCCAGGTTGCGCAGCATCTGCGCCCCGCCGGGCATGGCCCAGGTGAACTGGCGCGCCATGAGCGCGCTGGCGAAGGCGCCGATGAACACGCCCAGCACCGAGGCCGAACCGAACTTCAGCGGGAAGCCCAGACGCTCCATGGCGACGAAACGCAGCAGGTCCTGCGCCGGCGCCACGAAGGCCAGCGAGCTCAGCACCGGCGTCTCGAATTCGTCGGCACCGGCAATGCTCACGTACCAGCTGGCCGCCACCAGCAGTCCGACCAGCGCGCCCGCCAGGGGCAGGCGCCAGCCCCACCACGCCGACTGGCGCGGCGCCCGCAACAGGAAGAACACGATCAGACCGGCCAGCACCACCGTGACCAGCCAGGCCGGCAAACCACCCAGCAGCGCCGGCAGCGAGGCGGCCGGCAACTGCACGGCCGGGCCGCTCAGGATTTCACGCACCGGCGCCAGCACGCCTTCCAGGCTGGCCATGATGGCCAGCACGAAGACCAGCCAGGTCAGCAGGGCCGCGCCCTGCCCCTGCGCGGCGCGCACGATCAGGCGGCTCGGGCAGCCGCCGGCCAGCATCATGCCGGCGCCGAACAGGACGCCGCCGACCAGCAATCCCAGCAGCGGCACGCCGGCGCGCAGATAAGGCGTGCCGGACAGATCGACCAGGCCGAAGCCGGCCAGCAGCTGCGTGCCCAGCAGGGTCACGAGCACAGCCAGCAGAAAGGCGCGCAGGCGCGCCTTGTCCTTGCCCTCGAAAGCATCGGCCAGCGCGGCGCGCGCACAAAAACTGCTGCGCTGGAGCACGATGCCCAGCAGCACACCCAGTACCAGCCCACCCCACAGGGGCAGCTTCGCAGAAGCTGTTTCCAAATGACTCTCCGTTGATTTTCTTGATCACGCCTGCTCAGGCGGCGATATTGGCCGCGACCATGCGGTCCATGTCGGCCGGGCGCGGCGGGATCTCGCGCGTCAGTTCGGCCACGAAGTCCTCGCGCTTCATGGACAGCGCCGGGTTCCAGCGCTTCTCGAAGCCGATGGTCGACGAGGGCTTGCCCGACAGACCGACACCGCAGGCGCTGCCGGCCTGGTGGCCGGGGTAGATTTCCAGGTCGGCCGGCAGGCCCAGCAGCTTGGCCTGCAGCGAGTCGTAGAGCTGGCCCGCCAT
This sequence comes from Curvibacter sp. PAE-UM, assembly GCF_001432305.1. Taxonomy (GTDB): domain Bacteria; phylum Pseudomonadota; class Gammaproteobacteria; order Burkholderiales; family Burkholderiaceae_C; genus Hylemonella. The sequence goes on from NZ_KQ483358.1 coordinate 2,914,210, forward strand.
CTCGCGCTCGCGGCCCGCCAGGTCCGGGCGGCCGACGGCGCCGACGAAGAGCGTGTCGCCCGTCACCACGAACCAGGGCGCGCCACCGCGGCGCAGGTCGGTCACCAGCAGGCAGACGCTGTCGGCCGTGTGGCCCGGCGTGTGCAGCACTTCCACCTGCACATTACCCAGGTCCAGCTTCTGGCCGTCGCGCAGGGGCTCGAAGTCGAACTTCACCACGCTGCGGTCCGCCTCGTGCAGGCAGTAGGGCACGCCCAGCATCTGTGCCAGCTTGCGCCCGCCGGAGTAGTGGTCGGCGTGGACGTGGGTGTCGATCACATGCGTGATCGACACCCCGGCCTTCTTCGCTTCATCGATGAACCATGGTTCATCCCCCGCCACGACGTCCACGGCCACCGCCTTGGCGACCGTTGCACACCCGAAAAAATAGGACAGCGACGCTTCCTTCGTCGCCAGTTGCTTGAAAAACATCTTGTGTCTCCTAGAAAACCAGTACCTTGTCGGCCTCGACCGTCCAGTCGGCCAGCTCCTTGAGGGTGGAGCGTTTGGTGCCGGCGGCCAGATCCGCGTCCTTCATGCCGCGCGCATCCATGCAGGTGCCGCACAGGCCCACTTCGCCGCTGCGCGCGACCTTGCCCAGCATGAGCTCCACGTTGTAATAACCCTCGGGCAGCTTCTGCCCGGCACGCCCGCAGCCCACGGCATCCGCCAGCAGGAAGACGCGCACCTGCTGGCCTTCGCGGCCCGCCAGCGTGCCGGCCAGGCGCAGCGCGTTGTAGGCGCGCTCGCTGCCGTAGGGGGCTTCATTGAGGATGAACAGTGTCGATGCCATGGCACACCTCCCGGGTTGATTCCGTTCACGCCTGCGGCGCGCGCTCCAGCGGCATACCGGCAGCCTGCCACTCGGCGACACCGTCGAGCATCTTGCGCACGCGGTAGCCCTTGCGGGACAGGAGCTTCTGCGCCTCGTCGGACAGCAGGCAGAAGGGGCCGCGGCAATAGGCCACGATCTCGCGCCCCTTGGGCAGTTCGGCCAAGCGCCGCTCGATCTCCGCCACCGGCATGGAACGCGCATAGGGCAGATGCGCCACCTCGAATTCCTCCTCGGGCCGCACGTCGATCACGATCACCTCGCCGCGTTTGGCCTGGGCCAGCAGTTCCTTGCGGCTGGCCTGCGTGAGCTGCTCGGGCGCGGCCACCATCTTCTGCAGGGCCAGCTGCAACTCGACCAGATGCTCCTCCGCCACCAGGCGCAGCGTGACCCAGAGCTGGGCCACGTCCTCGCCGCTGAGGCGGTAGACCATGTACTTGCCCTCACGCCGGTGCTCCACCAGACGCGCGGCCTTGAGCGCCTTCAGGTGCGCGCTGGCCAGCTTGACGTCGATGGACAGTTCCGCGGCCAGCACCTCCACCGTCTTCTCGCCCTGGGCCAGCAACTCCAGCAGCTCCAGCCGCTTGGGGCTGGAGACGGCCTTGCCGATGCGCGCCACCTGTTCGTAGAGCAGATCCTTGAGTTCGCGTTTTTTCATACAAACATTCTAACGTTTATTTGAATGAATTCAAGCCCACCCCGACCCACCCCCTGACGCACAATGGAACGCACCTCTGACGCCCCTTCAAAAAAAGCCCATGCTGCCCCAACTGCACCGCCACCCCTGGATGGACACGGACATCGAATCCTTCCGTGACCAGCTGCGCCGCTACGTCAACGCCGAACTGCTGCCCCACCTCGACGGCTGGCGCAAGCAGGGCTACATCCCGCGCGAAGTCTGGCGCCCCTTCGGCGCGCTGGGCTTCCTGCTGCCTGAAATGCCCGAGGCCTATGGCGGCGCCGGCGCCAGCCTGGCCTACCAGCTGGTGGTGGCCGACGAGCTGGCCCGCGCGGAGATTCCCGGCACGGTGGCCGTGCACACCATCGCCGCCCACTACATCCTGGACTACGGCACCGAGGAGCAGAAGCAGCGCTGGCTGCCCGGGCTGGCCAGCGGCGAGCTGATCGCCGGCATCGCCATGACCGAACCCGGCGCCGGCTCCGACCTCAAGGCCATCCGCACCCGCGCCCGCCGCGAAGGCGACGACTACGTGGTCGACGGCAGCAAGGTCTTCATCACCAATGGCTATACCGCCAACCTGCTGGTGGTGGTGGTTCGCACCGGAGGCGAAGGCAGCAAGGGCGTTTCGCTGCTCGTGGTGGAAACGGAGAAGCTGCCGGGCTTTCGCGCCCGCATCCTGGAGAAGGTGGGCCTGCACGCCTCGGACACCTGCGAACTTTTCTTCGACGGCGCGCGCGCGCCAGTGGCGAATCTGCTGGGTGGCACGGAAGGCCAGGGTTTTGCCCAGCTCATGAGCCAGCTGCCCTTCGAACGCATGCTGCTCGCGGTGGCGGCGGCCTCGGTGATCGAACGCGCCGTGGAACTCACCGTGGACTACACCCAGCAACGCCAGGCCTTCGGCCAGCGCGTGATCGATTTCCAGAACACGCGCTTCAAGCTGGCCGAATGCGCCACGCTGGCGCACGTGGTGCGCAGCTTCGTGAACGACTGCACCCAGCGCCTGCTCGACGGCACGCTGGACGTGGAGGCCGCCTACATGGCCAAGTGGTGGACCACCGAACAGCAGTGCAAGGTCACGGACGAATGCCTGCAACTTTTCGGCGGCTATGGCTACATGGCCGAATACCCGATTGCCCGCCTCTGGGCCGACGCGCGCGTGCAGAAGATCTACGGCGGCACCAACGAGATCATGAAGGACCTGATCGCGCGCAAGGTCTGCGGCTGAGCGAATGACGCCTTGGGGCTGGCCGCAGCCTGGCGTGGATAATCCCGGACACCCTTCACGCACACGAGACCCGCAGCATGCCCGCAACCGAGATCAAAGTCACATCGGCAGGCATCGTTGCAGGCAAGGAACTGCTCATCCCGACGGGTGAGCAAGGCAGCACCCTGCCGCATGTGCAGGACTGGGTCACCAGCAGGCTCAAGACCAAGTCAGCCCTCAAGGATGTCAGCGCCTCGGTCCTGGTCAAAGGCATCAAGCAATGGGCGGCGTACGAGGAAAAAGTCGGTTCTCAAAAAACAAGAACCGTCTTCAAGATCACCTGATTTTTGAATGCCCATCCGCCGGGCAACGGCGACAGGCCGCTCCGGGCACGAAGCAGATGTCCGCCCCTGGCGGTCCCACCTCCCCGAACGACCGGATCAGTCGGCTGACGCTGGCGCCGCCTCGGCCGCCGGCAGACGCACCTGGTTGTCGGTGCTGAACTGGTAGTCCTCGAAGACGTGCTGCGCGCTGAGCAGCTGGTAGCTGCCGTCGGCGTGGCGCAGGCTGGTGTCTTTCAGGCGCCAGGCCAGCTGGCCGCAGGTCCAGATGTCGAAGTTGCGCATGTGGGTGCACAGGCAGGTCTTGTCCCACACCTTGACCTTGCGCTCGCCGGGGTGGGCCGCCACTTCGCGGTTGTAGGCGTCGATGTAGGCGCACTTGCCGTTGGCGTCGAGCAGGTAGCCGTAGGCCTCGCAGTTCGGGCGGATGCCGTCGCCGATGCCGGGGCTGCCCTTGATCATGCGCATGGGATAGCCGGTGGGCGAGATCTCGTTGACCTCGATGTCTTCCTCGTTGGCCTTGAAGTATTCCTGCTTGATGTCGTCGGGCAGGCCGCATTCCTTGCTGACGGTGAAGCGCGTGGCCACCTGCACACCGGCCGCGCCCATCTCCATGAAACGCACCGCATCGCTGCCCGTGAAGATGCCGCCCGCCGGAATGACCGGGATGCTCAACTGCTCCTGCTTCAGGTAGGCCAGAATCTCGGCCACGATGGTGGCCAGGTCGTATTTCGCCCAGTCCATGCCGAAGCCCAGGTGGCCGCCGGCCAGCGGGCCTTCCACCACCACGTAGTCGGGCAGGCGGTTCAGGCGGCTGTTCTTTTTCAGGAAGAGCTGCAGGGCGCGCAGCGAGGAGACGATGATGCCCAGCTTGGCGTCGCGAAAGCGCGGGTTCTGCTCGATCAGCGGAAAGGAGCCCAGGTGCAGGCCGGCCGCCAGCGTGATGCCGTCGATGCCCGCGTCCAGCGCGGCGTTCATGCGCACGCTGAGCGTCTCCTTGGGCGCGTTCATCGTCAGCTTTTCCATGCAGTTGATGAAGACCTGGCCGCTGCCGGTCTTGCGTTCCATGGTCTTGCCCACGTGCAGGCGCGTGGCTTCGGCCAGGTCGCCCAGGTCGAACTTCACGGCCGATTTGTCGGCTGATTCGACGTTGTACTGGTACTGGGCCTGCTTGGCCTTGACGAACTTGGTCTTGTAGCGACGGTCGCTCACCGTCTTGACCATGGCATCGGAAATATGGCCCACCCCGCCCAGGCGGGCCGCCTCCAGCGCCAGGTCGGCCGAGGAGATGTCCACCCCCATGCCGCCGATCATGATGGGCACCAGTTCCTGGCGGCCCAGGCGCATACGAAAATCATCCAGGCGTTTCATCTGCATTTCTTGTAAATAGTCGGCCCAACCCGGCCGGAGCCCAGGCCCCGGCCTCCTGCCCGCGATTATGTGCCGGCTCGCTGCCGCCCGCCTTACATCAGGGGAAATCCGTCAAATGATGATCTGGCGCAGTGCCTGAGGCCCGCACAAGCGCACAATAAGCCTATCGATTCAGCTCTAGCGGCCGATGAGCCAGAACTTGGCTGATCTCCCGCACCCCCTACCTGCCATGCTCAGTTTCCTGCCTTCCCTCGTCAAAGGCATCCTCGCCTCCCTGTTGCTGGCGATCAACACGCTCTTCTGGTGCTCGCTCCTGTTCATGCTGGCGCTGGTCAAGCTGGTGTTGCCCTTCCAGGCCGTGCGGCAAGCCATCGACCCGGCCCTCAATGCCGTCGCCACTGCCTGGATCGCCTGCAACAGCGGCTGGATGTGGCTCACGCAAAAAACGCGCTGGGATGTGCAGGGCGTGGCCGATCTGCCCTACCAGGGCTGGTACCTGGTGAACTGCAACCACCAGTCCTGGGTAGACATCTTCGTGCTGCAGCATGTGATGAACCGGCGCATTCCCCTGCTGAAGTTCTTCCTGAAGCAGCAGCTCATCTACGTGCCGGTGATCGGCCTGGCCTGGTGGGCGCTGGATTTCCCCTTCATGCGTCGCCACGGCAAGGCCGCCCTGCGCAAGAACCCGGACCTGCGCCGGCAGGACCGCGAGACCACCCGCCGCGCCTGCCAGAAGTTCGCCCGCGTGCCCACCAGCGTGATGAACTTTGCCGAAGGCACGCGCTTCACGCCGGCCAAGCACCAGTCCTCCGGCTCGCCCTACCGCCACCTGCTCAAACCCAAGGCCGGCGCCCTGGCGCTGGCGCTCAACGCCATGGGTGACCAGTTCCACGCCATGATCGACGTCACCATCGTCTACCCCGCAGGCGCCCCCACCTTCTGGCAGTTCCTGTGTGGCCGCACGCCCAAGGTGATCGTGCGCGCGCGGCAGTTGCCCATCCCGGCCGAGTTCTGCACGGGCGATTACGAAGACGACTCGGAATTCCGCGGCCGCTTCCACCGCTGGCTGGCGGCCATCTGGGAAGAGAAGGACGCGCAGATCGACGCGCTGCTGCGGGGCTGAGCGCGCGGCGCGCTCGTCACCCGCCGTCGTCGTCCCCACTCACCGTGGACGCCGCGTGGCTGAGGATGAAGTCCTTGAGCCGCACCAGCGACGCATCTTCCAGCGACTCCGTGCGGCACCACAGGTAGATGTTGCGCGGCATGGGGCGCACGGCGACCTCCAGCTCGCGCACACCGGAGCCGGGCCCCAGCAGGCGCATCGGGTACTTGGGCAGCACCGACAGGTGCCGCCCCTGCGCCAGGATGCGCAGCAGCATGGAGGCGTCGCCAACCAGGGTGATACCGGGACGCGCCTTGTCCACGCCGGCCTGCTGCAGCATCTCGCGCACGTTCTGGTCGAAGGGCGAGGCCGTGCCCAGGCTCACCCACTCCAGCTCCAGCCCCCGGGCCTGCGCCAGCCCGCCCGCCTGTCGCAGCGGATGAGCCTCGCCACAAAAGATGCCGATCTCGTCCTCGACGAGCAGGAAACGCTCAACGCCGGGTGGCGGCTTGTCCAGCCAGGACGGTGCGATCACGAAGTCCTGCCGGCCGTCGACCAGCTGGTCCACCAGCAGGTGGGGCCGGTCGCTCTGGATCGTCAGGGCGTAGCGGGGTTGCGCAGCGGCCAGCGCGGCCACCAGGCCGGGCACGAAGGCCAGGCCCACCAGCGGCCCGGTGCCCAGCCGGATGGTGTGCCGAAAGCCGCTGCGATGCCGCGCGCAGGCCTCGTCTGCGTCGCGCAGGCGCCGGGCGATGGCCCGGCCCTCACGCGCCAGCACCTCCCCCAGGGCCGTGCTGCGCACCCCGAAACGGCTGCGCTCGAACAGCTGCCCGCCGGCCTGCACCTCCAGCGCCTGCATGCTGTGCGTCAGCGTGGGCTGGGTCAGGTGCAGGATCTGGCTGGCCTTGCTGAGCGAGCCGCATTCCAGGATGGTGGCGAGCTGGATGAGGTGACGCGGATCCATAGAAATATTTAAATCAAAACAATCGAACTTCGATTTTACGAATAGATTGATCTTTGTTAAGTTTCACCCTCATGGCACCCAACATCATCTATATCGTGGCCGACGACCTCGGCTTTGCGGACCTCGGCTGCTACGGCGGGCGCAACGCCCAGTTCGGCCCGGTCTCGCCCCACATCGACGCCCTGGCCGCTGGCGGCCTGCGCCTGACCGAGGGTTATTCGAACTCGCCCGTGTGCTCGCCCACCCGCTTCGCGCTGATCACCATGCGTTACCAGTACCGCCTGCGCGGCGGCATGGAAGAACCCATCAACAGCCGCAGCAAGGGCAACCCCAAGCTGGGCCTGCCGCCCGAGCTGCCCACGCTGCCCTCGCTGCTGCGCGATGCGGGCTACGCCACCGCGCTCGTGGGCAAGTGGCACCTGGGCTACCCGCCCAGCTTCGGGCCGCTGCGCTCGGGCTACGACGAGTTCTACGGCATCATGGCCGGCGGCGTGGACTACTTCTCCCACTGCTCGGGCAAGGGCGACCACGACCTGTACGTCGGCGAGGAGGAACACCACGAAGTGGGTTACCTCACCGACCTGCTCTCGCAGCGCGCGGTGGACTACGTGCAGCGCCGCGCCGAAGCCGCGCGCGGCGGCCAGCCCTTCTTCCTGAGCCTGCACTACACAGCGCCCCACTGGCCCTGGGAAACGCGGGACGACGCGCACCTGGCCGAGGAGGTGAAAGACAACCTGTTCCACCTGCACGGCGGCAGCGTGGAGACCTACCGCCGCATGATCCACCACATGGACGAAGGCATCGGCAAGCTGGTGGCCGCGCTGCGCGCACAGGGCCTGCTGGACAACACGCTGATCGTCTTCACCAGCGACAACGGCGGCGAGCGCTACTCCGACAACTGGCCCCTGGTGGGCGGCAAGATGGACCTCACCGAAGGCGGCATCCGCGTGCCGTGGATCGCCCACTGGCCGCGGGTCATCCCCGCCGGCAGCAGCAGCGACCAGCATTGCATGACCATGGACTGGTCGGCCACCCTGCTCGATGTGGGTGGCGGCAAGCCATCGCCCGACTTCCCCATCGACGGCGTGTCGCTGGCGCGCGTGCTGCGCAAGCCGTCCGACACCTTCGAGCGCCCGCTGTACTGGCGCATGAACCACCGCCAGCAGCGCGGGCTACGCCAGGGGCCGTGGAAGTACCTCAAGGTGGACGAGCACGAGTACCTGTTCAACATCGCGCAAGACGCCCGCGAGCGCGCCAACCTAGCCGCACGCGAGCCCGAACGCCTGGCCCGCATGCGCCAGGACTGGCTGCGGTGGGAAACCACCGTGCCCGCCATCCCCGAGGACGCCACCGTCAGCCTGGGCTACTCGGCCAAGGACATGCCGCAGCGCTGACCGAGCGCCCCCCACACACAACGACGAGGAGACACCATGAACCGAACCACCACCCTGCCCGCCCTGGCCGCCGCCCTGCTGCTCGGTCTGGCCTCGCTCAACGCCCCGGCCCAGTCATGGCCCGAGCGGCCCATGCGTGTCATCGTGCCCCTGCCGCCCGCGGGGCCGAGCGACATCGTGCTGCGCGGCGCCGCGCCCAAGGTGCAGGAGATCCTCAAGCAGCCCCTGGTCATCGACAACAAGCCGGGCGCCAACGGCAACATCGGCACGGCCGAGGCCGTGCGCGCCGCACCGGACGGCTACACCTGGCTGTGGACCACCGACACCACGCTCACGGTCAACCCGCACGTCTACGAGAAGATGCCCTTCAAGGCCGCGGACTTGCAGCCCGTGATCCGCGCCAGCGCCTTCAGCCAGACCCTGGTGTGCTACCCCGGCGTCGGCCTCAGGACGGTGGCCGATCTGGTGAAAAAGGCGCGCAGCACGACGATGACCTACGCCTCGGGCGGCGCCGGATCACCCGGCCACCTCACCACCGAACTCTTCAGCACCGCGGCCGGCATCCAGATGACGCACGTGCCCTACCGAGGCCCCGCTCCCGCCGTGCAGGACATGCTGGGCGGCCAGGTGGAGTGCGGCTTCCTCGCCGGCCCCACCGTGCTGCCGCATGTGAAGTCGGGCAAGCTGGTGGCGCTGGCCGTCTCGGGCGCCAAGCGTTCGCCCCTGCTGCCCGACGTGCCCACCGTGGCCGAAGCCGGCTACCCCGGCTTCGACGCCACCTTCTCGCTGGTGCTGTTCGCGCCCAGAAACGTGCCCGCCGCCATGGTGCAGAAGATGCACGACGCCATGGCCGTGGCACTCAAGAGCCCGGAGCTGGTGGAGCGGCTCGCACAGTCGGACCAGAGCGTGGTGGCCGGCGATGCCGCTGAAACCGCCGCGCGCCTGGCACAGGACACGCAGCGCTGGGGCGAAGTGGCCCGCCGCATCAAGCTCAAGCTGGACTGAGCGCACAAAAAAAGAACGATCGAGGAGACCCGCATGAACAAGATCCACCGCGCCCGCCGCCTGGCGCTGGCCCTGACCGGCGCCTGCCTGCTCACCCCCTGGGCCGCCAGCGCGCAAGCCCCCGCCTGGCCCAGCAAGCCGGTCACACTCATCGTCGGCACGCCGCCGGGCGGCGCCATCGACGCCTATGCGCGCGCCCTGGCCCAGCAACTGGGCAAGGTCACGGGCGGCACCTTCCTCGTGGACTACAAGCCCGGCGCCAACGGCAACATCAGCGCCGAGTTCGTGCAGAAGGCGCAGCCCGACGGCCACACGCTGTGGATCGGCACCCAGGCCATGATGACCATCAACCCCTCGGTCTATCCCAACCAGCGCTGGCAGCCAGCAGGCTTCAAGCCCATCGCCAAGGGCGTGGAGGCGCCGCTGGTGCTCGTTGCCCATCCCTCGGTGCCGGCCCACACGCTGGCCGAGCTCGTCAAGTGGGCGGCCGCGAACCCCGGCAAGGCCGCCTATGCCTCCTTCAGCCCGGGCACACCCTCGCAATTCCTGGGCTATCAGCTCAGCCAGCGTTTCAAGCTGGACATGCCCCACATCCCCTACAAGGGCTCCGCACCGCAGACCACCGACCTGCTGGGCGGCCAGGTGCCGCTGGGGTTTGCGCAATTGCAGTCGGTGATCCCGCATGTGCAGTCGGGCAAGCTCAACGCCATCGCCGTGACCAGCCCGCAGCGTTCGCGCCACCTGCCGCAGGTGCCCACGCTGGCCGAGCTGGGCTACAGGGAACTCAACACCACCGTCTGGTTCGGCCTGCTGGCGCCGGCCGCCGCGCCCAAGGCGGTGCTCGACGCCATCGCCACGGCCACGCAGAAGGCGCAGGCCGACGGTGACTACCGCGCCCGGCTGGAAGCCCAGGGTTTCGACGTGCCACAGGAATACGGCGACGCTTTCGCCGCCACCATCGCCGCCGAGACGGCGCGCTGGGCCGAGGTGGTGCGCGCCACCGGTTTCAAGGCCAACGACTGAAGGCCGCGCCGCTGCGCGGCTGAGCGGTCCCGCTCAGAACTTGTGAAGGAATCGTAGCGAGCGGCCCGAGCGCAGTAGGTTTATTCGCAAGTTCTCAGCGCGTGATCACCACCAGCACGCTACAGGGCGCGTGCTCGATCAGCGATTTGGACACCGAGCCGCGCCACCAGCGCGCCGCCCAGCTGTCCTGGTGCTGGTGCCCCAGCACGATCAGATCGGCCCGCAGACGGCCGGCCGCCTTGGCCAGCTCGTGCACCGGGTCACCGCTGAGCACCTCTCCGCGCGCCTGCAAACCCGCCTGCGCCAGGCGTTCCACCCCGGCCTCAAGGATGAGACGGTAACGCTCCCGCTCGATCTCCTCCACCTTGGGGTCGTAGAGCCCGCCCTCGGGTCCGAGAGACGCGATGGGCAGCGGCATCACGGCCACCAGCACCAGCTCGGCCTGGCTCCACTGCGCAATCTCGCAACTGCCCAGCAGGGCCTGCTGCCCGGACTCGGAGCCGTCGTAGCCCAACAGGATGCGCTTGTACATGGCGGGTCTCCTCTGATTGGATGCACTGTGATACTTGCATCTTAGGGCGATCTATGGGAGCTGCCAACCTGGTGGTGTGTCAGCGGCCCAGTTTGCTTGAACCCCACTGTTCAAGCTGCCTCTGGTCATGCGCGCCTTCTGCTTCGATGGAGTCTTCAGGCAGTTGCCTGAGGCATTCCTCCAGGGCCTGGGGATCCAGTTTCTCACTTGGCGCAGGAGCGGTACGCACTTGTGGCGATTTGCCGTCCCACATGAACGGGTTGCGGAACGCCGGTGGGTCGGGCAGGCAGTCGTTTTTGTAGAGGGGCGGGCCGTCTGAATCGAAGGGTTGAAACGAAATCGTCTTCTCGAAGATCAGGGGTTTTCCGGTCGGGGTCGGCGGGAGCGGGGGCATGTTTTCGATGGCCTTGCGCGCGAGGTTTTCGGCGACCAGCGAGGTCGTCCACAAGGTTTCCACTCGTGTCAATGTTCCATCGGGGGCGATTTCAATCCGGAACCGTACGATGCCCTGATCCGGACCTTCGACAGCCGTGCCCATCATGCTTCGGACTTGCTGCCCCCAGGTGTAGCGGTAGCGCTTGCTGTTTTTCAAGGAGTAGTTCGCTGCGAGGGCCCACTCTTGCGCGGTCGGTGCGGGTGGTGCATGCATGAACGCCGGTTGGCGGTCCGCAGCAGGCGGGGCCACCGCAGTTTCCCGGGGTGCCTGGCTCGCGGAGACGGGGCTGGGGTCAGGTGCCGGGCGGGGGGGCGCTGAAGGCGTTCGCCGCGGTGAGTCTGGCGTCACCTCCAGAAAGACGACGTCCTCCTCAGCCTTCGGGGCTTCGGGCTTGCTGATGAACGCGCCGTGGAAATGACCGGCCCCAACAATCAGCAGCGCATGCAGGACGACGGACAGGAAAACAGCGACGAAACGGTTGAATGTGTGAATTTGCATGAGGCGCCCTGGCCATCGTACAAGGTTGTGGGCGCGTCGGACCGCCGCTGCAGCGGGGGTGGTGAACCACCAGCGTCCGTCGCCTGACCGGCTCCGGCTCAAGAGATCACGAAGGAATGCACACGAGGCCAGCCCCGGGCTGAAGATCCGTCATCGGACCTGCCGTGGACCGAACCTCGCCGGATCAACCAACCTAAGCCAGCTGCCCCGCCAGCAACTTCGCCACATGCACCGCCTCGCGCTGCGCCCCGTCGGCGATCTGGTGCCGGCAACTGGTGCCGTCGGCCACCACGATGGCATCCGCCCTGGCGCGCACGGCCGGCAGCAGATTGGCTTCGGCCATCTGCATCGACACCTCGTAGTGCTCAGCCTCGTAGCCGAAGCTGCCGGCCATGCCGCAGCAGCTGGACTCGATGAGTTCGGGTTTGGCACCGGGGATCAGGCTTAGCACCTCCATCACGGGCGTGACGGCGGCGAAGGCCTTCTGGTGGCAGTGCCCGTGCAGCAGCACGGGCTGGGCCACGGGTTTGAGCTTGGCCTTGAAGGCTTCCAGCTGGCCGGCCTTGGCCTCGCGGGCCAGGAACTCTTCGAACAGGAGCGCCTGTTTTGCGATCTGTTGTGCGCCCTCGCCCAGGCCCATGACCAGCAGTTCGTCACGCAGCGTGAGCAGGCAGCTCGGCTCCAGGCCGACGATGGCGATGCCCTTCTCCGCAAACGGCAAGAGGCTATCCACCACCTCACGCGCTTTCAGCTTGGCCTGGTCCACCATGCCGGCGGAAAGGAAGGTGCGGCCGCAGCAGAGGTGTTTGCCATCGTCTTGTTTCTTGGTGGCGACGTGTACGGTGTAGCCGGCGGCCTGCAGCACCAACAGGGCAGCGTGAGCGTTCTCGGATTCGAAAAAGCCGTTGAAGGTGTCGACGAAAAGCACCACGGGTTTGGTCGCGGCCAGCACCTCTTCACGCGTGGCGCTCTGCACGGGTGTATTGAAGAAGTGCCGGCTCTTCCACTGCGGCAGGCTGCGCTTGGCCGAGAAGCCGAAGAGCTTTTCGCTGAGCTGGGCCATGAGCGGAACCTTGTCGCGCAGGTTGAGCAGCGGGGCGATCTTCGCGGCGTGGCGCGCGTAGTCGGGCAGCTGGCCGACGAGCTTGTCTTTCAGCGTGTGGCCGTGTCTGGCCTTGTAGTGCTGCAGGAACTCGACCTTGAGCTTGGCCATGTCCACGCCCGTGGGGCAGTCGCGTTTGCAACCTTTGCAGCTGACGCACAGATCCATCGCTTCGCGCACGACTTCGCTGGTCAAGGCATCCTTGCCGTCCAGCCCCTCGATCTGGCCGCTGAGCGCCAGGCGCAGGGTGTTGGCGCGACCGCGGGTGAGGTGTTGTTCATCGCGTGTGACGCGGTAGCTCGGGCACATGGTGCCGGCGTCGAATTTGCGGCAGTGGCCGTTGTTGTTGCACATCTCCACGGCCTTGGCCAGGCCCTGGGCCGGGTCGCCGCCGGTGCCGGGGGCGGTGGTCACTTCGGTGACCGGGTCGGCCTGCACGTTCCAGGCGCTCCAGTCCAGCGCGGGCTGGATGGGCACGACCTTGTAGCTGGGCGGGAAGCGCATCAGCGTGGTGTCGTCCATCTTGGGCGGATCGATCATGCGCTTGGGGCTGAGCCGGTTGGTCGGGTCCAGGTGCTGCTTGATCTGGGTGAAGGCCTGGGTGAGGCGCGGGCCGAACTGCCATTCGATCCACTCACCGCGGCACAGGCCGTCGCCGTGCTCGCCGCTGTAGGCGCCTTTGTACTTGCGCACCAGTTCGCTGGCCTCTTCGGCGATGGCGCGCATCTTCTTCGCGCCTTCGCGCCGCATGTCCAGGATGGGCCGCACGTGCAGCGTGCCGACCGAGGCGTGGGCGTACCAGGTGCCGCGGCTGCCGTATTTGCTGAAGACCTCGGTGAGCGCGTTGGTGTATTCAGCCAGGTGCACCAGGGGTACAGCGCAGTCTTCGATGAAACTCACGGGCTTGCCGTCGCCGCGCAGGCTCATCATGATGTTGAGGCCGGCCTTGCGCACTTCCCACAGGTTCTTCTGCGGCGCGTCGTCGATCATCTCGACCACGCTGCCGGGCAGGCCCAGCTCGCCCATCAGGTCCACCAGTTCCTTGATCTTGGGCGCTATGTCGGCCTTGCTGGCGCCTGAGAACTCCACCAGCAGCACGGCTTCAGGTTTGCCGCCGTTGATGGCGGGCGAAAGCGCGGTTCGGATGGTGGGGGCGAAGGCCGGGTTCTGCAGCGAGAGCTCGATCATGGTGCGGTCGACCAGCTCCACGGCCGTGAGCGCCCCGCCCCGCATGTTGTGGCCCAGCTTGACGATGTGCTGGGCACTGTCCATGGCCTGGTAGAAGGTGGGGAAGTTCACCACGCCCAGCACCTTGGCCCGCGGCAGTTCGCTGAGCTGCAGGCAGAGCGAGCGCGTGAGCGCCAGCGTGCCTTCGCTGCCGATGAGCAGGTGCGCCAGGTTCACCGAGCCATCCGTCGTGTACGGTTTCTCGTTCTGGTTGTGGAAGATGTCCAGGTTGTAGCCGGCCACGCGGCGCAGCACCTTGGGCCAGCGCGCCTCGATCTCGTCGCGGTGCAGACCGGCCAGGCCACGCACGTAGTCGCCGATCTGGCGCGCGCGGCCGCTGGCCTGGTCGTAACGGCCGAAGTTCAGCAGCTCGCCGTCGGCCAGCCAGGCCTGGGCGCCGATGACGTTGTGCACCATATTGCCGTAGGCGATGGAGCGGCTGCCGCAGGAGTTGTTGCCGGCCATGCCGCCCAGCGTGGCCTGCGCGCTGGTGGAAACGTCCACCGGGTACCAGAGGCCGTGTTTTTTGAGGTCGGCGTTCAGGTGGTCCAGCACCAGGCCGGGCTCCACACGGGCCGTGCGCTGCTCGACGTTGACGTCGAGGATCTTGCGCATGTGTTTGCTGTGGTCGATGACCAGCCCCGCGCCCACGGTCTGGCCGCACTGGCTGGTGCCGCCACCGCGCGGCACGATGGGCACCTTGAGGTCACGGCAGATGTCCAGCGCCAGGCGCACGTCGGCCGCCTCGCGCGGCAGGAACACGCCCAGGGGCATGGCCTGGTAGATGGAGGCGTCGGTGGCGTAACGGCCGCGGTCGGCCGGGCTGAACAGCACCTCGCCCTTGGTCTCGGCGCGCAGGCGCGCGGCCAGACGCCCGGCCACTTCATTGCTGAGGCGGGAGACGGCCTCGTAGGTCTGGCTGGCGGAGGCTTGCGTGACGTTGGCGGGCAAAGGGGCATTCATATCGGTACTCAGTTTTTCGCGTTCACGGCCTGGGCCGTGCGCATCTGTTCAACCACCACATCACGCTTGTGGCCCAGGTGGGCCACAAGCTCTGTGCGCAGGGCGGCGCCGTCGCGTTTTTGCAAGGCTTCGATCATGCGGTCGTGTTCCTGCATGGCGCGCGCCCATTTCTCGCCGTCCTGGTTGGAGCGGAAGCGCAGCGCCTGCAGCCGGGCGTTGACCTGCTGGTAGGTGGCGGTGAGCACCGGGTTGCGGGCGGCGGCGTTGAAGGCGCGGTGGATGGCGGCGTTGAGCCGGTAATAGGCCGAGAGGTCGCGCCGGGTGTAGGCGGCCTTCATCTCGTAGTGCAGGGCCTCGATCTCGGCCAGTTCCTCAGGCGTGATGCGTTGCGCCGCCAGTTCGCCCGACAGGCCTTCCAGCCCGGCCATGACCTCGAAGGTGTTGAGGATGTCGTCTTCGCCCAATTCCACGGCGATGGCGCCGCGATTGGGCAGCAACTCCACCAGGCCTTCGGCGGCCAGGGTCTTGATGGCTTCGCGCAGCGGCGTGCGCGAGACTTTCATCTGCTCGCACAGTTGGCGCTCGTTGAGCTTGGCACCGGGGGCAATCTGGCCCTCCACCAGCAGCAGGCGCAGGCGCTGGGTGACCTGCCCGTGCAGGGCGGTCGGCATGGTCAGGATTTCAGCCATGGATATGCTTTGTATTCAAAAAGATCGTGATTTCAGGCGATTTTAGGGTCTTTCTGGTTGACAAACAAATTTTGTATGCAAAAAATGCGTCTATTCCTTATCCACTATTTGCCATGCTGACCACCGATTTCCACCCCACCGGCCGCCACTTCCTGCAGATTCCGGGCCCTTCCCCCGTGCCCGACCGCGTGCTGCGCGCCATGAGCCTGCCCACCATCGACCACCGCGGCCCCGAGTTCGGCGCCATGGGCCTGAAGATCCTGGCCGACATCCAGAAGATCTTCCAGACCAAGCACCCGGTCATCATCTACCCGGCCTCGGGCACCGGTGCCTGGGAAGCCGCGCTGACCAACACCCTCTCCCCGGGCGACCACGTGCTCATGTATGAGACCGGCCACTTCGCCTTCCTCTGGAACCGCCTGGCCACGCGCCTGGGCCTCAAGGCCGAGGTCATCGCCCTGCCCGGCACCGACAACGGCGTGCCGGCCAGCTGGCGCCGCGGCGTGTCGGCCGAGCTGATCGAGCAGCGCCTGAAGGCCGACACGGGCCACAGCATCAAGGCTGTCTGCGTGGTACACAACGAAACCTCCACCGGCGCGACCAGCAACATCGCCGCGGTGCGCAAGGCGATCGACGCCGCCAAACACCCGGCCCTGCTGCTGGTGGACACCATCTCGGGCCTGGCCTCGGCCGACTACCGCCATGACGAATGGGGTGTGGACGTCTCCATCAGCGGCTCGCAAAAAGGCCTGATGCTGCCGCCGGGCATGAGCTTCAACGCGCTCTCGCCCAAGGCCATCGAGGCCAGCAAGAGTGCCAAGCTGCCGCGCAGCTTCTGGGCCTGGGACGAGATCATCGAGATGAACAAGACGGGCTACTGGCCCTACACGCCCAACACCAACCTCATGTACGGCCTGAGCGAAGCGGCCGACATGATCCTGGGCCAGGGCCTGGACACCGTGCTGGCGCGCCACCAGCGCTGGGCTGCCGGCGTGCGCGCCGCCGTGAACGCCTGGGGCCTGCCCATCCAGTGCGCCGACGCCAGCGTGCACTCGCCCATCCTGACCGGCGTGATGACACCCGAGGGCGTGGACGCCGACGCCATCCGCAAGATCATCTACGAGCGCTTCGACTGCTCGCTGGGCACTGGCCTGGGCAAGATCAAGGGCCGCATGTTCCGCATCGGCCACCTGGGTGACAGCAACGACCTCACGCTGATCGGCACCGTGGCCGCCTGCGAGATGGGCCTGAAGCTCGGCGGCGTCAAGCTGGCCGGCTCGGGCGTGCAGGCCATCATGGACTACTACGCCGGCCACCCGGCGGCCGTGCCCCAGCGCAAGGCTGCCTGATCGACAAGCAGAATTTCTACAACGACCCGAGGAGACAAACCATGAAACGCAGAACTTTCGTCACGGCCACGGCCGCCACCGCAGCCACCCTGGCCGCCCCCATGCTCCAGGCGCAGAACCTGCCCAACGGCCCGGTGCGCATCATCGTGGGCTTCGCCCCCGGCGGCGGCACCGACGTGCTGGCCCGCATCGTCGGCCAGAAACTGCAGGCCATGTGGAACACCACGGTCGTGATCGAGAACAAGGCCGGTGCCTCCGGCGTGATCGCGGCCGACTTCGTGGCCAAGGCGCCGGCCGACGGCAACACCCTGCTGATGGCCCACATCAACAGCCACGCCCTGGCCCCCGGGCTCATGCCCAAGCTGGGTTATGTGGTGGAGCGCGACTTCACGCCGCTGACGCTGGTGGGCGTCACGCCCAACCTGCTGATCGCCAATACCAACCTGCCCGCCAAGACCGTGGCCGACGTGGTGGCCCATTGCAAGGCCAACCCGGGCAAGGTCAGCTTCGGCTCGGCCGGCCAGGGTTCGGCCCAGCACCTGGCCATGGAGTCCTTCAAGCTCGCTGCCGGCGTGGATGCGCTGCACGTTCCCTACAAGGGCTCGGGCCCCATGCTGGTCGATCTGATCGGCGGCCAGATCCAGTACTCCTTCGACACCATGACCGCCGCCACCCCGCACGTGAAGAGCGGCAAGGTGCGCGCCATCGCCCAGACGCGCGCCAAGCGCGCCTCGGGTCATCCGACGGTGCCGACCATGGCCGAAGCTGGTTTCCCCGGCTTCGAAGCCACCACCTGGTATGGTCTGGTGGGCCCGGGCAAGATGCCGGCCGCCATGGCCCAGCGCATGAACGAAGACATCAACAAGGTGCTGGCCATGCCTGACGTGAAGGAAAAGCTGGACCTGTACGGCGCCGAAGACGGCGGCGGCACGGCCCAGCAGTTTGCCGACTTCATCCGCGCGGAGCAGCAGAAGTGGGCCAAGGTGATCAAGGATGCCAAGGTCACGGTAGAGAGCTGATCCCCTCCCCCCATCCGTTCGCCCTGCGCCCGACCGAGGGCCGGGGCGAACGTATTTTGTGAACATGTTTTCCCATGATTGATGCAGGCCAAGTCCACCTGAGCATCGAAGCCGGTGTGGCTTCGGTGCTTTTTGACCGCCCCCAGGCGCGCAATGCGATGACCTGGGCCATGTACGAGCAGCTGATGGCGATCTGCCGCCAGCTCAAGGACGACGCCAGCGTGCGTGTCGTCACCTTCCGCGGCGCCGGCGGCGAGGCCTTCGTGGCCGGCACCGACATCTCTCAGTTCCAGAATTTCGGCAGCGGCACGAAGGGTGGCGAGGACGGCGTGGGCTACGAGCGCCAGATCGACGCCTGCATGGAACTGCTGGGCAGCCTGCCCATGCCCACGTTGGCCGTGGTCGAAGGCTGGTGCGTCGGCGGTGGTGTGGCCATCGCGACGGGCTGCGATTTCCGCATCGCCACGCCCTCGGCCAAGTTCGGCGTGCCGATTGCGAAAACCCTGGGCAACTGCCTCTCGGTGGCCAACCTGGCGCGCCTGTCGGCCGCCTTCGGCATGCAGCGCGTGCGGCGCATGCTGCTGCTGGCCGAGATGATCAACGCCGACGAGGCCCTGGCCTGCGGTTACCTGCAGGAAGTGAGCGCGCCCGCCGAGCTTGACGCTGCCGTGTTGCGCCTCACGGGCAAGCTCGCGGCCCTGGCTCCGGTGACACAACGTGTCAGCAAGGAAGGCCTGCGCCGCCTGACCGTGCACAGCCTGCCCGACGGTGAGGACCTGGTGCGCGCCGCCTATGGCAGCGCCGACTTCCGCGAGGGCGTGAGCGCTTTCGTTGAGAAGCGCCCCCCAAGCTGGAAAGGAAAGTGATGACGAACAAGACCACACGCCCCGGCCCCCTGGCCGGCCTGCGCGTGCTCGAACTCACGCAGATCATGTCGGGCCCGACCTGCGGCCAACTGCTGGCCGACATGGGGGCCGACGTGATCAAGGTCGAGAAGCTGCCCGGTGGCGACGATGCACGCGCCTACCGCGACCCGCTCGTGAACGGCGTCTCGGCGCCCTTCATGATGATGAACCGCAACAAGCGCGGCATCGCCATCGACCTCAAGCACGCCGACGGCAAGGCCGTGCTGCTGCGCATGGTCGAGAAGTCCGACGTGCTGGTGGAAAACTTCCGCGGCGGCACCATGGACAAGCTGGGCCTGGGCTATGAGGAACTTGCGAAGGTCAATCCGGGCCTGATCTACTGCGCCATCACGGGTTACGGCCGCAACGGGCCGTATGCCGGCAAGGGCGGGTTTGACCTGATCGCGCAGGGTTTTGCCGGCCTGATGTCCATCACCGGCGAACCCGGCGGCGCGCCCGCCAAAAACGGCAACGCGGTGTCGGACATGAACGCCGGCATCCTGGGCGCCCTGGGCATCGTCGCGGCCTATGTGCACAAGCTCAAAACCGGCGAAGGCCAGATCGTCGACACCTCGCTGTCGGACGCCGCCTTGCAGCAGCTCTACTGGCACGCGGCCATCTTCTTTGCCACCGGCAAATCGAGCGAGCCCACGGGCTCGGCCCACATCCTGACCGCGCCCTACCAGGCCTTCGAGGCCAGCGACGGCTGGATCAATATCGGCGGCGCCAACCAGGCCAACTGGGAGCGCATCGCCGAAGTGCTGGGCCACCCCGAATGGCGCAGCGATGCGCGCTTTGCCACCAACAGCGACCGCATGGCACACCGCGAGGAACTGGTGGCCTTGATGAACACCGTGCTGCGCACACGTACACGCGCCGAGTGGCAGGCCGCCTTCGACAACGCAGGCGTGCCGGCCGGCCCGGTGCATACCGTGGGCGAGGCGCTGAGCCACCCGCAGACCCTGGCACGCGGCATGGTGGTGGAGCTGGACCATCCGCAGGCCGGGCTGACACGCGCGCTGGGCTGCCCCATCCATTTCTCGGCCACGCCAGCCCAGGTCACCCGCCCCGCGCCCCTGCTGGGCCAGCACACACGCGAACTGCTCAAAGAGTTCGGCTATAGCGATGCACAGGTTGATACATTCATAAGTACTAACGCTATCGCCGAATCCTGATACACATGTCACCATAAGGCGTCGCAAGCCTTGGCGATGCCTTTATGGGTGACTGCTTATGCGTACAAAAATAGCGGCGCTGCTCGTCGCGTTGGGAACCCTTGTTCATGGCAGCCTGATGGCCCAGACCGCCTGGGTCGTCGGCCAGTCTGCGCCCCTGAGCGGCAGCAACGCCGTGTTCGGCAAGGACATCCGTGACGGTGCCCTGGCCTGGTTCAAGATGGTCAACGCCCAGGGTGGCGTGGGCGGCGCGCCCATCGAGCTCGTCACGCTGGATGACCAGAACCAGCGCAAGATCGCCGGCGAGAACACCACCCGGCTGCTGCAGAACCGCAATCTCGTGGCGCTGTTCGGCTACGCCTCGGCCACACTGAGCCTGGACGCCATGCCCCAGGCCGAGAAAGCCGGCATGCTCTTCTTCGCCCCCTTCTCCGGCGCCAACCCGGTGCGCAAGCCCAGCCCCGTGGTCCACACCCTGCGCGCCTCCTACGGTGACGAGCTGGAAAAGATGCTGGCCTTCTGGACCGGGCTGGGCATGAAAGAGGTGGTGGTGGTGCACTACGACGACGAGGTCGGCATCCAGAACCTGGGGGTGGTCAAGGATTACCTGGCGCGCCAGGGCAAGCAGCCGCAGGCCTTCGCCCTGGAGCGCAATGCCAAGCTGGACGACGCCCGCTTCACGCAGCTGGCCGCGCTCAAGCCCGAAGTCATCATCAACACCGTACTCTCCGGCCCGGCCGCCGAGATCAGCAAGCAGCTGGTGGCGCGCGGCATGTACATCCCCATGTCCAGCCTCTCCTTCGTCGGCGCGCAGCAGTACATCGACGCGGCCGGCGATGCTGGCGCCGGCGTGTCCATCTCGCAGGTGGTGCCCAGCACTGGTGCCTCGCTGCCCGTCGTGCGCGAATGCGGCAAGGCCCTGCAGGAGTCCGGCGTCACCAAGGCCATGAACAGCACGCACCTGGAAGCCTGCATCGCCGCCAAGGTGCTGACCGAGGCCATGCGCCGCAGCAAGAAACCCGGCGATCACAAGGCCCTGCTGAGCGCCTTGAGGAACCTGGGCAGCTTTGATGCGGGCGGTTTCACCGTCACCTACGGACCGGAGCAGAACCACGGCAGCAAGTACGTGGAACTGGGCATGGTCACGCGCGGCGGCAAGCTGCGCAACTGATTCTTGAAACAATTGCTTACGCGGCTGCACACCTGCACACAGGTGTTTCCGTTTCGGCCCTAGTCCTGAAACAAGTTCAGGCCCACCATGGAGACATCAAGTTATCCATGGGACCGATCATGTTCACTCGACACTTCAAGCGCCTGGGCCTGGCCACTCTGCTCTGGACGCTGGGCGGCTTGCTGCACACCACCGCCCAGGCCCAGAACGCCTGGGTCGTCGGCCAGTCCGCACCGCTCTCCGGCAGCAACGCCGTCTTCGGCCAGGACATCCGCGACGGCGCCCTGGCCTATTTCAAGATGCTCAATGCCCAGGGCGGCGTGGCTGGTGCCCCGGTCGAGCTGCTCACCCTGGACGACCAGAACCAGCGCAAGCTTGCAGGTGAGAACACCAGCAAGCTGCTGCAGACCAAGGGCCTGGTGGCCCTGTTCGGCTACGGCTCGGCCACGCTGAGCCTGGACGCCATGCCCCAGGCCGAGAAGGCCGGCATGCTCTTTTATGCGCCCTTCTCCGGCGCCAACCCGGTTCGCAAGCCCAGCCCCGTGGTCTACACCCTGCGCGCCTCCTACGGCGACGAGCTGGAGAAGATGCTGACCTTCTGGATGAGCCTGGGCATGAAACAGGTGGTGGTGGTGCACTACGACGACGAGGTCGGTGTGCAGAACCTGGGGGTGGTCACCGACTACCTGGTGCGCCAGGGCAAGACGCCGAAGGCCTTCGCCCTGCAGCGCAATGCCGGCATCGATGCGGCCAGGATGAATGCCCTGATGGCCCTCAAGCCCGAGGTCATCATCAACACCGTGCTCTCCGGCCCGGCCGCCGACATCAGCAAGCAGCTGACCGCACGCGGGCTCTACGTGCCCATGTCCAGCCTGTCCTTTGTCGGGGCGCAGCAGTACATCGACGCCGCCGGTGCGGCCGGCGCCGGCGCATCCATTTCACAGGTGGTCCCCAACGCCTCCGCCTCGCTGCCCATCATCCGCGAGTGCGGCAAGGCCCTGCAGGACGCCGGCATCAGCAAACCCATGAACAGCACGCACCTGGAGGCCTGCATCGGCGCCAAGGTGCTGGCCGAGGCCATGCGCCGCAGCAAGCGCGTCGGTGATTCCAAGGCCATGCTGGCGGCGCTGCGTAACCTGGGCAGCTATGACGTCGGCGGTTACACCGTGCACTATGGGCCCGAGCAGAACCACGGCAGCAAGTACGTGGAACTGGCCATGGTCACGCGCAACGGACGGCTGCGCAATTGATTGCCGGGAGTTTCCAGAGGGAATTGCAAAGGGCGCCGATGGCGCCCTTTTTTTATGCCGTCACAGTGGGCAACGGACTCAGACCGTGAGTTCGCGCGCCGTGATCTGGTACCTGAAGGCGTCGGGCGAATAGGAGTCCAGGCGCTCGTCGGCGGTCTCGGCCACCGGGTACATCAGGAAGCCCAGCCTGGGGCCCTGGGCGCCGGGCAGCGCCACGTCGTGCGCCATGTTCCAGGCCAGCCAGTTGCCCTCCCAGCCGCCGAACAGCGCCTGGTTGACCGGCGCCACCACCGGGTCGGTGGTGTTCTTGATCCACTGCGGGGTCTCCAGCCGCATGACCTTGGCCACGTCGGCCGGGTCCATGGCCACCCAGCCATGGTCCTTGAGCCAGACCTCGGCACGGCAGTGCTGCGCACCCTTGAGGCTGGCCGGGTTGCCGCTGAGTTCCTTGTAGCCGAAGGCCGAAGGCACCAGGCGCAGGCCGTAGACGTCGCGCGCGGGCAGGCCAACGGCACGGCACAGGCCGACGAAGACGGCGTTCAGGTCGGCGCACTTGCCGCCCAGGTCGCCGGTCTCCAGCATGGCCTTGATGTCGCCCTCGCCACAGCCGCGCACCTTGGGCTCGCGCCAGGTATTGGCCACCACCCAATCGTAGATCTTCTTCGCCTTCTCGGCGTCGGTCTTGGCGCCGCGGGTGGCCTCCAGCGCGGTCTTGCGCACGATGCCGTCGGTGGGCAGCAGGGCCGTGGGCCGGGTCCAGAACTGCAGATTGGCCGCGGCCTCGGGGACCGGCTTTTTGGCCGCCCAGTTCACGGCACGGTTGTTGGTCTGGATGCGGCTGCTCAGCTCGACCCAGGGATTTTTCTCGCCGGGCGAAAAATCCACCTGCAGCAGCCGGGCACCGTAGACCGCGTCGCTGCCCATGCGGGCTTGGCCATTGCTGGCATAGCTGTTGCCCAGCGAACGCTGCCAGTCGGCATCGACCGAGGGCACCGGCAACCAGACGCGCGTGGCGCCTTCGGCCTGCAGGATGTCGACGCGGGTCGTCACCTCGAAGGTGCGCCAGGCGCCGGGCTGGGGATTGAACTGGCGCTGCGCCGGCGCGGTCTGCGCCAGGCCCAGGGCCGGCAGCGTGTAGGCGGCTGACAGGCCAACCGCGTTCTTCAGGAATGTTCGACGTTCGATGGTCATCAAGAGAGCTCCGTCATGGTGGGGAAAACGCCGCCGGGGCAGGTCAAGATGCCCCGGAACGGCGTGCATACGGCTCAAATAGCCGTGGCAACCCAGATTATCGAACCCGCCCCACCCCGGAGTAATCCCCAAGCTAAACCCCACGAAGCTTGGGGTATATTGATCGCCATACCTATGAGAAAGCTGCTGGAGACTTACACCACGATGGAGCAGACAGGGCAAGGCCCCGTCAGTCGCGGCATCCTGCTGCGCGGCCTGGGCACCCATAGCACCGAAAGCGTGCGCCGTGTCGTCCTGGAGCGGCTGGACGCCAGCGACCTGGCCGCGCAGATCCATGCCGAACCCGGCCAGGGCCCGCAGGGCTATGGGGTGCGGCTCTGGCTGGACCACCCCACCAGCCGGGCCTGGGCGCCGGGCCACAGCACCATGCAGCTGGCCAGCACCCTGGGCTTGCGCACGCTGGACAGCGACACCGACCTGCAGCGCGAGATCCTGGTGACCCTGCTGATGAGCCCGACCGGCCTGGACTTCCCCAGCCTGGACGAGTTCGAGTCGGCCATCCACATCCGCCGCAACATCGTGCAGGCCGCGCGCCGCACCACGCTGGCCTTCGACACCGAAGCCGCCGAGCGCCCCCAGGACTGCTGGATCTACGATGAAGACCGGGGCTTCACCCTGTTGCCGGACGTGCCGCTGATCGACGCGCTGATCAAGACCACGCAGCCCGAGGTTTCGGGCCGGCTCTACTCCTTCTCCTGCTACCGTGCCACCGAATACGTGACGCTGCTGGGCATCGCCCAGGAGCTGGCGCGCAGCAACACCGAGCTGTTCGAGCGTCTGCAGGACGTCTGGCGCCAGCGCGCCATCATGTCGGAAGAATTCCACACCGTCTTCCTGCGCGAGCAGGGTTCGATGGAAGCGCCGGTGCCCCCGCTGTATTACGTGCCGGGCGACCGCGTCTGGTTCCGCAACCCCGACGAGGCCTCGGCAGACGCCTGCGGTTTCGAGGGCTCCTGGGTCATGTACCTGGGCAACGGCCTGTTCACCAACTTCTGGAAACAGCACCAGCCCTACACCCTCACCCGCAAGTGCGTCGAGATCTACCACTGGCGCCACGGCCTGTACCGCGACGAAAAAGGCGAGTCGCAGATCGACGAAGTCCGCATCGAACCCCTGATCGAGGCCACACTCGCCAACCCGGACGAGTTGGCGCAGGTCATGGCGCGCATGACCCGCTGGCGCGAGCCGCGCGGCGTCTACACCGAAGCCGGCGGCTGCATGGACACCACACGCGAGTTCGCGCGCTGGGTGCGCCCCGGCACCTCGGACATGCCCATCCCCCACACCTGATCCGCATGCAGGCACGGCAGACGCACATCGATGCGCTCAAGTGCATCGGTTCGCAGCTGATCGTGCTGCATCACTTCTCGGCCTACGGCCCCGTAGCCGACGCGGCGGCCCTCGCCGCCCCCGCGCTCATGGGCTGGCTCTACGACTACGCCCGCATGGCGGTGCAGATCTTCCTGGTGCTGGGGGGCTACCTGGCCATGCAGGGCCTGCTGCCGGCCATGCGAGGTGACACCGCCCAGCTGGGACGCGCCGTGCTGCTGCGTTACCTGCGCCTGGCCCTGCCCTTCTGCGTGGCCATCGTGCTGGCCGTGGCCTCGGCCGCCGTGGCGCGCCAGGGGCTCCACGCCGATTTCATCCCGGCGGCGCCAGGCTGGGGCCAGGCCCTGGCGCACCTGCTCCTGCTGCATGACGTGGTGGACGCCGAAGCCCTGTCGGCCGGGGTCTGGTACGTGGCCATCGACCTGCAGCTCTACGCCCTGCTCGCGCTGCTGCTGTGGCTGGGCCAGCGTGGTGCGCGGCCCGCAGCGGCCCTGTGGCTGGTGGCCGGGCTCATGCTCGCCTCGCTGCTGCATTTCAACCGCGACGCCGGCTGGGACGACTGGGCGCCTTATTTCTTTGGCAGCTACGCACTCGGCGCGCTGGCCTGGTGGGCGGCACGCTCGCCCCATGCCCTGCGCTGGCTGGGTCTGCTGGCTGCACTCGGTGTGCTGGCCCTGCTGCTGGACTGGCGCACCCGCATCGCACTGGCGCTGGGTGTAGCCCTGCTGCTGATCACGCTGCATTGGCGTGGTCCTGCGGGGCACACACTGCCAGCCGCCTTCGCGCGGCCGCTGCACGCGCTGGGCCGCACGTCCTACGCGCTCTTTCTTGTGCACTTCCCGGTGCTGATGCTGGGCAATGCGCTGTACGCACGACTGGGTGGCAGCCAACCTGGCGAGGCCGTGGTTGCGTTGGTCCTCAGCGTGCTGGCCAGCGTGGCGCTGGCCTTCGTGTTCGAGCGTCGCATCGAGGCGCCGCTGGGGCGCTGGATCAGCTCACGGCGCCGGGCCTGACCCGCGCACGCAGCAGCGGCTCCACCAGGGCCTGCGCCTCGCGGCCGCTCCAGTCCACTTCGCCGCGCACGCGCTGGCGCGGCCGGCCCTCGGCATCGATCAGGATGGTGGTGGGCAGCACGTTGGCACCCCAGGCTTTGGCCGCCTCGCTTTGCGGGTCCATCAGTACCGTGAGGTTCAGGCCGCTGGACTGCAGGTACTGGGTGATGCGCCGTGGCCCCTCACCCACGTTGAGGGCCAGCACCAGCAACTGCTCCGGGCCGTAGATTTCGGCCAGCTGCTGCAGCGAGGGCATCTCGGCGCGACAGGGCGGGCACCAGGTGGCCCAGAAGTTCAGCACGACGGCGCGGCCGCGCAACTCGGCCAGGGTCCAGGTCTTGCCCTGCAGGTCGAGCGCACGCAGTGCGGGCGCCGGCCTGTTGGCCGGCCAGGGCGTCACGTCATAACCGCGCTGGGCCAGCACCGGGCCGGCCAGCGTGGCCAGGGTGAGGCCCAGGAGATCGCGACGCTGCATCAAAGCTTTTCCGCGACCCAGCCCTGCACGCTGGCCAGGGCTGCATTGAGTTTGCTGGCATCGGTACCGCCGGCCATGGCCATGTCGGCCTTGCCGCCGCCCTTGCCGCCGACCTGCTGGGCCACGAAGTTGACCAGCTCGCCGGCCTTCACTTTGCCGATGCTGTCAGCCGTCACGCCGGCCGCCAGCTGCACCTTGTCGCCGTCGACCGCCGCCAGCACGATGGCCGCGGTCTTGAGCTTGTTCTTGAGCTGGTCCAGGGTGTCGCGCAGGGTCTTGGCGTCGGCGCCTTCCAGACGGGCGGCAAGCACCTTGAGACCCTTCACGTCC
This sequence comes from Curvibacter sp. PAE-UM, assembly GCF_001432305.1. Taxonomy (GTDB): domain Bacteria; phylum Pseudomonadota; class Gammaproteobacteria; order Burkholderiales; family Burkholderiaceae_C; genus Hylemonella. The sequence continues at coordinate 2,940,920 of NZ_KQ483358.1, forward strand.
ACGGCCTGCGTCACCAGATCGTCGCCCTGGCTGGAAGCCAGCTTGCCCTTGAGCGCGGCAATTTCCTTTTCCAGCGCCTTGACCTGGTCCAGCACCTGGCCCAGGCGCGCGTTGAGTTCCGTGCTCGGCGCCTTGAGGGTACCGGCGGCCTGCGTCACCGTGTCTTCGAGCTGCTGCAGATAGGCCAGTGCGTTGGCACCGGTCACCGCCTCGATACGGCGCACGCCGGCGGCCACGCCGCCCTCGGCTACCACCTTGAACAGGCCGATGTCGCCGGTGCGCTGCACATGGGTGCCGCCGCAGAGTTCGCGGCTGCTGCCGATGTCGAGCACGCGCACGCTGTCGCCGTACTTCTCGCCGAAAAGCATCATGGCGCCGGTCTTCTGGGCCGACTCGATGTCCATCACACGCGCCTGGGTGGCAGCATTGGCCAGGATCTCCTCGTTGACCTTCGCCTCGATCGCGCGGATCTGCGCCTCGGTGACCGGCGCGTTGTGCGCAAAGTCGAAGCGCGTGCGCTCGGCGTTCACCAGCGAGCCCTTCTGCTGCACATGGGTGCCCAGCACCTCGCGCAGGGCCTTGTGCATCAGGTGCGTGACCGAGTGGTTGCGCATGGTGGCGGCACGCACGCTCAGGTTCACCTGGGCCGTCACGTGGTCACCCACATTGAGCGTGCCCTGCGCCAGCGTGCCGTGGTGGCCGTACACATCGGCCTTGATCTTCTGCGTGTCGCCCACGTCGAAACGGGCCGAGCCGCTGGTGAGTACACCCTCGTCGCCCACCTGGCCGCCGCTCTCGGCGTAGAAGGGGGTGGTGTCCAGCACCACCACACCCTGCTGGCCGGCCTTCAGTGCCGCCGTGGGCGTGCCGTCCACATACAGCGCGACGATCTTGGCCTGGGCTTCGAGTTTCTCGTAACCCACGAACTGGTTGCCGGCACCCGTGTAGTCGAGCGCCTTGTCCATCTTGAACTTGCCGGCGGCACGGGCCTGGCTCTTCTGCTTCTCCATCGCGGCCTTGAAGCCGGCCTCGTCCACGCTCAGGCCGCGCTCGCGGCAGACGTCGGCCGAGAGGTCCAGCGGAAAACCGTAGGTGTCGTGCAGCTTGAAGGCCACCTCGCCCGGCAGCACCTTGGCGTTGGCCAGGGCAGCGTCCAGGATTTCCATGCCATTGGCCAGGGTCTCGTAGAAACGCTCTTCCTCGGCCTTGAGCACTTCGGTGATGCGCTTTTCCTCGGCCTTGAGGCGGGGGTAGGCATCGCCCATCAGGCGCACCAGCTCGGCCACCAGCTTGTGGAAGAAAGGCTTCTTCTGGCCCAGCTTGTAGCCGTGGCGGATAGCGCGGCGCACGATACGGCGCTGCACGTAACCACGACCCTCGTTGCTGGGGATCACGCCGTCGCTGACCAGGAAGGCGGTGGCGCGGATGTGGTCGGCGATCACCTTGAGCGAGGGGTTGCTCAGGTCTTGCGTTCCTGTCTCGCGGCCGGCGGCCTTGATCAGTGCGGCGAAGATGTCGATCTCGTAGTTGCTGTGCACGTGCTGCAGGATGGCGGCCAGGCGCTCCAGGCCCATGCCGGTGTCCACGCAGGGCGCAGGCAGCGGCGTGACGGCGCCCGTCTCGTCCATGTTGAACTGCATGAACACGTTGTTCCAGATCTCGATGTAACGGTCACCGTCTTCATCGGGGCTGCCAGGGGGGCCACCGGCGATGTGGTCGCCGTGGTCGTAGAAGATCTCCGAGCAGGGGCCGCAGGGGCCGGTGTCGGCCATCATCCAGAAGTTGTCGGACTTGTAGCGGCCGCCCTTGTTGTCGCCGATGCGGATCACGCGCTCGGGCGGCAGGCCGATCTCCTTGGTCCAGATGTCGTAGGCCTCGTCGTCCTCTTCGTACACGGTGGCCAGCAGGCGGTCCTTGGGCAGCTTGTAGACCTCGGTCAGCAGCTCCCACGCCCATTTCAGACTCTCACGTTTGAAATAATCGCCGAAGCTCCAGTTGCCCAGCATCTCGAAGAAGGTGTGGTGGCGCGCGGTGTAGCCCACGTTCTCCAGGTCGTTGTGCTTGCCGCCGGCGCGCAGGCAGGCCTGCACCGAGGCCGCGCGCACATAACTGCGCTTGTCGCTGCCCAGGAACACATCCTTGAACTGCACCATGCCGGAGTTGGTGAACATCAGGGTCGGGTCGTTGCCCGGCACCAGGGGGCTGGACTGCACAACGGTGTGGCCCTTGGCGGCAAAGAAGTCCAGAAAGGTCTTGCGGATGTCGGCAACGGAGATGACGGGTTGGCTCATGGTTTTCCAGGACTGGGCGGCCATTCCCCCGGGGATCGCGGCGCGCACGTAACTGCTTGATTTATTTGAACTATCGATTATAAGTTTGAGGGCGGAGCGCACCGGCTGTCACCCCTGTGATGCCCCCACACCCGACACACTGGCAAAATCATCCGCCACGCCCCCATACCACCATCGAAGAGACACACCATGGACATGAAGACCTCCCCCCTGGCCCTGCTCAAGGACCCGACCTTGCTCAAGACCGACGCGCTGATCAACGGCCAGTGGGTCAAGGGCGCGGCCGGCACGCGCTTCGACGTGCTGGACCCCTCCAACGGCCGCAAGCTGGCCGACGTGGCCAACCTGGGCCCGGCCGATGCCGAAGCCGCCATCCAGGCGGCCAACGCCGCCTGGCCGGCCTGGCGCGCCAAGACGGGCAAGGAGCGCAGCATCATCCTGCGCAAGTGGTTCGACCTGCTGATGGCCAACCAGGAGGACCTGGGCCGCATCATGACGGCCGAGCAGGGCAAGCCCTTCCCCGAAGCCAAGGGTGAGGTGGCCTACGGCGCCAGCTTCGTCGAATGGTTCGCCGAGGAAGCCAAGCGCGTCAACGGTGAAACCCTGCCGCAGTTCGACAACAACCGCCGCCTGATGGTCATCAAGCAGCCCATCGGTGTCTGCGCCGCCATCACGCCCTGGAACTTCCCCCTGGCCATGATCACGCGCAAGGTGGCCCCGGCCCTGGCCGCGGGCTGCCCGGTCATCATCAAGCCGGCCGAACTCACGCCGCTCACGGCCCTGGCCGCGGCCGAGCTGGCCATCCGCGCCGGCATCCCGGCCGGCGTGCTCAACATGCTCACCGCCGACGGAGACAACTCCATCGCCGTGGGCAAGGTCTTCTGCGCCAGCGAGGTGGTGCGCCACATCAGCTTCACCGGCTCCACCGAGGTGGGCCGCATCCTGATGCAGCAGAGTGCCCCCACGGTCAAGAAACTCAGCCTGGAGCTGGGCGGCAACGCGCCCTTCATCGTGTTTGACGACGCCGACATCGACTCGGCGGTGGAAGGCGCCATGGCCAGCAAGTACCGCAATGCCGGCCAGACCTGCGTCTGCGCCAACCGCATCTACGTGCAAGAGGGCGTGTATGACCAGTTCGTGCAGAAGTTCGCCGCCAAAGTGGCGGCCGTGAAGATCGGCAACGGCTTCGAGGACGGCGTCTCGCAGGGCCCGCTGATCGAGCCGGCCGCGCTCGACAAGGTGGAGCGCCACGTGGCCGACGCCGTGGCCAAGGGCGGCAAGGTCCTGACCGGCGGCAAACGCGCCACCGACGTGGGCACCCAGTTCTTCCAGCCCACCGTGCTGGCCGAAGCCAAGCAGAACATGCTGTGCGCCACCGAGGAGACCTTCGGCCCCTTCGCCCCGGTGTTCCGCTTCAAGACCGAGCAGGAAGTCGTGGAGATGGCCAACGCCACCATCTTCGGCCTGGCCAGCTATTTCTACAGCCGCGATGTGGGCCGCATCTTCCGCGTGAGCGAGGCGCTGGAGTACGGCATGGTCGGCATCAACGTGGGCGTCATCGCGACCGAGCACGTGCCCTTCGGCGGCGTCAAGCAGTCCGGCCTGGGCCGCGAGGGCTCGCATCACGGCATGGACGACTACGTGGAACTGAAGTACCTCTGCCTGGGCGACATCCTCAAGTGATGGCCGCGTGAACACCGCCCTGCTCCGGATCAGCCGTCGCCTCGCGCTGGTCGCCCTGCCGTTTCTGCTGGCCGGCTGCGCCGCGCTGGCGCCCGACAACGCGCCCCAGGTCGAGGTGGCGGCCATCGAGCCGCTGCCCTGGCGGGGCCCGGAACTGCGCATGCTGGTCCGCCTGCGCATCGTCAACCCCGGCAACGTGCCCATGCAGTACGACGGCGCTTACCTGGAAATCAACGTGAACGGCCAGCGTTTCGCCAGCGGCGTCACGGACGAACAAGGCAGCGTGCCGCGCTTCTCCGAGACGATGCTTGAAGTCCCCGTCACCGTGACGACCATGGCCCTGGTGCGCCAGGCCCTGGCCATCACCTCGGTCGAGAACAGTTCAACGATGAGTTACCAGCTGCGCGGCAAGCTCTCCGGCCCCATCTTCCGAAGCCACCGCTTCGAGTCCGCCGGCGAGTTGAAGCTGCCGACGCCACCGCACCTGCGCTGAGACCGCCCGCGGCGGCTCCGGCCGCCGGCCTTCCGCTAGAATCACGCACTATCGCGGGTGTCGTTCAATGGTAGGACTCTTGCTTCCCAAGCAAATAACGTGGGTTCGATTCCCATCACCCGCTCCAGTCATATCCCATGTCTAGCACACCATCCGGCGCATCCGAACCCGAGTTCGATGCGCCGTTTGTTTTTACGGCTGACGGCCACAAGTCCCTCTATTTCACCCTCGACCAGCTGCAAAGCCGCATGAGCAGCGAGCACCCCACGCAGCTGGAGGTGGACTACACCCGCACCATGATGGGTTTCCTGCTGCTGGACAGCCAGCCGGCCAGCATCGCCATGATCGGACTGGGCGGCGGCTCGCTGCTCAAGTTCTGCCACCGGCACCTGCCCGCAGCGCAATTCACGGCGATCGAGGTCAACCCCCATGTCATCGCGCTGCGCCAGGAGTTCGAAATCCCTGAAGACGACGAGCGCCTGCGGATCATCTGCGCCGACGGGGCCGACTTTGTCCGCGCCCTGCCCGAGGAGAGCGCCGGCCGCTACGACGTGCTGCTGGTGGACGGCTACGATGGTCTGGGACAGTCCACCAGCCTGTGCTCGCAGCGCTTCTATGACGACTGCTTCCGGGCGCTCAGCCCCGGCGGCGTCCTGGTCGTCAACCTGCACCACGACCACCCCGAGCATGGGGTGTACACAGGGCGGATCAGGCTGGCTTTCGACGGCAATGTGCTGGAGGTTGCAAGCATGGAGAAAAGCAACAGCATCCTCTTTGCCCGCAAGAACCAGCGCCTCTGCATCGATGAACTGCGGCAAAGCCGGCCGCTGGAGAACTTCGCCCCGGAAGTGCGCGCCCAGCTCCAGCAGGAGTTCTCGCGCATCGGCTGGGACATCAGGCAAGCCGGCTAGCCCCTGCGCCCTCCCCGGCTTCGGCGCCGTTACCATACCGCCATGGTCCACAAGCCGCGCATCCTCATCGTTGAAGACGAATCAGGCATCGCCGATACGTTGCAGTACGTCTTGGCGACCGACGGGTTTTCCCCGGTCTGGTGCAGCACGGCAGCTGAAGCCATGCACCAGTTCGAAACCGACCTGCCGGCACTGTGCGTGCTGGATGTCGGACTGCCGGACCTCAATGGCTTCGACCTGTTCAAGCGCCTGCAAGCGCTGCCGGGCGGTGCGCAGGTTCCCATGCTGTTCCTGACCGCGCGCAGCGACGAGATCGACCGGGTGGTGGGCCTGGAGCTCGGGGCCGATGACTACATCGCCAAACCCTTCTCGCCGCGCGAACTGGTGGCGCGCGTGCGCAGCATCCTGCGGCGCAGTGTGCGCCAGGGGGCGGCCCCCGCTGCGCCCGCCGCCACCCCGCTGGCACGGCCTTTTGCGCTGGATGAAGAGCGCCACCAGATCCGCTTCTACGGGCAGCTGCTGGAGCTCTCGCGCTACGAGTACGGCCTCCTGCGTCTGCTGGTCCAGCGCCCGGGCCGCGTGTACACCCGCGACGAGTTGCTGAGCAAGGTGTGGGATGAAACGAGCGCGAGTTTTGACCGGACGGTGGACGCCCACATCAAGACCCTGCGCGCCAAGCTCAAGGTCATCGCCCCCGGCACGGACCCCATCCGCACGCTGCGCGGCACGGGCTACGCCCTGAGCGAGAACCTGCCGGACTCGGTATGAGCAAGCGCAGCCGGATCTTCATCGGCATCATCCTGATCTACACGGCCAGCATCGCCTTCATGCTTTACCGCGTGGTCGCCGACCTGGACCCGCGCTACCGCGAATCGGCCGAGGAATCGCTGGTGGAGACCTCGCAGCTGCTGGCCAGCCTGATCGAGCAGGACGTGCGGGATGGCGCCCTGGACACGGCGCGTCTCGAACCCGTGTTCCAGTCGCTGTATGCGCGTCGCTTCAACGCCCAGATCTTCGGCGTCACCAAGACCCGTGTCGAGCTGCGGGTCTACGTGACGGACCGCGGCGGGCGGGTGGTGTTCGACTCCACCGGACAACTGCTCGGTACAGATTTTTCCCAATGGCGCGACGTGCGCATGGCCCTCAAGGATGAATACGGCGCGCGCACCACGCCGGATATCGCGGGCGATGCCAACAGCTCGGTGATGTACGTCAGTGCCCCGGTGCGCTCCCTGCCCGGGGGGAATGGCGAGATCATCGGCGCGGTCACGGTGGGCAAACCGGTGCAGAGTTTCGGGCAGTTCGTGGTGGCCGCCCGCAACAAGACGCTGTACGTCGGGCTGGTGTCCGTGGTGGCCGTGCTGGTGCTGGTCGTGATGGTCTCGGTCTGGCTGGTGCGCCCCTTCGGCCTGATTTCAGACTATGTGCGCTACGTGCGGACACAACGGCGTTTCAGCCCGGCGCGCCTGCTGCGCCGCGCCATGGATGTGTTCAGTGCGGCCTACGACGAGATGCGCGACGCGCTGGCCGGGCGCAACTACGTGGCCGACTATGTGCAGACCCTCACCCACGAGGTCAAAAGCCCCCTGTCGGCCATCCGTGGCGCCGCCGAACTGCTGCAGGAACCCATGTCCGAAGCGCAGCGCCAGCGCTTCCTGGACAACATCCAGCGCGAAACCGGGCGCATCCAGGAGATGGTGGACCGCATGATGGAGCTCACCGCGCTGGAAACCCGGCGCGTGCTGGAGCGCGTCCAGCCCGTCGACATGAAGCCCCTGCTCGAAGAGCTGGCCGCCTCGGCCCAGGGCGCCGCAGCCCAGCGCGGCATCCGCATCGAACTGGACGCGGCGGAAAATGCCACGGTGGAAGGCGACCCCTTCCTGCTGCGCCGCGCCCTGAGCAACCTGCTGGACAACGCCCTGGATTTCTCGCCCGAGGGCAGCGTCGTGCAACTGTCGCTGGCGGTCAGGCGGCGCCACGTGATCATCACCGTGCGCGACCAGGGGGCCGGCATCCCCGACTACGCGCAGGACAAGGTGTTCGAGAAGTTCTACTCGCTGGCGCGCCCGCACACGCTCAAAAAGAGCACGGGCCTGGGCCTCTCCTTCGTCAAGGAAATCGCAGCGCTGCACCACGGGCGCATCGAACTGCACAACCGCCCTGACGGCGAGGGACCGGGCGCCATCGCCAGCCTGACCCTGCCCCGCGCGCCCGGCTAGGCGCTGGCCGCCCCACCGGGGCATGGCAGCACTTCACACGGACTTCACGCCGTTTTCACACAGCGCTGCCGCACTTCCAACTGTCTTCTCATTGGCCCCGGATGCTAGGGACACCGTGCACTTCCGCACGCATGTTCAGGAGCAAGCATCATGGCCACCGTCTTCCCCCACGCCCCCCACGACAGCGCCAGCGCCGCCCTGGCCCGCTGGACCTGGATGGCCACCACCAGCCTCTCGGTCGCGTGTTTCGTGGGGCTCATCGCCCAGCCCGTCCATGCGCGGGACGACGACAGCCCGCGCCTGAAAACCGAGAGCCCGTACTTCTTCGTCAAGAGCGAAGACCCCGAGCTCGACCAGCTGCCGCTCAAATCCACCCGGGTGGATGTGCGCATCTCGGGCGTGATCGCCGATGTGACGGTGACGCAGCACTACAGGAATGAAGGCCAGCGCGCCATTGAAGCCAGGTACGTGTTTCCCGGCTCCACCCGGGCCGCCGTGCACGGCATGAACGTGCGGCTGGCCGACCGCCTGATCACGGCCCAGATCCGCGAGAAGAACCAGGCCCGCATCGACTACGACAAGGCGAAAAGCGAGGGCAGAACGGCAGCCCTCCTGGAGCAGCAATTGCCCAATGTGTTCCAGATGAACGTGGCCAACATCCTGCCCGGCGACGACGTGAAGGTCGAGCTGCGCTACACGGAACTGCTGGTGCCCACCAGCGGCAACTACCAGTTCGTCTTCCCCACCGTGGTCGGCCCGCGCTACAACAGCCCGCAGTCCGGCCAGGCCCAGGCGCCCTGGGTCAGCCAGCCCTACCTGAGCGCTGGCGAAGCCTCCCCCGCCGGCTTTGACATCCGCGTGGCGCTGCACACGCCCATCGGCATCAAGGAGGTGCGCTCCCCCTCGCACGACATCCGCCGTGACAAGGAAGAAGGCAGCGCGATCGAGGTGGGCTTGAGCCCAGGCGCGCGCGCCGCCAACAACCGCGATTTCATCCTGGACTACCGCCTCGCGGGTGACCGCATCGAATCCGGCGTGCTGCTCTACAAGGGTGGTGAGGAAAACTTCTTCCTGGCGATGATCGAGCCGCCCAAGGCGGTGCCGGCCAGCGCCATCTCACCGCGCGAGTACATCTTCGTGGTGGACATCTCGGGCTCCATGCACGGCTTCCCGCTGGACACCGCCAAGACCCTGCTGCGCGAGTTGATCGGCAACCTGCGCCCCAGCGACACCTTCAATGTGCTGCTGTTCTCCGGCAGCAACCGTTTCCTGAGCCCGCACCCGGTCCCGGCGACGGGTGCCAACATCCAGCAGGCCATCCGCACCATCCAGGAGATGGGCGGTGGCGGCAGCACCGAGCTGATCCCCGCCCTCAAGCGCGTCTACGCCCAGCCCAAGGCGGCCGACGTGTCGCGCACCGTGGTGGTCGTGACCGATGGCTATGTGACCGTCGAGCGGGAAGCCTTCGAGCTGATACGCAAGAACCTCTCGCAGGCCAATGTGTTCTCCTTCGGCATCGGCTCCTCGGTCAACCGCCATCTCATGGAAGGCATGGCGCGCGCGGGCATGGGAGAGCCTTTCATCATCACCCGGCCTTCGGAAGCCGCCGCGCAGGCGGCCCGCTTCCGCAAGATGATCGAATCGCCGGTACTCACCAGCGTCAAGGCGCGCTTCGACGGCCTGGATGTCTACGACGTGGAGCCGCAGCAACTGCCCGATGTGCTGGGCGAGCGCCCGGTGATCGTCTTCGGCAAATGGCGCGGCGAAGCCCGGGGCAAGCTCATCATCGAAGGCCAGACGGCCAACGGGCCTTTTCACCAAGCCCTGCCCGTTGGCAGCAGCGGCGACACCAGCCCGTCCAGCAGCACGGCGGCCCTGCGCCACCTGTGGGCACGCCATCGCATCGCCAGCCTGTCGGACCAGGAGGCACTCGAAGGCGGTGGTGCCCTGGGCCAGCGCATCACCGAACTGGGCCTGAAGTACAAGCTGCTCACGCAGTACACCAGTTTTGTCGCGATCGACCAGCTGGTGCGCAACCCGGCCCCGCACAACGGCGCCAGCGTGAACCAGCCCTCGCCCCTGCCTGAAGGAGTGAGCAACCTGGCGATCGGTACCGAGGTGCCCGGCACGCCCGAGCCGGCGACCTGGGGCGCCGTCCTCGTGCTGCTGTCGGTGCTGGCCCTGCTGGCCCGACGCGCCCGCCGCCATCACCCCCACCGTTACACGGCCTGATCATGGCACTGCCCCGCCTGCTCCAGATGCCGGGTTTCGTGCGCTATGGCATCCGCATCGACACCACCCCCGAGTGGCGCTGGCTGGCCCTGCTGGCCGCTGCACTCTGGCCCACCTGGTGGTGGATGGGCCAGCGCATGTTCGACGGCTCGGATGACCCGCTGGGCCTGCTGGCCCTGGCCGCGCTCGGCCTGCTGGTCTGGCAGCACCGCCGACTGCTGCGTCCGGCCCCCCGGCTGGGCTGGCTGGCCATCGCCCTGGCCTGTGCGCTGGCAGCAACCGTCACGCGCACGCATCTGCCGCCCCTGGTCAGCGCCCTCGTGGCCTTGCTGGCGCTCTCGGCCGCCCTGGCGGCCTTTCTGCCGCCGCATATCGCCACCCTCCCAGTATTGGGCTTGTCCGTGCTGTCGCTGCCGCTGCTGGCATCGCTGCAGTTCTACGCCGGGTACCCCCTGCGTGTCATCACGGCCGAAGCCACGCGCTGGCTGCTGGGCCTGCAGCACGAGGTGGCCCGCAGCGGCAGCAGCCTGCTGGTCAATGGGCATCTCGTCATCGTGGACGCGCCCTGCTCCGGCGTGCAGATGGTCTGGCTGGGTTATTTCACGGCCTGCGTCGTCGCGCTGCACGGCCCCCGCGCAGGCATGGCCGGCCCCAGGCTCGGCAACCGGGCCTTCCTGGCGCGGCTGCCTGCCGTGAGTGCGCTGGTGCTCACGGGCAATGTGGTGCGCAACACGCTGCTGGTGGCGGCCGAGGCGAGCGACCGGCATCTGCCCGGCTGGGCGCACGACACCGTGGGCCTGCTGGTGCTGGCGGTCGTCTGTGGCGGCATTGGATGGGTCATGGGAAAAGCAACCGGGCAACACACTTGCGGAGGCCGGCATGCGTCTGTTTGACAACCTCTTCCTCAACCGCGTGCTGCACAAAAGCCTGTGGCTCCTGCTGCTGCCCTTGTGTGCGATCTGGGGCGCCGTGCAGACCTTCGGCAACGGCCCGCCGGATGACACCCCGGAGATCGGCGCCGGCATCTGGGCCGAATTTCCCGCCCAGTGGAACGGGGCCACCCTGCGCCCACTGGCCTTGAGCGAGGTCGAGCACCGGTTTGCGCAACGCTTTCCGGGCACGATCGCGCGCCTGACCGATGGCCGGCATGTGCTGGTGCTGCGCACGGTGAACCGGCCCACCCGCATGCTGCACCCGGCCGCCGACTGCTACAAGGGGCTCGGCTACCGCATCAGCGACGAACGGCTCGAAGCCATGACGGGTCAGGCCAGGTGGCGCTGTTTCATCGCCGAACGTGGCGGCCAGCAGCTGCGCGTGTGCGAACGCATCGAGGATGCGCAGGGCCAGACCTTCACCGACACCTCGGCCTGGTACTGGGCTGCCGTCGCCGGAAAATCCACCGGCCCGTGGCGGGCCGTGACGGTGGCAAGGCCACTGTGAAGGACTCGCATGCCCGACGGCGCCAGCGTGATCTTTTTCACATGTAGTCCGGCATCGACAAGGGCTATTCCCCTTCCAGATAATCGGTCCCAACAGGAGACGACCCCATGCTGATCCAGCTGACCTACGCCAGCCACTCTTCCCGCGCACTCGGCCCGGCCGACGTGAAAGACATACTGCAAACCTCGCAGCGCAACAACTCCGCCGTCGGCGTGACCGGCGCGCTGTGCCTGGCCAACGGCCTCTTCCTGCAGCAGCTCGAAGGCGACCGTGACGTGGTCAACCAGGTCTACCTGCGCATCCTCAAGGACAGCCGCCATACCGAGCCGTCCATCCTGGACTTCGGCGAGATCGCCTCACGCCGCTTCAGCAACTGGAACATGGGCCTGATCTCCTCGATCGCCGAGAACCGCCAGATCTTCCTGAAGTACTCGCGCAAATCCGAGTTCGATCCCTACAGCATGAGCCCGTCTTCGCTGCGCGGCTTCTTCGACGAGATCGTGCAGGGCGGGGTGCGCTGGATCGGGTGATTCAGATCCTGAACGACTCCAGCGTCTGCGGCGCAAACAGCTCCCTGGGCTCCAGCAGGCGTCTGGACAGGCCCTGCTCATAGGAATAGCGCAGGAAAGTGCGCAGGGTGGCCTCATTCTTCTCGAAGCCATAGGGCCAGAAGTCGTCTCCCATCTCGCGCTTGGCCTGCTCCACATGGGCCGTCAGCCAGGGCAGCATGGTCTTGAGGGCCGCCGTCTCGTACAGGTCTTCGTAGCTGCGCTGCTGGGACGCCACCAGCGCCTTCATCATGGACTGCGCGATCCAGGGATGGGCCTCGTACACGTCACGGCGCAGGGCCACCGTGTGCATGATGGGAAAGATGCCGGTTTCCCTGAAGTAGTTGCGCTCCACCGGCTCGTAGTCCTCGAACAGGCGCCTGACCTTGCCCCCGCCTTTCAAAAAACTCGAGGGCATGCGTGCCGTGTAAAGCGCATCGATCTCGCCATCGAGCAGCATCTGCGACAGGGTCTGCTCCGGCCCGATGGGCTTGACCTTGATGTTGGGCGGCAGATCAAGCCTGATTTTTTCGGAGCGACCGGGCTCCTCCTCGCCCCCCGTGTAGTACGTCACGCTGTCCACCGGCACGCCGTAATGGTCGGACAGGATGCCGCGTATCCACACCGGCGCCGTCATCTGGTACTCGGGGTTGCCCACGCGCTTGCCGATCAGGTCCTTCGCCTCACGGATGCCGGCATTCGCGTTCACGTAGATGCATGAATGGCGGAAGAACCGCGACGGGAAGACCGGGATGGCGACAAACGGCCGCGGCTCACGGAACATCGACACCGTGTAGGAGGAGAGCGACATCTCCGCCATCTCGAACTCCTGGTGCCGCAGCATGCGAAAAAAGGTCTCCTCCACCGGCAGGTTGAGGTAATTCAGATCGATGCCATCCGGCTGGATGCTGCCATCCATCAGGGCGCGGGTACGGTCGTAATTCCAGCAGGCGAAGGTGAGCTTGAGTTTGGACATGAAACAGATTCATTCGGTCTTGAGACCTGCGGCGCTGATGGCCTGGGCCAGGCGCGCGATTTCACCCTGGATGGCCTGGTCGAATTCCGCCGGCCCGGCCCCCACGGCCACGATGCCTGCGCTGTTCAGGCTCTGAACCAGTTCCGGCAAGCGGGCCACGTTGGCCATCTCCGCGCTGAAGCGCTCGATGACGCTGGCTGGCGTGCCCCGGGCAGCAAAGACACCGATGGTGGGGGCGAAGTCAAACCCCGGGATCGTCTCGGCAATCGCCGGCACGCCCGGTTCCTGGCTGGAGCGCTGCGCCGCGTTGTTGCCCAGCAGCCTGACCTGGCCGTTCTTGACGAAGCCCGAGAGCGAGGGCAGCGCCGAGAACGCGACATCCACCTGCCCCCCGATCAGCGCCGGCACCGACTGGCTGCTGCCCTTGTAGGGGATATGCCGCAGGTCGATGCCCAGCGCGCTCTTCATCGCTTCCATGGTCAGGTGATGGGTGCTGCCCACCCCCGAGGAACCGTAGGTCAGGGCACCCGGCCTGGCCTTGGCCAGCGCGATCAACTCCTGCAGGGTGCTGACCCCCACCTTGGGGTGCACGGCCAGGTACAGCGGCGCGCGGGCCGCCAGCGACACCGGCATGAAATCACGCTGGTAGTCGTAGTTCAGGTTCTTGTAGATGGCAGGGTTGATGGAGAACATGGAGCCATCCGTCACCAGGTAGGTGTAGCCGTCGGCGGGCGCCGTCGCCAGGGCCTGCGCGGCCACCACGCCATTCGCACCAGGCTTGTTGTCCACCACCACGGGCTGCCCCAGGCGCTCGCCCAGGCGCTGCGCGAACAGGCGGGCCACCGTGTCGGGCAAGCCCCCCGCCGGGGTGGGCACGACCAGCCGGATGGTCTTGTTCGGATACGGGGCCTGCGCCTGGGCCAGGCCCAGCGGGGCCAGCACGGCGGCCGCAGACAGTGCGCACCCCCACAGCATGGAACGACGTGTACTCATGGTTTGTCTCCTGGTTGCTCCGGCTGGGGCCGATGGCCGGTTGCCGATTTTTACTTAGGGAACTAAGATAATAGGCCATGCTTTCAGACCCGTCAAACCTGTGCCGGTACCTCACACCACCTGATCGTGAGACCGCACACGCACCAGGACATCCCCCTGAGCCATGAGCCATGACACCCAGAACATCCTGCGACGCTGGCGCGAAGCCGTTCCCAACGACCGCCTGGCGCACCTGATCCGCGACACGGAACGCGCCTTCCGCAAGTCCCTGCAGGTTCGCCTGGCCGCGCACGCCGTGCCCTTCGGCCACTGGGCCTTTCTGCGCATCCTCTGGGAAAAGGATGGCCTGACCCAGAAGGAACTGAGCGAACGCGCCGGCGTGATGGAGCCCACCACCTTTGCGGCCATGAAGGCGATGGAGGCGCAGGGTTACATCCTGCGCAAGCAGTTACCGACGAACAAGAAGAATGTGTACGTCTACCTGAGCGCCCAGGGCCGCGCGCTGCGCAAGAAACTGGTACCGCTGGCCGAGGACACCAACAGCATCAGCACCCGAGACATCTCGCCGGACGAGCTGCTCACGACCCGCCGGGTCCTGCTGAAGATGATCGAGAACCTGGCCGAAGACGAGTTGGCCTGGGAAACTGCGCCGCAGCGCAAATCCCCCCGCCTAAAGCGCACCGAAGCGTGAGGACGCAGCCCCGGGATGATGGTCCTTGAACAGGGCGGTCAGCCCCGTCATGCACACACGCGCCCTGGCTTCCCCGCGCCGCGCCGCCATGGCGTTCATGATTTCCGGGCGCAGGTACCACAGGCTCTCGATGTCATGCGCAAAGTGCACCTGCTGCTTGAGCTCCTGCCCTTCCGGGCCGAGGTGCTCGACCAGCGCGCTCAGCATGGCGCCGCGCACGCGCTCCACCACCGCCTCGGGGGCTTCGGTTGCGGGCTGGCCCAGCAGGGCCCAAAAACTGTTTCTCAAACGCATGGGATTCGTATCCGGACGGACTTCACTGTCGATCTTCATGATGACGGACCCCGGGCCAGGCAATGGGGGCAGGAACGGTCTAATCACGGGCCAATTCCGCATTTCGGAAACCCGCCATGAAAAAAGGCCCCGACGGGGCCTTTTCCTGAAGCAGTCGCCGCTCAGACCAGCGGCACGCCCGTCTTGGACTGGATGAACTCGCGCGTCACGCCCGGGGCCAGTTCCACCAGTTTGAGGCCCTGCGGGGTGATGTCCATCACGCCCAGGTCGGTGATGATGCGGTCGATCACAGCCTTGCCGGTCAGCGGCAGCGTGCATTCGGGCAGGATCTTGAAGTCTTCCGTGCCGTCCTTCTTCTTGGCCACGTGCTCCATCAGCACGATGCAGCGCGGCACGCCGGCCACCAGGTCCATGGCACCGCCCATGCCCTTGACCATCTTGCCGGGGATCATCCAGTTGGCCAGGTCGCCCTTGCCGCTGACCTGCATGGCGCCCAGGATGGACAGGTTGATCTTGCCGCCGCGGATCATGGCGAAGCTGTCGTGGCTGCCGAAGATGGCCGAGCCCTTGATGGTGGTGACGGTCTGCTTGCCGGCGTTGATCAGGTCGGCATCCACCTCGTCCTCGTAGGGGAAGGGGCCGATGCCCAGCATGCCGTTCTCGCTCTGCAGCCACACCTCGATGTGGTCGGGCACGAAGTTGGCCACCAGCGTCGGGATGCCGATGCCGAGATTCACATAGAAGCCGTCCTGCAGCTCCTGCGCCGCACGCGCGGCCATTTGTTCCTGGGTCCAGGGCATGTTCTTCTCCTCAAACTTTACGGTCGCGGGTGGTGCGCTTCTCGATGCGCTTCTCGGGCGTGGGGTTGTGCACGATGCGGTGCACGTAGATGCCCGGCAGGTGGATGTCGTCGGGCGCCAGCTCGCCGGTGGCGACGATGCGCTCCACTTCCACGATGCAGATCTTGCCGGCCATGGCAGCGGCCGGGTTGAAGTTGCGCGCCGTCAGATTGAAGCGCAGGTTGCCCGAGCGGTCGGCGATGTCGGCCTTGATCAGCGCCACATCGGGCAACAGGGCACGCTCCATCACATAGGTCTCGCCGTCGAACTCGCGCAGCTCCTTGCCCTCGGCCACGATGGTGCCTACACCGGTTTTGGTGAAGAAGGCCGGGATGCCCGCGCCGCCGGCGCGCAGCTTCTCGGCCAGCGTGCCCTGGGGCGTGAACTCCAGCTCCAGCTCGCCGGCCAGGTACTGGCGCTCGAACTCCTTGTTCTCGCCCACGTAGCTGGAGATCATCTTCTTGACCTGGCGGGTCTGCAGCAGCTTGCCCAGGCCGAAATCGTCCACGCCGGCGTTGTTGGAAATGGCGGTGAGGTTCTTGGCGCCGCTGTCGCGCACGGCATCGATCAGGGCCTCGGGGATGCCGCACAGGCCGAAGCCGCCCACGGCCAGCAGCTGGCCGTCGCGGATCACGCCTTCGATGGCCTTGGCCGCACTCGGGTACACCTTGTTCACGCTGTTCTCCTTTAAAAAATCTTTGAAGCAGCAACCCCGTGACGATACTACTTATCAGAATACGTAGTTATGCCTAGAATCCGTCCCCTATGGACATCGATTACCGCCTCGCCTTCGAATACGCGCCCATCGGCATGGTGCTCTCACGCGACCGCGTCATCATCGACTGCAATCGCCAGTTATGCGACATGTTCGGAACGCAGCGTGAAGAACTGGTGGGGCAGTCCTTCCAGGTGCTCTACCCCAGCGCCGAGGAGTTCGAACGCATCGGCGCGCGCATTGCCCCCATCATGAACCGCCAGGGCAGTTATGCCGACGACCGCATCATGAAGCGGGTCGACGGCCGTTTCAAGGGGGAGGTGTTCTGGTGCCACGTCACCGGCCGTGCCCTGGACCCGGCCGAGCCGCTCGGCGCCGGCATCTGGACCCTCGAAGACCTCAGCTCGCGCCGCGCGGTCAAGGCCGAGCTCACAGCGCGCGAGCGCGAGGTGGCCGCCCACCTGCTGGAGGGCCTGACCTCCAAGGAGATCGGCAAGGCCCTGGCCATCAGCTACCGCACGGTGGAGATCTACCGCGCCCGCCTGATGCGCAAGTACAAGGCCAGCACCACGGCCGACCTGGTGCACAAGCTCACCGCCGGCTGACCCCGCGCCGTTACCGGGCCGTGCCGGCCGCGCGCATCGCCCAGGCCCTGCTCGCCGGCGCGCTGCGCGAGCAGCCGGGTGTAGGCATCGTCGAATCCGGACGGCTGCAAGCCTGAAGCCAGTGTGACTTCTTCATCACTTCGGCGCCTGGCGAAACCGGGCCAACTCGACGTCGCCGGGGATATGCATTAAAGTGTATACACGTTCCAGGGACTTCCTGCAGAGCGCCACAGGCGCCTGGAAAAACAAGAGCGAGTCGTTAGGAGTTCCGGTTTGCAGCGTCTGAAAGACTGGCTGATCGCGCGGTCGAGCGGGGTCAACCACCGCATCGTCTACGGGCTGGTGGGGGGCTTGCTCCTGTGCCTCTGGGGTTTCGTCGGCTTCTGGTCCTGGTGGGAGCGCAGCAGCACCCTGGCGGCCAATGCGCAGGTGCTGGAGCAGCTCACCACCGCCGTCCACGAGCAGACCCGCAACCTCTTCAAGCAGGCGGAAACCTCCCTCACCGTGGCCAGCCTCTGGATGGCCGAGCACCCCGATCAGGACCCCGGCAAGGCGCCCGGCTTCATCCGGCTGGTCGAGAACCTGCGCCAGGCCTCCGACAAGCTGATCGACATCCGTATGGTCACGCGTGACGGCACGCTGCGCTACGTCCCCGATCGTGGCCAGACGAACCGGACCAATGTCGCAGACCGCGACTACTTCCAGGCCCAGTTCAACGAGAAGACCCGCGGCCTCTACGTGGCCCAACCCGTGATCAGCCGCGTCACCGGCAAGCTGGGCATTCCCATCTCCATCCCGGTGACCCAAGCCGGTGGCGATATCGCTGTCCTCTTCGCCGCCATCGAACTCGACCGCATCGCCGGCACCTTCGAGGCCGAGCGCATCCAGCCCCAGGGCACCATCGCCATCATCCGGAACGACGGCCTCTTTCTCTTCCGCAGCCCCATGGACGACAAGATCATCGGCTCCAACGTCGCGCAGTCCCCCATGTGGCAGCGGAACATGGGCGTGCTGCACCGGGGTTACTACGAGTCCGACCGCAGCCCGATTGATGGCCGGTCCCGCGCGGTGGCCTTTACCCGCGTGCAGGACTACCCCCTGGTGGTGGCCGTCACCGCCTCGCTCGACGACCTGCTGCGCGCCTGGCGCATGCACACCCTGATCCTGGTGTCGATCGCGCTCCTCATCTCGATCGCCTGCGTGCTGCTCGCCACCACCCTGCTGCGCAGCATGCGCGGCGAGGCGGCCGTGCGCCGCACGCTGGAACACCTGATGCTGACCGACCCGCTGACCGGGGTCGGCAATCGCCGCATGCTGGATCTGCGACTGGACGAAGAAATCCTGCGGGCCCAGCGCTACCGCCGCACCCTCACGGCCGTCTACTTCGATCTGGACCATTTCAAGCTGGTCAACGACAACTACGGTCACGACGTCGGTGATACGGTGCTGCGCCAGGTGGCCGACAGCCTGGTGGCCAATGTGCGCCAGAGCGACCACGTCGCGCGCCTGGGCGGCGAGGAATTCGTGGTGCTGCTGACCGAAACCGACATCAACGCTGCCGTGACGCTGGTGGAGCGCATGCGCGCGGCCGTGGCGGCTCTGCATACCCCGGGACTGCCCAGACACATCACCATCAGCGCGGGCCTGGCCCAATGGCGCGAGGGCGAGAACGCCGAATCGCTGCTGCGCCGGGCCGACCGGGCCCTCTACCGCGCCAAGGCATCGGGCCGCAACAGCGCCTTCACCGACCTGGAAGACTGAGTCCGCGCCCGATAATGCGGCATCCACCCGTCGGAGACCGCATGAACCGCTACCCCCATCCCGAACTCAAGGACCTGCCCGAGGACATCCGTGCGCGGATCCTGGAGGTGCAGGAGAAATCCGGCTTCATCCCCAACGTCTTCCTGGCACTGGCGCGCCGCCCGGCCGAATGGCGCGCCTTCTTCGCCTACCACGACGCGCTCATGCTCAAGGAGGACTCGGGCCTGAGCAAGGGCGAGCGCGAGATGATCGTCACCACCACCAGCGCGGCCAACCAGTGCCTGTACTGCGTGGTGGCGCACGGTGCGATTTTGCGCATCTACGAGAAAAAGCCCCTGGTGGCCGACCAGGTGGCGGTCAACTACCGCAAGGCCGACATCACGCCGCGCCAGCGCGCCATGCTGGACTTCGCCATGAAGGTCTGCCTGCGCTCGGATGAAATCGGCGAGGACGACTTCGCCGCCCTGCAAGCGCACGGCTTCAGCGACGAAGACGCCTGGGACATCGCCGCCATCACGGCCTTCTTCGGCCTCTCCAACCGCATGGCCTCGTTCAGCAACATGATGCCCAACCCCGAGTTCTATCTGCTGGGCCGTGTCCCGAGGGAAAAGAAGTAGGCCCCGCCACGGGTGGGACCGTCCGACGGGCCGCCTGAACGGCCCCCTCAGAAGCGCAGTGCGCCGTCGAGCGACACCACGCCCGTGTTCACGTAGACAGAACCATCACGACTCTTGGGTGAGAAGTTGATTTCGTAACCGCCCAGGTCGAGCTTGCGGATGTCTTCGAGCACATCCACCAGTTTTTCGGGGGTCAGGTTGTTGCCGGCACGGCGCAAGCCCTCGACCAGCACCTTGGCCGACACATGGGCCTCCAGCGTGGTGTAGTTGGGTGTGGCCTCGGGTGCGTACTCCTTGAGCAACTGGTAATGCTCCTTGACCAGCTTGAACTGCGTGCGGCTCGGGTTCGGCAGCACCTCGCTGAGGATCAGGCCTGGCGCCTTGTCCTTGAGTTCCTCGATCACCTTGATGCCGGCAAACGAACTGGTGACGAACTGCCCGCCATAGCCTTTGGCACGCAGGCCCTGGATGATCTTCACCAGCGGCACGCTGTTGGTGATGAACACCACGACCGCGGGATTGGCCTTGTGCAGCTTGTCGATGGCGGCATTGAAATCCAAGGCATTCCGGTTCACGGGCGTCTCGATCAGGGCGCTCAGGTTGTGGAGCTTGAGCGCATCGTGCATCGCCTTCGCATTGCCTGGCCCCACGTCATCCAGATACACCAGGCCAAAGCTCCTGAGCCCCATCGTGGCCATGTTGCCGATGACCTTTTTCATCTCGGCGTCATAGCCCGCACGGGTATGGAAGAGGTTCCTGTGCAGGCTGGCCCGGATGCCCATATTGCCCGTCATGGGCGACAGCATGGGCACCTTGATCTTGTCGAGATAGTCGAGTGACTCCTCCACGCCAGCGCCGCTGGTGTAGCCGATCAACGCCAGCACACGATCGGTCTCGACCAGTTTCTTCGTATTGGCCAGCACATTGGATTTTTTGCCGCCGTCATCCTCGACGAGCAGCTTGATCGGCCGGCCATTGATGCCGCCGTTCTTGTTGACATGGCTGAAATAGGCTTCCAGCCCTTTGCGCACATCCGCGCTGTAGGCCGACTGGCCGCCGCTCAGGCCCGCGCTCTGGCCGATCAGGATCGGTTCGCCCCCCTTTTGCGCCAGGGCGGGCACCCCGGTGGCCGACAACAGCAGGCCCAAAGCCGCATTCAAAAAAATCCGCATGAAAACTCCCATCTCTTTTTGGTTTGAGGATGGGCGCAAGGTTATGGAACCGTCGTCGGATTGACCAGAACTTCAGGGCCAATTAATAGGTCGACATATGAATTTGTGCACATAAGCCGGGTTGTTACATATACCCATACCCGTAGCAGCTTGCTCAGACTTGTCGTCCCGCGGACAAGTCTGAGCGAACAGGGTCCAGCCAGCACAGGCATCTGCTGGAAATACCCGGTCCAATGGCGCGCAGCACGGCAGGCGCGTCACGTCACCTGGGCCATCTGGAACGGATGAAAGCTACTTGAGCGTGCGCGGCCGCCGCTCGGGTTTCGCGCCGGCGGCCTGGGTGGCCTTGCGGTAGTCCTGCAGCGTCTTCTGGGCGCGGCCCAGCACCGTGTCGGCCGGGTAGCCGGCGGGGCCGAGTTCGCCAAAGCGCTGGCCGCAGAGCAGTTCCATGCCCTCGCCGGCGCTGTCGGCCGTCCAGATCTGGAAGCGCCCCTGCGCCACCGCCTCCACCACACGGTGCTCCAGCATGAGGTGGCGGCGGTTGCGCCGCGGGATCAGCACGCCCTGGCGGCCCGTGAGGCCCATCAGCTCGCAGCTGCGGAAATAGCCTTCGATCTTCTCGTTGATGCCGCCCACCGGCAGCATCTCGCCGTGCTGGTTCACCGCGCCCGTCACGGCAATGCCCTGGCGTAGCGGCAGGCCTGAGAGCGAGGACAGCAAGGCGTAGAACTCGGCACAGGAGGCCGAGTCACCCTCCACCCCGCTGTACTCCTGCTCGAACACCACCGCGGCATTGAGTGCCAGCGGTGCGATGTGCGCGAACAGCGCGGCCAGGTAGCTGTTGAGGATGAGCACGCCCTTGTCGTGGATGGGGCCCGAGAGCTCCACCTCGCGCTCGATGTTGAGCAGCCCCTCGTCGCCCGCGTGCGTGCGCGCCGTGACGCGCACGGGGAAACCGAAGCGGTAGTCGCCCAGGTCCACCACCGTCAGGCCGTTGACCTGCGCCACCTTCTCGCCGTCCACGTCCAGCAGGCGCTCGCCATCGGTGATGGTCTCCTGCAGGCGCTGCTCGGGGTAGTCGTGGCGGTGGATGCGCGCCTGCCGTGCGGCCAGCACGTCGATGGCCTCCACCAGCGCCGCGCCGCGTGCGCGCGCCATGGCTGCGGCCTCCATCACCAGCGCCTCGCTGTGCGCGAAGATGGCGCTCTGGCGCGCCTGGTCCTCGGCCTCGCGGTGGGCCTCCTCCAGCAGCGCGGCCACGGCCGGCGCGCTGAAGTGCGGCAGGCCCAGCTTGCGGCAGGTATGGGCCACGAAGATGGCGGTGGCCTGGCGGGTCTGGGCACTGGCCGTGAAGCTCTCGGCAAAGTCCACCTTGCAGCGAAAACGCCGCGCAAACTCCGGGTCACCTTCCTGCACGGCGTAGTACTCCTCCACCGAAGCCACCAGGATGATCTTCACGTCCACGTCCACCGGCTCGGGTTGCAGGGAGACCGCGGCGATGGGCGCATAGAGCATGCCCGGCTCCTCGATCTGCAGGCGACCGCTGCGCAGGAAACGGCGCAGTTTCTCCCACACCGGCTCGTCGGCCAGCAGGTCGCGCAGGTGCAGCATGATGAAGCCGCCGTGCGCGCGCAGCAGGCTGCCGGCGCGGATGCGTGAGTAGTCCGTCACCAGCACGTCGTTCTCGTTCTGGTACTCGACGCTGCCGAACAGGGTGCGGAACAGGGGGTTGTCCTCGACGATCACCGGCGCGCCGGCGTGGCCCTGGTTGTCCACCACCAGGTTCACGCTGTAGCGCGTCAGCACGCTGGCCAGCGCTTCGGCGCGCACGCCATCCTCGTCGCCGTCGCCGGGCTGGAACAGCTCCAGGTTCTCCAGCACGTCGTGCGCCACCTGGTCCAGGTAACCGCCCAGCTTGACGGTGTCCTTGATCTGCTTGCGCAGCTCGTTGCGGATCTCCTGCAACTCGTGCTCCAGCAGGGGCTTGATGACCTGGCGGCGCAGCGCGGCCAGGCCCTCGTTCATCACACGCTCCAGGGCCCGCGACTTCTCCAGGTAGCGTGTGATCTCGCCGCGCAACTCTTCCTCCAGCCGGTCGGTCTCGGTACGTTTTTCCTTCGGCAGCGCCAGCAGCTTGCCCTCGGTCATGGGCTCGCCCTTCTCGTCGCGCAGGGTCAGCACCAGGTGGCCCTCGTCGCGGATCAGGGCGAAATGGCGCGCCTCGGCATAGGCGTCCAGTTCGGCGTAGACGCGCTGGTCCTCGGCCTTGTAGGCCTTCAGCAGATGGGCGCTCTCGGCCCGGAAGTCCTCGCCGTCCAGGCGCTTGGCGATTTCGGCCTGCAGGGTCTTGACCAGCTGCTGCATCAGGCTGCGCAGCTGGCGGCCCTGGCCGGGCGGCATGCGCAAGGCGCGCGGGCGTTCGGGCGCGTCGAAGTTGTGCAGGTAGCACAGGTCGGGCGGCACCGGCCGCGTGGCCGCCACCTCGCGCATCATCTGCGCCAGCAGCGTGGTGCGGCCACTGCCCACCTCGCCCAGCACAAAGAGGTTGTAGTCCGGCGCATCCATCTGCAGGCCGAAACGCGCCGCCTGCTCGGCCCGCTCCTGGCCGATCCAGGGCAGCGGCTGACCCAGCAGCTCGGAGGTGTCGGCAAAACCCAGCGTCCTGGCGTCGACGGCCAGGCGCAACTCGGCGGGCGGGACTTGGGCGATGGGCATGCGACTATTGTGCGCCGCCGAGCGGGGCCTGGCTTGACGAGGATCAAGAAACGCCGGGCCGCGCCCTGGCCGTCAGCCCGGCCGCCTGGCCCAGGGCTGCTGCGCCTGCCACTGGCTGAGCCAGCGTGGCACGTCCGCCGCCGGCATGGGACGCGCGATGCCATAACCCTGGCCCAGCAAGCACCCCAGGGAGAGCAGCATGCGGCCGTGCTCCACGGTTTCCACGCCCTCGGCGATCACCTTGCGGTTGAAAGCCTTGGACAGGCCGATCACGCCCTCGACGATGGCCAGGTCGTCCCGGTCTTCCAGCATGTCGCGCACGAAGCTCTGGTCGATCTTCAGCAATTGGGCGGGCAGCTTCTTCAGGTAGGTCAGGGACGAGTAGCCGGTGCCGAAGTCGTCCAGCGCAAAGCGCACGCCCAGCCCGGCGCAGGCATGCATGAGGCTGGAGACCTGGGGGATGTCCTGCAGCGCGCTGGTCTCGACGATCTCCAGCTCCAGCCGCTCGGGCGCGACGGAAGGGTGAGCCGCCAGCAGCGCCTGCAGCTTCTGCACGAAATCCTCCTGCTGCAGCTGCCGGGAGAACACGTTCACGCTCACGGGCAGATGCAGGCCCATGCCCTGCCACTGTTCCATCTGCACCAGTGCCATGTCCAGCACCATCTCGCCGATGGCGATGGCCACCTCCTGGTCCTCGATCACCGGCAGGAAAATGCCCGGCCCCAGCAGGCCGCGCTGCGGATGCAACCAGCGTATCAGCGCCTCCATGCCGACCACCTCGCCGGATTGCATGTTGACCTGCGGCTGGTAGAACAGCACGAACTCCCGCCGCCGGTAGGCGGCCTTGATCTGCTCCAGGCTCTCGCGCTTGGTCCGGATGGCGGCATCGTTCACCACGTCGAAGACGTGGTAGCGGTTCTTGCCGGCCTGCTTGGCCAGGTACATGGCCTGGTCGGCATGCCGCACCAGCTGCTCGGAGCTTGAGCTGTCCGTCGGGTAGAGGGTGACGCCGATGCTGGCCGACACCTGGAGCGGGTGGCCGTCGATCTGCACCGGCTCGGCCGCCACCTGCAGCAGCCGGCGCAGCAGGGGCTCGCAGTCCTGCTCGTTCGCCAGGTCCGTCATGACGGCGACGAACTCGTCGCCCCCGATGCGGGCCAGCGTGTCGCCGTCGCGCAGCACGGACTTGAGCCGCCTGGCTATGGCCACCAGGAAGTCGTCACCCGTCGCATGCCCGTGCCGGTCGTTGATGTCCTTGAAGCCGTCCAGGTCCAGGAAGGCGATGCCCACGGACTTGTCCCGCCGCGCGGATTGCGCCATGGCCTGCTGCAGGCGGTCCGACAGCAGCACCCGGTTGGGCAGATGGGTCAGCATGTCGAAGTGGGCGACTTCGGCCAGCTGCTCGTTGACGCGGCGCATTTCGGTATTGGCGGCTTCCAGCTCGGCCTGGCTGCGCAGGCGCTCGGTCATGTCGCGCAGGATCATGCTGCTGTACTGGCCGCCCTGGCTGTCCTGGTAGAGGCTGGAGCTGATCTCCACCGTGAACCGGCTGCCGTCGCCGCGGATCATCGTCAGCAGGCCGCCCGCCCGTCCCGTCGCCGATCGCTTCGCCAGCAGTTCATGGAGCCGGGGATCGGCGGCGTCCGTCAGGCCGGCCCGCCCCTTCGCGATGAGCTGCGCCTCGCTCAGCCCGAAGAGCTGGCACGCCGCGCGGTTGGCGGCCAGCACCCGGCCATCGGGCACGGTCAGCAGCACGGCGTCCATGCTGTTCTCGAACAGGGCCTTGAACTTCAACTCGCGGTCCTGCAGTTCCGAGGTCAGCTGGCGCCGCATGGTGATGTCGACAAAGGTCACGACGATCTGGTCCAGCTGACCGGCTGCGCTTATCCAGGGATCGGCACGGCACAGCACCCAGCTGATGTCGGCGCCCTCCGATTTCACGATGCCGGCCACGAGGTCCTTGACGGGCTGCCGGGTCGTCAGCACGCGCGAGGCCGGGTAGTCGGTCACCGCCATGGTGCTGCCGTCCTCGTTCAGGAAACGCCAGGCCGGGTCGATCAGATGCTTGCCCGTCATCTGCTCGAAGCTCAGGCCCAGGAGTTTGCTGGCCTCGTTATTGCAGCGCAGGACGGCGCCTGCCGCGTCATGGACGACGACGCCCGTCATCAGGTTGTCGATCAGGAAACGCTGCTCCGCCTCGCTCGCGCGCAGTGCCGCATCGGCGGCCATTCTTTCGGCTTCGCTCCTGCGTGCCTGCTCGACCAGTTTCCAGGAAACCAGCCTGATCGACACCAGCAGCAGGATCAGCATGACCAGCGGGGTCCCGATGCCCGCAAACCACAGGTAGACGATCTGGTGCTCGGGCTGGGCGACGAAGGCCGTCACCGGGAAGCTCTCCAGCCGGTAGAAGACGTTCACGTAGTCATCCCCGCCGGAGAGCGAGGTGGGGCCCGTCACCCGCCCGTACCAGGGGAAGTCATGCTGCTTCAGATAGCTGTAGAGCGCCCCCGTGCGGGGGGTGCCGAACACATCTTCCTTGCGGACCGTCGGGGGCAGGGGGTAGCGCGACAGCAGGTAGCCGTCGTCCCGCATGATGCCCACCAGGAGCCGTTCGACCATGGGCGCCTCTTTCCACACCGACACCATGAAATCCGTGGGAAAGACATCCGTCAGCACGGCAATGCCCTTGCCCGTGCGATCACGCAGCACATAACGCAGCGAGAAAGACCATTGCCCCGTCAGCATCCCCACCTGGGGCCGCCCCAGGTAGACGCCACGCGTGTTGTCGTACTCGGACTGGAAGACCTTGAAGGAGGGCTGGTCGCCGATGCTCGGGAGCTGGCGCAGCTCCCGCGTATGGGACGAGGCCAGAAACTGCCCGCGCATGTCCGTGACGAAAGCCAGGCTGATGTCCTGCCGGTGCTTCTTGTAATCCTCCAGCAGGTGCTGCATCCCGGCCCGGTTGCCCGGGCCGCCGGGCAGCTTGTCGATCGCCTCGGCCAGGGTCAGCATGCCGGCCTGCTTGGAGAGGAAATAGGTGTCCAGCGTCCTGGCCATGAGCACCAGGATGGACTCCATGTGCTGGTCTTCCCGGGCCTTGACCTTCCGCCAGGAATCGAGGGCGTAGAAAACAAACAGCAGCAGAACCAGGGCGATGACCACATTGGTCACCCGGTTCAGGGTATGCGAGGCGTCACCGCCCTGTCGTGGCTGGCTCATGCGAGCGATACGCGGGGCCTCAGACCGCGAAGCCGTCGTCGGCCTGGATCACCGCGCCATTGATGAAATGGCTCTCGTTGGAACACAGCATCACCAGCACTGCGTCCAGGTCGGCCGGCTGGCCCACGCGCTTGCGCGGCAGCATGGCGATGAGCTTCTGGCCCTGCTCGGTCTGCCAGTGGTGGTGGTTGATCTCGGTGTCGATGTAACCCGGGCACAGCGCGTTGACGTTGATGCCGAACTTGCCCCACTCCATGGCCATGGCCCGCGTCATGTGCACCACGGCGGCCTTGCTCATGCAGTACACGCCGATCTGCGGCAGCACCTTGAGCCCGGCCATGGACGCGATGTTCACGATACGCCCGCCAGTGAACGTGCCCGGCGCCGCCCCCTTGGCGCGCGCCAGCATGCGCTTGCCCACTTCCTGCGCCACGAAGAAGGCGCCCTTGGTGTTGGTGTCCAGCACGAAGTCGTAGTCTTCCTCCGTCACGTCCACGATGCGCTGGGTCGTGGAGACGCCCGAATTGTTGATGAGGATGTCGATGGAACCCACCTCGGTCTCGGCGTGCGCCACGGCCGACTTGATGGAGCCGATGTCCGTCACGTCGAGCTCCACCACGTGGGCGTCGCCACCCTCGCCCTCGATCTGCGCGCGCAGCTCCTTGAGCTTCTCGATGCGCCGCGCCGCCAGCACCACGGCCGCGCCGGCACGCGACAGGGTGCGCGCAAACTGGGCACCCAGGCCGCCCGAGGCGCCGGTGATGAAGGCCACGCGGCCGGAAAGATCGATGCTGTAAGCCATGACAGGCCCTTTCTGAGTCAGACCAAACAAAATAGAACGACCGTTCTATTTTTATCTTAAACCGGCATAAAATCAGTCGCAAATCCGACAGGCCGGGTGAGCGTTTACCCCTAACATCCGACCCCACGACAGCCCCATTATCAAGCGACTTCATACGAAAGCAGCCGCCATGACGAACGAAGAAATCCTTGCCCAGTTCGGCCCCCGCGAGGCCATGGAATACGACGTGGTCGTCGTCGGCGGCGGCCCCGGCGGCCTGTCCACGGCCATCCGCCTCAAGCAGCTGGCCGCTGAAAAAGGCCAGGACGTCTCGGTCGTCGTGCTGGAAAAAGGCGGCGAACCCGGCGCCCACATCCTCTCCGGCGCGGTGATGGACCCCATCGCCCTCAACGAACTCTTCCCCAACTGGAAAGAGATGGGCGCCCCCCTGCACCAAGCCGTGACCGGCGACGACGTGCTCTTCCTCAGCGAAACCGGGGCCAAGCGCACCCCCAACTTCCTGGTGCCCGACTGCTTCCACAACGACGGCAACTACGTCATCAGCCTGGGTGTGCTCACCAAATGGCTGGGCGAGCAGGCCGAAGCCCTGGGTGTGGAAATCTTCCCCGGCTTCACCGCCGCCGAGGTGCTCTACAACGAGGACGGCTCCGTCAAGGGCGTGGCCACCGGCAACCTGGGCATCGGCAAGGACGGCCAGCCGCATGACGGCTTCCAGCTCGGCATGGAACTGCACGCCAAGTACACCGTGTTCGCCGAAGGCGCGCGCGGCCACCTGGGCAAGCAGATCATCGCCAGGTTCAAGCTCGACGAAGGACGGGACCCGCAGAGCTACGCCCTGGGCATCAAGGAACTGTGGGAAGTGCCGGCCGCCCAGGCTCAGCCCGGCCGCGTGGTGCACACCGCCGGCTGGCCCATGGACAACAGCACCTATGGCGGCGGCTTCCTCTACCACCTGGAAGGCAACAAGGTCACCCTGGGTTTCGTCACCGGCCTGGACTACCAGAACCCCTGGCTCAGCCCCTTCGAGGAAATGCAGCGCTGGAAGACCCACCCCGCCATCCGCAAGCACATCGAAGGCGGCAAGCGCATCGGCTACGGCGCGCGCGCCATCACCGCCGGCGGCCTGCTGAGCCTGCCCAAGGTGGTCTTCCCCGGCGGCGCCCTGGTGGGCTGCGACGCGGGTTACCTCAACGCCAGCCGCATCAAGGGCAGCCACGCCGCCATCAAGAGCGGCATGCTGGCCGCCGAGGCGCTGTACGGTGCGCTGACCAGCGGCCGCCAGCATGACGAAGTGACCGCCTACCCGGTCAACTTCGCGCAGAGCTGGCTCTACGACGAACTGCACAAGTCGCGCAACTTCAAGCAGTGGTTCAAGAAGGGCAACCTCATCGGCGCCATCATGACCGGCATCGAAAACTGGTTCCTGCCCAAAATCGGCATCAAGAGCCCGCCCTGGACCATTCACCGCGAGGAAGCCGACCACACCCGCCTCAAGCCCGCGGCCGAGTGCGCGCAGATCGCGTATCCGAAGCCGGACGGTAAGCTCACCTTCGACCGCCTGAGCAGCGTCTTCATCAGCAACACCAACCACGCCGAAGACCAGCCCGCGCACCTGACGCTGAAAGACGCCAGCGTGCCCGTGAGCATCAACCTGGCCAGGTACGCCGGCCCCGAAAGCCGCTACTGCCCGGCTGGCGTCTACGAGTTCGTGAAGAACGCCGACAACAGCGACCGCCTGCAGATCAACGCGCAGAACTGCGTGCACTGCAAGACCTGCGACATCAAGGACCCCACGCAGAACATCGTGTGGGTCACGCCGGAAGGCGGCGGGGGGCCGAATTACAGCGGGATGTGATGTTCATGAGGCATCAAAGAGAGCGGGGCCGAAAGGCCCCGTTCTCTTTGATACCCGCTTCCGACCCGTCACGGCCAGTCGGCAAGATCAAGTTAATGACGGCATTGCAGCGATTGCTGCCGGTTGCTACGGAATCCTGAGAGGCTTGTTGCGGCTACATAGCGGTCGCATAGCGCCCGAAAGATCAGACCCTCAACGTGGAAGTGACCGGTGACCAAGGAACTCGTAGCGCCGAAGGCGCGGACTTCCTTGGGCGTCTGTGTTGACTGCCTTGTTAGACCGCGACGGACCAAACGCGCCTGAAGTCATCTTTCATTTTCCGAAGGACAGGTATGAACAGGTTAGGCTCGAAAGCGTACAAACCTTTCCAGTCTTTCCCGGTCTTCTTGTCTACAGGATAGCGGAAAAGGATACTGTGGTGAGCGTCTCGCATCTTCTGGAATTCAGCCTTCTGCGCTGGTGTGATTCCTGCAGAATATACCGTCTTGAACGGGATATCCCACTGATACTCCGGCTCAGGAAAGCTCAGGCAGTACCCCTCCCACGCGCTTTCAAGGTCGTGCCCCAGATCCCAAACAAGTTCTTCTGGGACGCGTTTAAGCAACATTGCCTTCAGAAAGAGCTCTGTGGCATGCGAGGACATCATCAAGACCACAGCTCCGTCAGGCCACGAATACGCAGATGACTGCGCAAGCTCATCGCAGAGTGCGAGCGCACCCCGCGCGTACGACGTCGCATAAGCGAACATCTTTTCGGGCACCGGGAGGTTCCGAATCTCTGTATCCGTAACCAGTCGCCATGCCATTGCGGTCTAACGTGGAGATAACCGGCCTGCGCGGCTCTTCGCGCAGGTCCGGTGGAATGATGGGTTAGCCCTATGGATAGAGGCGCTTGAGATAGGAAACAATTTGACTCTCCCTAGCTTGGCGCCGCGAGGCGTCTGTTGTTTGGCTGGCATCAGCATCAACTACGAAGAACTGGACATTTGCGACGGGCGACAAGTAGTTGCGGATATCCTGAATTCTGAGTTCGGCGTGGAAATCCCATTTGTATTTCAGTAACAGGAGGTGGATTTCGTCGAAGCCTGAGAATGGCTTGCCTTGGAGAATGCGCCGCGAATCGTTGTCGTCCTCTCGGGTCGGGCAGAACGCACAAAAGATATCTTTCTCCACCGGTGGCGATTGAGCGATTCGATCCTTCACGGCCTCGACGAAACGGTCTTCACCGAAATCGTCGTTCGAGTGCGACTCTACGGTGAATTGTCCGTTCACTCCTGGGATGGAATAGGTGCTCCCCATGTAAAAGCGAGAGCGCCCGAACATGCTGTAGATGTGAGTTGTCTTGCCCCAGTTGTTGAAGCCAGTGATCAGGATTGCTCTCTTCATGGTGGTGAATGCTCCTCTTGATAGGGCTAACGTGATGTAGATCGCAAAACTTGCGAAATAAAACGGAGCCTGCGTGATAAACCGTCCATTGGATCCACCCTAAAGGCTTGTCACTATTGAAGAAATCTCAATTCTTGTGGCTGTTTGTACAGGTATAAATGAAACCGTCAAACCACGCAGCGTTCTGGACAGATTCTAGGAAGCCGATGCACAGGGCGATATCCCCCAAAAGGGTCATAGAGCGACAGTTTCTGGCCCCAATCTTGGTCGACCGCTATCGGCACTAGCGGTCATCAGTCCGCGAAATTTGACCGGCAGCAACCAGCCTAGACCGGACCTACACTCGCCCGAGCCAAGCGCTTGCTCTTGGCCGCAACAAGTCCTCGACGACGGCACACCAAGGCCGGAACCACACGCATCCATGAACAACGGGGCCCACGGCCCCGTTGCAATTCCAGCACAGAGCGATCGCCCTGCAGTCGCCCGCTCAGCGGTACTTCCTCAGATACATGCCTTCGAACCAGCGTTTGGCCCAGTGGAACAGGCGGCTGGGTGGCAGGATGATGTTGCGCGTGGGGGTGCGCCACACCAGCGTGCCTTGGCTCAGGGCATCGATGATGCACATCAGTTCCACCTTGAAGGTGGCCGTGGGTGTCTGGCCGCGCAGGCCGGCCAGCAGGTTCTGCGCGGCGGCGGCGGCTTGCAGGTCGGCCATGTGCGCCTGCTTGGGCATCCAGTCGGGGCCGGGGAAGCTGCCCGAGTCGCCCACCACGTAGACCTGCTCGGCGCCTTGTACGCGGCACTGCGCGTCAGCCTGCAGCAGGCCGCCGGGGGAGCGCGCCAGCGCCGTCTGGTCGAACCAAGCATTGCCCGTCATGCCGGGCATGAAGAGGATGAGGTCGGCTTTGAGTTCGCCGCCTTCGGTGACGACCTTGTCCGCCTCGAAGCGCAGCATCTTGTGGCCCAGGTGGGTGCGGATCTTGCGCCGCGCCATCTCGTCCAGCAGATGCTGCACAGCCTTGGGGCCCAGGCGATTGCCGGGCTCCTTGCTCGGGTTGAAGAAAACCAGCTCGAACTGGTCACGCCGGCCCTCGCGCTTGAGCTGTTCGTCGATGCCGAAGAGGAACTCGAACATGGGCCCGCCGCGCACCGCGCTGGGCTCGTTCGGATTGCCGGCGAAACCCACGGCAATGGTGCCGCCTTTCATCGCGCTCAGGCGGTCGCGGATCTGCTCGGCCGCAGCGATGCCCTCGCAGGGCGTGATGGCGTGTTCGATGCCCGGCAGCTTCTTGATGAAGCGCCCGCCGCTGGCGATCACCAGCGCATCGTTGTGCACCTCGCCGGCCGTGGTGTCCACCAGGCGGCCGCCTTCGCGCAGGCCGGTCACCTCGGCGGCGACGTGCGTCACCTGCATGCGGGCGAAGAAATTGGCCAGCGGCAGCACCAGCTGCTCGCGCGTGCGCAGGCCGCTGGGGATCCAGATGATGCCGGGCAGGTAGTGCAGCTCGGCGCGCGGCGAGACCAGCGTGATCTGCACGGCCGGGTCGCGCCGCCGGATCTCGCGCACGCTGGACAGGGCGCCGAAGCCGGCGCCAATGACGGTGATACGGTGGGGTGTGCTCATGCGGGTCTTCTTCTTTCCTGTGGAATGCTGGGGCTTGGTCCGGGAGTGTAATCACCTCTGCACACCGCACGACAGCGGGGTGCCAGGCGCCGGATCGTCGGTACAGGCGGGCCCGGCTGCCAAAATCCGCGCAGTGCCACCCCGTCGCTGCTACCATTCGCCGCCTATCACTCGTCTTGGGTCATCACATGTTCTTTGGAATCAGCCATCTGGTCGTGCCGGTCAAGGATCTGGAACGCGCCGCCCGCTTGTGGCGCGATGTCATGGGTTTTGCCGAGTCGCGCCGCGGCGAGGGCTACCTGGACATCGACACCGGCAACGTGGCCATCCGCCTGCTGCAGGTGCCCGCCATCGAGTCCAGGGTCTCGCTGCGCCTGACGGTCGGCAATGTGCAGGAGGCCTATCAGGCCCTGCTGGCCGCCGGCGCCGCGGCCCGCTACGAGCCCATGCGCACGCCGGAGCTGGAGGAGATGGCCTGCGTCAGCGACGCCGACGGCCACTCCATCGTGCTGTGGCGCGCGCTGACCGAAGACGAGTGGGGCTTCGTGCCCGAGCTGCCCAAGCAGGGCCAGTGGTATCCCGACGCCGAGCAGCTGCTGCAGCGCCTGCTGGCCCATGTGCCGGCCCTGTTCCGCATGCTGGCGCGACGCAAGACCACCCGCGTCATCGAACTGCTGGCCAGCGAAATGCACAGCCCGGTGACGCGCGAGATCGTCATCAAGGGCTACATCACCGCCTCCGCCAAGGTCACGCGTTATCGCCTGGTGGAGCCGCTGCGCGCGGAGGGGATCAATCCCGATGATTACCGCGAGGATTTTGACTACGAGTGAGCTGGAGCGCGAGCGCCAAGGAGAACGGGGCCGAAAGGCCCCGTTTTGTTCTGAATGTCTCTTGCCAACCCGTTGCGGACGGTTGCAATCAGTGAAGCAGTCGCTCTACGTTCGAGCCAAGCGAACCGCGCTGGCATGGCGCCTGAGCCGCGAGGCGGATGATGACACTGGCCGCCTGCGCCACCGAAACGCCGCGCCCGGTGACCAATCAGGGATTGCCCAGATAGTCCCGCTTGCCGATCTCCACGCCGTTGTGCCGCAGGATGGCGTAGGTGGTGGTGACGTGGAAGTAGAAGTTGGGCACGGCGTGGCCCAGCATGAACTGCATGCCGGTGTAGCGGGTTTCCTTGTCGCCGCGCTTGATGACGATTTCCTTGTCTTCCGTGCCGTCGATCTGCGCGGGCTTGAAGCTCTGCAGGTAGGCGATGGTCTTGGCGATGCGGGCCTGCAGTTCGGCCATGGTCTTCTCCGTGTCTTCGTAGACCGGGATCTCCACGCCGGCCAGGCGCGCGGCCAGGCCCTTGGCGGTGTCGGTGACGATCATGACCTGGCGGGCCATGGGCAGCATGTCGGGGTAGAGGCGAAAACCGGTGAGCGCGGTCTCGTCCAGCTTCTTCGCCAGCACATGGGCCTGCGCCTTGTCCAGGATGGCGCTGAGGTTGCCGAGGATGTTGATGAAACGCGGCACGCTGGCCTGGTACATGGAAATGCTCATGGAAGTCTCCGGGGTGATGGCAATGAAACAGCGCGCATTGTGGTGCCGCCGGCCAGCACCTGCTGGCGCAAGGGCTTTGCCGCGGGGCGTTTCAGGGCCGGGCGGCGCGCAGGGCCAGGTTGAGCTGGTCGGTCACTTCGGCCCAGTCGGCATCGTCCACCAGCTGCTCGCGCAGCAGCGCAGCCTGGGCCGGCGTCCAGAAGGGCGCGTCTTCCAGCCGGGTGGCGGGGGGCAGCGGCGAATGGCTCTGGATGAAGGCGGCGATGCTGGGCACATCGGCGGGCAGGCCCAGCTGGGCGAACAGTTCACAGAACCGGTGGTAGTGGGGCGACATGACAGGTTTCCTTTCTGGCCGTGCCCGGCAGTGCCGGGGGCACAGGCTGTATTGAACCCGCATCTGGCGCGGCGCACAATGGTGGCGGTGGAATGACCCACCGCAGCACGGGAGCATCACCATGTCCCTCAGCACCCCCCCTCCCCCCGCGCCCACACGCACCGAGCACGACAGCTTCGGCCCCATCGAGGTACCCACCGGGCGGCTCTGGGGCGCGCAGACGCAGCGCTCGCTGGCCTGCTTCGACATCTCCACCGAGCGCATGCCGGTGGAGATCGTCCAGGCGCTGGCCATGGTCAAGCTGGCCAGCGCCCGCGTGAACCTGGAGCTGGCCCTGCTGGCGCCCGACAAGGCCATGGCCATCGCCAGCGCGGCGGAAGAAGTGCTGGACGGCGAGCACTACGCCGAGTTCCCGCTCTCGGTCTGGCAGACCGGCTCGGGCACGCAGAGCCACATGAACATGAACGAGGTGCTGGCCAACCGGGCTTCCGAGCTGCTGGGCGGCCCGCGCGGCGCCGCCCGGCTGGTGCACCCGAATGACGACGTGAACCTGGGCCAGTCGTCCAACGACGTGTTCCCCACGGCCATGCACCTGGCGGCGGCGCACAGCATCTCCGTGTCGCTGCTGCCGGCGCTGGCCCGGCTGCGTAAGACGCTGACGGCCAAGGCGGCGGACTTCGGCGACATCGTGAAGATCGGCCGCACCCACCTGCAGGACGCGACGCCGCTGACGCTGGGCGACGAATTCTCGGGGTATGCGGCGCAGCTGGAGCATGCGCAAACGCTGATCCACGCCACGCTGGCCTCGCTCTACCCGCTGGCCATCGGCGGCACGGCGGTGGGCACGGGCCTGAACACGCACCCCGAGTTCGGCACGCGGGTCGCGGCCGAACTGGCGCGCGGCGCGCAGCTGCCCTTCACCAGCGCGCCCAACAAGTTCGCCGCACTGGCCGCGCACGACGGCGCGGTGGCCGTGCACGGCGCGCTCAAGACGCTGGCGGTGGCGCTGATGAAGATCGCCAACGACGTGCGCTGGCTGGCCTCGGGCCCGCGCTCGGGCCTGGGCGAGATCACCATCCCCGAGAACGAGCCGGGCAGTTCCATCATGCCGGGCAAGGTGAACCCCACGCAGTGCGAAGCGCTCACCATGCTCTGCTGCCAGGTCATGGGCAATGATGTGGCCATCACCCTGGGCGGGGCCTCGGGGAATTTCGAGCTCAACGTCTACAAGCCGCTGATCGCCCACAACCTGCTGCAGAGCATCCGCCTGCTGGCCGACGGCATGGCCAGCTTCGACGCGTTTTGCGCGCAAGGCATCGAACCCCGGCGCGAGCGCATCCAGGAACTGCTGGACCGCTCGCTGATGCTGGTGACGGCGCTGACCCCGCACATCGGCTACGACCGCGCCGCCGAGATCGCCAAGCGCGCGCACCACGATGGTTGCACCCTGCGCGAGGCGGCGCTGGCGCTGGGCCATGTGAGCGCGGCGGACTTCGACCGCTGGGTGAACCCGGCCCACATGGTGCGGCCTGCGACACCCCCCGGGCCGGCCTGAAGGCCCACGATTTCCCTGCGCGCTCCAGGGGCATCCGCCCCAAATGGCTGAAGCTTGCGCCAGATCAACTTGAAGATATGCACAAAGTATTTCTTCAAATTCATAATGGCTGCACCTCATACAGACATGGAGTATTGTGATGAACGCCCGACTGGAAACCACCGCCCCCGACACCCTGAGCGCCGACCAGGCCATCGGCCAGATCGCCGTGCAGCTGCCCGGTGCCACCGCCGTGTTCCGCCGCCTGAAGCTGGACTTCTGCTGCGGCGGCCAGGTCAGCCTGCGCGACGCCGCGGCCGACAAGGGCCTGGACCTCCCCGCCCTGATGGAAGAGCTGGGCGCCCTGCAGCGCCCCAGCACGATGCCGGCCGCCAGCGAGCCTGGCGCGCTGATCGACCACATCCTGGCCCGTTACCACGAGGTGCACCGCGCGCAGCTGCCCGAGCTGATCCGCATGGCGCGCCGGGTGGAGGCCGTGCACCGCGATAACCCGGACGTGCCCGCCGGGCTGGCCGACTTCCTGGAGCACATGGAGCAGGAGCTGCTCTCGCACATGATGAAGGAGGAGCAGATCCTGTTCCCCATGCTCAAGGCCGGCGGCAACGCCTTCGTGGTGCAGCCCATCGGCATGATGCGGCACGAGCACGTGGACCACGGCGAGGCCCTGGAACGCCTGGCCGCCCTCACCCACGACGCCACGCCGCCCCAAGGCGCCTGCAACACCTGGCGCGCGCTGTACGCCGGCATCGCCCAGCTCAACGAGGATCTGATCAACCACATCCACCTGGAGAACAACGTGCTGTTCCCGCAGTTCGAGACGCCGCAGCCGGCGCAGGGCTGCGGCTCGGGTTCGGCTTGCGGTTGCGGCTGAAGCGGCACGAGCGCCCGGTCGGCCTGCGGGCCGGCCGGGCTTTTTTTTGCCCGGCTCAGCGCGGCACCAGGAAGGTGGACTTCACCCGCGTGGTCTTCTCCTCGCCCTCCTGCACCGTGGTGACCGTGAACACGATGGGCCTGGCCTGGCCCGGGTGGGCCTGGGCGGTTTCAGGCGGCAAGGTCAGGCGCAGCGGCAGGGTGCCGATGTCCAGCGCGTCGACCGCCAGTTCGGTGGGCGTGACGATGGCCAGCCCCTCCAGCCCGGCCACGCCGATGCGGTAGTGCTGCGGGTGTTCGCTGCCATTGGTGATCTGCATGCGGTAGACGTTCTCCACCACGCCCTGCCCCACCACACGCGCCATGGCGCCGCGGTCCTTGATGACGTCGACCACGAAACCCTGGCGCAGCGAGAGGCTGACCACGAAGGCCAGGCTCATGGCCAGAAGCAAGGCGCCATAGATCAGCACCCGCGGGCGCCAGACACGGCGCAGCATCTGCGCGGGCGACCAGGACTTGACGATGGCGTTGCCCGATGAATAGCGGATCAAGCCCTGGGCGTAGCCCATCTTGTCCATGACGTCGTCGCAGACGTCGATGCAGGCGGCGCAGGCGATGCATTCGTTCTGCAGGCCCTGGCGGATGTCGATGCCCGTGGGGCAGACCTGAACGCACAGGGTGCAGTCGATGCAGTCACCCAGGCCCAGGGCCTTGGGATCGGCCTGGCGCGAACGCGAGCCGCGCGCCTCGCCACGCTGGCTGTCGTAGGCGATGACCAGCGAATCCATGTCGATCAGCGCGCTCTGGAAACGGGCGTAGGGGCACATGTACTTGCAGACCTGCTCGCGCAGGTAGCCGGCGTTGCCGTAGGTGGCCAAACCGTAGAACAGCACCCAGAACCATTCCCAGGGCGAGAAGGACAGCGCGGCCGCCTCTGCCGCCAGGGTGTGGATGGGCGTGAAATAACCGACGAAGGTGAAGCCGGTGTACAGGCCGATGGCCAGCCACATGATCTGCTTGCTGCCCTTGCGGGCGATCTTCTGCGCGCTCCAGGGAGCGGCGTCCAGGCGCATGCGCGCGCTGCGGTCGCCTTCGGTGTGGCGCTCTACCCAGAGGAACATCTCGGTGTAGACCGTCTGCGGGCAGGCGTAGCCGCACCACAGGCGCCCGGCCACCGCCGTGAAGAAGAACAGGGCCATGGCCGAGATCACCAGCAGCGCCGCGAGGTAGATGAAGTCCTGCGGGTGCAGCACCAGGCCCAGCACGTAGAAGCGTCGTTCGTTCAGGTCGAACAGCACGGCCTGGCGTTCGTTCCACTGCAGCCAGGGCAGGCCGTAGAACACGAGCTGGGTGAGCCAGACCATGGTCCAGCGCCAGCGGGCGAACCAGCCGCTGACGGCGCGGGGGTAGATCTTCTTCTGCTTCTCGTAGAGCGAGACCATGAGCTCCGGGTCCGGAGCCTGGGGCTGGATGGGGATGATGCGGGCGGGGGTGGGGTCGGTCATGGGCGGCAAGGCGCAGGCCCTATAGATGTATCTGTTGTGAATCTTATAGGGTTTGCCTTGATGCGGGTCATATACACCTGCCCCACGCAGGGTTTAGCCGGGCGGGTTGCCCGCATCGGTCCTGTCAGCCGGATGCGTTAACCTTGAGACCAGTCAAGACATTCCATGTCCACCCAGTTCCTGATCATCGGCCAGCACCTGGCGCGCAGCACGCGCGGGCGGCCCTGCGCGCCGCCTTGGCGCCGCTGTTGACACAACAACGGCGGGGCCTGCGTGCCCGCGCATTGATCATTTTTTCTGGAGACCTCTCATGGCTGATCTGTTCGACAATCCCATGGGCCTGTGCGGCTTCGAGTTCGTTGAATTCGCCTCGCCCGCGCCCAACACCCTGGAGCCCCTGTTCGAGAAGATGGGCTTCTCCCTGGTAGCACGCCACCGCAGCAAGGACGTGCTGCTCTACCGCCAGGGCCACATCAACTTCATCGTCAACCGCGAACCGCGCAGCCTGGCCGGCTACTTTGCCGCCGAGCATGGCCCCAGCGCCTGCGCCATGGCCTTTCGTGTGCGCGATTCACACCAGGCCTATGCCCGTGCGCTGGAGCTGGGCGCGCAGCCGGTGGACGTTCCCACCGGGCCCATGGAGCTGCGCCTGCCGGCGATCAAGGGCATCGGCGGCGCGTCGCTCTATCTGATCGACCGCTTCGAGGACGGCAAGAGCATCTACGACATCGACTTCGAATTCATCGAGGGCGTGGACCGCCACCCGCGCGGCCATGGCTTCCAGGTGATCGACCATCTGACGCACAACGTCTACCGCGGCCGCATGGCCTTCTGGGGCGCCTTCTACGAACGCATCTTCAACTTCCGCGAGATCCGCTACTTCGACATCAAAGGCGAGTACACCGGCTTGACCAGCCGCGCCATGATGGCGCCCGACGGGCTGATCCGCATCCCGCTGAATGAGGAATCGGGCCGCGGCACGGGCCAGATCGAGGAGTACCTGATGAAGTTCAGCGGCGAGGGCATCCAGCACATCGCCCTGCTGACGGACAACCTGATCGAGAGCGTGGATGCACTGCAGCTTGCCGGCATTCCGCTGATGACAGCGCCCAACGACATCTATTACGACATGCTGGCCGAGCGCCTGCCCGGCCACGGCGAGCCCGTGCCCGAACTGCAGGCGCGCGGCATTTTGCTCGACGGCTCCACCAAGGACGGACGGCCACGCCTGCTGCTGCAGATCTTCTCCGAGACGCTGCTGGGCCCGGTGTTCTTCGAGTTCATCCAGCGCAAGGCCGACGAGGGTTTTGGCGAGGGCAACTTCAAGGCCCTGTTCGAAAGCCTGGAGCGCGACCAGATCCGCCGCGGCGCGCTGAAAGTGGGCAACTGAGGCGCCCGGCGCGTCAGCCGACTTCCGTCAGTGCGCGAGCACGAAGTCGATGAAGCCGCGCTCCACCGAGGTGGAAACCAGCTTCACGCGCAGCGCCTGCCCCACCCGCAGTTCGGGTAGATCGCCCGTGAGGCGGCCCTCGGCCGGCGGCTCGAAGATGCGCACCCAGGTGCCGCTGGGGCTGATGCCGGTGACCAGGGCGTCAAAACGCTGGCCAATGCGGTCATGCAGCAGGAGTGCCGCCTCGGACTTGCGTACCTGCCGCTCCACCTTCTGCGCGGCGTCTTCCTGCGCGGTGCAGTGCGCCGCCAGCTCGGCCAGCTCCTCGTTGGAGTATGGCGGCCGCTCGCCGGCCAGTGCCGCCTTGAGCAGGCGCTGGGTGATGAGGTCCGGGTAACGGCGGTTGGGCGCCGTGGAGTGCATGTAGTCCTGCACGGCCAGGCCGAAATGGCCGATGGGCGGGCCCTGCGGGCGCTCCACCACGTATTCACCCGAACCCATGAGCTTGACGATGACGAGTGACAGGTCCGGAAAGCGCAGCGGGTCCAGCCGGTGCTGCCGGGCCAGGAAGGCCTCCAGCGCCCTGGCGTCGGGCTCGTGCGGCAGCGCCGTGCCGTAGCCCTGCGCCACTTCGACGATGCGCAACCAGCGCTCGGGCGAGCGCACCACACGCCGCAGCGAGGCCGCGCCCTGCGCCGCCAGGTAGCGTGCGGTGCAGCCGTTGGTGGCGATCATGAATTCCTCGATCAGCTGGCGCGCACGGTTCTGCGGCTGCAGGCGGATGTCGGTGATGCGCTCGCCGTCGAACAGCGCGCGCGGCTGGAAGGTCTCGAATTCCAGCGAGCCTTCGGCGCGGCGCAGCACGCGCAGCTTCTGCGCCAGCGCGTCCTGCAGATGCAGCTGCGCGTCCAGGCCGGCGATGCGACGGGCGACGGCGGGCAGCTCGCCCTGGTCCTCCAGCCAGTCGGACACGGTGTCGTAGGCCAGCTGCGCCTGGTTGCGCACGCGGGCACGGTAGATGACGGAGGCGGTCATGATGCCGTCGTCGCTGAACTCCATTTCGCAGACCACGGCCAGGCGATCTTCATCGGGGTTGAGCGAGGTGAGGTCGTGGCTCAGGCGCTCGGGCAGCATGGGAAAAACGCGCGCCGAGGTGTAGACCGAGGTGGTGTTGATGCGCGCATGCTCGTCGACGGGAGAGCCTTTTTTCACCAGCGCGTCCACGTCGGCCACGGCGACGAAGAGACGCATGCGGCCGTGCGGCAGCACCTCGCCCGCGGTGAGCTGGTCCAGATCGCGCGAGTCATCGTTGTCGATGGAGCACCAGGGCAGCGCGCTGAGGTCGCGGATGCGGCTGTCCTGCTCCTGCGCCGGGCCCTTGAGCCGGGCCAGTTGCTGCTGCACCGCCGGCGGGAACTCGGGCTGCAGGCCGCGGCTGAACATGGCCCAGCTGGCAATCGTCGACAGATCGGTGCGGTGATGGATCAAGGCGTGGCGCATCAGAACCCCTGGGCTGGTAGGCGGCCTGATTGTGCGCCCTTGCCGGGGCCTGCCCCGCGATGAAACGTCGCGGTCGTCGACGCGGCGCTCTTCAGTAGTACGGCACCTGGCGGCCCGGGCGTTCGGCCTGCGCGCACAGGGCCTGCCACTGGCGCAGGCCCCAGGCGGCCAGGGCACGGCCGGCCTGGCGCAAGGGAGCCATCAGGGAAACGGGCTGGCTGGCAAGGGCGGGAATGTGGTGCATGGCGATCTCCGGTGGTGATGGCCTCATTGCACCGCCACCGGGCTGATCTGCACAGATGACGGGCGTCCCGGCGCCGACCCGGGACACCCGTCCCGCCACGCGCAGCTTCAGCGCGGCAGGGCTTTGAGGCCGT
This sequence comes from Curvibacter sp. PAE-UM, assembly GCF_001432305.1. Lineage (GTDB taxonomy): Bacteria > Pseudomonadota > Gammaproteobacteria > Burkholderiales > Burkholderiaceae_C > Hylemonella. Next base: position 2,982,076 of record NZ_KQ483358.1, read on the forward strand.
AGCCCGCCATGCGCGCCTTGACGATGGCCTGGGCGCGGGTTTCCACCTGCAGCTTGTCGAAGACGGCACTGACCTTGTTGCGCACGGTCTTCTCGGCCAGGCCCAGGTGGGCGGCGATCTGCAGGTTGTCCAGGCCATGGGCCAGCAGCTCCAGCAGTTCGTGTTCGCGCGGCGTCAGGTCCAGCCGGGGCGCCGCCTGGTCCTGGCCGTGGCGCGCCATGAAATCGCGGATCTGCTCCATGCATTGCGCGAAGGCCGGCTCGTCTTGCAGCAGCACGTGGTTGCGGCCTTCCAGCGGCACGAACTGCGCGCCGGGTATGGCGCCGGCCACCCGCCGGCCCTCCTCGAAAGGCACGCGGGCATCGCCGCGCGCGTGCAGGACCAGCGTGGGGCACTGCACCTGGCGCGCCTGATCGCTCACGTCCAGATCGCTGAGCGCGCGCAGCGTGCGCAGGGCATTGGCCGGGGTGGTCGAGCGGCGTTCGAGCTCGTTGAACCATTCCATCTGCTCCAGCGTGCCGCCCGGGATGAAGAGCGATGTATAGACCTGCCGGAAAGCCGGGTTCTCGCGGCCCCAGCCCAGCTCCACCAGATCGAGCATGAGCCTGGCCTCGCGCAACTGCTCGGGCGCCAGCTCGCGCCGTGCGATCCCGCGCAGATAACCGCCGAACAGCACGAGCGCGCTGACACGCTCCGGGTGGCGTACGGCGTAGGCGATGGAAATGGCGCAACCCTGCGAACAGCCCAGCAGGGTGAAGCGCTCCAGCCCGGCCGCATCCACCACGGCCTCCAGGTCGGCCACCCAGTCGTCCAGCGTGGGCTCGGTGGCGCTGCTGTCGGACAGGCCGCAATTGCGGCCGTCGTAGCGCACCAGCTGGTGGCCACGGTTGAGCTCCTGCAGCCAGGGGCGCCAGACCGGGGTTTCGATGTCGAATTCGAGGTGGGTCAGGAAGTGCGCGGCCCGCACCAGCGGCAGACCCTGGCCTTCGACGGCATAGGCCAGGCGCACGCCGTCGCGCGCCTGGCAGAAACGGATGGTTTGAGAAGGCATGGCCCATGGTCGCCCGGCGGGCCCCCGGGTGTCAAGGCATGGCGCGCAGGCGGTCGGGACAAAGTGCCCGACAGCACCCCGCCTGGCGCCTCAGCCCTGCTGCGCCAGCCAATCCTGCAGCGGCAGCGGCCGCGCGTAAAGGTAACCCTGCAGGCTGGGACAGCCACTTTTGCGCAGGTAGTCGGCCTGGGCCTGGGTCTCCACGCCCTCGGCCACCACGTGCAGCGAGAAGTTGCGCGCAATGGACAGCACGGTTTCCACGATGCCGCGCGCATGCAGGTCATCGGGCAGGCCCTGCACGAAGCTGCGGTCGATCTTGAGTTCGTACAGCGGCATGCGATTCAGGTAGGCCAGGCTGGAGTAGCCGGTGCCGAAGTCGTCGATGGAAAAGCGGATGCCCAGGGCCGCCAGTTCATGCATGCGCGCCAGGATCTTGTCCACGTCTTCCACAAGGTGGCCCTCGGTCACCTCGAAGATGAGCCGGTCCGCCGGGGCGCCAGTGTCGGCCAGCACGCGACGCACCTGCGCCACGAAATCGTGCTCGCGCAGCTGGCGCGGGCTGATGTTGATGGACAGGGGCATCGTGTATCCGGCCTGCGCCAGCGTGACCAGCATCTGGCAGCCCTGCGCCAGCACCCAGTGACCCAGCTCCAGGATGAGGCCGGTGGATTCGGCCAGGGGGATGAACTGCGCCGGCGACACGAAACCGCGCACGGGGTGCTTCCAGCGCAGCAGCAGTTCGGCGCCGCAGGGCCGCCCGGCCGCATCGACCTGGGTCTGCAGGTGCATGGCAAGCTGCTCCAGGGCGATGGCGTGCTTGAGGTCGAATTCCAGCGCCAGCCGCTGCTGCACCTCGGCGTGCATGGCCGGCTCGTAGAAGGCGATGGCATTGCGGCCCGAGGCCTTGGCGCGGTACATGGCGGTATCGGCCTCGCGCAGCAGGTCGTCCACCGAACGGCTTTGCGGCGTGAGCAGGGTCACGCCGATGCTGCAGCCCGAGGCATAGACCTGGTGCTCCAGCTCCACCGGCTGCTGCAGCGCCTTGCGGATCTTCTCGGCCACGCCCAGCGCGACCAGGCTGGCCTCGTGCTTGTCGCTGCCCACCTGGGGCAGCAGGATGACGAACTCGTCGCCGCCGATGCGCGCCACCGTGTCCTGCTCGCGCAGCAGGCTGCGCAGGCGTTCGGCCACCCGCTGCAGCAGGGCATCGCCCACGGCATGGCCGCTGGCGTCGTTGACGTTCTTGAAGTGGTCCAGGTCCAGGAACAGCACGGCGGTGCAGTCGTCCGAGCGCTGCGCGGTGTGCAGGGCCACGGCCAGCCGGTCCATCAGCAGGCGTCGGTTGGGCAGGTCCGTCATGGGGTCGTAGAAGGCCAGGCGATGGATGCGCGCCTCGTTCTCGCGCCGCTCGGTGATGTCGACGAAGCTCACGCGCAGCTGCCGGTGCTGATGCGTAGGCATCTGCAGCAGGTTCATCTCGCACAGCACGTCACGACCTTCAGCAACAGGACGCACCCGGCACTCCTGCACCACGTGCTGCCCGGGCGGCAGGCTGGCCAGCGTCTGGTCGAGGAAACGCCCGATCGACAGCCCGGCAGGCTGGGCCGGGTCCGGTGCAAAAAAACGCCGCAGGTCGGAGCGCATGATCTCCTCGCGCGGGCAGGCGAAGAGCCGTTCCGCGTTGCGGTTGGCCTCCACGCACCGCTGCGTCTGCAAGTCGTAGACGACGATGGCTTCGGGTGCATGCTCCACCAGCATCTTGACGCTGGCCTCGCTCATCCGCGCCTCGCGTTCGGCAACGAGACGCCGCCGGTTCTGCAGGGTCAGCGCCACCACCATGCCCGACAGCACGAACAGCGCCGCGCCGGTGGTCAGCACCACATTGCGGTGCTCCTCGTACAGGCTGGGCGGGCGATGGATGATGACGCTGTCAGGTGGCAGGACCGAGGTGTCGGCGCCCCAGCGCTGCAGCTGGGCCCAGTCGAACATGGGCACGCTGCGGCTGGGCAGCGGGGTGACCGCCTCCTGAAGCTGCAGCCGGCCCAACACGATGTCATGGCCCAGACGCGCGGCGCGCTCGCCCTCGGCGCCGATCGCATACATCATGCCGCCCACGCTGGACTCGACACCGAACCGGGTGTCGAACATATAGAAGGTGGGCACGCTGGTGACGCGCGAGAACTCCACGCCGACATCGGCCGAGCTGAAGGTCTTGCCGGCGGCGTCCCGGTTGAAGGTGGTGCGCAGAACGATGGTGCCGGCCTGCAGCCGGGCCAGGCGCTGCAGGATCTGCTCGTGGCTGAGCTCGTTGGTGTAATCGAACTGCAGCCGCCCCTGCCAGCGCGGCGCCAGGGCTTCGAGCTCGCGCCGCGCTGCCAGGTCCGGCACGCCGGTGCCACCCAGCACCAGCACCTTGCGGGTGGCGGGAAAGAGCTTGAGGGCGATGTCCAGGGTGCCGGCATAGTCGAAGCTGACGTCCTGGCGCAGGAAGCGCCGCCCGCTCCGGCTGGACTGTTCGGCACTGATGGACGCGTTGGAGGCGATCACCGGCGCCGTCGGGCTCAGGGTCGGCAGTTCTTCGAGCAGGAAATTGAGCGGCGTCTGCTGGAAGGTGACGATCAGGTCCAGCGAGCGGTTCGCGTATTTGTGCAGCAGCAGTTCGCGGCTGAGCTTGCGGTAGGCCGGGTCCGGGTTGCGCGCCAGGTCCAGGTACTCCACGTAGACCTTCTCGACCGGCATGCCCAGCTGCCGCCAGGTGGCCACGAAGCTTGCGACGTAGGCATCCACGCCGGGCCGGCCATAACCGGGCTGCAGCAACAGGAGCACCTGCTTGCCCGCGTCCGGCGTGGCCGTGACGGCCGGGGTCGTGCGCCCCGAAAGTGTCTGGGCCGGCACGAGACCACTGGCAAGCACCAGCCCCCAGACCAGCAGCAGACAACTGCGCACGGCAGAACGGGCAAACCAGCGGACGGGAAAGGTGCAACCCATGCCGGCAATGGTACATGGGGCTATCGCGCACGGTCCCCTCGGAGACGACACCGGCTGGCAGCGACCGGGCCGTGGTCTCAGGCCGCTGTCATGACGCGGTTGCGCCCCTGGTGCTTGGCGAGGTAGAGGGCCACGTCGGACTCTTTGAGCAGGGCCTCGGCCTGTTCGGCGCGCTGCACGCGCACCGAGGCCACCCCGATGCTGATGGTGACGACGCCGGCCACCGGCGAATGTTCGTGCGGCATGGCCCGGCCCTCCACGGCGGCGCGGATGCGCTCGGCCACGTTGCGGGCCTCGGCCGCGGTGGCGCCGGGCAGCACGAGCACGAACTCCTCGCCGCCGTAGCGCGCCACCAGCTCGCCGGAACGGCGCGCCTCGGCCGCCAGGAGCGACGCCACCTGGCGCAGGCAGGCATCGCCGGCCTGGTGGCCGTAGTGGTCGTTGTAGGCCTTGAAGTAGTCCACGTCGATCAGGGCCAGGGCCAGCGGCAGGCCCATGCGCGCGGCGCGCTGCCATTCGGACTCCCACACTTCGTCAAAACGACGCCGGTTGGCCAGGCCGGTCAGCGCATCGGTGCTGCTGAGCGCGGCGAGCTGGTGGTTGGCGGCCTCCAGCTCGGCCGTGCGCTCGCGCACGCTTTGCTCCAGCTGCTCGTTGGCCGTGACGATCTCCTGCTGCAGCCGCGCCTGCTCGGCCACTTCGCTGCGCAGGCGGCGCGAGAACATCCAGCCCACCCAGACCAGCAGGCCCAGTGCCGCCAGGCGCAGGCCGTAGGCCAGCTGGCGCATCTGCTCCAGCTGGCGGGCGCGCTCGGCCAGCTCGTCGCTCAGCGCGCTGATGACGGATTCGGTGGTGATCTCGTAGATCTTCTTGGCCAGCACGTAGTCGTCCTCGAAGAGCACGGCGCGCGCCCGGCCCCAGTTGCCCGCGCGCATGTGGCGCAGGGAGCGCGCCTCGGTGACGCGCAGGCCTTTCTGCAGATCGAGCAGCACGGAGATATCACCCGAGAGTTCCAGCTCGCGGCTGAGTTCGGCCACGGTACCGACCGTGGCGGTGAGGTGTTCGTCGACGCTGTCGTAGCGGCTCACGCGCAGCAGCTTTTCCTCGAGCACGGCGCCGCTGAGCAGGCTGGTGAGCTCCTGCTCCAGACGCACGATGCGCTCCAGGCGCGTGCTGATGCCCAGATGGCGCACGTGCATGTCCTCGTTGCGCACGTCCACATAGAGCCCCAGCACAAAGGTCAGGACCAGGATGGCCACGGCGATGTAAGTACTGCCCAGGTATCTCATGTTCGAGTTGTTGGCGAGCCCAGGGGGCCTCCCGAAAGGCGGAATGGCCATTTTGCCGACCCTCCAGGCGGCCACAAAAGATTTATAGGCACAATTCCACAATACCGCGTACAATCGCCACGTTGCTGCAACTTGCTTACCTTTGCAGCAGCTGTTGTCTGACTTGGTTCGCGGCACCTACAAGCCGCCCGCCTCACCATCTGGCCGTTCTCACCGGCCCCCGGTCGTCAAACTCCCCTTCTCTGCGGCGAGCCCTATCCCCGGTCTGTATTTCCTTCCCTGGACCGAAACCCAAAGCGGCTTGTGCCGCAACGTCCAGCCCCAGGGCTGACGGTTTTTCCTGTTTCTTGCGACGCGTACTGATACGCGCGCCTTTAGTTTTGATGATTACCACCCTAGAAAATGCATTCTCGGTGGGCAAGTACCTTGTCTCACCCCTCACCCGAACGACCGATTCGGGCCAGTACACGGCTTCCGTGTCCATCCGTAGCGGCAGCGGCCGCGGCACGTCTGACCGTGTTTACCGCTTCGTGCCCGAATTCGCCACCCGCGAAGGCGCCCTGCAGTACGCGGTGGCCGAAGGCCACAGCTGGCTGCAACAGCGCCAATGCGCGGCCTGAGCGCCCTTACACTGTCACACCCCACGAGGAATATCCCATGGCCAAGGAAGAATTGATCGAGATGGAAGGCAAGGTCGAGGAAGTGCTCCCCGATTCCCGCTTTCGCGTGACACTGGACAACGGGCACAGCCTGATCGCCTATACCGGCGGCAAGATGCGCAAGCATCACATCCGCATCCTGGCTGGCGACAAGGTGTCGCTCGAGCTCTCGCCCTATGACCTGGGCAAGGGCCGCATCACCTTCCGCCACCTCCCTCCCCGCACCGGCGGCGCACCCGCGCCGGCCCGGCGCACGTTCCGTTGACCGTCCAGCCGGACGGTCATTCCCCCTGCGTCACAAGTTGCATTGCGACCCACGGCGCTTTTTTTGAAAGGCTCACTCATGAGCAGCAAACTTTATGTCGGTAACCTCTCCTACTCGGTGCGGGACGACGATCTGCAACAGAAATTCGGCGAATTCGGCTCCGTCCAGTCCGCCAAGGTCATGATGGACCGCGACAGCGGCCGTTCCAAGGGCTTCGGCTTCGTGGAAATGTCCAGCCCGGCGGAAGCCGAAGCTGCGATCCGCGGCATGAACGGCCAGAACGTTGACGGCCGCGACATGGTCGTGAACGTCGCCCGTCCGATGGAACCCCGCACCGGTGGTGGCGGCGGCGGCTTCGGCGGCGGCGGCGGTGGCCGTCGTGAAGGCGGTGGCGGCGGTTACGGTGGTGGCGCCGGCGGCGGCCGTCCCCGTTACTGAAGTCTCGGCTTCCTCTGAAAAACCGGCCCTTGGGCCGGTTTTTTTATGCCAGCGCCCGATGCAGGCCAGGCAGGTAAGATCACGCTCCTTTATAGCGGAGTATTGGCAATGATCAGGTTCAGCGACGAACACGTGTGGGTGCGGGTGGAAGGCGATACGGGCGTGGTGGGCATCACCGTGCACGCGCAGGACACGCTGGGCGACATCGTGTTCGTGGAACTGCCGGCCGTGGGCAAGACCCTGGCCGCCAAGGACGTGGCCGGCGTGGTGGAGTCCGTCAAGGCTGCGGCCGACGTCTACGCCCCGGTCAGCGGCACGGTCACCGAAGTCAACGAGGCGCTGCGTGCCGACCCCGCCCTGGCCAACAGCGAACCGCTGGGCGCGGGCTGGTTCTACAAGCTCAAGCTGTCCCAGCCCGCCGAGCTCGACGCGCTGATGGACGAAACGGCCTACGCCAAGTTCAGCGCCTGAGCCGGGCACCGCCCCGGCGACGTGCTGTTCTGCCACGGCACTGTCTTCATACTGTCACGGTCACGCCTTAAAAACACGGGGGTGCCGGTCACACGACCGGTAAACACAACCCTCATCAAGGCAGGATCATGGCCAAAGACTACGCTTCCATGGAGGACAGCAACCGCTCCTCCAACCCCAGCATCCACGACATTTCCGACCCGACCCGGCGCACGCTGCTGCGCGGCGGCCTGGGCGCCACGCTCAGCGGCCTGCTCGCGCCGCTGGGTGGCGCAGCCGCCCTGACGGCCTGCGCCAGCACCGGCAGCGCAGGCAGCCCCCTGCTGGGTTTCAAGAGCGTGCCCATCTCGACCACCGACACCATCGTGGTGCCCGAGGGTTACACGGCGCAGGTGATCGCCCCCTGGGGCGACCCGGTGGGTCTGTCCGGCGAGAACCACGCCTTCAAGGAAGATGGCAGCAACAGTGCTGCCCAGCAGGAGACGCAGCTGGGCATGCACCATGACGGCATTCACTACTACGCGCTCAACGGCGCACAAAGCGGCATGCTCGTGATGAACCATGAGTACACCGACGAGGGCCTGCTCTTCTCCGACGGCATGAAGACCTGGACGCCCGAGAAGGTGCGCAAGGCGCAGGCCGCGCACGGCGTGAGCATCATCGAGGTGGAGCAGCGCAACGGCCAGTGGGCACTGGTGAACCCCTCGCCCTGGGCCCGCCGTATCACGGCCAGCACGCCCATGACGGTGGGCGGCCCGGCCGCCGGCCATGCCTTGATGCAGACCGCCGCCGACCCGGGCGGGCGTCGGGTGCTGGGCACCATCAACAACTGCGGCAGCGGCATCACGCCCTGGGGCACCTACCTCACCTGCGAGGAAAACTTCATCAACTACTTCAGCGGCGGCGACACGCCCAGCGAACATGAGAAACGCTGGGGCCTGAAGAAGGGCGGCGCCGGCGGCTACCGCTGGCACGAGCACGACGCGCGCTTCGACGCCACGAAGAACCCCAACGAACCCAACCGCTTCGGCTGGGTGGTGGAGATCGACCCGTCCAACCCCAGCTCCACACCCGTCAAGCGCACGGCCCTGGGCCGCGCCGCGCACGAAGGCGCCACGGTGGCCGTCACCCAGGACGGCCGCGCCGTGGTCTACATGGGAGAGGACGCGCGTTTCGAGTACATCTACAAGTTCGTCAGCCGCGACCGCATCCAGCCGGGTGGCGCACGCGCCAACGCCACGCTGCTGGACCACGGCACGCTCTACGTGGCGAAGTTCAACGCCGACGGCAGCGGCCAGTGGCTGCCGCTCACGCATGGCCAGGGCCCGCTGACCGCGGCCAACGGCTTTGCCGACCAGGGCGAGGTGCTGATCAAGAGCCGCCAGGCCAGCGACCAGCTGGGTGCCACCAAGATGGACCGCCCCGAGTGGATCGACGTGGACAAGAACGGCTGGGTCTACTGCACACTGACCAACAACAGCAACCGCGCCGTGGGCAAGAACCCGGGCCTGGACGCGACCAACCCGCGCGCCAACAACAGCATGGGCAACATCATCCGCTGGAAGGATGAGGGCGACTTCCATGGCACCACGCTGAAGTGGAACCACTTCGTGCTGGCCGGCGACCCGGCCAACACCCGTGCCGAAGCGCGCGGCAATGTGAAGGGCGATATGTTCGCCTGCCCGGACGGCCTGTGGACCGATGCGCGCGGCGTGCTCTGGATCCAGACCGACATGTCGACCTCGGCCATGGGCAAGGGTGACCTGGCGCGCCTGGGCAACAACATGATGCTGGCGGCCGACCCGGCCACGGGCGAGATCCGCCGTTTCCTGACCGGGCCGCGCGGCTGCGAGATCACTGGTGCCACGGGCACGCCCGATGGCCGCACGATGTTCATCAACATCCAGCACCCGGGTGAGAGCCCCTCGGAGCGCAGCGACCCGGCCGAGCCCGGCAAGCTCTCCAACTGGCCTTCGGGCAAGGCCGGCAGCCGTCCGCGCTCGGCCACGGTGGTGATCCGCAAGCGCGACGGTGGTCTGATCGGGACCTGAGACAGCTAGCCCGCGCCGGCTATTTCCAATAGCCCGGCGCGGGCAGCTCGTTGAAGACCTTGCGCAGCTGCTCGCCCCAGCGTTCGCGCAGCGAGGCGAAGTACGGGTCCTTGCTGTCGATCAGGGTGCGGCGCTGCACCTTGAGCGCGTCCCGCTCGTAGCACAGCAGGTCCAGCGGCAGGCCGACCGAGAGGTTGGACTTCATGGTCGAGTCCATGGAGATCAGACAGCACTTGGCCACTTCGTCCAGCGAGAGCTGGCCGCCGACGACACGGTCCAGGATGGGCTTGCCGTACTTGGACTCGCCGATCTGGAAATACGGCGTCTCGGGCGTGGCCTCGATGAAGTTGCCGGCGGAGTAGATGTTGAAGAGGCGCGGCTCCTCGCCCTTGACCTGCCCGCCGAAGATCAGGCTGACGTTGAACTCGATGCCGAAGGCCTTGAGAGATTCGGCGTCACGCGCATGCACCTTGCGCACGGCGTCGCCCACCAGCTTGGCGGCGGAGAACATATTGGGCGCCGAGGCCAGGCTCTTCTCGCCGTGGTTTTCCATCTGCACCCTCAGGCCGCTGGCCACCGACTGGCTGACGGACAGGTTGCCCGCAGTCAGCAGCACCATGACCCGTTCGCCCGGCACCTCGTAGACGTGCATCTTGCGAAAGGTGTTGATCTGGTCCACGCCGGCGTTGGTACGCGAGTCGGACAGGAAGACCAGGCCCGCATCATTGCGGACGGCGACACAGTAGGTCATGAAGGTTCACTCGTGGGATAGGGGCAGCCGCCATCTTAGCGGCCGCCCAGGCAGTCAGGCACCGGCCTCAGGCGATTTCGGGCATCAGGAAATCCCGGCTGATACGCAAGCCGATGTCGTTCACGCGGTCCAGGAACTGGGTCAGGAAGGCATGCAGGCCGGTCGCCAGGATTTCGTCGATGCGGCCGTATTGCAGCTCGGCGCGCAGCTTGCCGGCATGGCGCAGGGTTTCGCTGCCGCTGTCACTTCCCACCAGGTGCAGGTTGCTCACCACCTCGTTCATGCTGGCGTGCAGGGAACGCGGCATGTCGGGGCGCAGGATCAGCAGCTCGGCCACGCGCTCGGGGCGGATCACGTCGCGGTAGACCTTGCGGTAGATCTCGAAGCCGCTCACGCTGCGCAGGATGGCGCTCCAGTGGTAGAAGTCGTACTCCTGGTCCTTCTGCTTGCCGTTGCCGAAGAAGTCGCGCTGGGCGGCGTGGAACTTCACGTCCACCAGGCGTGCGGTATTGTCGGCGCGCTCGAGGAAGGTGCCCAGACGCATGAAGTGCAGTGACTCGTCCATCAGCATGGTGCCCACGGCGACACCGCGCGAGAGGTGGGAACGGAACTTGACCCATTCGAAGAACTGGCCAGGGTCGCGCTCGAATTCGCCGCTCTTGAGCATGCGGTTGACCGACAGCCAGGTCTGGTTCTGGGTCTCCCAGACTTCGGTGGTCAGCGTGCCGCGCACGGCGCGCGCATTCTCGCGCGCAGCACGCAGGCAGGAGATGATGGACGAAGGGTTGTCCTCGTCGCTGACCATGAACTCCATGACCCCCTTGGCCGTGACCTCGCCGTACAGCGCGGTGTAGGACGGCAGCAGTTCGCTGATGGACAGCAGGCCCTGCCAGCCGACCTGGGCCACGGCCGCCGACTGCGGCAGAAGCGAGGTCTCGTAGTTCACGTTGAGCATGCGCGCGGTATTCTCTGCACGCTCGGTGTAGCGGTTCATCCAGTAGAGGTGATCGGCGGTGCGGCTCAGCATGATGGTCTCCTCTTCAGTGCTTCAGATTTCCAGGATCCAGGTGTCCTTGGTGCCCCCGCCCTGCGAGGAGTTGACCACCAGGGACCCTTCCTTGAGCGCCACGCGCGTCAGGCCGCCCGGCACCATCTGCACCTCCTTGCCCGACAGCACAAAGGGCCGCAGGTCGATGTGGCGCGGGGCAATGCCCTGCTCGACGTAGGTGGGGCAGGTGGACAGGCTCAGCGTGGGCTGGGCGATGTAGTTGCTCGGGTTGGCTAGCACGGCCTTGCCGAAGTCCTCGATCTCGGCCTTGGTGGAGGCCGGCCCCACCAGCATGCCGTAGCCCCCGGCGCCATGCACTTCCTTGACCACCAGGTCCTTGAGGTTGGCCATCACGTACTTCAGGTCCTCGGAATTGCGGCACATATAGGTGGGCACGTTGTTGAGGATAGGCTTCTCGCCCAGGTAGAACTCGATCATCTTGGGCACATAGGGGTAGATGGACTTGTCGTCCGCCACGCCCGTGCCCACGGCATTGCAGATGGCCACGTGACCGGCGCGGTAGGCGTCCATCAGGCCCGGGCAGCCCAGGGTGGAGCTGGGCCGGAAGACCTTGGGGTCGAGGAAGTCGTCATCGACGCGGCGGTAGATCACATCCACCCGGCGCGGGCCGCGCGTGGTGCGCATGTAGACGAAGTTGTCCTTGACGAACAGGTCCTGCCCCTCGACCAGTTCCACGCCCATCTGCTGGGCCAGGAAGGCGTGCTCGAAGTAGGCGCTGTTGTACATGCCGGGCGTGAGCACCACCACCGTGGGTTCGGCCGAGGTGCCGGGGCTGGAGGCGCGCAGGGTCTCCAGCAGCAGGTCGGGGTAGTGCGCCACCGGCGCCACGCGGTGGGCGCTGAACAGCTCGGGGAACAGCCGCATCATCATCTTGCGGTCTTCGAGCATGTAGCTCACACCGCTGGGCACACGCAGGTTGTCTTCCAGCACGTAGTACTCGCCCTCGCCCTGCGCATTGGGCGCGCGCACGATGTCGACCCCGCTGATGTGCGAGTAGACCTGGTTGGGCACGTCCACGCCCATCATCTCCGGGCGGAACTGCGCGTTGTTCAGGATCTGCTCGGCCGGAACGATCCCCGCCTTGATGATCTCCTGCCCGTGGTAGACGTCGTGGATGAAACGGTTGAGCGCATTGACGCGCTGGATCAGGCCCTTTTCCATGCTGGCCCATTCACGCGCAGGGATGATGCGCGGGATCAGGTCGAAGGGGATCAGGCGCTCGGTGCCGGCGCCATCCTCGTCCTTGGCACCGTAGACCGCGAAGGTGATGCCCACGCGGCGGAAGATCATCTCGGCTTCCTCGCGCCGGGCCTTCATGAGTTCGGCGCTCTGGCGCGCCAGCCACTGGCCATAGGTACGGTAGTGCTCCCGCACCCCGGCCGCCGAGGGCAGTCCCTGTGATTGCGATTGCGAGGGGCCCTGCCCGGCGCCCTGGCTCTGGCTTTGCCCGGCGGCGGCCGGCGTGGTGTACATCTCGTCGAATTTCTGCATGGCACCTTCTCCTGTGGGAGATACAGCAATTTCCGGGCCTGGCGCGGTTCTTGCGGTCTGGAAACCAGGGCCTGCGCTGCCGCGGCGGCCCCCACCCGACCGAGCCCTCGCCATGTCCATCCACGCTGCCCTGAACCACGTCACCCATTACAAGTACGACCGCCTGGTGAACCTCGGGCCCCAGGTCATCCGCCTGCGCCCGGCCCCGCACTGCCGCAGCAAGGTGATCTCGTACTCGCTGAAGATCGAGCCGACCACCCATTTCATCAACTGGCAGCAGGACCCCTTTGCCAACTACCAGGCCCGTCTGGTCTTCCCGGACAAGACCCGCGAATTCAAGGTCACGGTCGACCTGGTGGTGGAGATGGCGGTCTACAACCCCTTCGACTTCTTCCTGGAGCCCGAGGCCGAAGAGTTCCCCTTCAGCTACAGCGCACTCACCCGCGAGGAACTGGCGCCCTACCTGGCCGCCGGGCCGCTCACGCCGCACCTGAAGGTCTACATGGCCCGGATCGACCGCACGAAGATGCGCACGATCGACTTCCTGGTCAAGCTCAACCAGCAGCTGCAGAACGACATCAAGTACCTGATCCGCATGGAACCCGGCGTGCAGACGCCCGAGCAGACCCTGGGGCTGGGCAGCGGCTCCTGCCGCGACTCGGGCTGGCTCATGGTGCAGTTGCTGCGCCATTGCGGTCTGGCCGCGCGTTTTGTCTCGGGTTACCTGATCCAGCTCAAGCCCGATGTGAAATCGCTCGACGGCCCCAGCGGCACCGAGGTCGACTTCACCGACCTGCACGCCTGGTGCGAGGTCTACCTGCCCGGCGCCGGCTGGGTCGGCCTGGACCCGACCTCGGGCCTGATGGCTGGCGAAGGCCACATCCCGCTGGCCTGCACGCCCCAGCCCTCGGGCGCGGCCCCGGTGGAAGGCGGCGTGGACGAAAGCGAGGTGGAGTTCGCCCACCGCATGCAGGTCACGCGCATCTACGAATCACCGCGGGTCACGAAACCCTATACCGACGCGCAATGGAACCAGGTCATGCAACTGGGCGAGGCCGTGGAAAGCCGACTGCAGGCCGGTGACGTGCGCCTGACCATGGGCGGCGAGCCCACCTATGTGGCCGCCAGCGACCGCGACGCACCGGAATGGAACACCGACGCCCTGGGCCCGACCAAACGGGCTTATGCCACCGAATTGGTGCACAAACTGCGCACCGAATACGGGCATGGCGGCTTCCTGCACTTCGGCCAGGGCAAGTGGTACCCGGGCGAGCAGCTGCCGCGCTGGGCCCTGTCGATCTACTGGCGCCAGGATGGCCAGCCCATCTGGAGCAAACCCGAACTGTTTGCCGACGAGCGCGTGCCCGCCGCCTACACCAGCGAGGATGCGCGCCGTTTCACCCACACCCTGGCGAAGAAGCTGGGCATGACGGACCAGCACATCCAGCCGGGCTACGAGGACGTCTTCTATTACCTATGGCGCGAGCGCAAGCTGCCGGTCAACGTGGACCCGTTTGATTCGAAGCTCGACGACGAGATGGAACGCATCCGCCTGCGCCGTGTGTTCGGGCAGAAGCTCGACGCGGTGGTGGGTTATGTGCTGCCCTTGCAGGCCAAGGACCCGGCCCTGGCCGGCCCGGCCTGGTCGACCGGCCCCTGGTTCTTCCGCGACGATCGCATGTACCTGCTGCCCGGTGACTCCCCCATGGGCTACCGCCTGCCGCTGGAATCCCTGCCCTGGGTCAGGCAAGGTGACTACCCCTACCTGATCGAGCAGGACCCCTACGCGCCGCGTTCACCGCTGCCGCAGGCTGCACAGCTGCGCACGCAGTACGCCGCACACCAACGCACCAGCGCAACGGCCCAGGGCGGCACGGCCGGCGCAACCGGCACGGGACAGACAGCTGGCGCAGGCCCCGCGGGTGCGACGCAGACCCAGGAGCCGAAGCGCTTCGAATCCGCCCACTGGATCACACGCACCGCCCTGTGCGTGGAAGCACGCGACCCCATGCGCGCCAACGGCCCCAAGGCCGAAGGCGCGCACGGCGGCAAGTCCAGCCTGCTCTACGTCTTCATGCCGCCGCTCTCAAGGCTGGAGGACTACCTGAGCCTGCTCGCTGCGGTGGAAGCCACGGCCGACGAACTGGGCATGAAGATCGTGCTGGAAGGCTACCCGCCGCCACGCGATGCGCGCCTCAAGCTGCTGCAGGTCACGCCCGACCCCGGTGTGATCGAGGTCAACATCCACCCCGCGCACAACTGGGGCGAGCTGGTGCAGCACACCGAGTTCCTCTACGACGCGGCCTTCCAGTGCCGGCTCTCGGCCGAGAAGTTCATGACCGACGGCCGCCACACCGGCACCGGCGGGGGAAACCACATGGTGCTGGGCGGCGCCACACCGGCCGACAGCCCCTTCCTGCGCCGGCCCGAGCTGCTGGCCAGCCTGCTGCTGTACTGGCACAACCACCCGTCGCTGAGTTACCTCTTCAGCGGCATGTTCATCGGCCCGACCAGCCAGGCCCCGCGCGTAGACGAGGCGCGCAACGACCAGCTGTACGAACTGGAAATCGCGCTGCGCGAGATCCAGAGCAACCGGGAAAAGTACGGGGCCGACATGCCTCCGTGGTTGGTCGATCGCACCTTGCGCAACATCCTGGTCGACATCACGGGCAACACACACCGCAGCGAGTTCTGCATCGACAAGCTCTACTCGCCCGACAGCGCCACCGGCCGCCTGGGCCTGCTGGAGCTGCGCGCCTTCGAGATGCCGCCGCACGCCCGCATGAGCGTGGTGCAACAGCTGCTGCTGCGCGCCCTGGTCGCACGCTTCTGGGATACGCCCTACCTGGCACCCGCCACGCGCTGGGGCACCGAACTCCACGACCGTTTCCTGCTGCCCACCTTCGTGCGCATGGACTTCGCCGACGTGATGAGCGAGATGCGGCAGGCCGGTTTTGCCTTCGACGATGCCTGGTTCGCCCCGCACTTCGAGTTCCGTTTCCCGCTGGTGGGCGAGGTGCAGAGCATGGGCATCGCGCTGACCCTGCGCAATGCGCTGGAGCCCTGGCACGTGATGGGCGAGGAAGGCACGTCCGGCGGCACGGCACGTTACGTCGACTCCTCGCTGGAACGCATCGAGGTGCGCGTGAACGGCCTGAACCCCAGCCGTTACACCGTCACCGTCAACGGCCGCGCCCTGCCCCTGCAGCCCACGGGCACCGTGGGCGAGTTCGTGGCCGGCGTGCGCTACAAGGCCTGGAACCCGCCGTCCTCGCTGCACCCTTCCATCGGCGTACATGCACCGCTGACCTTCGACATCGTGGACACCTGGATGAAACGTTCGATGGGCGGCTGCCAGTACCACGTAACGCATCCGGGTGGGCGCAACTACGACACCTTCCCGGTCAATTCCTACGAGGCCGAGAGCCGGCGCCTGGCGCGTTTCTTCCGCATGGGGCACAGCGATGGTGCACTCGACGTGCCGCCTGCCAACAGCGAGTTGCCTGGAAGCCGCGAATTCCCGTTCACGCTGGATTTGCGTCACTGAAAGTGCCGATATCAGGCGGGAGTGATGTAACAATACCTTCACAGTGGACCACCCCAGCACCGACCTCTTCGACACCGCCGCCCCACCCTCGCCAGCCCAGCGGGCGGCGGCCTTGGCGTCACCGGCCAGCAGCGGCCACTACGATGAATTGCGCGGCGGCCTGACGGGCCAGAAAACCGCTCCGGCCTGGACGAGTTTCTTCGAACACCTGGGCAACGAGGGCTACGCCGACCTGAACCACCGCGCCCACAGCCTGGCGCGCCAGATCCGCGACAACGGCGTGAGCTACAACGTGTACAGCGACGCCAGCGGCCCGCAGCGCCCCTGGTCGCTCGACCTGTTTCCGCTGATCGTCACACCCGAGAGCTGGTCGCAGATCGAAGCCGGCGTGCTGCAGCGCGTGCGCGTGCTGGAACATGTGATGGCCGATGTCTACGGCCCGCAGCAACTGCTCAAGGCTGGCCTGCTGCCACCCGCCCTGGTGCAGGGCCACCCGGGTTATCTGCGCCCCATGCATGGCGTGGCGCCCGTGGGCGGCACGCACCTGCACATTGCCGCCTTCGACCTGGCGCGCGGACCCGACGGCAACTGGTGGGTGATCTCGCAGCGCACGCAGGCGCCTTCGGGCCTGGGTTATCTGCTGGAGAACCGCATCTCGATCTCGCGCCAGTTCGCACCGGCCTTCGAGGGCATGCACATCCAGCGCCTGGCCGCCACCTACCGCGCGCTGATCGACGCGCTCAAGCAGATGAGCCCGGCCGGTGCCGATTCGCACATTGCGCTGCTCACGCCCGGCCCCTACAACGAAACCTATTTCGAGCACGCCTACCTCGCGCGTTACCTGGGCCTCACGCTCGTCGAGGGCAGCGACCTGACGGTGCGCGACCAGAAGCTCTACCTCAAGACCCTGCGCGGCCTGGAGCCGGTGCACGGCCTGCTCAAGCGCCTGGACGACGAGTTCCTCGATCCGCTGGAGTTGCGCCCCGACTCCACGCTGGGCGTGCCCGGCCTGCTGCAGGCCATCCGCGCCGGCAACGTGCTGGTGGCCAATGCGCCGGGCTCGGCCTTTCTCGAATCGAGCGCGCTGCTGGGTTTCCTGCCGGCCCTGGCCAGCCACTTGCTGGGGGAAGAACTGTCCCTGCCGGCCCTGCCCACCTGGTGGTGCGGCGAACGCGCGGGCATGGAGGACGTGCTGCCGCGCCTGGGCGAATGCGTGATCAAGCCGACCTACCCCGGTGCGGCCCACAGCTTCGAGGCCGTGCTCGGCCGCAACCTGAACCGCAGCGGCCTGGACGAATGGGCCGGCCGCATCCTGCGTGAAGGCGACCAGCACACGGTGCAGAGCTACCTGCCGCCCTCGCAGATGCCGACCTGGCAGGACAACACGATCGCGCCGCGTTCGGTCATGCTGCGCGTGTTTGCCGTGGCCGACGGCCCGCAGTCCTGGCGCGTGCTGCCCGGCGGCCTGGCCCGATTGGTGAATGCCAGCGCGGGCATGGCCTCCATGCAGCGCGGCGGCAGCAGCGCCGACACCTGGGTCATGACCCACGGCGAGGTGGACCGCACCACGCTGCTGGCCACCCATCACGCAACGCCCATCCTCACGCAGCGCAAGCGCCTGGTCACCAGCCGCGCCGCCGAGAACCTCTACTGGCTGGGCCGCTACACCGAGCGCACCGAAAACAATATCCGGCTGGCCCGCCTCACGCTCGACAGCCTGAACGGGCAGGACCCCTGCTCACCCGCCCTGCTGCGCTGGCTCAGCGAGCTGGCGGTGCGCAACACCCTGGTGCTGCCCGACGTTCCTACGGCCCAACAGGCGCGCCGGGTGTTCGAACGCTCGCTGATCGCCAGCCTGGGCAGCCACGACATGGCCACCAGCGTGGGCTACACCCTGCGCGCGCTCAAGCTGGCCGCTGCCGCCGTGCGCGAGCGGCTCTCGCAGGAGCAATGGAACATCATCACCCGCGCCGAAGCCGAGATGACCTCATGCTGCGCCGAGCAGGCGGCCCAGGGTGACTACTCTGCCGCGGAAGCCCTGCGTGTGCTGGAGTCGGCCAGCAGCCACCTGGCCGCCATCACCGGCGCCCAGACCGACCGCATGACACGCGACGACGGCTGGCGCCTGCTGTCCATCGGCCGCCAGATCGAACGCCTGTGTTTTCTGGCGCCGGCCTTGGCCAGCAGCTTCGAAAGTGGCGCAGTCCATGACGACGGCGGCTTCGAGGCGCTGATCGCCCTCTTCGACAGCACCATCACCTTCCACGCCCAGTACCAGCAAAGCCGCGAAGTGCCCGCCCTGCTGGACCTGCTGGTGCTGGACCGCGACAACCCGCGCTCGCTCGGCTGGGTGGTGCAGACCCTGCGTGGCCGCCTGGCCAAGCTGGCCGGTTGCCCGGCCGGCGAGATGGATGCCCTGGCCCTGCTGGTGCCCGACCCCGAGCGCTGGGACCTGCAGGCCTTGTGCCAGACGCGCGAAGACGGCATCCTGCCCCAGCTGGCCGAACTGCTGACGCAATGCAACGAGGCCGCCTGGCGTGTCTCCGACGAGATCAGCCTGCGCTACTTCACGCACACGGGCGAATCCGGGCAAAGCCTGGGGGCCTGAGCCCAAGCACTGGCCCCGGC
This sequence comes from Curvibacter sp. PAE-UM, assembly GCF_001432305.1. Taxonomy (GTDB): domain Bacteria; phylum Pseudomonadota; class Gammaproteobacteria; order Burkholderiales; family Burkholderiaceae_C; genus Hylemonella. The sequence goes on from NZ_KQ483358.1 coordinate 3,000,774, forward strand.
CTGGACCAGACCATGCACCTGCGCATCACGCACGAGACCCTGTACGACTACACGCCGGCCGTCGAGACGGCGCAGCACGTGGCCTATCTGCAGCCCGTGGACACGCCGTACCAGGCCCTGCTGAGCCACCGGCTGGACGTGTCGCCGGCACCCGCTCAGTTGACGCAGACCGACGACACCTACGGCAACCGGCGCGTCTTCTTTTCACTGCAGACCCCGCACACCCAGTTGCGCGTGGTGGCGATCAGCGAAGTTCGCACGCGCGTGCCCGAAGCCGTCGACAGCCACATCAGCTGGGAAGCGCTGCGCGAACAATTTCGTTACCACGCGGACGCGGCCTGGAGCGCGGCCGCTGAATTCAGCTTTGCCTCAGCACGCGCGCCGCGGCACGAAGACTTCGCGGCTTACGCACGCCCGAGCTTCGGCCCCGGCGTATCGGCCCTGGCGGGCGCACGCGACCTGATGCGACGCATCCATACGGACTTCACGTATGAGACGGCCAGCACCGAGGTCAACACCCCGCCGCTGGAGGCGCTGGCCCAGCGCAAAGGCGTCTGCCAGGATTTCGCGCACATCATGCTGGGCTGCCTGCGCAGCATGGGCCTGGCGGCGCGTTATGTCAGCGGTTATCTGCTGACCCAGCCCGCGCCCGGCCAGCCGCGGCTGGTGGGCAGTGACGCCTCGCATGCCTGGGTGTCGATCTTCCTGCCGGATCTGCCCCGCGCCCAGGCGGGCCAGGGCTGGTACGACCTGGACCCGACCAATGACCGGCACGGCTGGGGCACACCGGGCGAAGACTACGTGACGGTGGCCACGGGCCGCGACTACGCGGACGTTTCGCCGATCCGTGGGGTCATCCACGGCGGCGGGCAGCACACCCTGGCCGTGGCCGTGACGGTGGAACCCATCGCAGAGGAACTCTAGGCCGCACCGCGCCAGCGGTGGTTGATGTAGCGCGTGGTCACGGCCTGCAGGCGCCGGCCCCCGGCCATGGCGGCCTCCAGCAGCAGCAGCATGACCAACGCCACGACGCCGCCGGCGATCAGTGCGTCCTGCGTCAGCGGCACGGTGGCGTTGTACTGGATCAGGGTCTGCTCGCGCAGGTCGGGGTCGGCGCGGAAGGCCACATGCCAGAGGCGGCCCGGCATGTGGGTCTTCAGCGCCTTGGCCTCCCCTTCGAAACGCAGCTTGCGCTGGTACATGCGCTCGATGGCGTCGCCCTCGGCCTTGAAGGCGGCCACATTGCTCTGCCGGTGCATGGCGATCAGCGCCTCGACATTGCCGCCGGTGTGCTGGTTGGCAATGATCAGAAAAGGCTGGAAGTTGATGGTGACTTCGCGCAGCGTGGCGTCCACCCGTTTGGCGTACTGGTCGGCCAGGTGGGGCAGTTGCATGCCCGCCAGCAGGCAGATGCAGGCAACGATGATCATCACATAACGCAGCAGGACCGACATGGTTTTCCTCCGGGGGCTTGTCCGGAGATTAAACCAGAGCCACCCGGCCCCAGGGCGGCGGAAACAAACGCTTGCAGTTTGGTCGGTGCTCTTCAGTTCGCCTGGGCAATCTCGCTGGCGATGCGGCGCAGCGCGTCCTCGTAAGCTGCCACGGGCTGCCCGCCCGAGATCAGGTACTGGCGATTCACGATGACGGCGGGCACCGAGCTGATGCCGGCCTGCTGCCATTGCAGCTCGTTCTCGCGCACGGCCAGGGCGTATTCGTCACTGCCCAGGATCTCGCGGGCCCGCGCCTCGTCCAGGCCGACCGTGCGGCAGGCGCGCACCAGCACCTCGGCATCGGACACGTTCTCGGCGCGGCCGTGGTAGGCGGTGAGCAGCTCCTTCTTCAGGGCGTACTGCTTGTCGAGGCCCAATTCGCCGGCCCAGTGCAGCAGGCGGTGCGCATCGAAGGTGTTCCAGATGCGCCCGCGTCCCTCGGGCTTGAAGCTGAAGCCGACCTCGGCGCCGCGCGCGCGGATGGTCTCGCGGATCTGTGCCTGCTGCTCGGGCGTGGAGCCGTACTTCTGCGTCAGGTGCTCGGTCATGTCCTGGCCCTCGGGGCCCATGGCGGGGTTGAGCTCGAAAGGCTGGAAGCTGATGTGCGCATCGACCTGGCCCAGCAGGTTCTCGAGCGCCTGTTCCAGGCCACCCAGGCCGACGGCGCACCAGGGGCAGGCAATGTCGGAGACAAAGTCGATTTTGAGGGAAGTGGTCATACCGTAATGCTAGAGCATCCGGATTATCCCTGCATCGATTTAGCCTGGCAGCTCATTGCCCATTGAGCTGCCAGCTACGTTGCCCCCCACGACAGGTGCCGTGGGCTGTCCGCATTTGCGGAACGGAGTCATGCCCGTCGCGCAGTGCTACCGCTTGTCTTGCCCGTCGTAGGGGGTGGAGCATCTGCCGTCGCCCAACTGGTTCTTGGGGCAGATATACGATCTGCGCGCCACGACCAGTCCATAACGCTTGGCAACGTCATAGTCCCCCGCCCCGAGCGTATGTCCACAGCGATAGGCTTCCCACTGCTGGCCTTTCAAATTGGGCCCCCCAGCCGCCCAGGTGCCTCCTTTGCAGTGCTGTCTTGCCAAGGCGCTTTCCAGCGTCGGTTCGTCCACAATGATCTGGTTGTCCAGGGCGCCATTGCATTCCCACTTTTTGCTTTTCGGACTCTGGCGACAGATCGCAATCGCCTCCAGCTGAACGGGGCCCCACTCAATGGGTTTCTTCTTGGGAGTGGACGAGGACGGATCGGCCAAATTGCCCTTGGTCGTGTTCGGCACCAACTTGTCATCGGTGAGCGACTGCCGTGGCGCAGTGCCACCAGCGGCGCTTCCACCGCCAGCAGCAGACGTGGCCTGTGGGTCCTTGATGCAGTAGGCCCCGCCGCCGCCCGCGGTCATCGGCGTCCCGTTGGGGTGCCGCGCCCGGCTGGATCCAGGAGGGCACGTCTCGGACCATGTTGGAATGGTGACCTGCTGTGGCTGGTACCTGGGTGTACCGGCGGCATTGGCAACACTCGGCGTATTCACCGGGTTGGCTGCTGGCCGCGGGCTGCCGGAGCTGGACCCGGTTTGTCCGTTGGGACCGGCATATCTGCGATCAGCATAGCCACCCTGGCTGTCAGTCCTTGCGCCAGCGCTTGGGGGGGCTTGCACTGAGGGCCGGGTATCGCGACTTGCAGGCAGGCTGCCCTGAGTGCCAATCCCTCGATTGTTGCGGTCGGGAATCGAACCATTGTGTATGGGTTCTCCGGCAGGTCGCACACGTTCGGGTGGGCGGATGGCGGCCGACTTCCTCTGCTCTGCTGCCTTGGTCTCCGCATCTCGACGACGTTGCTCCGCGAGCCTCTCTTCCCTCTGTTTCTGCTCTGCGGCACCTGCCTTGCTTCTTTGCTCTTCGCGCCGCTGCTCCTGGCGTCGCTGCTGCTCCTGCTGGCGCTGCTGTTCCTGACGTTGCTGCTCCTGGCGGCGCTGCTCTTGCTGACGCTGCTCCTGCTGGCGCTGCTGTTCCTGACGTTGCTGCTCCTGACGGCGCTGCTCTTGCTGACGCTGCTCCTGCTGGCGCTGCTGTTCCTGACGTTGCTGCTCCTGGCGGCGCTGCTCCTGCTGGCGCTGCTGCTCCTGACGTTGCTGTTCCTGGCGGCGCTGCTCCTGCTGGCGCTGCTGCTCCTGGCGGCGCTGCTCTTGCTGACGCTGCTCCTGCTGACGCTGTTGCTCCTGCCGTGCGCGGTCCTGGGAATATTGAGCTAGAAGAATGCGGCCATCAAACGGATCTGCCCCGCCCGATAAGGTCTGGGCGGATGCACCACCCCAGTTGAGCGTTGCACCGCCCAAAAGAAGAACCCAAACACCGGCAATTTTTTTTGAATTACGCATTCTCGTGATGTCTCCGCTTGTTGATTTCGTTATGGGCCTTGCTGTTTCACTTCCGTCTCTGAGTGAACGTCAGGCTGGGTCGAAGCATCCTAGCGAAACACCCCATCAACAACTACCCTCCCAAGGGGGTGTATCCCCCTACCCATGTGGGTTACATCAACCAGGGAAAGCGTTGTTCATCCTCCACAGTTGAGTGGGCCTCACCAAGGGCAGGCGATCTCAGAGTCGAAATCAATGCGAGTCCGAACCGTTGCGCACGCGCCCCCGCTGCGCCTTGGTCTCGGAGCGCTGGCTCTTGCCTTCGAGCCGCCGCTGTATCAACGGCGACCCTGGGTCTTGGTCGCCGAGAAATTCAGTGCCACAGGCAAGATGCAGCGGCAGTCGGGGGCCGGCCATGAAGGCATGCGTTCGATGTGATCAGCCACACAGGCCGAATACGGGGTGCGGGGGTGCACCGCCACTTGCGACAGGCGACCGTCCACCTTCATCGCGCCCACCAGCTTGAACTGGACGCCGAGGTCGGCATCTCCAACCGGACACTGTGCCTCAATCCGCGGAAATTCCTGCGCCAGGATCGGCATCATCTTGCGACTCATATAGTCCGCGGTGGACCTCTGGATATGCTCCGGGGACAGCTGGGCGACGGGATCAGCTGCTCGTGCGGGCGCGCGCAGAACCCACACCACTCCCGTGGAGACCACGGCGGCCAACAGAGCCACGAAGAAACTGGCTCCCAGCGAAATCCCCAGGCTGAACGTGAAGCCCAGAACATAAGCCAGCAGGAACACCCCCAGCAGCAGCACGAGGCCCAGGCCACCAAAGTGACGTATCCCTGTGACGCTGGAGAACTTGAACACCAGGACGCCGGCCAGCAGCACGAACAGAAAAGACAAACACACGGCCCGCAGAGCATCCCCCCAACTGGCCGGCGCCCCTGATACCTCGCGCGCTGTCAGGCGCACGGTGATCACGACCAGCAAAAAAGAAGCAGCCAGGCCAATGGTGGTCTGGAGTGGGGCAATGAAAGCAAAGAAGAGAAACGAAAAAATGAAGAGCAGGAGAACCATGGAGATGTGGTTGGAAGGTGACAGCAAGGCGCATTATTGGCGAGCCCGTCAGCTTGCACCATCCCCCAAAAGGGGCATGCAGATGAGCACGTCCGGCTGGGAGCAGTCGCTGCGTGCGCTCAATGCGCGTCCGAATTGCCCCTAACCCGACCCCGCTGCGCCTTGGTCTCGGAGCGCTGGCTCTTGCCTTCGAGTCGCCGCTGGCGCGAGCCGTAGGTCGGCTTGGTGGCGCGGCGCGTCTTGGGGGCGTGCGCCACGCTGTTGACCAGCTCGTGCAGGCGGGAAAAGGCGTCGAGCCGGTTCAGGTCCTGGCTGCGGTGCTGCTGGGCCTTGAGGACCAGCACACCTTCCTGCGTGATGCGGCTGTCGCGCAGGGCCAGCAGGCGCTCCTTCACATCGTCGGGCAATGACGAGGCGGGGATGTCGAAGCGCAGGTGGATCGCGCTGGAGACCTTGTTGACGTTCTGGCCGCCGGCCCCCTGGGCGCGGATCGCGCTGATCTGCACCTCGGACTCGTCGACCTGCAGCAGCGCGGGCTGGGACATGGCGGGCGCCGCCTCAGACGACGGCTGTCTCCGGCACGCCAGCGTTCAGGTTCACGTACCGCGCCACAAAGGCGCCGACGGCGCTCGCGGGCAGCGGCAGCCAGACGGTATGGCCGTCACCGGGGGCCACGTCCACGGGCTGACCTTCGGCGTTTTCCATGCGGCTGATGTCGTAGTCGACATTGCCGGCGGGCTGGATCAGTTCGAGCCGGTCGCCGACAGAAAACTTGTTGCGCACACGCACCTGCGCCAGGCCGCGCGCGGCATCAAAGGCAAGGACATCGCCCACGTACTGGCTGCGGCCCGATTCGGAATAGCCCTTGAGGTAGTTCTGTGTTTCCTGCGGCGTGTGGCGCTGGTAGAAGCCCGAGGTGTAACCGCGGTTGGCCAGGCCTTCGAGCTGACCCAGCAGGGCCGGGTCCAGGCCACGGCCGGCGGCGGCATCATCGATGGCCTGGCGGTAACTCTGCACGGTGCGCGCCACGTAATAGGGGCTCTTGGTGCGGCCCTCGATCTTGAGCGAATCGACGCCGATGGCCACCAGGCGCTGGATGTGCTCGATGGCGCGCAGGTCCTTGGAGTTCATCACATAGGTGCCGTGCTCGTCTTCCTCGATGGGCATGAACTCGCCGGGGCGCTTGCTTTCCTCCAGCAGATAGGAAATCGATTCACGCGCCTCGCTGGGCAGCGTCTCGCCCTGGCCGCAGCTGTGGCCGGCAGCACGCGGGGGCGGGAGCACGTCGCCGCTGGCGTCCACCTGGGCGGTATGGGTCTTGTAGTCCCAGCGGCAGGCATTGGTGCAGCTGCCCTGGTTGGCGTCGCGGTGGTTGAAATAACCCGAGAGCAGGCAACGGCCCGAATAGGCGATGCACAGCGCGCCGTGCACGAAGACTTCGAGCTCGCTGTCGGGGCAGTCCTGGCGGATCTGCTCGACCTGGTCGAGCGACAACTCGCGCGACAGGATGATGCGCTTGACGCCCACCTTGTCCCAGAACTTCACCGCCGCCGAGTTGACCGTATTGGCCTGCACCGAGAGGTGGATCTCCATCTCGGGCCAGGTCTCGCGCACCAGCATGATGAGGCCCGGGTCGGACATGATCATGGCGTCGGGCTTCAGGGCGATCACCGGCGCCATGTTGCTCACGTAATGCTTGACCTTGTTGCCGTGCGGGAAGATGTTGGACACCAGGAAGAACTTGCGGCCGAGTTCGTGTGCGCGGTCGATGCCGGTTTTCAGCACCTCGATGTCGCCGAAATCGTTGTTGCGCACGCGCAGCGAATAACGCGGCTGGCCGGCGTAGATGGCATCCGCCCCGAAGGCGAAGGCCGTCTCCAGCATGGCCAGTGAACCGGCCGGGGCCAGCAGCTCGGGCGCCTTGCGTGCCATCATTTCTTCTCGGTCAGCTGCACCAGGCCGGCGATGGCCAGGGCATAGCCGTTGATGCCGAAACCGGCCATCACGGCCTTGGCCACCGGCGAGATCCAGGACTTGTGGCGGAACTCCTCGCGCGCGTGCACATTGCTGATATGCAGCTCGATCAGCGTCACGCCCGCGCCCTTGATGGCGTCGTGCAAGGCGATGCTGGTATGGGTGTAGGCGCCGGCGTTGAGGATGACGCCCAGCAGCTTGCCGGCAGCCTGCTGGCGGCCGGCCTCGTGGATCCAGTCGATCAGCTCGCCTTCGTGGTTGCTCTGGCGGAAATCCAGCTTGAGGCCGTTGGCGGCGCAGGCGCGTTCGCAGAGTTCCTGTACATCAGCCAGGGTCTGCGAGCCATAAACGGCCGGCTCGCGCGTGCCGAGCAGGTTGAGGTTGGGGCCGTTGAGGACGAGTGCGGTTTTCATGGAAATCTTTCCCGGTCTTGGATCGCTGAATTGTGCCATTGGGCTACCATTCGGCGACAAGAATCACGAGGAAGACCGCATGACCACCCCCAAGCTGCACGAACTCGGCGCCGCCCAGGCCGCCACCCTGCTGGCGCGGCGCGAACTCAAGGCCGAAGACCTGGTGCGCGCCTGCCTCGAACGCGTGGCCGCGCGCAACGACGACATCCACGCCTTCGTGCACCTGGACGCCGTCTCGGCCCTGGCCCAGGCCCGCGCGCTCGATGCCGGCCCTGTGCGCGGCCCGCTGCACGGCCTGCCCATCGGCGTGAAGGACATCTTCGACACCAGCGACCTGCCCACGGGCTATGGCTCGGCGGTCTATGCGCACCATCGCCCGGCGGCCGATGCCGCCAGTGTGGCGCTGTGCCGCGAGGCCGGTGCCGTGGTGCTGGGCAAGACCGTCACCACCGAGTTCGCCTATTTCGCCCCCGGCGCCACCGTCAACCCGCACAACGCCCTGCACACACCGGGCGGCTCCTCCAGCGGCTCGGCCGCCGCCGTGGCCGACCACATGGTGCCGCTGGCCCTGGGCACGCAGACGGCCGGCTCCATCATCCGCCCGGCCGCCTACTGCGGCGTGGTGGGCTACAAGCCCAGCCTGGGCCGCGTGGTCGGTGCCGGGGTGAAGAGCCTCTCGCCCACGATGGATGTGATCGGCGGCTTCGGCCGGGACGTGCGCGACGTGGCCCTGCTGGGCGCCGTGCTCACCGGCGACCTGCGCCTGCTCGAAGGCCACGAGCACGGCACCCTGCGCATCGGCCTGTTCCCCTCGCCGTCCTGGCCGCAGGCCGATGCCGACACACAGAAGGCCTGGGAACAGGCCACGCAGGCCCTGGCCCGCAACAGCGACAGCTGCCAGGACGTGGCCATGCCGCAGGACTTCGACGAGCTGATCCAGTTGCAGAAGGACGTGATGACCTTCGAGATGGCACGTTCGCTGAGCTTCGAGCGCCTGCGCCACCGCGAGGCCCTGAGCCCCCAGCTGGTGGCCCTGCTGGATACCGGCATCAGCATCGACGGCGCCACGCATGCGGCCCGGCTGCAGCGCACGGCCGAATGGCGCCTGCGCATCGACGCCCTGTTCGAGCGGCACGACGTGCTGCTCACGCCCAGCACCATGGGCGCGGCACCGGCCGGCCTGGCCGCCACCGGCGACCCGCTGTTCTGCCGCAGCTGGTCCCTGCTGGGCCTGCCGGCCGTGCACCTGCCCTTTGCCCGCAACGCCAAGGGGCTGCCCGTGGGCCTGCAGCTGGTGGGCCGCATGGGTGAAGACCACAAGCTGCTGGCCGCGGCGCAGCGCATCCACGACCGCCTGAGGTACTGAACCGCATGAACGATCGCCTGCAACCCACCCTGCCCCCGGCCCTGGCCGCCCTGCTGAGCCGGCACTCGCTGGGCCCGCGCTGGATGGTGGCGCCCGGGCCCGACGCGCAGCAACTGGCGCTGGCAGCGCAGGCCGCACTGCGCGCACCAAACCACGGCCGCCTTCAGCCCTGGCGCCTGGTCACGATCGCCGAGGCCCAGCGCCCGGCCCTGGCCGCGCTGTTCGAGCAGTTCGCGCGCGATGCCGGCAAGAGCGAGGAAGAGGTGGCCACCGAACGCGAACGCGCCTGGAACGGCCCGGTGCTGGTAGCCTGGGTGGCGCGCATCGATGAGAGCGTGGCCAAGGTTCCGCCGCACGAACAGTGGATCTGCGTGGGCGCCGCCATGGGCAACTTCATGAACGCGGTGCACAGCATGGGCTTCGGGGCCAAGATCCTGAGCGGCCGCAAATGCCTGCACCCGGCATTAGTGCAGGCCTTCTGCGAAGAGGGCGAGCAGCTGGTGGGCTTCACCTGCATCGGCACGCCCACACGCGGGCTGGAGCCGCGCGAGCGCGACGAGGCCGACAAACGCATCGGCCCCTGGCGTAGCGCCTAGGGTCTGGAGCACCACACCCACGTTGCTGCTGGACAAACCGGACGGGTCGCCGCGCCCCACTCGAACCAGAGAGGAAGTTCCCACAAACCACACCTTGAATGCACGAGCTTGTCGCTTGTTATGATTTGATAGCAACTGCATAGACAGTCTGCACAGAAAAACGCTTCTATGGGGAGGAATTAAATGCAGTCGAGGCGCACCGCTTTTTTGGCAGGGCTACTTGTCGTCTTGTCCTTGGGTTTTACGGCCAAGGTCGCTTGGGATAATCATCTGGCGCAATTGCTGTTCCCGCATCCAGAGTCAAAGCCACTGCCTGGTGAAAACAGTATCTCCAGTATTGAGGTCAGCCAAAACGACCGCGGGCAGTGGTTTGCCAGCTTCGATTATTTTTTCACCGGAGACCCGGCCAGCCTGTCGGTCACTGTAGAGACGCTGGGCGGTAGCGATCCGCTGAAGCCCAAAGTACTTCCGCAGAACAATCCATATGTGCCAGCGCAACGCGGCAAGCAGCGCATTACACAAGAACTGAAGAGGCCGTCGGTCACCGAAGCCGTCTCAGCAACGCAGGTTCGAATCCGGCTTGTTCAATGGTACCCACAAGTCAAAGACATCGTCACGCGTAACGCCCCTGTCCAAATCAATTGGCCAGACTATGCGACAGCATTGATTCATGACGAACTGCGCACCAAATCAGCTGACGATTTTTTGCGCGCAACGATCGATCTGATCGATGCGGAAGAGGCGCCCGGCCTGCTTTCAGCACGCCAACGGCTCGAATTTTTCCTGGAAAAATATCCTCAACGCCATCAAGCCTATCTCGAGTTGGCTCGGGTAGCGATGAAAACCAATAGGGGTCCGGAAGGACTGCGCCAATCTGAGACATATGTTGATGCGGCCCGAAAAATTGCACCAGAAGATCCGAACGTATGGATCTTTCAGGCTTATGTCTACACCCACCAAGGGCGGTACAAAGAAGCGGAACCTCTCCTTGTTGCCGCCAGCAAGACCAACACACCCAATCTTTGGCTCTGGGCTGACTGGGGCGAATTTCATCTGCTGCAAGGCAGGACTCAACAAGCCATAGAGATGTTTCAGCGGACGGTCGAACAACCACCTCCCGGCAACGCATATGACCGCGCACGCAAACACGCTTACTGGCAGCTTTTAAAGATACTGGACAAGAAGAGCCAGCTGGATCTGGCGGAGTCGCTTTACGAGAAGCGCTACGCGGATTACGGCTCCGTTGCCTGCTATGGCGCCGAGTTCGCACAATTCATGTTGATGAGACGAGGTAACGTCGCTCGCGCTGCCGAACTCGCCGGCCAGACAGCTCCAGGGACCTGCGAGGAGCCGAATCCCAGAGAGATCCTGGGCCTTGCCCATTACGTGAGCTGGGCCGAGGCACCTGCGACGGAACAGACGGAACTGCTGAATCGCGCCCGAGTGGTCTTTCCCTCAGGCATCAGGCTGATCTACCAGCTTGCAAGCAGCGATCACACCGTGAAAGCCCTGAAGGCGTTGCAAGGCGTAGGTGAGCCGATTGATCAGATGGACAACCGCAAGATGACGGCCCTGGCCTATGCCCTATCCAACAAAGACCACGACACCGCCAGAAGGTTGTTGCGGCTGCAAGCGCGATCCAACCTTGTGATCGGGCCATCGGAAATCCCCCTGTCCTTGATTCCGGTGCTAGCCGAAGACTATCCGGGAATTAGGCTGCTACGCCAATCCGGCGTCGACTACACAAAAATCAAGTACCAGGATATGACGGCCATTGATCACGCAAAAAGTATCGGCAATCGAAAATTGCTCGAAGCCTTGGGCGGCCATCAGGGGCAGCGCCTCTGACCGAGTCAATTGCGTCGGCCTGATATCCGGGCCACCGGGCCATGCAAATGGCGCCAGACCTGCCAGGCACTGAACGTGGCCAGCGCAGCGCACACCAGCCCGGCCCAGAACACACTGGCCAGGCCCAGGTGGCTGGTCAGCAGGCCACCGGCCAGGCCGCCCAGCACGCCGGGCACGCCATAGGCCAGCACGGTGTACAGCGCCTGGCCGCGCCCGCGCAGGCTGCCCGGGAAATGGTGTGACAGCAGCGCGATGCAGACCGCGTGGTGCGCGGCAAAGGTGAAGGCGTGCAGGCACTGCGCCAGCAGCAGCACCGGCCACAGCGCCGCCCCACCGGCTGTCATGCCCATGCGCAGCACCGTGAGCGCGGCGCACAGCAGCAGCCAGCCGCTCAGGCTGATCAGCGGCAGCCAGCGGCTCTGGGTGTAGAACCAGACGATCTCCACCACCACCGAGATGCCCCACATCAGACCGATCACGGTCTTGCTGTAGCCCAGCGCATCGAGGTGCAGCGAGAAGTAGATGTAGACACCCATGTGCGCCAGCACATGGAAAAAGGCCGAGGCGAAGAACCACTGCACCGGCCGCTGGCGCAGGATGGGCAGCAGCGGGCGCTTCTGCTCATGCGGGTGCAGCTCTTCCTTGAGGTCGGGCAGCCACCAGACGCAGCCCACCACCAGGGCCATGGAAACCACGGTCCAGGCCGGGAAATGGCCCATGCCGTAGTGCTCGAACCAGGCGCCGGCCGTGAACACGGTGACCAGGAAACCCAGCGAACCCCACAGGCGCACCCGGCCGTAACGCTTGGCATCGAAAGCACCGCCGGCACTCACCAGATGCGCCATGGCCGCCTCGCTCATGGGCATCATGGCGCTGGTGTGCAGGAACATCAGGAAAAGCACCCCGGCCAGCCAGGCTACCCCCGCCTCGACCCACAGGCCCAGCGATACGATCAGCGCGGTGGTGGCCGCATAACGCAGCAGCTTGACGCGTTCACCCGTGTGGTCGCTCAGGGCACCCCAGGCATAGGGCCCGACCAGGCGGGTGACCGCGGGCACCGCCGTCAACAGGCTGATGACCAGCAGGCTGTAACCCCGGTCCTTGAGCCAGAGCGGCAGGTAGGGGTTGAAGAAACCGATGTGCGCGAAATAACTCGCCGACAGGGCCGAGAAAGGCAGCAGGTGGCGGCGCACGCTCGGCACGAGGAGCGCCCCTTATTTCTTCTGCTCGCTCCAGAGCACACCACCGGTGGCCCAGTCGGACTTCTTGATGTCGGTGAGGATCACGTCCACGGCTTCGGGCGAGGTGCCCAGGGCCTTGACGGTGGCCTCGGTCAGGGCCTTGACGAATTCACGCTTCTGCTCGGGCGTACGGCCTTCGAACATGTCGACGCGGATGGTGGGCATGGTTTTCTCCTCTTCAGTTGCGGTAGGTGGGATCGATCTTGTCGAGCTTGCGCAGCAGCGCCGGCCATTCAGCATCGCCGTCGCGTTCGCTGCCGTCGCCGGTCCACTGGGCATACGTCCTGGCGGCCACCTCGTCACTGGCGACAAGCACGCGGCCTGCGGTAGCGGCCATGGCACGCAATTGGGCGCGCGCGGCGCGCTCCAGGTGGTGCATGAGCATATAGGCCTCGGCCACGGTGCGGCCCACGGTCAGGGTGCCATGGTTTTCCAGGATCAGGCCATCGAGTTCACCGAGGTTCTGCACCAGGCGTTGCCCCTCGGGCTTACTCAGGGCCAGGCCCTCGTAGGTGTGGTGGCCCAGGCGCTGAAACAGGCGCATGGCGTGCTGGGTGGTGGGCAGCAGGCCGCCGGGCAGCATGGCCAGGGCCAGGCCCCATTCGGTATGCAGGTGCAGCACGCAGCGTGCGCTGGCACGCGCCGCATGGATGGCGCCGTGGATCGCAAAACCCGTGGGGTTCACGCTGTAGGGCGAATCGTCGAGCTTCTCGCCGCGGGTATTGACCTTGACCAGATTGGACGCACAGACCTCCTCGAACAGCAGGCCGTAGGGATTGATCAGGTAGGCGCCCTGCTCGTCCGGAACGGCCGCGGAGATGTGGGTGTAGATGGTGTCGTCCCAGCCGTTGAGCGCGGCCAGGCGGTAGGCCGCGGCCAGATCGATGCGCGTGGCGCGTTCGGCCTCGGTCATCCTGGCGGCCATGGTTTAAACGGAGCCGGGGATGGGGTCGATCGGCAGCTGCACGTCACCGCACTGGGCGCGGTGCCGCAGCGCATGGTCCATCACCACCAGGGCCAGCATGGCCTCGGCAATCGGCGTGGCGCGGATGCCCACACAGGGGTCGTGGCGGCCCTTGGTAATGACCTCGGTGCTGTGCCCTGCCGTGTCGATGGACTCGCGCGGCTGCAGGATGGAACTCGTGGGCTTGACGGCGATGGAGACTTCCAGGTCCTGCCCGGTGCTGATGCCGCCCAGCACGCCGCCGGCCTTGTTGCCCTTGAAACCGTTGGGTGTGAGCGCATCGCCGTGCGTGCTGCCCTTGTCGGCCACGCTGGCAAAACCGTAGCCGATCTCCACACCCTTGACAGCGTTGATACCCATCATGGCGTAGGCAATGTCGGCGTCGAGCTTGTCGAACAGCGGCTCGCCCAGGCCCACAGGCATGTTCGTGGCGGTCACACGCAGGCGTGCGCCGCAGGAGTCGCCCGACTTGCGCAGCGCTTCCATATAACTCTCCAGCGCGGACACGTCGGCGGCCGGGGCAAAGAAGGGGTTGTTCGGCACGTGCGACCAGGACTCGAAGGGAATGACCTGCTCGCCGATCTGCGTCATGCAGCCGCGGAACTCGGTGCCGAACTTTTCCTTCAGCCATTTCTTGGCCACGGCGCCGGCAGCCACCATGGGCGCGGTCAGACGGGCCGAGGAACGGCCACCGCCGCGCGGGTCGCGGATGCCGTACTTGCGCCAGTAGCTGTAGTCGGCGTGGCCAGGGCGGAAGGTCTGCAGGATCTGGCCGTAGTCCTTGCTGCGCTGGTCGGTGTTCCTGATGAGCAGGCAGATCGGCGTGCCCGTGGTCTTGCCCTCATACACGCCGGAGATGATCTCCACCGCGTCGGGCTCGTTGCGCTGGGTCACGAACTTGGAGGTACCGGGGCGGCGGCGGTCCAGGTCGGGCTGGATGTCGGCCTCGCTGAGTGACATGCCGGGCGGGCAGCCGTCGATCACGCAGCCGATGGCCGGGCCGTGGGATTCACCGAAGTTGGTGACGGTGAAGAGGTGTCCGAAGGTATTGCCGCTCATGGGATGGGATTATCCCAGAGCGGGAGATGCCAGGTGGCGTTCAGAATTTCGAATCCGGCACGTCGTCCTCCGGCCAGTCGCGGATGTAGGCCTTGAGCATCTTGTTCTCGAAATTCTGGCTGTCGACCACGGCCTTGGCCACGTCGTAGAAGCTGATCACGCCCATGAGCATCTTCTTGTCCATCACGGGCATGTAACGCGCGTGGCGGTCCAGCATCATGCGGCGCACCTCGTCGAGCTCGGTTTCCATGGTGCAGGTCAGGGGCGCGTCGTCCATGGCGGTGCGCACCAGCGTCGTGCCCACGCTGCCCCTGTTCTTCACCACCTGCTGGATGACTTCGCGGAAGGTCAGCATGCCCACCAGGTCGCCGTGCTCCATGACCACCAGCGAGCCGATGTCTTTCTCGGCCATGGCATCCAGCGCCTTGCCCAGCGGCTCCTCGGGGGTCACGGTGTACAGGGTGCTGCCCTTGACGCGCAGGATGTCGCTGACTTTCATGATGTGCTCCTCGTGACGCCAATGTGGCTCGGTTTGCGATGAATATAGCCCACAATGTCACCATTCAAACGCTAATGCCCGCGCAGGTCAACCGGTAGCAGACACCGGTTTACCCTGATGAAGAGGCTCTAACCTGCGGAGACACCCATGCCCGGCTATTCCGACCCCGGCTTCGACACCCTGGCGCTGCACGCCGGTGCCGCACCCGACCCGACCACGGGCGCCCGCGCGGTGCCCATCCACCTCACGACCTCCTTTGTCTTCGAGTCCAGTGACCACGCTGCGGCGCTGTTCAACCTGGAACGCGCCGGCCACGTCTACAGCCGCATCAGCAACCCGACCAACGCGGTTTTCGAGCAACGCATGGCGGCCCTGGAAGGTGGCATCGGCGCCATCGCCGTGGCCAGCGGCCAGGCCGCGCTGCACCTGAGCGTGGCCACGCTGATGGGCGCGGGCTCGCACATCGTGGCCAGCACGGCCCTGTACGGCGGCTCGCAGAACCTGCTGCACTACACCCTGCGGCGTTTCGGCATCGACACCACCTTCGTGAAACCGGGTGACCTGGACGGCTGGCGCGCCGCCGTGCGCCCGAACACCAAACTCTTCTTTGGCGAGACCGTGGGCAACCCGGGCCTCGACGTGCTGGACATCCCCGCGGTGAGTGCCATCGCCCACGAGGCCGGCGTGCCGCTGCTGGTGGATTCCACCCTCACCTCGCCCTGGCTGATCAAACCCTTCGAGCACGGCGCCGATCTGGTCTACCACTCGGCCACCAAATTCCTCAGCGGCCACGGCACGGTGATCGGCGGCGTGGTGGTGGACGGTGGCAGCTTCGACTGGGACCGGTCGGGGAAATTTGCCGAGCTGAGCCAGGCCTACGACGGTTTCCACAACATGGTCTTCACCGAAGAGTCGACCATCGGCGCCTTCCTGCTGCGCGCGCGGCGCGAGGGCCTGCGCGACTTCGGCGCCTGCATGAGCCCGCACACGGCCTGGCTGATCCTGCAGGGCATCGAGACGCTGCCGCTGCGCATGGCGCGCCACATGAGCAACACGGAGAAGGTGGTGGCGTTCCTGGCCAGCCAGCCTTTTGTGTCGCGTGTGGGTCACCCGCTGCTGGAGAGCCACCCCAGCCATGCGCTGGCCCAAAAGCTGCTGCCGCGCGGCGCCGGTTCGGTGTTCAGCTTCGACCTCAAGGGCAACCGGGAGCAGGGCAAGGCCTTCATCGAATCCCTCAAGCTCTTCAGCCACCTGGCCAATGTGGGCGACTGCCGCAGCCTGGTGATCCACCCGGCCAGCACCACCCACTTCCGCATGAGCGACGAGGCCCTGGCCGGCGCCGGCATCACGCAGGGCACGATCCGCCTGTCCATCGGCCTGGAAGACCCGGATGACCTGATCGAAGACCTCAAGCGCGCGCTCAAGGCGGCTGAAAAGGCAGGTGCATGATGAAACTCACCGTCAACGGCGCACCCAGCTACTGCTACACCGGTGGCAAGACGTTCGACCCGGCCAAGCCCACGGTCGTGATGATCCACGGCGTGGTGAACGACCACAGCGTCTGGGGCCTGCAGAGCCGTTACCTGGCCAACCACGGCTGGAACGTGCTGGCCGTGGACTTGCCGGGCCACTGCCGCAGCGCGGGCGAGGCCCCGGCCTCGGTGGAAGAGGCGGCGGGTTTCATCGCCGCCCTGCTCGACGCCGCCGGCCTGCAGTGTGCCGCCCTGGTGGGTCATAGCTGGGGCTCGCTGATCGCACTTGAAGCCGCCGCGCGACTGAAGGAGCGCATCAGCCACCTGGTGCTGGTGGGCACGGCCTACCCCATGAAGGTCTCGCAGGCCCTGCTGGACGCCTCGCTGAACGAGCCTGAAAAGGCCCTGAAGATGATCAACGTCTTCTCACGCAGCACCCTGGCCGCGCCCCCCTCCTCGCTGGGGCCGGGCACCTGGATCTACGGCAGCAGCCTCGCCCTGGGCCGGCGCGTGCTGGCCAGCAACCCCGCCGTCAACGTCTTCCACCGCGGCTTCCAGGCCTGTGACCGTTATGCAAATGGCGAACAGGCCGTGGCGCAAATCAGCTGCCCGGTGCTCTTCCTGCTGGGCAGCATGGACCAGATGACGAGCCCGAAGGCGGCACAGGGCCTGATCGCCAAGGCCCGAGAGAGCGGGAAAAAGGTGGAGGTGGTCAGCCTGCCCGTGGGCCACCACCAGATGACGGAAACGCCGGACGAGACACTGGCCGCGATCCGGGACTTCCTGCGGCGCTGAAGGCCGCGGCGCTTATTTGCCGGCCATCAGACGCGCCATGATCTGGTCGGCGTCGGCCTTGAGCGGGCTGTTGGGGTAGGTCTTGGTGAACTCGGCAAAAGCGGCCTGGGCCTGGGCCTTCTGCTCGGCCTCGACCAGGGCCATGGCCTTCTGGAACGCGCTGAGCTCGTCGGCATCGATCGACTGGGGCTTGGCCTCGCCCTTCCAGTAGACGTCGGTGGCCTCGACGGCCGCGCCACGCACCCCGCCCACGGCGGTGGTGCTGCCCAGCTTTTTCTGCGGCGTCATCTGCTCGATCTTCATGCGCAGCCGCTCCCAGAAACCGGTCCAGGAGTCCCCCTGGCCGCCGCTCTGGGCATGGGCGCCAAGCAGGCTCAGGGCCAGCAGGGCAGTGATCAACTTCTTCATGACCTCACTCCTTCGTGCCACTGCGGCACCCGTGGCATGACACCTGAACGGCGTCGATACCCACCACGCTTACAAAGTATGGGCGCAAGCGCCCTGAATTCAAGCCGGCTGTGCGCATGACTTGCGCAATAGTGCCGGCTTTCATGTCCGCCTGGCAGCTTATTTTTTCTCACGCGCCGCTGCCGCCGGCCTGGCCCTGGAAGAGGACATGGCGTTCAGCAGCTCCAGGCCCAGCGCCTTGTACTTGTTGGCCATGGCCGGGTCCACCTTCTGCGCCTGCGTGAAAGCCTCCTTGGCCTTGTCCACGTTCTTGCCGGCCTTGTAGGCCTGGGCCAGGTTGACCAGGATCTCCGGGTCTTTCGGGTCGGCCTTGGCCGCATCGGCGTAATACTTCTGCGCGTCGGCGTACTGGCTGTCCAGCATGTGCAGATTGCCCAGGTTGTTGAGCGCGGCGGCATTGCGCGGCTGGTTGTCGACCACCTTGCGGAAGTACTTGCGCGCCTCGGCGCGGTCGCCCTGGCGCGCCAGGATGATGCCGGTCTGCAGGTGCGCGTCCATGTCGGCCGGGTTTTTCTGGATGGCCTGCAGGTAGCGGCGCGTCATGGTCTGCGAACTGATCTTGAGCACCGACAGCAGGTCGCCGGGGAAGTTGCGCTCGATCACATCGCGCCCCACCACCGGCGCGCGCCAGGGGTCCTCAGGCAGGCCGGCGGGCTTGAACTTCTCCCAGGCCTCGTGCACGTCGAAGATGGCAAAGCCCTCCTTGCCCTTCTCGCGGTAATAGGTGGCGGCACCGGTTTCCCAGGCCTTGATGAAGGACTTGCCCACCAGCGTGGCCTCGACCGGGATCCACAACATGCCCTCGTGGACCACGTACATGTCGTTCATGGTGTAGCCGTCGGAGCTGGCTTCCACGCCGGTGGCAAACATCATGAGCATGTGGCCGGGCACCAGCAGCACGCGCGTGGGGATGCCCAGGCTCTCCAGGGCGGCCGAGTACAAGGCCACCAGGTCGTCACAGTCGCCCGAGCGGCGCTGGATGGTCTCGCGCGGGTACTGGATGTAGTCCACGTAGTCGACCTTGTTGGACGTCACCTGGTAGGGGTTGATCGGGTCCTGCACATAGGTCACGCCCAGGGCACCCAGGGTGTTGAAGAGCGCCGCGGCCAGCTGGGTGGGCTCCTTGTTGGCGCCGAACTCGGAGGCCACCGAGCGCGAGAAGTTGATCAGCAGCGGGTCCTTGGGCGTGACGAAGGCGGCATACCGGCCGCGCTCGTCCCAGCCCATGCGGTGCTTGTCGTAGATGTTGATGGTCTTGATCTGGCTGTAGACCCGGGGCTGGCCGTTCTCGAAGTAGCTGGCCTCCAGCTTGGCCTGCACGGGGGTGTCTTCGGTCAGCGTGAGGATGTTGTTGTTGAACACGGCCTTGAGCACGACCTCGCGGCTGGCGCCCGGCGCCAGCTCCGCAATGCGCTGCTCGGTCGGGAAGTCCATGAAGTTGTTGAGCACGAAGCTGACCTTGATGTCATTCATGGTCGAGCGTGTGTTGTTGACCAGCTTGATGGCGCCCACACCGTCCTTCTCGTAGAGCTTGTAGCTGTTGGAGAAGACGTTGTGCAGCTGGCCGGCGTCGATCTCCAGCGGCGCGCGGTTGTCGGCCTGGGTGCTGGCCGCCACGGCCTGCTTCTCGGACTCCACGCCGTCCACGCTGCGTGCCGCCAGCCAGAAGGTGTAGGCCGTGCCGGGGTTGAGGTTGTCGCGCTGGAACTCGGGCGTGGTCGTCTCGGCCAGCTTGTTGAATTTCTCGCCCTCCTTCTGGTAGACCACATAGCCGGTGACCAGCCTGGCGTCCAGCGCCTTCCAGCTGATGCGCACGCGCGCCGTGGTGGCCTCTGCCTTGACCTCCTGCAGGGGTGGCGGGGTGTACTTGAGCGCCGCGCCGGCCACGACCGGGCCGGCCAAGCCTTCCTGGCCACTGGCCGTGGTGGCCGCCACGCGGTAGTGGAAGGTCTGGTCGGGCTTGAGCTGGGCGTCGCTGTACTGCGCGTTCGGGCTGCTGCCGATGCGCACAAAGGGCCCGGCCTCGCTGGCCGCGCGGTAGACGTGGTACTGGCTCACATAGGCCAGCGGGGAAGTGGCCCAGCGCAACTCCACGGCATGCACCGCCGGCTGCGCCACCAGCTGCTGCGGCGCGCGCGGTTTGTACTGCGTGCTGAACAGCTGCACCCGCGGGCTGCCGCGCTCGGCGATGTAGAAGCTGCTGGCATCGCGCAGGGCCATGGCTTCGGCCTCGGAGAGTTCGCCGTTCTCCTTGCCGGGGGCGGCGAAGCTGCGCAACTGGCGCCCCTCGAAGCTGTAGACGCGCACGCGATCGCTGTCCAGCACGAACAGCTCTTCCTGCGTGGCCAGCAGGGCCACGGGGCGGCTGAGCTTCTCGGCCTCGCGCGCGGGGTCGTTGCCGAACTCGCGCAGCGGCTCGCCCGCGGCGGAATAGACCGTGATGGCGTTGCGGCTGGTGTCGAGCACGTAGAGCTGGTCCTGCGCATCGATGGCCAGCGCCGCCGGGCGGCGCAACTCCTCGCTCACCCCCTTGTTGATCAGCTTGAAGAACACGCCGTCGGCACTGAAACCCTGGATGCGGCCATTGCCGCTGTCGGCCACGTACAGGCTGCCGTCGCTGGCGATGACGAAATCGCCCGGCTCGTCGAGCTGGCCGTTGCGGCTGCCGCTGCTGCCCACCGTCAGCGCCGGGTTGCCGGCGGTGTCGAGCTTGTGCAGGCGCGCGCGGTTGCGCTCCAGCACCCACAGGGCGCCGCTCTTGTCGAAGGCCAGGGCCGTGGGATTCACGTCCTTGAGCGGCATCTCCTGCACGGCGCCGTCCTTCAGGCGCAGCAGGGCCGGCTTGTCACGCGCCACCGCAAACAGCGTGTCCTTGCCGTCCCAGGCCATGCGGCCGGCGGCCACGTTCAGGCTCTGCTGCCAGCGCACATAGGGCACGGCGGTCTGCCGCGGCGTGAGCGCGCTGGCGGGTGCCGCGCCGGTACGGAAGTGGTGCACCAGGCCGCGCTCGCGGTCGCCCACGTAGACGTCGCTGCCGGCCAGCGCCAGGCCGCTCAGGCTCTGGAACTGGGCGCGCCCGTCGCCACGCGAGCCGAAGTAGCTGACCATACGTCCGCTGGCGTCGTATTTCTGGACGGCATAGCCTTCGGCATCGGCGACGAAGACGCCGTCATGCGCCATCTGCAGGGCCACCGGCTTGCCGTTCTTGGGCAGCAGGCGCAGATGGCTGCCGTCCTGCGCGTAAACCTTGACCTGGGAGCGGTCGCTGAACAGGCCGCCGGCGGCATCGAGCACGTAGATCTGGCCCTGCGGGTCCACCGCCACGGCCACCGGCTTGTCCAGCTTGTAGGGCACCTTGCTGTCGTCCAGGCCCCTGTTGGCGGGAGCGCTCGCGATGGGCAGGGTGCCGAGGAAGACGCCGTTGTCCCCGTACATCTGGATGCGGCTGTTGCCGGTGTCGGCCACGTAGACGATGCCGCCGGCCACGAAGATGCCCTGCGCGGAGGACAGGCCGCCCTCGCTGCCGCGGCCGCCGAAGCGGCCCTTGTACTTGCCGTCCAGCCCGTACATGACCACACGGCTCTCACCACCATCGACCACGTAGACGGTGTCCTCGGACACCGCGACCGCTTCGGGCTGTTCCAGCAAGGCGCGGCCTGCGGCATCCCTGGCCTGCAGGCTGAGCAGGACCTGGCCGTTCTGGCCGGCATCGAGTACATCGACCTGGCCGCTCTTGCGGACCACGTAGAGGCGGTTGCCGCCCATGCCCAGCAGCTTGCGGGTCTCCGTGGCCTGCAGGAAACGCACATATTCGACCCGGCTGGGCGCAGCGTTCTGCGCCAGGACGGTGCCCTGCAGCAGCAGGGCCAGGGCGGCGATGGTGAAAAGACGCATGGTGTCTGTCCTCTGGTGGTTCGCGCCTGGCCATCGTGGGCCAGGTCTTCTTTTTTCGCTACGGTTCTACTTGTCCTGCCGGTTGAACACGCCATCCCAGTCGGTGGAGACGGGCACCGCCTTGAACTGCAGGCAGCGCTCCAAATATAGCCGGCTCGGGATGTCATTGGGGTACTCGGCCAGGATGGCCAGGAAGGCCTGCTCGGCCACCTCCCAATGCTTCTGACGGAACTGCACCAGGGCGGCGGCAAACAGGGTCTCCAGGCGGTCCTCGGCGGCCTGCGCGGCGCCACGCAGTTCGTGGATGGCCACCGGGATGTCCTTGCCCGCCACGCGCACACGGTCCAGGCGCCGGAAACGGAAGCTGTCGCAGGTCTTGAGGTAGGTGGCGTCGCCCACCACGAAGTCCACACCGAAGTACTTGGCCATGCCCTCCAGGCGCGAGGCCTGGTTGACGGTGTCACCGATCACCGTGTATTCCATCTTCTGGCCGCGCGAGCCGATGTTGCCCGCCACCACGTCGCCGGTCTGGATGCCGCCCCGGATCACGAAGGGCTCCACGCCCTGCTGCTGCCATTTGGCCGTGAGCTCGATCATGAGCTGCTTCATGGCCAGGGCACAGGCCACGGCGCGTTTGGCGTGGTCGGGCTGGGCCAGCGGGGCGCCCCAGTAGGCCAGGATGCCGTCGCCCATGAACTTGTCGACCGTGCCGTCGTGCGCGTAGATCAGCTGCACCATGGCGCCCAGGTATTCGTTGAGGCGCGCCACCACCACCTGCGGCTTGTGGCGCTCGCTGAAGGCGGTGAAGCCCTTGATGTCGGTGAACATCACCGTCACCTCGCGGTTGTCGCCGCCGATGCGCGCCGCGCCCGGGTTTTTCTCAAGCTGGCTGACCAGCTTGCTGGAGAGATAGCTGGAGAACATGGCCCGCATCTCGCGCGCGTTGCGCTCCAGCACCATGTAGCGAAAGCCACCACCCACCAGCAGGGCCACCGTGGCCGCCAGCGGCGGGTAGACCATGCTGACCCATTGCCCCTGCAGGAAGAGCCAGTAGCTCAGGCCCACGTAGGCTGCCCCCAGCAGCAGCACGGCAGGAATGGCGCGGTGCAGGCGCATGCGCGCCGTCAGGTAGTAGCTCAAGCCGCCGACCAGCACGATCATGACCAGGTCGAACAGGGATTGCAGGCCGGTGCGGTGGATGTAGCGCTGGCTCAGGATGTCGTCGGCCACGGCGGCGTGCACCTCGACCCCGGGTGAATTGGCATGGAAGGGCGTGACGCGCATGTCGTAGATGCCCAGCGCCGTGGCCCCCAGGAACACGGTCTTGCCGCGCAGCGGCGCCAGATCGACCCGGCCGTTGACGATGTCGGCAAAGGCGTAACGCGGGTAGTTGCCGGGCGCACCGGTGTAGTTGATCCACAGGGCGCCGTCGCGCCCCACGGGAATGCTGCGCTCGCCCAGCTGCACCCGGAAGGATTCGGCGCTGAACTGTTTCTCGCCCAGGCTCAGCATGGCCGCCATCAGGCCCAGCGAGGGCACGGCCTTGCCATCACGCTCGATCTGCAGCAGGTTGCGGCGGTTGACGCCGTCCTCCTCGGGGATCAGGTTGATGTGGCCGATGCCGGCCGCCGCCCGCTCCAGCTGGGGCAGACTGCCGGTGCTGCCGCTGACGCGGAACTGGCGGTCGAATTCGAAGGTGGTGGCCAGCACCACGTTGCCGGCGCGCCGGATCGCCTCGGCCAGGGCCTGGTCGGTCTCGGCGTTCTCGACCTCGGGGAAAAAGACGTCGAACAGGATGGCGCGGGGCTTGGCCGTCTCCAGGCGCTCCAGCAGGCGCACGTACTGCTGGCGGCTCCAGGGAAAACGCCCGAGCTCGGCAATGCTCCTGTCATCGATGGTGATGATGGCGATGTCAGGGTGCGGCGTGATCGGGCCGCGCAGGCTCTTGAAGCGCAGGTCGTAGGTGCGCGCCTCGAAACCCTCGAGGAAGGCGTTCTGCTTGTAGTAGAGCAGCGTGACCAGCAGCACCGACACGATGGCCAGCAGGATGGATGCCGCGCGCGAACTGCGCCCTTGCAGTGCCTGACCCAGATCCATGCTGTCTCCTCGATAAAGTACGGTCTAGGTTACCAGCTTGCCCAGCGTCTGTGTATCAGTTCGGCGCCACGGCGCGCCGGTGCCAGTCCACCCAGTAGGCCCAGAGCACCAGCAGCCACTGCAGCTGGCCGATCCAGGCGATGGCCTCGACGCTGGGCGGCGGGCTGCCCAGCACATTGCCGGCGTAGACCACGAAGAGGAAGAGCACCAGGCCCACCAGGCCCCAGCGCCCGGCGCCGTCCAGCGCGCGTGTGCTGCGGCTGTAAAGCCACACGCCCAGCATGAAGAGCGGCACCTCCAGCGCCAGCGTGAGCAGCAGAGAAGACCACAGGCGCAGGCCGAGCACGGAGCCGCCCCAGGGCCACAGGGGCAGGTCCGGCCGGTGCACCAGCAGGTCCAGCAGCCAATGGCTCAGGACCAGCCCGGCCAGGATCAGGGCGCTGCGGCGG
Organism: Curvibacter sp. PAE-UM; assembly: GCF_001432305.1. Taxonomy (GTDB): domain Bacteria; phylum Pseudomonadota; class Gammaproteobacteria; order Burkholderiales; family Burkholderiaceae_C; genus Hylemonella. The sequence goes on from NZ_KQ483358.1 coordinate 3,024,847, forward strand.
TCGCGCCGCAGCAGGAAATGCAGGCCGGCCAGCAAGGCGGCCCAGCCCAACACGGCCAGCAGGCTGTGCGACCAGGGGTAGTGCTCGAAGACCAGGGGCGTGACCGCCGTGGCACCGGGTTCGATGCGCACCCGCTCCAGCCCCATGAGCAGGAAGGTGGGCCACAACAGGTCGATGAACTGGGCCGCCAGGAACAGCGTACCCAGCGACACCCGGGGCGCTGCGGTCTTGGCGGCAAAGCCGATGGCGAAGTGGCCGATGAACATGGGTGTCAGCTCCTGCGGCGTTTCGTGATCGCGGCACTATAACCGGGAGCGCTTGCCGCGACCGGGCCCCGCGCCCTACACTGCGGCATCGAACACCCCAAGAGGAGACCTGACATGAGCAGCCCCGCCGCCACCGATCCGCGCAGCTTCACGCGCTTTGCCGACTTCTACCCCTTCTACCTGGGCGAGCACAGCAACCGCACCTGCCGCCGCCTGCATTTCATCGGCAGCACGCTGAGCCTGGCCTGCCTGGCCATGCTGGTGGTCACGGCCCAGCCGCAGTACTTCCTCTACGCCCTGCTGTTGGGCTACGGCTTCGCCTGGCTGGGCCACTTCGGCTTCGAGAAGAACAAACCCGCCAGCTTCAAGCGCCCGCTCTACAGTTTCATGGGCGACTGGGTCATGTACAAGGACATCTGGACGGGCAAGATTCCGTTCTGACCCGGATTGCTACTGTTTCAATAGCGCATCGGCCAGCTTGAGGTCATCCAGCCGAGCGCTGCCCCAGAAGCCGTCGGTGCTCGCTTCGCGCGGCAGCAGCATGGTCTGCATGAGCGGCGCCAGCGGTGTGCGTGCCGGTTCGGCCAGCAGCACGAGGCGCGGCAGGCCGTCCTGCCCGTCGTCCACCAGCCGCCCCACCCAGTCCAGCGTCACCAGGGTCTCGATCAGCGGTTCGAGCTGCAGTGGATCGACGTGCAGTTGCTCGGCCAGCTGCATCAGCGTGAGCCCGCGGCGCGCACTCACCAGCGCCTGCAGCAGCTCCAGTGACAGCCGGAAACGCCAGCCTGGCACCACGGCCCGCCGCGACACGCCCGCCAGCAGGCTGGGCAGATAGGCCGCGATCACCGCCCCCAGCAGCACGATGGCCCAGGCCACGTAGATCCAGATCAGCAGGATGGGCAGTGTGGCGAAGGCGCCGTAGACCGCCGAGTAGGTGGGCACCATGCCGATATAGAGCGTCAGCAGCTTCTTGGCCACCTCGATGGCGGCGGCGGCAAAGATGCCGCCGGTCCAGGCATGGCCCCATTTGACAGCCGTGTTGGGCACGTAGTGGTAGGTGGCCGCCAGGCCGCCGGCGATCATGAGGAACTCGATGCCGTCGAGCAGCAGGCGCAGGCCGCCGGGCAGGCCGCCCACCATGCCGCGCGAGGCCGAGACGATGTAGGAGGTGATGGTCAGGCTGCCCGCCAGCAGCAGCGGCCCCAGGGTGATGGCCACCCAGTAGACCAGCACGCGCTGCCCCAGTGACCGCGGCCGGCGCACGCGCCAGATGGCATTGAGCGTGCGGTCGATGGTGAAGACCAGGCTCAGCGCCGTGAAAAACAATACCGTGAGACCGGCCCAGCCCAGGCGACCGGCCCGGCCGGCAAACTGCGTCAGATACCCCAGCACCTGGCGCGCAATGTTGTCGGGCACCAGGCTTTCCACCAGCCACTTCTGCAGCACGTCCTGGAACTTGGCGAACATGGGGAAGGCCGTGAACAGGGCCAGCGCCACCGTGAACAGCGGCACCAGGGCGATGGTGGTGGTGAAGGTCAGGCTGCTGGCGGACAGGCCCAGCCGGTCCTCGCGAAAGCGCTCGCGCAGGGTCAGGGCCGTGGTTTTCCAGGGGAAGCGCGAGAGGTCGGTCAGCAACTCTTGCAGGCGGAGGGACAAGCTCATCCCGCTATGATGCCACCTCCATGCAAGCCACCGACACATCCATCCCCTCCCACGTCCGGCTCAGCCGCCAACTGGCCGTGGCCAGCCTGCTGGGCCTCATCGTGCTGGGCCTGGCCTGGGAACTCTGGCTGGCACCGCTGCGCCCGGGTGGCTCCTGGCTGGCGCTCAAGGTGCTGCCGCTGTGCCTGCCCCTGGCCGGCCTGCTGAAGAACCGCATGTACACCTACCGCTGGCTCAGCCTGCTGCTCTGGTTTTACTTCACCGAAGGCGTGGTGCGCGCCACCAGCGAGCCGGCCCCGGGCGCCTGGCTGGCCGCGCTGGAAGTGCTGCTGAGCCTGGCCCTGTTTGCCGCCTGCGTGCTGCACATCCGCCTGCGCCAGAAGGCAGCCAAGGCCCAACCCCTATCCGAGACCGTGACACCATGAGTACCCATACCGAATTGCTCACCCAGCTGCGCCAGATCGTCGGCGCCCCCAACGTCCTCACCGAAGGCGACCTCAGCGCCTGGGAACTCGACTGGCGCAAACGCGAGCGCGGCCGCGCCCTGGCGGTGGTGCGCCCTGCCTCCACCACCGAAGTGGCGGCCGTCGTCAAGGCCTGTGCCGCCGCGCGTGTGGCCATGGTGCCGCAGGGCGGCAACACCGGCATGGTGGTGGGCTCCACGCCCGACGCAAGCGGCACCCAGGTGGTGCTCAGCCTGACCCGTATGAACAAGGTGCGCCAGCTCGACGCGGGCAACCTGACCATCACGGTGGACGCCGGCTGCGTGCTGCAAAGCCTGCAGGAAGAATGCGAAAAAGCCGGTTTCCTGTTCCCGCTGAGCCTGGCCTCGGAAGGCAGCTGCACCATCGGCGGCAACCTCGGCACGAACGCCGGTGGCACGCAGGTGGTGCGCTACGGCAACACGCGCGAGCTCTGCCTGGGCCTGGAAGTGGTGACGGCCCAGGGCGAGATCTGGGACGGACTGACCGGCCTGCGCAAGGACAACACCGGTTACGACCTGCGCCACCTTTTCATCGGCTCCGAAGGCACGCTGGGCGTGATCACCGGCGCCACCATGAAGCTCTACCCCATGCCCAAAGCCCAGCTCACGGCCTACGCCGCCGTGCCCTCGCTGGAAGACGCGGTCAAGCTGCTGGGCCTGGCGCACGAACACCTGAGCGCCGGCCTGACCGGTTTCGAGGTCATGGGCCAGTTCGCGCTGAGCCTGGTGGTCAAGCACTTCCCGCAGCAGCGCGTGCCCTTCTGGCAGGAGTCGCCCTGGTGCGTGGTGCTGGAAAACTCGGACAACGAATCGGAGACCCATGCGCGCGAGCAGTTCGAGCGCCTGCTCGAAGCCGCCATGGAACAGGGTTGCGTGACGGACGCCGTGGTGGCCGAAAGCATGGCGCAGGCCAAGGCGCTGTGGCACATCCGCGAGAGCATCCCGCTGGCCCAGGCCCAGGAAGGCCTGAACATCAAGCACGACATTTCCATCAACGTTTCGCGCATCCCCGAGTTCGTGCGCGAAACCAATGCCCTGCTGCTGCAGAAGTTCCCGGGCGCACGCCTGGTGACCTATGGGCATCTGGGCGACGGCAACCTGCACTACAACGTGCAGGCACCTGAAGGTGCGGACCAGGCGCGTTTCCTCAACGAGGAGGAGGCCCCCATGAATGCCGTGGTGTACGAGGTGGTAGACCGCTACCGCGGCTCGATCTCGGCCGAACACGGCATCGGCAGCCTCAAGGTGGATAAGCTGCCCGACCACAAGTCACCGGTGGCCCTGGGCCTGATGCGCAGCATCAAGCAGGCGCTGGACCCGCACAACCTGATGAATCCTGGGCGCATGATTCGCGGTTAAGGTATTTGGCTATCGTGGCTTTGCCGGGTCTCGCCCCGGCGGGCGAGGTACTTTTCTTTGCTTCGCCAAAGCAAAGTACCCAAAAGAAAGGCGAGCCGGGTGCGTCGTCCCTGCGCTACGCTCCGGGCACGCTGCGTTGCTCGAACCGGGCGGGGTGCGCGCAAACTCGCTGCGCTCAAACATGCGCGCCCCATTCTCCGCCCGCTCCTGCGCTACTCGCCTCCGCACACGGCAGTGGGAACCGGATACCTGAACCCCGCAGTCCACGCTGACGCGTGGGACTACGGGGTTCACGGTTTGTCATGAACGACATGCGACGCTATAGTCAGTTAAATTCTTGAAACAAAACTAGCACTTAGCTTGCAGCAAGGGAGGCGCCAGGATGAACGTTCGTCCATGTTATTCCGCACTTTTGCGGTCCATATCACGTTGGGCGTCACAGGAGTGCTCGTGAACCAAGTGTTGTTCGTTTATGCGTAGGGAGGCCTGAGTGAGCATCACGAACTTCCTGCTTGCCGTCATCCTTTTCATCCTCGTCAAGCAGTTCTATCCAAGTGCTATCGATACGCTCGGCCCGGTTTTTCTAGGTGCCGCAGTTATCTATGGCTGCTATTGGTTGGTCGCAAAGCTGCCAGGAAAGAGGAAGCAAAGGAACGCAACGAAGCGACAAGAGGAAGAAGATGAGAAGGCCTTCTGGGAACACCAAGGAAGGCACAAAGCCATTCGATCCAAGTACGACCCCAAGCACGAGTGGAATGAGGCAACATCTGTTCCAAGTGAATACTTGCGTGAAGTTCAGCAGTTGAATCTGGAGTACAGAGAAATGCTCCAGCGTCGCAACGGATGGACTGCCGGAGACTTTCAGTAGTGGGCGAAGCAGTGACGCCCAACTCAAACGTTAGACACCAATGGTTCCGATCGGATACATGTACAAGCAGGTCGCTCGTCGGCCAGATTGGATTAAAGCCCCCAACGTGGGAGATATCTATTCGCTGAGTGGATGTGTGTCTAAAGACTTCGCTGATTACATTAATTTCTGGCGGCACAATGGTTATTGGCTCTTCGATTCCCCACGGATCATCGAAGAGATCGCCTTAGCCAACTCAATCCCCCTTGATGGTTTATCACTGTTCTACTACGAAGCCCATGAAGAACAGTATGACGCGGACGATTGTGTGTGGACACCGTTTGCCCCTGAGCAATCGTTTGAAACAAACATAGAAATCCCACAATCAAAAACCCTTCAGGGCTTTGATGTGACCACCTTTCTCGTTCAAACTTCACCCGAGTGTTCACCCCTCTCATGTAACTCTCTGGCTGAAGGAGTTGCTACAAATGAACACTGTCTTCTTGCGACGTTTGACGAGGCGCAAGAGCTGGTGGAAAAAGGTGTGTTCACCGACGCTGAGCCGGGGCCTTACCGGATCATCGCTGTTTACACCGTGGAGCGTAATAGTGTCTAACCTCTCACTTCACACGACAAGGGCACGCGATAGCGTGCCCTTGTCTTTTGTGCCTTCGGTTTTCGGTATCCCCCACCCTTGTGTCTGTGCCGAGAAGCGGAGCGGCAGGGGGGTCAAGAGACGCGCATGTCTGAGGCGTTAGCCGAGTTTGCGCGGCTCCCGCCTGGCGTGAGCATCGCAGGTTGCCCCGGCGCAGCCGGGGTCACAGACACCAGGGTCGCCTTCTCTTTGCTTACTTTCTCTTGGCGAAGCAAGAGAAAGTGAGTCGCCCGCCGGGGCGAGACCCGGCTAGCCACGTCAACCAACTCGTCACCCGCCAGCAGATATCAATCCAGCTTGACCCCCGCGTCCTTCACCAACTTCACCCAGAACTTCTCATCCTGAACCAGAAAAGCCGCATAGTCCGCCGGCGACTTGGACAAGGAAACCTCGGTCCCCTCACGCGCCAGCGCCGCCTTGACCGAGTCCTGCTGCATGGCCGTGCGTGTGGCCTCGAAGATCTTCTGCACGATGGCCGGGGGCGTGCCAGCCGGCACGAAGAAGCCGTACCAGAAGTCCAGGTTGTACTCCGGCAGGCCGGCGTCCTTCATGCCCGGCAGATCCGGGAACAGGGCACTGCGCTCCGTCGCGCTGATCCCCAGGCCACGCACGCGGCCGGACTGGATGTGCGGCAAGGTGGACGGCGGTGTGCCGAAGTAGATATGCGTATCACCCGCAATCAGCGACTGCATGGCCGGCCCGCCCCCGCGGTAGGGAATCTCGGTGAACTTGACCCCGGCCACCTGGGCGAACTGCGCGGCGCCCAGATGGGTGGCCGAGCCGTTGCCGGCGGTGGCCACGTTCAGGGCGCCCGGGGTGGCCTTGGCCTTGGCGATCAGCTCTTTCACCGAGTTGATGCCGGCGTTCGGGTTGACCGCGATCACCAGCGGCGAAGCCGTGAGCTTGGTCACGGGTTGCAGATCACTGGGCTTGTAGTTCAGCTTGGGATTGAGCGCGGGGTTGACCGAGATGCTGCTCGGGCTGGCGATCAGCAGGGTGTAGCCATCGGGGGCCGACTTGGCCACCAGATCCGCGGCAATGCTGGAGCCGGCACCGGCCTTGTTCTCGATCACGATGGGCTGGCCCAGGGCGCGGCCCAGGGCCTCACCCACGGAACGCGCCACATAGTCGGCGGCCCCTCCCGGGGCAAAACCGACCACCAGCTTGATGGGTTTGTTCGGATAGGCCGGCGCCTGCGCTGCAGCAGACGAAACTCCCCCCAGGGCCAGCAGCCCCGCGAGCACGATAGACCCCTGTCGCATGTGATGTCTCCTCGGTTTTTTGGAGTCAGCTGGCCCCGTTCAAGCGGATGAACCCCCGGCACATCCGAGCTTGGGCGGGCAGCAGGTCAATTCAGGGTGACGCCGGCATCCTTGACCAGCTTCACCCAGAACATCTCGTCCTTGGCCAGGAAGGCCGCAAAGTCTGCGGGCGACCTGGAGATGGAGATGTCGGTGCCTTCGCGGGCCAGTGCCGCCTTCACGGACGGTTGCTGCAAGGCCTGCTGGGTGGCATCAAAGAGCTTCTGCACAATCGCCGGCGGCGTGCCTGCGGGGACGAAAAAGCCGTACCAGAAGTCGATGGCGTAGTCCGGCAGGCCGGCTTCCTTCATGCCCGGCAGCTCCGGGAACAAGGGGGTGCGCTCCAGCGTGCTGACCGCCAAGCCGCGCAGGCGACCAGCCTGGATCATGGGCAGCACCGAGGGCGGCGTGCCGAAGGTGAGCTGCGTGTCGCCGGCCACCACCGACTGGATGGCCGGGGCGCCACCGCGAAACGGGATGTGCTGCATCTGCACGCCGGCCACCTGGCTGAAATGGGCCGCACCCAGGTGTGGCGCCGAGCCGTTGCCCGAGGTGGCGTAGTTCAAGGTGCCGGGGGCCGCCTTGGCCTTGGCGATCAGTTCCTTGACCGAGGTGATGCCTGTGGCCGGATTGGCCGCAATCACCAGGGGCGAAGCCGTCAGCTTGGTGACGGGTAACAGGTCGCTGGCCTTGTAACCCAGCTTGGGGTTGAGCGCGGGGTTGACCGAAATGCTGCTCGGGCTGGCGATCAGCAGGGTGTAGCCATCGGGCGCGGACTTGGCCACGGCCTCGGCCGCGATGCTGGAGCCGGCACCCGCCTTGTTCTCGATGACGATGGGCTGACCCAGGGCTCGGCTCAAGGACTCGCCGATCGCACGGGCGACAAAATCGGCAGCGCCGCCCGGCGCGAAACCCACCACCAGTTTCACGGGCTTGGCCGGGTAGGCCGGCGCCTGGGCCAGCGCGACGTGGGAACAGCTGCCCAGAACCAGGGCAGCCAGCAGCAGTTTGCGTTTGTGCATCTCGTATCTCCTCGTTATGAATGGTTGGCTGACGTCGTGACGGAATACAGGCTCAGGGCAGACCGGCCAGCACGATCTTGCCCATGTGCTGGGCGGCTTCCATGGCCGCCTTGGCTTCGGCCAGCTGTTCGAAGGGGAGCACCCGATCGACCAGCGGCACGATGCGGCCGTCGGCCAGCATCGGCAGGATCTGGGCCTTGAAGGGCGGCACGCCCGCGGCCTTCATGTCGGCGTTGCGCAGCTTGTTGGACACGCCGAAGAGCGTGAGGCGCTTGGCATGCAGGGCATCCAGGTCGATCTCGGCATGCAGCACACCATCGACATACCCCACCACGGCCAGACGGCCCTGGAAACCCAGGCAGCGCAGGCTCTCGGCGAACATCGTGCCGCCCACGGCATTGACCACCAGGTTCACGCCCTTGCCGCCGGTGGCCTGCATGACGGTCTCATGAAAATCAGGCTGGCGCGTACACAGCCCCAAGTCCAGGCCCAGGGTCTTGAGGTGGTCGAGCTTGGCCTGCGAGCCCGAGGTGCCGATCACCTTGGCGCCCAGGGCCTTGGCCATGGTCAGCGCCGTCACGCCCAGGCCGGAAGACACCCCCGGGATCAGCAGCCACTGGCCCGCCTGCAGTTGCCCCTGCAGCACCAGCATGTCATGCACGACCAGACCGGTCAGGGGCACGGCCGCGGCCTGTTCCCAGCTCAAACGCTCGGGCTTGGACATGGCCTCGCGCGCATCCATCAGCACGACTTCCGCAAAACCGCCACTGCAGCGGCCCATCACCGGGTCGCCGGTCTTGAAGCCCGTGACGCCCGCACCGCAGGCCACCACCTCGCCCGCCGCTTCCATGCCCGCGGCCTTGGCGCTGCCTTCGGCCTGCAGGCTGTGGCCGATGATGAACTCACCGCGGTTCAGGCCAGCGGCGCGCACGCGCACCAGCAGCTGGCCCGGCCCGGCTTCGGGGCGGGGAATGTCGCGCAGCTCCACCTCGATCTTGCCGCCGGTGATCTTGGCCCAGTAGGATTTCATCTTGTTGTCCTTCGTTGCTTCACTTGCCGCGGAACACGGGTTTGCGTTTTTCCATGAAGGCCTTGCGGCCCTCGGCATAGTCCTCGCTCTGGAAACAGCCCTGGATCAGCGCGCGGCACTTGTCAAAGTCCACCTCGGGCGAGGGCTTGAGGATCTCGGCCACGATGGCCTTGCCGGCGCGCACCGTCAGCGGCGCATTGGCGGCCAGCGCCTGGGTGTACTCGGCCAGCAGGGCGGGCAGCTGGTCCGGCGCGCAGACACGCGAGATCAGGCCCACCTCCTTGGCCTCCACCGCGCTGATACGGCGCGCGGTGAAGAACAGGTCCTTGGCCACACCGGGGCCGACCAGGTCCACCAGGTTCTTCATGGCCGAATAACGGTAGCCCAGTCCCAGGCGCGCGGCGGGTATGGAGAACACGGCGTCGCTGCTGGCGATGCGGATGTCGCAGCTCATGGCCACGTTGACCCCGCCACCGATGCAATAACCGCGGATGCAGGCCAGCGTGGGCTTGCTGAAGTTGTAGATGCCCATGAGCGCCTGCTCGGCCATGAGCTCGTAGCGGGCCACGGCCTCGCGCGCGGCGCGCATGTCCTCGAACTGCGAGATGTCGGCACCGGAGACAAAAGCCTTCTCGCCCGCGCCGCTGAACACCACCAGGCGCACGCGCTCGTCGGTTTCGGCCTGGGCCAACAGCACCGGCACGGCCTCCCACATGTCCACCGAGAGCGCGTTGTGGCGCTCGGGGTTGTTGAAGCGGATGTGCAGCGTGCTGCCATCCTCGTCCATCCAGCTCTGCACCCGCTCGGTGGGGGAGGTGTAAGTGATCTCGGCCATCTCAATAGACTCCTTGTGCCTTCAGGCGCTTCATTTCATCATCGGCCAGGCCGAGTTCGTGCAGGATCTCGGCGCTGTGCTCGCCGCGCTTGGGCGCCGCGCGGGCAATGGTGCTCGGCGTGCGCTCCAGCTGCACCGGCTGGCCCACCAGGCGCTGCGCTCCGTGGTGCGCCGAGACCACCTCCTTGACCATGCCCAGGTGCTGGATCTGCGGCTCCTCGAACACTTCCTGCACATTGTTGATCAGGCCGCAGGCCACGCCGCCTTCGTTGAAACGTTCGACCCAGTAGGCGCGGTCCTGCCCGGCCAGGCGGCGGTTGATCTCTTCGTTGAGCGTATCGCGGTTCACCGAGCGCCCCATCTTGTCGTGGTAACGCGCATCCGTCACCCACTCGGGTGCGCCCAGGATGTCGCAGAAACGTTCCCAGATCTTGGAGCCGAAGACGGCGATGTTCATCCAGCCGTCACGCGCCTTGTAGACGCCCGTGGGGATGCTGGTCGGGTGGTAGTTGCCGGCTTGCGTGGGCACCTCGCCGTCGATCAACACGCGCGCGGTCTGGAAGTCCATCATGTAGACCATGGACTCCAGCAGCGAGGTGTGCAGGAACTGGCCCTTGCCAGACGCTTCACGTTCAAGCAGCGCCACCAGGATGCCCTGGGCCGCGAAGATGCCGGCGCAAAGATCGGCAATCGGGATGCCCACGCGCATGGGGCCGTCGCCCGGCTTGCCGGTGACCGACATCAGGCCGCTCATGCCCTGGGCGATCTGGTCGAAACCCGGACGCTGGGCCAGGGGACCCGTCTGGCCGAAGCCCGAGATGCTGGCGTAGACCAGACGCGGGTGATCTTTCGCAAGCGTCTCGTAGTCGATGCCCAGGCGGAACTTCACGTCGGGGCGGAAGTTCTCGACCACCACGTCGGCCGTGGCGATCAGGCGCTTGAGCACCGCGATGCCTTCGGCCTCTTTCAGATTGAGCGTGATGGAGCGCTTGTTGCGGTGGGTGTACTGGTAATCGGAGCCGTCCTGGCCACCCAGGGTGTCGTCACCGCGCATGTGCTCGGGCATCTGGACCTGGATGACATCGGCGCCCCAGTCGGCGAGTTGGCGGCAGCAGGTCGGGCCGGCACGCACCTGGGTCAGGTCGATCACGCGAAAACGCGCCAGGGCGGAGGAAGCAGGGGTATGGGGCATGGTGGGCAGGTAGCAGCAAGTCAAACTGGGAGGCAGTGTCCTGCTCATGACCAAAAGTGTCAACACTTTTTAATGAATAGATGACACTTTTAATGGTTTTCCCCAATCCATCCCCAACGGCGGGTGCTACCATCCAGCCACCTTCGAAGCCGTATCGCCCGACCTGCCCCATGGACTCCGTCAAAGAAAAAACCGAGCAAGGTCTCTCACCCGCCATCGCGGAAGAACTCAAGCGCCTCATCTACAGCGGCGAAATCCAGCCCGGCGACCGGCTGAACGAGGCGGCCCTGGCCCTGCGCATGGGCACCAGCCGCGGCCCCATCCGTGAAGCCATCCGCATGCTGGCCGGCCTGGGCCTGGTCACGGCCGTGCCCAACCGCGGCGTTTTCGTGCGCCAGATCTCGGTGCGCGAGATGCTGGAGATCTACGAACTGCGCGCGCTGATCTTCGGTTTCGCCGCCGAACGCGCCTGCGAACACCTGGACGATGCGCACCGCGCCGAGATGGAGCAATTGCTCGGGCAGATGGACGCTGCCTGCGAGGCCGGCGAAAGCACGGCCTATTACGAACACAACCTGCGCTTTCACGCGCTGATCCTGCAACTCTCGGGCAACCAGCGTGCCCACCAGGCCTACGACGACCACGTCAAGGAACTGCATCTGTTCCGGCGCCGTTATTTCAACGCCCCCGGCAATATGCGCCGCTCCAATGCCGAGCACCGCGCCATCTTCGAAGCCATCGCCAAGGGCGCAGCCAGCCGGGCGCGGACCCTGGCAGAGCGCCATGTGCTTTCGGGGCGTGACCGGCTGCTGACCCTGCTGGACCGGCCGGCCTGAAGTCCGGACGGTCGCGCGGCACCGAGGGAGTCCCGGAGGTCGCCGATGGAGCCAAGCTTGTGCGCAACCTCAAGCACGCTCGACTCGCTGAACCTGACAAACCCGAACCGGGCGATGCGGGACTGGCGCCCAGCTCGTGTCGGGCGCTGTACGCTATTTGTAGCTTTGAACGCGCTCGACCTGCTTGCCGGCCATGGTGTCGTCGAAACGGGCCAGCAGCACATCGACCGCCTTGGTACCGATCTCGACCGCCGAGGGGTGGAATTTCTCGAAGTCCGCACCACTGAAAGCACTGGTGTCGATGACGATGACGGCCTTGGAATCACCCGGTTCGGCTTCCTTGACGGTCGAGTCCTTCCAGATCACCTCGCCCTTCTGGTTGTAGGCGACGGCGCCGATGGTGGCGGTGGCGCTGTAGCTCTTCTTGCCGAAGCTCAGGCCATTGATGTTGAAGCGGCCGCCGCCCGTGGAAATGCCAAAGGTCACCGTGACCCCGATCACGCCGTCTACCCCCAGGTCCTTGGCCAGCTGGGCGTACTTCTGCGGGTCCGAGTAGAACTTGTAGTTGCCGGCCACGTTCATGTCGGCGGAAATGAAGAGCACCTTCACGGCCCGCTCGTCTTCAGCCAGCGCCCGATAGGCCCGGTGATTGAGCACCCGAGACTCCGGCACCAGCGTGAACTGGCGCGATTTGCCCAGTGCCGAGATGATCTTGGGCTGCAGCTGGTTGATCAGCGGCTGGGTGTTGGCACCGGCGACCGCGTCGGCGCTCTTGAATGTGTCGGCCATGGACCGTTCGCCATGGAAGGTCTTGAGCGCGGCGATCGACACCACGGCAAAGCGCTTCTTGGCGCCAAAGGCCGTCTTGTCGACATCCGGCGCACCGGTGATCGCCATGGGCGAACAGCCCGCCAGCAGCCAGCCCAGCAACGTGGCGATCAGCAGTTTTCCACCTGTCTTGCCTGTGAACATGTTTTCTCCTTTGCTTTGTTGTAAGTTTGCCGGCGCGGGCGGGAACGGGGGCCGGCCGGAGACGTGCTGGCCTGGCAACAGTGCCCAGACAGCCACCAGGACCATAGCACCGCTTGCCACCCCATGTAACCGGCCGGTTACACCCCGGGAGGGGGTGGCTGACTTGTAGGAAAATCGCTGCATGAGCACCCGCCCCGTCCGTTCCCAGTACGAAGACTTCATGCGCCACGTGTACACCACGGGCGTACCCAAGACCGACCGCACCGGCACCGGCACACGTAGCGTGTTCGGCCACCAGATGCGCTTCGACCTCAAGGAAGGTTTCCCGCTGGTCACTACCAAGAAGGTGCACCTGCGCTCCATCATCCAGGAGTTGCTGTGGTTCCTCACGGGCTCGAGCAACAACAACTGGCTAAAGGAACGCGGTGTCTCGATCTGGGACGAATGGGCCCGGCCTGACGGCGACCTGGGCCCCGTCTACGGCGTGCAGTGGCGCAGTTGGCCCACACCCGACGGCGGCCACATCGACCAGATTGCCGAGGTCATCAAGACGCTCAAGAGCAACCCCGATTCGCGCCGCATCATCGTGAGTGCCTGGAACGTGGCCGAACTCAGCAAGATGGCACTCATGCCCTGCCACGCCTTTTTCCAGTTCTACGTGGCCGAGGGCAAGCTGAGCTGCCAGCTCTACCAGCGCAGCGCCGACATCTTCCTGGGCGTGCCCTTCAACATCGCCAGCTACGCGCTGCTCACACACATGCTGGCGCAGCAGTGCGATCTGGACGTGGGCGACTTCATCTGGACCGGCGGCGACTGCCACATCTACAGCAACCACCACGAGCAGGTGGAGTTGCAGCTGGGCCGCGCGCCCTACCCCTACCCCACGCTGAACATCAAGCGCCGGCCGGATTCGATCTTCGATTACCAGTTCGAGGACTTCGAGGTGCTGGACTACCAGTGTCACCCCGCCATCAAGGCACCGGTGGCCGTGTGATCACCCGTAAACAGCTCATCACCTTGATCGTCCTCACGCTGATGTGGGGCATCAACTGGCCGATGATGAAGTTCTCGCTGCGCGAGCTCTCGCCCATGTACTTCCGCGCGCTCACCATGACGGTCGGCGCGATTTTTCTCTACACCTGGTACCGGGCCCAGGGCCTGCGCATGCTGCCGCGCGGCGCCGAGTGGCGTTCCGTGCTCGCCATCGGCGCGCCCAATATGCTGGGCTGGCACACGATGTCCATCCTGGGCGTGAAGGAGCTGGCCTCGGGGCGCGCCGCCATCCTGGGGTTCACCATGCCGATCTGGACCGTGCTGATCAGCGTGCTCTTCCTGGGCGAGAAACTCACGCGCCGTGTGGCCGTCGCCGCGGTAGCCGTGGCCATCGCCATCGCCCTGCTGACCTCCAGCGAGTTCACGGCGCTCAGCGGCCGGCCCCTGGGCATCGTCTGGATGGAGATTGCCGCCGTCTGCTGGGCCATCGGCACGCTGCTGATGCGACGCGCCACCCTGACCCTGCCGGTGGAGACGCTCACGATCTGGACCATGATCCTGGCCAGCGCCTGCCTCTGGCTCATCGCCCTGGCCAGCGAGCCCTGGCCGAGCTGGCAATTCACCGGCCCCATGTGGGCCAGCCTGGCCTACGGCGCCTTCATCAACTACGGTTTTGCCCAGACCTTGTGGGCCGGCCTGGCGCGGCACCTGCCGCCATCCACCAGCGCCATGAGCATCATGGCCATCCCGCTGATCGGCGCCCTGAGCGCCACCGTCATCGTCGGTGAATGGCCTCATTGGCAGGATTACGTGGCCATCGTCTTCGTGATGCTGGCCATTGCCGCCGTGCTGCTGCCGCCGCGTTCCCGGAAAATACCCGCATGAAACTGCACCTCATCTTCGCCCGCGCCGCCAATGGCACCATCGGCAAGGACGGCGTGATGCCGTGGCACCTGCCCGAGGACCTGGCCCACTTCAAGCGCACCACCCTGGGCTGCCCCGTCATCATGGGCCGCAAGACCTGGGAATCGATCCCGGCGCGCTTTCGCCCCCTGCCCGGCCGCAGCAATGTGGTGGTAACGCGCCAGCCAGGCTGGTCGGCCGAGGGAGCGCGTGTAGCGCACTCGCTGCCCGAGGCCCTGGCCCAGTGCGGCGAGGTGACCGACGCCTGGATCATCGGCGGGGCCGAGATCTACAAGCAGGCCCTGCCCCTGGCCAGCAGCGCCGTGGTGACGGAGATCGACGCCACGTTCGACGGGGATGCTTTTGCGCCACAATTCGGACCCGAGTGGAAGGAAACGCAGCGCGAACGCCATGTTTCCTCCACCGGCCTGAATTTCAGTTTTGTCACTTACACGAATACACGAGGAGTCTGATATGTCCGGAGGCGGTTTTCACGTGCACGGCCCGCACGACCACGAACTCGAACACGCGCAACAGGGCGGCGGCCACGGCGACCATGGCGGCGGCATGACCAACCAGATCGCCATGTTCACGGCCATCATCGCCACGGTGGGCGCCATCTTCGCCTACATGGGCGGCGCCACCCAGGCCAATGCCGGCCTGTACAAGAACAACGCGGCGATCAAGAAGACCGAAGCTTCCAACCAGTGGAACTACTTCCAGTCCAAGAGCACCAAGCAGTCCCTGGCCGAGGTCTCGCGCGACCTGACCCCCAAGGAAAGCGAAAAAGCCAAGTACCAGGCCAAGATCGACCGCTACGAGAAGGAAAAGGGTGAGATCAAGGTCGATGCCGAGAAGCTCGAAGCCGACGCCACCGCCTGGGACAAGAAGAGCGATGAGCAGATGCACCTGCACCATCGCTGGGCCCAGGCCACCACGGTGCTGCAGGTCTGTATCGCGCTGGCCGCCATCGCCCTGCTGACGCGCAAGAAGTGGCTCGAGTACGCCATGTTTGCCGCTGGGGCGCTAGGCCTGGTCGTGGGCGGGCTGGCGGTGCTGCACATCTGATCGCAAGCCGTCGATGAGACTTGCCACCTGGAATGTCAATTCGCTCAACGTGCGGCTGCCGCAGGTGCTGGACTGGCTGACGGTCAACCCCGTCGACGTTCTGGCGCTCCAGGAGCTCAAGCTGACCGACGACAAGTTTCCCTTTGACGCTTTCACGGCGGCGGGCTATCAGGCCGAGAGTTTTGGCCAGAAGACTTACAACGGCGTGGCCCTGCTCACACGCACCCCGATGACAGCCGTGGTGCGCAACATCCCGGGCTTCGAGGACGAGATGGCGCGCGTGATCAGCGCCACGGTGAACGGCGTGCGTGTCATCGGCGCCTATTTTCCCAATGGCCAGGAGCCAGGTTCGGACAAGTTCGCCTACAAGATGCGCTGGCTCACGGCCCTGCACGACTGGCTGCGTTCCGAACTGGCCGCGTTTCCGAAACTGGTGCTCATGGGCGACTACAACATCACCTTCGACGACGCCGACGTCTGGGACCCGGTGGGCCTGAAGGACACCATCCACTGCACGTTGGAGGAACGTACGCATCTGCGCGCGCTGATCGACCTGGGTCTGACGGATTCGGTGCGTCTGTTCCCGCAGCCCGAGAAGAACTACTCCTGGTGGGACTACCGCCACATGGCCTTCCGCCGCAAGCAGGGCCTGCGCATCGATCACATCCTGATCAGCGAGGCGCTCAAGCCCCTGGCCACGGCCTGCGCCGTGGACCCCGCGCCGCGCAAGAACGAACGCCCCAGCGACCACGCCCCGGTGGTGTTGGAACTACAGGGACTGTGAAGCCGGCCGGGCGTACCGCATGTCCACGCTGGCCTACGCCCTCTTCCCCACTCCGCTGGGTCATTGCGGCGTCGCCTGGAACGAGCGTGCACTGACCTGTGTCAACCTGCCTGAGCAGGACGAGGCCGCTACACGTGCGCGCATGGCGCGTCGCTTCCCGGATTGCGATGAGGGTAGACCACCGCCTTTTGTGCAGGACGCCATCGCCGCCGTCACGGCCCTGCTCGAAGGCCATCCCGGCGAACCACGCGACCTCACGCACCTGCCGCTGGACATGGCCGGCGTGCCGCCCTTTCACCAGCGCGTCTACGAACTCGCACGACGCATCCCGCCGGGTGAGACCCTGACCTATGGTGAAGTGGCGCAGCGCCTGGGCGAACCGGGCGCGGCCCGCGCCGTAGGCCAGGCCCTGGGGGCCAACCCCTTTGCCCCCGTGGTGCCCTGCCACCGCGTGCTGGGCGCCCAGACGGGCACGGGTGGCTTCTCGGCCCATGGCGGGCTGTTGACCAAGCTGAAGATGCTGGAGATCGAGGGCGCCCGCTTCGGCGGCCCCGGGCTCTTCGACTGAGACCCAGCAGACAGCCCCGTGGTATTTATCGAGGGACGCCGTGGAACGGGCTTTGCCCGGCCACTGGCGTCGTCCCCCTTCGCGCAGCAGAAGGGGGAAGCGGCGCAGCCGCTCAGGGGGTTGGTCCCTATTCCTCCAGCCCCAACTCCTGGATCTTGCGGGTGATGGTGTTGCGGCCGATGCCCAGCTTGTGGGCAGCCTCGATGCGCCGGCCACGCGTGTTGTCCAGCGCCGTCAGGATGAGCTTGCGCTCGAAACGCTTCGTCAGTTCATCCCAGACATCCAGGCGCCCGCTGAGCAGCAGGGTCATGGCCTCGGCCTGCAGGCCGCTCTCCCAGTCGCCGGAAGAGGGCATGCCTGCTGCCGGCGAGGCCAGGGCCACGGGCTCCGGCGCACCTGTTGCCGCAGCAGATGGTGCGGCAACGGCAACGGCCTCACCAGGCCCCTGGCTGATCTCCGGGGGCAAGTCCTTGGGCTCGATCACCTGGGCCGGTGCCATGACGGTCAGCCAATGGCAGATGTTCTCCAGCTGGCGCACGTTGCCGGGGAAGCCGAAGCGCCCCAGCCGCTCCAGCGCCGCATCCGCAATGCGCTTGGGTTCGACGCCAAGCTGGCGCGCGCTCTGTTGCAGGAAATGGCGCGTGAGCATGGGCACGTCTTCGCGCCGCTCGCGCAGTGCCGGCAGGCGCAGGCGAATGACGTTGAGGCGGTGGAACAGGTCTTCGCGAAACACGCCTTCCTTGACGCGCTGCTCCAGGTCCTGGTGCGTCGCGGCGATCACACGCACATTGGCCTTGACCGCGCTGTGGCCACCGACACGGTAGAAGTGCCCGTCCGACAGCACGCGCAGCAACCGCGTCTGCAAATCAAAAGGCATGTCGCCGATCTCGTCGAGGAAGAGCGTGCCGCCATCGGCCTGCTCGAAACGGCCACGGCGCATGGTCTGGGCGCCCGTGAAGGCACCGCGTTCATGGCCGAACAATTCGCTCTCCAGCAGGTCCTTGGGGATCGCCGCCGTGTTGATGGCCACGAAGGGTCCGTTGGCCCGCGGTGAGTGCTTGTGCAGGGCACGCGCCACCAGCTCCTTGCCCGAACCCGATTCACCGGTGATCAGCACGGTGACATTGCTCTGCGAGAGTCGCCCGATGGCGCGGAACACGTCCTGCATGGCCGGGGCCTGACCCAGCATCTCGGGGGCTTCGTCGATGGTCTCCTGCGCCACCTCTTCGCGCTGGCTTTCCTCGACGGCGCGGCGGATCAGCTCGACCGCCTTGGGCAGGTCGAACGGCTTGGGCAGGTATTCGAAGGCCCCTCCCTGGAAGGCCGAAACGGCGCTGTCCAGATCTGAGAAGGCCGTCATGATGATCACGGGCAGGCCCGGATGGCGGGCCTTGACCTTCTCCAGCAGTTCCAGGCCGGAGCCGCCCGGCATGCGGATGTCGCTCACCAGCACCTGCGGGCCTTCGCCCTCCTCGTCCAGGGCGGCGAGCACCTCACGCGGGTTGGTGAAGCTGCGGGTGGGCATCTGCTCGCGTTGCAGCGCCTTCTCCAGAACGAAGCGTATGGACTGGTCATCGTCGGCGATCCAAATCGGCTTCATGTCGGCTACACCCTTAGGTCATGCTGCCTTTCTAGGGCAGCGGTATCAATATTTTGAAATCGGTCCGGCCCGGCTCGCTGTCGCACTCGATCAGGCCATGATGCTGCTGTACGAAGGTCTGTGCCAGCGTCAACCCCAGGCCGGAGCCGCCTTCCCGTCCCGACACCAGCGGGAAAAAGATGCGGTCCTTGATCGAGTCCGGCACGCCGGGCCCGTTATCGATGACATGCAATTCCAGTGCCAGCTTGTAGCGCTGCTTGCCGAAAGTGATCTGGCGGGCGATCCGGGTACGGAAGGTCAGGCGCGCATCACCGGCAGCGATGCGATCGGCCAACGCCTGGCAGGCGTTGTGCGCGATGTTGAGCACGGCCTGGATCAGCTGCTCACGGTCACCGCGGAACTCGGGAATGGAGGTGTCGTAGTCGCGCACCACACGCAGGCCCTTGGGGAATTCGGCCAGGATCAAGGAGCGCACCCGCTCGCAGACCTCGTGCATGTTCACGTCCCCCACGACATGCGGGCGCCGGTGCGGCGCCAACAGGCGGTCCACCAGGGTCTGCAGGCGGTCGGCCTCGTGGATGATCACACGCGTGTACTCGGTCAGCTGGCTGTCGATCTCCATCTCCAGCAGCTGGGCGGCGCCACGGATGCCGCCCAGGGGGTTCTTGATCTCGTGCGCCAGGTTGCGGATCAGCTCCTTGTTGGCCTGGGCCTGGTCCAGCAGGCGCTCTTCGCGCTCCTGGCGGGCCTGCTGCTCCAGCGGCAGCATCTCGATCAGGATGTCGCCCGGCTGGTCGGTCTGGGTCAGGATCACGTGCACCGGCAAGGGGTCGCGCCCGGAACGTTTCAGCCAGGCGTCGTAACGCAGGGCCGCAAACTCGTTGTCACGCAAACCGCCAAGGGCGGCAGCCAGGATCGCGGGCTCGGTGTAGTGCTCGGCCAGATCCGAACCTTCGATGCTGCGCCGGGACATGCCCAGCGCATCCTCGAGGGCGGCATTGGCATAAACCACTGCCGCGTCCCCGTGCACGACGGCGACGAGCGTGGCCAGAAGGTCAAAGGGCTGGAAGCGGCTGACGGAGGGGATGGCGGTCGGTTTCAAGCCGCCTATTTTGACTCAGGAAGGCGGTCGAGTTCGCGGCGCAGGCCGGCCTGGTCGCTTTCATTGCGCTCGATGCTGGCCTTGAGCTCGCTCACCCGATCCAGGTACTTCTGGTGGTTACGAAACTCGGGACCTGCTTTTTCCGGCTCGCCGTTGTTGTATTCCTGGAGCAGTTCGGCCTGGCGAGCCTCGGCCTTGCGCAATTCGGCTTCCAGGATCTGGCGGGCACCGACATCCCGCTGGCGCTGCTGCACGCCATCGACGCGCGAGCCATCCTGGTTGGCCGAAGCCACGCGGACCGACTCCGTCGTCATGCGCGGGCGTTGCACCACGGTGACGTTGCCGCCTTCGAGCAGCTTGCAGCCCTTCTGGCCGGGTTGCACGGTGTTGGTGTACTCATTGCCGCAACGGTAGATGCGGCCCTGGGCCTGGGCCAGATCGGCCACGGCCAGGCCTGCTACGAAAAACGTAGCTGTCAATGACATCAGTAAAGGCTTCTTCATAGGGTTCTCCGCGCATCGGAAATGCAGGGGCGGTCTGAGAGTATCGGCTATTCCTTTGATAAATCAAACCCCGAAAGTTCACGGAAAACAAAAAGGACGGCCGAAGCCGTCCTTTTTTTGCGACAGGCTGTAACGAATCACAGCCAGCGGTCGCCCCATTACAGGGAGTAGTACATGTCGTACTCGACCGGGTGTGGCGCCATGCGGAAGCGCGTGACTTCGCCCATTTTCAGCTCGATGTAGGCATCCAGCATGGAATCGGTGAACACGCCGCCCTTGGTCAGGAAGGAGCGATCCTTGTCCAGATAGTCCAGGGCCTGGTCCAGGCTGTGGCAGACGGTCGGCACCAGCTTGTCCTCTTCCGGGGGCAGGTGGTACAGGTCCTTGGTGGCGGCTTCGCCCGGATGGATCTTGTTTTCCACGCCGTCCAGACCGGCCATCATCAGGGCCGAGAAGCACAGGTAGGGGTTGGCAGACGGGTCCGGGAAACGTGCCTCGATGCGGCGACCCTTGGGGTTGGCCACGAAGGGGATGCGGATCGATGCGGAACGGTTGCGCGAGCTGTAGGCCAGCTTCACCGGGGCTTCGAAGCCGGGCACCAGGCGCTTGTAGCTGTTGGTGCCGGGGTTGGTGATGGCGTTCAGGGCACGGGCGTGCTTGATGATGCCGCCGATGTAGTACAGGGCGAAATCGCTCAGGCCGGCGTAGCCGTCACCGGCGAACAGGTTCTTGCCGTCTTTCCAGATGGACTGGTGCACGTGCATGCCGGAGCCGTTGTCGCCAGCGTAGGGCTTGGGCATGAAGGTGGCGGTCTTGCCGTAGGCGTTGGCCACGTTCCAGACCACGTACTTCAGGACCTGGGTCCAGTCGGCGCGCTGCACCAGCGTGCTGAACCGGGTACCGATTTCGTTCTGGCCGGCGCCGGCCACTTCGTGGTGGAACACTTCGACCGGGATGCCCAGGGATTCGAGAATCAGGGACATCTCGGCGCGCATGTCCTGCGTGCTGTCGACCGGGGGCACCGGGAAGTAGCCGCCCTTGGTGGTGGGACGGTGGCCGCGGTTGCCGCCTTCGAGCTGCTTGCCGCTGTTCCAGGGGGCTTCGTACTCGTCGATGGCGAACATCACGTTGCCGGGTTCGTTGGACCAGCGCACGCCGTCGAAGATGAAGAATTCGGGCTCGGGACCGAAATAGGCGGTGTCGCCGATGCCGGAAGCCTTCAAATAGGCCTCGGCGCGCTTGGCGATGGAGCGCGGATCGCGGTCGTAAGACTTGCCGTCGCTGGGCTCGACCACGTCGCACTGCAGGAACATCGTGGTCTCTTCGAAGAAGGGGTCGATGTTGGCGGTGTTGGGGTCGGGCATGAGCTGCATGTCCGAAGCCTCGATGCCCTTCCAGCCGGCGATGGACGAACCGTCGAAGGCGTGGCCCGAGCTGAATTTGTCTTCATCGAAGTGGGAAACCGGCACGGTCACGTGCTGTTCCTTGCCACGGGTGTCGGTGAAGCGGAAGTCAACGAACTTGACCTCGTTTTCCTTCACCATCTTCATCACGTCTGCGACGGTCTTGGCCATCTGGTACTCCTGGTAGGAAGGTTGATTAAAAGTTACGCAGGCACATGAATGCAGTTTCTGTGCCAATCCCGCTCGCGCCGGCTTGCGTCAAAGTCGGTATTTTGCCCTGAGTTTCAGGGCCTTCCAGATATCAGATGCGCACCAGAGCAGAAACTTTTCTCCGGACGACCTAATTTGGTGCAATAAAAATGCACCAAATTAGGTCATCAGCCATTGCGCACCAATTCAGGGCCAAGCTTGGCGCCCAGCTGGCCCAGGCCTTCAAGCAGCGCCGCATAAGCAGGCGGCGTCAGATCGGGGCCGCCCTTGACCCCCAGTTCAATGTGCCGGCCATGCTGCGGATGATCGACGCTGGGCAGGCTGAAGACCTTGACGCCGGCATGCCGCGCCTCGATAGCCTCCATCAGCGGCGTCAGCGTGGCCTCCATGGCCCCGTAGACGATGACGGACTGTTCGCACCAGGCGTTGCGGCGGAACAGCCCGGCGTAATGCGTGTCCAGCACCCACTCGATCATCGGCCAGGCCATCACCGGAAAGCCCGGCACGAAATGCACGGCACCCCGTCCGCCCGGGGACGCACAGCTGAACCCCGGAATCTTGTTGTACGGGTTGGGAATGATCTGCGCCCCAACAGGAAAGACACCCATGTTGAGGCGGTGCATGTTGTCCGGACGGTCCGGCACATAGGGCACGCCCTGTTCGCGCGCGACGTCCTGCATGCGTTCGCGGATCAGCAGCTCCGCCTGGGGATGCAGCGCGAGGTCCACGCCCAGGGCACGCGCCGCACATAGTC
Organism: Curvibacter sp. PAE-UM; assembly: GCF_001432305.1. Taxonomy (GTDB): domain Bacteria; phylum Pseudomonadota; class Gammaproteobacteria; order Burkholderiales; family Burkholderiaceae_C; genus Hylemonella. The sequence goes on from NZ_KQ483358.1 coordinate 3,047,196, forward strand.
GCGTGTGGTCATCCGGTGTGGCACCGATGCCGCCACAGGAAAACACCACCCCGCCCGAGGCGAAGGCACGTGCCAGTGTGGCCGTGATGCGCTGCGGGTCGTCGCCCACGTAGTCGGCATGCGCGAGCTGCAGGCCGCGTGCCTGCAGCAACTCGATCACCTTGGGCAGGTGCTTGTCCGCACGTTTGCCCGAGAGGATCTCGTCACCGATGATGATCAGGCCGAAGGAGACGGATGCGTCAGACATGGGATCCGGTCGAAGTGTGGGCGTCCTGCAGGCCCGGTGGCTGGGTGGCTGTCGCCAAGGGCTCGGCGCGCAGGGCTGCCAGCGCCGCCAGGCTGTAGTGTGTGAACCAGAGCGAGGCAAAGATGAAGACGAAGGTGTAGATCCAGATCGCCAGGGGCACCAGCAGGGGAGCAAGCACCACCGCCATGGCCCCGACCGCCCAGATCAGCCCCGGCGCCGCCCCCATGTAGCCGCTGAACATGCCGATGGCCAGCAGCCAATAGCGATGACGGCGCATCAGTTCCACGCGTTCCTCCTCGCTGGCATGCTGTGCCAGCGCGTCGTAGACCATCACGCGCGACGTCAACCATCCCCAGACCAGGGGCGGCACGACGATCACCAGCGGAGGAATCAGCCACAGCGGCAGGGTCAGGACCAGGGCCAACAGCGCCAGCAGCGCCGAACCCAGGCCCTGCAGCAGGCTGCCCGCGAAGCTGCCACCGTGCCTTTGCGTCAGTGCGGCAAAGCGACGCTCGGCCACCAGCCTGACGATGGCCGGCATGGCCAGCCAGGCCACCACCAGCAGGGACAGCACGACCACCAGCGGCAGGACCAGCAGGATGAGCAGCAGTGGCGCCAGCACCGTGCGCAAATGGCCCATGGCCACGCTGTCGAGCCAGCGGAACAGGCTTTCCATCAGCGCCCAGTCAGACAGCCAGGCCTGCAGGCCCAGCACGGCCGGGTCCCAGAACAGCCAGAACAGGCCCACGCTCAGGACCGCGAGCAACAGCAAGGGCAGGAAGGACAAGGCGATCACGCGCGGCTGCAGGCAATAGGCCAGTGCGCGCCAGAAGGAGTCCAGGAAAAGCGTCATGTTCCAAGCATACCTTGGCGCATGTTTCAAACCTGTTTCAGGCCCGCCCCACCAGTCGCTTGAAGCCCAGCCATTGCTGCGCCCAGAAGCCGCGCCCGTAATCGCGTCCCTGTTCCACCTGGTCGCGGATGCCGGTCGGGTCGTAACGCAGTTCGAAGTTGGCCGTCCTGAACAGCATGTCCCACCAGGGCAGCAGCACGCCGAAGTTGTGCCCGCCGAGGACCTTGCCCGGCGATTCATGTCCGATGCCGATGCTGTGATGCACCCGGTGAAAGCGCGGGCTGATCCACAGGCGCTCGCCCCAGCGTCCGAAGGACAGGCGCAGGTTGGCGTGCTGGAAGCTTTCGCTGAGCTGGGTGAAAGCGACGATGGCCACGAACTGCCCCGGCGCCACGCCGATGAGCTGTGCCAGCGTGACCAGCAGCACGTCGCGGAGCAGGTCGTCGAGCAGGTGGTTGCGGTTGTCGCTCCACATCGTCATCTGGCGCTGCGAGTGATGCAGCGCATGCAGGCGCCACCACCATTCAAAATGATGCTGGCCACGGTGCAGCCAGTAGTCGAAGAAATCCATCACGACCAGATAGATCAGCAGGCTGACCAAAGGAAGATCTGTCACACCGGGCCACAGGTCGTCCAGGTGGAACGTCGGCAGGCCGGCTGCGCGCAAGATGCCGAAGAGGTCGTCCATCAGCGGCGTGAGCGTGAAGAACAGCACCAGCCGGAACAGGCCCAGGCGGTGAATCAGCGTGTAGAGCACGTCGGTGCGGATGGCCGCCCGATCGGCCACCGGCTCGACCGGGCGCCAGCGCTGCAGCGGCGCCATGACCGCCAGCATGACCACCAGTTGCAGCAGACCGACGAGCAGCCAGCCCGTGCCGCTGTAGGCGTCCTCCAGCCGGTTGCCCAGGCCGATGGCAAACACCACGGGTTGCACCAGCAACTCGAACAGCCACTGCTGCAGGGCGTCAAAGGCGTTCACCAGATGCTCCATGCCTTGCTCACTTCCCACGGGCTTCGCGCTGTGCGATCCAGCCCCGATAGTCCGGATGCTCGCGCAGGGTACGGAAACAGAAGCCCTGCTGCTTCAGCCCCGCAATCAGCGGCTCCAGCACCGCCGGGGCCCAGGGGTCCTGGCGCGACCAGATGCCCAGGTGCGCCACCAGCACGTCGCCGGGGCGGATGTCTCGCAGCGCCCTCTTGAGCAACATGTCGTTGGGGTATTTGTCGCTGGGCAGCTCATCCCCCAGGAAACCGGCGGGCGCCCAGCCCACGTGCCGATAGCCGCACTGGCGTGCGGCTACCAGCAGCGCCGGCGAGGTCTTGCCGCCGGGGGCGCGGAACAGCGGCAACGGCGCCTGGCCCGTGTGCTGCTGCAGGCGGGCGGACGCGGCGTCCAGCGCAGCGCAGTATTGCGCGGCCGTCCAGACCTGGTCCTGCCCCAGCTGCGGGCCGGCCGAGGCGCGCACGCGGAACTTCACGCTGCCATCGGCCTGCGGCAGATCGGCACGCCAATAGCTGTGGTCCAGGGTGTGGGAGGCGAAGGCGTGGCCTTCGGCGGCGCGTGCGCGCCACCAGGCAGCCCAGTGCGTGCCCAGACTGCCATCGCCCACCTGGGTGCGCTCATCGGCTGCGAAGAAGGTGACGCGCACCTGCTGACGTTGCAATACCTCCGCAATCCGGTCGGCTACGCCCATGTGGCCGGTATCGAAGGTCAGGTAGACCGGTTTGCTGCAAGGGGCGGTCGCAGGGCCGTTGGCCGAGGCCGGCAGTGCCAGCAGCGCCAGCACGAGGAAAACGATGCGGCTACTGGCGCGGCGCATGGTCCAGGGTCCAGACCCCGTGGGGCGATTTGCCGACCCGGATCTGGCGCACCACCTGGCGCGTGCCGGTGTCGATGACACTGAGCTTGCCGGCCCAGCGCGAAGCCAGCAGGATGTACTTGCCATCGGCCGTCAGGTCCATGCAATCGGGCCCGCTCGGGCCGGGGTACTCCTCGACCACGGTCATGGTCTTGTAATCGATCTTGCTGATGGTGTTGGCCACACGGTTGCTCACCAGCACGTGGCGCCGGTCGCCCACGGCGCGAAAGGCGTGTGCCCCCTTGCCGGTCGGGATCAGCTGCACGGCGGCCGGCACGGGCATGGCTAGGTCGTAGACCTCCACGCCCTCGCCCCCCGTCAGGCCGACGAGCAGGAAACGGTCATCCGGCGTGCCGAACACGTCGGCCGGCAGCGGGCCGGTCTTGATCCGCCACTTGAGCACCTGCTGCGGCAGGTCGATGGCCACCAGCTCGTCGCTGTCCTGCATGGTCACGTAGGCCGTGGTGCTCTTGCTGTCGATCCAGATATGGCTGGGCGTCTTGCCGGTGGGAATGCGCTTGGCCAGTGCCAGATCGCGACCATCCCAGCGGTAGATGTCGACGTGGTTGAGCCGGTTGGCCGCCGTCACGAACCACTGCATGTCGGGGGAGAAACGCAACTGGTAGGGGTCGAGAATGCCGCGCACGGTGCGTTGCACCTCGGCCGTACGCGGATCGACAAAGGTCAGCGAGTCACTGAAGGCATTGGCGATGATCAGCGACTTCTCGTCGGGTGTCAGATAGAGGTGGTGCGGTTCCTTGCCGGTGGCAAAGCGCTTGATGACCTTCCAGCTCACCGGGTCGATCACGCTGACATCGGCGTCCTTGGAGTTGAGCACAAAAATGGGTGCCGGCAGCGGCTGCGCCACGGACCAGCCGGCCGTCAGGGCCAGCCAGAGGACGAGGACACGGGGGAGAAACTTCGGCATGGAACACTCGCGACTATGGAGCTGCAAGTGTAGCGGCCGCGGTCCGGCCGCCCGTGGCCAGGGTTTGAGCCACATCAAGCCCCGGGCAGGGCCGGCCTCAGGACTGGATCAGCGCCAGGTCCGCCGCTTCGAGCCAGCGCCACTGGCCCGGGGCCAGGTCCGCCGGCAACTTGAGGCCGCCGATCTGCGAACGGTGCAAGGCCTCGACCCGGTTGCCCACGGCAGCCACCATACGCTTGACCTGATGGTACTTGCCGCCCGTCAGCGTCAGCCGCAGATACTGCGGGTCCGTGAGTTCGCAGGCGGCCGCGCGCACCGGACGGGGATCGTCGTCCAGCACCACCCCCGCCAACAGCTGCTGCAGCTCACGCTCGCCCGCCGGGTGCTTGAGCGTGACCTCGTAGACCTTGGGCACCGCATGGCGCGGCGAGGCCAGGCGGTGAATGAGCTGGCCGTCATCAGTCAGCAGCAGCAGGCCTGTGGTGTCCTGGTCCAGCCGGCCGATGGCCTGCACCCCCTGCACTGCGCTCTTGTTGGGGCGCTGGCGCAGCGGCGCGGGCAGCAAGGTATAGACGCTGGGCCATGCCGAAGGCTTTTGCGAGCATTCGATGCCGGCCGGCTTGTTCAGCATGATGCAGGCGCGCCGGTGGCAGACCCATTCCAGCCCCTGCACGCGCAAGCGCAGGCCTTCGTCATCGAACTCGGCCGTGGCATCGAGGCACACGGTCTCATGAACGGCCACATGCCCCTGCTGGATCAGACCGGCACAAACCCGGCGCGTGCCAAAACCCTGGGCGTAAAGAATGTCCTGCAACTGCATGAAAAGGTCTCAAGGGCACGGCTGGCACGGCCGTGGAATTCAAAAACTGTAGCGAATCAGCACGCTGACTCTGCAATCAGGGCCCGATTTCGTGCAAAAGTGCAGCCCAAAGCCCCTCTAACTTGCTCCAACTTCGCTTATCCGGTTCAGGATAGCGACCGTAGACCTTACACTTTTAGCAAACAACGATACCTTCGCATATGAACGGGTACACAGGGTGGATGATAGTCGCAGGACTGATGGCCGTGAGCGGCGCACTGGGTGCGTACGCCTATGCCATTCGCCTGAAAAAGCAGGAGCAGTCCAAGCGACGCATCCCGCGCAAATGGCCTCTGGTCGTGCGAGCCATGGTGAACAGCCGGGAGCGGCTCGTCTGGCGCTGGATGCTGCGCGCCTTCCAGGACCATCACGTCATGGTCAAGCTGCCGGTCACGCGCTTCACCATGCCGCAGGTCCGCGAAGAAGGCCAGCACTGGTTCCAGATCCTCGGTGGCGTCTATTGCACCTTCACCGTCTGCAACAACGATGGCCAGGTGGTCGGCTGTGTCGATGTACCGGGTCCGCAGGGCCTGTCGCTGAGCAACCAGACCCTCAAGCACACCCTGCTCTCCCAATGCAACGTTCGCTACTGGGTGGTCGATCCCGAGCACCTGCCCAGCGTCAGCACGATCCGCGCCGCCTTCCTCGGCGAACAAGCCGTGATGAAAGAGGAATTGGAGCGCGTACGTACCGAGACCGAGTTCAACCAGACACGCGCCAACCTCAAGGCGGCGCTGATCCGGCAGCGCAACAACCAGCCGACGGCCAGCGACTTCGCGCGGCTGGAAGCCCTGATGTCCGCCGACCCGCACAGCCACGACGCCTACGATAGCCAGCTCTCCACCACCTGGAAGCACGACTCCTTCGTCGCCCCGCTGGACAGCCGGTCCGGCGAACTCACGGAAGGCCGCTGAACACCCCCGGCCCGGCCGGGCATGAAAAAACCCCGACCGTCACCGGCCGGGGTTTTGTGTTTGGTGGGCTGGGGTCTACTGAATCATCGTCGTAGTTCTTTGTTTTAAAAAGACTTTCCAAGTTCAAGAAAATCTTTACACCCCCATTTGTACCCCCACAATGGTTCTACAACCCCAAGCTCCCACGTAAACGGGGCATGGCGTCACATCTCAACAGTGTCTGCGCAGCATCGCGGCCAGACTTTGAGCCGCATAGTGGCGATGCCTTAACGGGAAGTCTTCATCACCAGCTCTGGCAGCATCGTTATTGATCATCGAAAGATAGTCGCGACAGCACCAATAAACTCGGTCGTGTTGAGTTGCAAATTCATGGCCCCGGCGTACGAGCCAGCTTTGGTAATAGGCAACCATCACATCGACCAGTATCCCGTCTACATGCTCCTTGCACGAGGTCTTAGCTGCCTCGATCACAGCCAGTTCATCTCGTCGTCTCTTTAGCCCGTCGGCGACCAAACTCCACGACTTGCTCTGCAGTTCGGCTATCAGCGCATCTGCACTACTGACCGACTTGATCAAGCTGGCCAATACCCCGGCAAGCTGAGCGGCAGAAATCACGACTGGAAATGTATTGAACCGTGAACCCGGTCGCTCAAATACATCCTCGGCATGACGCAAGAACCAGAAATCGGAAAACCGGAGTTTGTCCACTTCAGGCCATGCATCCAGCGATGAGTGCTTGAGAGTATTCATTTCCGTTCGCATTTAGGTCAGTGGTGACCGCCCTTCACACAGGCAAGCCAAATCTCCTGCACAGCTTTCGATCTCTGCCCCACTTGATCCGGTCGGCCGCGGTGTAACGGCCGATTCACTTTTCTGTAACGGATCAGTCGTTACATCCAGGTCGAGGGCACACGCAATGCGACCAGAAGCCCCAAGCTAGGACTTGTCTGGCACCAGCTTGGTATGGCAATGCTTGCAAAGCCTGGCGTCAGCCCGCACGAGTTCCCGGCACTCTGGACAACGAACGTGCGTTTCAGGTGTCGGCTGATCCTCTGCTACAACGGCCCTGGGAGGGGCTTTCAAGAGCTTGACAGCCCACCAAGCCAGAAGTCCCGGTATAGCAAATGCTCCTATGTAGCTCCCGATAGACGGCGCGACAGTCTTCTGCAAAACGGAAAACGCCAGCAGCATAGCTGCTCCACTCAGAGCCAGCAGTACATAGCCAAGAACTCTCATATGAACTCCTTACAAGGATGTGTTTTTCTAGTCGAACACGCCTCAACGGCAATGCTCTCGCTTCACGTCGATTGATGTCAGTCGGCCGCCTGCCGAGCTATAGAGGCCGTAACGAATAACGGCGCCCGCTTCAAGCAAGGAGCGCGCCCTGGTACTTCCGCATAGAGACCGAACGGCGTCTGTACGCCCTTGCGAGTTGATATGCGTAAGCATCTCCTGGCTTACTGGGTGCAGCACCGTATAGTTCATAACGAGCACGCCACCCGGTCTAGCGAGAACCTTTTCCTGCCGCAGCCCCTCTCCCTGCATCCGGGGCAAGACTTTATTGACCTCGGCAACATATGGCTCCATGTATCGGGACAGCTGATCCGGCGTCATGGGCGCACTCTCAGCAAAGACTTGCACAGCGAATGCTGCGCCAAGAGCTGCGAAGATGGCAACTCTTGCCAGTTCGCTCTTGCTTGCAGATAACGTTTTCATATTCATCCCTCTGTGTAATAGAACTATTCGTGTGCACTCTTGGCTCGCTCAGCCAAGGTCGCGTGCAGATAGCACTGCCACAGCATCTCAATATGCGACCCCCGATAGGACTTTCCAGCTGGAGGCCTTTCTTGCTGTGCGAAGCCCTGCCCCAGCAGCCATTCATGGAACTGCTGGCGCAGTGGCTGCTCGTCGTCGATTGCTGTGATGCTCATGCGTTTCTCTCCTTGAAGAACTTATCTCGGATGCCGTCGGATGCGTTGGCCTCGCCCATGGTGGCGCAGTGCAGCTGCAGCACAGGGTCGTCGAAGATGGTGTCGCCCTGGGTGGGCTGGTAGCCGCCGGCCAGGTTCCACACCAATGGGGCGCGCACCTTGCGCATGACCTCGCGGTCACGCTGGCGCATCTCGGCGGTGGTGAGCAGGCCGCCCAGCGGGTCGTCGATATGCATGTCAGCCCCGGCCTGGTAGATCACCACGTCGCAGCCTTGCTCGTTCAGATCGTCGATGGCCTCGCCCAGCCAGTGGAAGAACTCGATGGCCTGCCCTTCGGGGCAAAAGTATTGGCCGGCGGTGTGGTGCACCACGTGCGCGGCCAGCGCCTTGTTGTGCGCCAGGATGTCGGTGGTGCCGTTGCCGTAGTGGAAGTCGCAGTCCAGGATGCCGACGGTGGCGCCGGGGTTGGCCTGGATGAACTTGGCAGCGGCCACGGCCAGGCCGTTGAAGGTGCAGTAGCCCTCGCTAAAAGCATAGCCAGCGTGGTGGAAGCCCGAGGTGGGCGAGCACACGGCCTGCGGGTGCAGAGGCGCGGCCAGGGTGGCAGCCACGAGCGAGCCTACGGTCCACAGGCAAGCATCGGCCACGCGCGGGTCGTTGTTGCCGAAGCCGTTGGGCGTGCGGCCGTCGAATACGGCATCTACGTGGGCCGGGTCGTGTGCGAGGCACAGGTCGTCGCGGGTGACGGGCTTGAAGGGCTCGACGCCCAGCGGACGGTAATGGTGCAGCATCAACTCCATGAAGCGCGCTGGCTTGCCGGCAGACTTCGAGAAAGAGTCGACGCTCGGCACAGACTGCCTGGAGTCGTAGAAGATGGGGCCGATCATGCGTGCCCCTTCACTGCTTGATTGCAGAAGCAATCAGATCGGCCATCGCATTCAGCCCGCTCTTATCGCAGGTGAACTGCACCAGCCGCCGTCGCTCATTCGGGTTCCTGGCGGTGAGCACCTGGCTGAGCAGCTCGACGCTGTAGTGGCCGGCGGGCACCTCGGTGGGGGTGATTTCAGCGTGCAGCACGTAGCTGTCGGTGCTGATGATCTTTGCCATGACTTTCTCCTTGATGGGTTGCAGAACGTTTCCCGGCATCCCCAGCCACGGCGAAGCTCGCACAGTTGCATGTAGACGCAGTTGTGCCAGCCCCGCCGCATATGCAGGGTGATGTCAAATAAAGTTGTGGGAAGCCGCTCAGGTCTGTCGGCTGTTTCGCGTTCGCAAACTCATCAAAGTCTCTCCAAAGGTCACTATCGAAAGTGGCTTCCGACAGTTCGGAGAGCCGCCTCTTTAGCCAGCATTTATGAGTCGCCCCGGCAATTTGTCGATCAAATCCGGCGACGGCCTGTTACCAGGCCAGAAAACAAAAAACCCACTTGCGCAGCAGCTCAAGTGGGTAGTTCACTTTAGCTGCATGTTTAACGTGCCCGCAAGCTGAATAAATCAAATCGGCACAAGAAAACTATAACCGCATGGTTCTGCACCGTCAATAGGCGGCGCTGCAGGTCGTTGCGCTTAGACCGCCGGGCGACCCGGACCCGATTACCAAAGAGTCATAGAAGCAAGGTGTTATCTACCGCAAGGCCATTGCTGGACTGGGAACAATCCCCACTGGTTCGCTCGAAGGCGCATCCAAACCCAAATCGCAGAGGCGACCCGCGTAGGACGGACTACGCGCAGGCAGATAACGCTCGAATAATATGACGCTGCGTCATAGACGTCAAATTCGAGTCTGACACGCGAGCGGCAATCTGGAGCAGGTCAGAGTGAACCCCTGGCCGTTTATGACGCTTAGAAAGCGTCTTTGAAGCCGGCAGCAGCCCAGAGCCATCTCTATTGAACTGCGCAAGCCAAGGTTCAGACATGCCTCTCCACTGCATCACGCATTCCTGCAGCTTCGCCCACCACTACATCCCAAGCCCAGGTTCCAAAGCCGCCATGCGCGTTGACGGCTTTGACCCAAAGGTCAAGCGCAGCCCGCTTGGCCTGATCCTGTGGCGAGTCCACGCCCTTGATCTCCAGCACCAGGTTCTTGCCGGAGGAGTAGCGGATGAGGAAGTCCGGGATGTACTTGCGCTTCGAGCCGTTCCACAGGTAGAAGATGTTGAAGCCGAGGTGGTCGTTCTTCACCCAAGCAGCCACCTTGGGGTGAGCTTCCACAATGTTGGCTGCGTACTTTTCCCAACTGCTGTCCACCACGATGTGGCTGATCTGGCAGTGCTGAGTCGGCTCCGTCACCTTGGTCGTGTACCAGGTCCGCATGTCGCGCGTCGAACCGATGGGGCGCTCGCCGTCAAACACCGGCTCAAGCCGGGCAGTGTTCTGCTCGATCACGTACTGCATGAGGTGCTGCGTGATCTGGTCGATGTGCAGCGAGAGCAGGATACGCTTGCGTAGCGGCTCTTGATGGAACAGCGAGGGGATGACGATCTTGTCTGAGGTCAGGAATTGCTCGACGAGCTTGACCAACTGAAACAGCAGGTACTCGCGCTGGCCCTTGAACTGGTCTTGGAGCCGCTCATAGGCCCGCTGCGCAGCCTTGAACACCATGCGCTGCATCCGGAACTCTTCGGGCAGCTTCTCCAGGTCGATGTTGCGCACCTGGCTCCAGTCAGCCGCACCACCCAGGGCAGGCGCGATGTCGGCATTCAGGGCAATGGTGGCCGGGTCGATGGTCAAGGGCTGGACCTTGCTCCACTCCACCACAAGCTGCGGCCGAACCACCTGGTCCACGCGCAGGATGTTGGGCCACTTGATCTCGTAGACGTTTCGGGCGGAGAGCGATTCGATCTGGGTGCTCGGCTTGGGTGGCGGAGGGCTGGTGCCACCTTCTCCGGGCTGCAAAGCAATCGACAGTGGTACTCCGAACACGTTGACGAACTCGGGCAGGTATAAGCCGTTCGCGTCCATGTCGTAGGACACGCGGCGCAGGCCCCGGCCGATGACCTGCTCGCACAGCAACTGGCTGGTGAAGGCACGCAAGCCCATGATATGCGTCACGTTCTTGGCGTCCCAACCTTCGGAGAGCATCGCCACGGAGATGACGTTCTGCAACTCCTGGCCCGGCTGGCCGCGCTTGCCCACCGTGTCAACCAGCTCGCGCAGTAGTTCTTCTTTCTTCAGGCCGTCCAGGCGCTCCTTGCGTTCGGCAGGAATGCTGGCGGCCTCCACAATGCTGCGCAGGCGCTGGTCATAGTCCTTGTCGGAGGCTGCTGTCTCGCCGATCTCAGCCTTCTCCAGCACCCTGGAATCCACGCGGAGAGTCCTGGCCGGGTTATGCAGCTCGGGCCAATGCGCTTTGCCGGTGGTGAAGTAATGCTCCACGCGGGCGGCCGTCTCTGTGCGGTTGCACACGGTCAGCAGAACGGGCGGTGATGCGTGCCCCGCATCGCGCCACTCCCTAGCCGTCTCACGCCAGTCGGCACCGAGCAACGTGTAAGCCTGTTGCACCAGGGCTGGCAGGGGTTCGTGAGGCTCCGCGCCACGGCGGTTCAGGTCTTCGGCCACCTCCACCTCGCGGTAGATGTGATAAAGCTTGGGGCGCAGGGTCTGCGCGTTCGGCAGCGCATCGTCCCGCACCACCACGCGCGGTGTCTTCACCAAGCCCGCCTCGATGGCGTCGTTTAGACCAAAGTCGGAAACCACCCAGTTGAACAGTCCGGCCTCGGTGTTCGTGCGTCCGGTCGGGGCGAAGGGGGTTGCAGAAAGGTCGTAGCAGCGGGTAATGCGCCGGGTCTTGTGCAGACGGTCCAGCCCCTCCACCCAACGTGTGGCCTCGTCCAGGTCTAGGCCAAGGGCGTCAGCTTCAGCCTTGCTGATCTTCACGTCTGCCGGCGTACGGTAGGCGTGGTGCGCCTCGTCGTTGATGACGACGATGTCTTTATAGGTGGCCAGCTTGCCCAGCACGCGGCGGGTGAAGGCTTCGTCGCCCTCCGCACCCTTCTTCACCACGGAGCGGGCTTGCTGCTTCAGCGGCATCAAGGTGTGCCAGTTCTCGATCAGGATGTCTGCCTGGTTGAGCTTCTGGCGCAGGCTCTCCGAAGGGCAAAGCACAAAGCTATCGTAGTAATTGGCCGGGTCGCCCGGTTGCAGCACGCGCAGGCGGTCTTTCACCGTCAGGCCAGGGGCCACCAAGAAGACGGCTGAAGAGTATTTGCGTGGCGACTTCGGGTAGGTCAGCGCATTCAGCACCTGCCAGGTGATGATCATGGCCATCACCGTGGTCTTGCCCGAGCCGGTGGCCATCTTGTTGCACAGCCGCTCGAACGGGCCGCCGTCACCCTGTACGCCGATGCCCTGACGGTACTCAGGCTGGGCCTCGGTGTACCAGATCAGCGTCTCAATGGCTTCGAGCTGGCAGAAGTAAAACGGGTACTGCCGGCCAGAGACACGGTCAAGGTCCCACCAGTAGTTCAGCAGCTCTATGGTGATAGCCGTCGCGCCAGGCCAGCCCGCACTTCGCCAATCGGCAACGCGCTGGCGTATGTCGTCCACCAAGGGTATGGGCACCTGGCGACGGGTGTTCTCCCGCGTGTCGATGATCTCGTAGCCAGCCGGGCGACGCTTCGCCTCGATGCGCAGGGTTCGGTCAGTGTTCTCCGCCCAGAACTGTTGCGGCTCAACAAACGGCGAGTTGATGATGAGTGAGGAAGGCGCGCTCATTTGCGTCCTCCTCAGGCTGCGTCGCCGGAAGCGGCCAGCTTCATCACCTTGAGCGACTCAATCCCCCGGTCGTCCACGATCTTCACTGCCACGGTGCGGTTCTCACCAGCCTCGAAGGGCAAGGAGACCGTGCCAGTAAAGTGCTTGAGCAGACTTTCATCCAGCTCGGCGCGGATGTCCTTCTTCAGCTTCATCCACCCGTCGTCCTTGCCCGCCATGGGGAAGAAGAACTGGTGCGGGAACAAGCTGCGGCCGTCATAGTCCGTGTCCAGCGACCAAGCGGCAATCTTGCCCTTGCCGCCGGAAACCAGCTCGCCCTTAACCGTGTCGAAGTAATCGAAGCCGTTGACCTCCACCAGCCACTTGCCGTCCTTGGTCGGGTGCAAGTCCACGTCCGGTTGACCCATGAGCCAGAAACTCTGGTTGCTGGAGCGGGCCTTCTTCAGGTCTTCCGTCAGCAGGTCAGTGTTCATCTGCGCCTTGAGGGCGGTGATGCCCTTGACGGCGTCAATATCCTTGGCCGCCTCAGGATCAAAGGTGAAGGCGCAGAAAACGATCATCTTGGGCCGGGGGAACAGCTCTTCTGCTTCGCGGAACGCGTGCTCCACCTGCCGCTGCTCTAGTGCTCCGTGCTCAGGGCCAAAGCTCACCACCACGCGTTCTCCGCTATCCAAGTGCCCGCTCGCATGTAGGCAGACCGCTCCTGGCAGCACCTCCAATTCGGAAAACTTAAGCTGCTGGCCTCCCTTGCCCCTGATGCCAGTCTTCAGCAGTTCGTCGCGCCAAGTGTGCTGACGGCTGGTAGCACCGCTGCGGGCCACAGCAGCATCGGCCTCCATCTGCGTGCCCTGAGCGTTTTGATCGTCAAGCGAGAGCACCGTTGGGAAGGGCACGGCCTCCACGGTAAACGGGCCAGTGATGCGCAGCTTGTTCTTGCTAATCTCGGGCTTGTCGTACAGAGTCTCGTTGTCGGCATTGTTTGCGATGCTGCGGTCAATCTCAACTTGCATCCTCTGGCGAACCGTGAAGAATTCGTCATAGGTCTTACGCGCCGAGGCAGGCCAAGACTCGGGGAAATCGAACGGGACTTCCCACTCAGACAGCACCACGCTTTTCTTGCCAACTGACAACTCCTGTCCCTTGCGCGCTCCATCTAAAACTGTGAACGCTTTGCTCGGAGGTTCTTTCATCAAGGCCGTATTCAGAGCGACGAGAGCAGACTCGATGGCCGGATGCATGCGATCGTAGATGGTGTCGATCTCTGAGTTATTAGCAATCGACTTGAGAGTCACATGCGGCACAGTTTTGTAGATGAAACCACCTTTCAAGCCTTCGTGGGGATAGCGAAGCTCAAAGTAATCGAAACTTGCTGTCATCAAACGCTGTTTCGCCAAAGTGATGGCTACGCGAGATGTGTCGCAGGTGATCCAGCGACGCCCCCACTTTTCTGCAACAAATGCGGTAGTTCCACTGCCGCATGTTGGGTCAAGTACAAGATCGCCTGGGTCTGTTGTCATCAACATGCACCTCTCGACAACCTTTGGAAGAGTCTCAACAACATACTTCTTATCCAGCCCTGAGCCAGAAGTCGTGGTGTCAGTCCAAAGCGAGTTGTATGAGGCGGCCAGAAAGTCACTCAGTCGGCGGACGTATCCAAGGCTATCCTGAGCGGCCTGCAATCTTGAAGCCCTCGAAAGTCGCCGCATGCCGTCTTCATTTGTTTTCCAGCGAACTTTTTCAGAAGGACGTATGACCTTTCCAGAAATCTCCACCGGAAACCAGCTAGCAGCACCTTCGCCTTTTTCTCTACCTGAGGACTGAGAGGTAATGTTGTCGAAACGGATTACCTCCGCTCCATTGGGCAGCCCATCAGGGTCTCCGCTGAACCGCGTGATCTGCCCGTTAGGATGCCAAACTTTGTCATACGCTTGAAACGCATCGCCACCAAGTTTCTTTTCGTAAAAAGGCTCGTGAAACTTCATCTTTGAGAGGTCTTTGGCGTACCAGACCAAGTAATCCACAACCTGCCCTAGGTAGTCGGCTGTACTGCTCGTGGTCTTTTGAAAGCAAATTACGTTTGCAAGATTCTCTCTACCAAAAATCTCATCCATTACGCCGCGCACAAGGTCAACGTTCTCACCACCAATTTGTACAAACACGCTCCCTGACTCAGATAGCAGCGAATGAGAAAGCTGCAAGCGATCTCGGAGGTAAGTGAGATACGAATGAATACCTAGTTCCCACGTATCGCGGAATGCTTTGATCATCTCCGGCTCTTGGGTCAGGTCAGCATCCGAACGATCCTTCACATCTCGCTTGTTCGTGAACGGCTGGAAGTTACTGCCGTACTTGATGCCATAGGGTGGGTCGATGTAGATCATCTGCACCTGCCCAGCCATGCCCTCCTTTTTCAGCAGGCTGTTCATCACCAGCAGACTGTCACCCGCCACCAGGCGGTTGGCCCAGCCCCGGTCGTGCTTGTAGAAGTCCAGCGCAGTGCGCAGGGGGACGCTCTCGAACGGAGCATCAAACAGGCTGGGTTGGATGCCTGCGGAGGAAGCCTTCTCGCCCTTTTTTCCCTGGCGCTTGCTGACGGCGGAGAGGATGCTCATGGCGTCGATGCGCTCATGCACGTGCAGGCTGACAGTGTCCACCTCGAAGGTAGTGCGCTCGGCCTTGCCGGTCCATTGCAGGTAAGGGCTGCTCATGCGGCGCAGCTCTTCCAGGGCGTGACGCATGGCAACGGGGTCGTCTCCAGCCAGGGCGTTCTCGATCAGCTTCTCGGCCTGCGCGCGGGCAGAGTCGAACTGCAAGGCCGGGTCCAGGTGCGGGTCGTAGGACCAAGCGGTCTTGGGTTGCTCCGGGTCGCTGGCCTCGTTGACTAGGCCAACCTCCGGGTTGTTCTTGCGCCTTGCGTCATGGCGGTAGCTGAGTACCTGCGGTTCCCCCGGCACGGCCGGGCCGCTGGTCTTGGCCTGGCGCGGCTTCGCTGCGGCTTTCTTGGCAGCTTCGCCGAGCAGCATGTCGGGCGCGACGGACTCAGCCTTGAGTTCAAACTCCGGCGTCTGGCTGGCCGCGCGGGCGGTCGATCCACCACGGCCTTTGCCTTTAATGGCCTGACCGGCTTCGACCAGAGCTTCGCGGGCTGCGGAGAAGTCATCCTCCGAGACGGTCTTCTCCCCCCGCTTCCGGGCTGCTGCCTGAAATTCGGTCCAGAGAGCCTGGTTGCCAACGGCGGAATGATCGGTGGGGAGTAGTTGCAGAAGGATGGTCTGCAAACGCTGCTGTCGATTTGTCGCCACTGGCGCCTCCTTGTTCGTGTTCTACCCATGAGATTACACGAACTTGAACGCCTCTCTTGAAGCCATGATCGCACTGACCTTCGTTGGCATTGGCAGCTCGATGCTACCCATCAGATGGAGTTTGGATTAGGGAAGCTTCCCTGAAGCGATTTCGGGAATCATGTGGCCGCATGATGAAACACAAGTTTTGGTTTACAGCGGCGGGCCGAGCCCCTATCATTTATTGAAGTAGTGGACGCATGCCTAGCATTGATGCAGTTAGGCGCGCCTTATAAAAATCGGGGAGTATAAAAGTTGATGAAAAAAACCGAACGAGTCGTCTTGTATTACGACTTGAAAATCACAGCCAGTTCACGAACGTTTGATGGGCCTGCGCCGATTTCTGTGAAGAAAGCCATCTCACTGATGGAACTGGTTCCCAAGGAGCATCGTGCAATGCGAAGGGCTCGCGGGTCTCAGACGATTTACATTTCGGACTGGCAACGCCATGGAAACACGGTCAAGATTCTTATCAACAAATCAGATAAGTCCTTGGCAGATCCCGTGTTCTCGGTTCCAACCAAAAGTAGCCGCCGCGTTGCCAGAAAGAGATCTGATGAAGGGCAAGATTTCTCCAGCCACGTGGTTATCAAATTCCCTCAGGACACTGCCAGTCCCGCGTTGATGCTTGTAGAGCAGTGTCCAGGGTTGAATGCCATCGTTATTGCGGACCTATTCCGACGGGTTCTTCGATTGGCGAAGGATATTTCCCCGAAAGATTTCCAGCAAATTCATCCTGACGGAAGTCTCGACTCAGATGGTTTGCCTCTGAAGTATTCCGTTTTTTATGGAGCCGAGTTGGATGGACACCTATCTCCGACTTTTGTTGAAGATCTCAATCGCGGTGAAATGAGGACAGTGGAGCTGATAACAAACAAAAAAACACGTAACGATTTCGACACCACCGGCTATCTTGTAGAAGATAAAGCCAGCATCGTATTGAAGGTTAGTCCCACCGCTCTTCGACCAGCTGACGTTGCAACGCATGTGTTGAACTTTGTCAAAGGAAAGAGTAAAGACTTCAGTCTGGCCAAAATTCGGTTCAAAGAACCGGATAGCTCGAATGAGCGAACTGTAACTATTGACCCTGATGTTGGTGTCGCCGAGAACTACGTTAAGCGGGACTTGCTGACAAACTTTGAGCAGCTCCTAGAGTCGTCTTATGCATCTCTTCATGATGAAATCATCAAGAAGATGCTTTACTTGGCTCGCTAGCAATATGCTGCAGCACTTACTCAGGCCATTCGCCTACCTAAGGATCGAGCATCACGCAAAGTGGCAAGTGGACTGGCTCATTCCGCTTTTAGTTGCGACAATTTCGACGGGCGCTATCGCTTGGATGAATCACCATGGGACCGTGCCAATTCTGGGTGACAGTGGAATCGTGGCGAAAATTCTTGGCTTTGTACAAAATTTGCCAGGCTTTTACATCGCGGCCTTGGCAGCAATTGCCACGTTTAACCGAACTGACATTGACCGGCATATGCCTGAGCCTACGCCTAGCATTGACGTCGTTATTCAAGGGAAAACGATACTGATCAAGCTGACGCGAAGACGTTTTTTGTGCACGATGTTCGCATTCTTGACGGCGGAGAGCATCTTGCTAACCGTGATTGCGATACTTGGTCTTGTCACAGCTGAAGCCGCGAAAAGTCTTATCCCCTACGAATTTCACTCGCATGCCAAATATGCTTTTCTCTTCGCGTACTTGACGATCTTCTGGCAAATGATTGCCGCGAGCTTCTGGGGTCTCTACTACTTAGGCGAGAAGCTGCATCAGCCAGACCAGCGCTAGATTGAAACCACCTTCACATCTGGCTCAAGAATATTTGAACGCCAAGACTCGTATCGGGCCGGCTCTGCAGCAGGCGTACCTGGAGACCGACTACCAGGTGCACGACCACCGCCCCTTCGTTCTGAAGATTGGCGTAGCCAGCCCCCAGCTGGCCCAGTTGTACCGCCAACATGGCAGCACCTGCGCCACTTTTCTCACCGCCTGCAACCCCCACAGCGAGGCCGTGGACGATGTCGAAAATCTTGCGTTTCAGCACAAACTCGCACGCGAACTAACCAGGCTAGGCCTGACCTTCATCCCGGGCATCGGCCAGGACAGCCAGGGCCAGTGCCCGGGCGAACCCAGCTACCTGATCCTGGGGCGGGCGCTGGATGAGGCCAAGGTGATGGGCACGCAGTACCGGCAGAACGCGTTAGTGTGGTGCGGAGAGGATGCCGTGCCCCACTTGATACTGCTGCGTTGATTGACGCGCCGTCGTCGATCAAGACGGCTGAAAACCCCTTCATCCCTGCGTACCCATGCTGCGTACCGCTTGAGCGGTCGCGCTCAAAAAACGTGGATTATGTGGAAACCAGGTTGGTAACCTGGATACCTGCCTCACGTATAAACACGATGAGGATTGAGCGTGCGGAACGGCAAAGGCTACACAGGATAGCCTTCGGGTCCATGTGGCATGCAATCCTTCATTCAAAGGCTATAGCCTTTAATTTAGGACTCCCCAATTCACGCTGTGGCCCCCGACCTGTGCTGGTGAATATCTGGACCATCGTACGTGCCCGCTTGCCGATCTGTGTCGGCAGGTCTATTTCTAGCCCCAGGGCTGTCGCATACGGGGCTGGATTTGCCTCGACAGAGTCGCGGATGGCCTGCCATGCAGGGCTCCGCGTGCAAGGATCTCTGTCAGCGTTCAACCTAGCCAGCACCGCGTCTGCAGTCGCGCGGCGCTGAGCCGCCGTCATGCGCTCCTGGCCCCGACTCAATCCGAAGACCTCTGCTACTTCCCCAAAGAAAGACGCCCGAAGCTCCGCCATGGCAGGCGCTCGCTTTAGCTCACCCCCGGCCATCCGCCCCCCCTTCAGTGGTAGCACCAGTACATGGCAGTGCGGTGCTGACTCGTCACGGTGAATGACTGCGCTCAGGAGGTTAGCCTCACCGAAGCGCAGGGCTGACCAGTCCCTGCATGCAAGGAAGTAGGGCGCGTCGTCTAGCCGGGTACAGGCCGGCAGACTGAACATCAACTCGATGGCCTGCACATGGTCACGCCGTAACTTGGTGGCATCCACACCCGCCTGCGCCATGCGCTCACGTGCCAGCACCACGACGCCCTGAGCGTCGGCTGGCCCAGCAATGACTACGTTCAGGTCAGTCCGGCTCAGGTCGATATGCGACCTGCCGCCACGCTCCTCCTGCTCCTCGCGGAGGTTGTGTCGGGGGGGGGGCC
>NZ_KQ483358.1:3066086-3203103 GCF_001432305.1 Curvibacter sp. PAE-UM
CTGCAAGGTTTACGGCCGCCGGCTTTAGACAGCCCAACAGACTTGAGACGAAACAGCCCGCAGGCATTAGCGCTCGCCATTAGATAGCCCCCTGCACAGGGGGATATGCCCCACGCGCGCGGATTGCAGCGCCTATCCACCAACTGTTGCCCGCCTCTTCTCGACCGTATGTCATACGAGACACCGATCAATCAGATCGACAGGAGCAGATCAGCCCGCTTCGCATGCAGGCGTCCCACCAGCTCTCGGATCTCGGCCTCGGACCTTCCGGCGATGCGGGCCGCACAGATTGCCCGCACCTCCACGTCAGGCCAGCCCACCGACCTCTGGCCGATCAGCACCGGCTTGGTGAACAGCCCGTCCCGGATTGCGTTGTAGATGCTCGCATGCGAGCGGTGCCCAGTTTCAGCCTTGACGGCTGGCATCCTCAAAATAGCCATAGTTGCCCATCCTTGACCGGCTTTATCTGCCGTTGTTTCGATGGGTTGAACTATTCCTGTTTGCGATCTTCTTCGGAAGTACCTGTGCGCTGCAGCGGCGCGCCGCTGCAATGCATCGGCTAGCTGGGATTTGGTGCTCCTCGTAAAGCTCTGCGTGCTGAAGAAAAAGACATTTCTAGGCCTGCACACTCTTGCTCAGCACAAAGATCCTTGCTTGAATATTTCCCTGATGACCAGACGGCCCGGATCTTCTCTCTCTTTTCGCGGCTTCCGCCGGGCTGCCCATGTCGTTTTTCGGCTGCCTTTTTCGCTCGCCTGGTGGCCTGCAATTGCATGTCGGCTCTCTGGCGGACGTTACGTTCCGCCATGACCAACGCTGCTACGGCAGCGTCTGCTAGATCATTGACTTTTCTTTCTTGGTCCTTGGCAAATTCTTGGACCGCTTCAACGCTTGACCTAGCAGAACGTCTCCGCTCGTGAGCATCCAGGATGTAGTTCGCGAGAATGCTTACAGCCTCCTCTTGCGACAACAGGTCTTTCAACTTGTTCACGACCGCAGCATGCCTCTCCGAGGGCGCCGTCGACTCAATCAACTCCCCGAACAGACCCCCATGTGATTCAGACACATTCATCTCCCCGCTCCAGTGGCACGAAGCGGTACGACTTCCGCGCCCGCCGCCAGCTTGTCCAAGTAGTCTGCCCACCGCTGCATCATGTCGGTACGCTGCTTTAGATAGGTGGTGCGGTTGTAGGCCCGTCCGTTGGCGTCTTTCACGGAATGAGCCAGCTGCGCCTCAATGACCAAAGGATCTAACTCCAGCTGCTCAGCGAGCATCGTGCGCGCTGTCGCCCTGAATCCATGCCATGTCTGGATCTCAGGGGTGTAGCCCATGGAAATCAGGGCAGTGCGCACCGAGTTGTCGGAGATCGGTCGATTGCGGCTGCGCTCCCCGGGGAAGACGTGCACAAGGTTGCCGGTGTAGCCCTTCAAGCCCTTCAGAATCTCGACCGCCTGCCTGGGCAGGGGGACCAGGTGCGGGTCACCGTTTTCCTTGCCATCCTTGGTGCGCTTCATCCTGGCAGAAGGAATCGTCCATAACGCAGCCTCTAGGTCGATCTCTGACCACTCGGCAGCACGCAGCTCCCCAGGACGCTGGAGCAACATGGGGGCCAGTTGCAACGCTGCACGAACAATCGGGCCACCTCTGTAAATCCGGATCGCTCTGATCAGAGCCCCCAACTTCACCGGTTCAGTAATGGCTGCAAAGTGTTTTCCCCGGTAGGGCGTCAGCGCCCCTTTCAGGTCGGCCGTGATGTCCCGAGCTACCCGCCCTGAGGCCACGCCGTATCGCCACACCTGGCGGGCCAACATCAGATCTCGATCGGCCGTTTCAACAGCGCCTCGTTCTTCCACTTTGCGTAGCGTGACCAGCAGTTCCACCGGCTCGATGTCCGCCAGCCGTCGATCACCGATCCAGGGGAAGAGGTCACGCTCCAGTTGCCGCTTGGCCCTGACAGCATGGGCCTCGCTCCACTGGGATTCTTGCTTCTCGTACCACTCCAGCGCCACCACCTTGAAGGTGTCGCCAGCGGGATTGGTCGCCTTGAGTTTCTGCAGCTTTCGGGCCTGCACTGGATCGACACCGGCGGCCTTCTGCTGCTTCGCTGCGTCTCGTGCCCTGCGTGCCGCCGTCAGACTCACCGCGGGGTAGCTGCCCAGCGCCAGCTGCTTTTCCTTGCCGCTCACCCTGTACTTCAGGAACCAGCGCTTTGAACCACTGGCACCGACCTGGAGGTACATCCCCCCGGAGTCGGAAAACCGGACCTGCTTCTTATCCGCCGGGCAGACGGCATTTCGGCACTGAGCATCTGTCAACATTGGATGACCTCCCCACCAAGTCAATACTTGTCGCCACACACATCGGGGGTACAGCCGGCTTCAGCCCGTACCCCCAACACTACGAAAAAGTGAGATTGCACCCCCGCTTGCACCCCCACCCTGCGCTGGCAGTCAGTATATCCCCCTGTACACCAATGCAACCTAAGCCATTGATTTTCAAAAGAAAAAGGCCGCTAACTGTATGTCGTTAGCGGCCTTTATCGGGTCGTATGGTGGAGCTGGGGGGATTTGAACCCCCGTCCGCAAGCCTTGTTCGAGCAGATCTACATGTTTAGCGGTCTGATTTGGATCTCGCTACTGGCATCGCGCAGTCGCACGCTATGCCAGCCGCCAGCACCCTATTTTCTCGTCCGTTGCTAAGGTACCCAGCCCCGGACCAGCCGATGAAATTATCTTTACAGCCGGGAGGCTTGCGCCCCCTTGCCCAGCCCATCGGCCTGCTGTTGTAAAGCTCACTGGCAATTAAGCAGCGAGTGCGAAACGTTCGTCGTTTGCAGTTAGGTTTTTTGAATCAGTTTTACGAGCACATTCAGCTCGACATGCACCACATCGCGTCCGAACCCACGTCGAAACCAATGCAGCCCCAAGGTTTCTATTTTAGGCCTGTTCGAGCAATTGCAAGAGCTCGCCCGGAGAATTGATCAAAGCGTGGGCGCCCCAGCTGGCCACATCGGATTTCTGGCCCAGGTAGCCGTAGGTGGCGGCCACCGTGCCCATGCCGGCCGCCAGGCCCGCCACGATATCGCGCTCGTCGTCGCCCACGTACAGGCAACGCTGCGGGTCCAGGTCCAGGCGGCGCGCAGCCTCGAACAAAGGCGCCGGGTGCGGTTTGGGGTGCGGCGTGGTGTCGCCGCCAATGATGGCCCGTGCGCTGGCAAACAGGGGCATGGCGCCCGTCAGCGGCAGGGCAAAGCGCTCGATCTTGTTGGTCACCACGCCCCAGGCCAGTTCTCGCTGCAACAGCGCCTCGATCAACTCGGCCACGCCGGCAAAAGCGTAGGTACGCACCGTCATGCAGCGCTCATAGTTGGCCATGAACTCCTCGCGCAGGTCGTTGTAGCCCGGATCTTCCGGCGTCAGGCCGAAGGCCACGCCGATCATGCCGCGCGCGCCGGCGCCGGCCATCGGCCGGTACATCTCGGCCGGCAGCGACGGCAGGCCACGGGTGGTGCGCATCTGGTCGGCAGCGGCGCCCAGGTCAGGCGCGCTATCGATCAGGGTGCCGTCCAGGTCAAAAAAGACGGCCTCGATGCCGGCAAAAGACCTCATCACAGTTCAGGCTTGCGGGTGGCCAGCAGGTAGTTGACGCTGGTGTCGGCGCTGAGCCAGTAGCGCCGGGTCAGCGGGTTGTATTCCATGCCGCGCGTGGGCCCCAGTTCCAGGCTGGCCTGGCGGCAAAAACGGGCCAGTTCGCTGGGGCGGATCATCTTGGCGTACTCGTGGGTGCCACGCGGCAGCAGCTTGAGGATGTACTCGGCGCCGACGATGGCAAACAGGAAAGACTTGGGGTTGCGGTTGATGGTGGAGAAAAACACCCAGCCACCGGGCTTGACCAGCGTGGCGCAGGCCTGGACCACGGACGCCGGGTCCGGCACGTGCTCCAGCATCTCCATGCAGGTCACCACATCAAAACTGCCGGGCTGCTCGACCGCCAGTGCCTCGGCACTGATCTCTCGGTAGTTCACATTGGGTGTACCGGCTTCCAGGGCATGCAGCTGTGCCACCTTGAGGGCCTTGGTCGACAGGTCGATGCCCGTGACCTGCGCGCCCTTGCGCGCCATGGAATCGGACAGGATGCCGCCGCCACAGCCAATATCGAGCACCTGCTGGTCGGCCAGCGGCACCAGGCCGTTGATCCAGTCCAGGCGCAGCGGGTTGATCTGGTGCAGGGGGCGGAATTCGCTCTCGGGGTCCCACCAGCGGTGGGCCAGCTCGGAAAACTTGGCAAGTTCGGCCGGATCGGCATTCACGGTAATCGTCATGGGTCGATTATCCGACAGCTCGCAAAGATCCATGCTCCAGAAACGACAAACCCCGCCGAAGCGGGGTTTGTTTCAAGTCATCAGCAGATTACTTGTTGGCGCGGGTGCCGACCACTTCGATTTCCACGCGACGGTTCTTGGCGCGGCCTTCGGTCGTGCGGTTGTCGGCCACGGGCTGCTTCTCGCCTTTGCCTTCGGTGTAGACGCGGTTCTTGTCGATGCCCTTGGAGGTCAGATAGGCCTTCACGGCTTCGGCGCGACGCACCGACAGCTTCTGGTTGTACTCGTCGGTACCGATGGAGTCGGCGTGACCCACAGCGATGATGACTTCCAGGTTGATGCCCTTGACCTTCTCGGCCAGATCATCCAGCTTGGCCTTGGCGTCAGCCTTGATGACGGACTTGTCGAAGTCGAAGAAGGTGTCGGCGGCGTAGGTCACCTTGACGGCAGCGGCGGGCGGCGGGGCAGCCGGACGCGGAGCAGCAGCCGGAGCGGGTGCCGGAGCAGGGGCCGGAGCGGGTGCCGGAGCAGCCGGGGCAGCCTGCGGTGCCGGGGTGGGTTCGGGGGTGGAAGCACAACCGGCCATCACCAGTGCGACTGCAGCGAACAGGGCTGCCACGGAATTCAGTTTTTTCATGGTTCTCCTCTAACGGATTGGGGCCTGAGCGGCACGGCGGTTAAATGGAAGGCATTCACTGTGATGAGCGCCACCCGACTGTCTTGTGCATTGTGCCATATCAAACCCGGTGGTCAACCGGCGAGACGCGACGCGGGCGCATGCCTGCTGGGCTTGCCGATGGTCTGTTGCAGCAATGCGACATGGCCGGCACTTTAGAATCCTGGATTGCCCACGCCCGAGCTCATCTCTCCCATGACCCAATTCGCCAAGGAAACCCTGCCCGTCAGCCTCGAAGAGGAGATGCGCCGCAGCTACCTGGATTACGCCATGAGCGTGATCGTCGGGCGGGCCCTGCCCGATGCCCGCGATGGTCTCAAGCCGGTGCACCGGCGCGTGCTCTTCGCGATGCACGAGCTCAACAACGACTGGAACCGCGCCTACAAGAAATCGGCGCGTATCGTGGGCGACGTCATCGGTAAATACCACCCGCACGGTGACCAGTCGGTCTACGACACCATCGTGCGCATGGCGCAGGACTTCTCCATGCGCCACATGCTGGTGGACGGCCAGGGCAACTTCGGCTCGGTGGACGGCGACAGCGCGGCGGCCATGCGTTACACCGAAATCCGCCTGGCCAAGATCGCCCACGAGATGATCGCCGACCTGGACAAGGAGACGGTGGACTTCGGCCCCAACTACGACGGCTCGGAAAAAGAGCCGCTGGTCCTGCCCAGCAAGCTGCCCAACCTGCTGGTCAACGGCTCGGGCGGCATTGCCGTGGGCATGGCCACCAACATCCCGCCGCACAACCTCAACGAGGTCGTCGATGCCTGCCTGCACCTGCTGCGCAACCCGGACGCCTCCATCGACGAGCTGATGGAGATCGTGCCGGCGCCCGACTTCCCCACCGCCGGCATCATCTACGGCATGCAGGGTGTCAAGGACGGCTACCGCACCGGCCGCGGCCGCGTGGTGATGCGCGCCAAATGCCACTTCGAGGACATCGACAAGGGCCAGCGCCAGTCGATCATCGTCGACGAGCTGCCCTACCAGGTCAACAAGAAGACCCTGCTTGAGCGCATTGCCGAGCTGGTGCACGAGAAGAAGATCGAAGGCATCAGCCACATCCAGGACGAATCCGACAAGTCCGGCATGCGCGTGGTGATCGAGCTCAAGCGCGGCGAAGTTCCCGAGGTGGTCCTCAACAACCTGTACAAGCAGACCCAGCTGCAGGACACCTTCGGCATGAACATGGTGGCCCTGATCAACGGCCAGCCCAAGCTGTGCAACCTGAAGGACCTGATCGAGGTCTTCCTGGACCACCGCCGCGAAGTTGTGAGCCGCCGCACGGTGTTCAACCTGCGCAAGGCGCGCGACCGCGGCCACGTGCTCGAAGGCCTGGCCGTGGCGCTGGCCAACATCGACGATTTCATCGCCATCATCCGCAACGCCCCCACACCGCCGGTGGCCAAGGCCGAGCTGATGGCCAAGCCATGGGACAGCAAACTGGTGCGCGAGATGCTCACCCGTACCCGCGCCGACGGCGGCGTGGTCAATGCCGACGACTACCGCCCCGAAGGCCTGGAAAAGAACTACGGCATGGGCAACGACGGCCTGTACCGCCTGTCCGACACCCAGGCCCAGGAAATCCTGCAAATGCGCCTGCAGCGCCTGACCGGCCTGGAGCAGGACAAGATCGTGACCGAGTACAAGGATGTCATGGCCGAGATCGAGGACCTGCTCGACATCCTGGCCAAGCCCGAGCGCGTGGCCGTCATCATCGGTGAGGAACTGGGCGCCATCAAGCAGGAATTCGGTCAGGGCAAGCTCGGCGCGCGCCGCAGCCAGGTCGAGCACAACGCCCAGGACCTGGCCACCGAAGACCTGATCACGCCCACCGACATGGTGGTGACGCTCAGCCACGCCGGCTACATCAAGAGCCAGCCTCTGTCCGAGTACCGCGCCCAGAAGCGCGGCGGCCGCGGCAAGCAGGCCACGGCGACCAAGGAAGACGACTGGATCGACCAGCTCTTCATCGCCAACACGCACGACTACATCCTGTGCTTCTCCAACCGCGGCCGACTTTACTGGCTCAAGGTCTGGGAAGTGCCCGCCGGCTCGCGCGGTTCGCGTGGCCGCCCCATCGTCAACATGTTCCCGCTGCAAGAGGGCGAGAAGATCAACGTGGTGCTGCCGCTGACCGGTGACAACCGCAGCTTCCCGGCCGATCACTATGTCTTCATGGCCACTTCCATGGGCACGGTCAAGAAGACCTCGTTGGACGAATTCTCCAATCCGCGCAAGGCCGGCATCATCGCCGTTGACCTGGACCCGGGCGACTTCCTGATCGGCGCGGCGCTCACCGACGGCCAGCACGACGTGATGCTCTTCAGCGATGGCGGCAAGGCCGTGCGCTTCGACGAGAACGACGTGCGCCCCATGGGCCGCAATGCACGCGGCGTGCGCGGCATGATGCTGGACGACGGCCAGGGCGTGATCGCCATGCTGGTAGCCGAAGACGAACAGCAAAGCGTGCTGACCGCCACCGAGAACGGCTACGGCAAGCGCACCAGCATCACCGAGTACACGCGCCACGGCCGCGGCACCAAGGGCATGATCGCCATCCAGCAGAGTGAGCGCAACGGCAAGGTCGTCGCCGCCACCCTGGTGCATGCCGACGACGAGATCATGCTGATCACCGACAAGGGCGTGCTGGTGCGCACCCGCGTTTCCGAAATCCGCGAACTCGGCCGCGCCACCCAGGGCGTGACCCTGATCGGCATGGACGA
Source organism: Curvibacter sp. PAE-UM (assembly GCF_001432305.1). GTDB lineage: Bacteria > Pseudomonadota > Gammaproteobacteria > Burkholderiales > Burkholderiaceae_C > Hylemonella. Next base: position 3,073,817 of record NZ_KQ483358.1, read on the forward strand.
AGGCGCCAAACTCAGCGGCCTGCAGCGCATCGTGGAAAACGACGCGAATGGCGCCGAAGGCGCCGAGGGCGAGACCGGCGACGCGGAAGACGCCAGCTGATGCAGCGCCCCTACAACTTCTCGGCCGGCCCGGCCACCATCGCGCCCGAGGTGCTGCAGCAGGCCGCCAGCGAAATGCTGGACTGGCACGGCAGCGGCATGGGCGTGATGGAGATGAGCCACCGCGGCAAGGAGTTCATCAGCATCTATGAGCAGGCCCAGGCCGACCTGCGTGAGTTGCTGGCCGTCCCGAAGAACTTCCACATCCTCTTCATGCAGGGCGGCGGCCTGGCCGAAAACGCCATCGTGCCGCTCAACCTCTCGCGCGGCGGCACGGTCGATTTCGTGCTCACCGGCACCTGGAGCCAGAAGTCCATCAAGGAAGCACGCAAATACTGCAAGGTGAACGTGGCGGCCACCGACGAGGCCAACGGGTTCACCCACCTGCCCGCTCCGGCCAGCTGGAAATTGAGCCCGGATGCCAGCTACGTGCACCTCTGCTCCAACGAGACCATCCACGGCGTCGAATTCCACGAGCTGCCCGACCTGAAGGCGCTGGGCTCGAAGGCGCCGCTGGTGATCGACTTCTCCTCCCAGGTCGCCTCGCGCCCGGTGGACTGGTCGCGCGTGGGCCTGGCCTTTGGCGGCGCGCAGAAAAACATCGGCCCGGCCGGCCTGACCCTGGTCATCGTGCGCGAGGACCTGCTGGGCCACGCCCAACCGGCTTGCCCCAGCGCCTTCGACTACAAGACCGTGGCCGACAACGAGTCCATGTTCAACACCCCGCCGACCTACGCCATCTACATGGCCGGCCTGATCTTCCAGTGGCTGAAAAAGCTGGGTGGCGTGCCGGCCATCGAGGCGCGCAACATGACCAAGGCACGGCTGCTTTACGAGGCGATCGACAGCTCGCAGTTCTACGTGAACCGGGTGGCGAAAGACTGCCGCTCGCGCATGAACGTGCCCTTTTTCCTGCGCGACGAGTCGCGCAACGACGCTTTTCTCGCCGGCGCCAAGGCCGCCGGCCTCTTGCAGCTCAAGGGCCACAAGTCGGTCGGCGGCATGCGCGCCAGCATCTACAACGCCATGCCGCTCGAGGGCGTGCAGACCCTGGTCGAGTACATGCGAGAATTTGAGCGCACGCAAAGCTGACCATGGCCAAGACACTCCCCGAACTGCGCACCCAGATCGACGCCCTGGACCAGGAGCTGCTCGCCCTGCTGAACCGGCGCGCCGCCCTGGCCCATGAAGTGGGCGAGATCAAGAAGGTCGAAGGCTCGCCCGTCTTTCGCCCCGAGCGCGAAACCCAGGTCATCACCAGCCTGCAGGCCGGCAACCCGGGGCCGCTCAAGCGCGACAGCGTGGCCACCATCTGGCGCGAGATCATGTCGGCCTGCCGCGCCCTGGAAGCACCGCAGCGCGTGGCCTACCTCGGCCCGGCCGGCACCTTCAGCGAACAGGCGGCCGAGCAGTTCTTCGGCTCCAGCATCGAACGCATGCCCTGTGGCAGCATCGACGAGGTCTTCCGCGCCACGGCCGCCGGCAGTGCCCAGTTCGGTGTGGTGCCCATGGAGAACTCCACCGAGGGCATGGTGTCGCGCTCGCTCGACCTCTTCCTGGCCTCGCCCCTGCACGTGATCGGCGAGACCAGCCTGCTGGTACGCCACAACCTGCTGCGCCAGAGTGATACGCTCGAAGGCATTACAGCGGTCTACGCCCATCCGCAGGCCCTGGCCCAGTGCCAGAACTGGCTCAACACCCATCTGCCCCATGCCGAGCGCCACGCCGCGGCCAGCAACGCCGAAGGCGCGCGCCTGGCCACAACCAACCCGGCCTGGGCCGGCATCGCCAGCGAACGCGCAGGCAGCGAGTTCGGCCTGCACGTGGTGGCCCACGCCATCCAGGACGACGCCTACAACCGCACCCGTTTTGCCGTGGTCTGCCTGCCGCAGACCCTGCCCACGCCGGAAGCCTCGGGCAAGGACTGCGTGAGCCTGATCGTCTCGGTCCCCAACCGCCCGGGTGCAGTGCACGATTTGCTGGTTCCCTTGAAAAAACACGGCGTGTCCATGACGCGCTTCGAGTCGCGTCCGGCGCGCTCCGGCCAATGGGAATACTATTTCTACATCGACATCCAGGGCCACACCTCGCAGCCCCATGTCGTCGCCGCTTTGCAGGAACTGCAGGCCCTCTGCGCTTTCTACAAAGTCCTTGGCACCTACCCGGTATCTGAATAATGAGCCCCCACGTTCATCACTTCGTGTATTCACTGCCCCCCGAGGGGGCGCAAGCCTCCCTTGGGGCGGCCCTGCGAGAGTCTTATGTTTGAACAGTTGGGTCTGATCGGTTGCGGCCTCATGGGCGGTTCCTTTGCACTGGCGCTGAAACGCGCCGGCCTGGTCAAGCGCGTGGTCGGCTACAGCAAGTCGCCCTCCACCACTGAGCGCGCCCGCAGCCTGGGCGTCATCGACGTTGAAGCCCCCTCGGCCCTGCTGGCCGTCTCGGGCGCCGACATCGTGCTGATCGCCGTGCCGGTCTCGGCCACCGAGGCCACCTTCAAGGCCATCAAGCACCTGGTCACGCCGCAGATGCTCATCATGGACGTGGGCTCGACCAAACGCGACGTGGTCGATGCCGCGCGCCGCGCGCTGCGTGAACAGATCGGCTCTTTCGTGCCGGCCCATCCCATCGCCGGCAAGGAAGTCTCGGGCGTCGAGCATGCCGACCCCGACCTGTACTCCGGCAAGCAGATCATCCTGACCCCCATCGAGCGCACCCACGCCCCCCAGGTGCAGCAGGCCATCGACGTCTGGTCCGCCCTGGGCTGCAATGTGCTCAAGATGACGCCCGAGTCGCACGATGCAGCCTTTGCCTCGGTGAGCCACCTGCCGCACCTGATCGCCTTCGCGCTGATGAACTCCATCACCGGCCAGAACCAGGGCAAGGACTTCCTGTCCCTGGCCGGTCCGGGCTTCCGCGACTTCACGCGCATCGCTGCCAGCGACCCGCACATGTGGCGCGACATCATGATCTCCAACCGCGAGGAATTGCTGACCCAGTCCAAGCTCTTCCAGCGCAATCTGCAGGCGCTCGAACTCATGATCTCCAACGGCAACGCCGACGCGCTCGAAGAGCTGATCGGCCAGGCCAGCCAGGCCCGCGCCAACTGGAGCATGAACAAGAACCGCCGCTGAGACGCCCTCCTCCGCGCCGATGTATTCCACCGCCTTTCTCGACCTGCCGCCGCTGACGGGCGCGCACGGCCGGGTGCTACTGCCCGGCTCCAAGAGCATTTCCAACCGCGTGCTGCTGCTCTCGGCCCTGTGCCGCGGCCGCACCACCCTGCACGACCTGCTCGACTCCGACGACACCCGCGTCATGCTGGCCGCCCTGCGCCAGCTGGGTTGCGGGGTGCAGCAGGACGGCAGCACGGTCGTCATCGACGGCCTGGACGGCAAGCTGCCCGCCACCGCCCTGAAGTTCTTCATGGGCAATGCCGGCACCGCCATGCGCCCGCTCACCGCTGCGCTGGCCGTGCTGGGCGGTGACTTCGAACTCTCGGGCGTGCCGCGCATGCACGAGCGGCCTATCGGCGACCTGGTCGACGCGCTGCGCCCGCTGGGCTGCGTCATCGATTACCTCGGCAACGAAGGCTACCCGCCGCTGCGCATCGGCCACCCAAGTCTCCAGCTCGATGCCCCGATCAAGGTGCGCGGCGACGTTTCCAGCCAGTTCCTCACCGCCCTGCTGATGGCCCTGCCGCTGGTGGCCATGGATCGAGCCCCCACGCTCGGCACTAACGTGTCCTCGCTGCCCCCCGAGGGGGCTGTCCAGTCTTGGGGCGGCCCGGCGGCTGGACGGGACATCGTGATCGAGGTCGTCGGCGAACTGATCTCCAAGCCCTATATCGAGATCACGCTCAACCTCCTCTCGCGCTATGGCATCACCGTCCAGCGCGAGGGCTGGCAGCGCTTCACCATCCCCGCCGGCAGCCGCTACCTGTCGCCCGGCGTACTGCACGTGGAGGCCGACGCCTCCTCGGCCAGTTATTTCATCGCCCTGGGCGCCATCGCCGCCGATGCAGCCACGCCGGTGCGCATCGAAGGTGTGGGTGAGAGCTCCATCCAGGGCGACATCAGGTTCGTCGACGCTGCCCGCCTGATGGGCGCGCGCGTGACGGGTGGCCCCAACTGGCTCGAAATCTCCAGAGGCGACTGGCCCCTCAAGGCCATCGACCTCGACTGCAACCACATCCCCGACGCCGCCATGACCCTGGCCGTGATGGCGCTGTATGCCGACGGCCCCAGCACCCTGCGCAACATTGCGAGCTGGCGCGTCAAGGAAACCGACCGCATCGCCGCCATGGCCACCGAGCTGCGCAAGCTCGGCGCCACCGTGGAAGAAGGCACGGACTTCATCCGCATCACGCCCCTGGTGAGATCCGGCTGGAAACCGGCCAGCATCCACACCTACGACGACCACCGGGTCGCCATGTGCTTCTCCCTGGCCGCTTTCAACCCAGCCGGGCTGCCGGTGCGCATCCTGGACCCCAAGTGCGTGGCCAAGACTTTCCCGGACTATTTCGAAGCCCTGTTCTCGGTCACCACCCCCGCGGCCGGCGCCGTGCCGGTGCTCTGCGTGGACGGCCCCACGGCCTCGGGCAAGGGCACGCTGGCGGCGCTGCTGGCCGAGCGCCTGGGCTACCACCTGCTGGACTCCGGCGCCCTCTACCGCGTGACCGCGCAAGCCGCCCTGCGCGCCGGGCTGGCGCTGGAGCCGGAGAACGAAGTTGCCATCGCCGCCCTGGCCCAGCGCCTGCCGGTGCGCTTCGAAGGTGAGCGCGTGCTCCTGGACGGAGAAGACGTCAGCGCCATCATCCGCAGCGAACAAGGCGGCATGAACGCCTCCAGGGTCTCGGCCCTGCCGGCCGTGCGCACGGCCCTGGTGGCCCTGCAGCACAGCTTTGCCCGCCTGCCCGGCCTGGTGGCCGACGGCCGCGACATGGGCACAATCATCTTCCCGGACGCCCCCTTGAAGGTGTTTTTGACCGCCAGCGCCGCAAAACGGGCCGAACGGCGTCATAAGCAGTTGATTTCAAAGGGAATTTCGACTACAATTGAAACCCTTCGTGCCGATCTGGAAGCGCGTGATGCCCGGGACATGTCCCGCAGCGTCGCACCTCTCGAACCGGCGCAGGACGCCCGGTTGCTGGACAACTCGGATCTGTCGATAAAAGAGTCGGTGGATCTCGTGCTGGACTGGTGGCAGGGCAAACAGCCGTTCGGACCCGTCTGAGCGACTGAGAGGCCCGCCCGGCTCCCCTCGCGCAGCAAGCGCTTCGGCCGAGTGGTTCAACAACGCAACCCCGCGGATCATCCGCAAAAATCGCCGTCGAAAGCTACCCCCCAGTCGCAATGGTGCGGCTGTCACGCCATGGCCTTCAAGCCATGGACGCCCAGATGGTCTAGGAACTTACATGTCTGAATCTTTTGCCGCCCTGTTTGAAGAATCCCTGACACGCACCGAAATGCGTCCGGGCGAAGTGATCACCGCTGAAGTCGTTCGTCTCGAACACGGCTTCGTCGTCGTGAATGCCGGCCTCAAGTCCGAAGCCTACGTGCCGATCGAGGAATTCAAGAACGACCAGGGCGTGCTCGAAGTCCAAGTGGGCGACTTCGTGTCGGTGGCCATCGGCTCCATCGAAAACGGCTACGGCGACACCATCCTGTCGCGTGACACCGCCAAGCGTCTGGCTTCCTGGATGAGCCTGGAAAAGGCCCTGGAAACCGGCGAATTCGTCACCGGCACCACCAGCGGCAAGGTCAAGGGCGGCCTGACCGTTCTGGTCAACGGCATCCGTGCCTTCCTGCCGGGTTCGCTGGTCGACACCCGTCCGACCAAGGATCTGACCCCCTACGAGAACAAGACCCTGGAATTCAAGGTCATCAAGCTCGACCGCAAGCGCAACAACGTGGTGCTGAGCCGCCGTGCCGTGGTGGAAGCCTCCATGGGCGAAGAGCGCGCCAAGCTCATGCAGAACCTGAAAGAAGGTTCCGTGGTGCAGGGCGTGGTCAAGAACATCACCGAATACGGTGCCTTCGTGGACCTGGGCGGCATCGACGGCCTGCTGCACATCACCGACATGGCTTGGCGCCGTGTGCGTCACCCCTCCGAAGTGGTGACCGCTGGCCAGGAAATCACCGCCAAGATCCTCAAGTTCGACACCGAGAAGAACCGCGTGTCCCTGGGTCTGAAGCAGATGGGCGACGACCCGTGGATGGGCGTTTCGCGCCGCTACCCCACCGCCACCCGCCTGTTCGGCAAGATCACCAACATCGCCGACTACGGCGCGTTCGTGGAACTCGAGCCGGGCATCGAAGGTCTGGTGCACGTCTCCGAAATGGACTGGACCAACAAGAACGTGGCCCCGTCCAAGATCGTGTCGCTGGGTGACGAAGTCGAAGTCATGGTCCTCGAGATCGACGAAGACAAGCGCCGCATCAGCCTGGGCATGAAGCAGTGCAAGGCCAACCCCTGGCAGGAATTCGCGCAGAACACCAAGCGCGGCGACCGCGTCAAGGGCCCGATCAAGTCGATCACCGACTTCGGCGTGTTCGTCGGCCTGGCTGCCGGCATCGACGGCCTGGTGCACCTGTCCGACCTGTCCTGGAACGAGCCGGGCGAAGCCGCCGTGCGCAACTACAAGAAGGGCCAGGAAGTGGAAGCACTCGTGCTGGCCGTCGACGTGGACCGCGAGCGCATCTCCCTGGGCATCAAACAGCTCGACCAGGACCCCTTCACCACCTTCGTGTCGGTGAACGACAAGGGCGCCTCCGTGACCGGCAAGGTCAAGACTGTCGACGCCCGTGGCGCCGAGATCGACCTGGGCCAGGACATCCTGGGTTACCTGCGCGCCAGCGAAATCTCGCGTGATCGCGTGGAAGACGCCCGCAACGTCCTGAAGGAAGGCGACGAAGTCACCGCCGTGGTGGTCAATGTGGATCGCAAGACCCGCAACATCCAGCTGTCGATCAAGGCCAAGGACCTGGCCGACGAGCAGGGTGCCATGGCCAACCTGAACCAGCAGTCGGCTCGCGAAAGCGCCGGCACCACCAGCCTGGGCGCCCTGCTGCGCGCCAAGCTGGACACGTCCGAGAAGTGATGTGCATGGGGCACGCCGCTGCTGAGCGGCGGCGTGCCCCTGCCAAACACGCGAACGTCACCCTGACATGACCCGCTCCGACCTGGTTGAAGAACTGGCGGCCCGTTTCGGGCAGCTGACCCACCGCGACGCCGAGTTCGCGGTCAAGGCCATCCTGGACGCGATGAACGATGCGCTGGTGCGTGGGCACCGCATCGAGATCCGCGGCTTCGGCAGCTTCTCCATCAACCGCCGGCCACCGCGCATGGGGCGCAACCCCCGCAGCGGCGAAAGCGTGGCCATTCCCGAAAAGCGCGTCCCCCACTTCAAGCCGGGCAAGGCCCTGCGCGAAGCGGTGGACCAGCGCACCAGCGAAATGCAGGCGAACGAACCCAAAAGTTGAACGCGCTACTCGCTAGAATGCCCTCACCCGGGGGACATCGATGAAACAACTGACATGGCTGCTGAAGTGGATACTGAGGGCAGCCATTTTTTTTGCCCTGCTCGCCTTTGCTCTGAACAATCAGCAGAACATCAGCGTGCACCTCTTCTTCGGCCACGTCTGGCAGTCACCGCTGGTGCTGGTACTGCTGGCCGCCTTTGCCCTGGGCCTGGCCGCCGGCGTGCTGGCCATGCTGCCGCGCTGGCTCAAGCAGCGTCGCGCCGCACGGCAGTTGCGCCGCCAGGCGCTTGCCGACAGCGAACTCGCCCTCACCACCATTCAACCGCCCCATGAATCTTGATCTGAGCTGGATCCTGCTCGGCCTGCCCGCCGCCTTCATCCTGGGCTGGCTGGCCTCGCGGCTAGACCTGCGCCAGTTGCGTATCGAGAACCGGCGCAACCCCAAGGCCTATTTCCGCGGCCTGAACTTCCTGCTCAACGAGCAGCAGGACCAGGCCATCGACGCCTTCATCGAGGCCGTGCAGCAGGACCCCGACACCTCCGAGCTGCACTTCGCGCTGGGCAACCTGTTCCGCCGCCGCGGCGAATACGAGCGCGCGGTGCGCGTGCACGAGCACCTGCTCTCGCGTGGCGACCTGTCCGAGGCCGATCGCCAGCGTGCCCAGCATGCCCTGGCGCTGGACTATCTCAAGGCCGGCCTGCTGGACCGCGCCGAGGATGCCCTCATCAAGCTCGAAGGCACGCCCTTCGAGGCCCAGGCCCGCCTGGCGCGCCTGGCCAACTACGAACGCTCGCGCGACTGGCCGCAGGCCGCCGAGATCGCCCGCCGGCTCGAAGACGCCGAGCACGGCAGCTTCAGCAGCCGCCTGGCCCACTACCTCTGCGAGCAGGCCGCCGCCCACCTGGCGCGTGGCGAAGTCGCTGCCGCACAGGAGGTGCTGGTCCAGGCCATCGATACCGCCCCCAGCGCCCCGCGCGCGCGCATCGAGCTGGCCCACCTCCAGATGGGACAGGGCCAGGCCACCTTGGCCTGCGTCACGCTGGAAGCCGCCCTGTCCGCCTGTCCGCCTGCCACGCCGCTGATCGCTGCCCCGCTGGCCCAGGCCGCCGTGGCCAGCGGCCGCACCGTGACCGTGCTGGCCAGGCTGCAGGAGATCTACGAGCAGACGCCTTCGCTGGACGTGCTCGAAGCCCTGGTGACGCTGCAAGCGGCTGCCGGGAGCAGCAACACCAGCACACGTGACTGGTACGTGCACCACCTCGAGCGCGAACCCTCGCTGGTCGCCGCCGCCAAGTGGATCGCCGGCGAGAAGCTGGAGCACGAACAGTTCCACCCCCAGGTGCAGCGCGCACTGGATCACGCCGTCAAGCCGCTCACGCGCTACCGCTGCGCCGCCTGCGGCTTCGAGGCCAAGCAGCATTTCTGGCAATGCCCGGGCTGCCAGACCTGGGACAGCTATCCCGCGCGCCGCGTCGAAGAGCTCTGAAAAAAACGACCATGACGACCATCACCAAACAACAACTCGCCAAGTCCCGCGTGCTCGTGGTGGGCGACGCCATGATCGACCGCTACTGGTACGGCGCGGTCGACCGCATCAGCCCCGAGGCCCCGGTGCCCGTGGTGCGCGTCACGCGTGAGGAAATGCGCATCGGCGGCGCGGCCAACGTGGCCAGCAACGTCGTCTCGCTCGGCGCCAAGGCCACGCTGCTGACCGTGGTGGGCGACGACGACGCCAGCCACACGCTGGAGAAACTGGTGGCCCAGACCGGCATCACCCCGCACTTCGGACGTGATGCGGCCCTGCAGACCACCGTCAAGCTGCGCGTCATCGGCCGCCAGCAGCAGCTCATCCGCCTCGATTTCGAAAACAGCCCCAAGGGCGAAGTGCTGGCCTCGCAGACCGCCGACTTCATCAAGCTGCTGCCTTCGCACGACGCCGTGCTGTTCTCCGACTACGGCAAGGGCGGCCTGGACCACGTGCACCACATGATCGAGCACGCGCAGGCCGCCGGCAAACCGGTGCTGATCGATCCCAAGGGCTCGGACTACTCGCGCTACAGCGGCGCCACCGTCATCACCCCCAACCGCGCCGAACTGCAGCAGGTGGTGGGCTCGTGGAGCAGCGAAGAAGACCTGCGCGCCAGGTCACGCGCCCTGCTGGAGAAGCTCGGCCTGCAGGCCCTGTTGCTCACGCGCAGCGAGGAAGGCATGACCTTGTATGACGCCGCAGGCGAGATCAGCGTGGCCGCCCAGGCGCGCGAAGTGTTCGACGTCACCGGCGCGGGCGACACCGTCATCGCCACCCTGGCCGCCCTGGTGGGCGCGGGCCTGCCGCTGCGCGATGCCATGCCCCTGGCCAACAAGGCCGGCGGCATCGTCGTGGGCAAGTTCGGCACCGCCACCGTCAGCTACGACGAGCTGTTCGGCACACATTGAAATTCTGAGGACAGAACCATGACACGCGTAGTAGTCACCGGGGCCGCCGGGTTTATCGGCGCCAACATCGTCAAGGGCCTGAATGCCCGCGGCATCGACGACATCATCGTCGTCGACGACCTGAGCCAGGGCGACAAGTTCCGCAACTTCGCCGACCTCAGGATCGCCGACTACGTGGACATGGACGACTTCTATCCCAACTTCGACGAAGGCCACTACGGCCAGGTCGAGGCCGTGTTCCACGAAGGTGCCTGCAGCGACACCATGGAGCAGGACGGCAAGTACATGATGGACAACAACTACACGCTGTCGTGCGAGTTGTTCCAGTCCTGCCAGGCGCAGGGCACACGCCTGCTCTACGCCTCCTCCGCCGCCACCTATGGCAATTCCGAGACTTTCCGCGAGGTGCCCGAGTTCGAGGCCCCGCTCAACGTCTACGGCTACTCCAAGCTGCTGTTCGACCAGCGCATGCGCCGCGAGCTGGGCACGAACTTCGAGAAGGCCAAGACCCAGGTGGCGGGTTTCCGTTATTTCAACGTCTACGGCCCGCGCGAACAGCACAAGGGCCGCATGGCCAGCGTGGCCTTCCACCAGTTCAACCAGTTCCGCGCGGAAGGCAAGGTCAAACTGTTCGGCGAGTACGGCGGTTACAGCCCGGGTCAGCAAATGCGTGACTTCGTTTTCGTCGACGACGTGGTAGCCGTCAACCTCTGGTTCTTCGACCACCCGGGCAAGAGCGGTGTGTTCAACCTCGGCTCCGGCCGTGCCCAGCCCTTCAACGACGTGGCCGTGGGCGTGGTCAACACCCTGCGCGGGCTCAAGGGCGAAGCCGCCCTGCCGCTGGAGCAGATCGCGGCCCAGGGCCTGATCGAGTACATCCCCTTCCCCGACGCGCTGCGCGGCAAGTACCAGTCGTTCACGCAAGCGGATCTGGCCAAGCTGCGCGCTGCCGGCTGCGATCACAATTTCGCCGACGTCCAGACCGGCGTGGCCCAGTACGTGAAGTGGCTGGCCGGTCGGGTCTGATCGTCCTCTTCCATGAAAAAAGCCGGCGGGACCCGCCGGCTTTTTTCATGGGCGCGTTCAGCACCTCATTTGCACTTGAAGACTTCGTAGGAGCGCTTGCCGTATTCGAGGGAGTTGCCCTTGACCACGGTATCGCCGCCCTTGTCGATGGCCTCGTTGCGCGCCATCTGCAGCAGGTTCTCTTCCACCGCCTCGGCGCTGCGTGTGATGGGCCCCAGGGACGACAACACGCTGAGCGTGGAACGCCCCAGCGACTTGCACTTGGTCACTTCCGTGTCCTTGGCCAGCACAACCTGGTCCGCGCCGACACGCTCGCCGATCATCGAGCTGGCACAGCCCGTCAGGCCGGCGGCCACCAGCCCCAGGGCCACGAGGCCCGTCATCTTTTTCGAAAACTGCATAGCTACTCCAATCAAAAGCAGAAAACCGGATGCCTTGAGTCTAGCGTCTCTGCGTGTATCCAAATGCAAAAAACGGGATCAGACGCCCGTGAGCTTGCGATAGGCCTCGCGCGTCGCGGGCGACACCGCGGCAAGCACCTGCGCGTGGCTGGTCTGGTGGCGGGCCTGCAGGCGCGCGGAGGCGACGGCCCTGGAGCGGCAGAACCAGTGGCAGCTGTGCTGCATGAGGAAAAGCTCGGCCGACATCGTGAACGCCTTGTCGCGCAACGGGAGCTGGCCGCGATTCTCGGCCGCCGCCGCGATGCCCTCGGCATGGATGGCCAGCGCGTGGCGCATGTCGAAGGACTGACGTGGAAGGAGCTTGTCGGCGTAGGGGAAGGCAAAGCCCAGGGTGCTGACCTGCGTCTGCCCGTTCCAGACCTTGGAGAAATCGGTGACGAAACGCTGGAACTGGCTGTTCAGCTCGGTCTCGGCCGTGCCCAGCATGCCCCAGATCTGCGCGCGGCGCTCCTCATTGTCCTCACCGAGCGCACGCAGATACCCCTCGGTGACGTTCTCCATCAGCTTCTCGATCTGGTATTGGCTCAGGTAGCCACCCAGCAGGTAGATACGGCGGCGTTGCTCACGCGCCTTGAGAAACTGGTAGCCCGCAATGGGCGCCAGCAGCAGGATCAGATACTCCATGGATAACCCGGAAAAAACAAAGAGGCCAGTGTAGTGGCTGGGCCTGGTGCTCTGTTCAGCGCTCCAGTGCCACCACCCGCTTGTAGAGCAAGCCTCCCGCGTAGAGCGAAAGCCCCACCACCACCAGGCTGCCGATGCGCAGCAGCGGTGCCGCACCGGCCAGGTCATGGAGGATGACCTTGACCAGCGAAGCCGCGAAGATGAAGAGCGAAGACTTGCCCAGGTCCTGGTCGCGGGTGCGGAAGGCCAGCAACAGCGAAGCCAGGGCCAGCGCACCCCAGGCCAGCGAGACCAGCAGCGCGTTGTCGAAGTTGCGCAGCACCACGCCCATCAGGCCGATGTGCGCGGCATAGAGGGCAAAAACAATCCACTGCCGCAACGCCGCATGGCCGCGCCCGAGGAACCAGGCAGCATAGAGTTCGGCCGTGTACAGCAGCGACAGCAAGGTGGTCTGGCCCACGCCGCCGGTGTCATCCAGCAGCACCACACGCACATAGTTCAGGGCCAGCAGACCGCCCAGCAGCAGCTTGAAGGGCAGCATGAGCTGCGCGTCAGCCGCCGGTCGCGTGACGAACAGGGCCGCCGGCGGCAGCACCAGCAGCACGGCCCAGGACGCCCAGCGGTCGGGCAGCAGCTCCAGGTAGACGGCGTGAAACAGCACCAGCGCGCAGTAGGCGCCGACGATAAAGCCGCCGGCTGCCAGCGAGACACCCAGCGCGCGCCGCGCCACCCCGTAAGCCAGCAGCAGCACGGCCGCGCTGCCCAGCGCCACCCAGGGCGCCAGCGCGGGCAGGTGCCGACTCAGGATGGCGTACTGCAGCGCGTAGAACAGCAGCAGCAGGGGCAGGTGCGCCACGCCCTCGGCCTGTGTCATGGGCCGCTCGTGGCGTACCGAGAAAGTGATGGCCGCACTCAGGAAGACCGCGAACTGCAGGGTCTGGAACACCAGGGCCACACCCCACTGGCTGCGTGCCAGCTGCTCCCAGAGCACCTGGAAGGCAACCAGGGCCATGTAGCCGGCCAGCAGATAGGGCCGGCGGTTCCCGATGGCCAGCGCGTAAAGGCAGAACACCACGCTCCAGGCCGTGAAGTAGATGACCAGATCCACCACCGAACCGCTCATGGCCCGCAACAGCAGCGGCGCGGAGTAGGAACCCACCACCGCGAACAGGCCGTAGATCTCGCTGCCGAAGATGCGGCCCAGCCAGAGCGCCAGCAGGCAGTTGCAGATCACCGCCGTGGTGGCAACACCCATCCCGATCAGGTGGTAATAAAGATGGGCACCGTAGATGGCCAAAAAGAACACCACCAGGCCGCCGGCCGGCAGCAGGCTGGCGTAGTTGCTGTCCAGGCGCCGCAGCCTCAAGCCCGCCACGATGAGCCCGACGCCGCCCAGCACGGCCAGGCCCAGCTGGCGCGGCGGCGTCAGCCAGCCCGCGTCGTAGACCAGGCGGATCAGGTAGACCGCGGCCAGCACCAGCAGCGTGGCGCCGGTCCAACCCATGACCTGCGTGACCGTGAGTTCGCTCGCGTCCACCGACTTCTCGAAGAAAGGTGAGGCCGGCGCCAGTTTGGCCTGTGGCTGCGCCGTCGCGGCAGCGTAGGGCTGGGGCTCGGTGTTGCGGAAATGCGGGTCGTCCTCGTCCCGCACCGGGGCAGCGACCGGCACACGCGGCGACAGGTTCAGCACCGCCTCTTCCAGCCGGGCCAGGCGCAGATTCAGCGCACGCAACTGCTCTTCGACATCAGCCATGGTTCCCCCCGCTTCGTGATGACAGCCGCATGCTAACCGCTCGTCCCGGGGGTCAGGCTGCGCTGCCGTAGCCCCCGCCCCCCGGGGTATGGATCTCGAAGACGTCGCCCGGCGCCATCACCGTCTGCCCGATGTGACCCAGTTCCTCGACGCGTCCGTCGGCACGGACCACGCGGTTGATGCCCGGCTGACCACTCTGACCGCCAGCCAGACCGAAGGCCCCGGACTTGCGGCCGTTGGAGAGGATGCCGGCGGTCATGTCTTCCAGGAACATCACACGGCGTACACCGCCGTCGCCGCCGCGCCAGCGGCCCACGCCGCCCGAACCCTGGCGGATCTCGTAGCCCAGCAGGCGCACGGGGAAACGGAACTCCAGCACCTCGGGGTCGGTCAGGCGCGAATTGGTCATGTGCGTCTGCACCACCGAGGTACCGTTGAAGCCCTCACCGGCACCGCTACCGCCCGAGATGGTCTCGTAGTACTGGTAGGTCGCATTGCCGAAGGTGAAGTTGTTCATGGTGCACTGGCTGGCCGCCATCACACCGAGGGCGCCATAGAGCGCGTTGGTGATGCAGCTCGATGTCTCCACATTGCCCGCCACGACGGACGCTGGCGGGTTGGGATTGAGCATGGAGCCCGGAGGGATGATGACCTTGAGCGGCTTGAGACAACCCGCATTGAGCGGGATGTCATCGTCCACCAGGGTGCGGAAGACATAGAGCACCGCCGCCATGCAGACCGCGGTGGGCGCGTTGAAGTTGTTGCCCTGCTGCGCGCTGGTGCCCGTGAAGTCGATCTCGGCGCTGCGGGCCTGGGCATCGACGCGGATGGCCACGCTGATCTGCGCGCCGTTGTCCAGCGGCAGGGTGAACGCGCCATCCTTCAGGCGCGTGATCACACGGCGCACCGACTCCTCGGCGTTGTCCTGCACGTGGCGCATATAAGCCTGCACCACATCCAGACCGAACTGCCCCACCATCTTGCGCAGCTCCTGCACGCCTTTCTCGTTGGCGGCGATCTGCGCCTTGAGGTCGGCCAGGTTCTGCTGCGGGTTTCGTGACGGGTATTCGCCGCTGGCCAGCAAGGCCAGGATCTCGGCCTCGCGCAGCACGCCGCGGTCCACGAGCTTGAAGTTCTGGATCTGCACGCCCTCTTCCTCGATGCGCGTGGAGAAAGGCGGCATGGAGCCCGGTGTCGTGCCACCAATATCTGCGTGGTGCCCTCTGGAGCCGACGTAGAACGTGGGCTCCGTCTTGCCCTCCAGATAGACCGGCGTGATCACCGTCACATCGGGCAGGTGCGTGCCGCCGTGGTAGGGGTCGTTCAGCACGTAGACGTCGCCGGGCTGCATCTTCCCCGTGTTCTCACGGATCACGGTCTTGATGCTTTCACCCATGCTGCCCAGGTGCACCGGCATGTGCGGCGCATTGGCAATCAGGTTGCCTGCGGTATCGAACAGCGCACAGGAGAAATCCAGCCGTTCCTTGATGTTCACCGAATAGGCCGTGTTCTGCAGCTGCAGGCCCATCTGCTCGGCGATGTTCATGAAGAGGTTGTTGAACACCTCCAGCAGCACCGGGTCGGCCGTGGTGCCGGCGGCGTAACGCTGCTCGCGCGGCACCCGGCGGGTCAGCACGAGGTGGTCCAGCGTGGTGAGCTCAGCCTCCCAGCCGGGCTCCACCACCGTGGTGGCGTTCTTCTCGGCAATGATGGCCGGGCCGGGGATGCGGTCGCCCGCACGCAGGTCCTCGCGCACCACCAGCGCCGCCTGATGCCACTGGCCACCCGAATACAAACGCACGGTCTCACGGCTGGGCACGGCGCGCGCCGGGTGCAGGGCGTGGCGCGGCTCGGCCGGCGCGTCGCCGGCCACCACGGCCTCCACCGACACCGCCTCGACGATCAGGCGCTTGCCCTGCATCAGGAAGGCGAAACGCTGGCGATAGGCGGCTTCGAAAGCGGTGGTGATCTCGGGCAATGAACCGAAGGGCACGATCAGCGCCGAGTCGCTGCCCTCGTAGCGCACGTGCACACGCCGCTGCACGCGCAGCGCGGCGGCGCTGAGCTGCTGGCGCTCCAGTTCGCTGCGCGCGGCCTGGGCCAGCGTGTCGAGCCTGTCGGTGATGGTCGGCAGGGCATTCGCCTCCAGCGGCAGTTCCACCGCCTGCTCGCGAATCACATTCTGGTCGGCCAGGCCCATGCCATAGGCCGAGAGCACACCGGCCAGCGGGTGCACCAGCACGCGTGTCATGCCCAGCGCGTCGGCCACCAGGCAAGCGTGCTGGCCACCGGCGCCGCCGAAACACTGCAGGGTGTAGCGTGTCACGTCATAACCCCGCGCCACCGAAATCTTCTTGATGGCATTGGCCATCTGCTGCACGGCAATGCTGACAAAGCCTTCGGCCACATCCTCGGCGCTGCGCCCGGTCTGCACGGCCAGGGCAGCGAATTTTTCGCGCACCACGGCATCGTCCAGCGCCTCGTTGGCCGCCGGGCCGAACACATGCGGAAAATGCGCCGGCTGGATCTTGCCCAGCATCACGTTGGCATCGGTCACGGCCAGCGGGCCGCCGCGCCGGTAGCTGGCCGGCCCCGGGTTGGCGCCGGCGCTCTGCGGCCCCACGCGAAAACGCGCGCCGTCGAACTGCAGGATGGAGCCGCCGCCGGCGGCCACCGTGTGGATGCTCATCATGGGCGCGCGCATGCGCACACCGGCCACCTGCGTCTCGAACTCGCGCTCGAATTCGCCCGCGTAGTGCGAGACGTCGGTGGAGGTGCCGCCCATGTCGAAGCCGATCACCCTCACCATGCCCGCCATCTCCGCCGTGGAACTGTTGAAGGCCAGCTCCGCTGTCCGTGCCATGCCCACGATGCCGCCGGCCGGGCCGCTGAGGATGGCGTCCTTGCCCTGGAAGGCGTGGGCGTCGGTCAGCCCGCCCGAAGACTGCATGAAAAACAGGCGCACGCCCGGCATCTCGGCCGCCACCTGGTCCACGTAACGGCGCAGGATGGGTGAGAGGTAGGCGTCCACCACCGTGGTGTCGCCGCGGCTCACGAACTTCATCATCGGGCTGGTGCCGTGCGAGGTGCTGACCTGGGTGTAGCCGATCTCGCGGGCTATTGCGCAGGCCGCCTGCTCGTGCGCCGTGGTGCGGTAACCGTGCAGGAAGACGATGGCCACGCAACGCAGGCCGGCATCGAATTGCGCCTGCAGGTCGCGGCGCAGCGCCCTCTCGTCCAGCGGCGTCACGAGTTCGCCGCGCGCGCCCACGCGCTCGTTGGCCTCCACCACCGCGCTGTACAGCAGCTCGGGCAGCACGATATGGCGATCGAACAGGCGCGGGCGGTTCTGGTAGGCGATGCGCAGCGCATCGCGAAAACCGCGCGTGGTGACCAGCAGCGTGGGCTCACCCTTGCGCTCCAGCAGCGCATTGGTGGCCACCGTGGTGCCCATCTTCACGCAGTCCACGCGTTCGGGCGTGATGGGCTCGCCTGCCTTCAGCCCCAGCAGGTGCCGGATGCCGGCCACGGCCGCGTCGCGGTACTGACCCGGGTTGTCAGACAGCAGCTTGTGCGTGACCAGGCCGCCATCGGGCCGGCGGCCCACAATGTCGGTAAAGGTACCGCCGCGGTCGATCCAGAACTGCCAGCGGCTGGCGCCGCCCTGTCGCGTCGTGTCTTGCATGGTGAACCCGATGGTAGTGGGTGCCGGCCTCGGGGTATGCCCGAAGCTTGCGAGGCTGATTTGGGCTTATGCTAATTCCACTTTCCCTCAACCCTCCCGGAGTCGCCATGAAATTCAAGCTTTCCCTGGCCTGCGCCGCGCTCGCCCT
Source organism: Curvibacter sp. PAE-UM (assembly GCF_001432305.1). Taxonomy (GTDB): domain Bacteria; phylum Pseudomonadota; class Gammaproteobacteria; order Burkholderiales; family Burkholderiaceae_C; genus Hylemonella. The sequence continues at coordinate 3,091,534 of NZ_KQ483358.1, forward strand.
GTCCGTTTCCGCCCTGGCCCAGACCAAATGGGACCTGGCCGCCGCCTACCCGGCCAGCAACTTCCACAGCGAGAACATGGCCCAGTTCGCCACCGAGGTGGACCAGGCCACCGGCGGCAAGCTCAAGATCACGCTGCATGCGGGCGCCTCCCTGTTCAAGGCACCCGAGATCAAGCGCGCCGTGCAGGGCGGCCAGGCCCAGGCCGGCGAAATCCTGTTGGCCAACTTCCAGAACGAGTGGCAGATCTACGGCGCCGACGGCCTGCCCTTCCTGGCCGACAGCTACGACGCGGCCATGAAGCTCTACAAGGCCCAGCGCCCGATGATCGAGAAGAAGCTGGCCGAGCAAGGCCTGGTGCTGCTGTATTCGGTGGCGTGGCCGCCGCAGGGCATCTACACCAAGAAGCCCATCAACAGCGCGGCCGACCTCAAGGGCGTGAAATGGCGCGCCTACAGCCCGGCCACCGCACGCATAGCCGACCTGGTGGGCGCCCAGCCCGTCACCGTGCAGGCCGCCGAGCTGCAGCAGGCCCTGGCCACCGGCGTGGTGGAGTCCACCATGACCTCGGGCGCCACCGGCGTGGACAGCAAGCTCTACGAGAACCTCAAGTACTACTACGACACCCAGGCCTGGCTGCCCAAGAACATGGTGATCGTGAACAAGAAGGCCTTCGACGCGCTGGACAAGCCCAGCCAGGACGCCGTGCTCAAGGCCGCCGCAACGGCTGAGGCCCGCGGCCTGGCCGCCAGCCAGCGCGTCAACACCGAGACCCTGGCCAAGCTCAAGGCCAACGGCATGCAGGTGCTGGCCCCCTCGGCTCAACTCAAGGCCGACCTCAAGAAGGTGGGCGACACCATGCTCAAGGAATGGCTGGAAAAAGCCGGCCCCGAAGGCAAGGCCCTGGTGGACAGCTACCAGCGCTGATCCCCCGCCATGCCTGACACCCGCCCGGGCGCCGTGCGCCGTTCGCTTGACGGCCTCTACGCCTTCGGCGGTGTCCTGGCCGCGCTGTGCGTGCTGGCCATCCTGCTGCTGATGATCGGCGCCTCGGTGGGGCGCATGGCGAACTGGCGCGTGTCCTGGATCAACGACGTGGTGGCCTGGCTCTGCGCCGCGGCCGCCTTCCTGGGCATGGCCTACAGCTTTCGCAACGGCGACTTCGTACGCGTCACGCTGCTGCTGGAATCGGTGACACCCGCCGTGCGGCGCTGGCTGGAGATCCTCTCGCTCGGCATCGCCTCGGTGGCCATCGCCTACCTGGGCTGGTGGGCCGCGCGTTTCACCTACGACAGCTGGCGGTTCAATGACATCGCCGGCAATATGGTGGCCATCCCCATCTGGATTCCGCAAATGAGCTTCGTGGTCGGCTCCGCCATCCTGGTCATCGCCGTGGTCGATGAATGCGTGGGCGTGCTGCGCGGAGCCAAGCCCAGTTATGTGGCGCGTGTGGAAGAGCGCCACGCCCGCGGTGATTTCTCCGAGGAATTGTGAACATGGGCCTGCTTGAAATCGGGGCCCTGCTGCTCTTCCTCATGCTGCTGATGCTGGCCGGCGGCGTCTGGATCGCCATGACCCTGGCCATCGTGGGCTGGGTGGGCCAGGCCTTCTTCACGAGCACCCAGCCGGGGATGAACCTGTTCTCCTCCTTCTGGGAGACGGCCGCCAGCTGGGAACTGGCCGCCCTGCCGCTGTTCATCTGGATGGGCGAGATCCTTTATCGCACCAAACTCTCGGAGCAGATGTTCGACGGCCTCTCGCCCTGGCTCTCGCGCGTGCCCGGCCGCCTGATGCACACCACCGTGCTGGGCTGCGGCATCTTCGGCTCGGTCTCGGGTTCTTCCGCCGCCACCTGCGCCACCATCGCCAAGGTGGCCCTGCCCGAGCTGGAACGCCGCGGTTACGACCGCAACCTCGCGCTGGGCTCGCTGGCCGCGGCCGGCGGCCTGGGCATCCTGATCCCGCCGTCCATCACCATGGTGGTCTACGCCGTGGCGGCCGACGCCTCGGTCATCCGCCTCTTTCTCGCCGGTTTCCTGCCGGGTTTCCTGCTCATGGCCCTGTTCTCGGGTTACATCATGTGGTGGAGCCTGCGTTACCCGGCCAAGGTGCCACCGGCCGAAGCGCCGACCAGCTTCATGGCCAAGCTGCGCCGCTCGGGCAGCCTCATCCCCTGCGGCCTGCTGATCGTCTTCATCGTCTGGGTGCTGGTGGCCGGCATCGCCACCGCCACCGAATGCGCGGCCTGGGGCGTGGTGGGCTCACTCGCCATCGCCGCGGCCAGCCGCACGCTCACGCTGCGCAATTTCTGGGACGGCCTGGCCGGCGCCACGCGCGTGAGCTGCATGATCATGTTCATCCTGGCCGGCGCCGCCTTCCTCACCAAGACCATGGCCTTCACCGGCATCCCGCGCGAGCTGGCCGAGTTCGTGCACAGCATGAACCTCTCGGCCTACGGCCTGATCGCCGTGCTGGTGGTGGTCTACCTGGTGCTGGGCACCGCGCTCGACGGCATCTCCATGATCGTGCTGACCAGCGCCGTGGTGTTGCCCATGGTGCAGAAGGCGGGTTTCGACCTGGTGTGGTTCGGCATCTTCATCATCATGCTGATCGAGATCGCCGAGATCACGCCGCCCGTGGGCTTCAACCTTTTCGTGTTGCAGAACATGACCGGCGTGGACAGCAACCGCATCGCCCGCGTCACCCTGCCCTTCTTCGCCTGCATGGTCCTGGCCATCGTTCTGATCACCGTCTTCCCGTCCATCGTCACCAGCGTGCCGAACTGGCTGATGGGGGTGGAGCGCTAGGGCGAGCCGACTACGACGGCTTGTGCAGGGCGATGGTCACCAGGGCCGAGGCGTCCTCGATCGCCGTCACGCCATGCAAGGCCCCGCCCGTCAGGAAAAGCAGTTGCCCGGCGCGCAGCACGTGGCTTCGGCCATCGAGGGTGACGTCGAGCACCCCTTCGATGCACTGGATGGTGATTTCACCCGCCACCTGGTGCGGCGGCAGCGACTTGCCGGCCGGCAGCACCAGGCGCATGACTTCCAGCTCCTGCGCCTTGAACAGCGCCACCGTCTTCGCACCCGCCAGGCGCTCGCCCAGGGGTTGGACATCGATGGATTGACCGGCGGAGGCGTGCGGGAGTGCCATGCGGAAGATTATGGGCCGCTGGTGACGACAACGATGCCTGTGAGGTCATGCCAGCCGGGGCGATAAACTCCCCCCATGCTCCCCGTCCTCGCCATCTGCCTCGGCGCCTGCGCCGGTGCTCTTCTGCGCTGGCGCCTGGGCCTGTGGCTCAGCACACCCGGCGCCCTGCTGCCCTGGGGCACGCTGACCGCCAACCTGGTCGGCGGCTACCTCATCGGCGTGTGCGTGGCCGTGTTCCAGGCCCTGCCGCAGCTGGACCCGGCCTGGCGCCTCATGCTGGTCACCGGCTTCCTGGGCGCACTGACCACCTTCTCCAGTTTCTCGGCCGAGGTGGTGGCCATGCTGCAGCAGGCGCGTTATGCGCTGGCGCTGGGCACGGCCGGTCTGCACCTCTTCGGCTCCCTGCTGCTCACCGTGGTGGGCATCAAGAGCGTGGAGCTGGTGCTGGCGCGCTGACGCTGCGCCCGCAGGCCCCTCAAGCCTGCCGGGTGGCGGGCGATTCCAGCAGCGTTCGAATGTATGGCTGCGCCGCCGCGCCATGCGCGCGGTACAGGGTCAGCACCTGTTCACACACGGACTGCCAATGCGCGGCACCCTGGCCGCAGGCCGATGCCAGCGCCTGACCGCCATCACCCGCGCCATATGCCGTGTAGGCCCGCTCCAGCCCGGGCGCCAGTTCGGCGCGCAGGCCTTCGAGGTTGGCGAACCAGAAGTGCAGCGAGGCCCCGTGCTGGCGCTGCAGCAGCGTGGGCAGGGTGACGCGGCAGTCGGCCAGCAGGTCGCGCACGGCGCGCACGTAAAGTTCGGTGCGGCGATCGTTCAGGGCCTGGCGCATGGCGGCCCAGTCGGAGCCCAGCAGGGCGGCCGCCTGGGCTTCGCCCAGTTCGTGCAGGATCAGCGTTTCGGCCTGCAACTGCACCATGCGCGTCACCGCCTGTTCCCCATCAGCCGCATAGCCGTGGGCGTCGAGTGCGCGCTTGAAGGACCCTTCGGAGCGGCGCAGGGTCCAGGCCTCGTATTTTTCCCAGAGCCAGCGCTGCAGCGATTCCTGGCGCAGGTAGATGGTGCCGTCCTGCAGCGCGGCCGGTGGCGAGCTCAGGCCGCGCGCGTACTCATGCCCGCTGGTGCGCACCAGCACGCCATCGCGCGGCTGCGCCGATTCCAGCGCAGCGAGGAAAAAGCTGGCGCGCCCCGGGGCCGTGTAACCGGCGCCATAGACCAGGCCCTGCGGCAGCAGCGCGGCGTTGATGGGCTCCACATCGAAAGGGTCGATGCTGCCGCCGGCCAGCGGCAGTGCGCGCCAGGCCTGGCCCTCCAGGCCGTCCCACAAGGCCTCGCGTGCACTGAGCCAGGCGCCCACGGCTTCGCGCGCCATGGGCTGCAAGGGGGCGATGCCCTGTTCCCAGCGGTAGAACTCGCGCATCTGCAGCAGGTAGATGCACAGCGTCATGTCGGCCGCATGCGCCGCATCGGCGATGTGGCAGTTGGTCTGCACGGCCTCGATCAGGGCGCGGTCCGGGGCATTCATGGCTGGGGCCCCTGCGGGGTCCGGCGGCGGGGCTGCCAGGCCACGATCTGCGCCACGATGTCGGGCCAGGGCAGATCGGTCAGGCTGCCATGCGCATCCCGGGCCTGGCCGATCAGGCGGTGCACATCGACGTGATCGGCCTGCAGCGCCTGCTGCAGGCCGCGCAGGCCGCCGCAGTGCAGGCGCATGACGGTGGCGTGCGTGAGCGGCGTGCCCGGGTGCAGCTTGAGCGGGAAGGTGGCGCGCTCCAGGAAGAGGCGCTCCAGCGTCTCGCAGTTCAGGTGGGCCGGCGCGCTGGGGCAGGCCAGGGTTTCACGCTCGGCCAGCGAGCTGCGCTGCACCAGCTCGCACACGGCGTGGCGGGCCAGCAGCGCGCCCTGGAAGACGCAGGGCAAGGGGCTGCTCTGTGTGCGCATCTCCCGGAAGGCCGTTTCGTCGACCATGCCATCACTCTTCGCCGGGCGGGCCGGGTTCGCGCACCTGGCACAGCAGGTCTTCGGCCATGAGCTCGTTGTCGGCGAAGATGACCTTGATCTTGTCGCGGGTCTTCACGTCCAGGCCCGTGCGCAGGATCTTGGCCTGGGCCGAAGCGGGCGCAAAAGCGCCGTGCTCAGCCAGCTTTTCCAGGCCGGCAAAGGACTTGACGCGGTAGATGTAATAAGGCACTTGGGTTCCTCAAACGTAACGCTTGCTGGCTTTGCGGCGGCCCGGCAGCGCCTTCTGGATGATGACGCCGCGCACGGTGGCGAGGTCGGGCAGCGACAGATCGGGGAAGGCCGGGTTCAGCGCATGCAACTGCCAGGCCTCTCCTCTCTTGCACAGCTGGCGGAAGATCCACTCGCCCTCGTGTTGCGCCAGCACGTAACTGCCATCGCGCAGCGCGCCCTCGGGTTCGATGACGATGATCTCGCCCTCGTTGAACTCGGGCTCCATGCTGGTGCCCAGCACGCGCAACGCGAAAGCCTCGCTGCCGCTACAGGCAGATTCTTCCATCACGGGTTCGCCGGACATCGTCATGCCGTCTCCCCCACCGGCTCCAGCAGCACGTTGCAGTGGATCTGCGCGGTGGGCACGCCGGAAGCACGCAGCTCGGCCTGCAGGGCGGTCACGAACACTTCGGGGCCGGCCAGGTAGAAGTCGCACTCGATGTCAAAGAGGTCGGCGCGCATGGCGCGCGCCAGCTGCGCCGCACCGAAGCTGACGTCGGGCTCGGCCAGCAACTCGTATTCGAAGGGGTCCAGCGCCTCACCCCAGGCACGGCACTGGTTCTCCAGGAAGTGGCCGTCGGGTTTGGTGGACAGCCAGAACAGCGAGAGCGAGGGGGCGGCGTCCAGCGCCAGCGCGTGCTCGATCAGGCTCTTGATCGGGGCGAAGCCCGCGTCGCAGGCGGCAAAGACCAGCGGACGCTGGCTGTCTTCCAGCACGAATTCACCCACCGGCCCCCAGACCGTGACCGCGTCGCCGGGCTTGATGCCATCGGCGAACAGCTGCAAGGCGAAGGGGTCGAGCGGATGGCGCTCGATGAAGAAATGCAGGTTGCGGTCGTCGCAGGGGCAACTGGCCACGGGGTAGAGCGCGTGCACGTCGCTGCCGTCGGGACGGTTCACGCCCAAGGTGACGGACTGTCCCGCCAGGAAGCGCAGGCGGTGGCTGCGCGGCGTCTGCAGATGGAGCAGCCGCGTGCCGGGTGCCAGCTGGGTGACGGCGCGCACGGTGGTGACGATCTGCTGCTGCGGAATGTCCTGCGGGCCGCTGGCCTCCAGCAGCTCCAGCGTGAGTTCGCTGCTGCCCGCGGTATGCGCGCACATCAGCGTGTAGCCCTGGGCTTTTTCGGCTTCGGACATGGGGTAGTCGCAGGGCTGGGTACGCACCACCTGGCCGGAGATCACGCGCACCTTGCACATGCCGCAGGTGCCGTTGCCGCAACCGTAGTTGAGCTTGAGGCCGGCGCGCAGGCCGGCCTGCAGCAGCGTGTCGTGGCCCTCGACGATGAATTCGTGGCCGCTGGGGCGCACCGTCACCTGTGCAGACATGACCTTGAGCATATCGTCCATCACCGTCAGCAAATCGGCCTGTTCGGTCGCCAGCGCCCTGGCCAGACCCTGGTCGACGAAATCCTGCAGCTCGGCCAGCGCCAGGGGCGAGGCACCCTTGCCCTGCAGGGCCTGGATGCGTTCCTGCAGGGCCACCACCAGTTCGTGGTAACGCTGCAGGTAACGACGCACGTCGGCCAGCTCCTGCGTCTGGCTGAACAGGCGCTGCGCCAGCACTTCCTGGCTGGGCAGCAGGCGTTCGCGCAGGCGCCGGCCAAAGGCCTCGTCGCGTATGGTGATGACGCGCTCCAGGATGCCGGTGTCTTCGAGACGGGTCGTGGGGTACAGGCGCAGCAGCTGGTCGGTGGACACCAGGCCTTCGGTGAGGACCAGCGAGCCATCGCGTACCTGTTGCTGCAGCACGCCGCGCGAGACGCCCACGAGCTGGGCGGCGCGCCAGACAGTCAACCAGTGGGTCATACGGCCACCTCCTCTTGCGGCTGCGCCACGTGTTCGTCGCGCACATGGTCCAGATAGCGCGCGCGGTACAGCAGGCGCGGCTGCTGCGGATCGTCGCTGAAGCCGCTGCGCTCGTGCGGCACGTTGTTGGCCACGATGCCCATGCCCGGCTGCAGGAGCAGGCGGAAGATCCAGGGCTGCTCGCCGGCCAGCAGCTGTTCGATGCCGGCCACCGCCGCGCGCGTCGTGGGGTCGTCCTTCCACTCGATGCTGCGCGTGCGTGCGGTGTAGCGCATCTGCAAGCCGCCATCGGGGCGCAGGTAGAACACCGGGCCGCTCTGCGCCGGGCGCGCCACGCCGTTCTCGTCAGCGCGCTCGGGAATGGTCATGGCGTCCGGCGCCATGAGGGCGCGCACCCACCCGGGGTTGGCGTCGCGCAGGGCCAGGTAGACCCTCTCGTGATCCACCAGGCCGCTCACACCGCCCTCGCCGGCGTTGCGCACGCAGTGCAGGATCATGCCCTCGATGCGGCGCGCCTGCGGGTGGTAATAACCATCGGTGTGCCACTTGATGGGCTTGTTGGTGTAGGGGATGAACTCGCCTTTCGGGGCGCCCTCTTCCTCCTGCGCGACTGCAATCGACGAGATGCCGTCCTCGTCGGCCAGCCAGTTGGCATCCAGCTGATGCAGGCCCAGCTGCGCCCCCAGCAGGCGCGGCAATTCCTTGTCTTCCACCGTCACCGGGCTGCGGTAGACCACCATGTTGGCGCGCCCGCAGCGATCCAGCAGCGCGGCACGCTCGGCCGAGGTGAGCCGGCGTGGATCGCCCACGTCGACGATCAGGTCCTCCACGCGCCTGGGGTGTGTGGCCAGCTTGGCGGCGCGCCAGCGCGCGTAGGCTTCGGGCTGATCGAGATCGAAGGGACTGGCGACACGCATATTCATTCTCCGGACATGGAGGCACGGCGCTTGGGGCGCGGCTCGGTGGACAGCACACCGTCCAGGCCGCGCTTGACCATCTCCAGCGCCTCGGGCACCTCGTAAGCCATCACCTGGTCCTTGACCCAGTGGCGGTCCTTCCCGGGCAGGACCGACTCCAGCCGGCTGCCGAGGTAGCGCACGAAGCCGAAGTCCGGGCCCTCGGGGCCATGGCCGAACTCGGCATAACCTTCGGCCAGCTCGTTGGACTGGTCGATGAACTGGTTGCGCCAGCTCTCCTGGCCGGCCGCCGGCTCGCCCAGCCACTCCTGCTCGCTCTCCTCCAGGATCTCGGCCACGCGCACGACCAGGGCGCTGGTGAACTCGGTGCGCTGCTCACCCGGCATGCGCTCGAAGGCCATGCGATCGACCACCTGGCACAGGAAGACCAGCACCTCGCGCATGAAGGCGAAGTACTGCGGCCCGACGTCGATGTCGAACTTCGCCTCGCGCATCTGCTTGACCATGTTCTGCGTCACGCGCCAGGTGATGAAGGCCATGGCGCTGGCGTTCTCCCGCGGCGTCTTGGGGACACCGGACTGGAACCACTGGTTCTTGATGCGCAGGGCCATGGTCTCTTTCTTCAGGCGGACTTCAGTACCCGCCTTTGCCCAGCGGCTGCGGCAGCCCCGCCACCTTGGCCGCCTGCTTGGCCGGACCGAGGGGAAAGAGGTCGTACAGGTACTTGCTGTCCACGCCCTCGCGGATCTCGCCGAAGCCCTTGAGCATGTTGCGGAAGTTGGGCGTATGGCCGTTTTCCTTGTACTCGTCGCGCAGGTAGTTGATGACTTCCCAGTGCGCGTCGGTCAGCTTGATGCCTTCGGCTTCGGCAATCACCTGCACCACTTCCTCGCTGTAGTCCGGTTCGAGCAGATAGCCCTCTTTGTCGGTTTCGAGTTCCGCGCCGTTCACGCTGTAGCCCATTCTTGTGTCTCCTCGATTTGTTGCACAAAAAACTATTCGCCCACCGCCGCCGCCGACTTGTGGGGCACGAAAACGCCGCAGCCCAGCTGCCGGTGCGGCCCCAGGCCCTGCTCCTGCACGCGCAACGAGTCCGCCCGACTGAGGGCGTGCAGCATCAGGCTGAAGGTGGTGAGGGTCTGCCCCTCATGGGGACGGCCGCCACGTTTGCCGCAGACCGTGTGCGTGCGCACCCCCAGGGCCTGCAGCTCGCCGGCCACGGTCTGCATGAAAACCACCTCGTCCTCGCCCGCGGCGGCCACGGCGTAGGCGTAGAGCGTGGCATGCGCCAGCAGCTCACGCTCGTGCGGTTCGCCCAGCTGCACGGGGTGCTCACCGATCAGGAGCGTGCGCCCGGCCAGGAGGCGGGCATCACCCACGCGTGCACGCGGCAGCCGCAACAGCAGACGGGTGCGCTGTGACAACAGGCTCACCGGGCCGGCGCTGGCGCCCTGCACGAGCTTGAGGGGGTGGATGCCGGCACCTGACTCCTGCGCCAGCCAGGGCAACTCCTGCTGCAGCGCAGCATGCAGCGCCTGCATGTAGTCGCGCGGGACAGCCCGGCCCGCCAGCGGGAAGGCCAAGTCGACGACGCTGGCCGGTGGCAGGTCGTCTTCAAAGCTCATGGCGTCTCCGTGTCGCGCGGCTGTTTGTCGGCCCAGGCCAGCAGCGCCCGGCCCCAGGCCTCGGCCGTGTCGGGGTCGATGTCGAAGATGGTGAAGCGGGATTTCTCCCGGATGCGCGTGCGCAGGAAACTCATGCCGCCGGTGTCGAAGTCCACCTGTTGCAGCTCGATTTCCTGACCGCCGAGCGGCACCCTGAATTTGTCCAGCGGGGTGATCTGGGTCATGTCTCCGTCTTTGTTCTGGACCGGACCGCCTGCTGGGCCGCCCCGTCTGTAAGTGCTATTGACGCAATTCCGGGCCGGACCGTCTATAGCCGGGACGGGTGGCGCCATATAACCCTTTTGGGTAGTCCCGCCTACTCAACGAGGGGGATAGCTAAGGCACCACCCCCGCCCCTAGGATGCACCCGAGAGGCACAAAAAGAGACCCCAAGAGTCCGGACCCTGCCCGCAGCGTGTGACCGCCGTCGTCAAACACGGCATCCAGGACTTGCGACAAGTTCTAAGACAGGAGACAAGATCATGGCGAAAAAAATGCACGCCACCCCGATGCTCGACGAGCTCGAGGGCGGCCCGTGGCCCAGTTTCGTGACCGGCCTCAAGCGCCTGGCCAAGGACAAGGACTACATGGTGGACCTCATGGGCCAGCTGGAGACGTCCTACCAGACCCGCAAGGGCTACTGGAAGGGCGGCACGGTCGGCGTGTTCGGTTATGGCGGCGGCGTGATCCCGCGCTTCACCGAACTGAAGGACGAGAGCGGCAAGCCGCAGTTTCCTGACGCGGCCGAGTTCCACACCCTGCGCGTGCAGCCGCCCCCCGGCATGCACTACAACACCGACATCCTGCGCAAGTTCTGCGACATCTGGGAAGAGCACGGCTCGGGCCTGATCGCCTTCCACGGCCAGTCGGGCGACATCATGTTCCAGGGCGCCAAGACCGACAAGGTGCAGGATGCCTTCGACGCGATCAACGAACTGGGTTTCGACCTGGGTGGCGCCGGCCCGGCCGTGCGTACCTCCATGTCCTGCGTGGGTGCCGCGCGCTGCGAGCAGTCCTGCTTCGACGAGGCGCGCGCGCACCGCCAGGTGCTCAACACCTTCACCGACGACATCCACCGTCCGGCCCTGCCCTACAAGTTCAAGTTCAAGTTCTCGGGCTGTTCCAACGACTGCATGAACTCGATCCAGCGCTCGGACATGGCGGTGATCGGCACCTGGCGCGACAACATGCGCACCGACGAGGCGCTGGCACGCAAGTGGTTCGCCAAGCACGGCATGAACGAGCTGGTGAACGACGTCATCAGCCGCTGCCCGACCAAGACCATCATGCTCAAGGAAGTCAAGGACGTCGCCAAGGGCGACAAGATTTCCAGCGTGAAGATCAACGACACCCAGTGCCTGGAGATCGACAACAGCAACTGCGTGCGCTGCATGCACTGCGTCAACGTCATGACCGGCGCACTGGCCCACGGCACCGACACCGGCGCCACCATCCTGGTGGGCGGCAAGCGCACGCTCAAGATCGGCGACCTGATGGGCACCGTGGTGGTGCCCTTCATGCCGCTCAAGACCGATGCCGACTATCAGCAGCTGGTCGAGCTGGGCCAGAAGGTCATCGACTTCTTCGCCGAGAACGCACTGGAGCACGAGCGCACCGGCGAGATGATCGAACGCATCGGCCTGGTCAACTTCCTCGAAGGCATCGGCCTGGAGGTCGACGCCAACATGGTCTCCACCCCGCGCACCAACCCCTATGTGCGCGCCGACGGCTGGGACGATGAAGTGGCCAAGATCAACGCGCGCAAGCAGGCGGCCGGCTGAGCGCCGCCCCCTTTCATTCATCACCTGAACGAACGATCACGGGAAGACCCACATGGCCCAAATGCGTACCCCCATCGAAAGCGGCGTGCCGGACAACAAGCCCTACCTGCACCCGACCCTGCTGAAGAACTACGGCAACTGGAAATACCACGACCGGCCGCGTCCCGGCGTGCTGCACCACGTCTCGCACAGCGGCGACGAGGTCTGGTCGGTGCGTGCCGGCACCCAGCGCCAGATGGACGTCTACACCATCCGCAAGCTCTGCGACATCGCCGACACCTATGCCGAAGGCCATGTGCGCTTCACCATCCGCTCCAACATCGAGTTCATGGTGTCTGACCCGAACAAGGTGGCGCCGCTGATCAATGCGCTGGAGGAAAGCGGTTTCCCCGTGGGCGGCACCGGCAACTCGGTCTCCATGATCGCCCACACCCAGGGCTGGCTGCACTGCGACATCCCGGGCACCGACGCCTCGGGCGTGGTCAAGGCGCTGATGGACGAGCTCTACGACGAGTTCAAGCGCGAGGACATGCCCAACCGCGTGCACCTCTCGACCAGCTGCTGCGAGATCAACTGCGGCGGCCAGGCCGACATCGCCATCATCGTGCAGCACACCAAGCCGCCCAAGATCAACCACGACCTGGTGGCCAACGCCTGCGAGCGCCCGGCCGTGGTGGCCCGCTGCCCGGTGGCCGCCATCCGCCCGGCCCTGGTCAACGGCAAGCCCTCGCTGGAAGTGGACGAGAAGAAATGCATCTGCTGCGGCGCCTGCTACCCGCCCTGCCCGCCCATGCAGATCAACGACCCGGAGCACTCCAAGCTGGCCATCTGGGTCGGCGGCAAGAACTCCAATGCGCGCGGCAAGCCCACCTTCATGAAGATGGTGGCGTCTGGCCTGCCCAACAACGCGCCGCGCTGGCCCGAGGTGTCGGAGATGGTCAAGAAGATCCTCTACACCTACAAGGCCGACGCCCGCCCCTGGGAGCGCCTGTCGGACTGGGTGGAGCGCATCGGCTGGCCGCGTTTCTTCGAGAAGTGCGACCTGCCCTTCACCAAGTACCTGATCGACGACTGGCGTGGTTCGCGCGCCAACCTCAACGCGTCGACCCACATCCGCTTCTGAGCACCACTGCCAAACGATCACGACATGAAATTCGGATTACTCGTCAGCGAAGGGCCCTACACCCACCAGGCCAGCGACAGCGCCTACCAGTTCTGCGTCGCAGCCCTGGCCAGGGGCCATGAAGTCCAGCGCGTCTTTTTCTACCACGATGGCGTGAACAACGCCACGCGGCTGACAGAGCCGCCGCAGGACGACCGCCACATCGTCAACCGCTGGTCCGAGCTGGCGGAGAAGCACAAGGTGGACCTGGTGGTCTGCGTGGCCGCGGCCCTGCGCCGCGGCATCAAGCAGGAGGTGCTGGCCCCGGGCTTTCGCATCTCGGGCCTGGGCCAGCTGGTGGACAGCGGCATCAAGGCCGACCGCCTGGTGACTTTTGGCGACTGACGGGAAAAACAAAATGAAGAAATTCATGTTCATCAACCGCAAGGCCCCCTACGGCACGATCTACGCGCTGGAGAGCCTGGAAGTGGTGCTGATCACCGCCACCTTCGACCAGGACGTGAGCCTGGTCTTCATGGACGACGGCGTCTACGAACTGGCCAAGGGCCAGCAGACCAAGGACATCGGCATCAAGAACTTCTCGCCCAGCTACCGCGCGCTCGAAGGCTACGACGTGGAAAAACTCTATGTCGACGCCGACTCGCTGAAGGCACGCGGCCTGAGCGAGAAGGACCTGCTGGTGCCGGTGGAAGTGCTGGAGACCGCGCAGATGGCCGAGCTGATGGCGCAACAGGACGTGGTCCTGAGTTTTTGAGGAACAGACCATGCTGCACATCGTGAACAAATCCCCCACCGCCGCCCGCTCGCTGGAGAGCTGCCTGCGCATGGCCCTGCCCGGCCATGCCGTGCTGCTGATCGAGGACGGCGTCTACGCCGCCACCGCCGGCAACAGCAGCGAAGCGCAGGTGCGCGCCGCCGCCGGCAAGGTCAAGTTCTTTGCACTCAAACCCGACCTGGAAGCGCGCGGCATGACCACGCGCGCCCTGGACAACGTGACGCTGGTGGACTACGGCGGCTTCGTCGACCTGGTGGCCGAGCACGGCACCTCGAATTCCTGGCTGTGAACGCCAGACCTGTAACGACAGTTTTGACAACCTGAGGAGAACAAGATGGGCATCGAAGTCAACGGCAGCACCTACGAGACCGACGAGGAAGGCTACCTGATCAACCTGGCGGACTGGAACAAGGACATCGCCGAGTACATCGCCGTCGAGGAAAAGGTGGCCCTCACCGACAACCACTGGGAAGTCATCAACTTCCTGCGTGACTACTACAACGAGTACCAGATCGCCCCGGCCGTGCGCGTGCTGACCAAGGCCATCGGCAAGCAGTTCGGCGAGGAGAAGGGCAACAGCAAGTACCTGTACGACCTGTTCCCCTACGGCCCCGCCAAACAGGCCTGCAAGATCGCCGGCCTGCCCAAGCCCACCGGCTGCGTCTAAGACGCACCGATCCTTCTGCTGTGCGCAGCAGGACCGCGTCTGACAGGCCCCCTGCAGACGCTGGTCTTGTGCACCCTGAACAAAACCGATCCGTCCCAGCCACCTGACCACAGAACCCTGCGATGAGCGCTCTCTCGATCTTCTACGCCGTGCTGTTCTACTTCGCCACCGCCGTGCTGGTGCTGGGTCTGGCGCGCAAGATCCGGCAGTACGCGCGCACCCCGGCGCCGCTGAAGATCGCCCTCACACCCGCGCCCATCACCCCGGCCGGTGTGCCCTGGCGCCTGGCACGCGAGGTCGTGTTCTTCGAAAGCCTGTTCCGCGCCAGCAAATGGACCTGGATCTTCGGCTGGCTGTTCCACGCCGCCCTGCTGCTGGTGCTGCTGCGCCACGTGCGCTATTTCCAGGAACCGGTCTGGACCGTCATCACCCTGATCCAGCCCTTCGGTACCTACGCCGGTTTTGCCATGGTGGCGGGCCTGGCCGGCCTGTGGGCGCGGCGTTTCCTGGTGGACCGGGTGCGCTACATCTCCACCCCGTCGGACCACCTGATGCTGGTCCTGCTCATCGCCATCGGCCTGAGCGGCCTGGCCATGCGCTTCGTGCGCCACACCGACATCGTCGCCGTCAAGGCCTTCATGCTCGGCCTGATGCGTTTCGACATCCAGCCGCTGCCGGCCGATCCGGTGCTGCTGGTGCACCTGGGCCTGGTGGCGCTGCTGATGATCATCTTCCCCATCAGCAAGCTGCTGCACGCGCCCGGCCTGTTCTTCAGCCCCACGCGCAACATGGCTGACAACCCGCGCGAAGCGCGCCACGTGGCTGCCTGGGCCAGCGCGCTGGACAAGTAAGAGTACGGAGCACCCATCCACCATGGCCACCGCCGCCTTCGATACCCCGAAGCTCAAGGAATACCCGGTCATCCCGCTGATCCAGGTGGGCGCGACCTCGCACCTCAAGCCTTTCGTTGCCAACGAAGCCATCCAGAAGAACCTGGGTTTCCCCGGCGAGCTGGTGGAGGACTGGCAGGCCAAGGCCATCGCCAAGATGGGCGAGCTGCTGGGCAAGTACCGCTCGCTGCAGGTCTATATGGACGCCTGCGTGCACTGCGGCGCCTGCTCCGACAAGTGCCACTACTTCCTCGGCACCAAAGACCCCAAGAACATGCCGGTGGCGCGCCAGGACCTGCTGCGCCAGGTCTACCGCCGTTACTTCACCCTGGCCGGCAAGTATTTCCCCTGGCTGGTCGGCGCGAAGGACCTCACCAAGGACGTGCTGGACGACTGGTACAGCTACTACTACCAGTGCTCGGAATGCCGGCGCTGCTCGGTGTTCTGCCCCTACGGCATCGACACCGCCGAAGTCACCATGGCCGCGCGCGAGATCATGGACTCCATCGGCATGGGCCAGAAGTACTCCAACGAGATCATCGGCAAGGTGCACCGCATCGGCAACAACCTGGGCATCCCCGGCCCCGCGCTGGAAGACACGCTGGAAGGCCTGGAGGAAGACACCAAGGACGAGACCGGCGTGGACGTGCGCTTCCCGCTGGACGTGAAAGGTGCCGAGGTGCTGCTGGTCACGCCCTCGGCCGATTTCTTCAGTGAACCGCACGTGGACAGCCTGATCGGCTACGCCAAGGTCTTCCACGCCGCCGGCGTGAGCTGGACGCTGTCGACCAAGGCCAGCGAGGCCGGCAACTTCGGCATGTTCATCGGCAACTACGAGCAGCTGCGCAAGATCGCGCTGCGCATCCGCGAAGCCGCGCTGGAGCTGGGTGTCAAGCGCATCGTGGTCGGCGAGTGCGGCCATGCCTGGCGCGTGGCCTACAGCTTCTGGAACACGCTGGTGGGCATAGGTGCCGGCGGCAAGGACCCGTTCGCCATTGAACTGCAGAACCAGCTGGACCACCGCTACAAGCAGCCCATGCACATCTGCGAGTTCACCTACGACCTGATCCAGCGCGGCGCGCTCACCTTCGACAAGGAAAAGAACGACAGCCGCATCATCACCTTCCACGACTCGTGCAACGTGGCGCGCGCCTCGCGCATGGGCGACTTCGCCGGCGGCCAGTTCGTCATCCCGCGCGAGATCATCAAGGCGGTGGCCAACAACTTCCACGACATGGCCCCGGACACCATCTTCGAGTCCACCTTCTGCTGCGGCGGTGGCGGCGGCCTGCTGACCGACGACCTGCTGGAGCTGCGCGTCAAGGGCGCCCTGCCGCGCATGGAAGCGCTCAAGAACGTGGTCGACGAGCACAACGTGAACTTCATGGCCACCATCTGCGCGATCTGCAAGGCGCAGTTCACCAAGGTGCTGCCGCAGTACGGCTTCGACATGAGCATGGTGGGCGGCGTCCACCAGCTGGTGAGCAAGGCCATCCGCCTCGGCGACAAATAACGGTTAACGCGTCCACGCAACGACACCAGGAGACAAGACATGTCAGCCAACCCCGAATCCGTCAGCGTCAAGCCCCTCACCTTCCGGCGCTACAAGGACGGCGACGCCACGCCGCGTCCCTGGCAGCAGCAGATCTTCAACGCCGACCACTCGCACAAGTGCCCGACCTACATCCAGAGCACGCCGCCCTGCCAGGGCAGTTGCCCCTCGGGCGAGGACATCCGCGGCTACCTGAACATCGTGCGCGGCGTCGAGAAGCCGCCGGCCGGCATGAAGTGGCAGGAATACGCCTTCCGCCGCCTGACCGAGGCCAACCCCTTCCCCTCCGTCATGGGCCGCGTCTGCCCGGCGCCCTGTGAATCGGGCTGCAACCGCAACCAGGTGGAAGATTTCGTCGGCATCAACTCGGTCGAGCACTTCCTCGGCGAGTACGCCATCACCAACAAGCTGGCCTTCACCGCACCCGACTTCACCACCGGCAAGAAGGTGGCCGTCATCGGCGGCGGCCCGGCCGGCCTGTCCGTGGCCTACCAGCTCGCCCTCAAGGGCCACGCGGTCACCATCTTCGACGAACGCGAAGAACTCGGCGGCATGATGCGCTACGGCATCCCGGGCTTCCGCACGCCGCGCCACATCCTGGACGCCGAGATCCAGCGCATCCTGGACCTGGGCGTGACCGCGAAAATGAAAACGCGCATCGGCACCGACATCACCATGGAGCAGATCCACAAGGATTTCGACGCGGTGTTCCTGGGCATGGGCGCCCAGTCCGGCCGCCCCCTGCCCGTGGAAGGCGCCGAGGCACCCAACTGCGTGACGGCCACTTCCTTCCTCAAGGCTTTCAACGACGGCCGCCTGCGCCACGTGGGCAAGCGCGTGGTGGTGGTCGGCGGCGGTGACACCTCCATCGACGTGGCCACCGTGGCCCGCCGCCTGGGCCACATCGACAAGATCAACCCCAGCGACCGCCCCGAGCACGCCATCGCCGGCCACGTGGCGCACGACGTCGCATCGGTCTCGGCCAAGCAGGGCGCCGACGTGACGCTGACCTCCATCTTCGCCGTCGACAAGATGCAGGCCTCCAGACACGAGGTCGAGCATGCCCTCTCCGAAGGCATCGCCATCCGCGGCGGCTACGCGCCGGTGTCCGTGGTGCGCGGCCCCGATGGCCGCGCCACCGCCCTGCGCGTGATCCGCTGCGAGGCCAAGGTCGTGGGTGGCAAGCTGGAGATCAAGAACATCGAGGGCTCGGAGGAAGACATTCCGGCCGACCTCATCGTCTCGGCCATCGGCCAGGCGGTGGACTTCACCGGCCTGGAGATGTTCAACAACGGCAAGGGCGCGGTGCCGGCCGACAAGAACTACCAGGTGCAGGGCCATGCCGGCGTGTTTGCCGGCGGCGACATCATTCGCCCGCACCTGCTGACCACGGCCATCGGCCACGGCGCGATTGCCGCCGACGGCATCGACCGCTTCCTCGGCGGCGAGGCGCTGGGGAAGCGCCCCAAGATCGACGTGCACGCCTTCGACCTCAAGCGCAAGATGGTCGAGAAGGGCCTGACCCTCAGCGATGTGCACGAGCCCATCCGCGGCACCGACAGCAGCAACGTGGCCATCCACAACTACGACAACCGCTCCGACCGCTACGTCATCTCGCACAAGGAGCTCTTCCTCGGCCACTTCCCGTTCACGCCACGCAACAAGCGCACCATCACCAACCTCACGGCCGAGGAGGCGCTGGGCAACTTCGACGAACGCCTGCAGGCCCTGGTGGAAGCCCAGGCCCAGTCCGAGGCCAAGCGCTGCATGAGCTGCGGCCAGTGCTTCGAGTGCGACAACTGCGTGGTCTACTGCCCGCAAGTCGCCGTGTTCAAGGTGAAGAAGAACCAGTCCACCACCGGCCGTTATGTGGACACCGATTACGACAAGTGCATCGGTTGCCACATCTGCCACGACGTCTGCCCCACGGGCTACATCCAGATGGGACTGGGTGAATGAAGCTGCGCGTCCTGGCCCTTTTGCTGCTGGCGTGCGGCCTGTCGGCCCAGGCTGCCGACGAGCCCGGCAAGTCCTCGCGCGTGCCCAGGCCCGTCATCGAGGCGGCGAAAGGCGGCCAGTGCGTGGAACCGGCCGACGACATGCGGCGCAACCACATGGCCTACCTCAAGCACCAGCGTGACGACACCATGCACGGCGGCATCCGCGGCGCCAAGTACAGCCTCAAGGCCTGCATCGAGTGCCACGCCAGCCCGGCCACCAACAGCGTGACGGCGGCGCCCACCAACTTCTGCATCAGCTGCCACAGCTACGCCGCGGTCAAGGTGGACTGCTTCGAATGCCACGCCACCCAGCCGGGCAAGGCCACCTCTTCCTTCCACCCGCTGGTCCATCCCACCGGCGCCACCGCCGCACTGAGCCGGCAAGTGCGCCAGCTCGCGACCCAACCTGCCACCAAGCCATGAAACCGGAGCCCTCCTCCCCCTGTTCCTGCGGCTCAGGCGTCGCCTGCCAGGATGAGACCCAGAAGGCGCGCCGCGGCTTCCTGGGCGTGGCCGCCGCCGGCCTGGCCGGCATCCTGCTCGCGCCCGGCGTGCGCCTGATCGAGGTGGCCCAGGCCGCCACGCCCGCCGGGGCCACGGCCGGCGCCAGCCCCAAGGTGCGCTGGGGCATGCTGGTCGACACCACGAAATGCACCCCCGGCTGCAACGCCTGCGTCACCGCCTGCCAGACCGAAAACGGCCTGCCCACCCAGCCCGGGCCGACCGACGCGCAGTGGATCCGCAAGATCGAGATCAAGGAGATCAAGACCGGCAAGGCGCACTCGCTGCCCGTGATGTGCCAGCACTGCGCCGAGCCGCCCTGCGTGGACGTCTGCCCCACCGGCGCCTCCTTCAAGCGCGCCGACGGCATCGTGCTGGTGGACAAGCACATCTGCATCGGCTGCCGCTACTGCGTGATGGCCTGCCCCTACAAGGCGCGCTCCTTCGTGCACGAGCCGCAGACCAACCAGAAACCCGACGTGCCGCGCGGCATGGGCACGGTGGAAGGCTGCACGCTGTGCGTGCACAAGGTGGACAAGGGTGAAAGCCCCGCCTGCGTGCAGGCCTGCGCCGCCGCCGGTTATGGCGCCATCGCCTTCGGCGACCTCAACGACCCCAACAGCGAGATCTCCAAACGCGTGGCGCAGTACAGCACGCGCCAGCTGCGCGAGGACCTGAGCCTCAATACCGGTGTACGTTACCAGGGCCTCTGAGGACGAATCAACATGAAGATCGCACTCCGTCAACTCGAAGGCCGCAGCCCCGGCTACTGGGCCCTCGTGGCCGTGCTGGCCGTGGTCAGCGGCATCGGCCTGCTCGCCGCCTGGACCATGGAACACCACGGCCACATCATCACCGGCATGAACAACCAGATCGTCTGGGGCATTCCGCACGTCTTCGCCGTGTTTCTGGTGGTGGCCGCCTCGGGCGCGCTCAACGTCGCCTCCATGGCCTCGGTCTTCGGCAAGACAGCCTACAAGCCGCTGGCCCCGCTCTCGGCCCTGCTGGCCATCGCCCTGCTGGCCGGTGGCCTGGCCGTGCTCATGCTGGACCTGGGCCGGCCCGATCGCCTGATCGTGGCCATGACCTACTACAACTTCAAGTCCATCTTCGCCTGGAACGTGGTGCTCTACTCGGGCTTCATGGGCATCGTCGTGGCCTACCTCTGGACCATGATGGAGCACCGCATGAACGCGTACTCCACGTACGCCGGCCTGTCCGCCTTCGTCTGGCGCCTGGCTCTCACCACCGGTACCGGCTCCATCTTCGGCTTCCTGATCGGCCGCCAGGCCTTCGGCTCGGCGCTCATGGGGCCCATGTTCATCGTCTACTCCCTGTCCTACGGCCTGGCCATCTTCCTGCTGGTGCTGCTGGCCGTCAGCCGCTGGACGGAGCGCCCGCTGGAAGCCGCCATGCAGGCGCGCCTGACGCGCCTGCTCGCCGTCTTCGTGGCCTGTGCCGCCTACTTCGTGCTGGTCTACCACCTGACCAACCTCTACTTCGCCAAACAGCACGGGCTGGAGCGTTTCCTGCTGCTCGACGGCGGCCTCTACACCCGCTTGTTCTGGCTGGGCCAGCTGGGCCTGGGCAGCCTGCTGCCGCTGGTACTGCTGCTCGCACCCCGCACGCGCAACTCGCGCGCCATGCTGGTGCTGGCCGCGCTCGCCGTCATCGCCGGCGGCCTGGCCCAGATGTACGTCACCATCATCGGCAGCCAGGCCTGGCCGCTGCAGATCTTCCCCGGTTACGAGGTGAGCAGCAGCTTCTACGACGGCGTGGTCGGCAGCTACACCCCCAGCCTGCCCGAGTGGCTGCTGGGCATCGGCGGCATCGGCATGACCGGCATCATCGTCGTGCTGGCGCTCAAGTGGCTGGCCTTCCTGCCCCAGCGGCTGGACCAGTTCCCGCCCGATGCTGTCGCCGGCAACGCCCACTAGGCATCAGGGTCGCACCATGAACCGCCTGCTCGTCTCGGCTGCACACAAGTCGTCGGGCAAGACCACGGTCACCCTGGGCCTGTGCGCCGCGCTCAGCGCGCAGGACCAGCGCGTGCAGCCCTTCAAGAAGGGGCCGGATTACATCGACCCCATGTGGCTGGCCCAGGCCAGCGGCCGGCCCTGCTACAACCTCGACCCCTACCTGATGACGGGCGCGCAGATCCGCGCCCTGTTCGGCCAGCACGCGCAGCACGCCGACCTCAGCATCGTCGAAGGCAACAAGGGCCTGTACGACGGCCTGGCCCTGGACGGCAGCAACAGCAACGCCGCCCTGGCCCATATGCTGGACCTGCCGGTGCTGCTGGTGATCGACGCACGCGGCATGACACGCGGCATCGCGCCGCTGATCCTGGGCTACCAGGCTTTCGACCGGAACCTGCGCATCGCCGGTGTCATCCTCAACCGCCTGGGCGGCAGCCGCCACGAAGCCAAGCTGCGCGCCGTGATCGAGCATTACACCGACGTGCCGGTGCTGGGCGCCATTGCCGAAGACCCGGAGCTGGCCGTGGCCGAGCGCCACCTCGGCCTGATGCCCAGCAACGAACACGCCCAGGCCGCGCAGCAGGTGCAGCGCATCGGTGCGCGCATCGCCGCCCAGGTCGACCTGCAGCGGGTACGCGAACTGGCCGCCAGCGCGCCCCGCTTCCAGCCCGAGCCCGTGGATAACTCCGTTCGCCCTGAGCTTGTCGAAGGGCTTCGACAGGCTCAGGGCGAACGGAAGGACATCGTGCGCATCGCCCTGGCGCGCGACCAGGCTTTCGGTTTCTACTACCCCGACGACCTGCAGGCCCTGGAAGCGGCCGGTGCCGAACTGCTGCCCTTCGACACCCTGCGCGACACCACCCTGCCGCCCGACCTGGACGGCCTGTTCATCGGCGGCGGTTTCCCAGAGCTCTTCCTGCCGCAGTTGCAGGCCAATGCCGCGCTGCGCGCGCAGATCGCCGACGCCATCGAGGCCGGCCTGCCCGTCTACGCCGAATGCGGCGGCCTCATGTACCTGGCGCGTTCCATCACCTGGCAGGGCCAGACCGGCCGCATGGTCGGCGCCCTCCCCGGCGACGTGACCCTGCACACCAAACCGGTGGGCCGCGGCTACGTCAGCCTGGCCGCCAGCGCCGCCATGCCCTGGCCCGGCCTGCAGGGCCGGGAGCTGCGTGGCCACGAATTCCATTACTCCGCCATCGAGGGCCTGCCGGCCGACAGCCTCTACGCCTGGCGGGTGACGCGCGGCCACGGCGTGGACGGCAAAGTTGACGGCCTGGTGCATCGCAACGTGCTGGCCGGCTACGCCCACCTGCGCAGCCTGGGCCCGGAGGGCTGGGCGCCGGCCTTCGTCGATTTCGTGCGCCGCTGCCGCGACGCTGCCGACACGGCTGCCCAGCCGGAAACCGCAGGAGTTGCCCCATGACTGAAACGCCCGACCCCATCGCGAAAGATGTTTTCACCCGCGAACTGCTGGTCAAGGGCCGGCCCGTGCTGACCGACTCCGAAGGTTATCTGCGCAACCTGGGCGACTGGTCCGAGGACTTCGTGCGCGCCCTGGCCGCCCACGAGGAGCTGAAACTGGGCGACGAGCACTGGGCCATCATCCGCTACCTGCGCGAGTACTATGCTGAACATGGTGTCCAGGCCCAGGTGCGCGTCATGATCAAGCATTTCACCGAACTCTGGGGCCCGGAGCGCGGCAACAACCATTACCTGCATGAACTGTTCCCGCGCGGCGGTCCGCAGAAACAGGGCAACCGGCTGGCCGGCCTGTTGCGGACCAAGGGCGAACACTAAGCTAACGAGGAGCCAACACCATGTTCACACTGACCAGCGCCGCAGCGCAACAGATCACACAAGCCGCCCAGGACAGCGGCGCCCAGGCCGCGGTGCTGCGCGTGGCCGCCCGGCGCGAGGCCGACGGCTCCATCGGCTACGGCATGGGCTTCGACGACGTCGGCGACGGCGACACGCGCCTGCAGATCCAGGACGTGCACATCGTCATCGCCCCGCACCATGTGGCGCTGCTGGAGGACACGACCCTCGACTTCGTCGAACTCGAACCCGGCCAGTACAACTTCATCTTCGTCCAGCAGGAGGCGGAGACGGCAGGCAGCAGCGCTGGCGGCTGCGGCACCGGGGGCGGAGGCGGTTGTGGCAGCGGCGGCTGCGGCACGGGGGGCGGTTGCGGCAGCAAGGGAGGTGCCCATTGAAAACCAAACACATCACCGGCGCCGCGCGCGGCCGGGTCTATCTGGTGGGCGCCGGCCCCGGCGACCCCGAGTTGCTGACGCTCAAGGCCGTGCGCCTGCTGGAGCGCGCCGACGCCATCGTCTATGACCACCTGGTCTCCAGCGGCGTGCTGGACTTTGCCCGCGCCGACGCGCAGCGCATCTACGCCGGCAAGCGCCGCAACGAACACACCATGCGCCAGGAGCAGATCAACGCCCTGCTGGTGCAGCTGGCCCGCGAAGGCAAGCAGGTGGTGCGCCTCAAGGGCGGCGACCCCTTCGTCTTCGGCCGCGGCGGCGAGGAAATGCAGGAACTGGCCGCCCACGGCGTGGACTTCGAGGTCGTGCCCGGCATCACCGCAGCCTGCGGCGTGGCCAGCTACGCCGGCATCCCGCTCACGCACCGCGACCACGCCCAGGTGGCCATGTTCGTCACCGGCCACCTGAAAGAAGGCAGCGTCGCCGACCTCGACTGGGCCGCCCTGGTGCGCCCGAAGCAGACTGTGGTGATCTACATGGGCCTCAACGCCCTGCCCGACATCTGCCGCCAGCTCATGGCGCATGGCGCTCCGGCATCGCGCCCGATCGCCGCCGTGCAGCACGGCACCCTGGCCACGCAGCAGGTGCTCACCGGCACCCTGGCCGACCTGCCGGCCAAGGTGGCCGCGAGCAACTTCACTTCACCCAGCCTGCTGATCGTGGGCGACGTGGTCAAGCTGCACGGCACCCTGCACTGGTTCGACCCGGCCACGGGTGACACCAGCAAGCTCTCGCACAACGTGCCGGTGCAGTTGCCGATCAATCCGGCGGCGGCGAACTGAGTCGCTTCAACGTCTGCGGTAAGCGGACGCCGCAGGCGATCCGCGCTTGACTAAATTGTTAGAAGTCAATTGAAAACTCCGCTTCACCCGAAGACACCGAAACATATGGCGCCACCTGTTTAAAGGGAGTACGGACCTCTACAGTTTCTCTGTCGTTAACTTTAATACTGGCAATGCCATTCTTGAAGCGGATATCGATCCGCATAGAGGAGTCCACTGGCACATTGACCAACGATTCAACCTTTACTTCTTTACCGCCAACAACCAGGCGGTAGCCAATCACAAGATAGTCATCCGTTGGCCTGTTGCGGATGGCCAGTACTTGAACGCTGTCGTTGCGATCTGTACCTTGATGAATACCGATATACGAGGCAGCAGGCCACTGAGGCGAACTGTTGAAGGCTAGCAATCTCGCCGTACCGCGAAAGGAAACGTCGCCTGTGGGAGCCGCAAGGGTCTTCGCATTGAACTTTCCAGGCTCGGCGGAGAGACGAAGTGACCCAGCAAATGCCGGTGCACTCGCCAAGACCAGAGACAAAACCAACGAACCCAAGAAACGCATGAATTGACCTCTAACGTCAAAGCTGCCCGGCATGCAGCCAGCGCCGCGAAGCGGCATTCTGCGGCTGCGTGTCCGCGCCGAGCGAAATGTTAGGCATTTTGGTCATTCTTTTCTACATTTGAACAGCCCTTTACAAGAGCTGCTCTCCACTCAAAAAACAAGCCTTGTGTTACGCCCACAGCGATAACGACCACTGGCACAAGCAAGAGGAAGCCGTACCATTCAGGTGGACGGTCAAGGCGATAGCTGGAGCTGGACAGTATGACGACAGGCGTGAGAAGGATGTAGACGAGCAACAAGTACAACCCGCGTTTTATCCATTTCGGACCCTGAGTTATTAATGCCGCATGATCGCCAACGCGTAGTACGCGCAAGGTGGCGATTGCGATTACGAAGCCGATTCCGACATTTACTGCGAAATGGACCCAACTATTGATGCTGAAGACTGGCGGCGCACTGATGGCTGTTGCGAATGCCTTGCCAGGCGACCATCCGACGATCGACCAAGGAAGAAATGTTGCCAAGAGTACGGCGATGCCGAGGCTAAGTAAGCGCATATTGATGCCTAACGTTGGACTTGACCGGCGCACGGGCAAGGCGCGACCGAAGGGAGCAGACGAGCTTGTACGTCCGTGTCGAATGATGGGATGGACTCCCCCGTTTGTTTGCGCGAGAGTTGCGCACTGGTCTTCATTGGCGTGGGGATCAGGTCTTCAAACGAAAGGAGTCCGACATGCATGCTACTACCGTTGCCGTTGATCTTGCAAAGTCCGTCTTTCAACTCGTTGTAGCGGACGAACACTGGCGCATCACCGAGACCCAGCGCCTCACGCGCACCCAGTTCGAACGCTGGTTCGTGAACCGTTCGGTCGGCCTGGTCGTCATGGAATCCTGCGGCTCGGCCCACCATTGGGCACGCTGGCTCAATTCCCTGGGCATCGAGGTGCGCCTGCTGCCGGCCCAGTACACCCGCGCCTATGTGCGGCGCAACAAGACCGATGCCACCGACGCTGCCGCCCTGCTGGAGGCGGCCCGCGCCGCCGATATCCGTCCGGTACGCGTCAAGTCGGTCGAACAGCAGGCCCTGCAGGGCCTGCACCGTATCCGTTCCCTCTGGATGGGCACACGCACTTCACGCATCAACGCCCTGCGCGGCTTCTTGCGTGAATTCGGCATCGCCATCCCCGTGGGGGCTCGCACCGGGGTCGAAGCCATCAGCCGGGTGCTGGCCGACCCCAATACCGCTGTGCCCGAGCTGATCCGGGGTTCGGCCAGGCTGCTGGTGGAGGAGATTCGTCTGCTGGAGGCGCGCATCGCCCAGGTGGAGCGGGAGCTGGCAGCAGCGGCCCGACTGAGCCCGGCCTGCACCACGCTGCTCTCCATTCCTGGCATCGGCCTCTTGACGGCTACTGCGCTGGTGGCGGCGACTTCGGGCGATGTGAGCCACTTCCAGGATGCGCGGCACTTCGCCAGCTGGTTCGGCCTGACGCCCAGGGAGTTCAGCTCGGGCAACAGTCGTTACCTGGGGCGTATCTCCAAGAAGGGGGATCGCTACTTGCGCATGCTGCTCACGCACGGCGCCAGGAGCGTGTTGCGCGCGGCCAAGATGGCCGAGGGCGCGGGCAAGGAGGTGTGCGGGGTACGCCGCTGGGCGCTGGAGGTACAGGGCCGAACCAATCACAACAAGGCTGCTTGCGCGCTGGCCAACAAGCTGGCGCGCATCTGCTATGCCACGCTGCGTGACAAGTCGGCATTCGATGAAAACAGCCGGCTCAGCAAGAAGATGAACCGCCAAGCCTTTGTGATGCCGGCTTGATCCACACACGAGAGAGTTGAAGTTCCCCTGTCTGCCTTTGCGACGAGATTGATCGACCATCATGGCCAACCGGGTTCCTCCCACACCGTCAGACGCCGATAACTCTTCCGGCTCTCATGCAGCCGCTTGTATTGATTGGCGCACCGGTGACGCAGATTCCATGTCGGCACGGGACTACACAGATCCCACAACAGATGCCGGATATACGACTGCAGGCGCTTTACCCGTCGGTCCCCAATCGGTCAGTTTCTTGCACTTGAGGGGGAGTCCATATATGCCATGTTAGAGCTCGAACGCACCGGTGTGGTCCTTCGGCCAGACGACAACGTACCGCTCGGACTTAAGGCGCTTCACGAGGAGCGCCTCCTTCAATACACCTCGGAGCTTAAGGACTGCCTCAACGCGATCAAGCACCGGCTGCCAGGTACCCAATGGCTTTATGAAGATGTTGAATCGGCCTTGACCCGCGTCGTGCCCATCGACCGCAGCGAATGGGTTCCGTTGAGCGAAGGCCAGAACCAGACTTTCTTCGACTGCGACGAGGCGGTCGTAGTCACTGGCTCGCACGAAAGGCAGTTGTACGATCAGCTGAGCGTCGGCCATTGAGCTCTAACTTGATATAGGCCGCAAATCTGTCGGCATAACAAAGTTCATGGTTCCTCCCGTTTATTGATTTAAGTGCCTGAAATATATCGGTTTTCCACCCGTTTTGCCCCATCGGAATAGCCATGAACAAAACCACGAAACCCCGCAAACCTGTCGGATGAACAAAGTCCGCTGCTTATGAACAAGGTCTGCACTGCCCGCGCAAGCTGTTGATTTTCATGGGCTTTCCGGTGATCTGTTGGTTATGTGCAGCATGAACAAAACCGGCAAACCCTGCAGGTCCGGAAGCGAGGGACGGTTTTGCGTCTCTTTGCCAAACGGGAAACAGACAAGTCGCCAAGAGGGTCGGCGCCGCGCCCGGGAGCGGCGACAGGGACGCGCTGTGTGCAGAGCGGCTTACTTGCGCGTCTCGCCGCCCGCCGCCGTGCCGCCCTCGCCCGACGTGCGGTGCTCGAACGCAAACACCGCCGCCTCCACCCGTGAACCGAGATCGAGCTTGGCCATGATGTGGCGCACGTGCAGCTTCACGGTGTTGTGGCTGATCTCCAGGGCCTGGGCGATGACCTTGTTGCTTTTGCCGCGGGCCACGTGCTCCAGCACCTCGCGCTCGCGCTCGGTCAGGCTGTCCACCAGGTCGCGCTTGACCGAGCCCTTCTGGCCCTGCTGCCACATCTGCGCCAGCTTGAGGGCCATGCTGGGGGCCACCACCAGCTCGCCGCGGGCGGCGCGCTGGATGGATTCGATCACGTCGTCGGGCTCCATGTCCTTGAGCAGGTAACCACGCACGCCGGCGCGCAGCGCGCCGGCCAGGTCTTCCTCGGCGGTGCACATGGTGAGGATGACCACCGGGGTCTCGATGCCTTCGGCGCGCAGCGTGCGCAGCACGCTCAGGCCGTCGATGGGCCCCAGTCTCAGATCCAGCAGCACCAGGTCGGGCTGGTGCTGGCGCACCAGGGCCACGGCCTCGTCCGGCTTGCCGGTGTCGCCCAGCACGTCCATGCCGCCACGGCCGCGCAGCAGGTCGGCCAGGCCGCTGCGCAGCACGGCATGGTCATCCACCAGCACCAGGCGCACCACTTGGGTCACGACGCAGCCTCCACGCCGGGCACTGCGGTCCAAGCGCCTTCGGACGGCCGTGCGGCGTTCATGCGCTCCCCACGTGCGCCGTCGGGAACGGCACCGTCAGGCGCACCCGGGTACCGCCGCCCTCGCGCGGGCCGATCTCCACCACGCCGCCCAGGCGCTGGGCGCGCTCGTTCATGATGTCCAGCCCGAAATGCGCACGGCCGTCGGCCTGCAGGGCGGCCACGCCGCGGCCGTCATCCTCGACACGCACATCGAGATGGCTGCCGCGATGGCTCAGCGTCAGCCAGGCCTGTTTTGCCTGGGCGTGGCGGCCGACGTTGGCCAGCGCCTCCTGAATGATGTGGAAAACCTGCACTTCCTGCTCGCTCGTGAGACCGAGGTCGGGCGCTTCGTGCTGCACCTGCAGCGGGATGCCCGCGCGCTGGCGGAATTCGGCGGCCAGGACCTGCACCGCGTGCAACAGGCCCTGCGGGTCCATGGTGACGCGGAAGTTGGTCAGGATCTCGCGCAGGTTGCACTGGATGCTACCCATGGCCTGCTCGACGTCGGCAAAATATTTCTCCGAGAGGCGGTCGTCGTGCGCCTGCATGGCGTCCTGCAACAGGGGCAGGCGCATGTTCACGAAAGCCAGGCTCTGGGCGATGCTGTCGTGCACCTCGCTGGCCAGGAACTTGCGCTCGGTCATCACGGTGCTGGCCAGGGTCTCGCGCTCCAGCCGGGCGTTGTGCAAGGCCAGGCCGAGCAGCTCGCCGATGGAACGCAGCACGGTCTGCACGTCGGCGCCGAGCTCGGCCTCGCTGCAGAAGAACAGGTTGTACAGGCCCAGCAGGCGGCCGCGATGCCGCAGCGGCACGGCCAGCATGCGCTGGCAGTCCCGGTAGAAGCGTGCCTCCGACGGGTGATGACGGGCGCAGGAGCTCATGTCGGCCGTCCAGGCCGGGGCATCGCTGTCGGCGGCCACGCCGCAGGTGCCGCAATGCCGGTCCACCAGGAGTTCGGCGATGCGCACCTCGGGCGGCAGGCCCACGTCGCCCACCATGCGCATGTGCTCACCGTCTTCGGAGAGGATGCGCACCACACCGGCCTGGGCACCGGCCAGGCGCACGATCGGTCCCAGGAACTGCCCCAGCAGGGTTTCCAGTTCCCGGCCCTTGCTCAGTCCGGAAGTGATCTCCGCCAGCAGACTGGCCACCGGCGGCGCATCGACCGCGGTGAGATCCACGGACAGGCCGCCCGCCTGAGGCGCAAGCCTCAGCATGGCGCCCTCCCGGCCGGACGGCTGCTCGTTTTCATCAGGTCTCTCTCTGCACCATGCTGGAGCACGGTATATGGTTATATATTCAGCAATCAGTATATTTACGAATACCCCCGGGGGGAAGGGCTATTGCTGCCTTTGGACCTCAGGTTTTCCCTGACTTGCCGGGGCCGTTTCGCCGTTTCACCCCCGGGCATACCCCATAACCCATTTGGGTGAGGTGTCAATTACCCGTGTCGGTAATAGACGTTTAACCCCGGACTTGAGGTAATCCGGGGATGGCATCCATCCCCCTGCACGACCCGTTAGCCCCCCCGCTGGCCGGGGCCACCACCGAAACCCGCAACACCACTTGCTATATGTGCGCCTGCCGCTGCGGCATCAAGGTGCACCTGCGCAACGGCGAGGTGCGTTACATCGAAGGCAACCCCGACCACCCCCTGAACAAAGGCGCGATCTGCGCCAAGGGCTCCTCGGGCATCATGAAGCAGTACTCCCCGGCGCGCCTGACCAAGCCGCTCAGGCGCAAGGCCGGGTCGGAGCGCGGTGCCGGCGAGTTCGAGGAAATCTCCTGGGAAGAAGCCTTCAGCACGCTGGAAGAACGCCTGCGCCACCTGCGCGCCACCGACCCCAAGAAGTTCGCCCTCTTCACCGGGCGCGACCAGATGCAGGCCCTCACCGGCCTGTTCGCGCGCCAGTTCGGCACGCCCAACTACGCGGCGCACGGCGGCTTCTGCTCGGTCAACATGGCCGCGGGCATGATCTACACCATCGGCGGCTCCTTCTGGGAGTTCGGCGGCCCGGACCTGGACCGCTCCAAACTCTTCATCATGTTCGGCACCGCGGAGGACCACCACTCCAACCCGATGAAGACGGCGCTCTCGAAGTTCAAGCGCAACGGTGGGCGCTTCATCTCGGTCAACCCGGTGCGCACCGGCTACTCGGCCATTGCCGACGAGTGGGTGCCCATCAAGCCCGGCACCGACGGCGCGATGCTGCTGGCGCTGATCCATGAACTGATTGCCCTGGGCCTGTACGACCGCGAGTTCCTGGCGCGCTACACCAACGCCGGCCAGCTGGTGAACCAGGACGCGAAAGGCGACGAGTTCGGCATGTTCCTGCGCAAGGAAGACGGCGACAAGGTCAACCCGCTGCGCCCGGCCAACTTCTGGTGGTGGGACCGCCACACCAGCAAGCCCGTGGCCGACCACGCCGAAGGCGCCGATCCGGCCCTGCTGGGCCAGTTCGCCATGCCCGACGGCACGCCCGCCGTGCCGGCCTTCCAGCTGCTGGCCGACCGCGTCAAGCCCTACACCGCCGAATGGGCCGCCGGCATCACCGGCGTGCCGGCCGAGACCATCCGCCGCATGGCGCACGAGATGGGCATCACCGCGCGTGACCAGAAGATCGAGCTGCCCATCGCCTGGACCGACAGCTGGGGCAAGAAACACGAATCGGTCAAGGGCAACCCGGTGTCCTTCCACGCCATGCGCGGCCTGGCCGCGCACAGCAACGGCTTCCAGACCATCCGCGCGCTGGCCATCCTGATGAGCCTGCTGGGCACCATCGACCGCCCCGGCGGCTTCCGCCACAAGGCGCCCTACCCGCGCGCCGTGCCGCCCAATGCGCGGCCACCGAAGGGCCCGCAGGCCGTCAAACCCAACACGCCGCTGGACGGCGCGCCGCTGGGCTGGCCCGAGAGCCCGGACGACCTCTTCGTGGACGACAAGGGCGAGCCGGTGCGCCTGGACAAGGGCTTCTCCTGGGAGCACCCGCTGTCGGCCCACGGGCTGATGCACAACGCCATCACCAATGCCTGGCGCGGCGACCCCTACCCCATCGACACCCTGCTGATCTTCATGGCGAACATGGCGTGGAACTCCACCATGAACACCAGCGAAGTGCGCAAGATGCTCAACGACAAGCGCGAGGACGGGGAGTACAAGATCCCCTTCCTCGTGGTCTGCGACGCCTTCCAGTCCGAGATGACGGCCTTCGCCGACCTGGTGCTGCCCGACACCACCTACCTGGAGCGGCACGACGTGATGTCCTTCCTGGACCGCCCGATCTCCGAGTTCGACGGCCCGGTGGATTCGGTGCGCATCCCGGTGGTGTCCCCGAAGGGCGAGTGCAAACCCTTCCAGGAAGTGCTGGTGGAACTGGCCAGCCGCCTCAAGTTCCCGGCCTTCACCACGCCCGAGGGCGGGCGCAAGTTCCGCGACTACCCGGACTTCATCGTCAACTACGAAACGGCGCCCGGCTCGGGCATCGGCTTCCTGGCCGGCTGGCGCGGCAAGGGCGGCGAGAAATCCATGCGCGGCGAACCCAACCCGCGCCAGTGGGAGATGTACGCGCAGAACAACTGCGTCTTCCACTACGAGATGCCGGCCAACATCCAGTACATGCGCAACTGGAACCGCGACTACATGCAGTGGGCGCAGTCCATGGGCCTGCGCCGTGACGCCGACCCCATCGTGATCCACATCTACTCCGAGTTCCTGCAGGGCTTCCGCCGCGCGGCGCAAGGCAAGCGCCCCGGCAAGCAGCCGCCGGACCACCTGCGCAAGCGCGTCGAGACCTACTTCGACCCGCTGCCCTTCTACTACACGCCGCTCGAGTCGCAGGCCACCGACACCGCCGCCTTCCCGCTCAACGCGATCACGCAGCGCCCCATGGCCATGTACCACGCCTGGGATTCGCAGAACGCCTGGCTGCGCCAGATCCACACCTACAACTTCCTGTTCGTGAACCCGGTCACCGCGCGGGCGCAGCAGATCGAGGACGGCGGCTGGATGTGGGTCGAATCGCAATGGGGCAAGGTGCGCTGCCTGTGCCGTTACTCCGAAGCGGTGGAGCCCGGCACGGTCTGGACCTGGAACGCCATCGGCAAGGCCCCGGGTGCCTGGCGCCTGGCGCCGGACGCCAACGAGTCGCGCCAGGGTTTCCTGCTCAACCACCTGATCAGCGAAGAGCTGCCCGGCCCCAAGGCGGGCAGCACGGTCTCCAACTCCGACCCCATCACCGGCCAGGCCGGCTGGTACGACGTGCGCGTGCGCATCCGCAAGGCCGAGCCGGGTGAAGCGGAAGAAAGCTGGCCGCGCTTCGACGCGGTGCCGGCCGCACCGGGCACCGGCGCCACACCGGATACCCAGTCCTACTTTGCCGGAACGGGAGAGTGGAAATGACACAGCTCGCCCTGGTCATCGACCTCAACGTCTGCGTCGGCTGCCACGCCTGCGTGACCAGCTGCAAGCAGTGGAACACCTCCGGCACGGCCGGCGCGCTGGCCGACCTGAACCCCTACGCGTCCGAGCCCAACGGCACCTTCTTCAACCGCGTGCAGACCTTCGAGGTCGGCGAGTTCCCCAACACGCAGACGGTGCACTTCCCCAAGAGCTGCCTGCACTGCGAAGACCCGCCCTGCGTGCCGGTCTGTCCCACGGGCGCGAGCTACAAGCGCGAGAGCGACGGCATCGTGCTGGTGGACTACGACAAGTGCATCGGCTGCAAGTACTGCTCCTGGGCCTGCCCCTACGGCGCGCGCGAGTTCGACGAGGAGCGCAAGGTGATGACCAAGTGCACGCTGTGCGTGGACCGCATCTATGACCAGGCCATCCCCGAGCCACAGCGCAAGCCCTCCTGCGTGATCGCCTGCCCGTCCAATGCACGCCTGTTCGGCGACATCCACGACCCCGCGTCCGAGGTCTCGGTCGCCATCCAGGAGCGCGCCGGCTACCAGCTCATGCCGGAGTGGGGCACGAACCCGGCCAACCACTACCTGCCGCGGCGCAAGACCGAGATGAAGATCTACTCCGAGGACCTGGAGCGCGTGGACAACCCGCTCAAGATCGACGGGCAGCAGCCCGAACACGCCCATCGCACGCCCGGCCGCGAGGACCATTCGACATGAAACCAGCTTTTTCGGTCATCTTCCTCACCACCCTCATCGGTGCCGGCCAGGGCCTGTTCCTGGCCCTGTTCGCCACCGAAATGTTGCTGCCGCCCGCGCCGGAGTTGCGCGCCTACCTCGTCGCCGGCGACATCGTGGTGCTGGGCTTCTGCGGCCTGGGCCTGCTGGCTTCCTTCTTCCACCTGGGCCGGCCCGAGCGCGCCTGGCGCACCGCCACCATGTGGCGCACCTCCTGGCTCTCGCGCGAAGTCATCATCCTGCCGGCCTTCATGGGCGGCGTCTTCCTGCACGGCCTGAGCCACTACCTCGGCCAGGGCCCGGCCGCGCTGGTCGGTCTGGCCACGGCCCTGATCGGCCTGGCGCTGTATGTCTGCACGGCCATGATCTACGCCTCGATCCGCTTCCTGCAGGAATGGGCCAGCCCGCTGACCGTGGCCAACTACACGCTGCTGGGCCTGGCCTCGGGTTTCACCCTGGCCACGCTGCTGGCCGGTGTGCTGGCCCCCGAACTGGCCGCGGCCTACGCGCTGGGCGCCACCGTGTTCACACTGGCCGGCTTCATCAGCCGTGGCGCCTCGCTGCTGCGCAATGCGCGCCTGCGCCCCGTCTCCACCCTGCAGACCGCCATCGGCATCAAGCACCCGCGCATCGTCCAGAAATCGCAGGGTTTCATGGGCGGCTCCTTCAACACCCGTGAGTTCTTCCATGGCAAGACCGCCGCCATGCTGCGCAGCGTGAAGTGGAGCTTCCTGCTGCTGGTGTTCCCGGCGCCCTTGCTGTTCCTCGTGGCCGGGCTCAAGGGCGACTCGCTGCCCTATCTGGCCGCAGCCTTCGCACTGCAGTACCTCGGCCTGCTGGCCGAACGCTGGTACTTCTTCGCGCAGGCCAACCACCCGCAGAACCTGTACTACCAGACCGTCGCCTGAATGTCCGCCCGTCCCCACAGCCTCTTGCGCCGGCAGCTGCCGGCGCTGCTCTTCCTGCTCATGGTGCTGCCGGCCCACGCGGCCGAGACGCTTCAGGCTGTCTCCACCATGCCCTGGTGGTTCTGGCCGCTGGCGCTGTTCGTCACCTGCTTCCTGATCGGCATCGTCGCGGTGCCCGCCGGCATCGGCGGGGGGGGGGCGGTCGTGCCCATCGTGGGCGGCTTCTTCCCCTTTCACCTGGACTTCGTGCGCGGCGCCGGCCTGCTGGTGGCGCTGGCCAGCGCGCTGGCCGCCGGGCCCATGCTGCTGCGCGGCGGCCTGGCCAATCTGCGCCTGGCCCTGCCGCTGGCGCTGCTGGCCTCGATCAGTTCCATCGCCGGCGCCATGCTCGGCCTGGCGCTGCCGTCCAACGTCATCCAGATCGCGCTGGGCGTGATCGTGCTGGGCATCGTGGCGCTGATGCTATCGGTCAGGAAGTCGGAATTTCCGGTCGTGACGCAGCCGGACCGGCTGTCCTCGGTCCTCGGCATCCATGGCGTTTTCATCGACGGCGCATCGGGCCGCTCGTTCGACTGGCAGGTGCATCGCACGCCGATGGGGCTGTTTCTGTTCCTGCTGATCGGCATCATGGCCGGCATGTTCGGCATCGGCGCGGGCTGGGCCAATGTGCCGGCACTCAACCTGCTCATGGGCGTGCCGCTCAAGGTCTCGGCCGGCACCTCGGGCCTGGTGCTCTCGCTGGTCGATTCGGCGGCGGCCTGGGTCTACATGAACCGTGGCGCCGTGCTGCCGATGATTGCGGTACCGTCCATCGTCGGCATGATGCTGGGCGCGCGCATCGGCGCACGCCTGCTCAACGTGCTGCCGGGCTCGGTCATCCGCAGGCTGGTGATCGCCCTGCTGCTGTTTGCCGGCCTTCGCGCATTCATGAAAGGGACCGGGTTATGGGTGTGAAAGAACCCTTGCCGCAGCTGGCCGACGCCCAGCGTTATGCCTTGTTGCTCGGGTGGGGCACACGTGTCGGGCTGGTGCTGCTGGTGCTGAGCTTCACCGCCTACGTGACAGGCTGGCTCACACCCCACGTGCCGCTGGAGCGCCTGCCCAGCCTGTGGGGCCTGCCGGTGGACACCTACCACGAGGTCACCCGCACACCGGAAGTTTTTGACTGGATGGCCCTGATCCGGCATGGCGACCGCATCAACATGATCGGCATTGCCGTGCTCGCGGGCTGCTCGCTGCCGCCCCTGCTGGCCTTGATCCCATTGTTCCTGAAGCAGCGCAATGGCATCATCTATGCTGTCATCTGCGGACTGGAGGCTGTCGTGCTGCTGCTGGCCGCCTCCGGCCTGCTGAGCGCCGGGCACTGAGGCACGCCGCGACCCGCCGAACCCAGACCTGCACAGGACGCACACCGCATGGCCACCGTCTTCCAACACCTGCTGCTGGCCACCGAGCACAGCGAATTCGACAGTGGCGCCGAAGCCCTGGCCATGGCCCTGGCGCGCCGCTGCCAGCTGCCCCTGGCCGGCGTGCTGCCCATCGTCAGCAACCCCGAGTTCGAAGCCGCGGCACCCGCGCTGGCCACGCGCGCCGACCAGCAGGCCGCCGCGCGCATCGCCGAACTGCACGAGCTGGCCCAGGCCCAGGGCGTCTCGCTGGCCATGCAGGCGCGCCGCGGCCCCGAGCCGCACGAAGAGATCGTCGACGAGGCGCGCGCGCGCGGCAGCGACCTGATCGTGATCCGCCGCCGCGGCAAGCGCGGCTTCCTGGCCAACCTGCTGCTGGGCGAGATGGTGTCGCGCGTGGTGGCGCACGCCCCCTGCAGCGTGCTGATCGTGCCGCGCGGCGCCGCCATGTGGCGCCAGCGCGTGCTGGTGGCCGCCGAGCCCGGCGCCCAGGGCCAGCGGCTGGTCGACCTGGCGGGGGCCGTCGCGGTCGAATGCCAGTTGCCGGTCACCGTGGTCTGCGTGGCCGAACCGTCGCGCCAGGCCGAAGCCCGTGCTTTCGTGAATGACAGCGTGCAAGGGCTGCAGCAGCGTGGCCTCACGGCCCAGGGCCAGGTGCTGGCCGGCAAGCCCTACGAGCAGATCCTGCAGGCCGGCCGCGACAACGGGGCCGACCTGATCGTCATCGGCAGCCGCGGCGAGGTGCCGCTGGCGCGCGCCGTGATCGGCGGCGTGGCGCAGAAGGTGATCGGCCTGTCCGAACACCCGGTGCTGGTGGCGCATACTCCCTAGTACTGCGACCCGGAAATATCGGAACATGAAAGCGCGTCTTCGCACACATGGCGGCGTTGCAAATCCTCGCCATAGCAAGGACTATGGCTGTGGTTTGCGCCTTGCCCTGCGCACGAATCCATCACTTTCATTTTGTTCCTCTACTTCCGGGTCGCAGTACCAGTCAACAAGGAGAAGGCAGAGATGAGCGACGCGTTGAACTACCTGGTCCAGGCCCGGCCCGAGGCCATGGGCCACTACTTCAAGTTCCTCAAGGAAACCGGCAAGCACCTGGACCCCAAGACGCGCAACCTGATCTCCGTCATCACCAAGGTGCACGCGCAGACCGAGCGCGGCTTTCGCCAGTACCTCAGCCGTGCGCTGCGCGAGGGCTGCTCCCCGATGGAGGTGCTGGACGCGCTGCTGATGGCCTTCCCCGCCCTGGGCCTGGCCAAGATCGTCTGGGCCACCGACATCATCCTGGCCATGAACATCCCGGGCTTCGAGCCCGAAGCCCTGCGCGGCGAGCCGCCGAAGTGGCGCGATGTCATGGCCGCTGCCGACGTGCCCGATGGCGAGGTGGCGCGCCTGACGTGCGAGGGCCGTGGCCTCTTCATCTACCGCGAAAAAAAGACCTACCAGGTCTACGACAGCCGCTGCCCGCACCAGAGCACCGACATCCCCCATCTGGCGCTCAAGGGCAGCACCCTGACCTGCCCCAAACACGAATGGGCCTTCGACGTGAAGAGCGGCGACTGCATCAAGAAGGGCAACACCCCGCTCACCCGCATCGAGTCCAAGGTGCTCAAGGGCCGCCTCATGGCCCGCTGGTGACCGGTGGCGCCGCCGTCCCCGAACAGCCCGCGCATGCGGGCTTTTTCATGCCCTGGCGGCCGGGCCATGCTAACCCTATTACCCACATGGATTACACCCCCCCACCCGTTGCGGTAATAGACGCCGCAGGGGGCACACCCAAGAATGGTTACAGGCAGCCTTCCTGCGGGAGTGGCATGCCAGCGGTACCCGACAAACGATGCTGCAACGGCAGCGAATGGAGACAAGGATGAACTTCGACAAGGAATACGACGCTTCCGGCCTGGCCTGCCCGCTGCCCATCGTCAAGACCAAAAAAGCACTGGCCGACATGACTTCCGGCACCGTCCTCAAGGTCATGGCCACCGACCCCGGTTCCGTCTGCGACATGGCAGCCTTTGCCGAGCAGACCGGCAATGCCCTGCTGGAGCAGGGGGAGGAAGGCGGCAAGTACGTCTTTTTCCTCAAGAAGGCCTGAGCACCGGACCGAGACATAACATAAAGAGGAGACGAGACTATGGCTAAGAAAATGGCGCTGATCGCCACCAAGGGCACGCTGGACATGGCCTACCCGCCCTTCATCCTGGGCTCCACCGCCGCGGCGCTGGGCTGGGACGTGCAGATCTTCTTCACCTTCTACGGCCTGCAGCTGCTGCGCAAGGACCTGAGCGACGTCAAGATCAGCCCGCTGGGCAACCCCGCGATGCCCATGCCCATCCCCATGCCCGTCATGGTGCAGATGCTGCCGGGCATGGAATCCATGGCCACCATGATGATGAAGCAGAAGATGAAGTCCAAGGGCGTGGCCTCGCTGGAAGAGCTGCGCGACCTCTGCCTGGAGGCCGACGTCAAGTTCGTCGCCTGCCAGATGACGGTGGACCTCTTCGAGTTCAAGAAGAGCGACTTCATCGACAACATCGAGTACGGCGGCGCTGCGACCTTCATGAAGTTCGCCGGCGAATCCGACGTCTGCCTCTTCATCTGAAGCTGCCAAGGCCGGCCTGCCCGCGGGCACCGGCCGCTCTCGGGCGGCACGCCGCCACCGGTACGCGGCCGGTCAGCTCCGTGCTCTCGTGGTCGTACTGAACAAGGGATCGTCATGAAACCTCTCATGAAGCGTTTTTTCCTGTGTCTCGTCCTCCTGATGGCCGCCCCGGCCTGCATGGCCCTGGCGCCTTATGTGCGCGGTGCCAAGCTGCCCGCGGCCGAACTGTCGGCCCAGGTCGCCGCAGTCGAACAAAAACTGCAGGCCGCCGGCTTCACGGTCATCGGCCGGCACAGCCCCAAGGGCCTTCCCGGCAGTGCCACCATCGTCATCACCGACGCCGGCATCCTGGATGCCATCGGCAAGGTGGGCGGCTCGGCCATCAGCGCCGCCGCCTTGCGCGTGGGCGTGCAGGCCGACGGTACCGTCTCCTACATGAACCCCGAGTACTGGCACCGCGCCTTCGTACGCAAGAAATACGGCCAGGTGGAAGCGGCCGTCAAAGCGGCGCAGGCCCGGCTGGCGCAGGCGCTGGGCGAAGGCGCGCCCTTCGGCGGCAACGTCGAGGCCGACGACCTGGCCAGCTACCGCTACATGTTCGGCATGGAGCGCTTCGACTCCAACAGCGAGCTGGTCCAGCACGCCAGTTTCGACGAGGCCCTGGCCAGCGTGCGCGCCAATCTGGCCAAGGGCACGGCCCATACGGCCCGGGTCTACGAGGTGGTGATGCCCGAGCGCAAGGTCGCCGTCTTCGGCGTGGCCATGAACGACACCGAGAGCGGCGAGGGCTGGTGGGTCAACAAGATCGAGGGCAGCGCCCACGTGGCCGCCCTGCCCTACGAGATCTTCATCGTCGACAACACGGTCTACGCCCTCTACGCGCGCTTTCGCATCGCCCTGGCCTGGCCCGAGCTCGGCATGGGCCAGTTCATGGGCATCTTCAATGCACCGCACGCGATCCACGACACCATGAGCAAGGTGGCGACCAAGCCCTGAACGACTCGCGTACCGACAACAACATCACCACGGAGACTATCGAATGGAAAACACCGTCAACCTGGCCGCCTGGGTCGTCTGGGGCGGCTTTGCCCTGGCCCTGGTCTTCGGCTTCGTCGCCAGCAAGACCAACTTCTGCACCATGGGCGCGATCTCCGACGTCGTCAACATGGAGCACTGGGGCCGCATGCGCATGTGGCTGCTGGCCATAACCGTGGCCATTGCCGGCACCAGCCTGCTGCAGTACTTCGGCCAGATCGACGTGGCCAAGAGCGTCTACCAGCGCCCGACCCTGTCCTGGCTGTCCCTGCTGGTGGGTGGCGCGCTGTTCGGCGTGGGCATGACCCTGGCCGGCGGCTGCGCCAACAAGAACCTGCTGCGTGTGGGCGGTGGCAGCATCCGCTCCTTCGTGGTGCTGACCTTCCTGGCCATCTCGGCCTACATGGCGCTCAAGGGCCTGTTCGCCCAATGGCGCGCCAGCGTCCTGGACCCGGTGTCCATCGACCTGAGCCGCTTCGGCTTCAAGACCCAGAGCCTGTCCGACCTGCTGGCCGGCGCCTCCGGCCTGCCGGCCAAAACCGCGCTGCTCGTCGTCGCCGGC
The DNA here is from genome assembly GCF_001432305.1 of Curvibacter sp. PAE-UM. Classification (GTDB taxonomy): domain Bacteria; phylum Pseudomonadota; class Gammaproteobacteria; order Burkholderiales; family Burkholderiaceae_C; genus Hylemonella. Next base: position 3,131,402 of record NZ_KQ483358.1, read on the forward strand.
GTCGTCACGCTGGCGCTGCTGGGTTTCATCTTCAAGGACAAGCGCTTCCGCGGCAACCTGGCCCAGGTGCTCGGCGCCGTGGTGCTGGGCGCAATCATCGTGCTGGGCTGGTACCTGAGCGGCCACATCGGCTTCGGCGAAAACCCCGACACGCTGGAGATGACCTACTTCGGCACCAACACCCGCACGATCGAATCGTTCAGCTTCGTGGCGCCCACCGCCTACTCGCTGGAACTCATGATGCTGTGGACCGACAAGTCCCTGCGCGTGACCTTCGGCATCGCCACCGCGCTGGGCGTGGTGCTGGGCTCGCTGGCCTGGGCCCTGTACAGCAAGACCTTCCGGCTGGAAGGTTTCGCCTCCATCGCCGACCTGCGCAACCAGATCATCGGCGCCACCCTCATGGGTTTTGGCGGCGTCACCGCCATGGGCTGCACCGTCGGCCAGGGCCTCACCGGCATCTCGACCCTGGCGCTGGGCTCGCTGCTGGCGCTGGGCGGCATCATCGCCGGCTCGGTCGCCACGCTGAAGTGGCAAAACCGGGACTGAGACCGCGCGCCGCCCAAGAAGCCGGGTATCTCCTCGAAATGGCCTCTCAAAACGTAGCCGGCGTATTGACCCAGAGGATGCGGGCTACGGTGCTGCCCGTGTTGCGGTAACCGTGGGGAATCTGGCTCGAGAATGTAAAGGCATCCCCGGCATGAATGATGTGCCGCTCATCGCCGAGCAGCAGTTCGATCGTGCCTTGCAGCACGTACCCAACCTCTTCGCCGGCATGGACGATCTGGCCGTCGGTTTCGACCCCAGGCTCGACGATGTGGATATTGGCCTGCAACAGCCCGCCGCGCTTGGCCAGAACGAGTCGCTCCAGCGCAATGCCGCCGCCGGTCTGCATGACCGGGCGCTTGCCCTGCGGCAGGACCGGGCCATCCAGCGGTGCCTCCTCGGTGGTCAGTGCAGCGATGTTGGTGTCCAGCGCCACCGCGATGCGGTGCAACATGGCCAGCGAGGGCGTGGCCTGGCCGTTCTCGATCTTGGAGATCAGGCTTTCCGAACACCCGGCCTTGGCCGCCACCTGGGTCAGGGTCAGGTGCACCACGCGGCGCGCATGCCGAATTCGCACCCCGAGCCAGGAAGAGGATTTGGCGGCGCCCTCCTCCACCGCGTCGGCAGCCGGCTGGCGGGACTTCGCGACAGCTTTCACCATGGCAGACGGCGGGCTCAGGCGCCGGCCATCCGGGTCACGGCGTAGGCCAGTGCCTGCGCCCCCAGGACCAGATCGGCGTGGGCGGTCTGCTCCGACGCGTTGTGGCTGATGCCCGCCTCGCTGGGGACGAAGAGCATCGCGGTCGGGCAATGGTCGGCGAGGTACATGGCATCGTGAAAGGCACCCGAGGTCAGGGCCAGGGGCGCCGGCTTGGCCGCCAGCTGGCAGGTGCGCGCGCAGGCCTCCTCGACCAGCGCGGTCATCGCGGTCGGGAAGTGCGTGGGCTTGCGTTCGAAGATGGCCTCCAGCACCACGCGGGTGCGCCCGGCGTGGTGCTGCAGGATGTCGCGCATGACCGCATCGAACTCGGCCAGTGCGCCCTCGTCGACACAGCGCATGTCGATGGTGAACTCGACCTCGCCCGGAATGGTGTTGATGGAATTGGGCCCCACGACCCAGCGCCCCAGGGTCAGGCGCAGCCCGCTGGCCTGGCGGCGCGCGGCCTCGGCATACAGCCGGTGCGCCATCTGGATGCAGGCGGCCATCGCATCGGTGCGGATGTCCATGGGCGTGGTGCCGGCGTGCGCCGCCACCCCGCTCACCTTGACGCGGAACCAGCGCACGCTCTGGATGCCCGTGACCACCCCCAGCGGCACGCCCGCCGTCTCAAGCACCGGGCCCTGCTCGATGTGCAGTTCGATAAAGCCGGCCAGCGGCTGCTGCATGGCGCGGCGCGGCACATCGGGCATGGCCTGCAGGGCACGGTCCACCGCCTCGCCGAAACTATGCTGGCTGCCATCGCGCACAGCCCGGTAACCGGCCAGCTTGGCTGGATCCACATAGGCGCTGGAGCCCATGCAGCCCGGCCCGAAGCGGCTGCCTTCCTCGTTGGTCCACACGACCACCTCGACAGGGCGCTCGGTCTGTATGCCGGCATCCTGCAGCGCCTGCAGCACTTCGAGACCGGCCACCACGCCATAGGCGCCGTCAAGCTTGCCGCCCACCGGCTGCGTGTCCACATGGCTGCCGGTCAGCACCGGGGGCAGATCGCTGCGGCCCGGGCGGCGGAAAAACAGGTTGGCGCAGTCGTCGATCGCAACGCTGCAGCCCAGGGCGCGGGCGCGCTCGATGAGGTAGCGGCGCGCCTGCAGGTCGATCTCGGTCAGCGTCTCGCGCGCCACCCCGCCATCGTCGCGCCCGCCATAACGGGCCAACTCGGCAATGGCCGTGCGCAGGCGCTCGCTGTCCACCTGCTGGAGCACCCGGTCGGCGGCGGCACGGCTGCGTGCCAGTTCATCGGTCTGCATGGTCATCCTCACGATCTGGTCTGCAGGCTGTGCTGCAGAAGTTGCGCTGCGGCCAGGGTCTGGGCATCGCCCCAGCGCGGGCCGATCACGGTCACGCCCACGGGAAGGCCCCGGGCACCCACGCCGGTCGGCACATGCACGCAGGGCACGCCCAGCAGGGTCCACAGGCGGTTGAAGAGGGGGTTGCCGGTGGCGCCCAGGCCGGCCGGCGCCTCGCCCTCGGCGCTCGGGGCCAGCAGCACGTCGACGTCTGCAAACACAGAGGCCAGCGCGCAGCGCGCCTGGTCTGCCAGCGCGTAGGCCGCGGCGACACGCGCGCCCTCCAGGCGGCGGGCCGCGGCCAGGAAGTCGGTGAACGCGGCACTGAACAGCGTGGCGTGTTGCCGGCGCTCGGGTGCGAAGGCGGCCAGCGCCTCATGGCCCATGATGTCGATCTGCGCCTGGGTCAGGCCGTCCCACGCAGCCGGCCAGGTCAGGTCGGTCACACGCGCACCACCTTGCTCCAGCCGGCGCGCCGCGTCCGCCAGGGCCTGGCGCGCATCACCCGAGGCGCGATCCCAGTGCGGCGTCTGGCACAGGCCGACGCGCAAAGCGGCCGGACGGACCAGCGAAAACTCGGTGCGCGCCAGCACGCCGATGAAGAAGGCGGCATCCTCCACCGAGCGTGCCAGCACGCCGATGGTGTCCAGGCTGGGCGAAAGGGGTTTCACGCCCGCCAGCGGCAGGGTGCCGTGGGTGGGCTTGTAGCCCACCACGCCGCAGTAGGACGCCGGCCGAACGATGGAGCCGGCCGTCTGCGTGCCGAAGGCCAGCGGCACCATGCCGGCGGCCACCGCCGCCGCCGAGCCGCTGGACGAGCCGCCCGGCGTGTGCGGGGCGTCGAGGGGCGCGCGCGGGTTGCGCGTGGGGCCGGGCTGGAAGGTGGCGAACTCGGTGGTGACGGTCTTGCCCAGGATGACGGCGCCCGCCTCGCGGCAGCTCGCCACGCAGGCTGCGTCCAGCTGTGGCTGGTGCCGGGCATAAATGGGTGAACCGTAGGTGGTGGGCAGGTCGGCCGTGTCCATCAGGTCCTTGACGCCCACCGGCACACCCTGCAGCGGCCCGCTGGCACCCCCGCGGTCCAGTGCGCGCGCCTGGTCCAGGGCCCGCTCGGCATCGACATGCTGCCAGGCCTGCACCTGCGGCTCCAGGGCCGCGATGCGCTCGGTATAGGCGCGGGTCACCGCCTCGGCCGTGAGTTCGCGCCGTGATACCGCAGCCGCCAGTTCCTTGACGGAAAGACTCGTGATGTCGCGCATGGCAGCCCTCAGCCGAAGTAGGCCGAACGAACCTCGTCGTTCTCGGACAGGGCCTGCGCCGTGCCTTCGGCCACCACGCGGCCCTGGGTCAGCACGTAGCCGTAGTGCGCGATCGCCAGCGTCTGGCGCGCGTTCTGCTCCACCAGCAGCACGGTGATGCCGAGCTCGTTGATCTGGCGGATGACGCGGAAGTTTTCCTTCACGTACAGCGGCGACAGGCCCAGCGAGGGCTCGTCGATGACCAGCAGCTTCGGGTTCGCCATCAGACCGCGGCCGATGGACACCATGGCCTGCTCGCCGCCGGACATGGTGCCGGCCAGCTGGCTGGCGCGCTCTTTCAGGCGCGGAAACACCTCGAAGACGTTGTCGAGGCGTTTGCGCAATTGGCTGGCGTCCACTTCCAGGTAGGCGCCCAGGGTCAGGTTCTCCTGCACCGTCATGCGCGGGAACACCTTGCGTCCCTCGGGGATGCAGGCGATGCCGCTGGCGATGATGCGGTGCGTCTTCTCCTGCGTGATGTCCTGCCCGTCCCAGAGGATCTGGCCCTGGCGCGCGGGCGTCAGGCCGAGGATGGCGCGGATCAGCGTGCTCTTGCCGGCGCCATTGGCGCCCAGGATGCAGGTGATCTTGCCGGGCTCCGTCTCGATCGACACATCGTGCAGGACGTTGACCTTGTCATAACCCGTCGTCAGATTGCGTACGGTGAGCCTGCTCATGCTGCCTCTCCCAGGTAAGCGGTCTGCACATTGGCGTCGGCCGTGATCTCGGCGTAACTGCCCTCGGCAATCTTGCGGCCGTAGTTCAGCACCACGCAGCGCTCGGTGACGCGCTGAATGACGTTCATCTCGTGCTCGATCAGCACCACCGACAGATGGCTCATCTTGCCGCGCACCTGCAGGATGTCCTGCATCAGCTCGTCGGTCTCGTCGTGTGTCATGCCGGCCGAGGGTTCGTCGAGCAGCAGCAGGCGCGGCTGGCTCATGAGCGCGCGGCAGACCTCGATGCGGCGGCGGTCGATCATGGTGAAGGTCTCCACCGGCTCGAACAGGCGCTCCACCAGCGGCGGGCTGAAGATCTTCAGCAGGTCGCGCACCTTCTCCACGTACTGCTCGTATTCGGCACGGAAGGCCTTGCGCCGCAGCAGGTTGAACAGCAGGCCGTGCTGCATGTGCTGGTAGTCGCCGATGACGATGTTGTCGAACACGGTGAGCGAGAGCGACAGGCGCGAGCGCTGGAAGGTGCGCGCCACGCCGCTGCGGTAGATCTCCTGCGGCGTCTTGCCGATGACGTCGGCACCGTCATAGCGGATGCTGCCGCTGCTGGCCTTGTACAGGCCGGTGAGCACGTTGAAGAAGGTCGTCTTGCCCGAGCCGTTGGGCCCGAGCAGGCCCAGGATCTCGCCCTGGCGCACCGACATGTTGAGCTCGTCGAGCGCCGTCAGGCCACCGAAGCGCATGGTGAGGTTTTCCACCTCGATCAGGTTCTTGGGGCTCATTTCGAGGCCTCCCCGCGGAAGAAGATGCGGGTCTTGCGCGGCAGCAGGCCCTGCGGACGGAACAGCAGGATCACGATCACCAGCGCGGCAAACAGCAGGAAGCGGTACTCCTGGATGAACTGCAGCTTCTCCGGCAGCACCAGCACGATCAGCGCGGCCGGAATCAGGCCGGCGATATTGCCCAGGCCGCCGAGGATGACGATGGACAGCAACAGCAGCGAATCGGCAAAGGTGAAGTTGTTGGGCGCCACGAAGCCCGACACCATGCCGTAGAGCGCGCCGGCAATGCCGGCGAAGAAGTTGCCGGTGGTGAATGCGATCACCTTCCAGCGCGCGATGTGCAGGCCGAAGGTGGAGGCGGCGGTCTCGTCGGTGCGCACCACGTCCATGCTCAGGCCGATCCAGGAACGCTCCAATGCGCTGACCAGGGCGTAGACCCCCGCAAACACCAGCAGGCTCAGCAGCGCATAGGCCACGTAGAAGGACATCTCCACGCCGGGGATCGTGATGCCTTCGTTGAGCGCGACACCAAAGAGTTTCATGCCCGGCACCTGCAGGCCCTGCGGGCCGCCCAGCACGTCGTTGACCTCGATGAAGGTCTTGAACAGGATGCCGAAGGCGATGGTCACCAGCGCCGCGTAGTGGCCGCGCGTGCGCAGCACCGGCGTGATGAGCACCGAGCCGATGAGGGCCGCGATCAGGCCCGAGAACAGGATCACCAGCAGGTGCGGGATCTGCGTGTGCGCGGCCATCACGGCCGTGGCGTAGCTGCCGATGCCGAAGAAGGCTGCGCCGGCGAAATTGGCCACACCGGAGTAGCCGAACTGCACCGTCAGCCCCAGGCAGGCGGTGGAGAACAGCAGCACGGCGCACAGCATCAGCAGCACGAAGTGCGAGTTGTGGAAGGCTGCGATCAGCGCCACGGCGCCCAGCAGCGACAGGACGCGTGTCAGCCCCGGGCGTTGCGCCACCGCGGCTTCCATCGTCCTGGTCGCCCCCAGCTTGCGGCTGACGGCCAGTGCGACGGCCGCCGCCACGATCAGCACGGCAACAGCCGCCTGGCTCTCGGCATGCAGGAACATCCACACATACAGGGTCATGACCACGGCGGCCGCCACCAGCGTCAGGGCGCCTCTTGGAGATTTTTCGATCTGGCTCATGGTTTCAAACGCGCTCGCTGGATTTTTCTGCAATCAGGCCGGTGGGTTTCCAGGCCATGAAGATGATGACCGCCGCGAACGCGAACACGTCCTTGTAGGCACTCGGGATGTCGGGGATCAGGGCCGGCAGCAGGGCACTGCCCAGCACCTGCAGGGTGGCGAAGAGGAAGCCACCGATGATGGCGCCATACATATTGCCCAGCCCGCCCAGGATGGCGGCGGCGAAGCCGATCACGCCCAGCAGCAGGCCGACGTTGAAGTTGACCTCGTTGTAATACAGGCCGTTCATGACACCGGCCAGCGCAGCCAGGCCCGAGCCCAGCGCGAAGGTGAACAGCACCACCGCCTCGAAGTTGATGCCCATCAGGCGCGCCGTCTCGCCGTCCTGCGCCACGGCGCGGATCGCCATGCCCAGCTTGGTGCGCGTGATCAGGAAGTGCACGCCGGCAATGGCCGCCAGGCCGCAGGCCAGCAGGATCAGGTTGTCGATCCGCAGCGACATGCTGCCAAGCTCCAGCGAGGAGGTGGGCAACAGCGCCGGGAAGGGCTTGGGGTTGGAGCCGTCGGGGTAGAACAGGCGAACGGCCTCGCGGATCACCGTGCCCAGCATCAGCGTTGCCAGCAGGGTGTTGAGCGGTGGTGCCTTGTGCAGCGGCAGGATCAGGTACTTGGCGATGAGGGCGCCCAGCGCCCCGGTCACCCCGACCGCGAACAGCACCACGCAGATCAGCTGCAGCAGCGGCGAAGTGACGCCCACCAGCGTCAGCGCGATCGACGCCGTCAGGCCGGCGAAGGCGCCCACCATGAGCGTGTCGCCGTGGGAGAACTTGATGACGTCCAGCACCCCGAAGAACAGGGTGAAGCCGACGGCAACCATGGCATAGATCATGCCCAGCATCAAGCCGTTGAAGATGTATTGACCGATTTCGCTCATCGCCAGTTCCAGAACATGGAGAGACCAGCCGTCCGCGCACCGGGCGCGGACGGTCAGGCTTGTTTACAGACCAGCCAGCTTGCGCTTGCCCTTGCCGTAGCTGCTGTCTTCCCAGACCACCCAGGCGCCGTTCTCGACCACGTACTTGCTGATCAGCGGCACGATGTTCTGGCGGTGGTCGTCAAAGGTGACCTTGCCGATGATGGTGTCGGCGTCCTTGGTCTTGTTCAGAACTTCCAGCACCTTCTTGCGGTCCGGGCCCACCTTCTCGACCGCGTCCATGATCAGGTTCGCCGCGGCAAAGGCGAAGGGGCCATAGGCTTCGGCTGGCTCGCTGTATTTCTGCTGGGTGTACTTGCCCGTGAAGTACAGGCCACCCGGCAGCTTCTCCCAGGGCGCGCCTTCGATGAAGGACAGGCTGCCCTCGGCCAACTCCTTGCCGGCGCCGGTGATGTAGGCGTCTGACTTGATGCCGGAGGTGCCCTGCAGCTGGGCCTTGATGCCCAGCTTCTCCATCTGGGTGCGGATGCGCACGCCCAGCGGTGTCAGGCCGCCGAAGTAGATCACGTCGGGCTTGAGCTCGCGGATCTTGGTCAGCTCGGTGGTGAAGTCCTGCTGGTCGGCCGTCACACCGAAGGTACCCAGGATGGTGCCGCCGTTCTTCTTCAGGTAGTCGCTGAAGAACTTGTTGTGTCCCTTGCCGTAGTCGGTGGTGTCATGGATGATGGCCCACTTCTTGTAGCCCAGACCGGTCATGAACTTGGCAGCCACCTCGTTCTGGTTGATCATGGTGCCGTTGACGCGGTGCACTTCCTTGAAGTTGTTGGCGTAGGTCACGTCCGGCAGCACGGCGCCCCAGACGATGGCGGGCATGCCGAAACGGTTGTAGACGCTGACGGTCGCCATGGCCACAGCCGAGCAGTAGTGCGTCACGCCGGCGACGATGCTCTTGTCCGCCGCCACCTTGGTGGCCACCTGCACGCCCACATTGGGCTTGCACTCGTCGTCCTGGGTCACCAGCTGGTAGGTGTATTTGGCCTTGGGGTCCTCATTGCGCAGGCGCACCGCCAGGTCCGCCGAGTTGCGCCCGCCCAGCCCCATGTTCGACACCCCGCCGGTCAGCGGTGCGATGAAGGCGATCTTCACAACGTCCTTGGCCAGGGCGGGCACGGACAAGAGGGACAGCGCAGCGCCAGCCAGCAGGGCCGAGCCCGCACGTACGGTTTTCCTGGAGAGCATAGTCATATCCTTTCAATGGAATGGGTGGGGTGCCTAACAAAATCAAATCCTGCCAACCGAATTCGCGCTACTTGCACATAATTCAAGTGACTTGAATTTATTAAGCAACGTTTATGCCATACAAAACTACACCCTCCACAAGGGTAAACCCGCTCAACGGCGGTGCATATGCACCATGAGGAGGAGCAATGGCCATCGGGAGGGCGCGGTAGACAACTGCCTGCCCCCGGCCCCAAGTAAAAAGCCACCTTGCGGTGGCTTTTTACTTGGGGCTGACAAGCCGGCCTCAGGTGTTCCAGCTCAGGTTGTTGCAGGCCTCGCACTCGTCCTTCATCACGCCCATCTTCACCAGCAGGGAATGGACCTTGCAGCCCACGCAGAAACCCAGCACGGTCTCCATCCACATGAACCCCAGGCAGACCCAGACCAGCACCAGCGGGATCCACTTGGGCATGTAGTTGAACGTGGTGGGCAGCAGCTCGTGCATGGCCACCGCGTTGACCCAGCCGGCGAAGGTGTCCGGGTTGAAGAAGACCAGGCAGACCGCGATGAAACTCGCGCCGATGGACCAGGCGAAACGCTTGGGGGTCAGCGGCTTCCACACCGGGGCATGGTGACGCGCCAGCAGGCTGGCGATGTAGATGGTGGGCGAGAAACGCGCGGTGATGGCGAACATGCCCGCCAGCATCTCGAACAGCGCATAGAGCAGCACCCAGGTCTGGAGCGTGTAGTCGTAGGTACGGCGGATGGCTTCCACGTGGTAGAGGATGCGCTCATCGAAGTCCGTCTCGAAGGTGTCCTTGATGTAATTGCCGGTCACCACCCAGTTCGAGCCGAACACCGCGTCGTACAGCGTGAAGGCCATGAACAGGGGGATGGCCAGCATGATGCCGGCGCGGATGCGCACCGCGATGTCGTTGATGAACAGCGTGTCGGCGGCCGGGTCCTGGAACCACAGGCGGCGCAAGGTGGTGAAGAACGGCCCGTGGGCTTTTTTCAGTGGCATGGATGGACTCTCAGCAGATGAAGGTGAGGTGGGCCGCGACAGCCCGCGCGCACGGGCTCTGCATGGCTAGGGACTCACATAGTTAAGTGTGTGAGCATATAAGAAAGTTTCACTATCCCGCAAGCGAAATCCGGGGAATACACCCGGGAACTGGGGTTTACCCTCCCCCTCGCTGCGTGTAGAGATCAAATCGCTTCATGAAAGCGTGGCGCTCGGCTTCAGGCACACCGATGAAGACAAAACGCACAGCCAGGCGTGGCAGGCGCATCAGGGCGATCACCCGCGGGGGCTCCACGCGCCAGGCCAGCTCCAGCCGCCCAGCCCCCAGACTCACCTGCGCCTGCAAGCCGGTGACTTGATACGGATGCGTCCCCACCGCGCGCGGCAGCCACGCCAGCCACTCGGCCTCGGTGCAGGCCATGTCGCGCTCGAAGGTCTCGGGGTAGAAGGATTGCATCGCTGCTGCAGAGACCAGGCTTCGACGGGTTCAGCCCGAACGTGGATGCATCAACCGCCCGCAATCGGCGGCCAGATCGCCAGCACATCGCCTTCGACCAGCGCGCGCGTGGCCCGCTGATCGGGCGGGATGTACACGCCGTTGACCAGCACCAGGTGCACCAGCTTGTGCGGCAGGCCATAGGGTTCGATCACCTGCGTGATGGTGGCGCCGGGCGCCACGTCCACGGCGATCTGGTTGTCGCCGCGCGCCTGCGGCGGCAGGTAATCGGTCAGCGAGGCAAAGAGCTTGAAGGTGATCTTCATCACCGGGAATGATAGGCCGTCATGCGCGCCGACGCGCATCGTCCGCCCCGCTCCAGTGGCCCTGCGCCTGCGCGCAGGCGAGATACGCCGGCACCAGCTGCGTGGGGTCCTTGAGCAGTTCGTCCTTCCAGCCACCGAGCTTCACCTGGCCTTCGACCAGGCCGCGCATCACACCCACGTGTTCGGTCCAGCCCACGCTGTTGCAGCCCACCAGCACGTCGTCCTGGAACTGCAGGCTCAGGTGGCGCCAGGCCGGCGCATCGGTCAGCTCGGCGTGCTGGCCGCCGCTCACGCCCTGCCAGTTGCCGAAGCTCGTGGAAATCAGGCCCAGGGTGTCCAGCACGTTGATCTGCGTGACGCCGCGCAGCACGGCACGCTTGCCCGGCCTGTTCTGCAGCGCCATGTTCAGCGCCGCCACGCGCGCCTGCTCGGCCGCGTTGGGCTGGATGGCGCTCACCACCGTGGTGCCGCTGACCTTGTCAAAGGCCTCGGCGCAGTCACCCGCGGCATAGATGCCCGGCACGTTGCTCTGCATGTGCTCGTCGGTCAGCACACCCTGCAGGCACTTCACCCCCGTTTTTTCCAGGAAACCGATGGCGGGTTTCACGCCCGTGGCGCTGATGACCAGGTCCACATTGAGCGTCTTGCCGTTGGAGAGTTTCACGTCCAGCGTCTTGTCCTTGCCCTGTGTGATGGACTCCACCCTGGTGCCGGTAAACACCGCCACACCCTTGGCTTCCACCCACTGCTTGATCATCCCGCCAGCGGCCGGGCCCATCATGCGCGGCACCATGCGGTCGCCCATCTCCACCACGGTCAGCGCCACACCGCGTGCGGCCAGGGCTTCCAGGATGATGCAGCCAATGAAACCCGCGCCCATCTGCAGCACGCGCGCACCCTTGGCCGCACGCGCCTGGATGGCGCGCGCGTCGGCCAGCGTCCAGCAACTCTCCACGCCGGGCAGGTCCATGCCCGGGATGGGCGCGCTCACCGGGTTGGAGCCGGTGGCGATCAGCAGCGTATCGAAAGCCAGGGACTGCCCGTTGTCCAGCGTGACCTGCTTCGCCTTCGTATCCAGCTGGATGGCCTTGGCCTGCACGGCCTCGATGCGCAAATCGCTGTAATGGCGCGCACCCTTGCGCAGCAAGGTGCCTTCCTCGCCGATGTTGCCCATCAGCAGGTAGGGGATGGCCATGCGCGAGTACGGCGCCTCGCGCTCGTCCCCCACCAGGGTGATGCGGTCGTCCGGCGCCTGCCGGCGCAGGGTCTCGGCCGCGATCACGCCGGCCGGGCCGGCGCCCAGGATCACATGATGCATATGGTTCTCCAGAGGATCTGCCCCTCACCCTACCCTCTCCCCAAAGGGGCGAGGGTGGTTTCTCATTACAGCCCCAGGCGCTTTTTGGTCGCGGGCGTGGGCCGGCCTTCGGTGTCCCAGCCGCGCACCTCGTAGTACTTGGGCAGCATCTTGGCCAGCTCGCTGACCTTGCCCTTGGCCGGGCCGGTCTTGGCCGGTTCGGTCAGCAGGCGCTTCGGGAGCGAGTCGTCCGCCTTGGTCAGGCCGGCGCGGTTGTTGAACTCGCGCTCCATGTTCCAGATGCGCTCGCCGATCTTCTCCAGCTCCTCGGTCGTGTACTGCTCGCCTATCGCACCCTGCAGCTGCGGCGCCAGGTCGGCCAGGCCCCAGGCAAAGGTGGTGAAGATGCACAGGCCCGACGAGTCGAAAGCCGCGGTCGCGTCCTGGAAGGCCTTCACCAGCTCGGGCTTGCCCTCATGCTGCAGCGGATCGGTCTTGACCGGAATGCCCAGCACCTCGGAGGCAATCGTGTAACCCCGCAGGTGGCAGCCACCGCGGTTGCTGGTGGCGTAGGCCAGGCCGATGCCCTGGATGCCGCGACCGTCGTAGGCCGGGAACTCCTGGCCCTTGGAGGTCATGGAGAGCTCGGGGTGGCCGTACTTGGCCGTCAGGCGCTTGCTGCCCTGGCCGATCTCCTTGCCGAAACCGCGGCCGTGCACCGTCTCGTCCACCAGGAAGGCCAGCGCCTTGGCCGAGCCGAAGGGCGCCTCGATGCCGATCTGTTCCTTGGTGAGCACGCCTTTTTCATACAGCTCCATCACCGCGCCCACGGTGGCGCCGAAGCTGATGGGGTCGATGCCTTCCTCGTTGCAGATCATGGTGGCGTACTGCAGGCACTCCAGATCGTTCACGCCATTGGCCGCGCCCAGCGCCCAGGCCGCTTCGTACTCCAGGCCGCCGGAGGCGCCCCAGTACTGCGGCTTGTTGGCCACCGTGAAGTGGCCCTCGTCCATCTTGCTGATGCGCCCGCAGGCGATGGTGCAGCCGAAGCAGGCCTGGTTGGTCACCAGTTGCTTCTTGCCGTCGGTCTTGCGCGGCGTGGCCATGGCTTCCGCCGAGATGTCCTTGGCGCCTTCGAACTGCACGTCCTGGTGGTTGCGCGTGGGCAGCGCACCCACCTCGTTGATCACGTTCATCAGCACCTGGGTGCCGTAGGCCGGCAGGCCCTGGCCGGTGACGGCGTTGTCCTTGAGGATCTGCTTCTTCTCCTTCACGGCCTTCATGAAGGCCTTCGGGTCGCGGATGTTGCCCACGCCCTTGGTGCCGCGCACGGCAATCGCCTTCAGGTTCTTGCTGCCCATCACCGTGCCCACGCCCGAGCGGCCGGCCGCGCGGTGCAGGTCGTTGACCACGGCGGCGAACAGCACGCCGTTCTCGCCCGCCTTGCCGATGCTGGAGACGCGCAGCAACGGGTCCTGCAGGCTCTTTTTCAGTGCCTCTTCGGTCTTCCAGACGCTCTGGCCCCAGAGGTGGCCGGCGTCACGCAGCTCGGCCACGTCGTCGTTCACGTAGAGGTATACGGGCTTCGGGCTCTTGCCTTCGAAGATCACCATGTCCCAGCCGGCCATCTTGAACTCGGCGCCCCAGTAACCACCCGAGTTCGAGCAGGCGATGGCGCCCGTCAGCGGGCTCTTGGTGATGACGGTGTAGCGCCCGCCGGTGGAGGCCATGGTGCCGGTCAGCGGGCCGGTGGCCCAGATGATCTTGTTGCCCGGCGACAGCGGGTCGACCTTGGCGTCCACCTCTTCCACCAGGTATTTGGAGCCCAGGCCGCGCGAGCCCAGGTAGGCGTGCGCCCAGTCCATGTTCAGCGGCTCCGACTTCACGGTGCCCTTCGTCAGATCGACGCGGAGAATTTTTCCTGCCCAAGACATGATGTTTCTCCTTAAGTCGCAGAGGGTTGGTTGCCGAGCTTGTTGGCCCACTGTTCCATCTTGCCCAGGCCGGTCCAGTTGGCGTCGATGAAGGTGATGGCCCCGGTCGGGCAGGCGTCGGCGCAGGCCGGCTCGCCGCCGCACAGGTCGCATTTCTGCACCTTGCCGGTCTCCGCCACGTAGTTGATGGTGCCGAAGGGGCAGGCGATGGTGCAGACCTTGCAGCCCACACAGGTGGAATCGTTCACCACCTTGGCGCCGGTCTCCTTGTTGACCGAGATCGCCTCCACCGGGCAGGCGTGCAGGCACCAGGCCTCGTCGCACTGGGTGCAGGTGTAGGGCACTTTCTTGCCGGTGTGGTGGAAGTCGAATACCTTGATCCGCGACTTGGCGGTGGCGAAGGTGCCGTAGTTCTCGAAAGAACAGGCCATTTCGCACTGCAGACAGCCGGTGCACTTGTCTGCGTTGATGTGCAACACCTTTTGCATGGAGGTCTCCTGGGGGGGTCGTGCCGCGGCACTTTGCCTATGAATGGTTATGCATAGGCATTCTTGAATCGCAGCCCCCAGGAGGGACTAGGGAGAACCCTAGTCGGCTATGGCGTCAGCGAGCTTTATTCTCAAAATGCAACACCGCCCCAGGAATGCCAAAGACTGGCATGATGCGCGTCAAGCACGATCCGCCGCCGCATACCGCCATGCATGCCACGCCCACTCCCCAACCCGTTTCCCGCCTCGCGCGCATCGCGCAGGCTCGCCAGCTCGCCATGCTGGAAGCCGCGCCCATGGCCGGCGGCCTGATCGAACCCTGGATCGCGCAGAGCTGGCAGCGCTGCCTGGCCCGCGGCCTGCGCCCGCAGGAGCGCGTGAACTTCGAGGCCGTCTCGGCCGCCGTCATGCGCCAGGCCTCGGAGGCCAACCACAAGCTGATGCAGGCCGCGCGCCCCATCCTCAAGCAGCTCGGCGGCGCCCTGGCCGAAACACGCTACTTCGCCATCCTCACCAACCATGAAGGCGTGGTGATCGACACCGACGGCCCCATCGACCGCAGCGACCGCCGTGCCGCCCTCATCACCCGCGTGGGCGTGAACCTCTCGGAAAACAGCGTGGGCACCACCGCCATCGGCGCCGCGCTGCGCGAGCTGCAGCCGGTCTGGCTGCACCGCGGTGAACATTTCTTCCAGGACACCTCGATCTACAGCTGCGCCGGCTCTCCCCTGTTCGGCCCCGATGGCCGCTGCGTGGGCATGCTCGACCTCACCGGCATCGAAGCCGCCGAGCGCCCCGAGTTGCGCCACCTGGCCACGCACGCCGCGCGCCGCATCGAAAACGCCCTGATGCTGCAGCGCCCGCATCGCCTGCTGCTGCGCATGAACTGGCCTGGCATGCCGCTGGGCGACGACGCCGACGGCCTGCTGGCCCTGGACGCCGACGGCCAGGTGTGCGCCAGCAACCGCGCAGCGCGCCAGCTGCTGCCGCTGCTGGCCGGCGGCCAGCACAGCGATCTGCACAGCCGCGACCTCTTCGCCCTGCCCTGGGAAATGCTGTTCGACGCCGCGCGCCAGGGCCAGCCGGTGGAAGTGCCGCTGTGGTCCGGCCTGCGCCTGCAGGCACGTGCCGAACTGGTGGGCCGAGCTGCCGGCCCCGTCATGATGCCGCGCACGGCCAGCGCCACGGCCACCACCCTGCCCCTGCGCGACGTGGAGACCGGCCTGATCCGCAAAGCCGTGGAAGAAGCCCGCGGCAACGTGGCCCAGGCCGCGCGCAACCTGGGCATCAGCCGCGCCACCGTCTACCGCAAGCTCGGCACGGCCAAGCGGGACTGAACCCTGCGGCGGCCGCCGTGTCGCCCTCCCGGAACCCACCCCATGAGCTTCTTCAAGCGGCTTTTGCGCCAGCCGGCCCCCATACGGGTACCACTGGCAGCGACCGATGGGCCGCACGCGCCTTTCAATCCCCTGGCCGAGCGCGCCCTGATCGCCGAAACCCTGCTGGCCAGTGCGGCACGGCTGATGACCGTGCGTCGCGAACTGGAGCTGGTGCGCGGCGTCTGCGAAGCCATGTGCGGCGCCAGCCAGCACATCCGCCTGGCCTGGACCTGGTTCGGCGACGAAAAGACCAACGTCATCCGCCCGCAGGCCTACGCCGGTGTGGCCAGCGACTATGCCGCCAACACCACCATCGAGCGCAATGTCCTGACGGAGCAGGGCCCGGCCTATCGCACCCTGGGCGGCAAGACCCCGGAACAGTTCCGCATCTCCAGCCGCTCCCCCTACGGCCCCTGGCGCCAGATGGCGAACGACCATGGCGTACGCAGCGTGATGGCGGTGCCGCTGAAGTCCAGCTTCACCAGCATGGGCGGGCTGTTCGTCATCTACGCCGACCACGAGCACTACTTCCGCGACGTGGGCGAAAGCCTCTTTACCGCGCTGGGCGAGTTGTTTTCTTCGGTCCTGACCTCCCTGGCCGAACGCACGGCGCTGGAAGAGGCCGTGTACCACGATGCGCTGACCGGCGTGCTGAACCGGCACGCCCTGCCCATCATCGAGCGCCGCCTGTTGCGCCGGTCGACGACCGACCCATCGTCCTTCCTGCTGATGGTCGACGTCGATCACTTCAAGACCGTCAACGACACCCTGGGCCATGCCGTGGGCGACCAGGTGCTGCGCAACATCGCCATGACGCTGCGCAACATGCTGCGCCCCGACGACAGCGTGTTGCGATGGGGCGGTGAGGAGTTTCTGATCTGCCTGCCCAACACCCGGCATGACGATGCCCTGCTGGTGGCCGAGAAATTGCGCCGGGCCGTAACCGAGCTCGCCGGGCCGGCCCCGGTCACCGCCTCGATCGGCGTGGCCGAAGTTCTGGCCAGCCACGATCTGGCCGCCTCCATCGACAAGGCCGACCAGGCCATGCTGCAAGCCAAGGTGACCGGCCGCAACCGCATCGTCTACCGGGCCTGAGCCCGGCCGCTGCGTCGCCGCGCCAGGCCGCGGTTGACAAGACCGGGCTTCGGTGCCACAACCGCACATCGACGGACGTGCGCAGCGCACGGGCACCCCTGGCCACACGTCACTCTCGAGGAGGTGAATCATGTTCCCCGAATACGGCTATTACATGGGCGGCATGCACGGCTTCTGGTGGTTCATCTGGCTGGTGCTGATCGTGGTGCTGTGGTTCACGGTGCTGAGCCCCGAGAAACGCGCCCGGCGCCGGGACCGGGACACACCACACGAGATCCTGCGCCGGCGACTGGCCAGCGGCGAGATCACGCCGGAAGCCTATGAACAGGCCAAGGCCCTGCTCGACCGCGACCAGCCTGAGAACTGACAGCGCCATGCCGCCACTGCGATGAACAGCCAGCACGATCGCGCGCATCACCATCCCCCGGCCACCGCGCCGGCCGTGACGGTGGCGCCCCCGGCCGCAGGCACTCTCTACACCTGCCCCATGCACCCGGAGATCCGGCAGGACCATCCGGGCACCTGCCCCAAGTGCGGCATGACCCTCGAACCCGTGATGCCCACGCTGGAGGAAGACGACAACCCCGAACTGCGCGATTTCCAGCGCCGCTTCTGGTGGACGCTCCCCCTCACCGTGGTGGTCACCCTGCTGGCCATGGCCGGGCACACGCTGGCCCTCTTCAGCGCCGCCACCCAGACCTGGGTGGAGTTCGCCCTGTCGCTGCCCATCGTGCTGTGGGCGGGCTGGCCCTTCTTCGTGCGCGGCTGGCAGTCGGTGGTGAACCGCAGCCCGAACATGTGGACGCTCATCAGCCTGGGCACCGGCTCCGCCTTCGTCTACAGCGTGCTGGCCACCGTCGCGCCGCAGAGCTTCCCGGACACCTTTGTCTCCATGGGCCGTGTGGGCGTCTATTTCGAGGCCGCGGCCGTCATCATCTCGCTCACCCTGCTGGGCCAGGTGCTCGAACTCAAGGCGCGCTCGCAGACCTCGGCCGCCATCAAGTCCCTGCTCGGCCTGGCGCCCAAGACGGCCCGGCGCATCCGCAGCGACGGCACGGAAGAAGACGTGCCGCTGGCGCACGTGCACGTCGGCGACCTGCTGCGCATCCGCCCCGGCGAGAAGGTGCCGGTCGACGGCACCGTGACCGAAGGCAGCAGCGCGGTGGACGAATCCATGCTCACCGGCGAGCCGCTGCCCGTCACCAAGCGCGCCGGCGACAAGGTCATCGGCGCCACCATGAACACCAGCGGCGCGCTGGTCATGCGTTCGGAGCGCGTGGGCTCGGCCACCATGCTGGCGCAGATCGTGCAGATGGTGGCCCAGGCGCAGCGCTCCCGCGCGCCCATGCAGCGTCTGGCCGACGTCGTGGCCGGTTATTTCGTACTGGTCGTCGTCGCCATCGCCGTGCTGACCCTGCTGGCCTGGGGCCTGTGGGGGCCCGAGCCACGCTGGGTCTACGGCATGATCAATGCGGTGGCGGTGCTCATCATCGCCTGCCCCTGCGCGCTGGGCCTGGCCACACCCATGTCCATCATGGTCGCCACCGGCCGGGGCGCCACGCACGGCGTGCTGTTCCGCGATGCGGCCGCCATCGAGAAGTTCTGCCAGATCGACACCCTGATCATCGACAAGACCGGCACCCTGACCGAAGGCCGCCCCGCCTTCGAGCGGACCATCGCCGCCCCCGGCTTCACCGACGACGAGGTGCTGCGCCTGGCCGCCAGCCTGGACCAGGGCAGCGAACACCCGCTGGCCGCCGCCATCGTGCAGGCCGCGCGCACGCGTGGCCTGGCGCTGGACACCCCCGAACAGTTCGAATCCAGCTCGGGCATCGGCGTGCGCGGCGCGGTGGGCAGGCGTTCACTTGTCCTGGGCAACACGGCCCTGATGCAACAGGCCGGCGTCGCGGTGGAGGTATTGACCGCACAAGCCGAAAGCCTGCGCACCGAAGGCGCCAGCGTGATGTACCTCGCAGTGGACGGCCAGCTCGCCGGCCTGCTGGCGGTGTCCGACCCCATCAAGCCCAGCACCCCCGAAGCCCTGGCCACGCTCAAGGCGGCGGGCCTGCGCATTGTCATGGCCACCGGCGACGGGCTCACCACGGCACGGGCCGTGGGCACGCGGCTGGGCATCGACGAAGTGCACGGTGAAGTCAAGCCGGCCGACAAGCTGGCCCTGGTCGACCGGCTTCAGCGCGAAGGCCGTGTGGTGGCCATGGCGGGCGACGGCATCAACGATGCCCCCGCCCTGGCCCAGGCCGACGTGGGCGTGGCCATGGGCACCGGCACCGACGTGGCCATGAACAGCGCGCAGGTCACGCTGATCAAGGGCGATCTGCGCGGCATCGCGGTGGCGCGTCTGCTGTCGGTCGACACCGTGCGCAACATGAAGCAGAACCTGATGTTCGCGTTTCTCTACAACGCGCTGGGCATCCCGGTCGCGGCGGGCCTGCTGTACCCGTTCACCGGCTGGCTACTCTCACCCATGGTGGCCGCCCTGGCCATGAGCCTGAGCTCCGCCTCGGTCATCGGCAATGCCCTGCGCCTGAGCCGTCGTTAGGCAGCCAAGCCGTCAGACCAGCCCTTCAGCCTTCATCGCCGCCTGCACGCCCGGGCGCGCGGCCACGCGGGCCATGTAGGCCACCAGGTTGGGCAGGCCGCTGATGTCGATGGCCACGCGTTTGGTCCAGTTCGTCACCGTGAACAGGTAGGCGTCAGCCACGCTGAAGTCCTGGCCCATCAGGTAGTCCTTGCCGGCCAGCTGCTCGTTCACGTATTTCAGGCGGCGCTCGATGTTGGCGCGGCAGAAATCCTTCCACTCCTGCGGCGCGGCCGGGTTGAACAGCGGACTGAAGGTCTTGTGCAGCTCGGTGCCAGTGAAGGTCAGCCAGCCCTGCAGGCGGTAACGCTCCACCGTGCCGTTGGCCGGGGCCAGTTTCTTGGCGGGCTGGCTGTCGGCCAGGTACTGCACGATGGCCGGACCTTCGGTCAGCACCTCGCCGGAATCCAGCTGCAGCGCCGGCACGTAACCCTTGGGATTGATCGTCAGATAGTCGGCGCCCGAGGCCGTCTTCTTGTCCTTGAGGTCCACCACCTCGGTGTCGTACTTCAGGCCCAGTTCTTCGAGCACGATGTGGGGGGAGAGGGAGCAGGCGCCGGGTTTGATGAAGAGTTTCATGGAGTAGGTCTCGCAAAGAATGAATGGCTCCCGCCCGTGACGAGGCAGGCCGCGCCAGTGTAGGCAAAGCGCGCCATCCTCGCTCGCGCTGGGTCTATCGGCCCCGCCCGCTCAATGCCCGTGCCGGTGATGGATGTCCGGATAGTGCGGATGCTTGTGGGTCAGCACCTCGTGCCGGTGCCAGTGCATGTGCGGCTCGGTGCCGTCCCAGGCGGCGTCGTGCTCATGCTGGTGGTGTTCGTCGTGCCCATGGGGGTGCGTGTGCTCCAGCGGCTCATGGGTGTGCTCATGCTCGTGCCGCTCGCTCAGGTGCAGCCAGACCCCCAGGCCCATGAATGCCGCGGCCAGCCAGAAGGCCGGTGTGGCACTCTCGCCCAGCAGGCCCAGCGCCACGGCGGCGCCGAGGAAGGGCGCGGTCGAGAAATACGCGCCGGTGCGCGCCGTGCCCAGGCCGCGCAGCGCCAGCACGAAGCAGACCAGGCTCAGGCCGTAGCCCAGCAGCCCCAGCAGCAGGCTCAGGCCCAGGGTCTCCACGGCCGGCAAGGTGGCGCCGAAAGCCAGGGCCAGCGTGGTGTTCACGCTGCCGGCCAGCAGGCCCTTGGTGCTGGCGATGAACAGCGCATCCGCAGCCGCCACCTTGCGCGTGAGGTTGTTGTCGATGGCCCAGCACAGGCAGGCCAGCGCAATCGCCAGCAGCCCCCAGCCGCTGGAGGCAGCGCCCTCGCCGCCGGGCCAGGACAGCACCACACCCCCCGCCACGATGGCCACCATGCCCAGCACCACGCGCCGGTCGGCGTTCTCGCGGAAGACCCACCAGGCGATCACGGCCGTCAGCACCGCTTCGAGATTGAGCAGCAGCGAGGCGGTCGAGCCGCTGACCTGGGTCAGCCCGAACATCAGGGCCACCGGCCCGAGCACACCGCCAAAGAGGATGGCGCCCAGCAGCCAGGGCCAGTCGCCCCGGGCCAGCCCCGAGGATTTCCAGCCGCGCTCGCGCAGCAGCCGCGCCAGCCCCAGCCCGATGCCGCTGCCCAGGTAGAGCAGGCCGGCCAGCAAAACCGGCGGCTGCTCGCCCACGAGCAGCTTGGCCACCGGCGTGCTGGCCCCGAACAGGGCCGCCGCCAGCAGGGCGTAGAAAACGCTGGATGTCATGGGGAGAGCGTATCGCAGAAGGCTTTCACTTGAGCGTATAGCGCACCGTGAGGGTCTTCCTGCCCGCACCGTTGATCACGGCCACGGCCTTGGCGCCCTTGGGCAGCTGGGCCCCGGCGGCCTCCAGCCGGTCGGCACCGGCCACCAGCGGGTAGTCGGTCTTCTCGCTGCCCTTGAGCACGGTGAGCTTGCCGCTCATGCCCGTCGGCGCCATGGGCTGGCCATGGTCTTCGACATAGATCGCCGCACCCTTGGCATCACTCACCAGTTCGAAAGTCAGGTCGCTGACCTCCCGCACCACACCGCCATGCCTGGGCTTGGCATCCCCATGCGCCCAGGCGGCACTAAAACCCAGGCTGGTCAAACCCAACAGAACCATCATCAGAAACTTCTTCATGGTCTTACTCTCCATCATCTGCGGCGCACTTCGTGAGGGGCGGCGCCAACAGCCCCATGAACGCCATCCTTCAATAGGCTTGCTTGCCTTCGCCTTCGACATCCCCCGCCAGCAGGCGCTGCAGCGGCTTCTCGCCCAGCAGCCAGAACAGCACGGGCGTGAGCAGCGTGTCCAGCAGCGTGGAGCTGACCAGCCCGCCGAAGATCACCACCGCCACCGGGTGCAATATTTCCTTGCCCGGCGCATCGGCCGCCAGCAGCAGCGGCGTCAGCGCGAAGGCTGCCACCAGCGCCGTCATGAGCACCGGCGTGAGCCTCTCCAGCGAACCGCGCACGATCATGGCCTGGCCGAAGGTCTCGCCCTCGAACTGGCACAGGTTGATGTAGTGGCTGATCTTCAGGATGCCGTTGCGTGTGGCAATGCCCGCCAGCGTGATGAAGCCCACCATCGATGCCACCGACAGGCTCACGCCCGCGATCCACATGGCGATCACCGAGCCGATCAGCGCCAGCGGGATGTTGGCCATCACGATGCCCGCCAGCACCGCCGAGCGGTAGCGCGAGTACAGCACCAGGAACATCATGGCCAGCGAGACCAGCGACAGCCCCAGGATCAGCCGCGTGGCCGCTTCCTGCGCCTGGAATTGCCCCTCCAGGCTGATGAAGGTGCCACTGGGCAGGGGCAGCTGCGCGATCACACCGCGGATGTCCTCGATCACATGCGCCATGTCGGTGCCGTCGGTGTTGGCGTAGACGATGATGCGGCGGCGCCCGTTCTCGCGCCCGATCTGGTTGGGGCCATCGCCCTCCTCCACCGTCGCGATGCTGCTCACCGGCAGGCGCCCGGCCGGCGTGTCGATCAGCGTGCGCGCCAGGTCCTGCGGGCTGCGCTGGGCATCGGGCAGGCGCAGCACCAGGTCATAACGACGCGCGCCGTCCACGATCTGCGCTGCGTGCGCGCCGTCGGTCAGCGCCTGCAGCGCGGCGATGGCCTCACCCGGCGCCAGCCCGGCCTGCGCAGCGCGCGCCTGGTCCAGCCGCACGGTGATCTGCGGAATCAGCACCTGCTTCTCCACCGTCAGGTCCACCAGGCCGTGGGCGTTCGAGAGGCCGGCACGCAGCTGCTCGGCCAGGCCGCGCAGCGTGTCGGTGTCGTCGCCATAGATCTTGATGGCGATCTGCGCCCGCACGCCTGACAGCAGGTGGTCCAGCCGGTGCGAAATGGGCTGGCCGATGGCCACCTGCGCGGGCAGCACGGCCAGGCGCTGGCGGATGTCGGCCATCACGGCCTCGCGGTCGCGCTCGCTGCGCTTCAGGTCCACGTCGATCTCGGCCGAATGCACACCCTCGGCGTGTTCGTCCAGTTCGGCGCGGCCGGTGCGTCGTCCCACCTGCGTCACTTCCGGCACCGCGGCAATCAGCGTCTCGGCCACCGCGCCCACGCGGTTGGCCTCGGCCAGCGAGGTCCCGGGGTTGAGCAACAGCGACAGCACCAGCGAACCCTCGTTGAAGGGCGGCAGGAAGGCACGCGCGAAGAAGGGTACGGAGGCCGCCGCCAGCAACACCGCCACCAAGGCGCCGGCAATCAGCGCGCGCGCATGGCTGAAGGACCAGTGCAGCAGCCGCGTGTCCTGGCGCTTGAGCCAGATGACCAGGGGCGAGTCGCCATGGTCCAGCCGTTTCATGCGCGGCAACAGGTAATAACTCAGCACCGGCGTGACCGTCATCGACACCAGCATCGAGGCCAGGATGGACACGATGTAGGCGATGCCCAGCGGCGTGAACAGCCGCCCTTCGATGCCCGGCAGCGCGAACAGCGGCACGAACACCAGTACCACGATGATGGTCGCGTAGACGATGCCCGAGCGCACTTCCACGCTGGCGCGGAGCACCACCTGGAACACGCTTTGCGGATGTTCGGCGGTGCGGTTCTGCTTGAGGCGCCGCACGATGTTCTCCACATCCACCACCGCGTCATCCACCAGTTCACCGATGGCAATCGCCAGGCCACCCAGCGTCATCACGTTGATCGACTGCCCCAGCCACTGGAACACCAGCGCCGTCACCGCCAGCGAGAGCGGAATCGCCACCAGCGAGATCAGCGTGGTACGCGCCGACAGCAGGAAGGCAAACAGCACGATGGCCACCATGATGGCGCCGTCACGCAGCGCCTCGCTCACGTTGCCGATGGACGCCTTGATGAAGTCCGCCTGGCGGAACAGCACACGCGGCTCGCTCAGGCCCGCCGGCAGGCCCTGCCTGAGTTCAGCCAGCGCGGCCTCGACGGCGGCGGTGAGCTTGACGGTGTCGGCGCTGGGCTGTTTCTGCACGCTCACCACCACGGCCGGGGCGCCGTTGTAGCCCGCATCGCCGCGCTTGAGCGCCGCGGAAAAACGCACCGTCGCCACCTGCTGCAACTGGATGGGGCGGCCGTTTTTCCAGGCCACGGCCACACCGGCCAGGTCTTCCACCCGGTGGGTGCGGCCTACGTGGCGGATCAGGTACTCCCGGCTGTTGAGGTCGATGAAACCACCGCCCGCGTTGGACGCAAAACCGCGCAGCGCCTGCTCCACCTGCGTCAGCGTCACGCCGAACTGCGCCATGCGCGCGGTGTCGGGTTCCACGCGCAGCTGGCGCACCTCACCGCCGATGGGGATGACCTGCGACACACCGGGGATGGACAGCAGCCGCGGGCGCAGCACGAAGTCCGCGTACTCGCGCGCCTGCATGGGCGCCTGCCCCTCGGCACCGGTCTTCAGCGGCAAGGCCACCAGCATGATCTCGCCCATGATGGACGAGACCGGCCCCATCACCGGCGTCACGCCCGCGGGCAGGCGCTCGCGCACCAGCGCCAGGCGCTCGGCCACCAGCTGGCGGTTGCGGTAGATGTCGGTGTCCCAGTCGAACTCGGCGTAGGCGATGGACAGGCCCACGCCCGAAGTGGAGCGCACGCGCGTCACACCCGGCATGCCGTTGAGCGCGATCTCGATCGGGAAGGTGACGAGCTGCTCCACCTCCTGCGGCGCCATGCCGCCGGCCTCGGTCAGCACCGTCACCACGGGTTTGTTGAGATCGGGGAACACGTCCACCGGCGTGCGCCAGGCGGTCATGGCCCCGTAGGCCATCAGCAGCGCCGCCAGGGCCAGCACGATCAGCCGGTTGTGCAGGCTGGAACGAACCATCCAGTTGAACATGGTTCGCCCCTTACCTGATCTGTGCAATCAGCGGCGCACCCTGCACCACCACGCGGTTGTCGGCGCCCAGGCCCTGGGTCACCACCACGGTCAACGCGTCCAGCGCCTGGTACTGCACCGGCTGCGGGAGGTAGCGCTCCGCGCTGGTCTTGATCCAGACGATGGGTTCGTTGGCCGGGTTGCGCACCACGGCCTGCGCCGGCAGCACGATGCCCTGCACGCGCTCCTTCAACTGCACGATCACCCGCACCGGCTGACCGATGGCCAGCGGCAAGGCCGCGCCCGGCTTGCCGGCCTGCACCGTGAAGGTCAGCGGCAGCAGGCCGTCGCGCAGGGCGCGCGCCGCCCCTTGCAGTTTCAGGCGTGTGCCCGGCACCTCGGCCAGCTGCGCGCCGGTGATGCGCGTGCCCAGCGTGGCGTCGGGCGTGCTGGCCTCCACCAGCATGCGCGCCGGGTCCACCACCTCGAACAGCACATCACGCGCCTGCACCACCTGCCCGGTCACCAGCGCCACGCTGGCGATCACACCCGACACGGGTGCCGTCAGCGCCTCGCGCTGGCCCAGGCTGGCGCCCACGCCGGCCTCGCGCTCGCGCAGGCCGGCCAGCTCAGCGCGCGCCGCGTCGATCTCCTTGCGCGGCACCGTTCCCTCCAGGCTCTCCAGCCGCTGCACGCGCTGCTCGGCGATCTGGCGTTGGGTCCGCAGTTCACTCAGCTGGCTCTGCTGGTTGGCCACGGCATAGGGCTCGGCCTGGTAACGCACATAGGCCAGCACCTCGCCGCGTTTCACCGCCTGCCCCGCCACCGGCAGGCCGCGCGGCCCGGGCTCGATGCGCCCGCCGTAGGCGGCCTGCACACGCCCGCTGCTGTTGGGGTCCATCACCACCCGCGCCGGCAGTTGCAGCGTGGCCGCCGCTTCGCTGGGGCTGGCCAGCACCGTGCGGATGGCCATGCGCCGCTGTGCCAGCTTCGGAATATTGACGCTGCCATCGGGCAGGCGCGCCAGGCCGCCGCCGCTCGCGCCCGAGGGCGCATCCAGGTGTTCACCATTCGGGCCATGCGCACCGGGGCCGGCCTGGGCCGTGCCCAGCGCGGCCACCAAGACCGCGGCCAAGAGGAAATCAGTGGTCTTCATGCGTGTCCTCCCAGATTCGGCAACAAGGCGGCACGCCGACGGCGCCACCACCATCCAGCTGCCAGGCTCGCCAGCAGCAGCAGCAGGGCCAGGCCCCACCAGGCCAGCGAAACGCCCGTGCCGTGGTCGTCGAGACCGGCAGCGCTGCCGGCGGCATGCACCAGCGTGCCGTCCAGCAGATCGCTCTCCTGCCCCTTGACGACGGTGAACACCAGCGCGTGCTCACCCGGCTGGCGCAGCAGCGCCAGCAGGCGCTCATCGTCCACGGCGTAGTCACCATGGTCGGCATGGAACTTCGCGACGGCCTTGAGGCCGCCGGATTCCACTTCCACCTGCGCTTCGAGCAGCGGCTCGTTGCTTTCGTAACGGTCGATCAGCAGCGACAGCTCGCTTGCGTACAAGTGGCCGACCAGCTCGAAGGTTTCGGAACTGGCTTCCACGCGCGGGGCGCCCCCCGCCGCCGCCGCCGTCGCAGGGGCGTCCAGATGTTCCCCCCCCGGGCCGTGGGCGCCGGGGCCCGCCAGCGCAGGCAATGCGGCCAGGGCCAGCGTCGCAGCGCCGGCCACCAGCACCCGGCGCATCCGCCCGGCCTGGTTTAAAAAGAAAAAGGCTTTCATGGCAACCATCCCAATGCTTGTTGATAACGGGCGCGCGCCAGTCCCAGCGCGGCTTGCTGTCGGGCCCAGGCGGCTTGGGCCTGGCTGGCGGCGCTGAGCGCGCGCAGCAGTTCGGGCAGGGCCAACTCGCCGGCCGCAAAGGCGCGGCGCAAGAGACCCGCACGCTCCTGCAGCAGCGCGGCGCGCTCGCCTTCGGCCTCCAGCCGCTCCTGCGCGCTGCGCAGCGCCAGGCGTGCCGCCGCCAGGCTGGCGCCCAGCTGCTCGCGCAGACGCTGTTCGCTGGTTTCAGCCACCTCCAGCTCGCCCCGTGCCGCCGCCTCCAGCGGCAAATTGCGGTCCTGCGTGCCGAAGGGCAGGCGCAGCTTCACGCCCACGCTGTCCTGCGTGCTGGCGCCCCCGCCCTGCTCCTGGCGATAACTCACCGCCACCTCGGGCGCCTCGCGCCGCGAGTGCTGCACCAGCTCCAGCTGGCTGCGGCTCCAGGCCAGGCGGTGCACGGCCAGCGCCAGTTCCGGATGCGTTTCGTCCAGCGTCGCCGTCTCGGGGGCCGGTGGTTCGGCGGGCGCCGGGTCCAGCGCCTGGCCCGTCAGCACCTGCCAGCGCGCACGGCCCTCGGCCAGCCGCTGCTGGGCCTCGGTGCGCTGCGCACTGGCGGCCAGCAGTTCGGCACGCGCGATCATGGCGTCGGCGCGCGCCAGATCGCCCACACGCACACGGCGCTCCACATCGGTCTCCAGCTCTTGCAGGGTCTTCGCTTCAGCCTCGGCCTGCTGCAGCCCGGCCTGGAGCAGTTGCAGACCCCAGGCCTGCTCTCGCAGTTCGCCGGCCAGGCGCAGCCTGAGCACACGCGCCTGAGCCTGCGCCAGTTGTCCCTGCGCGTCGGCCGCGTTCTGGCGCGCCGTCTGCTGGCCCGGTAACCACAGCGGCCAGGACAGGCCCGCCTCGGATTCGCGCCGGCCGCTGGCCTCGCGGCCCACGTCGCCGCGGTGGCCCAGCTCGACCGCCGGCGATCGCGCCCACAGACTGCCGGCGGCGCTGCGCGCAGCCTCGGCGCCGCGCTGCTGCGCGCCGGCTTCGCGCGCCTGCACCGAGCGCAACCAAGCCGCCTCGGTGGCGGCCTTCAATGAAATGCGTGTCTCGTCCGCTGCCGCAGACGCTTGCGCCCAGGCCGCGGGCACAGCCGCAAGCAAGCCGCAGACGAGAACACACTGTCGTATGGAATGAAACACGGAAACCCCCGATGTGATCTGCAAGACCCCGGCGCTGCCCCGCAGAACAGGACAACACCAGGACCCAGGCCGGGGCCGCACCCGCAGGGGGCGCGCACCCGGAAAAAGATCAGCTCAGGAGTCGGGGGGGACGGCGCAAGCCGTCGAGATAGGGCGGCGGCGGCAGATGAGAAGCCGCCTGCGCCACCTGCTGCGGGGCCGGCTCCAGCGCAGTCACTGCGGGCACGGCGATCAGGCCCAGATGGTGCATGCTGCAATCGGCCATCACGTGCTGGATGGAATCGTGCGAATCGTCGGCATGGATGTTGCCGTCGTCATCGTGGTGGTGGCCTTCCGCCTGCCAGTGCAGGGCCAGGTGGGCCAGATCACCGTCCTGCGCCAGCACGGCCTGGGTCAGGCCGGCCGCCAGGGCGGTTTGCCACAAACTCAGACAGATCAGCAGGAAGGCGATGAAGCGTCGCATAGCGTTGCCATCTTAGCAGCCCGCCTTTTCCCCGCCGCGCCTCAGGCTTTGCGCAGGAAATCCTCGATCTCGGCCAGCGGCAGCGGGCGGCTGAAGAGATAGCCCTGGTAGGCGTGGCAGCCCAGCTGGGCCAGGCACTCGCGCTGCGCCTCGGTCTCCACCCCTTCGGCAATGACGGCCAGGCCCAGGCTGTCGGCCAGCACCACCACCATGCGGGCAATGGCCGCATCGTTGGGGTCCACCAGGATGTCGCGCACGAAACCCTGGTCGATCTTCAGCTGGTCCAGCGGCAGGCGCTTCAGATAGGCGAGCGATGAATAACCCGTGCCGAAGTCGTCCAGCGAGAAACCCACGCCCTGCGCCTTCAGCGCGCTCATCTTGGCGATGGTGGTCTCCACATCGCTCACCAGCAGGCTCTCGGTGAGTTCCAGCTTGAGCCGTTTCGGGTCGGCCCCCGTGCGGTGCAGGATGGCCAGCACCTGCTCCACGAAGTCGGCCTGGCGCAGCTGGCTGGCCGACAGGTTCACCGACATCACAAGCTGCGCGGTCTCGGGCCGCCCGGCCCAGCGCGCCAGCTGCGAACAAGCCGTCTCCAGCACCCACAGGCCCAGCGGCAGGATCAGGCCGGTCTCTTCGGCCAGGGCGATGAATTCACCCGGCGACACGATGCCGCGCTGCGGATGCAGCCAGCGCACCAGCGCCTCCACGCCCACCACCTGATCGCGTCCCACGACCTGCGGCTGGTAATACAGCACGAACTGCTGCGCGCGCACCGCCTCGCGCAGGCGCTCCTCCTGCGCCGCGTGCTCGGCCACCAGGGCCTGCATCTTCGGGTCGAAGAAATGCAGGGTGTTGCGGCCGTGCGCCTTGGACTGGTACATGGCCAGGTCGGCCTGCTTGAGCAGCTCCTCGATGGACGTCTGGTGCCCGATGAACAGGGCCACGCCGATGCTGGGCGTGCTGCGGTTCTCGTGCCCGTCGAGTACATAGGGCAGCCGCAGCGCAGCCAGGATCTTCTCGCCCACGTGTTCGGCCTGCGTGGCCGCTTCCTCGGAACTTTCGCTCAGGCCTTCGAGCATCACCACGAACTCGTCGCCGCCCAGGCGCGCCACGGTGTCACCCTCGCGCACACAGCTCACCAGCCTTTGCGCCACCTGCTGCAGGAGCTGGTCGCCCTTGTCGTGCCCCAGCGTGTCGTTCAGGGTCTTGAAGTGGTCCAGGTCGATGAACATCAACGCGCCATGGCGCTGGCTGCGCACGCTGGAAGCCTGCGCATGCTGCAGGCGGTCCATCAGCAGGCGCCGGTTGGGCAGCATCGTCAGCGGGTCGAAAAAGGCCAGGCGGGTGATCTCCTCTTCCGCCGCCTTGCGCTCGGTGATGTCCGACTCGCTGGTCACCAGGTGGGTGATGGCGCCGTCGTCCCCGTGCACGGCGGTGATGGTCAGCCAGCGGGGATAGGTCTCGCCGTTCTTGCGCCGGCCCAGCACCTCGCCCTGCCACTTGCCCTCGCGCATGACGGTCTGCCAGCGCTCCTCGTAGAAACCGGGCGGCTCTTTCCCGTCCGCCCTCAGCATCTTGGGCGTCTGGCCAATCAGCTCTTCGGTCGTGTAACCCGTGATCTCCGTCATGGCCCGGTTGGCCCGCAGGATGCGGTAGTTGGCATCGGTCACCATCATGCCGTCCTGCGCCTCGAAGGCCGTGGCGGCAATGCGCAGCTCTTCCACATTGCCCTTGAGCATCTCCACGTGGCGCTGCTGCGCCTCGACCATGGTGTTGAAGCCTTGCGCCACCGCGGCGATCTCGCGCGGGCCGCTCACCGCCGCCCGCACTTCGAGGTCTCCCTTTTCAACGGCCTGCGCCGCCTTGACCAGTGCAGCCACCGGCTCGGCCATGAGCCGCGCGATGTCCAGGGCCAGCATGGCCAACAGCCCCAGCACGATGAACGCGATCATCAGTGCGCCCATGGCGCGTTGGTCGGCGGCGGCATACACCCCCTCCTCCGGCACCCCCACGTAGGCGATCCAGCCGGTCTGCGGCATGGTCAGCACCGTGAAATACCGCCGCACACCGTCGCTGGAGTCCGCCACGAATTCGCCGTCGCGCACCTGGACCATCAGGCGCGTGGCCTCGGAACCAGGCTGCCGGCCCACCATCGCCTCGGGGTCACTGTTGCGCCAGACCAGGGTGCCGTCGGCGCTGACAAAACCGTAGCGGCTGCCGGGCGGCAGGTAATCAACGGGAATATGCGGGTCAAAGGTGGACAGGTTCAGCGGCAGCTGCACGGAACCCACCAGCTCCTGCCGCTGGTTCCAGATCGGCGCGCTCAGCACCACCACCCACTTGCCGGTGATCGGCCCACGGTAGGGCAGGCTGGCGGAAAAGCGCGGGTCCCTCAGCACGGCCTGGAACCAGTCCGTCTGGGCAAAGCGGATCTGCCGGCCGTCGCGGGGCGGCACCGCCGCGCACACCATCAGCCCGTCGCGGTTGGCATAGGAGATATTGGTGTAGCCCGGGCTCAGCTGGTGCACGCCTTGCAGCGCCGAGTCGCAGTTGCGGGGGTCCACCCTTTGCACCAGCGGGCGGCTGGCCAGGCGCTCCAGCATCACGCGCGCATCGGAGATCTTGCCGCCCGTGTTGCTGACCATGGTCTGCGCGAGCGTGCGCAGCGAGGTCTTGGTGCTGTCGATCGTCTGCTGCCGGTCGTAGTAGATGCTCAGCCCGACCACCGTCACAAACGGAACGGACACCGCCAGCACCAGCAGCAAAAGCAGGGTTTGGATCGATGGCGTGCGCACAGAATTGGTTCTTTGCCCCGCATACCCAGCGCGGTGGCAATCAATATATCAGGCAACACCCGTTTTCACTGTCTCCCCGCGAACGTCTCCAATTGACGGGTTTCGCCTCAGGCGAGCAGCGCCCGGTGTTTCTGCAGCGCCTCGGTCATGTCTGCCTCGCTTGTTCAGCGACGCACCCGGGGAATGGGCGCGCACTCAATCCAGCTTGATCTTGTAGCCCAGCTCCCACACCGCGTCACCCTCGCGGCCCAGCGGCAGCTTGCCTGTTGCATAGGTGAGCTTCCAGCCCGAGTCCAGGCTCAGGGCCGCGGCGGAATAGCGGTACTGGTCCAGCCCGGCGGCCTGGATCGCATCGGGCGGGCCCAGTTCCTTGAAGTAGCGCCAGCTCCATTCGAACTTCACCTGCCTGCCCTGCAACACACCCACCGGGCTGGTCATGTCGAGCTCGACGTTGGCGCGGTTGTAATCCGGCGTTTCACCCAGGATCGCGGCGCGGTCCTTGTCCTTGCCGGGTTTGACGCGCTCCAGCGCCAGCCGCACTTTGGGAAAGGCATCGGCCGAGGGGGAAAAACCCATGGGGTGGCCGCTCAGCCCGCGCAGCAGGCGGAAGGGCCAGTCGAGCGGGTTGGCCTGGTTGGCAAAGGAAGCCGGGGCCGGGCGATAGAGGGTGGTGAGGTGCGCGCCGAAAGTCTCGTTGCGCTTCTCGAACTTCTGGTCGGACTCCAGCGAAGTCACCAGGCCGGCGATGAGGGCCAGCGCATCACCCGCCCTGGAACGCTGCGCCTCCTCTTCGCAGGCCTGCACCGTGTCCGGGTTGGTCGGGTCGCACTTCGAGCCCGGGCCACCCTGCGTGACCGCACTGGAGCGCTGGTAGACGTAGTTGAGCTCCAGGCCCGTCTTCAGGAAATCACTGGGGTTGATGTTCCGGTTGAAAGCCACGTTGCCTTCGGCCTTGAAGTCCAGGTCACCCACCCGGTAGGCGTCTTTGGCCAGGTCCGTGGTCGTGATGTTCTTCCGGATCTTGTAGGAAAAGCCCATGCCCCCGCCCGTGCTGCCGGCACTGGGTTCGAAATACTTGGGCGTGATCACGAAGCCCTTGTCTTCGCCGGCCAGGCCGTCCGCCCCACGGGCCGGGAGACTGAGGATGGAAAAGAGAGCGACAAGCGCAAGCATCAGTTTCATGGCGGCGCTCCTCATGCGATCCCGATACGCTCGAGCCGCTTCTTCACCGCAGCCGGCAGCGGCTGCTCGGCGGCCATGGCCACCACCGGCACGGCGGCGCTGCCCTCGTTCTTGTAGCGGAAGACCTTGTCCACCGTCGCCGCGAGATCGTGCACCGTCTTGCCCGGGTCCACCAGCACCGCCGTGAAGGTGCGGACGACCTCGGGGACCGTCTTGTTCTCGAAGCCCGACTCGCGCTGCTGCGTGTAGTAGGTGTTGATGTAGACCATCAGCATGTGGGCGATCTGCGCCGCCACCGCCTTGAGCATGTCCTGGCTCCCGGCGCTGTTGAAGTAGGTCAGGTCGATCATCTTCTGCAGGCCCATGCCCGGCTGGTCGCCGGCCGAAACAAAGGGCCGTATGGACTGCCCGTTGACACGCATGAACATGAAGGCGCTGACATCCGCCTGCCTGGATCTGTCTAGCTCGGCCATGGTTCTCTCCTCTGTGTGGATCGTTCACTCGTCTTCTTTGGTCTTCGGGTCCTTGCCCAGCAGGTAACCGGCAATGGCGCCGAACAGCCCGACGATGGGCGTGAGCTGCTCGTTGCTGTAGCCGATGACCAGCAGCAGCGCCGAAAAGCCCAGGATGGTGATGACACCGAACACCCGCAGCACATGGTGGGCCGGCGCGCCGGTGCGCCACAGCAGCGCGGTGGCAAGGATCAGGGCCGCAAAGGAAAACAGCAGGACCCCGATGGCGAGGAACTGCACCAGGTCCGGCGACCAGGGCTGGACCCAGCTCAGGGACGGAGAAGGGGCCTGCGCCAGTGTCTTGTCCAGGTTCTTTTGCGCCACGTCCAGCGCAGCCATGGCCGCATCAGTGGTGCTGGCCATCAGCGTGCTCCCCGTTCCAGCTTGCCGATGCGCCCTTCCAGCTCGCCCAGCTGGCCATTCAGCGCCTTGATGGCCGCCGTCTGTTTGCGCAGCAGGTCGGCAATCTCGGCATTGCTGGGCTGCGCCGCCCCGGGCGGGACCATGGGCGGGGCGGCCATGGGCGGCGCCTTGATGCCATACGGCACCTGCTTGGGCTCCTTCTCGAAGCCCCGCGGCGCCTGGTCCGCATAGCCCCCCAAACTTCGTTCCGCAGCACGGGGAGGCGCGGGTGGCACTTGCGCAAAAGCACTCGCAGCGGCGAGCAGCAAGCCGAGACCCAGGATCAGCTTCATGACGGTTCCTCCTTGAAAAAGGACTCCCGGTCAGATCCCGGGCCCATCACCGTCGTATTGTTGGCAAGTGCCGGCCAAAGTAAATCCCATGAACGCGGGATGCGTTAGTGGGTGACAAATGTCCCGGCGTATCCTGGGTCGCTTGGTGATTGGTGCGAGGTAGCCACCGCCTGTGGCGGTTCGCGTCCAGCACCCGGCGGACGGTGTGCCAAGCCTGTTCAGCGACGCGCCCGGGGAATGGGCGCGTCTTACGAGGCGGAGTGTCAGTCGCGGGTCAACCTTGGGTCAAATTGCTTTGGGACATACAGACATTTAGTTTGATGATGTATGCACACCAGTTCATAGTAGCGCCGCTCATACATCGCCGGAAGACATCGACGGTCAGCCATCAGCGGCAATTGACTAGTGATTCGGCGTTCTTGCATACCGAGCAGCCAGCGATCAGCGCTCCACTTCAAATGCATACACCTGTGACATATGATCATGCGGTCCTAGGATTAGCGACAGCTCAGGGGGGGGAATGATTTCAAATCCGAATCTTCAAAAAATAAAAAGTCGAGTACTAGCCGCTCGAAACCCACTTTTGGAGTTCCAACGAACACTGGACTCTGTTGCGCATAGCGATTACTCGCGTCTTGCTTGGTTCTGTTCGACCGATACAAAGCTAAGCTCCATCGCGTTTGGGCCAGCATTTCCATCGTCGCCTCGTGAACTGCTCGAATGGAGTGAGGTTTATGAACGAAGTGTGGAACAGTGCTTGTGGTGGATCACCGCATCCGTCCGCTGCTTTAAATCGAAGATTCAAGATTTTCTTGAATTGGAAAAAAAATTTGCGGACCTAACGCTCCTTGGAAAGCACAAAGATGCCGGGCAGGTTCTAGACGAAATCGAGATGCGTCTCGGAACATCCTTGTGGCTTCTTGAAGCTCGAATTGCCAACCTCGAACTTCAGGGGGGAGTGAAAGATCAAAAAGACTACACAAAATCTATTACCGAAGATGATTCAATTTCTTCGGCCACCCGGACAATCGCGTACTACACGAGCTACAGAACCGAGTCGACAGTAACTGCTGACCGCTACTTCGACACAGTCCTCAAGGCTTTCGATGAATCGGAAGATGGCGAGTATACGGCCACACCTTACTTCCTTTTTCGCCTCGCATTTTTTAGCAAATTAAGCTTTCTAAAAATCAAGTCAATATTGGTTTTCGAAGGTTGTGCGGCACTGATAGATAGATACCTAACTATCGTTCGAATCATCCAACTCATCTTCGCTGATTCGCGGCATGCAAACTTAAGGGCGTGTGCGCAAAATGTTGCAGTTCATCTCTCCCAAAGTGTGAACGACTCACGTCTAGAGTCGATCTTACGATTCAGATCACTTTCTGATGCCGAGCCTACCCCACAATGCGACCTGTTTCTCTCGATCCTCGACTCCTATACACAAGGCAAATACGACGAGGTTCTGATCATCCCAGCTGCACAACATGATTCCTCCAATCGAATCGCAGCAAGTGAAATTCGGGCGAAGGCATTGATTCGCAGTATTGGCGCACCTGCGGCCAAGACCAGTGGCGTGGCGCTAGATATCGAACGTATAGAGAGTGTTTTGTGTACAGCTCTGGCAAAGGGACCTGACTGCCTGGAGTCGCATTCAGCCTTACTGAAACTTCTCCTTTTGTTCCCACAGTCCAACTGGGCGGCAGATCTTTTTGGATGCCTATCGCGAGAATTTCGACAGATCTCCGAGGACCGAAGAGGGCGCTACTCATTATTTGGACAATTCAACGGAAGCTCTGTAAGTCCACGGTTGTTCGCATCAAACCCGCTGACGCCAAAATGGATAACCAGTCGAAAAATCGGCGAAGGCGGATTGACTTATAAGTTGCTGCACGCTGTCGAGTCCGGCAAGCCAGATGCACTGAGAGAATTTCAGGAACAAGTGCCAGAGAAACGGCTTGCAAAATATGAGGCGATTGCGCTTCTGAAATGCAATCGCGCAAGTGAAGCCGCCCCGCACTTAGTAAAGTTGCTAGGAAGCCCAATTCCCCTAGACAGAGAAGATGCGATCGAGGGTCTCGTACGCGCCCTACTAACTACTGGCCAACCAGTGGCTGCATTTGAGCAGATTGTTCTGGACCTCACAGAGAACCCGGGGTTCATGACGCGCATTGATGTCGATGGCCTTTGGAATTTTGCGCGAGACAATTTCCGCGCAGGACGTCCTCTCGAACATTCGATTGCCGTTCCCGTACTGTGCGACATCGTCAGTGGGCGAGTTGATTCCGTCACTGATGGAGAGCGCACATCTCTTCTTGAAGACTATTTGCATAGAACCGGCCATCGGCGGCCCAGCCACCTCACGCCTCCCGAGAGCAAGATAGGCGAACTACTGCTGGTTCACTTGCTGCGCCACTTGGCCGTTCCGACCACTCTTGATTCACATATCGAATATGAGAGCTCTCAGGATGTTGAGGACGAACGCATCGCGGTCTGTCAAAACTTAACCAAGCTAGACCCAATTCGGAGCGTCAATTACAGCGAAGAAATTGCGCGCATCACTCGTGCACAGCTGATCCAACGGGGCGTTCGACAAGTTGAGAAAAGCAAGATTTACGTTGATATTGCCGGCCTCAGAAACAATCTGAGAAATAGTGTGAAAGACCTGTTTGAGCGATATCAAAGCTTACCAATTACAAAAGGTCTGGAGGTCACGGATTTGCTTCTTCAGATCGGAAGTCAACTCGAGAAGCGAGGGATGAAACTTCTAGTGAGTTTGCCAAGAAATGAGCGTCTAGCAGCCTTCAATGAACTATTCTTGGCGATTCGAGATCGGTTTGTCTCCAGCAGCGAGCACGGCTTAGATGTATATCTTAGTGTTGGGATTCGTCATGGAACACTAGCCGGGCAGTTGCGAAGTGTTTTCGAGAGAGAAAGTCTGCTCGGACGGCGGTCGGCCGATGGATCCTTTTCAACACCCATAAAGTGGGCCACGCTGTTTGGAGGTAACGAAGACGCGTCGGCGCTTGAGATACTGTCGCGGGAAATTGAATCATTTACGGATGGTGTTGACTCACTCATCAAAGAACTTCGGGACAAATACATACAGATCAACACGGAATCACGTCCAACTGAAGGTTGGTTTGACTATAAATTCACAAACCAGGAGTTATTGACCATCGAATCGAAATCTCAAGATGTCGAGTCTTTCGATGCGTTCTGTGATCTCGTCATGGATGTGCTCTGGCAACGCACTGAACGGAACCTAGCAACGGTCCGCTCCAGCTTAACTGGGGCGATCAGAAATTCCTTCTCATCGCTTCTAGACAAGCTTAGCGATGCATCCGGTACGCTTCCACCTGCACACGACCGAATGCAGTACCAAGCGGCCATTACCCGAGTTCGGCCGCTGATGCAAACTGAATTGGCCAGCATTGCAGCGTGGTTTACCCGACATGGTGCCGGCGATGCTGATCCCTATCGGATCGACACAGCGATTGATATCGCACGCACCATGTTCGAGCGTTGTAATCCAGGAAGAACACTACGAATAGACGTCCGAGTGGATGGTGATGCACGAACCCTAAACGGCAGAACACTGCCAGGAATGGTTGACATTTTTTATTTGCTTCTGGACAACGTGGGTAAATACGGAAAAGAGGTTGCAGCGAGCGAGCTTCAATGCGAGCTTCAATGCAAAATTACAGCCAAGGCGCTTGAAGTAGTTCTCGAAAACCCAGTCGACCAAGATCTAAGTCGCGAAAAAAAATCTCAAGTTGACGCAATTCTGAGAGACATTGAGTCAGAAACCGCACACGAAAGAGCCAAGCGCGAGGGCGGCACAGGGCTACTGAAGCTAGCTAAGATCATAAGAATCGACTTCGGATCAACTCTCCAATTTTCGGCAGCATATCCTAAGAAGAACTTGTTTCGAGTAAGTTTCGGTGCCGTTGATGGAAGGCCATTTTCATGACGTTAAACCTGCTAATCATTGAAGATGACGAAAACAAACTCGAGCAAGTTCGGGATGCGGTCAACAGCCATTCGCCGAATTTGAGCGTCTCGTTTGCAAAATCGTATCAGTCTGGATTGCGCGCACTACTCACAAAATCGGTAGATATAGTCATTCTTGACATGACTCTTCCAACTTTTGATCGCGGATTCCAAGAACCTGGAGGACGCACACGACCGTTCGCAGGTCGAGAGATCATTGAGCAACTAGATCGAAAGAGCATTTCCACAAACATTGTTGTCGTCTCTGGCTTCGAGATACTAGGCGAAGGATCGGCTGCTATGAGTTTGAATGAGCTAGACAAGCAATTAGCCGGAAAATTTGGGCACCTTTATCGCGGTTTCGTCTACTACAGCCCATCCGAAAGCGCATGGAGAGGGAAACTCGAATTGATGCTTTCTAAAATTGTTAGTGAGATAACGAAATGAATATCTTGATCGTTGAGGACACGGTTGAAAAGGCCGAGAAAATCACGCACGTAATCAGGACCACAACCGGCGTTGACACAAGCATTAATCATGTGAGTGACGTGGTATCAGCAAAGAGATTTCTTGCGACCGAGAAATTCGATGCACTGATAATTGATCTGCAAATTCCCATTAGAGCTGGCGAGGCAGTTCAGAAACTTGGGGGCAAAAATCTTCTCCAAGAAATACTCTCCTCTGATTTATATCGAAGACCAAAATATATCCTTGGCATTTCAGACTACCCTGAATCAATACTTTTATCTGAGAAAGCTTTCTCAGATAACCTATTTGGTTTACTAAATAGCAGCACACCCGAGCACGACTGGACATCACGACTTAGTTCATTTGTTGCGCACGTTGCATCAGCCACACAAGTACAAAGCGACCCCACATCACCCGAGGGCTATGGGATTTCCATGGCGGTCGTATGCGCTTTGCATGTTCCAGAGTTGGATTCCTTGCTCAAACTTCCATATAAGTGGGCCGAGATTACTAGATCGAGTTGCAATCCAACATTTGAAACCACGATTCAGAACAGCGGCGGAAGACATCGGATAGTTGCGGTAAGTGCCCTTGAAATGGGTATGCCGGCTGCAGCTGCGTTGGCCGCAAAAACAATCCAAAGATTTAGACCTAGATATGTCGCTATGACTGGCATAGCTGGTGGCATAAAAGGATCTGGCAATTATGGAGATGTTGTAGTTGCCGATAGCTGCTGGGACTATTCCGGAGGGAAGGTCGTTGAAATCAACGGGGAAATTCAGATCGAGAATGAGCCACGAACCGCCGAACTCGACCCTACTCTAAAGTCACAATTTATTCGTCTAGCAAGCGATGCCAAATTACTAGCCAAGATTACTTCGGAATATTCAGGTGAACTACCGAGCCAGCGGTTAGGGGCAAGGGTTGGCCCAATTTTTACTGGAACCCATGTCATCACGTCCGAGCTTCGCACCAAGGAATTGTCCCTTATGAACCGGAAGCTCAGCGCAATCGATATGGAAGGCTACGCAATCTTTGCCAGTGCCCGTTATTCAGAACATCCAAGGCCTTACCCCCTACTGTTGAAGGGGC
Source organism: Curvibacter sp. PAE-UM (assembly GCF_001432305.1). Taxonomy (GTDB): domain Bacteria; phylum Pseudomonadota; class Gammaproteobacteria; order Burkholderiales; family Burkholderiaceae_C; genus Hylemonella. The sequence continues at coordinate 3,170,104 of NZ_KQ483358.1, forward strand.
TGTCTGACTTCGCCGACAAAGACAAAGATGATCGCTGGCGTGCTTACGCTTCGTACACGTCCGCACGCTTATTGCTCGCCTGGGCCGAGAAACACCTCTAGTCGTGCCGCGCCCGAGCGCCTCGAGTACACAAACGAAGAGTCGGCCCCTAACCCACCCGCGCGCGCCGCAATAGTCGGCGCTACCTCATTCAAGGCCTCCATTGCAAACCCCGCCGCCTGCTTGTAGCGGGCCATGATCTCGTTGCGCTCGGCCTTGGGGATCACCTCGTCGATGTAGGCGCAGACGCCGCCGCAGCGTTCGTCCACCAGGCCACGATGGCGTAGGGACCGGCACCGCGCCTGCGGCGCAGCCTACATAGGCAGTGACTTGTTCGAATCGTCAGTCAGCGAAACGGCCTTGAGCCGGATCTGGTAGCGGCCCGAGCTCACCAGCGCGATGGCCTGGTCCGAAGACCATTTGGACGTGGCACTGTAGTTGAGCCGCACCTCGGCGCTCTGGCCCCGCGCGATGGCCTGGCGCAGGAAAGCGTGCCAGGGCGTCGCGTCAGCCGCCGATGCAAGGATGATAGGCAGTGGCTTGGCGCCCGAGGTGTCGTAGAGCCAGGCGTCGAAGGTGATGCGCTTGAGGGTGGGGTAGCCCATGTTCTGCACGTCGATGATGACGGCGATCTCGTCCCGGCCCGAGGCGCCCTGGACGACTTCGGCGCGCTTGATGATCACGACCACTTCGGGCGGTGTTTCGATGTGGACCGTGATGCCGGCCGGGCCGGGCGCGGGCTCGACCACGGCCGTGGCAGACGCGGGGGTGGCGGGGGCAGAAGCGGCTGGTGCGGGCACCGGGGCCGAGGCCTTGGCGACTGGCGCAGGCGCGGCCACCGGGGCCGGGGCCGCTGCGGGCTTGGGTGCCGGCTTGGGCACACGCTTGGGAGCGGGGGTAGGCACGGGCGGCGGCGGGGGAGGTTCGGGCTGGAAGATGAAGAGATACGCCCCGACCAGCGCAGCGACAAGCACGACGGCGGCTACCGCCAAGATGATGCGGTAGCGCAGAGCCAGCTCACGCAGCCAGGGCAGCATGCGGCGCTTGGCCGTGTTGCGCGCGAGCGCGAGCTCCTTGATGACCTGCTCGCCCTTGGACAGGAAGTCTTCGGACGACTTGAGCTTGAAGCGTGCGTCTTTCGAGGCCTTTTTTTGCAGGCCATGGAGGTAGCGGATGCGTTTATCCAGGTCTGCGGGCACCACGTACTGGGTCGAACCGAGCTTTTGGCGCAAGCCATCGCCCGAGCCGCCCCAGTCGCGCTGGAGCACGCGCTCGATGCGCCTGCAGATGTCGAGAACTTTCTCGGTGTCTTTCACGTGTCGCTCTTTCGCCTGTGACCCGATGCCACGGGGCAGCAGATACCCGCACCAACAAAATGCCCTCCCCCAGCACGGCTGGACGAGGGCATGGATTTACAGACCTTTTCCGTGCAACCCCGCTGTCGTAGCTAGTGCCTTAGCTCATGCCTTAGACCGGTGGCTTTGCGTGCGCACCCTTCGATGCGCTTGCCCTGGTGGCCCTCAGTCTACCGGGGCAGCGTGCCTCGTGTCAGCCCAAATGACCCCAGGCGGGCTCAGGCCGACACCCGCGCGCCGGCGGGGATAATCGGCGCCGCCCCATTCAGCGCCTCCACCGCAAACCCCGCCGCCTGCTTGTAGCGGGCCATGAACTCGTCGCGCTCGGTCTTGGGGATCACGTCGTCGATGTTGTCGAAGACACCGCCGCAGCGTTCGTCCACCAGGCCCAGGATGGCGAAGGGGCCGGAGCCGCGGTTGCGCAGCACCAGGGCCGAGATGTCCTTGCACAGCTTCTGGTCGTAGGCCTGCAGGGCCTGCGCGTTCACGCCGTGCTGCACCATGGCCGCGCCCAGCACGCGTGTGTCGACGATAGCCTGGCTGGCACCGGCCGAGCCCACGGGGTACATCACATGGGCGGCGTCGCCCAGCAGGGCCACGCGGCCGTCCACCCAGGTGGGCACGGGGTCGCGATCGATCATGGGGTACTCGAACACTTCCTTGGCGCCGCGCAGCATGGCGGGCACATCCAGCCAGTCGTAGTTCCAGCCCTCGAAGTGGTGGATGAACTCTTCCAGTTTCACGCGGCGGTTCCAGTCGCCCTGGGTCCAGCCGCCCTGGTTGTCCACGGTGATCTCGGCGATCCAGTTGATGGTGGACAGGCCGGTGGCCGGGTCCGGCGGTGAGATGGGGTAGACCACCACACGGTGCTTGAGCGAGCCCACGCCCACGAAGGAGGCGCCGGTTCGGTGCGCCACACCCGGCGTGGTGCCGCGCCACATGATGGCGCCGCCCCACTGGATGGGCGGCTGCGTGGGGTGCATCTGCGCGCGCACGGCGGAGTGCAGGCCGTCGGCGGCGATGAGCAGGCGGCCCTGCACTTCACGGCGTTCGCCGTTGCGGGTCTCGATGAAGGCGGTGACGCCCTGCGCCTCGTTGCGATAACCCGTGACGCGCTGGCCCAGTTGCACGGCGCCCGGCCCCAGGCGGCGCTGCACTTCAGCCAGCAGCAACATCTGCAGCTGGCCGCGGTGCACCGAATACTGCGGCCACTTGTAGCCGGCCAGCAGGCCGCGCGGCTCTGAATACACGTCGTTGCCGTTGCGGCCCACCAGGGCCCATTCCCTGGCCTGGATGCCGATGGCGTCCAGCTTGTCCGCGCCTATGCCCAATTCATACAGCTCGCGCACGGCATTGGGCTGCAGGTTGATGCCCACGCCCAGGGGCTGGAGTTCGGGCACGGCCTCGTACACGCGGCAGGGCACGCCGATCTGGTGCAGGGTAAGGGCCAGGGTGAGGCCGCCGATGCCGCCGCCGGCGATGAGGACGGGGGCTTGTTCTTGTTGGGTGGAGATCATGGGGAAATTCTTGGATGCACAGGCGTCGAGATAAATGTAAAGCATGGCCGGGCGGTTCAGGCGAGCCACCCGCCGCCTTGACAGCCCCACCCCCGAGGAACACCATGGGTTTTCGAAAGAAAACACATGCTTGAAACTGTTGCTGTCATCCTGATCGTCCTGTGGCTGCTGGGCCTGGTGTCCTCGTACACCATGGGCGGCTTCATCCACGTGCTGCTGGTGATCGCGGTCGTGGTGGTGTTGCTGCGCATCATCCGCCGCTGAGCCACAGGGGTTCCGGCTGCCAAGGTCGCACCGGTGCTGCGGGCTGCACTTCTAGAATGCAGCCCATGATCGACCCCAGCCTGATGAGCGGGGCCCTGGCCGGGCGCATGACGCTGCGGCTCGACGCGGCCCCGAGTGCAGCGCCCCTGCCACCGGGCCGCCACGCCCTGCCCTTCCCCGAAGGGCGCGAGGCGGTGCTGGTCGTGCCCGAAGGGCTGGAGGCCGGGCAGCCCGCGCCCCTGCTGGTGATGTTCCACGGCGCGGGCGGCGAAGCCAACAAGGTGCTGCCCCACCTGGTGCGCCATGCGCGGGCCCGGCGCTTCCTGCTGCTGGTGCCGCAGTCGATGTTCCCCACCTGGGACATCGTGATCGGCGGCCACGGGCCGGACCTGGAGCGCCTGCAGACCGCCTTGCAGCAGGTGGCGACGCACTTTCCAATCGATACGGGGCACCTGGCTTTCGCGGGGTTTTCAGACGGCGGCAGTTATGCGCTGTCGGTGGGGCTGACCAATGGTGATGTGGTGAGCCACGTGATCGGGCTCTCGGCGGGGTTCATGAACACCTTCACCCGCCACGGTTCGCCGCGGGTGTTCCTGGCGCATGGGCGCGCCGACACGCAGCTGCCCTTCGAGACCAGCGCCGGGCCTCATGCGCAGCGACTGCTGGCCGATGGCACCGACCTGACGCTGCTGCCGTTTGATGGCGACCACGTCATCGAGCCCTGGGTGGTGGAGCGGGCGATCGGCTTCTTCCTGGGGCCGCAGGAAGCCGGCCCGGGCGGCTAGCCGGCCCAGGCCGCAGGTCTGCTCGTCGCTGGCGACCTGACGCTGGTCTGAACGCAGGTTCCCGGGGTGGCAAAATCGCCCGTCCTCCGCAGCCCTCTACCCGGCACCTACGCTTCATGACCCGTCCCCTCCCCGGCACCCTCGGCATCGACTTCGGCACCTCCAACTCCGCCATGGCCTGGGCCGCGCCCGGCGGCACCGCGCGCCTGATCCCGCTGGAAGGCGCGGCCACGGCCATGCCCACGGCGGTGTTCTACAACCACGAAGACCTCAGCACCCACTTCGGCCGCGACGCCGTGGCCCTGTACCTGGAAGGCACCGAGGGGCGGCTGATGCGCTCGCTCAAGAGCCTGCTGGGCAGCCCGCTGCTGCTGGAGACCACGGTGGTGAACAACCGGCAGGTGAGCTTCCAGGACATCATCGCCACCTTCCTGGCCACGCTGCGCGATCGCGCCACGTTGGCACTGGGCGCGGCGCCCCTGCGCGTGGTGATGGGCCGACCCGTGCACTTCGTGGACGACGACGCCGAGCGCGACGCGCTGGCCCAGCAGTCTTTGCTGCAGGCCGCGCAGGCGGTGGGGTTCACGGATGTGACGTTCCAGCTGGAGCCGATTGCCGCGGCGCTGGACTACGAACGCCGACTGGACAAAGAGAGCACGGTACTGGTGGTGGACCTGGGCGGCGGCACCTCGGACTTCACCGTGGTGCGGCTGGGGCCGGACCGCATCAAAAAGGCTAATCGCGCCGACGACGTGCTGGCCACCACGGGCGTGCACATCGGCGGCACGGACTTCGACCACAAGCTCAGCCTGGAGCAGGTGATGCCGCTGCTGGGTTACCGGCACATCGGCCCCGAGGGGCGCGAGGTGCCCAGCCGCATCTTCTTCGACCTGTCCACCTGGCACCTGATCCACTGGCTGTACCAGCCGCGCGCCCTGGCGCAGGCGCAGGCCCTGTGGACGAACTATGCCGACATCCGCCTGCACCAGCGCCTGATGCGTGTGCTGCAGGAGCGCCACGGCCACCGCATCGCCCATGAGGTGGAGCAGGCCAAGATCCGCTGCTCGCAGACGGATGCCGATGCGGCCATGGACTTCAGCGACATCGAAGCCGGCCTGGCCGCGCCCATGACGGTGGCCGGCATGCAGGAACACCTGCACAGCCTGCTGGCCAACACCGTGGCTTGCGCGCGCGAGTGTGTGCGCAAGGCCGGCGTGGCCGATGGCGCACTGGATGCCATCTACCTCACCGGCGGCTCCTCGGCCCTGCGCCCTTTCCAGCGTGCGCTGCAGGCGGAGTTTGCGGGCGTGCCGCTGGTGGAGGGGGATCTGTTCGGCGGCGTGGCGTCGGGGCTGGTCTACAGCGGGGGCGCCTAACAAGCCGCCTGGGCAGGCAGAGCGCCCTTACTCGGGCGTCTCGTCTTTTTTCGGCGCACTCTCGGGGGGAACCGCAGAGGGCTCGTGCAGCTTGGCCTTGACGAGCGCTTCCGTCAGCCGGGCGCTGGCCCGGTTGAGGGGCCCTTCGTTGGCGAGGTCTTCCTTGGCTTCGGCAAACTTTTTCTGCTGGATCTTCTCGACGATGCCCGCCGCGACCCGGTGAAACTCGTCATGCGCCTCCTGAACCTCGGTGCGGCGCTTCTCGGGCATGAGCCGGTAGCCTTCATGGTCCAGCCAGTCACCGAACTGGCAGCGGTGGCTGTCACCCACAGCGGCCACGTCAAAAGACGCCTTGCCGTTCAGGAAATCCTTGAAGCGCTTGCGCCATGCCGAATGCGCATGCAGGGCCTCTTCTACTTCACTCTTCATGCTCATGATGCTGCAACTTTCCCGGTACCTGGTGTGGGCAATGTAGCCTCATCTTCACCAGCAGCGGCGGTTTGTCAAGCAGTTCCAGCGCACACTGCCGGCGGAATTTGCGGCGGCTGATGGCCCTTTACCCGGCAGACAAGTGGCCACCCCATAATTTGCCCATGACTACCATTCTTCAATTCGGCGAGCACCATCCTGACTACCCCGTCCGCGTCATCAACGAGCGCGAAGCCCGGGCCGGGGCCGGCATCCTGTTCTTCCTGGCGCTGATCGCCTTCATGAACGCCTGGCTGAGCGGCGACTTCGCACCCACCAAGCTGGTGGTGGTCGGGTTCTTTGCGGACTTCTTCATCCGCGTGCTGATCAATCCGCGCTACTCGCCCAGCCTGGTGCTGGGGCGCATTGCCGTGAGGAACCAGATCCCCGAATACGTGGGTGCACCACAGAAGCGTTTTGCCTGGGCCATAGGCCTGGCCCTGGCCACAGCCATGCTCTACCTGGTGGTGTTCAAGAACATCAAGGGGCCGATCAATATGCTGACCTGCTCCCTGTGCCTGCTGCTGCTTTTCTTCGAAACAGCTTTCGGCATCTGCATCGGCTGCAAGCTCTACACCCTCTTCAACAAGGAGCAGGCCCAGCTCTGCCCGGGCGGCGTGTGCGAAGTCAAGGACCGCCAGCCGATCCAGTTTGTCTCTGGCGCGCAATACGCGGCCGTGGCCGTTTTTCTGGTAAGTCTGTCGATCGCCGCGTCGATGATGCCGCAAGCCCCCGCGGCGCCAGCCGCTGCTGCGGCAGATGGCGCGCCGGCACAGCCACGGAGTGCGGCCGAAGAGGAGCGCTGCCGCGTCCCCGAATTTGCCAAAAAGATCGGGCACGAGGAAAAGTGGAAGCTGCACAACGGCTGCAAGTAATGCCGCAAGACAAAGAACCCGCCCCGCTGCTGAAAGACCTGCTCAACGCCAAGGCGCTGGCCCTGATCGGCCGCGCGGCGGCGCAGGCGCACCCGGCTTTCGACCAACGCGCCTATCTGGTCATGGCACGCGAGGGGCTGGAAGAGTTGTCCATCATGCAGCGCATGAGCCGTGCGGCGGATTGCCTGCGCGCGCACCTGCCGGACAACTACCCCAAGGCCCTGAAGATCGTGCGCAAGATGGCGCCGCTGCTGCCCGGCGGCTTTGCGGACATGGTGCTGCCCGAGTTCGTGGGCCGGCACGGGCTGGAGCATTTCGATCTGTCGCTGGAGGCATTGCGCGAGCTCACGCCCTACAGCAGCGCGGAGTTCGCCATCCGCCCCTACATCGCGTTGGACCCCGACGCCGTGCTGGCGCACGCCTTGCGCTGGGCCGAGGACGACAACGAACACGTGCGCCGCCTGGCCAGCGAGGGCACGCGCCCGCGCCTGCCCTGGGCCCGGCGCCTGCCGCTGCTGGTGGCCGAGCCGCAGCACACGCGGCCTATCCTGGAAAAGCTGCAGGCCGACCCCAGCGACTACGTGCGCCGCTCGGTGGCCAACCACCTCAACGACATCAGCAAGGACCACCCCGACTGGGTGCTGGATCTGCTGGAGGGCTGGCCCACGCAGCAGCCCGAGACGAAGTGGATCACCAAGCACGCCCTGCGCAATCTCATCAAGGCCGGCCACCCGCGTGCGCTCAAGCTCGTGGCGGTCACGCTGGGCGCCAAGGTGAAACTGGGTGCGTTCGAAGTGAGACCGGCCGCCTTGCGCCTGGGGCAGACGCTGCGGCTGAAGACCACGCTGCAGTCCACGGCAGACCAGCCGCAGAAGCTGGTGGTGGACTACGCGATCCACTACGTGAAGAAAAACGGCGAGAGCAGCCGCAAGGTCTTCAAGCTGCGCACGCTGGAGCTGGCAGGCGGCGCCGAGCTGACGCTGGAGAAGAACCAGACCATCGCCGACTTCACCACCCGCGTGCACTACCCGGGACGGCACGCGGTCGAACTGCTGGTGAACGGCCTCACGGTGGCGCAAGGCCACTTCAATCTGAAGAAACCAGCGGCGTGAGCGGTCGGCGTCAGTAGAAACGCCGGTAACCGATGGCGAAGAAGTCCTGACCGTTGGCGCCGTAGTTGTTGAGCAGGTCGTAGATGGTGCAGCGGTGGTGCAGGCGCAGGAAGACCTCGTGCTCGCGCGCCCTGGGTGAGGAAAAGGTCAGCTCCAGCATCAGGAAGTTCAGGTGGCGGCTGCCTTCCCCGGTGGCGCTGCGCTCCAGCGGGCTGACGATGGTGGTGTAGGAATAACCCAGGGGGCCGGCGCGGATGCTGGTGGGCAGCACGCCGCTCCAGGGGAAACCGCTCCAGCGCAGCACGGGCGCGATGGCGAATTCCTGCAGGGTGGCCGTGCCGAACTGGTGGCCGACCATGCCATCCACCTCCAGCGAGAGCGGCCATTCCTGCGCGCGCCAGAGCGTCTTGCTGGCGGTCAGCGCGACGATGTACTGGTGGAGGTAGTTGGCCCGGCCCTGCGAGAAGCCGGCGGGCTCCGAGTCGTAATACTGGCCGCCGTAGAAACCGAGGCTCCAGTCTTTTTCCTCGCACCAGGCCGCGGCCGGCAGCAGCAGGCCGGCAGCCAGCACCAGGGCCAGCCACGGGCCTGGCCTGCGGCGGGGCGGGTGAACCGGCGGCGTGGCCGGGGTGCGGGCGGGCTCCATGGCAGGCAGCTTAGTCCTTCGGGCGGCCCACCGCAATTACCCATCCTTGTACGTAGGGGATGAATCTGGTCGCAGGCAGCGACGATCAATCCGCCGCCAGCACCCGGTTGCGCCCACCCTGCTTGGCCGCGTACAGCGCCTGGTCGGCGCGCTGCACCAGGGCCGCGGCCAGCACGGCGGCGTCCACCTCGCCCTCGCCTGGCAGCAATGCAGCACCGATGGAGACGGTGATGCGCAGCGGCTCGGCCACCTGCACCGGCATGCTCTGCGCGGCGATGACACGGCGGATGCGCTCGGCGGTGTCCAGCGCGGCGGGCAGCGGCGTGGCCGGCAACAACATGACGAACTCTTCGCCGCCGTAACGGGCCACCACGTCGCTGCCGCGCAGTTGCGCGCGGATCAGGCGCGCCACGTAGCGCAGCACGGCGTCGCCCGCGGGGTGGCCGTGCGTGTCGTTGATGCGCTTGAAGTGGTCCACGTCCAGCAGCAGGCAGACCAGGGGCTGCGTGCTGCGGCGCGCGGCCTGCACTTCCTCCAGGCAGCGCGATTCGAAATAACGGCGGTTGTGCACGCCGGTCAGGCCGTCGGTCAAGCCGGCGAGCTTGAGGCGTTCGGTGGCCAGGGCGCTGTCCAGGCAGACGGCCACCAGCGCGGCCAGGCGCTCCAGGAAGTCGGTGCTGCTGCCGGTGGCGAAGCGCGTTGCGTCGCGGCTGCCCAGGTTGAGGCTGCCGATGAAGGCACCGCGGTGCACCAGGGGCAAGAGGGCCACGCTGCCCGGCGTGGCGGATTGCCCCTCAAACAGGAATTCGTGCGCGGCCGTGGGCGCGCCCAGCAGCGGGCGGGCACCGGCGGCGTAGAGCTGCTGCAAGGGTTGTTCGCTATGCAGGAAAAGCAGGCCACCAGGCTGGGACGCGCTGCCTTCGCCCAGGATGCGCGCGGCTTCGTACTGCGCGTCCACCAGGGCCACGGTGACGCAATCGAGTTCGAAGAGCGCGGGGTAGTCCTGCAGCAGCGTGTCCAGCAAGCCGGCCAGCGAGGCGGCACCGATGACCTTGCGTTCGAGCTGGTCGAAGCGACGCAGCTTGTCCTGATTGAGGCGAGCCTCGGCGATCAGGCCGTCGAGCTGCTCGCGCAGGCGGCGGTTCTCGGCCTGCAGCAGGGCCACCGACAGGCGCGCGGGGCCGCCCGTGGTGTCCGGCGCAGTGGCACCGCTCCCTGTCTCGTTCTTTTGCATGCGGGTATGGTACCGCGGCGCCCCCTGCCAGATGTGTGGATGTGTGTCAGGCCGTGGCCTCGAAAGCTGCGTGAAACACCACGCTGCCCTGCGGCACGGATGGACCGAAAGCCAGGGCCATGAAAAACTCGGACGGGATGCCGGGGTAGACCAGGCCGGGCAAGGGCTTGAAGCCGAAGCGCGCGTAATACGCCGGGTCGCCCACCAGCACGCAGCCGGCCGCGCCACGCGCGCGCAGGCCGTCCAGCGCGGCGTGCATGAGGGCCGAACCGATGCCCTGCCCTTGCAGCGCGGGCAAGACCGAGATGGGGCCCAGGCCGTACCAGCCCGGTGCGCCATCGGACACGGTCACGGGCGAGAGCGCCACGTGGCCGACCACGGCCCCGGCCTGCTCCGCCACCAGCGAAAGCGTGAGCTGCCCGGCGCGGCGCAGGGCGTTGACGATGAAGTGCTCGGTGTGGGCGGTGTGCGGGGCATTGAGAAAGGCGGCCTCGGTGAGGGCCGTGATGGCCGGCACGTCGAGGGTGGTTTCGTCGCGGATGCGGATGTTCATGCACGCACTGTATCGCGGCGCGGCATGAAAAAAGCCAGCCCTCGCGGGCTGGCTTCCTGGCACAGGATCGACCGACGCAAGCCGGCGGTATGCGTCCTAGTGCGAGTAACGCAGCACCAGGCTGGCGGCACCCAGCGCCTTGCCCTTGAGCGCCTCCATCAGTTCGGCCTTGCTCAGGCCGGGCGGCAGCGCGTCGGGCGCCAGCGAGGTGGCGATCAGGGTGTAGACGTAGTGCTGGGGCGCGTTGCCACGCGGCGGGCAAGGGCCCAGGTAGGCCATGCCCAGCGTGTTCTTGCCCGCCACCAGCTTGCTGCTGGGAGCACTCGCCTCGCCTTCGGCCAGGCCCGTCACGATGGGCGCGATGCCGTAGGCCGTCCAGTGATTCACACCCAGGCCCGCGCGACCAGCCTGGTCGTCCATCACGATGGCGAAGCTGCGTGTGCCTGCGGGGGCACGCACCCAGCTCAGGGCCGGCGTGAGGTTCTCGCCCACGCAATTGGGATTGGCCGGGTTCTTGCCAGCGTAGGGCTGGGTGAGCATGGCGTTGTCCGGGCGGCCGGGCGAGACCAGGTTGAAACCGCTCGCGCTGTAAGGCGAGGGACTGGACAGGCCGGCACAGGCGCCGAGCAGGCTGGCCGCTACCAGCAGCAGGCCGAGCTTGAAGCTGCGATGCAGGATGTTCATGGTGGCCTTTCCTTTATTCCGGCAAGAGGCCGATTTCCTGGGCCGCGCGGCTCCAGCGCTGGTGCTCCAGAGTGAGGAAGGCGCCGGTCTGCTCGGGCGCGCCCATGGACTCGGCGATGGGGCCGATGGTGGCCATGCGCTGCGCCACCTCGACATCGCCCAGCAGGGTGTTGATCTCCCTGTTCATGCGCTGGATGGCAGCGGCCGGCGTGCCGGCCGGGGCCACCACGGCGAACCAGCCCACCATCTCGAAACCTGTCAGCAGTTCGGACAACGCGGGCACCTGCTCCCAACCGGCCACGCGCTTGGCCGCAGTGACGGCGAGGTAGCGCAGGCGGCCCTGGCGCACCAGCGCCGCGGTGGAGGCGACGTCGGCCACCGCCGCGTCGGCGTGGCCACCGATGATGTTCTGCACGGCCACACCCACCGAGGCATAACCCACCAGATTGGCCTGCATCTGGGTGCGCGCGTTGATGACACGCGCGATGATGCCGCCGAAGGTACGCGGGCCTTCGTTGGCCAGCGAGACCTTGCCGGGCTCGGCCTTGGAGCGGGCGATCAGGTCCTGCATGGAGGTGATGGGCGACTCGGCCTTCACGACCACGGCAAACGGGCTCTTGGCGATGAAGGCCACGGGCACGAAATCCTTCTCGGGGTCGTAAGGCATGGTCTTGAACAGGTACTTGTTCGTGACCAGCGCCGCGGTGGTGGCGAAGTACAGGCTGTAGCCGTCGGCGGGCGAGCGCGCCGCGGCCTGCGCGCCGATGATGTTCTGGCCACCGGGCTTGTTCTCGATGACGATGGGCTGGCCCAGCGCGCGAGCCAGGCGGTCACCCAGCAGGCGGGCCACGTTGTCCGGGCCGGAGCCCGGCGGCTGCGAGAGGATGAACTTGACGGGCTTGTCGGGCCAGGCGCCGTTGGCCTGGGCCCAGGCGGCGGGAACGGCCGTGGCCAGCAGGCTGGCCTGGATGAAATGTCTGCGTTGCATGTCTGTCTCCTCGTTGGGTCTGTCGTTGTAAAAACTGTGTACCTTAGAAAGCGGCCAGTGTCGAGAGCTGGCCCGACAACTCCTGCGCGCTGGAGGCCACGCCATAGACGTAGTGGTCGGGCCGCACCAGGGCGGCGCTGCAACCCTGGCGTTCGAACCAGCGCTGCAACACGCCCTCAGTCTCGGTGCAGCCGGGTGTGCCGAGCTGCACGACCGTGAGGCCCGGCCGTGCCAACACGCGCGCCTGCTGGCGCAGGGCCGCATCGGCATGGCGATCGAGCACCAGACGCCAGCCGCTGCCGAGCACATCGTCCATGCGCTGTTTTTCACCATCGACCATCAGCCAGGGCTGCGGGAAGATGGTGCCGCGCGCCGGGTGCTGCTGCGCGGCCAGCAAGCCTGCGCGCAAGGCGGGCTGCACGTCCTGGCGCGGTGTGGGCTGGACCACACCGCCGCATTCGGCCAGCAGCCTGGCGTCACGCGCGCGGGCGCGCACGGGGTCGCGCTCGCAGATGATCTGGCCGATGCCCTTGATGCGGGTGGTCAGGTCGATGACGTGGGCCTTGCGCTCCTCGCCGTAGCTGTCGAGCAGGCGTTCGGGCGCGCCGGCCTGGAGCACGGCGCCCAGTTTCCAGCAGAGGTTGGCCACGTCGCGCACGCCCTGGCACATGCCCTGGCCCAGGAAAGGCGGCTGCTGGTGGGCGGCGTCGCCGGCCACGAAGACGCGGCCGCTGCGCCAAACGCTCGCGACCAGCGCGTGGAAGCGGTAGCTGGCCTGGCGCCACAGCGTGGCATCGGCCGGCGTGAGCCAGGGCGCCAGCAGCTTCCAGGTGCCCGCGGGCGTGGCCACGTCCTTCGGGTCTTCGCCGGGGTTGATGGAGATTTCCCAGCGGCGATGTTGGCCGGGGCAGATGAGAAAGGTGCTGGGGCGCTCGGGGTTGCAGTACTGCACGCTGGTGGTGGGCAGCTTGGCCAGGCCCTTGTCATTGACCAGCACGTCCACCACGAGCCAGGGCTCGTCGAAGTCCAGGTCTTCCAGCGTGATGCCGACCTGGCTGCGCACGGTGCTCGACGCCCCGTCGCAGGCGATGACGTAACGCGCCTGCACGGTGGAGGGTTTGCCATCGTCACCCTTGAGTGTGAGCGTGGCCCCTTGCTCATCCTGCTTGATCTGCGTGAGCGTCTGGCCCAGTTGCACGGTCACGCAGGAAAAGGACAGCGCGTGCTCGCGCAGGATGCGCTCGGCTGGCGGTTGGGTGAAGACCACCGAGGGCGTATGGCCCAGCGGGTACGGTGGCGCCACGGTGGACATGCGCTTGATGACCTGGCCGTCCACCCCGTAATAGACCGAATCGGTGAAGGGTTCGAGGTAGGGCTTGATCTTCTTCGCCACGCCCATCTGCTGGAAGAGACGGATGATCTCGTGGTCCAGCGCGATGGCGCGGGGCTTGTCGTAGACGTCGCGCAGCTTGTCGCACACATAGGTGCGGATGCCCTGGGCGCCCAGCAGGCCCGCGGCGACCGCACCCGAAGGGCCGAAGCCGACGATGGCGACGTCATAAGGCGCCGCCACTTTCAGGTTCCCCATGGTCAGGCCTCGTCCTCGATGGTGTTGCGCAGCAGGCCGATGTTCTCGATCTCGATCTCGACCACGTCGCCGTGTTTCATCCACACCGGCGGGTTGCGCGCCTGGCCCACACCGGCCGGCGTGCCCATGACGATGACGTCGCCGGGCTCCAGCGTCATGCACTCGGTGAGCAGCTGGATGGTCTCGGCCACGCCCCAGATCATGTCGCGCGTGTTGGCGTCCTGCATGACCTGGCCGTTCAGGCGCGCCTGGATGCGCAGGTCGGTGGCGCCCGCGGGCAGTTCGTCGGCGGTGACCAGCGCGGGGCCGAAGGGGCCGGTGCGGTCGAAGTTCTTGCCTATGCTCCACTGCGGTGTCTTCTTCTGGTAATCGCGCACCGAGATGTCGTTGAAGACGGAATAACCGAAGACGGCGTCGAGCGCGTTGTCCATCGTGCAGTGCTTCACGGTCTTGCCGATCACCACGGCGAGTTCGGCCTCCCAGTCCAGGCGCTCGGAGACCTTGGGGCGCAAGGCCTTGGCGTTGGGTGCCAGCAGCGAGGAGGCGCAGCGCAGGAAGAACCAGGGGTAGACCGGCTTCTCGCGCCCGCCTTCCTTGGCGTGGTCGTAGTAATTGAGGCCCAGGCAGACGATCTTGCCGGGCTCGGGCAGCACGGGGGCCAGCGTCACGCTGGAAAGAGGCACCCGCTTGGCGCTGGAGGCGATGGCCGCCTTGGCGGCGCCGGCCAGGTCCTGGCCCGCGCGCAGGGCGGTGCGCAGGTCGGCGCTGATCTGTGGCTGGGCCTGGTTCAGGTCGATAACCTCGTTGCCCGTGACGACGCCCAGACGCTGCTCTTTGCCCTGGGTGTAAGTGATGAAACGCATGAAAACTCCTCGCTAAAAATCAGGAAACGAAAACGATGGCTTTTTGCGCCTGCTTGAGGCGCGCGCTGGGCGGCTGGGAAATGCCCCACTGGTCGACGCGGCCGGGCGGCCAGGTCCAGTCCGAGGGCTGGCCGGCCTGGTAGCTGTCATCGATCTGCTCGACCTCGGCCGTGTATTCGATGACCACGTCGAAGGGGCCGACGAAGTAGTTGAAGGCGTTGTCGCCGGGGCCGTGGCGGCCGGGGCCCCACTCGATGCCGTAACCCGCGTCACGCATGCGGCCGCCGCCGCGCATGACGGACTCCAGGTCGGGCATGAGGAAGGCGATGTGGTTGAGCGCGTCGTTGTCGGTGTCGCCCAGGGCGATGCTGTGGTGGTCATCACCACAGCGCATGAAGGCCATGATGCGGGTGCGGTCCGAGAGCGAGAAGTCGAAGACCTGCTCCATGAAAACACGCGTGGCCTCCACGTCGTGGCTGTTGAGCACGGCGTGGGCCAGGCGCAGGGGCCGGTCCTTGGCTTCGTGCGCATCGGCATGCAAGGTGTCGCCGTGCACCAGGCGGAAGATACGGCCGTCGGCGTCGGTCACGGTGAGGGCAATGCCGTCGCCGGGTTCCTGCACGGGGGCGATGGCTTCGAGCACGCGACCACCGGCTGCCGCGACAGACTGCGCCACGTCGTCCAGCGCGGCACGGCTGCGCGCGCGCAGGGTGACGTTGCGGATGCGTGCCGGACCCGGCGCGAGGTGCAGGGCCAGCAGGTGGTGGTCGGCGCCGGTGCCGCGCAGGTAGAGCGCGTCAGCTGTGCGCGCGACCACGCTCAGGTGCCAGGTGCCGGTGTAGAACGCTTCCGCCTGAACCAGGTCGGGCACGGTGAGGGCCACGCTGCGCAAGGCGGCCACGCGTGAGGAGGCATGGGTCATGCTGTTGTTCCTTGAGAAATGGGCAGGCCCAGGAAACGCCGGGCATTGGCCTGCGTCAGCTGGTCGACGATGGTCTCGTCGAAACCGGCGGCGCGGATGCTTGCTATCGGGCGGGCGTCGTGGAAGTTGAAGGGGTAGTCGGTGCCCACCATGAGCTGGCTGGCGCCGAAGGTGCGCACCAGGTGCTGCAGCGTGGGCGTATCAAACACCAGGGTGTCGTAATAGAGTTCACGCGCCTGCTCGGCGGGTGACTTCAGCACGCTGTCCTTCAGCGCGGGGAAGACGCTCATGGCCTGCTGCAGGCGCGGCAGCAGCATGGCCAGCGTGCCGCCGCCGTGGCTGAAGGCCAGGCGCAGGCCAGGCACTTTGGCCAGCAGATTGCCGGTGAGCACGGAGGCCGCGGCCAGGCCCACGTCGGTGGGGTAGGCCAGCACCTGCTGCAGGGGCGGCGGGCCGACCAGGCGGTCCATGCCCACCGGGCGCAGTGCGTGCACGAAGACCGGCATATCCAGCGCAGCGCAGGCTTCGAAAAAAGGCAGCCAGCGCTGGTCCCCCATGACGACGCCGTTGATGTTGCTGCCGATCTCCACGCCCTTGAGCCCCAGCGAGGTCTTGATGTAAGTCAGTTCGCGGAGGGCCAGGTCCATATCCTGCAGGGGCACGGCGCCCAGGCCGATGAGCCGGCCGCCGGACTCGGCCACCATGCTGGCGATCTGTTCGTTGAGGTAACGCACCAGCTGCGCGCCGACGGCGGGCGCCAGCCAGTAGGACAGCAGCTCGGGCATGGGCGAGATGGCCTGCAAGGCCAACCCCATCTCTTCGAAGTCGGCGAGACGGCGCGAGGTGCTCCAGCTCTTATCGGACACCGTGCGGTAGTTCTTGCCGTCGATCATCACGCTGCGGTGCTGGCAGTCCTGCGCCGGCGCCATGGAGGGCCAACCGGGGGGTGTGGCGCCACCCAGCCAGGCGGGGAATTCACCGGGGATGACGTGGGCGTGCACATCCACGCCGCAGCTGCACTGCATAAGCGGCCCTCTCAGCCTGCGACCAGGCCAGCCGACACCACACCGGCAATGCAGATGGCTTCGTCCAGCACGGCGATGCCCATGGGCTTGTAGCCGGCGCTTCTGGAATGCGCCTGGGCGAGCGTGAGTGTCTGCACCTTGTCTGTCTCCTCGTGGGTGGGTCCGTCTTGACGCGGATCAATTCAGTGATGGGGCGAGTCTAGGGAGAGCTCCATCATTGATCTAGTCGATTCCACAAATACATAGAATCCACGGCATGGATATACGATCGGTCGACCTGAACCTGCTGGTGGTGTTCGACGCCATGCTGCAGCACCGCAACGTGACACGCGCCGGCGAGGCGCTGGGCCTGAGTCAGCCGGCCATGAGCGCGGCGGTGGCCAGGTTGCGCGTGCTCTTCAACGACCCGCTGTTCGTGCGCGCTGGCGCCTTGATGAATCCCACGCCGCGCGCCGAGAGCCTGGGCGCGGTGATCCGGCCTATCGTTCAAACCATCCAGTCCGAGATCCTGCAGCCCTCGGCCTTCGAGCCGGCCACCAGCCAGCGCGCCTACACCCTGCTGACGCCGGACATTGCCGAGATGAACTTCCTGCCGCGCCTGCTGGCGTATCTGGCCGAACACGCGCCGCACATCAGCCTCAAGACCCTGGCCATGCCGCGCCACGCCGCCGCCTCGGCGCTGGAGTCGGGCGCGGCCGAACTGGCCATCGGTTATTTCCCCGACCTGCAGAAGGCCGGCTTCTACCAGCAGCGCCTGATCCGCAGCTCGCACGTCTGTCTGCTGCGCAAGGGGCACCCGCTGGGCCGGGGCAAGCTGACACTGGCCCAGTTCCTCAAGGCCTCGCACGCGGTGGTCAAGCCCGACGGGCGCGAGCACGTGATCGAGCAGTTCCTGCAGGCCAAGGGCATCCAGCGACGGGTGGTGGTGGAGCTCTCGCACTTCATGAGCCTGCTGCCCATCGTCGAGACCTCGGACCTGATCGCCACCGTGCCGCGCGACCTGGCGGAGTTCTTCGTGCAGCACGGGGAGGTGCGCTACGTCGACACCCCGATGAAGTCACCGGTGATCGATGTGCACCTGTTCTGGCACCAGCGTTTCCAGAAGGACTCGGCGCACGTCTGGCTGCGCAAGCAGATCCACGAGCTGTTCCGGCAGGGTTAGAGATGATGCTCTGGCAGAAGAGCAATTTGCACAGCTTCTACGAGCGGGGCTAGAACCTTGCGACGACGGCACGCTGCTGGACCGCTGGCAAACCCGCCCACATCAATTTGGTTGCGCATTCAATCCGCTGTTGTCCAGGCAGCGCTCAATTCTGCTGAGGAATACTCGGAACTGCGATCTCATAAACAATGCACTCGGCGCGAATTTTCATGATCGCTGCGCTACGCTCCTCAAACTTTTTGCTCCCATCAAATGCGATCACTATCTGATCCTTAATGTTCTTGGTGATTTCTTTTCTGGTTTCCGCGATAGCTGAACCGCTAAGTCCAGATGTCTTCAGGGACTGCCCTGCAAAGTTTGTGGCGCCAGCCCAACCACTCAGTGCAGCTATCCCCGCCGCATTTCCTGCGGCATTTGCCGCAGTCAAAGCAGGTGCCAGAACCGTGCCGGCCACCAATCCACTCATCGACAACCAGTAGGCATTTTCCGCTTGCTCTGCAGACTTCCTCTCAAAGCCTGACAGCCTGGGCTGGCAAAAATCCAACTCTTCCTTGAGCCTCGCTTCAATGATCGCCTGATTTTCTCTGTCTTGCTGATCGGTCGTTTTGTTGTCAGCAACTGTCTTCGATATCGACATCGTCTTTGATGCTGATGAGGCCACTGGTGACTTGGGCATTGGTGCGCACCCTGCAATAAAAACCAAGGCAAGTACGACGTATATCTTCATTGAGTCTCCCTTGAAAAACAACCCAAAGATAGCTGCGGCGCATGTCAAGCAAGCAGACGCACACGACACCTTCTTCTGGAAAAATTTTACTGAGAGGCTGCAGAAATAGATATGGTACGAATTCAGTAGCTTTGCACTAGCCAAAATTAGTAGCTTTGCACTTGCCAAATGAAATCAACCGCAAGCACTTTCCCAAGGCAGTTACGCCAGTTCCCTGCCAGCCTCAAGTCAGCAGCACAATAGCCACAGATCAAGAGATCAGGACTTCCCCCATCAATATTTTTACGTAAGTTGGCGTAAGTCAGCTCACTTATCGGCGTTCGGGAAGAACAGCTGTTCGCCGCCGATCTTGTAGGCGGCGATGGCGTTCTGGCCGGCGGGCGAGACGATCCAGTCGACGAACTTCTGCGCCAGCGCCAGCTTGACCTGCGGGTGCCTGGCAGGGTTGACCACCATCACGCCGTACTGGTTGAAGAGGCGGCGGTCGCCTTCGACCAGCACCGCCAGGTCGGCGCGGTTCTTGAAGTTGAGCCAGGTGCCGCGGTCGGCCAGCACGTAGGCGCCGCTGCTGGCGGCGATGTTGAGCGCCGGGCCCATGCCGCAGCCGCATTCCTTGTAGCCGCTGCCCTTGGACTCCAGGCCGGCCATCTTCCAGAAGCGCAGTTCGGCGGCGTGCGTGCCGCTCTTGTCGCCGCGCGAGATGAAGGCACCGTTGACGGCGGCGAGTTTTTTCAGCGCCGCCACGATGTCATTGCCTTTGGTAGCCACCGGGTCGGCCTTGGGGCCGATCAGCACGAAGTCGTTGTACATGACGGCCTGGCGCTGCAGGCCCCAGCCGTCGGCCACGAACTTCTCTTCAGCCACCTGGTCGTGCACGAAGACCACGTCGGCATCGCCGCGGCGCGCCATGTCCAGTGCCTGGCCGGTGCCCAGGGCCACGACCTTGATGTCGATGCCGCTGGCCGCCTTGAAGGCGGGCAGCAGGTAGGTGAACAGGCCCGACTGCTCGGTGGAGGTGGTGGACGACATCACGATGGTCTGGGCCGAGGTCGCCAGTGCAGCGACCGCCAGCGTGGCGCCCAGGGCGGCCTTGAGGACGGCGGATTTGAATATGTTCATACGAGTTCTCCTTTGACAAACAAGGCGGCGGATGGCGAGACGGCCTGCAGCCGTGTCGCGTCGAAAAACTCCTGCACCGGCAGGTCGGCCAGCACACGGCCCATCTCCAGGTAGATGACGCGGCTGGCCAGGCGCTTGACCTGGCCCAGGTTGTGGCTGGCGAAGACGACGGTGACGGGCCGGCCATCCGCGCCGGCAGAAAAGTCGGCGATGAGCTGCTCGACCTCGCGCTTGGCGTGCGGGTCCAGGCTGGCGGTGGGTTCGTCCAGCAGCAGTACCTCAGGGCTCAAGGCCCAGGCCCGTGCCAGGGCCATGCGTTGCTGCTGGCCACCCGAGAGCGTGCGCGCCGGCTGGCCGGCCTGGGGCAACAGGCCCACGCGCTCGAGCGCGAGCAAGGCGCGGCTGCGGGCCTCGCGCCAGGGCGTGCCGCGCAGCCACAGGGCCAGGGCCACGTTGTTCTGCGCCGTGGTGCGCAGCATGAAGGGGCGCTGGAACAGCATGGCCTGGCGCAGGCCGGGGTCGGCCAGGCAGGTGCCGGTCGTAGGCCGCAGCAGGCCGTGCAGCAGGCGCAGCAGGGTGCTCTTGCCGCTGCCGTTGGCACCCAGCAGGGCCACGGATTCGCCGGGCTGGATGCAGAGGTTCAGCTCGCGCAGGGCCTGCAAGGCGCCAAAGGCCAGGCCGGCGGACTGCAGCTCGAAGACGGGCCGGGCCGAACGCTCGATGGCGGCGCCCAGGTCGCGCAGCGCGACGACCCGTGATGGCATGACCGCGCTCATGCCGCTGCCTCCACACCGGTCATCATGCCGCGGCCACTGCCTTCGACGCGCTCGCGCCAGCGGCGCACCAGGGCGATCAGGCTGTTGAGCGCCAGCACCACGCCCAGCAGGATCAGCCCCAGGGCCAGGGCCAGCGGCAGGTCACCCTTGCTGGTTTCCAGGGCGATGGCGGTGGTCATGACACGCGTGAAGCCGTCGATGTTGCCGCCCACGATCATCACGGCGCCCACTTCGGAGATGGCGCGACCGAAGGAGGCCATGAGCATGGTGAGCAGGGCGTAGCGTTCGTCCCAGGCCAGCAGCAGGCCACGCAGGCCGGTGCCCGCGCCCAGGGAGCGCAGCTGCTCGCCGTGCTGGACCTCGGCGTCCTCGATGACCTGGCGCGTCAGCGCGGTGGCCACGGGCAGCACCAGGATGGCCTGGGCCAGCACCATGGCCTCGAAGTTGAAGAGCCAGCCCAGGTGGCCCAGCGGGCCGGAGCGCGAGAGCAGCAGGTAGACCACCAGGCCCACCACCACCGAGGGCACGGCCAGCAGGGTGTTGAGCAGGGTGAGCACGACGTCGCGCCCGGCAAAACGCGCCACGCCCAGCCAGGCCCCCAGCACCACGCCCAGCACGCAGGCGATGGCGCAGGCCGTGGCGCTGACGGCCAGAGACCGGCCAACGATGGCCAGCAGGACGGGATCGAGGGAGGTGATGAGGTGCAGCGCTGTGGACGCGCTTTCGGTGAACGTAGACATGGGCGAGAGTTGTTGTGGGGTATCGTACGGATGGCCCCAAAACCCCACCATATGAACTACCGTGCATAGGTTGCAGTTTCACTACACATTCGTCCCGCAGGCGCAGCAGCAGACCGCCCTGATCCGCAATCCCCTGCTGGACCTGCTGCACGCGGTGCAGGAAAGCGGCTCGATCTCGGGCGCGGCCCGCCAGCTGGCGCTGTCCTACCGTCACGTCTGGGGCGAGCTCAAGCGCTGGGAAAACGAGCTGGGCAATGAGCTGCTGATCTGGGAGAAGGGCCAGTCCGCGCGGCTCAGCGAGTTCGGCACCAAGCTGCTGTGGGCCGAGCGCCAGGCGCAGGCGCGGCTGTCACCCCAGATCGAGGCGCTGCGCGCCGACCTGGAACGCGCCTATGCGGTGGCCTTCGACGATTCGGTGCACGTACTCACGCTCTACGCCAGCCACGACGACGCCCTGAGCGCGCTGCGTGCCCATGCGGCGCAGACGCAGCAACTGCACCTGGACGTACGCTTCACCGGCAGTGTGGACGCGATCCGTGCGCTCAACGAGGGGCGCTGCGTGATGGCTGGCTTCCACACGCTGCAGCAGCCCGGCGTGGGCTCGCTGGCCGAACAGACCTACAAGCCCCTGCTCAAGCCCGGCCTGCACAAGATCATCGGTTTCGCGCGGCGCAGCCAGGGCCTGATGGTGGCCAGGGGCAATCCGCTGGGCCTGCACGGCCTGCAGCAGCTGGCCGGCAGCGGCGCGCGTTTCGTCAACCGCGCCCTGGGCACGGGCACGCGCGTGCTGCTGGACGAGCTGCTCAGGCAGCAGGGCATCGCGACCAGCCGCATCAAGGGCTACCGCCACACCGAACCCTCGCACGCGGCGGTGGCGCAGGCCGTCGCGGCCGGCCAGGCCGATGCGGGCCTGGGCATCGAAGCGGCGGCGCGCGCACGCGGGCTGGACTTCGTGCCCCTGGTCGAGGAGGACTACCACCTGGTCTGCCTGAAATCGGCACTGGACGAACCGGCCGTGCAGGCCCTGTGCAAGGTGCTGCAGGGCGAGGGCTGGCTGCAGCAGTTGCAGCAGCTGCCGGGTTACCACCCGGCCGCCCGCATGGGCGAGGTCCTGGCCATGAGCCGCCTGCTGCCCTGGTGGAACTACCGCACGCCCAAGGAAAAACCCGCGGCCGCCAAAAAACGCGCCGCGAGGTCTGCGCCTCAGAGAGCGCAGGAACGGAAACCGCTGAAGACGTCGTCGCGCCCGGGCAGGTAGTAGTTGCGGTACTTGGGCGATTTCAGGCGCCGGCGCGTGGCCAGCGAGGCGCCGCGCAGCACCTTGTGGGTGCCGAACCAGGGCTCGGAGTAGTCGCGGTAGGGGTCGGCGCTGAAACCCGGGTAGCCGTAGAAGGTGCTGGCCGTCCACTCCCAGACATCGCCCCAGCGGAAACCCCGCCCCGCCACCTGGTGCGCCGCCACTTCCCACTCCACTTCGGTGGGCAGGCGCCGGCCGGCCCAGCGGCACCAGGCGTCGGCCTCCCACCAGCTCACGTGCATCACGGGCGACCAGCCGGCCAGGCGCACGGTCTGGCCGAACCAGCGCTGCAGCACCCCGCCCTGCCCGCCCCCCTTCACGCCGGGACGCGCCAAGCCGATCTGCTCGACATGGCGCGGGGCGCGCCGGCCCTCACGCCGGACCTGGTCCTGCAGCCACTCCCAGCCGGCGGGCAGCCAGAGTTCGGGGCGGTCGTAGCCGCCGTCGGCGACGAATTCGACGTACTGCGTCCAGCTCACGGGCTGGGCATCGATCTCGAACTCGGGCACCGCCACCTCGTGCGCCGGGCGCTCGTTGTCGAAGGTGAAACCGGCGCCTGCATCTGCCCCCAGGCGCCAGCGTGTGGCCGGCAGCCACAGGGGCTCGCGCGCCAGGGCCGGCGCCGGCAGGGCCAGTTGCAGGCGCAGGCCCAGGGTCTGGGCCATGTAGACGAAAGCCTCGCCGTGCATGTCCTCGTGGAACAGGGCCAGGCGGTAGAAGTAGAGCGCGTCGTCCTCGTCCGGGGTCTTGGCCAGCAGCTCCAGCGAAGATTCGAGGGTGGCCAGCAGGTAGGACTTGAGGTCGGTGAGCGGGGGCCATTCGAGGGCCCAGCGCCGGTCGTGCGGCATGCGGCTGGAATCCCACCAGAAATCGGCCTGGGGCAGCAGTGAGGCCAGAGGCGTGGCCTGCGGGTCGGCGCGCGGGCCCTGGTGGCGCTGCAGGTTGCGCCCGATCCAGCGCTCCTGGAACCAGCCCACGTGGCCGAACTCCCACAGGGGCGGGTTGAGTTCGGGCAGCAGGGGCACCTGCAGGCCCTGGGCCCGCAAGGCCTGCTCGTACTGGTCGATCAGGAACAGGGTGTGGTTGCGCGCATCCATCAGCGCCAGGCTCAGCAACTCCCGCCCGGCACCGCGCAGGTCGGCGCTGTCGAGCCGGGCGAAAGCGGGGGCGGGGATTTCGAAGGGCATGGCCCATTATTCCGCATCGGAGCCTGCTGTCGACCTGACCATGCCCTGACTTGCACACAGGCCGGTCTGCATAACTACCTACTGGTGTTTACACCCGGAAACCCGTAAGGGCGCCCCCTATAAAATCAACTGTTTTGCCAGTCGCAGCGGCCGACGCCAGCGCACCCACGGTGCGGCAGGCCGCGCTGGCCCAAGCACCGGCCCCCCCCTTTCCTGGAGCAAGCATGCAGGTACTTCTGAAACTATCGAGGCTGGTCGACAGCCTGAGCAGCCGGGTCGGCCGGATCACCATGTGGCTGATCCTGGCCACCACGATCATCAGCGCCGGCAACGCGATCGTGCGCAAGGCCTTCGGCACCAGCTCCAACGCCCTGCTCGAGATCCAGTGGTACCTGTTTGCCGCCGTCTTCATGCTGGGCGCGGGCTACGGCTTCCTGAAGAACTCCCATGTGCGCATCGACTTCATCTCCACGCGACTCTCCGCACGCACGCGCAACTGGATCGACGTGGGCGGCATCGTGCTGGTGCTGATCCCCTTCTGCGGCATCTGCATCGCCCTGAGCTGGCCACTGTTCACCCAGGCGCTGCTGACAGGCGAGATGTCGCAGAACGCCGGCGGCCTGATCCGCTGGCCGGCCTATGCGCTGATGCCGCTGGGCTTTGCGCTGCTGCTGCTGCAGGCCCTCTCCGAGCTGCTCAAGCGCGCGCTGTTCCTGACCGGCCAGGGGCCGGACAGCCTGAGCGATGCGGCCCACAAGACCGACGAGCAGAAGCACCTGGAAGAACTCGAAGCCATCGCCGAGCGCAAGCTGGCTGGAGAAAAATAAATGGAATTCCTCACCCAACAGTTCGTGCCCGTGATGTTCGTGGGACTGCTGGTCCTGCTGCTGACCGGCTTTCCGGTGGCCTTCGCGCTGGCCGCCACCGGCCTGGGCTTCGGCTTCATCGGCATGGAGCTGGGCCTGTTCCCGGCCTCGCTGTTCCAGGCCCTGCCGCTGCGCATCTTCGGCATCATGCAGAACGACACGCTGCTGGCCATCCCCTTCTTCACCTTCATGGGCATCATCCTGGAGCGCTCGGGCATGGCCGAGGATCTGCTGGAGACGGTGGGCCAGGTGTTCGGCCCGCTGCGCGGCGGCCTGGCCATCGCGGTGATCCTGGTGGGCGCCCTGCTGGCCGCCACCACCGGCGTGGTGGCCGCAGCCGTGATCTCCATGGGCCTGATCTCGCTGCCCATCATGCTGCGCTACGGCTACAGCCGCACCATCGCCATGGGTGCCATCACGGCCTCGGGCACGCTGGCGCAGGCCATTCCGCCCTCGCTGGTGCTGATCGTGCTGGCTGACCAGCTGGGCCGCTCCGTGGGCGACATGTATGCCGGCGCGCTGATCCCCGGCCTGATGCTGGTGGGCCTGTACATCCTGTTCGTGGTGATCGTGGCGCTGGTGCGCCCGGCCATGGTGCCGGCTCTGCCACCCGAAGCCCGCATCTACCGTGAAACCAGCGGCAGCTCTGGCCACCGCTCGCTGGGCCTGCTGTTCCTGATCTGCGCGGCCGTCGGCCTGGCCTGGGCTCAGGTGCACGACCAGCTGATGACGTCCTGGCTGGAGCGCACCACGCCCTCGCCCGGCGACGAGATCGTGATCCTGTCCATGACGCTGGCGTCCCTCACCGGCCTGGCGCTGGCCATCGTCAACCGGCTGACCAGGATGGGCCTGCTCTCGCGCCTGGCCGAGCAGGTGACCTTTGTGCTGATGCCGCCGCTGATCCTGATCTTCCTGGTGCTGGGAACGATCTTCCTGGGCGTGGCCACCCCCACCGAGGGCGGCGCCATGGGCGCGGTCGGTGCGCTGGTGCTGGCCATGGGCAAGAAGCGCCTGGACATGGGGCTGATGAAGCAGGCGCTGGACAACACGGCCAAGCTGGCGTCCTTCGTGCTGTTCATCCTGATCGGCTCCACGGTCTTCAGCTTCACCTTCAACGCGGCCGACGGCCACTTCTGGGTCGAGCACCTGTTTGCCGACATGCCCGGCGGCGCCTGGGGCTTCCTGATCGTGGTGAACATCCTGGTGTTCATCCTGGGCATGTTCATCGACTTCTTCGAGATCGCCTTCATCGTGATCCCGCTGCTCGCACCGGTGGCCGAGAAGATCCTGCCCGGCCTGTTCCCGGGCATGACGGCCGACGTGGCCATGATCTGGTTCGGCGTGATCATCGCCATGAACCTGCAGACCTCCTTCCTGACGCCGCCCTTCGGCTTCGCGCTGTTCTACCTGCGCAGCGTGGCGCCCAAGCACGACTACAAGGACCGCGTCACCGGCCAGACCATCCCGGCCGTGACCACCGGTCAGATCTACAAGGGCTCGATCGCCTTCATCTGCATCCAGCTCTTCATGGTGGGCATCATCATGGCCTTCCCCAACCTGGTCAGCGGCAACATCAGCCAGGTCGAGGGATTGTCGGCCGCCGAAGTGATGCAGCAGCTCGACATCTCGAATGTGGAACCCGAGGAAGAAACCCCGGCGGACGCAGACAAGGACGATGCAGGGCCCGCCGCGGACAAGCTCAAGGCCGCGCCGATGGACGACAACAAGGCCGATGAGGACCCGATGAAGGCCATGGAGGAGTCCATGGCTCGCGAGAGGAAGAAATAAGCGCTCAGCGCAAGACCCGCCCCTCGGGCGCGTTTTGGCCAGCAGGCAGAAAAAAGCCCCGCGTTGCGGGGCTTTTTCGTGGCCGCAGGCCCGGACTCAGAGGTTCTTCTGCGACTGCATGAAGCTGTCGAAACGTGCCTCGGTAAAACGGAACCAGAGGTTCTGCTCGCGGCGGAAGGCGGAGAAGTCGGCGTAGACCTTCTTCCAGTTCTCGTTCTTCGCACTCAGTTCCTCGTAGAAGCCCATGGCGGCCTTGTAGGCTGCGTTCATCACGTCGTTGGGGAAGGGGCGCAGCTTGGTGCCGGCAGCGACGAGCTGCTTGAGCGCCACGGGGTTCTTGACGTCGTAGCGGGCCTGCATGGTCACATGGGCGTGGCTGGCCGCAGCCTGCACGATGGCCTTGTTCTCGGGCGACAGGGCGTCGAAGGCCTTGTTGTTGATGTAGAAATCCAGCTGCGGGCCGCCTTCCCACCAGCCGGGGTAGTAGTAGAAGGGGGCGACCTTGTTGAAGCCCAGCTTCTGGTCGTCATACGGGCCCACCCACTCGGCGGAATCGATGGTGCCCTTTTCCAGCGAGGTGTAGATCTCGCCGGCCGGGATGTTCTGCGGCACGCCGCCGATCCTCTCAAGAATCTTGCCGCCGAAGCCGCCGATGCGCATCTTCAGGCCCTTGATGTCCTTGAGCGACTTGATTTCCTTGCGGTACCAGCCGCCCATCTGCGCGCCGGTGTTGCCGCCGGGGAAGCTGACGATGTTGTACTTGGCATAGAACTCGCGCATGAGCTTGAGGCCGTTGCCCTCGTACTGCCAGGCAGTCATCTGGCGGCTGTTCAGGCCGAAGGGGATGGCGCAGCCGAAGGCGAAGGTCTCGTCCTTGCCGAAGAAGTAATAGGGGGCGGTGTGGGCCATTTCCACGGAACCCTGCTGCACGCCGTCGACCACGCCGAAGGCGGGCATGATCTCGCCGGCCGGATGGACCGAGATCTCGAACTTGCCGCCGGACATGGCCTTCACCGCATTGGCGAACACCTCGGCCGCGCCGAAGATGGTGTCGAGCGACTTCGGGAAGCTGGAGGCCAGGCGCCAGCGGATGGCGGCCTGGGCATGCACCGCGGGGGCGACGCCAGCCGCCAGGACGCCGGCAATGCCGGCCTGCTTGATGAGGGAACGACGATCCATGATATGTCTCCAACTGATGAACTGAGGTGGGCCGATTCTAGGAACGGCTCTCAGAGGGAGGCATAGGGAGTTACCCCCGTACGCGCTTCTACGCAAAAGAAAACGGGCCCGCAGGCCCGTTCCTTGTGTTCATTGTCGCTCTGCTTACAGTTTGGCGGAGGACATGTAGCCGTCGTAGCGGAACTCGGAGAAACGCGCCCACAGGATCTGGTCGCGCTGGAAGGCGCGCATGTCCTGGTGGATCTTCTTGAATTCGGGCGACTTGGCCTCGTGCTCGGCAAAGACTTCCATGGCGGCCTTGTAGCCGGCGTCCATGATTTCCTTGGAGAAAGGCTTGAGCTGGGTCTTGGCCGCCACCAGACGCTTGAGCGCCAGCGGGTTCCTGGCGTCGTACTTGGCCGTCATGTCACGCGCGGCCACGGCGGTGGCAGCGTCGACGATGGCCTGGTTCTCGGCCGACAGCGCAGCGTAGGCCTTCTTGTTGATGAAGAACTCGAGCTCGGCGCCACCTTCCCACCAGCCGGGGTAGTAGTAGAAGGGAGCGACCTTGTTGAAACCCAGCTTCTCGTCGTCGTAGGGGCCGACGAATTCGGTGGCGTCCAGCGTGCCCTTTTCCAGGGCCTGGTAGACCTCACCGGCGGGCATGTTCTGGGCCACCACGCCCAGCTTCTGCATGGTCTCGCCGAACAGGCCACCACCCATGCGCATCTTCAGGCCCTTGAGGTCCTTGACGGTCTTGATCTCCTTGCGATACCAGCCGCCCATCTGGGTGCCGGTGTTGCCCGCGCTGGCGCTCTTGATGTTGTACTGGTCGAAGAAGGCGTCCATGAGCTTGCGGCCGTTGCCGTGCTCCATCCAGGCGTCCATCTGGCGTGCGGTCAGGCCGAAGGGCACGGCGCAGCCGAAGGCGAAGATGGGGCTCTTGCCGGTGAAGTAGTAGGGCGCGGTCTGCGCCATCTCGACGGTGTTGTTCTGGATGGCATCCACCACGCCGAAGGCGGGCATCAGATCGCCGGCGGCGTGCACCGAGACTTCGAACTTGCCGCCCGACAGGGCCTTGACGGTCTGCGAGAACTTCTCGGCGCTGCCGAAGATGGTGTCGAGCGACTTGGGGAAACTCGAAGCGAGGCGCCAGCGAACGGCAGCTTGCGCGTGTACGGCGGGGGCGGCACCAGCGGCCAGCACGCCGGCAATGCCGGCCTGCTTGATGAGGGAACGACGATCCATGGTCAACTCCAGTAGAAAGATAGGGATTCAGCATCCCGGGCACCGACGTGCACCGGAAAGGGGCAAGTGTAGCCCTGACGGCAAGGGCAAACCCTAGGTAATCGCCACAGCGGCCACGACCATGGCCGCAGACTCAGCCCACGACCTTGAGCGCAGGTTTCGCTTGTGCGGTCAGCGCCGGGTAACGCTTTTCGATGGCGGCCTGGATGCCCGCCGCGTCCAGGCCCTGCAAGGCCAGCAGCCTGGTCGGGTCGCCATGCTCGATGAAGACATCGGTCAGGCCCAGCTGCAGCAGCGGCTTGAGCACCCCCGCGGCCTGCAGGGCCTCGCCCACCGCACTGCCGGCGCCGCCCATGATGGCGCCCTCCTCCACCGTGACCAGGGCCTCGTGCGTGGCGGCCACCTTGAGCAGCAGTTCCACGTCCAGCGGCTTGGCCCAGCGCATGTTCACCACCGTGGCGCCCAGCTTCTCGGCCGCAGCCAGGGCCGGGTAGAGCAGCGTGCCGAAGGCGAGGATGGCGATACCCTTGCCCTGGCGGCGCACTTCGCCCTTGCCGTAAGGCAGGCCCGACAGACCGGCAACGGGGGCCACACCGACGCCGGCGCCGCGCGGATAGCGCACGGCCACGGGGTGGTCCTGTTCGAAAGCCGTGCTCAGCAGCTGTCGGCATTCACGCTCGTCGGCCGGGCAGGCCACGGCCATGTTGGGTATGCAGCGCAGGTAGGGGATGTCGTAGGCACCGGCGTGCGTGGCACCGTCGGCACCCACCAGGCCCGCGCGGTCCAGCGCGAACACCACGGGCAGGTTCTGCAGGGCCACGTCGTGGATCAGCTGGTCGTAGCCGCGCTGCAGGAAGGTGGAGTAGATGGCCAGAACGGGCTTGAGCCCTTCGCAGGCCAGGCCGGCGGCAAAGGTGACGGCGTGCTGCTCGGCAATGCCGACGTCGTAATAACGGCCGGGGAAACGCTGGTGGAACTCCACCATGCCCGAGCCCTCGCGCATGGCGGGCGTGATGCCGACCAGGCGCTCGTCCTGCTCGGCCATGTCGCACAGCCACTGGCCGAAGACCTGGGTGAAGGTCTGCTTCGGGGTCGTGGCGGGCTTGACCAGGCCCACGGCCGGGTCGAACTTGCCAGGGCCGTGGTAGGCCACGGGGTCGGCCTCGGCCAGCTTGTAGCCCTGGCCCTTCTTGGTGACCACGTGCAGGAACTGCGGCCCCTTGAGGTGCTTGATGTTCTCCAGCGTGGGGATCAGCGAGTCGAGGTCGTGGCCGTCGATGGGGCCGATGTAGTTGAAGCCGAATTTCTCGAACAGCGTGGCCGGCACCACCATGCCCTTGGCGTGTTCCTCGAAGCGCTTGGCCAGCTCGAACAGCGGCGGCGCGCCCTTGAGCACCTGTTTGCCCACGTTCTTGGCAGCGGCGTAGAAACGCCCGCTCATGAGCTGGGCCAGGTAGCGGTTCAGCGCACCCACCGGCGGGCTGATGGACATGTCGTTGTCGTTGAGGATGACCAGCAGCTTGCAGTCTTCGACGCCGCCGTGGTTCAGTGCCTCGAAGGCCATGCCGGCCGTCATGGCGCCGTCGCCGATGACGGCAATGGCGTGGCGGTCCTCGCCCTTCTGGCGCGCCGCCAGGGCCATGCCCAGCGCGGCAGAGATGGAGGTGCTGCTGTGCGCAGTGCCGAAGGCATCAAAAGCGCTCTCGCTGCGTTGCGGAAAACCGCTGAGCCCGCCGAGCTGGCGCAAGGTGTGCATGCGCTCGCGCCGGCCGGTCAGGATCTTGTGCGGGTAGGTCTGGTGGCCCACGTCCCAGACCAGGCGGTCTTCGGGCGTGTTGAAGACGTAGTGCAGTGCCACCGTGAGTTCCACGGTGCCCAGGTTGGAGCTGAGGTGGCCGCCGGTCTTGGAGACGCTGTCAAGCACGTAGGCGCGCAGCTCGTCGGCCAGGGGGCGCAACTCGGCGCGCGACAGCCGGCGCAACTCGGCCGGGTCGTTGATCGTCTGCAGCAGGGGATAAGAGGTATCGGACATGCTCTTGCTCAATTGTCGCGGTTCACCACCATGTCGGCCAGGGCGCGCAGGGCGCGTGTGTCGGCCAGGCCGCTGGTCTCCAGGGCCTGCAAGGCCTGCGCATACAGCTCCTGCGCGTAGGCGCGGGAGCGCGCCAGCCCCAGCAGGGACACATAGGTGGGCTTGTCCTGCTCGGCATCCTTGCCGGCCGTCTTGCCCAGCGTGGCGGAATCGGCCGTCACGTCGAGGATGTCGTCCACCACCTGGAAGGCCAGGCCAAGGGCGGCACCGTAATCGCTCAAGGCCTGACGCTGGCCGGCGCTCACCTCACCGCAGGCCGCGCCCATCAGCACGCTGCCCTGCAGCAGGGCGCCGGTCTTGAGACGGTGCATCTGGCGCAGTTGCGTTTCATCGAGCTTCACACCGACGCTGGCCAGGTCGATGGCCTGGCCGCCGGCCATGCCCGCGCTGCCGGCCGCGTGCGCGAGCAGACGGCACAGGCGCGCCTGCATGGCTTCGGGAACGTTGTCGCTTTCGGGGGTGAGCAACTCGAAGGCCAGGGCCTGCAGCGCGTCGCCGGCCAACAGGGCGCCGGCCTCGCCAAACTTCACGTGCACCGTGGGCTTGCCCCGGCGCAGCACGTCGTTGTCCATGCAGGGCATGTCGTCGTGCACCAGGGAATAGGCGTGGATCAGTTCCGCAGCGCAGGCGGCGCGCAGCGCGGCGCGCTCGTTGCCGCCCACGGCTTCGGACGCGGCCAGCACCAGCAGCGGCCGCAG
The DNA here is from genome assembly GCF_001432305.1 of Curvibacter sp. PAE-UM. GTDB lineage: Bacteria > Pseudomonadota > Gammaproteobacteria > Burkholderiales > Burkholderiaceae_C > Hylemonella. The sequence goes on from NZ_KQ483358.1 coordinate 3,201,256, forward strand.
GCGCTTGCCGCCGTCGAGCACCGAATAGCGCATGGCTTCACCCAGGCCGGCCGGGGCCTCGATGCCGACCCAGGTCTCCAGCGCACGTTCCACGCGCACCAGCCGCTCGGCGCTCCAGCCGCGCAAATCGAAATCCATCTTCACATTCACTCGGGTGTCCATGTCTTGAGGGTGCCTTCGTCCAGCACCTTGATCTGGCCTTCGACGGCCTCCAGCTTGTCGCGGCAGAACTTCAGCAGCTCGGCGCCGCGCTGGTAGCCCGTGAGCAGCTGCTCCAGCGGCAGTTCGCCGGACTCCAGCCGGCTGACCAGCTGTTCGAGTTCCTGCAAGGCCGCCTCGTAGCTGACGGGGGTGCCGGATGCGGGCGTGGATGTGGGAGCCTTGGCCATGGAAACAGGACGGTGTAAACGCAGCATTTTAGGCCGTGCGCCGCCTTTGGGCCGGGCCACCACCACCACAGGGCCCTGAAATACGGTGCCGGAACGCAAAATAGCTCGCAGCGGCCGGCGTCGAGCGCCCCCCGGGGTACAATCCCGGGCTCTCCTGGCCTGCCGTGCTGGCAACGCCTTTTCTTTTGTCACGCCTCGGGGCGTACCTCCCTGTGGGGAGTCTTTAGGTCAGGTCACCCATGTCTGATTTAAGTCTTCGACTGCAGCAGGCGCACAGCCAACTACCAGTTTCAAGCTACTTCGACGAAGCGCTGTTCCAGCGCGAGATGGCACTCATTTTCGGACGCGGCCCGCGTTATGTGGGCCATGCCGCGAGCGTCCCCGAAGTCGGCGACTATTACGCCCTCCCCCAGGAAAAGGAAGGGCGGGCCCTGGTGCGCACGCCCTCCGGCGTGGAACTCATCTCCAACGTCTGCCGGCATCGCCAGGCCGTGATGCTCAAGGGCCGCGGCTCGCTCCAGGCCACCGCGCCCGGCAGCGCCGGCGGCAACATCGTCTGCCCGCTGCACCGCTGGACCTACTCTTCCCAGGGCCAGCTGATCGGCGCGCCGCATTTCGCGCACGACCCCTGCCTGAACCTGAACAACTACAAGTTGCAGGAGTGGAACGGCCTGCTCTTCGAAGACAACGGCCGCGACATCGCCGCCGACCTGGCCGGCATGGGCCCGCGCGCGCAGCTCGATTTCACCGGCTTCACCCTGGACCGGGTAGAACTGCACGAGTGCAACTACAACTGGAAGACCTTCATCGAGGTCTATCTGGAGGACTACCACGTCGGCCCCTTCCACCCGGGCCTGGGCCACTTCGTGACCTGCGAAGACCTGAACTGGGAGTTCAAGGAACACTACTCGGTGCAGACCGTGGGCGTGTCCAGCGCCTTCCAGCGCCCGGGCTCACCGGTCTACCAGCGCTGGCACGATGCCCTGCTGAAGTACCGCAACGGCCAGCTGCCCGAGCGCGGCGCGATCTGGCTGACCTACTACCCGCACATCATGGTCGAGTGGTACCCGCACGTGCTGACCGTCTCCACGCTGCACCCCGTCAGCCCCGGCAAGACGCTCAACATGGTGGAGTTCTACTACCCCGAAGAAATCACCGCCTTCGAACGCGAATTCGTCGAAGCCCAGCAGGCCGCCTACATGGAAACCTGCATCGAAGACGACGAGATCGGCGAGCGCATGGACGCGGGGCGCCGTGCGCTGCACGAGCGCGGGGACAACGAGGTTGGTCCTTACCAGAGCCCCATGGAGGATGGCATGCAGCATTTTCATGAGTGGTATCGGAAGCAGATGGCCTTGTGATTTTCCGAACCCCTCGTCACTGACCTTCAAGCACGTGGTCTCATTCCCTGACGGGGCACTTAACAACCCCCCACTCACCCCCCCCCCCCCCCCCCCCC
>NZ_KQ483358.1:3203113-3222617 GCF_001432305.1 Curvibacter sp. PAE-UM
CTACGCTTCTACGACACGTGAGGTCGCGGTCATCCTCGCTGGCCGAGATTGGTGAGCCAGCGGTCGTAGAGAGCGCCACGCACACTGCACGCCTCGGCTGGCGGCTGCGCCAGCCAGTAACGAAACCTGTCTCGCCCACGGCAGGCCGCGCAGCGGCCTGCCGTCAGGGGCGCGTTGAAACGGCGCCGTTTACTACGACCGCCGGCCCGAAATCTCGGCTCTCCAACCACAGTAGCGACGCTTCGTGTCGTAGAAGCCTGTCCAGAACACCAAAAGCAAAATCCAGGCTCCCCTCTCTGCCCCCGGCGGGGGGCAGAGAGGGGCGGGGGGGTGAGTGGGGGGTAGTTCAAAGCCTCGCCAGAGAAAACCCAAAAACAACGAAGCAGAAATCCCCGGAAGGGGAAAAGGGGAGACAGTAAATGCAAGCCCTCTGGATGGTCCTGGGCGCCTTCTTCTTCGCCACCATGGGCGTGGCCGTGAAGTACGCCTCGGCCTCGTTCAACACCTTCGAGCTCGTCTTCTACCGCGGCCTCATCAGCATCGCCTTCCTGGCCCTGATCCTGCGCGGCCGCGGCATCGGGCTCAGGACCCCTGTGCCCTATATGCACGCCTGGCGCAGCATCATCGGCGGTGCCTCGCTGACGGCCTGGTTCTATGCCATCGCCTGGCTGCCGCTGGCCACGGCCATGACGCTGAACTACATGAGCGGCATCTGGGTCTCGGCCTTCATCGTGGGTGGGGCCATCCTCTACGGCAGGACCGAGCGCCAGGGGCCGCTGCTGGCCACGGTGCTGCTGGGTTTTGCGGGCGTGGTGCTCACGCTGCGCCCCACCATCGACCAGAACCAGCTCTTCGCCGGCCTGATCGGCCTGCTCTCGGGCATGAGTGCCTCGCTGGCCTATCTGCAGGTCACGGCCCTGGCCCGCGCGGGTGAGCCCGAGGGTCGCACGGTGTTCTATTTCGCCGTCGGCACCGCGGTCACCGGCCTGGTGGGCATCCTGTTCACCGGCTTCACCCCGCCCGAGCAGATCCACTGGCAGGCCGCGGCCTGGCTGCTGCCCATCGGCGTGCTGGCCTCCCTGGGCCAGTGGTGCATGACACGCGCCTACAGCCGCGGCCACACCCTGGTGGTGGCCAGCCTGCAGTATTCGGGCATCGTCTTCGCATCGCTCTACAGTCTGGTGCTCTTCGGCGACCAGATCCCGCTTTACGGCTGGCTGGGCATAACGCTCATCGTCGGCAGCGGCGTGGCCGCCACCTTCCTGCGCGAACGCGCGATCCCCAACACTCCTGCTGAAGAACATTGAAAGGCACTCCATGTACACGACCCTCATCAGCGCCGAACAGCTCAAGCACCTGGTGCACGACCACAAGCCCCTGATGGTCTTCGACTGCAGCTTCGAGCTCATGAAACCCGCCGAGGGCGACGCGCAGTACGAACGCGTGCGCATTGCCGGCGCGGTGCGCGCCAACGTGGACCGCCATCTCAGCGCCAAGGACAAGGCCCAGGCCGTCAACGGCGGCCGCCATCCCTTGCCCAGGCCCGAGGCGTTTGCCGCCTGGCTGGCCCGCGTGGGTTTCCAGAGTGACATGCAGGCCGTGGTCTACGACCGCCAGGGCGCCAACTACTGCGGGCGCCTGTGGTGGATGCTCAAGTGGGTGGGCCACGAAAACGTGGCCGTGCTCGACGGCGGGCTGCAGGCCTGGGAAGCCGTCAACGGCCCCGTGGCCACCGGCCCCGACCTGCCACGCGTGCCCTCGGCCTTCAAGGCCGGTGCGCCGCGGGCCCAACTGGCCACGACCGAGGACGTGCTCAAGCACCTGGAGCTGCCCGACCAGACGCTGATCGACGCGCGCGCGCCGGCACGCTTTCGCGGCGAGGTCGAGCCGCTGGACCCGGTGGCCGGCCACATCCCCGGCGCGCTGAACCGCCCCTTCGGCGAGAACCTGGGGCCGGACGGCAAGTTCAAGTCGCCCGCACAACTCAAGGCCGAGTTCCAGGCCCTGCTCGGCGAACGTCGCCCGCAGAGCGTGGTGCACCATTGCGGCAGTGGCGTGAGCGCCCTGCCCAATCTGCTGGCCATGGAAATCGCCGGCCTGGGCCGTGGCGCGCTTTATGCCGGCAGCTGGAGCGAGTGGTGCGCCAGCCCCGACCGCCCCGTGGCGCGGGGCTGAACCGGGCGCTCAGAAGGCGTAGGCCAACCCCGCCACGCCCGTCAGGGCGGTGCTCCTGCGGGTCAGTGCGCTCTCGCGCGCATCACCCAGCAACTGGTTGAAGGCGATCCCGGCAAACACCGAGGTTTCCTTGCCCAGACGCCGGCTGAGCGAGGCGTTCACCCCCACGTTGCGCCAAGCCGCCCCGGGGCTGGCCGCGGCATAGCCGCTGGCGGCCGACTGCGCCGGCGTGACACCGAAGTAGTCCTGCATGTAGTCGGCATTGGCCCAGTGCGCCCCCAGGCCGAAGGACAGCCGCGTCTGCATGCCCAGCGGCACGCCATAGCTGGTGCCCAGATCGAGCACCAGGCCGCGGCGCTGCGTGCCCGCGCCCTGGCGCAGTGAAGAGGTGAAGGCCAGCCGTGGCCCCCACAGGCGATTGAAAAACACGCCCAGCTCGGGCTGGGTGTCGATGCTGCCCATGCCGCGCAGGGCCTCGGAGCGCCCCTCATCACGACCCAGGTCCAGCGTCAGGCGCGGGCCGTACTGCAGCTCGGGCGATGGGGAGGCGTTGTAGCCCAGGCCGTTGCCCACGCCGGCAAACCAGCCGTTGCTCCACTGGTAATCGATGGCGGGCAGCAGCAGGTTGCGCCGCTCGTCGGAGCCCCGGTAGGCCGTGCCGGCAATGAAGAAGGCCCCTGCGCGCCCGCCATCCTGCCCCGGTGGCAAGGGCGCCAGGCGCACGGCCTCGAAACCCTGGGCGCCAACGAAAGGACTGAGGCCGGCCAGCAGGGCGGCCACGGAGAAGCGGACGAGTGAGGACATGAGGGTGCCGGTAGAGAAGCTGGCACGAAGCTTAGCCGCAAGACCGCTCCCCGCGCACGCACAAGGCCGCAAGTCCAGGGTGTGTATTCCCGAAAGGACATGGGGAAATGGCACAGCGCTTGCCGGCCGGGTTAAGGTCGGGGCATGAGCGACCCGACCCTGATCCAGATCATCGCCGCCGTGCTGTTCGCGGTGGCCGTGCTGCACACCTTCTCGACCAAGTTCTTCGAGCACCTGGCCCACACGCAGCCGCGCCACGCCGGCCTGTGGCACCTGCTGGGCGAGGTGGAGGTGGTGTTCGGCTTCTGGGCCATGGTGCTGGTGGTCTGCATGTTCGCCCTCAGTGGCAAGCAGGAAACCACCACCTACCTCGACACCCGCAACTACACCGAGCCCATGTTCGTCTTCGTGATCATGGTGATCGCCGGCACACGCGCCGTCCTGCAGTTCGCAGGCGCCCTGGTGCGTGCCGTGGCCCGCCTGCTGCCGCTGCCGCACGGCATGGCGATGTACTTCCTGGTGCTGGCCTTGGTGCCGCTGCTGGGCTCCTTCATCACCGAGCCGGCCGCCATGACGCTGGCCGCGCTGATGCTGCGCGACACCCTGTTTGCGCAGGCGGTCTCGCGCCGCCTGCAGTACGCCACGGTGGGCGTGCTGTTCGTCAACATCTCGATCGGCGGCACCCTCACGCCCTTTGCCGCGCCGCCCGTGCTCATGGTGGCGGCCACCTGGAACTGGGACCTGTGGTTCATGATGACGACCTTCGGCTGGAAGGCGGCCATCGCGGTGCTGGTCAACGCCGGCGTGGCCACGCTGCTGTTCCGCCGGGAACTGGGCCACATGGACCGCAGCGATGCCCATGCCGGCCCCGCCGTGCCCTGGCCGGTGGTGGGCGTGCACCTGGCCTTCCTGCTGGGGGTCGTGCTGTTTGCGCACTATCCGCCGGTCTTCATGGGCCTGTTCCTCTTCTTCATGGGCTACGCCGCCGCCTATGAACGGCACCAGGACCGCCTGATCCTGCGCGAGGCGCTGCTGGTGGCCTTCTTCCTGGCTGGCCTGGTGGTGCTGGGCGGCCTGCAGCAGTGGTGGCTGCAACCGGTACTCATGCGCATGGATGCCACGGCCGTTTTCTACGGCGCTGTGGCGCTCACCGCCATCACCGACAACGCGGCCCTGACCTACCTGGGCTCGCTGGTGCAGGGCCTGAGCGAGGAATTCAAGATCGCGCTGGTGGCCGGCGCCGTCACCGGCGGTGGCCTGACGGTGATCGCGAACGCCCCCAACCCCGCGGGTATCTCCATCCTGCGCGGCAAGTTCGAGGACAGCACTGTCAATCCGCTGGGCCTGCTGATCGCTGCCCTGCCGCCGACCCTGGTGGCGGTGCTGGCTTTCCGCCTGTTCTGACCAAGCCGGATGGGCCTAAACTGAGTGCATGAGGGCACGCATCAAGGTCACGTCCAAAGCAGATGGCATGGCGCGCATAGTGCAGTCTGGCCGCTGGCTTGCGGCCCTGCTGCTCGCCACCTCCCTCAGCGGCTGTGTCATCGTTCCGGTGGGCGCCTTCACGAAAGAACCATTCCCCGCGGAGCTGCGGCAGAAACTGTCCCCCGGGCAGGCCGACCGGACCTTGGTGCGCCAACAGCTGGGCAGCCCCACCACCCACAAGGCCGGCGGGCAATACTGGTTTTATGCGCGCTCCCGGGCCACCTGGGGAATCATGGGTGGCACGTCCAGTGCGGTCTTCAGCGATGAGCAGTGGCTGGCGGTCGAGTTCGATGCCGCAGGTCGCGTCGTGTTTCTGGAGCAGGGCGACGATCCGCACCAGTGCCTCTCCAACGGCATCTGCATGCTGTCGGGTCTGTTCAGCACTCAGCCCTCCAATACCGTCATGACGGCCCCGCGTGCCCAGGACCAGGCCGCCAGACACGACCAGGCCAGCCCGGATACCTGCGCCATCTACTTCTTCCTCGAGTCGCTGCCCTGGCTGTACAAGTTCGCAACGGCGCGTTTCTCCATCAACGGGCAAACCCTGGGCCTGGTCAACGACCAGTCCTATCTCTTCACGACACATGCCGTCGGCGAACTCCGCATCTCGGCCTATCAGCTGCGAACAAACGTCGCTTGCGAGGGCGGGAAAAAGCTCTACGTCCAAGCCGTCAAGGCACGCGACAGTTCCTGGGAAACCGGGCAGACCCTGACGCTTGTCAGCGAAACGGAAGCCCAGGCCGCCTTGTTGACTCGCAAGCTGGCCCTGCCCGACTGACACTTGCCGCCCCCCCATCACAGGTGAACCATGAAACCTCGCATCACCGTCATCACCCTGGCCGTCGAGGACCTGGAACGCGCGCTGCGCTTCTACCGCGACGGCCTGGGCTTCGCCACCGAAGGCATCATCGGCACCGAGTTCGAACACGGGGCCGTGGTCTTCATCGACCTGCAGCACGGCCTGAAGCTGGCGCTGTGGCCGCGCAGCAGCCTGGCGCGCGACAGCGGCTTATCGCTGACCCCGCCCTGCCCCACCGGGCTCTCGCTGGGCCACAACGTGGCCTCGCGCGACGAGGTAGACGACGTGATGAAACAGGCAGCGCACGCCGGGGCCGTCATCGTCAAGCCGGCGCAGGTCACCTTCTGGGGCGGGTATGCCGGTTACTTCCAGGACCCGGACCAGCACCTCTGGGAAGTGGTCTGGAACCCGGCCTGGGCAGGCTGATTCAGCGCCCCAGCCGGTCCGGGGGCGGGCCGTCGACCTGGCGCGATTCGACGTCGATCACGTCGGCATCACGCGCCGTCTGCGCGGCGCCCGGGCGGTAAAAACGCTGCCACTGCGCGCGGCGCAGGATGGCAAACGCCAGGGGCTGCACCGGCCGGCCCGTGAGGCGGGCCCACAGCGCGCGCAGGCCCCAGAAGGCCAGCAGCAAGAGGCCAGCCGCCAGCAGGCTGAGCAGGAACACCAGGCCCATGAGGGCCAGCACGAGGCGCAATAGGAATCCGAAAAGGCTCTTGATCATCTTGTCCAGGTTCATCGGGGGCAGATGGGTCGGGATGCGGGCCTTGCAAGGGCCGGCCGTTTGTCTTTACTTGAGCAACAGCAGGGCCAGCGCGCGACCGTCCACCAGCTGCAGGCCCTGCTCTTTCGCGTAGCGTTCGCCCGCCTCCGAGACCGGGCCCAGGCTGAGGCAGACGCCGCGTGCCCCCTGCCTGTCGCAGGCCGACTGCAGCAGCCGCAGCGCCTCCACGCCCTGGCTGGCCGCCTTCCAGCGCCGGCAACTCACCAGGCTGGCCTGGCCCTGGCGCTCGATACGGAAATCGGCGGACTCGCCTTCCAGGCGGGTGACGCTGTAGCCCTGCTGTGCATAGGCCTGCGCCACCCAGGCCGCGAAATCGCGCCAGTTCATGGCGGCGGCGCGCACCAGCGCCTCGTCCAGCCGGGCCGCACTGGGGGCGCGCCACTGGCGCCAGGCCGCCACGGCGGCGACCACCACAAAAGGAAAAGTGCCCAGCATCACGACCACCGCAAACTCGCGCGGCAGCAGGGCAAAGGCGACCACCGACATCAGCACGGAGATCAGCAGGCTGATCCACCAGGGTGAGCGCAGCAGCACGGCGAAGAGCGAACGCTCGTTCATCTTGAACTTGAACATGAACAATCTCAATGCGTGTGCGCCAGCGCGCTGGCCACGGTGACCAGGCCGATGCCCACCAGCAGCCAGGCGATCTGGGCCAGGGTTTCGCCCAGGCTCAGGCGCTTTTGCAGCTGGGGGATCAGGTCGGCCAGGGCCACGTAGATGAAGCTGCTGGCGGCCACGACCAGGAAGTAGGTCAGGTAGTCGTGCAGCAGGTCCACCAGCCAGTACCCCACCAGGCCGCCCAGCGCGGTGATGGCGCCGGCCAGCGTGACCTTGAGCAGGGCCGCCTTGCGCGTGCCGCTGCTCAGGCGCAGCACCATGAGGTCGCCCATGTGGTGCGGTACCTCGTGCGCCAGCACGGCCAGCGCGGCGATCACGCCCAGGCGCAGGTCGGCCATGAAGGCCGACGCAATGAGGATGCCGTCGCCGAAGCAGTGCACGCTGTCGCCGGCCAGCACGCTCCAGCCGCCGGCCAAGCGCTCGGGTCCATGGCCGTGTTCATGGTGATGCCCATGATCGTGCGCATGATCGTGGTCGTGCCCGGCATCGTCGTGGTGGTGCTCGTGGCCGTGGTGCCAGAGCTCGGCCTTGTCGAGCAGGAAAAAGAAGACCACACCCACCAGCAGCGTCAGGAACAGCGCCTGCGGATCGAGGCCGCTCTCGAAGGCCTCGGGCAGCAGGTGCAGGAAGGCCGTGCCCAGCAGGGCACCGGCGGCCAGGCTGAGCATGTGCTGGGTGTAACGCGCCAGCACGCCGAAGCTCAGGGCTGCGGCCAGCCAGACGCTGCCGATGCCGGCCGCCAGCGTGCCAAGGAGGATCGCAATCAGGGTCATGCCCTCGATTCTCTCAGACGTGTCAAGAGGCGCCGATCCGGCCCATGAAAAAGCCGCCCGCAGGCGGCTTGCTTCCGAAGCAGCGGGTTTTAGACACCGTGCTGCTTGAACCACGCCAGGCAGCGCTTCCAGCCGTCTTCGGCCGCTTCCTTGCGGTAGCTGGGGCGGTAGTCGGCATGGAAGGCATGCGGCGCGTCCTTGTAGACCACGAACTGCGAGGCCTTGGACTTGGCGTTGCCGGCGGCCAGTGCGGCCTTCATCTTCTCCACGCCGTCCAGCGGGATGCCGGTGTCGGCCTCGCCGTACAGGCCCAGCACCGGGCCGTTCAACTGGCCGGCGATGTCGATCGGGTTCTTCGGCGTGAGCTCGTTCTGGGTGCCGACGATACGGCCGTACCAGGCCACGCCGGCCTTGATGGACTTGTTGTGCGCGGTGTAGAGCCAGGTCTGGCGACCGCCCCAGCAGAAGCCCGTGACGCCCACGCGCGCCAGGTCGCCGCCGTTGGCGCCGGCCCAGGCCACCGTGGCGTCCAGGTCGCCCAGCACCTGGGCATCGGGCACCTTGGAGATCACCTCGGCGATCAGCTTGGCCATCTCGCCATAACTTTGCGCATCGCCCTGGCGCACGAACAGCTCGGGGGCGATGGCCAGGTAACCGGCGCGCGCGAAGCGGTTGGCCACGTCGGCAATGTGCTCGTGCACGCCGAATATCTCGGACAGCACCAGCACCACCGGCAGATTCTTGCCGCCAGCGGGCATGGCGCGGTAGGCCGGCATCTTGAAGCCCTTGACGTCGATGCTGACCTCGCCCGCGGTCAGGCCGTCGGTGGGCGTCTTGATGACAGTCTGCGCCATGATGGGCAGGGCCGAGGCGGCATAACCCACGCCCAGCGCGGCCTTGAGCGCCGTGCGGCGCGTGGCGCCCAGCTCGGTGCTCTGGCCCGGCAGCAGGGCCTTGAATTCGGTTTCCAGATCACGGTTCATCATCGGCAGCTCCTGGTATCGGTTTTCGGGAGTTCGTAGTCTAGGTCGCCTCCCCTTTCATTGCACAAGCCCGCGCCAATCCCCCACGGCGCGGAACCCCGGGCCTTGACGCCCGATAATCGGGCATGTCCAGTCCCACCTCCTTCAGCACCCTGCCCCTCAGCCCCGCCATGCTGGAGAACCTCCAGCAGCTGGGTTACACCGCGATGACGCCGATCCAGGCGACCAGCCTGCCCATTGCGCTGCTGGGCAAGGACCTGATCGCCCAGGCCCAGACCGGCAGCGGCAAGACCGCCGCCTTCGCCCTGGTGCTTCTGACCAATCTGAACCCGCGCCGTTTTGCCGTGCAGTCCCTGGTGCTGTGTCCCACGCGCGAGCTGGCCGACCAGGTGACCGTGGAGCTGCGCCGCCTGGCGCGCGCGCAGGACAACATCAAGATCGTCACCCTGTGCGGCGGCGTGCCGCTGCGCATGCAAAGCGCCAGCCTGGAGCATGGCGCCCACATCGTGGTGGGCACGCCGGGGCGCATCATGGACCACCTGCAGCGCGGCACGCTGGACCTGGCCGCCCTCAACACCCTGGTGCTGGACGAAGCCGACCGCATGCTGGACATGGGTTTCTTCGACGACATCGCCACCGTGGCCAAGCAGTGCCCGAAGGAGCGGCAGACCCTGCTGTTCTCGGCCACCTACCCCGAAGGCATCGCGAAAATCGCCACCCAGTTCCTGCGCGATCCGCAGCAGGTGAAGGTGGAGACGAAACAAAGTGCGCCCAGGATCGAGCAGCGTTTCTATGAAGTGACACGTGCCAACCGCCTGCAGGCCGTGGCCCAGTTGCTGCTGCACTTCCGCCCGGTCAGCACCCTGGCCTTCTGCAATACCAAACAACGCTGCAAGGAGCTGGTGACGCTGCTGCAGGCCCAGGGCATCAGCGCACTGGCGCTGTACGGCGAGCTGGAGCAGCGCGAACGCGACCAGGTGCTGGCGCAGTTTGCCAACCGCAGCTGCTCCGTGCTGGTGGCCACCGACGTGGCCTCGCGCGGGCTGGACATCACGCAGCTCGAAGCCGTGATCAATGTGGACATCTCGCCCGACCCGGAAGTGCACGTGCACCGCATCGGCCGCACCGGCCGCGCCGGCGAGTCCGGCCTGGCGCTGAGCCTGGCCAGCATGGACGAGATGGGCGCGGTGGGCAAGATCGAGCAGTACCAGACGCAGGAATCGGTCTGGCACAAGCTGGACGAACTGAAACCGGCCAGCAAGGAGCCGCTGCTGCCGCCCATGACGACGCTGCAGATCCTCGGTGGCCGCAAGGAAAAGATCCGCCCCGGTGACGTGCTGGGCGCGCTGACCGGCGAAGCCGGCTACACGCGCGAGCAGATCGGCAAGATCAACGTCACCGAGTTCTGCACCTTCGTGGCCGTGGAGCGCAGCATCGCCAGCGAGGCCGTGGCCCGGCTGAATGCGGGCAAGGTCAAGGGCAAGAGCGTGAAGGCCAGGCTGGTCGGCGAGGACTGACGCCAGGCCAGCAGCCGTTCACGGCCTCATGGAAAAAGCCCGCCGAAGCGGGCTTTTGCGTAACGCAGTCAGCCTCTACTTGGCGGCTGCGCCCTTCATTTCTGTTTTCTTCTTCGACTTCTTGGCCTTGCTGGATTTGCTGGCCTTGGTCTTTTTCTTCTTGTCGGCCCGGGCTTCGGGCTTGGTGTCGGTCTTGGCCGGGGCGACGGCCGGTGCAAGCGCAACCACCGGTGCCGGAGCCACAGCGGGGGCCGGAGCCTGGGCCAGAGCACCTGCTGCAAACAGGCCGGCAACGAGGGCAGCGAGCAACTTGTTCATCTTCAGTTTTCCTAATGTTCGACGACGTCAACGACACATTCGTTCAAGGGAATATGCCTCGCAACGATAACAGGTGCGGGCATCGAAATTGGTCAGCTTGCGGTCAGCGGTAGAAGGCTTCGACCTTGCCCTTGAGCTTGATCATGAGCGGGTTGCCCTTGCGGTCCAGCGTCTTGCCGGCGGGCACCTTGACCCAGCCTTCGCTGACGCAGTATTCCTCCACGTCCTTGCGTTCCTTGCCGTTGAAGGTGATGCCGACATCGTGCTCGAACACGGCCGCCACGTAGTGCGGGCTGCGCGGGTCGATGGAGAGGTGGTCGGGGAGTTCGGGGCGTTGCGTGGTGTCGTTCATGGGGACGTATTGTGCTTCAAGCTGCTACCGGAACGAGGCTGCTGGCCGCGGCCGCAATGTCCAGCGAGCGCAGGCGCAGGTCGGCGTCAAAGACGTCGGAGACCAGGATGAATTCATCGGCCTGCGTGGCCTGGGCTAGTTGCTCGAAGCCGGCGCGCACGGTCAACGGCCCGCCGATCACCGCCATGGCCAGGAAGTCGGCAATGGCAGCGCGTTCCTGCGGGTGCAGCTGCGCCATGAAGTTCTCTACCGGCGGCGCCAGGCGGCCGCGCTTGCCCGTGATGATGCCCAGCACGCGCTGGTAGGTGCTGCTGGCCAGGAACTCGGCCTCCTCGTCCGTGGGCGCAGCGATCATGGGCACGCCGATGGCCACGTAGGGCTGGGCCAGCGTGGCCGAGGGACGGAACTGGCTGCGGTAGATGTCGATGGCCTGCAGCAGCAGGCGCGGCGCGAAATGCGAGGCGAAGGCATAGGGCAGGCCCTGCTCTGCCGCCAGGCGCGCGGAGAACAGGCTGGAGCCCAGCAGCCAGATCGGTACGTTGGTGCCGGCGCCGGGCATCGCGATCAGGCGCTGGCCGGGCTGGGCCGGGCCCAGCAGGCGCTGCAGCTCGGCCACGTCACGCGGGAAGTCTTCTTCGGTCTCCACGCGGTCACGGCGCAGCGCGCGCATGGTCATGGGGTCGGTGCCGGGCGCGCGGCCCAGGCCCAGGTCGATGCGGCCCGGGTAGAGCTCGGCCAGGGTACCGAAAGCCTCGGCCACCACCAGCGGCGCATGGTTGGGCAGCATGATGCCGCCCGAGCCCACGCGGATGCGCTGCGTGCCCCCGGCGATGTGCCCCACCAGCACCGCCGTGGCGGAGCTGGCGATGCCGGCCATGTTGTGATGCTCGGCCAGCCAGTAGCGCGTGAAGCCCAGGGCTTCGGCGTGTTGCGCCGTGCGCAAGGCGATGCCCAGCGCGTCGGCCACCGTGCCGCCTTCGCGCACGGCCACCAGGTCCAGCATGGAGAGGCCGATGTCCTTGAGTGCTTTCATGAGCGTATTCTCGGCGAGACCCGAAACCCGTGCCGGGCCCGGTCTATCGGCCAGGCCCCGGGACCGGCCTCAGCCCTGCGGGCTGGCCTTGTAGCGCTGGTGCAGGATGCGCACGCGCTGCACATAGACCTGGGTCTCGGTGTACGGCGGTATGCCCGCGTACTTCTGCACGGCCTGCGGGCCGGCATTGTAGGCGGCCGTGGCGAGGCTCACGTCGTTGCGGAAACGGACCAGCATCTCGGCCAGGTAGCGCGCACCGCCACGGATGTTCTCGCGCGGATGGCGCGGGTCGGACACGCCCAGCTGCCGTGCCGTGGCCGGCATCAGTTGCATCAGGCCGACCGCCCCCTTGGGGGAGCGCGCGTGCAGGTTGAAACCCGACTCCGCATGGATCACGGCCCGCACCAGGGCCGGATCGACGTTGTACAGGCGCGCGGCCTGTTCGATCTCGCTGGCGTAGGCATCGTGGTACAGCCGCGTCACTTTCCAGTCGACCGCGGACTTGGGGTTGCAGGCGTAGCAGCCGTAGTGCATGACGACGTAGCGGTCGTGCGCCGGCGGCCGGTCGGAGAACGAGGTGGTGCCGACACCCGACAGATAGCGGTAGACCTTGGGACTGGGCTTGGGCAGGTCCTGGGGCGGCGTGCCCGGTGTGGCTTCGCTGGCGGCCCACACCGCCGATGCCGTCAGACACAGGCAGGCCAGCACCGCGCGTACAAAACGCGCAGACCGGATGCCGGATGTCAAACGAGCCGTCATGAATATCAAGAATGGGAACGGATGCCGGTATTGTCCCGCCAAACGGCGGCGCTCGACAACCGTACAGCTGGCGAAACCCGCCCCTTATCGGCGCTTAGGGCCGCGCTGGACACGCCCCGAGGGTGGCCGGCAGCAAGGGTTTACACAGATGGGAGGGACAGGACACGCGTTCTAGGATATTGCCTCTGTCCCCACCTTTTCCTGACCATGCAACACCTCCGGCCGGCCTCGTTTCTCCTCAAGCTGCTGCTCCTGCTGGCCGTCGCCGCTTCCGCCTGGGCGGACACCGCGTTCCCGAGCAAGCCGGTGCGCATCATCGTGCCCGTGGCCGCAGGCGGCGGTGCCGACATGGTGGCGCGTCTGGTGGCCGACAAGATGGGGCAGCGCCTGGGCCAGCAATTCGTCATCGAGAACAAGGCCGGGGGCTCGGGCACCATCGCTGCCATGGAAGTGGCGCGTGCCGCGCCCGATGGCTACACCCTCATGCAGTGTTTTGTGGCCACGCACAGCACCAACCCGGCGGTGCTGAAGATCCGCTACGACCCGATCGCCGACTTCGCGCCCGTGGGCATGATGGGCCTGACCTCCAACGTGCTGGTCGTGGGCAGCAAGAACCCCGCGAAGAATTTCCAGGACTTCCTGGCCATGGCCCGCGCCAACCCGGGCAAACTCAACTTCTCCTCGGCAGGCAGCGGCTCGGCCACGCACCTCATCATGGAGTACCTGGAGAACCAGGCCAAGGTGGACCTGGTCCACATCCCCTACAAGGGCGCGGCGCCGGCCATGCAGGACCTGCTCGGCGGCCAGGTCGACGCCATGTTCCCCAGCCTGACCGCGGCCCTGCCGCAGATCCGCGGGGGCAAGCTGCGGGCGCTGGCCGTGGCCTCGCCCAAACGCGACCCGATGATCCCCGACGTGCCGACCATTGCCGAGCTCGGCTTCCCCGGCTTCAGCGCCATCCAGTGGTGGGGCCTGTGCGCACCTGCGAAGACACCCGAGGCCATTGTCAACAGGCTGAACCAGGCGCTCAACGAGGCCCTGGCGCACCCGGACATCAAGCAGCGCCTGGGCGACGTGGCCGCCGAACCGACGCCGATGACACCCCGGCAGTTCCGCGACTTCCTCGTGGCCGAGGTCGACAAATGGAAGCGCCTGGTCAAGGAGACCAAGCTCCAGATCGAGGAGTGAGGGCAGTCGCTGCTGGGGCTTGAATCCCCACGCCATTCAGAACTCGAAAGTCGGCTTGGCCACCATCAGGTAGTACACCGCCAGCATGGCCAGGAAGGCCGGGTAACCCAGCCGTTCCCACCAGACCTGACGCTGCCGGTAGCGTGGCGGCAGCGCAGTACCAGCGTCCGCCGCCTGCCGCGCCATGCGGGCCATGTCAATCTGCAACCAGACCACGGGCAGCCAACACGCGCCGGCGAAGAAAAAGAGCAGCAGCGACAGAAGGAGCCAGGGGGTCGTCAGCGGCCAGCCGCCCAGATGCGCCAGCAGCAGCCCCGAGGCCAGCTGGATGACAACCGTCGGCGTGGTGAACCACCAGTCCGCCCGAACGACCAGGCGCGCCACTTCCGCCTGCACAGCCACACTGCCGCTGCGGTTCGCGAAAAACATGTAGTAGGCCGATCCGAAGCCTGTGCCCACCAACAGCACGCTGGACAGGATGTGCAGCCATTTGATCGTGAGGTAGGCACTCATGGTTTTCTCCTTGCCAGGACGAGCAAGATGGCCGCGATAGGGACGTTCTTCGTCAAGGGCCCGAGTGGCTCCAGCCACAGAGCCGGCGACAGAATCGTGGCCACCAGGGTCATCAGCAGCATGAACATCAAAGCCAGGAGATAGATCAACCGCGCAGGACGCAGGTACATGGCCACGCCCAGCGCCACGTCCACCGCAATTCCACCCCAGATCAGCACTGGGATGAGTCGCGAGCCTTCCATCACCGTTCCGATAAACAATTCGGCGCTGCGCCCCTCCATCTCCAGGAAACTGGCCAATGCTGTGTACAGCCACACAAAGACCAGGCTCAGGCGCAGCAGATCATGCTCTTGGTGTTTACCTGCCATTGCTCTCTCCTCTGATCCGGCCAGTCTCTTCTTGCCAGCACTGAATTTCGTCGGCATGCAGGGCAAGAAAGTCATGCAGCCGGGCAAACCGGCGCCGGGTCTGGTGTTCAAAGATGCTCTGCACCAAGGGCTCCAACAGCCAACGCAAGAAAGCCGGCCAGGTTTCAAAGGTGTAGGTGTAGACCAGCAAGGACGCGCATGGCCCGAGCGGCTTGTGCTGCATGGAGGCGGCCCAGCGGCTGAAAGGGAAGGAACGCCCGATCATCGAAGCCGCCGCAAGGTGCGGCCGGTCGTAGGACACAAAGCGCGTGTGCATGGACAGCAGGCGCAAGCCGCCTGCCCCCGCGTTCTCGGTCACGGCGCCGACAAAGGGACATGGCGCACCACCCACGACGCGGGTGTCGCGCACGAGGCTGTCCCAGCGCAGGCGCCACTGGTGGTAATGGAAGGCGTCGAAGACCACTTGCTCCGACGCCGGCATGTGGAACTCAAGCCGCCGGTGTGCCATCGTCCACCACCTCACTCACCATACCCCAGCGATCGAACTCGGGCTTGAACTCGGCCAGCTTCAGCAAGCCGAGACAGGCATGGGCTCCAACCGGCAGGGCTGCCCCGGCCGCCAGCTTGCGCGCCAGCAGGATGGCCGCCATGCAGGGAATCTCGGGGCCATGGTCGTGGTCGGCAGTGATGTGCCAGGAGCGCGCCACAGCCTGGCCCTGGGCATCGGCGCCCGTGGCCCGCACAACCATGCCACCCAGCGAGGTCCCCAGAAAATCCAGGGCTGGCGCCATCGCGTTGAGCAGGCCACCCAAGCGCCGGGGTTGGGGCAGCACGCCCCACGTTCGCAAGCGAGCCAGCATGGCAAACACGCGCTGGGTCAGGCCGACCTCCAGTGCCGCACGGAACATCACACGGCGGCCGACCCGGTAGTGGACCGGGAAAAGCTCCAGATCGGGGATGTCGCACAAGGCGCCCAGACGTGGACGCAAGCGGGAGAACTCGATCCTCTCCGGCTGCCCCCAGCCCGGACGGGCCTGCCAGCGGCCTTCCGTCCAGACCTGGATGGGCGCGCCACAATAGCTGAGCACGGCCTCGATAGTGGCTCGCCCCCGAGGCGCAGTCTGGGCGGGAGCGATGCAGATGTCGATCGTGTCGATGCGCTGCCAGCCTGCACACAGATGGTCGATGACAGCTGATGACAAGGCAGGCACCGTGCTGGCCCCGCTGATGGCCACCCGACCCGCGGCACGAAAGGCCGGGTTCATCGCTGCCGCAAAGTCGCACACAAAGCGCCGCCCGTCGGCCAGGTCGATGTAATGACACCCCGCTGCTGCAGCCGCTTCGGCCACGCGATAGGCCTGCTGCTGAAATGGCCCCGCCGTGTGGATCAGCAGTTCGACCCCGAGTTGCCTGAGCTCGCCTGTGAAGCCGGGGCTGTCCAGATCGATGGCCACGCCCTGGGCCCCTGCCCCCAACTCGCGTGCCATGGCCTCGGCACGCACACGATCCCGGCCGCCCACCAGCAGCTGTATCGCAGGATCACCGGCCAGAGCCCGGCAAATGCGGGCTCCGAAATTTCCGTAACCTCCCAGCACCAGCGTCTTCATGTTCTGACCTCCCTTTCGCCTGTGTGCCTGCCTGCGGTGCGTGGTCTCCTCAGTGCGCCTTGTCCCAGTTCGGCCCCACCCCCACCTCGGCCAGCAGCGGCACCTTGAGCTGGGCCACGCCGGCCATGATCTTCGGGATCTCGTGGCGCAGCCAGGCCACTTCGTCCTCGGGCACCTCGAACACCAGTTCGTCGTGCACCTGCATGATCATCCTGGTCTTGCGGCCCTCGGCATCCAGCACGCGCTGCACCTCGTTCATGCTGAGCTTGATGAGATCGGCCGCCGTGCCCTGCATGGGGGCGTTGATGGCGGCGCGTTCGGCGCCGCTGCGGCGCGGGCCGTTGGGTGAGTTGATCTCGGGCAGGTAGAGGCGGCGGCCGAAGACCGTCTCCACGTAACCACGGGCCTTGGCACTCTGGCGCGTCTCGTCCATATAGCGCTTCACGCCGGGGTAACGGTCGAAATAACGCTCGATGTAGTTCTTGGCCGCCGTGTTGTCGATGCCCAGGCTGCGAGCCAGGCCGTAGGCGCTCATGCCGTAGATCAGGCCGAAGTTGATGACCTTGGCGTAACGGCGCTGCTCGCTGCTGACCTGGCTGGTGGGCACGCCAAAGACTTCGGAGGCGGTGGCACGGTGCACGTCCATGCCGTCGTGGAAGGCCAGCAGCAGGGCGGCGTCGCCGCTGATGTGGGCCATGATGCGCAGCTCGATCTGCGAGTAGTCGGCGCTGGCAATCACGCAGCCCGCCGGGGCGACAAAGGCCTCGCGCACGCGCCGGCCCTCGGGCGTGCGGATGGGGATGTTCTGCAGGTTCGGGTCGTTGCTGGACAGGCGCCCCGTCACGGCCACGGCCTGCGCGTAATGCGTGTGCACCCGGCCGGTGCGCGGATGCGCCAGCTGCGCCAGCTTGTCGGTGTAGGTGCCCTTGAGCTTGGACAGGCCACGGTGCTCCAGGATCTTGGCCGGCAGGGGAAAGTCCTCGGCCAGTTTCTCCAGCACTTCCTCGTCGGTGCTGGGCGCGCCGGTGGCGGTTTTCTTCACGATGGGCAGGCCGAGTTTGGTGAAGAAGATCTCGCCGATCTGCTTCGGGCTGCCGAGGTTGAAGGGCTGCCCGGCCAGTTCGTACGCCTCCTGTTCCAGCTGCAGGATGCGCTGGCCCAGCTGGTGGCTCTGGTTGGCCAGCGTCGGCGCGTCGATCAGCACGCCGTTGCGTTCGATGCGGTACAGCGTCTCCGAACTGGCCATCTCCAGCTCGTAGATGAACATCAGCTTCTCGTCGGCCTGCAGCAGCGGCCACAGCACGCGGTGCACGTCCAGGGTCTGGTCCGAGTCTTCGCAGGAGTATTCGGCCGCCTTGTCGATGGCGACCTGGCTGAAGGGAATCTGCTTGGCACCCTTGCCGCAGAGGTCTTCGTAGTTGATGCCGCTGCGCCCCAGATGCCGCTCCGCGAGACTCGCCAGACCATGCGGCTTGTGCACTTCGAGCACATAACTCTGCAGCATGGTGTCGTGCGCGTAACCCTGCACCTCGATGCCGTGGTTGGCCAGGACATGGCGGTCGTACTTGACGTGCTGGCCCAGCTTCTTGTGCGCGGGGTTTTCCAGCCAGGGTTTGAGTTTCGCCAGCACCTCGTCGCGCGGCAGCTGCGCGGGGGCATCGGGGTAGTCGTGCGTGAGCGGGATGTATGCCGCCTCGCCCGGGACCACGCTGAAGGAAATGCCCACGACCTCGGCCACCATCTCGTCCAGCGAGGTGGTCTCGGTATCCACGGCCACCAGTTCGGCGGCCTGCACCTTGAGCAACCAGCGGTCAAACGTGTCCCAGTCGAGGATGGTGTCGTACTTGAGCTGGCTCACGCGCGGGGCCACGGGTGCTGCCGGTTCGTCGAACAGACCGGGCTCAGCGTCATTTCTCGCCCCGGAAACGGGGTCAGAGCCGTCTCCGCTACGCTGCGCGGGTCCGACCCCATTTCCTCCACCGATGGCGCGGGCCAGGCCCTTGAAACCGTATTTCTCGTAGAAGTCCTTGAGCGCCGCGGTATCGGGCTCGCCCACGGCCACGGCGTCCAGCGCCGGCAAGCCGGGCACCCAGCCGTTGAGATCGCAGTCGGTCTTGATGGTCAGCAGCTGGCGACCGGTGGGCAGCCAGTCGAGCGCCTTCTTCAGGTTCTCGCCCGCCGCGCCCTTGATGGCGTCGGCGTTGGCCACGATGTTGTCCAGCGAGCCGTATTCCTGCAGCCACTTGGCAGCGGTCTTGGGGCCGACCTTCTGCACCCCGGGCACGTTGTCCACGGTGTCGCCCACCAGGGTCTGGAAATCGATCATCAGCCTGGGCGGCACGCCGAACTCGGCCTCCACCCCGGCCACGTCGCGGCGCTTGCCGTTCATGGTGTCGACGATGGTGATGTGCGGCGTGACCAGCTGGGCCAGGTCCTTGTCACCGCTGCTGATGATGACTTCCACTTCGTGGCTGGCACCGGCCACGGCCAGGGTGCCGATCACGTCGTCGGCCTCCACGCCCGGCACGTCCAGCACCTTCCAGCCCATCAGGCGCACCACCTCGTGGATGGGCTCGATCTGCGCACGCAGGTCATCGGGCATGGGCGAGCGCTGGGCCTTGTACTGGGGGTAGATTTCGTCGCGGAAAGTCGGGCCCTTGGCGTCGAAGACGCAGACCGCGTAGTCAGCGGGTACTTCCTTGCGCAGGCTCTGCAGCATGTTGATCATGCCGCGGATGGCGCCAGTGGGCGGGCTGCTCGGGTCCCCCGGCACGGCGCGCAGGTCCGGCATGGCGTGGAAGGCGCGGTACAGGTAGCTGGAACCGTCGACCAGCAGCAGGGTTTTCTTGTCGCTCATGAGCAGGGTCCGTAGGGCAGACGCTGATTGTGCCTGCGCCCGGGCCCTGCAGCGGCGCCCTCTACAATTGCGGGATGCCCGCCGCCCTCCCCCGTTTTTCCCGTCTGCTGGTGGCCCTGTGCGGCCTGGCCGCCACCGCCGCCCTGGCGCAGCAGCCCGCCCCACTGCCGCGTGAGGTCGCACCGCCCCCGGCCAGCGCAACCGAGCAGAAGATCGAGCGCATCCGCCACGAAGACGCAGGCGCGCGCATCGACGAACTGCGTGTGGGTGGCGAGACCAAGAGCATCACCGTCCAGCCCAAGGGTGCGGCCCCCGCCTACGAGGTCACCCCGGAAGGCAACAACCGCAATCCGGCGACGACCGACCGCAACAGCGGCAGCGAAGGCAAGTCCGGCTGGAAAATCTTTAAGTACTAGGGTCTGGGCACACTGTTTTTGCAAGATGCGTTGTGGATCAAAAATGTCATGCGGTAGGCGCGTAGTCGCAGCCGGAGTTATCTCCGGCAAGGCTACGCAACACCCCGCATGGCATTTTTGGCCGCAACCCGAAGGGAACGTGGGTTAAAACCCGC
>NZ_KQ483358.1:3222627-3315189 GCF_001432305.1 Curvibacter sp. PAE-UM
TTTTAACCACGTTCGCACTTGTAAAAACAGTGTGACCAGACCCTAATGGCTGTCTTTACCGAAGTCTCTTTCGACGAGGCCAGCGCCCTGCTGCAAGACCTCAAGCTCGGCCAGCTGCTGGAACTGCGGGGCATCCAGAGCGGCATCGAGAACACCAACTACTTCGCCACCACCGACCAGGGCGAGTACGTGCTGACCCTGTTCGAACGCCTGACCTTCGAACAGCTGCCCTTCTACCTGCACCTCATGAAGCACCTGGCGCTGCAGGGTATCCCGGTGCCGGACCCGGCCGCCAACGCCGACGGCGACATCCTGCTCAAGCTCCAGGGCAAACCGGCCGCCGTGGTGAACCGCCTGCGCGGCGGGCATGAGCTCCAGCCCACGGCCACCCATTGCGCCGCCGTGGGCGCCATGCTGGCCCGCATGCACTTGGCTGGCCGCGACTACGCACGCCGCCAGCCCAATCTGCGCGGCCTGCCCTGGTGGAACGAGACCGTGCCCCTGGTGCTGCCGCACATCGATGCCGAGCAGGCCGCCCTGCTGCGCGGCGAACTGGCCTACCAGAACCATGTGGCCGCATCGTCCGCCTACACCGCCCTGCCGCGCGGCCCCATCCACGCCGACCTGTTCCGTGACAACGTCATGTTCGACGGCCCGGCCGATGCGCCCGAGCTCAGCGGTTTCTTCGACTTCTATTTCGCCGGCATCGACACCTGGCTGTTCGACCTGGCCGTCTGCCTGAACGACTGGGCCATCGATCTGGCCACCGGCGAGACCGACCTGGAGCGCAGCGCCGCCTTCGTGCAGGCCTACGCCGCGGTGCGCCCGCTCACCGCCGCCGAGCGCCAGCTGCTGCCGGCCATGCTGCGTGCCGGCGCCCTGCGCTTCTGGATCTCGCGCCTGTGGGACTTCCACCTGCCGCGCGAAGCCAGCATGCTGCAGCCGCACGACCCGACCCACTTCGAACGCGTGCTCAGGCAGCGCGTGCTGCACCCGCTGCACGCCGCCGAGCTGCTGGAACAGACCCCCGCATGAAACTCAACATCGTCCCCGCCCGCACCGGCTTCACCTGGGTCCGCGCCGGCCTGCGCACCTTCTGGCGCCAGCCGCTGGCGCTGGCGGGGCTGTTCTTCATGTTCATCTCGCTGATCTCGGTCGCCAGCCTGATCCCCTATGTGGGCAGCGTTCTGGCCCTGGTGCTGCTGCCCGCCACCACCTTGGGCCTGATGGCCGCCACGCGCGAAGCGGCCCAGGGCAAGTTCCCCATGCCGTCCATCCTGATCAGCGCCTTTCGCGCCGGCCGCCAGCAGGCGCGCGCCATGACCGGGCTGGGCGTCGCCTATGCCCTGGGGTTCCTCGGGGTGCTGGGGGTCTCGGCCCTGGCCGACGGTGGCGCCTTTGCCCGCATGTACCTGGTGGGTGGCGAACTCACCCCCGAGTTGCTGCAGTCGGCCGCGTTCCAGAACGCCATGTGGATCGCCATGGGCCTGTACCTGCCCTTCTCCATGCTGTTCTGGCACGCCCCGGCCCTGGTGCACTGGCATGGCGTCTCGCCGGGCAAGAGCCTGTTCTTCAGCTTCGTGGCCTGCACGCGCAACTTCGGCGCGCTCTCGCTCTACGTGCTGGCCTGGATGGGCCTGTTCATGGGCGTGGGCATGGTCGTCGTGGTCCTCAGCATCATCCTGGGCCAGCCCGGCCTGGCCAACACGCTGATGCTCCCCACCGCCATGCTGCTGGCGGCCATGTTCTTCAGCTCGATCTGGTTCACCTTCAGCGACAGCTTTGTCGCCGAAGAACCGCCCGCCGCCCCGGCGGCCTGAACCTCGCCCGGCCGCTCAGCGGAGCGGGCCCCCATACACACCGCCTGTGGCCTGCAGCTTGCGCACCAGCGTCAGCAGCCTGGGCCGCGCCTTGTCCATCAGGAAGGCCGGCGAGAGATTGACACCGGGGCCGCCGCAGCTGACCACCATCAACGGGCCGCCCTCCAGCCGCAGCGGCACCGCGATCGCGTTGACTTCCTTCTGCCACTCACCGAACGAGGTACAGCAGCCGTGCTCCAGGTAGTCGGCCGCAGCCTGCTCGATGCCGCGGCGCAGCCGCGGCCAGGCCCGCTCGTCCTGCTGGCGCAGGCGCTCGAACAGGTCGTCGCGCTCCACCGGACTGCAGGCCGCCAGGTAAGCACGGCCCATGGCGCTGTTGCCCAGCGGCAGGCGCGAGCCGACATCCAGGCTCAGCGTCAGCGCAGATTCGCTGCGACAGTTCTCCACGTAGATCATGCTGAGCCGGTCGCGCACGCCCAGTGAGACCATGGCCTGCGTGCTGTCGGCCAGGTCCTGCATCAGGGGGCGTGCGATCGTGCGCACGTCCATGTGCGCCAGCATGGCCCCACCCAGCGCCAGCACCGCGCTGCCCAGGCGGTAGCCGTTGGCCCCCTGGCCGTCCGTCGCCGGTTCGAGGTAACCCTCGCGCGTGAGGGTGTAGGTCAGCCGCGAGATTGTGGACTTGGGCAGGCCGCAGCGGCGGGCCAGTTCCTGGTTGCCCAGCATGCGGTCACGAGAGCGGAAGGCGCTCAGCACCTGCAGGCCGCGCGCCAGCGCTGTGACGAAGTGACGGTCCTCCTTGGGGCCGGCGCCGCCCTTCGCAGGTTTCGATTTGGTCATCATGTTCTGCATAGCGGAATTATGAACAGGTCTGCATAGCTTGCCAAGCCTGTCGCCAGGGTGTCATTTCTCGGGTTATCCATGACCTGTCCACGATCAATCGCTTACAAAATTCCCGCCTCGGCTGGCCTATTTGTTCTGCTGTGCAGAAATAATGTCCGGCCAGACTAAAACAACTAGGAGACTCCGTCATGCTGAGCCTATGGAACCGGGTCCTGTCGTTGGGACTCATCGCCTGCCTCGCCAGCGCGCAGGCCGCCGTCACGCAGGATGAGATCGTGATCGGCCAGGTCGCGCCATTGACCGGCACCATCGCCGGCACGGGCACCGAGTACGTGGCCGGGGGCGCGGCCTACTTCGCCTACGTGAACGACAACGGCGGCGTCCACGGCCGCAAGATCCGCGTCGTCGTGAAAGACGATAGCTACAAGCCCGACCAGACCCTGGCCCTCACGCGCCAGTTGCTGGCCGAAGACAAGCCCCTGGCGCTGTTCGGTTTCATCGGCACTGCCAACGTGCTGGCGCTGAACAAGAACAAGGTGCTGGAGGAAGCCGGCATCGCGCTGCTGGCGCCCTACACCGGGGCGCAGGACCTGCGCAACCCCATGCACCCCAACCTCTTCCACATCCGGGCCAGCTACACCGACGAGACCGCGGGCATGGTGGAACACCTGCACACCATCGGCGTGCACCGCATCGCCGTGATGTACCAGGACGACGCCTTCGGCAAGAGCGGGCTGGCTGGCGCCGAAACCGCGCTGAAGAAGCTGGGCCTGGAGCTCGCCGCCAAGGGCGCGTACGACCGGACCAAGCCCGAGGAAGTCGATGCGGCCGTGGCCGCCATCGCGCCGGCCAACCCGGATGCCGTCATCATGGTCTCGGTGAACCGGGCCTCGGCGGCCTTCATCAAGAAGCTGCGGGCCCTGGGCAGCCAGGCCCAGCTGTTCAGCATCTCGGTGGTGAACTTCAAGGAACTGCTGGTCAACGCTGGCGCAGACCATGCCCGCGGCATCGGCATCTCGCAGGTCATGCCCTACCCCTACTCGGCCCGGGTGCCGGTGGTGCGCGAGTTCCAGAGCCTGATGGCCAAGTACCAGCCCGACAAGGTGATCTCCTACGCAAGCATGGAGTCTTTCATCGCCGCCAAGATCCTGGTCGAGGCCCTGCGCCGCAGCGGCCCCGACTTCACGCGCCAGAAGGTCATCACCCAGCTCGACAAGCTGAACAACTACGACGTGGGTGGCTTCCGGGTGACCTTCTCCCCGGAGAACCACACGGGTTCGAAGTTCATGGAGGTCACGGTGATCGGCCGTGACGGGCGGCTGCTGCGCTAGCCGGCACTCCCCCCGGCCCTGGCGGGCGCGTGAACGCATGGGTGTATAACTACGCCCTTTCGGGCATGCGTCACGACCCCACGGATTGCGCGCATGCTTTCATTCCCCGAAGCAGGGCCGGCGCACCGATGCGCCACAACATCAAGGAACAGCCAACATGGGCGCGCAGTGGAAAGCAAAAGGCAAGGCACAGGCCGCAGATGCCAGAGGCAAGCTGTTTGGCAAACTGGCCAAGGAAATCATGGTCGCAGCGCGCGGCGGGGCCGACCCGGCGCTGAACTCGCGCCTGCGCCTGGTCGTGGAACAGGCCCGCAAGGTCTCCATGCCCAAGGACACGCTGGAACGCGCCATCAAGAAAGGCACCGGCATCGGCGGTGATGCCGTGAATTTCGAGCACGTGATGTACGAAGGCTTTGCCCCGCACCGCGTGCCGGTGATGGTCGAATGCCTGACCGACAACGTGAACCGCACCGCCCCCGAGATGCGTGTGCTCTTCCGCAAGGGGCAGCTGGGCACCTCGGGCTCGGTGGCCTGGGACTTCGACCACGTGGGCTTGATCGAGGCCGAACCCGCCGCTACCGGTGCCGACCCGGAACTGGCCGCCATCGAAGCCGGTGCGCAGGACTTTGAGGCTGCAGGTGAAGACGGCGTGTCGCTCTTCATCACCGACCCAGCCGACCTGGACCTCGTGAGCCGCGCCCTGCCGGCCCACGGCTTCACCGTGCTGTCCGCCAAGCTGGGCTACAAGCCCAAGAACCCGGTGGACCCGACCAGCCTGAGCGCCGAACAGCTGGAAGAAGTGGAAGCCTTCCTGGCCGCCATCGACGCCAATGACGACGTGCAGAACATGTTTGTGGGGTTGGGCAGCTGAGTCTTGCGCTGATGGGAAGCGGCCACATTGCGACTGCTGCTCATAAGAGAACTCTCATCACTGTTCCTTAACCAGAAGCCGGCCGACGCTGAAGGCGGTCATTTCAAGCCTGGAGCTTTTACGTTGCTTGCATATTCGAACACTTTCAGCGTTCTTTCTTTCCAGCCATGAGTCGCGCAACAATTGCTACTCCCCAGAGCACCGGTGAGTAGACAACAGGCAGCGCATACATGAAACCAGTGGGATCCGGCGATTTGGTTACTGTGCAAATGCCTAAGCTCGAACACAAAACTACTATCGATACCGCAAAAAAAATGGCTACCGCCCCCAAGAAAATTGCGCAAGGAACAGCGAGAAGAAGTGCACCAATCGCTCCAATCCGTGTCATCCCTAAGCCGCAATAGACCGACAAGGCCATCGCGATAAAAAATCCCACCGCCAGAACCGTCATTTCAGAAAAAAACATGATGGGCCTCCCCCAGTTCCGCGGCAAATACACTGGAACAACTGCTCTCGTTACCGACGTAATATAAATCGATGGGTATGAATTTACAGATGTCCGCTTCCGTTGTGGTCCATCCGATCGACCGGTCTACGGTCGGCATCGAGTCGGAAGCACGCAGTAGGCAACTGCCACTCATCAGCGTAGTCTTCAAGTCACCGGCGTCAGCTTCGCCACTGACAACGCCAGCCACTTGGTGCCGTGGCGCGGGAAGTTGATCTGGGCGCGCGCATCGTCTCCGCTGCCTTCCAGCGTGAGCACCTTGCCTTCACCGAACTTGTTGTGGAAGACCTGCATGCCGATCTTCAGGCCCGTGGCCGCTTCCTGGGCCTTGGACACCACGGGCGCCGGGCTGCTGCTGCCCGTGTCGCGCGCATAACTGCCCTTCCAGCCCTCGCTCCAGCCTTCACGCTGGCGGTTGTAGCCTGAGGCCGGCGGCGCAAAGCCGCTGCCGAAACCCTGGTTCTTCGGGGTGATCCACTTGAGCGTTTCCTCGGGCAGTTCGTCGAAGAAACGGCTGCGGATGTGGTACCTCGTCTGGCCGTGCAGCATGCGCGTCTGCGAGTGGCTCAGGTAGAGACGATTGCGCGCCCGCGTGATGGCCACGTACATCAGGCGGCGCTCTTCCTCCAGACCGTCGAAGTCGCTCATGGAGTTTTCGTGCGGGAACAGGCCCTCTTCCAGGCCCGTGATGAAGACCACGTCGAACTCCAGGCCCTTGCTGGCGTGCACGGTCATCAGTTGCACGGCCTCCTGCCCCTCTTTGGCTTGATTGTCACCAGCCTCCAGTGCCGCAAGGGTCAGAAATGCAGAAAGCGGCGACATCACTTCGCCGCTCTCCGCGTCCGGCACAGCGCTGGCTGCGGCTTCGGTGGCCTCGGCATCGCGGCCGAAGCCTTCATTGCTGACGAAGCTCTCGGCCGCGGTGAGCAGTTCCTCCAGGTTCTCAATGCGGTCCGCGCCCTCGCGTTCGGTCTGGTAGTGCTCGATCAGGCCGCTGTGCTGCAACACCAGTTCGATGATCTCGCGCAGGGTCAGGCCTTGCGTCTGCTCGCGCAGCACATCGATCTTGGCGACAAAGGCGCCGAGGTTGGCGCCAGCCTTGCCGCTCAGGGACTTCACGGCGTCGTGCAGGGAGCTGTTGGCCACGCGCGCCGCATCCTGCAGCTGCTCGATGGAGCGCGCGCCGATGCCCCGCGGCGGGAAGTTCACCACCCGCATGAAGCTGGTGTCGTCGCTCGGGTTCTCCAGCAGGCGCAGGTAGGCCAGCGCGTGCTTGATTTCGGCGCGCTCGTAGAAGCGCTGGCCGCCATAGACGCGGTAAGGCAGGCCGGCATTGAACAGCGCCGTCTCGATCACCCGGCTCTGCGCATTGCTGCGATAAAGCACGGCAATCTCTTTCTGGCTCGTGCCCTCGCGCACGAGCTGTTTCATCTCGTCGACCATCCACTGCGCCTCGTCGAGGTCTCTTGCAGATTCGTAGACGCGCACCGGCTCACCCGCGCCCTGGTCGGTGCGCAGGTTCTTGCCCAGGCGGTGCTTGTTGTGGCTGATCAGCGCGTTGGCCGTGTCCAGGATGTTGCTGTGGCTGCGGTAGTTCTGCTCCAGCTTGATCTGGTGCTTGACGTTGAACTCGCGCACGAAGTCGGCCATATTGCCCACGCGCGCGCCGCGAAAGGCGTAGATGCTCTGGTCGTCGTCGCCCACGGCCAGCACGGCGCCGGCGCCGCCGTCGTCACGCAGCGTGCCGGCCGGGCTGAAGCCGGCCAGCAGCTTGATCCAGGCGTACTGCAGCTTGTTGGTGTCCTGGAACTCGTCGATCAGGATGTGGCGGAAACGCCGCTGGTAGTGCTCACGCACGGCATCGTGGTCGCGCAGCAGCTCGTAGCTGCGCAGCAGCAGTTCGCCGAAGTCCACCACGCCTTCGCGCTGGCACTGGTCTTCGTAGAGCTGGTAGATCTCGACCTTCTTGCGCGTGTCGGGGTCGCTGGCCTCCACCATGTTCGGGCGCAGGCCGTCTTCCTTGCAGCCGCCGATGAACCAGGCCAGCTGCTTCGGGGGGAAACGCTCCTCGTCCACCTGGAACTGCTTGCACAGGCGCTTGATGGCGGAGAGCTGGTCCTGCGTGTCCAGGATCTGGAAGGTGGCCGGCAGGCCCACCGTGCGGTAGTGCGCGCGCAGCAGGCGGTTGCACAGGCCGTGGAAGGTGCCGATCCACATGCCGCGCACATTGACCGGCAGCATGCTGGACAGGCGCGTCATCATCTCGCGCGCCGCTTTGTTAGTGAAGGTCACGGCCAGCAGGCCGCCGGGCGAGACCTGGCCGGTCTGCAGCAGCCAGGCGATGCGCGTGGTGAGCACCCGCGTCTTGCCGGAACCGGCCCCGGCCAGGATCAGCGCCGGCTCGGGCGGCAAGGCCACGGCGGCGCGCTGCTCGGGGTTCAGGCTGGCCAGCAGGGGCGATTCGGCGTGGGAGGGGAACAGGGAGGAAGGGGTGCCGGAAGGCGGCAGGACAGAGGACATGCCTCTATTGTAGGAAGCCCGCTCAAACCAAGGGCGCGCGCGAAGAACTCTTGAAATCCGCCGAGATCTTGTCGTGCAGGTCGCCCAGCGTCTGCAGCAACTCGGTCTGCCGCGCCATCAGGTTCAGGAAGGCCTGGTTCGATGGTTCGGCACAGCGAAAGCGCGCCAACTCCATGAGGCGCTCGGCAAGCCGCTCCAGCTCGATGTGTATGGCACGGCTGGCAATCAGGTGCTCGTCGGTTTTCATTATTGGACGTTGTCTCTTCTTTGTACCTACACAAGGCAAAGGGGCCTGAGCCCCTCGTCCTTTCCCGAATTGGAGTGTAGTGGCGCAAGCAGCGCTAGCCGCCTGCAAGAGACTCAGGGACTTCCCCTAGTGCTGAATGAAAACCGGCCTCAGCCTGACCGTCAGCTGACCGCCGGCTGACGGCGCCCTCAAACCTTGCCGAACACCAGCCGGATGGCCAGCTGGTGCAGGTGCTGCCAGGGCGCGGTCAGGTCTTCCAGCACGCTGAAGTGGTTGCGCTGGGGGATGGTCTCGCAGACCGGCACCACCTGCTTGCCCCAGGCCTGCTGGATCAGCTTGTTGTGGCGGATGAACTCGGCGCTCTCTTCGGCACCGGCCACGGTGTAGAGCACACCCTTCTTCGGCGCCGGCAGCAGCGCCGGGCTGGCCAGGCGCACCTGCTCGGGCGTGAGGCGCAGATCCCCCTTGAGGAAGGGCGTGTGCATGACGGGCTCCAGGTCGTACAGGCCGGAAATGGACATTGCGCCCTTGACCAGGTCGGCCGGCAGGTCCTTGGCATACGCCGGC
Source organism: Curvibacter sp. PAE-UM (assembly GCF_001432305.1). Taxonomy (GTDB): domain Bacteria; phylum Pseudomonadota; class Gammaproteobacteria; order Burkholderiales; family Burkholderiaceae_C; genus Hylemonella. The sequence continues at coordinate 3,231,332 of NZ_KQ483358.1, forward strand.
CAGACGCAGTCCAGCAGCATGGTGGCCAGGTGGCCGCCGGCCGAGTGGCCCACCACATAGATGCGGCTGGGGTCGCCGCCGAACTTCTTCGCGTTGCGGTAGACCCAGGCCAGGGCCTTGACCATCTGCAGCGTGATCTGGGGGATGGTGACGGCCGGGCACAGCGCGTAGTTGGGAATGAAAACGCAGCCGCCCAGGTTCTTGAAGGCCGGGGCGATGAAGGAGTGCTGGGACTTGTCGAGCGAGCGCCACCAGCCCCCGTGGATGAAGACCACCACGGGTGCGCCCGGCTGGTTGCTGGGGAAGACATCCAGCTGTTCCATGGGGCCGTCGCCGTAGGCGATGTCGGTCTGGCAGGGATGGGCGGCACGCGCGTCATCCGAGGCCTCGGCCCAGCGGGCAAAGTGCATGGCGTGCTCCGGCACGAGGGCGCGGTTGTTGTACATGCGGTCCAGCCAGGCGGGATCGAACTTCTTCATGTCAGGGCTCCGGATGAAAGACAATGGGGCGGTTTTGCCGGGATACGATTATCTTGGCATATCTGGAGGTCACAAGATGAACATCACCGTGTTGGGAACCGGCAAGATGGGTTTTTCGATGGCGCGCCGCCTGTGTGAGGCCGGCCACACCGTCCATGTCTGGAACCGCAGCCGCGCCAAGGCCGAAGGCCTGGCCGCCTTTGGCGCCTCGGTGCACGACACCGCCACCGGCGCCGTGCAGGGCGCGGAATTCGTCATCACCATGCTGGAACATGGCCCCGTGGTCGAGCAGGTGCTGTTCGAGACCGGCGTGGCCGGCACCATGAAACCGGGCACCGTGCTGATCGACATGTCGTCCATCAAGCCGGCCGAGGCGCGCGCGCACGCCGAACGCCTGGGCGGCATGGGCATCACCCACCTGGACGCCCCCGTCTCCGGCGGCACCCTGGGCGCCGAGGCCGGCACCCTGGCCATCATGGCCGGCGGCAAGCTCAGCTCCTTCGAGCGGGCCAAGCCGGTCTTCGCACCCCTGGGCCGCGCCACCCTGGTCGGCCCCAGCGGCTCGGGCCAGCTGGCCAAGCTGGCCAACCAGATGATCGTGGGCATCACCATCGGCGCCGTGGCCGAAGCCCTGCTGCTGTGCCAGAAGGGCGGCGCCGACCCGGCCAAGGTGAAAGAAGCCATCAGCGGCGGTTTTGCCGACAGCCGCATCCTGCAGGTGCACGGCCAGCGCATGGTGGAACGCGACTTCGCCCCGCGCGCCCTCATGACCGTGCAGCTCAAGGACATGCGCAACGCCATGGAAACCGCCAGCAGCCTGGGTTTCACCGCCCCCATCACGGCGCTGCTGGAGCAGCTGTATGCCGAAGGTGTGGCCCACGGCCTGAACGAGCTGGACCAGTCCGGCCTGTTCGTGGAACTGGCGCAGCGTAACGGGATGAAGTGAGGCGGGTGTGGCGGGATGACCCTTTTGGGGGATAGGCGGGCACGGGCGGACCGGACAGAATCCTCGTCAAGATGAAGGGGCTAGCCATTGTTGAAGAAGATCTTTAAGTTCATCGCCATATTCGCTCTGCTGTTCATGGCCTACAAAGCTGCATGGTTCTACTCGATGTACAAGTGGAGTACCTATGTGGCGGAATGTGCGGAAACGGTGGAACTTTGTAGTTTGGGAAAGCAAAAGGCATCGAATCAAGTTGTTTCAGAAGCAGTAGATAAACTGTATTCTTGTGTGAATAGGCATCAGCCATTCCTTGAGTCACTTCTCGTTCCTTTACCTAAGAGCCACGCGGCCATTAGCTCAGACCCAATTGACTACAAGTATGCTGAAGACTTCTGTCGCATCAAAAAATGACGCATAACCAGTTGCTCGTCGCGGACACGCAGCAACAGATTGCCGCTTCGCGGGATATGCTGCCTGCCGGACAGCGCCAACGTTCGGCCTCGCCTGAATTGTGATATTTGTTGGACTCATTGACAACAGCGCCTTCGCGTTGTCATAATGTCCAACATGAAGGCTATCCCGCTCATTCGCCGTCGCGTGGTCCTTGCTGCCGACGCATTCGCAGAGGTGGCCGTATGGCGAGTCCCTGAACCTGTCCCGCCTTCTGAGCATCCGTTCAAATATCGTCTCGCTTATGTTGTTGATGGGGAGTGCGTGCTGAGATATGACAACGAACGAGGTAAGGGTGATCACCGGCACTTCGGCGGGCAGGAGCTTGACTATGCCTTCTCAACGCCGGAACAGTTGATGCTCGACTTCAATGCTGATATCAAGAGGTGGAATCATGAACACAGTCATTCTTGAGGTTCGCTCCCTGGCGGACACGCTTGCGGATGCAGCCCACGCCATGAAATCCGGCCGCGCTGAGCGTGAGGCTCGCATTGGCTTTGCCACGCCCGAGTTGCTATGGCAGGTGCTTACGGCCAAACGATGGGAGTTGCTCAAAGTAATGTGCGGGGCGGGTGCCATGTCGATCCGCGAAGCGGCCAGACGCGTCGGGCGTGACGTGAAGGCTGTGCACGGGGACGTAGTGGCCTTGTTGGATGCAGGCGTTCTCAGTCGTGCGGCAGAGGGGGGCGTTGTGTTCCCCTTTGAGGCCGTCAAGGTTGAGTTCATGCTTGAGGCAGCGTAGTCGTGCGCGCTGCAAGGTCGAACTGGTCGTTCGAGCTGACTGCCCTCGGCAGGATTCGATGAAAAAAGAGCCCGGCAAGCCGGGCTCTTTTACTTCCGATCAAACGCAATCACTCCGCCAACATATCCGACCCATTGCGGATGCGGTGCATGGTGGCAATCGGCACAGTCCAGACGATGCCGTCGCCAATCTGGCCGGTGCTGCAGATCTCGATGATGATGTTGCGGATCTCCTCCACCATGCCGTCGTCGGCCAGCACGGTCACCATGACCTTGGGGGTGTAGTCGGTCAGCTCTTCCTTCACGGTGCGCTTGCCCACGGCGGCCGGGGCGGTGAAGCCCTCGGCCTTGGTGAGCGTGAGGCCCGGGAAGTTGGGAATGCCACGCAGCGCCTCGCGCAGCAGGGGCAGGCGGTTGGGGCGCACGATGGCGCGAATTTCCATCATCTGTTTCATGTCGTTTCTCCTCAGGCTTCCAACGAAGGCTCATCGAACCAGCGGTACAGGGCGGGCAGCACCACCAGCGTGAGCAATGTAGACGAGATCAGGCCGCCGATGACCACGATGGCCAGGGGCTTCTGCACTTCGGAACCCGGCCCGCTGGCGAACAGGAAGGGCACCAGGCCCAGCAGGGCCACGGTGGCCGTCATCATGACCGGGCGGAACCGCGCCACGCAGCCTTCGCGCACGGCCTGCACCACGGCCATGCCGTCATCGCGCAGACGCCGGATGTAGCTCACCAGCACCACGCCGTTGAGCACGGCGATGCCCCACAGCGCGATGAAACCCACCGAGGCCGGCACGCTGAGGTATTCGCGTGTGACGGCCAGGCCGATCAGGCCGCCGATGGAGGCGAAGGGCAGCACCAGGATGATGAGCGAGGCCAGCTTGAGCGACTTGAACAGCATGAAGAGCAGGAAGAAGATGGCCGCGATCGTGATGGGCACGATGATGGTCAGCGTGGCCATGGCGCGTTCCATGTTCTCGAACTGGCCGCCGAAGACGAAATAGAAACCCTCGGGCAGCTTGATGTCGCTGGCGATGCGCTGCTCCACCTCCTGCACGAAACCACCCAGGTCGCGGCCTTCGACGTTGGCACCCACCACCACGCGGCGCTTGGCGCTTTCGCGGCTGATCTGGGCCGGGCCGTCGCGCAGCTCGATCTTCGCCACCGCATCCAGCGGCACCAGGGCGCCGTCGGGCGCGCGCAGCAGCAACTTGCGGATGGTCTCGACGGAGTTGCGCGCCTCCTCGGGAAAACGCACGGCGATGCCGAAACGGCGCTCACCCTCGTAGAGCTGGCTCACCTCCTTGCCGCCGATGGCGGTTTCGATCAGGTTGTGCACCTCGGCCACGTTGATGCCGTGGCGCGCGATGGCCTTGCGGTCGATGTCGATGGTCAGGGCCTGCTGGCCCGAGAGCCGTTCGATGCGGATGTCGCGCGCGCCGGGCACGCTGCGCAACAGGCGCGCGACCTGCTCCGACACCGTGCGCAGCTCACCCAGGTCGTCACCGAAGATCTTGATGGCCAGCTGCGAACGTACGCCCGTGACCATCTCGTCCACCCGCTCGGAGATGGGCTGCGAGAGCACGATCTGCACGCCGGGGATGGTGGACAGGCGCTTGCGGATGTCTTCGTCGATCTCGTCCTGGGTGCGTTCGGACTTGGGGTCGAGCAGCACGATGGGGTCGGACTCGTTGGGGCCGGCCGGATCGGCCGGCGATTCGCCGCGGCCCAGCTTGGAGACCACCATACGCACGCCCGGCACCTCGGCAATGGTTTTCATGGCGGCCATCTCCAGGCGGATGGATTCGTCCAGCGAGATGCTGGGCACGCGGTTGATCTGCGGTGTCAGCGCGCCCTCCTTCATGGTCGGCATGAAGGACTTGCCCAGGAAGGGGAAGAGCGCCAGCGAGGCCAGCAGCAGGCCCACGGCGGCAGCCAGCGTGGCCTTCTGGTTGACCAGGGCGCGGTCCAGCAGCTTGAGGTAGGCGCCCTTGAGTACGGCGATGACCCTGGTGTCGTGGTCGGCACCGCCCTTGAGGATGTAGGAGCACAGCACGGGCGACAGGATCAGCGAGACCAGCAGGGACACGCCCAGCGCGATCACGATGGTCAGGGCCAGCGGCGCGAACATCTTGCCTTCGATGCCCTGCAGCGTCATCAGCGGCAGGAACACCAGCATGATGATGACGATGCCGAACACCGTGGGGGTGGCCACCTCCTGCGTGGCGTCCAGGATCAGGCGGATGCGGGGCGTCTCGGGCCGGGCCTGGCCCAGGCGGTGGAAGACGTTTTCCACCACCACCACGGTGGCGTCCACCATGAGGCCGATGGCAATGGCCAGGCCGCCCAGCGACATCAGGTTGGCCGAGATGCCGTAGCGGTTCATCATGATGAAGGTGGTCAGCGGCGCGATGATGAGCGTGGCCACCACGATCAGGCTGGAGCGCACGTCGCCCAGGAAGATGAAGAGGATGACCACCACCAGGAAGATGCCCTCGATCAGCACCTTGCCCACCGTCCACAGGGCGGAGTCGACCAGTTCGGTGCGGTCGTAATAGGGCACGATCTGCAGGCCGCCGGGCAGCATGCCCTTGCGGTTGATCTCGGCCACGCGTTCCTTCACACGGGTCACGATCTCCTTGGCATTGCCCGCGCGCATCATGAGCACGATGCCCGAGACCGATTCGGTGTAGCCGCCCTTGATGATGGCGCCCTGGCGCACCTCGTGGCCGATGGTCACCTCGGCCAGGTCGCGCACGTACAGCGGGACGCCGTTTTTCTCGCGCACCACGATGTTGCCGATGTCCTCCAGCGTGCGGATCAGGCCCACGCCGCGGATCAGGTACTGCTCGGAGCGCTGCGGCAGGATGCCGCCGCTGGCGTTGGCGTTGTTCTTGGCCACCGCCTCGTAGACCTGCTCGATGCTGATGTTGTGGTGCAGCAGGCGCTCGGGTTTGGCCAGCACCTGGTACTGGCGCACGTAACCGCCCTGCGAGTTGATCTCGGCCACGCCGGGAATGGAACGCAGCATGGGGCGCACCACCCAGTCCTGCACGATGCGGCGTTCGGCCAGCTCGGTCGGGGTGAGCGCGCGCTGCCCGTCATCGGGGTGGTCCAGCGTGTACTGGTAGACCTCGCCCAGGCCGGTGGACACCGGCCCCAGCACGGGGGTGATGCCCGTGGGCATGCGCGGCGTGACCTCAATCAGGCGTTCAAGCACGAGCTGGCGCGCGAAATAGACATCGGTGGCGTCGGTGAACACCAGGGTGATGATGGACAGGCCGCTCTTGTTGAGCGAGCGCATTTCCACCAGGCCCGGCAGGCCGGTCATGGCGATCTCCAGCGGCACGGTGACGAAGCGCTCGATCTCCTCGGGCGAGCGGCCGGTGGCCTCGGTGGCAATCTGCACCTGGACGTTGGTCACGTCGGGGAAGGCGTCGACCGACAGGCGCGTGGCTTCGCGCACGCCGAAGGCGCACAGCACCAGGGCGAGCACGACCACCAGCAGCCGCTGGCTGAGCGCGGCGCGGATCAGGGAAGTCAACATGGCTTATTCCAGTTCCGCGCGCTTGCGCTCGTTGTTCAGGTGAAAGGCACCGTCCACCACCACGGGCGTGCCCTCGGCCGGGCCCTTGAGCAGCGGGCGCAGGCCGTTCGACGCCGGCCCCAGGTCCACCGGCGTGAGGCGGTACTGGCCGGCCGCCAGCTGCACGAAGACGTGGTCGCGGTCGTTGTCGCGCACCACGGCGGCCTCAGGCACGGCCAGTTGCTGGCGTGCCTGGCCGATGATGCGCAGCGTGGCCAGCATCTGGGGTTTCAGCGCGCGGTCGGTGTTGTCGACCTGGGTGCGCACGACCAGGGTGCGCGTGTCGGGCGAGATGGTGTCGCTCACGAACACGACCTTGCCGTTGAAACGGCGCTGGCCCAGGGCGGGCACCGAGATCTCGACCTTCTGCCCCATGACGACCGAGGCGGCATCCTGCTCGGGCATGGCCCCCACGACCCAGACATTGGAGAGATCGGCCAGGGTGAAGAGCGGATCGCCCGGCTGGGCCACCTGGCCCTGGCTGACCTTGCGTTCGATCACCACGCCCGAACGCGTGGCGATGATGCCCGCGTAGGAGTTGAGCTGGCCTTTTTCGCGCAGGCGCTCGATGTAGCCCTCCGGCATGCCCAGCAGCATGAGCTGGTCGGCGGAGGCGCGCAGTTCGGCGCGAGCGATGGAGAGTTCGGCCTCGCGGCGCTGCAACTCGGCCGAGCCGATCACGTCGGCCTGGATCAGTTGCCGGGCACGCTCGACCGCACGCTCGGCCTGGGTGCTGGCCGAGCTGGCGCGCAGGTAGGCCAGCTGGGCATTGGTCAGCTCGGGGCTGGTCACGCGCGCCAGCACCTGGCCGGCCTTGACGCGGGCGCCGACCTCGGCAAAGACCTCGGTGACCCGGCCCGTGACCGAGGCGCCGATGCGGGTGACCAGCTGTTCATTGGCCTCGATGCGGCCCGGCACATCGCGCTCGATGCTGACGGCTTGCAGGGCCAGCGGCGCCGCCCTGAAGTTGCGTGCCATCTCGGCGCTGACCACGACCAGGTTGGGATCGGTGGCCGGTGCGGCCGCAGCCTTCGTGTCCTGGCCCTTGCCGCAGCCGGCCAGCACGGACGCCGCCAGCAGGGCGGCCAGCAGGGCCGGGCGGAAGTTCATGTGTTTGTCGTTCATGGTGTGGAGTCCGATGGAATCAGGGTTGGGCGGCGTCGCGCCCGGTCAGGAGGTCGATTTCGATGACGGCGGCCTGCTGCTGGAAGCGCGCCTGCAGCAGGTCGGCGCGCACGACACGCAGCACGCGCTGCGCGTCGAGCACGTCGAGGATGCCGCGCTCGCCAAAACGGTAGGCCGCCTGCGCCACGCGCAAGGCGGCTTCGGCGTCGCGGATGGCGCCGGTGCCCAAGGCCTCGACGCGCAGACGCGCCATCTCCAGTGCCATGACGGCGGCGTCGAGCTGCAGCTGCAGTTCGACCTCGCGGCCTTCGAGGCGGGTGCGCGCGCGCAGCTGTTCGGCCTGCGCCTCGTCGCGCGGGCCGCGCTTCTGGTCGAACAGGGGCACCTGGATGCTGGCGCCCACGATGTTCTGGCGGTTGTCGGGCTCGCGGGTGTCGGTGTAGCGCAGCTCCACGCCGGGCCAGCGGCTGGCACCGGCCTCGCGCACGCGCGCCTGCTGGCGCTCCTGCTCGGCACGCAGGGCCTGCAGCTCGGGGTTGTGCGCCAGCATCAGCTCGCGCAGCAGGCTGGGGTTGAGCGGCGGCAGGGTGTCGCCCAGGTCGGCGTTCAGGCTCCAGCCCGCGGGCAACTGGCCGGCGGCCAGCTGGTTGAGGCGGATGCGCGCCTGCTCCACCGCCAGCTGGGCGGTCTGCTGGCGCTGGCGCGCGCTGATGAATTCGGCCTCGGCCTTGATGATTTCGTAGCGCGCCGCCTCGCCGCTGTCCACGCGCACACGCACGCGTTCACGCGTCTGCTCCAGCAGGGTCAGCTCGTCGGCAGCCGCGCGCGCCTCTTCGATGCGCAGCAGCAGCTCGTAGGCGCGCACGCGCACCTGCGCCACCACCTCGCTGCGTGTCATGCCCACCTGGGCCTCGCTGCTGCGCAGGCCCTGCTCGGCCGCGTCGACGCGCGCGTTGCGCAGCCAGGGGTTCTCGATCATCTGCGAGACGCCCCAGGCGCTGACGGTGCCGCTGCTGCCACCGTTGGCGGGGCGCTGGCGGCCGTCGCTGAATTCCAGGCGCGGGTTGGGCAGGGCGCCGGCGGTGCGGATGCCGGCTTCGGCCTGCTCGCGCGAGCGCCGGGCCATCTGCAGCGTGGGGTTGTGGGCCAACACGATGTTCACCAGCTCGCCCAGGCCGTAGGCCGGAGCGGACGCTGCCGCGGCGCTGGCAGGGGGCGTGGACGGCGCCGCCGTCTGCGCCATCAGGCTGGTCAAGGGCCCGAGCAACAGGCCGCCCACCCAGAGACGCAAGGTCGTCGATTTCATCAAAGGAATCCTCGGAAAATTTGGCTGGCGCAGGCCGACCCGGGCCTAAGCCCATGGCCGGTCGCGTCACCTACGGAACAGGAATGCGGAAGCGTCAGCCCAGGCGGGCTGGCGGGCGCAGCAGGGGCTGCGGCTCGGTCTGCGTGAGCGCGGGCTGGGGGCCTTGCATCGGCACGGACTGTGCCGCCAGTTGCCACACCGGCTGGCGAGGCAGGACTTCCAGGTCCGCCGCCTCGTTGAGCACGCGCTCGACCGGCGTGGTCTTCACGGGCGCCGGCTTGCGACAGACCACTTCGGCACCCGGCGTGACCGCGCTGTCGAGCACGGCTTCGGCTTCGGCCGGCAGCAGGTTGAAGCCGGCCAGCTCACTGCCCGCGATGGGCGGCGGCGTGGCATGGGCCTGGGTCCAGGACCACAGCAAGCCGCCCGCCAGCAACAGGAAAGCCAGCACGCGCAGCAGCCCCAGCCGGCGCGGGGCCGGACGTGAAATCGCTAGTGGTTGAAGGTGCATGGCGGGTTTCCTGTGGATCAAGACATGGCCTTGATTCGCAAGAATTAGGCCACATCGGTGTTTTCCCTAGGTGAAGCGGGGACTCATGGCACGTAAAGCCGTGCCCTCGCCAGAGGGCGGCTCAGACCCCCAGATAACGGTGCCAGAGGCCGGGATCGGCGGCCAGCTCGGCCGACGGGCCCGCCCAGACCACACGGCCGCGCTCGATGATGGTGTGACGATCGGCCAGCTGGATGAGTCGCTGCACGTACTTGTCGATCACCAGGATGCTCTGGCCCTGCGCGCGCAGCTGGTCCAGGCAGGCCCAGATCTGTTCGCGGATCAGCGGCGCCAGGCCCTCGCTGGCCTCGTCCAGGATCAGCAGCTGCGGGTTGGTCATCAGCGCGCGGCCGATGGCCAGCATCTGCTGCTCACCGCCCGAAAGCTGGTTGCCCATGTGGCGCCGGCGCCCCAGCAAGGCGGGGAAGAGTTCGTAGACACGTTCCAGCGTCCAGGGCTGGGAAGAGGTGCGGCGGTTGGCAGCGAAGGCGCGCAGATTCTCTTCGACCGAGAGGTTCGGGAAAATCTGCCGGCCCTCGGGCACCAGGGCCAGGCCCATGCGCGCGATGCGGTCCGGGCTGAGGCCGTCGATGCGCTCACCGAGGAAACGCACCACGCCAGTGCGCGGCGGTGTGAGCCCCAGAATGGAGCGCACGGTGGTGGTCTTGCCCATGCCGTTGCGGCCCAGCAGGGTGGCCACGCCCCCTGCCTCGACCGTGAAGCTGATGCCGAACAGCACCTGGCTGGCACCGTAGGCGGTCTGCAGATCGGTGACTTCGAGCAACATGCTCATATCCATCCCCAGCGCCGCAAGGCGCGGTGTTCCAGCACCAGGACCAAGAGCGTGAGCAGCAGGATGGCAGCGCCGTGCCACTCCATGGCACGCTGCGCGTCCCGGGCCGCGGCCTCGTAACTGGCCTTGAACTCGGCATGGACCCGGTGCACGGGGCCGCAGTGCAGCTCCCAGATGCGGAAACGCTCAATCGACACCCAACGCATGGGCACGCCCAGCACGTAGCCCATGCAGCCAGGCAGGCTGTCCCGCTCCCCGGCTTCGTCCAGCGGCGTACGCGCGGTGGCCAGCAGGGCAGCCGACACCGGGAACTCCATGCTGCGCTGCGTTTCGTCGGCCAGCCGCACCTGCAGATGCGGCACACGGTCCTGCAGCTGCAGCACCTCGACCGGCATCTGCACCAGTTGCGCGGGTTCGGGCACCGGGTTGAGCGGGTCCACGCACAGGAGATAGCCCAGGTGCAGCTGCAGCAGGAGACCGACGAGGAGCGTCAGGGGATGGAAACGCCACCAGGAGCGAACGGTGCGCGCCCTGGGCGGGACCATGGATGTCGGCGCCGGGTGCAGCATCAGGCGCCCTCCCCGACTTCGTCGCCCAGGTAGGCGCGCCGCACTTCGGCGTCAGCGCGGATGGCAGCCGGCGCCCCGCTGGCGATGATGCGGCCGGCGACGAGCACCGAGATGGTGTCGGCCAGTCGGAAGACGGCGTCCATGTCGTGCTCCACCAGCAGCAGGGTCAGCTGACCGCGCAGGCCCAACAGCAAGGCCACCATGCGCTCGGACTCCTCGGGCCCCATGCCGGCCATGGGCTCGTCCAGCAGCAGCAACTTCGCGCCGGTGGCCAGCGCGATACCCACCTCCAGCTGGCGCTGCTCGCCGTGCGAGAGCGCGCCGGCCAGCTGGGCCAGCCGCTGGCCCAGGCCCACACGTTCCAGCACGGCCGCGGCCTGCGCATAACGTTGTTGCTCGGCGCGCGCTGCGCGCCAGAAGCGCAGGCTGCTGCCGCTGCGCGCCTGCAGGGCCAGGGCCACGTTGTCGAGCACCGGCAGGCGCTGGAAGATGCTGGTGATCTGGTAGGACCGGGCCAGGCCGCGGTGCACACGCTCGTGCATGGACAGCGGCGTGATGTCGGCCCCATCGAAAGTGATGGCCCCTGCGTCAGGTGCCAGCGCGCCCGAGAGCTGCTGGATCAGCGTGGTCTTGCCCGCGCCGTTGGGGCCGATGAGCGCGTGGATCTCGCCGGTGCGCACGCTCAGATCGAGATAGTCCGTGGCGACCAGGCCGCCGTAGCGCTTGAGCAAGCCCCTGACTTGTAGCAACTCGCTCACGGTTGCTCCTTGCGCTTGAACAAGCTCATCAAGCCATTGGGTGCGGCCAGCACCACGGCCAGCAAGGCAGCACCCAGCGCGAACTGCCAGTAGATGGTGTAGTGGCTCAGCACCTCTTCGAGCAGCAGGAAGACCACGGCGCCGATCACGCCGCCCCACAGGTGGCCGACGCCGCCCAGGATGACCATGACCATCAGCAGGCCGGACTGGCCCCACTGCATCATGGACGGGCTGACAAAACCGCCCAGGCTGGCCAGCAGTGCGCCGGCCAGGCCCGCCAGCGCCCCGGCGATGACAAAGGCGACGAGCCGGTGGCCGTAGACAGCGAAACCCACGGCCTCCATGCGCTGTTCGTTCTCGCGCATGGCCTGCAGGGCGTGGCCGAAGCGCGCGTTGAGCAGGCGCCAGACGAAGAGCAGGGCCAGCGTCACCAGGGCCAGCGTGGTCCAGTAGAAGGTGCGCTCGTTGGCCAGCTCCAGGCCGCCGCCCAGGGTGCCACGCGCGGCGAGCGAGAGGCCGTCGTCACCACCATAGGCCTTGGTGGAGAGGGCCAGGTAATAGAGCATCTGCGCGAAGGCCAGCGTGATCATGATGAAGTAGACGCCGCGCGTGCGCAGGCTGATGGCGCCGATCAGCGCCGCGAAGAGCGCGGACACGAGCATCGCGGCAGGCCACAGGACCCAGGCGGAAGTGATACCCGATTGCAGCAGCACAGCGGCCGTGTAGGCGCCCACGCCCACGAAGGCCGCGTGGCCGAAGCTCACCAGACCCCCGAAACCCAGGATGAGGTTGAGGCTGGTGGCCGCCAGCGCGAAGATCAGGATGCGCGCGGCCAGCCCGAGGTAGAAGTCACCACCGATCAGCGGCGTGATCAGCGGCAAGGCCAGCAGCAGCGCGAAGAGCGGCAGCGCCCAGCGCCAGCCCAGTGCGTGATCGAGCAGGCTGCGCTGCGACGCGTGCGACACGACGGGTTCAGCCATGGGCAGGGAACAGGCCACGCGGCTTGAAGAAGAGCACGGCGGCCATCAGCACATAGATGAGGATGGAGGCCACCGCCGGACCGGCATTGTCGGCCGCAGCAGGCCCGAGCACGGCGCCGAAGAGCAGCGGGATCAGCGCGCGGCCCGCCGTGTCCACCACGCCGACCAGCAGGGCGCCCAGCAGCGCGCCACGCACCGAACCGATGCCGCCGATGACGATGACCACAAAGGCCAGGATCAGGATGCTCTCGCCCATGCCCACCTGCACGGCCAGCAGCGGGCCCAGCAGACCACCGGCCACGGCGCACAGGGCCGCGCCCAGACCGAACAGCGCAGTGAACAGCGCGCGCACCGGCACACCCATGGCCAGCGCCATCTCGCGGTTGGACGCACCGGCGCGCAGCTGCATGCCGATGCGCGTGCGCGTGATCAGCAACCACAAGCCCAGCGCCACGAGCAGGCCCACTCCGATGATGAGCAGGCGGTAGGCCGGGTAATAAAAACCGCTGAGCAGTTCGACCGGACCGGACAGTGAATCCGGCGGGCTCAGCAGCACGGGCTGTGAGCCCCAGATGAAACGCACGGCCTCGTTGCACATGAGCAGGATGGCAAAGGTGCCCAGCACCTGAGAGAGGTGGTCACGCGTGTAGAGGCGGCGCAGCACGGTGAGCTCCAGCAGCACACCGAAGACGGCCGCACCGACCACACCCGCACCGAGTCCGATCCAGAAGGAACCGCTGGCCGTGGTGGCAGCCGCCACCAGGTAGGCCCCCACCATATAGAGCGAGCCGTGCGCTAGGTTGATCATGTCCATGATGCCGAAGACCAGGGTAAGCCCGGCCGCCAGCAAAAAGAGCATGAGCCCGAACTGCAGGCCGTTGAGGGCCTGCTCCAGGATAAGAATGCCGGTCATCGCCTACAGGAACACGTATCGCAGATCAGAGCCCCGGCATCTTGCAGTTGGCGGCGTAGGCGTCGGCGTGGTTCTTGAAGATGGTGCCGAGGGTGCGGTTGGTCACGCGGCCCTTGCTGTCCTGGGTGATGACACGCAGGTGGTAGTCCTGGATGGGGAACTGGTTGCTGTTGAACTTGAAGCTGCCGCGCACGGAATCGAACTTGGCCGCCTTGAGCGCCTTGTGCACGGCGGCCTTGTCGTCGAGCTTGCCCTTGCTGTCGCGCACGGCGGCACCGATCAGTTGCGCCGCGTCATACCCCTGCGAGGCGTAGAGCGTGGGCAGGCGGCCGTATTCCTTCTCGAAGGCGGCCACGAACTTCTTGTTGGCCGCGTTGTCCAGGTCATGCGCCCACTGCGAGGTGTTGAACATGCCCAGCATGGGGTTGCCCACGGCGCGGATCACGTCCTCGTCGCCCGAGAAGCCGGGGCCGAAAAGCGTCATGTCCTTGGACAGGCCGGCGCCGACGAACTGCTTGATGAAGTTGATGCCCAGGCCGCCGGGCAGGAAGATGTAGACGGCATCGGGTTTGGCCGCGCGCAGCTTGGACAGCTCAGAACCGTAGTCCAGCAGGTTCAGCGGGGTGTAGCTTTCGGAGACGATCTCGCCGCCCTTGTAGTAGCGCTTGAAGCCGGCCAGCGCGTCCTTGCCCGCCGGGTAGTTGGGGGCGATCAGGGCCACGCGCTTGAAACCCTTGTCGGCCACGGTCTTGCCCACGGCCTCGTGCTGGTTGTCGTTCTGGTAGGAAGCGCTGAAGAAATAGGGGTTGCACTGCTCGCCCGCCAGCTGCGAAGGGCCGGCGTTGGCGCTGATGTAGAAGGTCTTGGCGGCAAAGGTCGGCGCGCCCACGGCCAGCATGACGTTGGAGAAGACGATGCCGGTCATGAAGTCGACCTTGTCGCGCTTGACCAGGCGGTCCGCCGTCTGGCGGCCCACGTCGGGGCTGGCCTGGTCGTCGGCGACGATCACCTCGGCCGGCAGGCCGCCGAGCTTGCCGCCGTTCAGCTTCACCGCCAGCTGGAAGCCGTCGCGGATGTCAATGCCCAGCCCTGCGCCGGGGCCCGAGAGCGTGGACAGCAGGCCGATCTTGACGTTGTCGGCCGCCAGGGCCGGCAGGGCCAGCACGGCCGAAACGGTGGCCGCGAAAAAGCTGCGGCGCAGCAGGGCAAAGGGCACATTGGTTTTCATGGTCTTTCCTGTTCGGGGTGAGGCTGCAGAAATGGGCTGCCAGAATGATAGCGTCCAGAACTCGGAGCTTAGTCCATGAACCTCACCCGCCGAAAACTCAGCCTGGCCCTGCTGGCGCTGCCCGCCGGCTGCGCCTACCAGCCCCTGGCCGGGCTACGCACGGAGGCCGCAGCCGCACCGGACCTGCCCGTGGGCCTGCGCACGCCTGCCACGGGCCAGCGCTGGACCTACCGCAAGTACAACGGTTACAACAGCGCCCTACTCGCCACGGAAACCCATGAGGTGCTGACCCTGGAGCCCCGGGTGCGCGTGCGCATCCGCAGCGATGCCGGCGCGACCGAGCAGGAAGAACTGCACCAGCCCTGGGGGCAGGTGCTGCGCGAATTCGCCCGGGACGATGTGCTGAACTACGAGCAGGCCACGCCCCTGTGGCCGGCCGACCTGAGCCCCGGCAGCCGCAGCGTGCACAGCACCACCTACCGCATCGACAACGATTCCTTCCGCTACTGGATCACCCAGCACACCACCGTGCAAGGCTGGGAACGCGTGACGCTGGCCAACGGCCCCCAGCTGGCCCTGCGCATCGAGAAACTCATACGCCTGCAGCACCGCGACATCGCCCGCGCGGAAACCATACGGCGTGACACGATCTGGCTGGCACCGCAGATCGGTCGCTGGGTGGCGCGCGAAACGACCGGCGACTACCGCCTGTCCACCGGCCGCGGCTTCAGCTGGCAGCGCGAAGACTGGCACCGCTGGGAACTGACCTCCTGGGCTTGAAGGCCCACTGGCCGGACCGGCCAAGGATGGCTAGAATTTCTACACGTGTGGGGGGGTAGCTCAGCTGGGAGAGCGTCGCGTTCGCAATGCGAAGGTCGGGAGTTCGATCCTCCTCCTCTCCACCACACCATCCGGCGGATGCCCCGGCCCTGATCCAGCATCCGCACCAAGAAAAAAGCCCCAGGCGGCCTGCGCTGCCTGGGGCTTTTGGGTTCGAGAGCGGCAGGGGCTCAGCGCGCGCGCACCGGCAGCAAAGGCTCCGTAACGCCGTCCACCCCTACCAGCGACAAGACCGTGAGCAAGGTGCTCTGCGGGCCGAGCCAGGCGTTGATGGGCGAGAACCATTCACCAGGGCCGTGCGAACCACCGCCCACGCCACCGCTGCCCAGCGTGACGGCCGGAATGCCCAGGCTGATCGGCAGGTTGGAGTCGGTGCTCGAAGCGGTGATGGCCTTCACCTCGCCGCCCACCGTGGCCACGGCGCGGCGTGCGGCCTGGACCATCGGGGAATCCAGCTGCCCGGCACCGGCCGGGCGGTCGCCCACCAGCCTGAATTCGACCTTGATCACGTCTTTCTTGTCCCAGCGCTTGTTCTCGTCATCGGCGGCATCCCGGGCCAGTGCCATGATCTGGTCTTCCAGCTTCTTGAGTTCGACGGCGCTGTTCGAACGCATGTCCAGCCCGAGTTCGGCCTCGGCCGCAATCGCATTGACCGAGGTGCCGCCCTTGAGCGTGCCCACGGTGAAGGTGGTTTTCGGCTGCTCGACGGTACGCACTTCGCTGATCTTGGCAATCGCACGGCCCAGCGCGTGGGTGGCCGAAGGCAGGCCGAAGGCCGAGAAGCTGTGCCCGCCCGGGCCGGTGTAGATGATGCGGAAGCGCCGGCTGCCGGTGGCCTGGTTCACGATGCGGCCGATGTCCAGGCCATCGAGGGAAATGAAGCCGTCGATGGCCTTGTTGTCGCGAAACAGCGCCTTGACCCCGCGCAGGTCACCGAGTTCTTCTTCGCCCACCGTGCCGACAAAGATGATGTCCCCCACCGTCTTCAGGCCTGTCTGGTTCAGCGCACGCAGCACGCTGAGCAGCGAGGCCAGGCCCCGCCCGTCGTCATAGATGCCCGGGGCTTCATAACGGTTGCCCTTGACCTTGACTTTCACATCCGTGCCTTCGGGAAACACCGTGTCCAGATGCGCCGACAGCACCAGAACCGGGCCCTTGCCGTTGCCCTTGCGCACGGCGATCACATTGCCTTCGGCATCGATGCGCGCGTCGCCCAGGCCCAGGGCTTTGAGCCGCTTCTGGTATTCCTGGGCACGCACCATTTCCTTGAACGGCGGCGCGGGGATTTCGGTCAGCTCGATCTGATCCTTGAGCGTGCGTTCATCGTCCGCCCGGAGAAAGTCCACCGCCTGCTTGACACCGGCATGCGCCGTCAGTTTGACGAACGCGGCCTCGGTCGCCGGATGGAGCGGCGGCAAAGCCACCTGGGACCAGGCAGCGCTCACCGCCAGCGTGAGCGTGGCGGCCGTAAAAAGACGTCGTAGCATGGGATCTCCGTTGTTGTTCAGGGAAGGCTGGCGGGCACCGCTTCGACCAGCCGGTAAAACACGCCGCCGGGATCGTTGTCCAGCAGCAGCAGGCGCCCTTCGACCACGACCGGGTCGATCGAATACTTCACCGCCTTGCGCGCACGCACCTCCACCATGGCCTCAGGCCCGGCCGACAGGCAGAACGGACAGGTGGGTGACCAGGCCGAGAGCAGAAAGTAGCTGTGGGTCTGCCCGGCCTCGATGGGCAGGATGTAACCCTGCAGCTTGACGGTCTTGCCCTGCAGGGGCCGCAGGGCCTCGGGAAAGGCCGGGCCCAGCTTGCCCTGGCTCTTCTTGATGGTGGCCGCACTGAGCACGGACCAGGGCACGGCGCCGGGGGCATCGGGCAGCATGGACGTGCTGGGATCGTGCGCGGGGGCAACAGCAGCGGGACTACCGGTTTGCGCCAGCGCCGGCAGCATGAACAGGCCGAGCCACAAGCCCATGCCCGTCAGCAGGTGGCGGACAGGGCGCTCAGGCAGGCGCAAGCACATCATGCGGTCAGTGTAGCAAGCAGCACGGCAGGTGCCCCTGCTAGGCGGCAGACCCCAGCCCGCCGACCACCTGGAACAGGGCCTTGATCTTGTCGGCATCGATGTTGCGCGTGATGAAGACGATGCGGCTGCCCTGGTCTTCACTGGGCCAGCGGTCCAGCGTGACCGGCGGGTGGAACACATGGCCCACACCCTGCACGACGACGGGGCGCCCTTCGACATTCACAATGCCCTTGACGCGCAGCATGTCCTGGCCCCGCAGGGAGATCAGCAGCTCCATGGCAGCCGAAAAGGCGGGCCAGGTGAACGGCGCCTCGAAGCGCAGGGACAGGTTGCGCACGGAAGGGTGGTGCCGGCCGGGCAGGCGCGCCGCCAGATACCCGCCCTCCTCCCCGGTCGCCTTGTCGTCGCGCGAGTCCAGCTCACCCAGGAAGCGCAGGGTGTCAGGGCTGGCACGCTCGCTTTGCAGGCCCAGACCGATCAGGTCCCGGGGATGCAGTTCACCCTGGGTGCAGCGGCGGATGTCGGCACGCGTGTTGACCGCGGCAATCTCGGCCATGAGTTCATCCACGCTCGCGGCAGGCACCAGGTCACTCTTGGTGATGAAGATGCGGTCTGCCAGGGCGATCTGCTGCTGGGCTTCCGGTTGCTGCGCCAGCTGGTCACGCGCGTTGACCGCATCCACCAGCGTCACCACACCATCGAGACGGTAGTGCGCGCCCAGCATGGTGTCGCTGGAGAGCGTCTGGATCACCGGCCCGGGATCGGCCAGGCCGGTGGTCTCGATGATCACGCGGTCGAAGTCGGGAATGACCCCGGCGCGGCGGTCGCCGAAGAGCTCGCGCAGGGTGTCCTGCAGATCGGTGCGCACCGAACAGCACAGGCAGCCGTTGGCCAGCAGGCTCACGCTCTCGGTCGACATCTTGACCAGGTCGTTGTCGATGCCGATCTCGCCGATCTCGTTGATGACCACCGCCACCCGGTCCATCTCCGGGTGCCGCACGAGCTTGCTGATCAGCGTGGTCTTGCCCGCGCCGAGGAAACCGGTGATCAGCGTGACCGGGATCTTGCCGGCGAGCGCGTCACGCCCGCTGGAATTTGCAGACCACTCAGACATTCATTTCGAGGATGTAGAGCCCGCCGCTGAAGCGGTCGACCGTGTAGACCAGCTTGCGGTCGTCGACGTAGACGTCGTTGAGCTGCACCGCGCCGCGCGGGGACAGGGCCGGTGTCGGCGGCACGTAGTAGGCCACTTCCTGTACCTGATAAGGGTTGCTGGTGTCGTAGACACGCACACCGGCGTTGAAGAAGGTGCCGATGAACAGCGTCTCGGAACGGAAGGAACAGGGCACCGGCAGGTTCTCGTGCAGGTTGTGTGCACCGAAACGCCCGCCGCGCTTGGCGAAGGTGTCGTAGGGCGGCGCCGGGAAGGTGCCGATGGGCAGGGGGTTGGCGTCGGTGCGCGAATCCACCACCCAGACCAGCTTGGGCCAGTCGGCGCCATCGTCCTGCACGCATTCGTCGGAGACGATCCACAGGTTGCGCTCGAACAGCGGCAGCACCGTGTGGGTGAAGCCGTTGAAGGGCGGCGAATGGTTCCAGTGCGACACCATCTTGATGTCAGCCGGATTGCTGATGTCGAGCACGATGGCGCCGCCGTCGATGTAACCCACATAGGCTCGGTCCGGGCGCTGCGGGAAGACGTTGGTGTTGTGCGCGCGGAAGCCCGTGTCGAACTGGGCCGGCAGGCGCGGCGGCGGCGGGGCCACGTCGCCCTCGCGCGTGCCGGGGTACCACCAGCGGCCCTTCTCGTAAGGTTTCGTCGGATCGGAGATGTCGATGATGCGGTAGATCTGGTCGTCCTTGGGGTTGCGCGGCTGGAAGTCCGGTGCGCCCGAGGAGATGTGCACGGTCTTGCCGTCCACGAACCAGACCGCGTGCACACCGCGGGAGTACGGGCCCGAGCAGTCGAAGTGCGAGAGCAGGCGCGGCTCTTCCGGTTTGCTGATGTCGTAGATGTTGAGGCCGGCCGGCTTGGCACCGAGCTCCTTGACCTGGCTGGCCACGACCATGATGTTGCCCACCACATCCAGCGAGTTGGAGCGCACCTTCATGTGCGGCAGTTCGGTCTGCACGATCACGCGCGGGTTCTTGGGGTCGGTGACATCGACGCCGGTGAAGTTCTTGGGCGCCGACTCGTGCGCCATCCACAGGATGCGCCGGCCGTCGTCGGCCAGCTGCATGGCGATGCCCTCGCCCATGCCGCCAAAACCCTGCAGCTCGTTGTGCGAGATCAGCTTCATGTTGAGCGCCATGGGCTGGTCGGCGCGGGGACGGAGGGTCGTCAAATCAGGTTTGTTCATGTTGCACTCAAAAAAATACCGGATCAATCCAGACGCTGCAGCGTCAGTCCGCCTGGATGTTCTTTTCCTTCACCAGTTTTCCGTATTTGGCGTATTCCGCGTGCACGTACTTGGTGAAAACGGCGGAGGTATTGCCCCCGGGGGTGGCGCCTTCCTTGGCCAGGCGTTCGAGCACGCCGGGGTCCTTGAGGACCTTGGCGGTTTCACGCTGCAGCCTGTCCACGATGGCGGTCGGCGTGCTGGACGGCACAAAAAAACCGAACCACGAGGAGACGTCGAAATCCTTGAGGCCCGATTCGGCCAGGGTGGGCACGTCCGGCACGGCCGACGAGCGGCTGGCCGAGGTGAGGGCCAGGGCCCGCACCCGACCGGATTGCACATGCGGCAACACGGCCACCATGGGGGCGAACATCAGCTGGATCTCCCCGGCCAGCAGGGCATTGACGGAGGGGCCGGCACCCCGGTAGGGGATGTGGGTGATCTCGGTCCCCGTGGCGATCTCGAACAACTCGCCCGCCAGGTGGGTGGGAGCACCCTTGCCGGAGGACCCGTAGTTGAGGGCGCCGGGCTTGGCCTTGGCCAGGGCGATCAGCTCCTGCACATTCTTGGCCGGCACGCTCTGGTGGACCACCAGGATGTTCGGCACCTCGGCCACCATCGTCACGGGCTTCAGATCACGCAAGGTGTCGTAGGCCAGCTTGTTGTACATGTGCGGGGCCACGGCCATGCTGGTCGACTGACCGATCAGCACCGTGTAGCCGTCCCCCGCGGACTTGGCCGTGATATCGGCCGCAATCGTGCCCGAAGCGCCCGAGCGGTTCTCGATCACCACGCTCTGGCCCAGCGCCTCGCCGAGTTTCGGGCCGACGATGCGGGCAAAGAAATCCGCGGCGCCACCGGGCGACGCCGGAACGATCAGGCGGATCGGTTTGCTGGGGTAGTTGTCCTGGGCCAGGGCCACGCCCATGGCAGCCAGCAGGACGGCGCCGCCCAGCAGACGCAGGCTGTTTCTACGCAACATCATCTTGTCTCCTTGTAGGTCTATGCATTCAGCCTGGTAGCGGCGTAAAAACGCACGCCCCAGACACTCGGGAAGATCACTTGCTGTGTTCTACCGACACCATCCGTGTTTCACCGGTTTCGGTCAGGGTACGCGTCGCGTTCGGGGAGGCATAGATCCAGAGGATCTTCATGGGCTCGGTGTCCGAGACGTTGCGGAAGCGGTGCGACACGTTCGGGGGGATCCAGGTGGTGTCCAGCGGCTTGAGCGTGTGCGAGGCCTGCCCTGCGACATCCATGATGGCGTTACCCGAGAGCAGCATCACGCTCTCTTCGCAGTTGTGGCTGTGAAAGGGGATGGCCGTGCCGGGCGCGAACTCGGTGATGCCGTTGATGAAACTCTGCGCTCCGAGTGCGGGTGTCACCAGCGGGGTGGTGCGGGCGCCGCCGCCGCGGTCATGGCTCTTGATCTGGTCGGGCTTGAGCACGGTGGGGGTGCGTGCAGGTGTGGCAGTGGTCATGGTGTTCTCCATTGAGCTTGGCTGTCAATTTCAGTTTGTAGCAGGTCCGGTCCAGACCGTCTTGATGTTCATGAACTCGTGCAGGCCCAGGTGGCCGAGTTCGCGACCGTAGCCGGATTGTTTGGTGCCGCCAAAGGGCAGGCGGGGATCGGAAGCCACCATGCCGTTCACGAAGACGGCGCCGGCCTCGATGCGCCGCGACAGCTGCCGCGCGCGGTCCAGGTCGCCGGTCCAGAGCGAAGCCCCGAGGCCGAACGGACTATCGTTGGCCACGGCGATCGCCTCGTCGACCGAGGCCACGCGAAGAATGGCGGCGGCCGGGCCGAACGTCTCTTCGCGCGCGGCGGTCATGGCCGGCGTGACGTGGTCCAGGATCGTGGGCTCGTAATAGGCCCCCGGCCCTGGCACCGGCTGGCCGCCGATCAGCACCTTGGCGCCCTCCTGGATGGAGGCCAAAACCTGGGCATGCAGCTCCTCGCGCAGTTTGCCGCGCGCCATGGAGCCGATGGTGGTCCCGGGCAGCAGGGGATCACCGACCACGAGCTTGCGCGCGCCGGCCACGAAAGCCTCCGCGAAGCGGTCCGCAATGGACTGCTCGACGATGAAGCGCTTGGCCGAGATGCAGCTTTGCCCCGTGTTGGAAAAACGCGCCTTGACGGCGACCGCGGCCGCCGCCTCGATGTCGGCATCGGCGAGGACGATGAAGGGGTCGGAGCCGCCGAGTTCGAGCACCTGCTTCTTGAGCGCCTGGCCGGCCTGCGCGGCGATGCTGCGCCCCACGGGGGTGGAACCGGTGAAGGTCACCGCGGCAATGCGCTCATCCTCGATCAGCCCGCGCACGGCGGAGGACTCGACCAGCAGCGTGGTGAACAGGCCCTCGGGCAGGCCCGCGTCCTTGAACACCTGCTCGAGCGCCAGCGCGCATTGCGGAACATTGCTGGCGTGCTTGAGCACCATGCCATTGCCGCCCACCAGAACGGGTGCCGCTGCGCGCATGACCTGCCAGAAGGGATAGTTCCAGGGCATGACGGCCAGCACCAGGCCGATCGGGTCGTAGACCACGCGGCTGTCCGAGGCGGCGCTGGCCACCACCTGATCGGCCAGAAAGGTCTCGCCCTGCTGGGCGTAGTACTCGAAATTCCAGGCGCACTTCTCGACCTCGCCCAGCGATTCGCTCAGGGGCTTGCCCATCTCCTGCGTGATGAGCAGCGCCAGCTCCTGCTTCTTGCGACGCAGCGCGGCCGCGACCTGCAGGAGGTAGGGCAGGCGCTGGCGGACGTCCAGACGGGCCCAGGCCTTCTGGGATTCGGAGGCCACACGCAGCCGGCTCTCGATGGCCTGCGCGTCATGGATGGAGAACTTCCCCAGCAGCGTGTCGGTGGCCGGGTTGAAGGAGTTCATCATCATGCGGCACGCTCCTGGACCAGCGGCGCGATGCCAAGATCCTTGGCCAGCACGGCCAGTTCCTGGACCAGGGTGTTGGCGATCGGGATGCCGGCCTGGTAGTTTTGCCGGCGCTCATGGCTCTGCTCGCCCGGCAGCCAGATGCGCTCCACCCCGGGCAGACGCTCGCTGCTGCGGATGTCCCTGACCAGGGTGTCCACGGCGCCCTTGAACAGGGCGACATCGCCAAAGGCGCTCAGGTCGATCACCAGGATGGCCTGGCCGGTGTTGGTAACGCTGACATGGTCGGCATTGAAGTCGATCACGTCCTTGCCCATGGCCGCGCCGCCCAGGGTGCCGGCCAGCAGCCCGACCACCAGCGCCAGGCCGTAGCCCTTGTAGTCACCAATCGGCAGCAGGAAGCCTTCGCTGGCGCGGTTGGGATCGGTCAGGGGCTTGCCCTGGCGGTCGATCATCCAGCCCTCGGGCATCATCTCGCCGCGTTTGGCCTTGGCCTTGACCTTGCCATAGGCCGCCACCGTGGTGGCCATGTCCAGCACCACGGGCGGCTCGTCGCCAGCGGGAATGCCGGCAGCGATGGGGTTGGTGGACAGCAGCATGTCGGTGCCGCCCCATGGCGGCAGGTGGTTGGCGTTGCCCACGGCAAAGTACAGGCCCAGCATGTCGTGCTGCAGGGGCTTGCGTGCATACAGGGACGCCGGGCCGGCGTGATTGCTGTGGCGCGCGCTGACCCAGGCCACGCCGCAGGTCCGCGCCTTCTCGATGGCCAGATCGACCGCGCGCGACATCACCAGATGCCCCATGCCGTTGTCGCCATCGAGCACCGCCATGCCCGGCCGCTCGCGCACCACCTTGATGTCGGGGTGCTTGTTGATGCCGCCCGCGCGGATGCGCTTCATGTACATCGGAAGGCGGATGACGCCGTGGCCATCCGAGCCCTGCAGGTCGGCTTCGGCCATGAGCGAGGCGATGGTCAGCGCATCCGCCTGCGGGAACCCCTGGCTGACAAACGCCGCCTGGATGAAGTTGCGCAGGGCGTCGGGCAGGACCGGCGTGAAGTTGGTGCTGGGCGCTTTCAAGTGACGTTCTTTCTTTGAATCTTGGAGGGCATGAAGCGGCTGGACGGTGGGCCCGCGTTTGCGCCTGTTCTGGCCATGGAATCTCAATTGCTTATCGATGCGCGGATTGCTCCCGGGCGCCTGCGGTGTGTCGACACAGGGGCGCTTTCAAGGGTGCTGAAAGTCCCGCAGTGTAGGAAGGCCGGGGCGGCGCGTCCAATACTGATTTTTCGCGACCCCATATCATCTTGATATCGATAGCCTCATTTTTGCCACATGAACCTGAAAACCCTGCGCTACTTCGTGGCCATTGCGGATGCCGGCAGCCTGACCGCCGCCGCCGCCGCCATCTCGATTGCCCAGCCGGCCCTGACACGACAGCTGCGGGAACTGGAGGCCGACCTGGGCGTGGCGCTGTTTCACCGCATGCCGCGCGGCGTGCGGCTGACCCAGGCGGGGGTCACCTTCTACGAGTCGGCGCAGCGCATCCTCGGCGAAGCACAGCGCGTGCGCCAGCGCCTGGCCGGCAAGACCGGCGACACCAAGACCACCGTGGTCCTGGGTGTCTCCCCCACGCTGGCGCGGGTGCTGCTGCCGGGCCTGTTCGAGCACTGCCTGCGCACCCTGCCGGAGGTGGAATTGCGCTCGCGCGAAGCGTTCACGCCGGAGCTGCTGGACTGGCTGGAGCGCGGCATGATCGACATGGCCGTCGTCACCAACCCGGGCGTGGGCCGTTCCGTCTCGCTGCAACCCCTGATCGGTGAACCGTTTGCCCTCGTCACGCACGCTTCCATGGGCATGGGGCCGCTGGTGTCAGTCGCCCAGCTGGCCCGCATTCCCCTGCTCATGACCAGCCTGCACCGCGACCTGGTCGAGCGGCAATTGCTGCCGCTGGGCAAGACGCTGAACGTGCAGGCGGTGCTGGACTCGGTGGACACCATCCGCGCGCTGGTCCAGAAGGGGCCGTGGGCCACGATCATGCCGGTCTCCGTCTACAAGGAGGCCGGCACCTCGTCCGAGGTCGTCATGTCCCAGATCACGGGCATCCAGCTCAACCGCCTGCTGGTGCTGGCGACCCGGCTGGAGCCCGAGGGAAAGCTGGCCATCCCGGTCGTCCAGGAAATGATCGAGGCCGAATTCTCGCGACTCATGCGCGAGGGCGTTTTCACCTTCACGGCGGCCGCATGAAGGCCCGGATGTCCCCAGCCGGTCCCACCCACGCGCGCCGGGCGCGGCATGATGTCGCCATGCCTGAAACGACGACATCCGCCGCCCTGACCGTCTACTACGACGGCAGCTGTCCTTTGTGCTCACGCGAGATCGCGTTCTACCGGCGCTCATCCGCTGCGGCCGGGCTGGTGTGGATCGATGTGAGCCGCACGTCCGAGCTCGGCCCCGGCCTCGATTGCCAGGCTGCCCTGCGGCGCTTTCACGTGCGCGATGCGCAAGGCCGGCTGCACCACGGCGCGGCCGGCTTCGCGCGGCTCTGGCGCGAACTGCCGGGCTGGCGCTGGCTGGGCCGCCTGTGCGCCGTGCCGCCGCTGTCCTGGCTGGCCGAAGCCGCCTACCGTCTCTTCCTGCCCCTGCGTCCGCATTTGCAGCGCGCCCTGCAGCGCTGGCTGGACCGGCGCGCCCGAGCCTCATGAAGCCCGCCCACCGCACAAGCAGCGTGCGGCGCACCACCCCGGTGCGCACCGTTTAGGGTTTATCTGAATATCTGGGGCAGGAATCGACCAGACAATCTGTATACAGCTATGTTTTCAATCTCAAGACACCCGGGACTGGAACTGGCACCCTTTTTGCTCAACACAACAGTACCGTGATGACGGCCATTGCTTTTCCCCATTGCCTGCAGGCAAGCTAACCCCAAGGAGCTCCCCATGTCCAAGCGCCACCTCCTCCAAACCGTCGTCGCTCTCGCCCTGACGGCCAGCTTCGCCTCCGCACAGGCCCAGACCAAGCCCCTCAAGTTCCAGCTGGACTGGCGCTTCGAAGGCCCGGCCGCCTTCTTCACCCTGCCTGCCGCCAAGGGCCATTTCAAGGACGCCGGCCTGGACGTGACCGTGGACAGCGGCAACGGCTCGGGTGGCACCGTCACGCGCGTGGCCTCGGGCACCTACGACATGGGCTTCGCCGACATGGCCGCGCTGATGGAGTTCCACGCCAACAACCCGGACGCCCCCAACAAGCCGGTGGCCGTCATGATGGTCTACAACAACACGCCGGCCGCCGTGCTGGCACTCAAGAAGTCCGGCATCAAGACCCCCGCCGACCTCAGCGGCAAGAAACTCGGCGCGCCGGTCTTCGACGCCGGCCGCAAGGCCTTCCCCATCTTCGAGAAGGCCAACGGTGTGAAGAATGTGGCCTGGACCGCCATGGACCCGCCACTGCGCGAGACCATGCTGGTGCGCGGCGACATCGATGCGATCACGGGGTTCTCCTTCACCTCCCTGCTCAACCTGGAAGCGCGCGGCGTGAAGGCCGAGGACGTGGTCGTCATGCCCTACGCCGATTTCGGCGTGAAGCTCTATGGCAATGCCATCATCGCCACCCCCAAGCTCATCAAGGAGAACCCCGAGCTGATCAAGGCCTTCCTCAAGGCCTTCACCAAGGGCGCCAAGGAAGTGATGGCCAACCCGGCCGCCGGCATCGAAACCGTCAAGGCGCGTGACGGCATCATCAATGTGGCGCTGGAAACCCGCCGCCTGCAGATGGCCATCGACGCGGTGGTCGCCAGCCCCGATGCGCGCAAGGAAGGTTTCGGCCAGGTCAACCCGGGCCGCCTGGCCCTGATGGCCTCGCAGGTGTCCGACGCCTTCGGCACCAAGACCCGCGTCGATGCCGGCGCCATCTGGAACGGCTCCTTCCTGCCGACCGCAGCCGAGCTGAACATCCTGCCCCCGGCCAGGAAGTGAGCGGTATGCTTGCCTGACAACCATGGCCAGCATCGTCTGGCCATTTTTTTGCGGTCACCATGAGCAACGAAACCACCTCCCCTCCCTTCGTCCAGTTCGACGACGTCTGGCTGGCCTACAACGACGAGTTGCTGGCCCAGAACAACTTCGCGGTCGAGGCCATCAACCTGAACGTGAGCCAGGGCGAGTTCATCGCCATCGTCGGGCCCTCGGGCTGCGGCAAGTCCACCTTCATGAAGCTGACCACCGGCCTGAAGATGCCCAGCATGGGCCGCATCCGTGTGGACGGCCAGCCCGTGACCGGCCCGCTCAAGGTCTCGGGCATGGCCTTCCAGGCACCCTCGCTGCTGCCCTGGCGGACCACGCTGGACAACGTGCTGCTGCCGCTGGAAATCGTCGAGCCCTACCGTGCGCAGTTCAAGGACCGCCGCAAAGAATTTGAGGAACGCGCGCTCAAGCTGCTGGAGACCGTGGGCCTGGGCGGCTATGCCAAAAAATTCCCCTGGGAACTCTCGGGCGGCATGCAGCAGCGCGCCAGCATCTGCCGCGCCCTGATCCACGAGCCCAAGATGCTGCTGCTGGACGAGCCCTTCGGCGCGCTCGACGCCTTCACGCGCGAGGAGCTCTGGTGCACCCTGCGCGACCTCTGGCAGGCGCAGAAGTTCAACGTCATCCTGGTCACGCACGATCTGCGCGAATCGGTCTTCCTGGCCGACACGGTCTACGTCATGAGCAAGGGCCCGGGCCGTTTCGTGGTGCAGCGCGAGATCGACCTGCCGCGTCCGCGCGACCTGGAGATCACCTACACCCCCGAGTTCACCGGCATCGTGCACGAGCTGCGCGGCCACATCGGTGCCATGCGCAAGGCCGGCGTGGCCACCCCTCAGTGAGGAACCCGACATGAAAAACCACAAGCAACTCGAACGCTGGTCCCCCCTGCTGCTGCTGGTCGCCATCGTCATCCTCTGGCAGATCATCACCTCGGCCTTCAACGTCTCGGAATTCATCTTCCCCAGCCCCCTGCGCATCTGGGAACAGACGCTGGAGTACAAGGCCGTCATCGCCGGCCATGCCTGGCGCACCTTCTGGGTCACCATGGCGGGCTTCGGCATCGCCATCGTGGTGGGCGTGCTGCTGGGCTTCCTGATCGGCAGCTCGCGCCTGGCCTATGCCGCGGTCTACCCGCTGATGACCGCCTTCAACGCCCTGCCCAAGGCGGCCTTCGTGCCCATCCTGGTGGTGTGGTTCGGCATCGGCATCGGCCCGGCCATCCTCACGGCCTTCCTGATCAGCTTCTTCCCCATCACGGTCAACATCGCCACCGGCCTGGCCACGCTGGAGCCCGAGCTGGAGGACGTGCTGCGCGTGCTGGGCGCCAAGCGCTGGGACGTGCTCATCAAGGTGGGCCTGCCGCGTTCCATGCCCTATTTCTTCGGCTCGCTCAAGGTGGCCATCACCCTGGCCTTCGTGGGCACCACGGTGTCCGAGATGACCGCAGCCAACGAAGGCATCGGCTACCTGCTGATCTCGGCCGGCTCGGCCATGCAGATGGGCCTGGCCTTCAGCGGCTTGCTGGTGGTGGGCGCCATGGCCATGGCCATGTACGAGCTGTTCAGTTTCATCGAGAAGCACACGACGGGGTGGGCTCACCGTGGCTCGCAGAGCGCATGAGCTTTCTGATTTAGTTCGCTCCGGCGGATGGTTTGGTGTCGGGTGATGCGCCCGACAGCGCACTCACTTTCTTTGCTTCGCCAAAGAAAGTAAGCAAAGAAAGGCGAGCCGGATTCGTCGACCCTCCGCTACGCTGCGGGCACGCTGCGTTGCTCGGCCTGAGCGGGGTGCGCGCAAACTCGCTGCGCTCAAACATGCGCGCCCCTGTTTCCGCTCAGTCCTGTGCTACTCGCCTCCTCATGACGGCGGTGGGGACCCAATACCAAAACAACAAGGACGCGCCATGGCGCGTCCTTGTGGAGTTCGGTTGTTGGTTCCCGGCTGTTGGCTGTTTGGCTCCCCATGCCGTGTGGCAGGGCTGAGCAGCGCAGCAGCGGGCGGATCAGGGCGGGCGTTGTTTGAGCGCAGCGAGTTTAGCCCGACCCCGCACGATGCGAGCAGCGCAAGGTACCCCGAAGGGGCCCTGACTTCGGCTCGCCTTCTCTTTGCTTACTTTCTCTTGGCGAAGCAAGAGAAAGTGAGTCGCCCGCCGGGGCGAGACCCGGCAAAGCAGGCACGCCCAGGCATAAGGCAAAGAAAATCAGTCCCTCTTGCCCCCAGGCCGAAACCACTGCGCAAAAACCGCGCGCTCAGCTTCAGTGATCCCCGTCGCATTGTTCATTGGCATCACCCGACTCACCACCACCTGCTGGTAGATCTGCAGCGCATGCTTCTGCAAGTCCTCCGGCGTATCCAGCCGCACCCCCTTGGACTGCAAAGCCTCACCATGGCACATGACACAACGTTGCGCCATCACCGCCTGAACCTGGGCCAGGTTCACGACCTGCGGCGCAGCGGCGGCAGACACCGGCGCAGGACGCAACCAGACGATGAGCCCCAGCAACACCACCACACCCGCCGCCGCGTAAGGCCAGGGATGCGCGTTGCGCCCCAGCTTGTAGCCATGACGCAGCACGAAGAACTGGCGGATGGCCGCGCCCGCGGCCATGATGAGAATCAGGAACACCCAGTTGTACGCAGACGCGTAGGTGAAGCTGTAGTGATTGCTCAGCATGGAAAACAGCACGGGCAGCGTGAAATAGGTGTTGTGCACGCTGCGTTGTTTGCCGCGCTGGCCATGGATGGGGTCCACCGGCAGGCCGGCCTTGAGTGCGGCCACCACCTTGCGCTGGCCCGGGATGATGCACATGGCCACGTTGGCGCTCATGGTGGTGGCGAGCATGGCCCCCACCAGCAGGAAGGCCGCACGCCCGGCAAACAGCTGGCAGGCCAGCCAGGACGCCAGCACCACGAGCAGGGCCACGGCGATGCCGACCTTGGTATCGCCCTTCTCGCCCTGGCCCAGGAAGCGGCAAGCCAGGTCATAAAGAATCCAGAACACCACAAGGAAGGCCAGCGCCGTCGTCACCGCCGCCCAGGGCGCCCAGTCCATCACCCGCGGGTCGATCAGGTAGACGCTCGGGCTCCAGAGGTAGGAGATGAGGAAAAGCGCGAAGCCGCTGAGCCACGTGCTGTAACTCTCCCAGTAGAACCAGTGCAGGTGCGGCGGCAATACGGGCGGCGACACCGCGTACTTGACCGGGTGATAGAAACCACCGCCGTGCACGGCCCAGAGCTCGCCGGTGGCGCCATCCTTGCGCAGCTTCTCGTCCTCGGGCGGCGTGAGGCTGCTGTCGAGGAAGACGAAATAGAAGGAGGAGCCGATCCAGGCGATGGCCACGATCACGTGCAGCCAGCGCAGCAGCAGGTTGGCCCAGTCCAGCAGGTAGGCGTCCATCTCAGCTCCCGCGATAGGTGGAGTAACTCCAGGGGCTCACGAGCAGGGGCACGTGGTAGTGCTCCTCCGGTCTGGCCACGCCGAAGTCGAGGTTCACCTGGTCCAGAAACGCCGGCTCGGGCAGTACCACGCCGCGCGCACGGAAGTAGCCCTTCACATCGAAACTCAGGCGGTAGGTTCCGGCCTTCAGGCTGCTGTGGTCGTAGAGCAGGCCTTCGGGGTTGCGGCCATTGCTGTCGAGCGTAAAACGACGCACCAGCTGGGCCTGACCGTCGGGGGAGGTGGTGTAAAGCGCGACCTGCATGCCGCCGGCGGGACAGCCATGCATGGTGTCGAGTACGTGGGTGCTGAGGCCCATGGTGATCGTCCTTTTGAAAGACCGTAGCAGTCCACCGAAAGTGTATACAGTTTTTCCGATTGGCGATATCATTTCCCCATGGAATCGTCCAGCACACGTCACATCGTCGAGACCCTCACACGCGCCATCGTGGAGCATCGCCTGCACCCGGGCACCAAGCTGGCCGAGCAGAAGCTGGGCGACCACTTCGGCGTCTCGCGCACCCTGGTGCGCCAGGCCCTGTTCCAGCTGGCCCAGAACCGACTGATCCGGCTCGAGCCTTCACGCGGCGCCTTCGTGGCCACGCCGTCGGTGGAGGAGGCCCAGCAGGTCTTCGAGGTACGGCGCATGCTGGAACTCGAAATGGTGCGCAACTTCGTGCGCCAGGCCACGCCAGCCAAGATCAAGGCCCTGCGCGCCCACGTGGCCGAGGAAAAAAAGGCGGTAGCAAGCAACGACGTGCCCGGCCGCAACGAATTGCTGGGTGACTTCCATGTGCGCATGGCCGAGCTCATGAACAACCGGGTGCTGGCCGAGCTGCTGGAAGAACTGATCTCGCGCTGCGCGCTCATCACCCTGGTCTACCAGTCCAAGAGCGCGGCCGAGCATTCGAACGACGAGCACGTGGAGATCGTCAAGGCCGTGGCCGCCAAGGACGAGGACCTGGCCGTGCGCCTGATGGACGAACACCTCAACAACGTGATGGCCAACCTGACCTTCGACCGCAAGCCGCCGACGAGCGACATTGCGCTCGCGCTCGCATGATCTACGACAGCACCGCCCCCTACCCGCGCGACCTGATCGGCTACGGCCGCACGCCGCCGCACGCCCGCTGGCCGGGCGGCGCGCGCATCGCCGTGCAGTTCGTGCTCAATTACGAAGAAGGCGGCGAGAACTCCGTGCTGCACGGCGACGCGGCCTCCGAGACCTTCCTCTCCGAGATGTTCAACCCGGCGGCCTTTCCGGCCCGGCACATCAGCATGGAAGGCATCTACGAATACGGCTCACGCCAGGGCGTCTGGCGCATCCTGCGCGAGTTTGAACAGCGCGGACTGCCGCTCACCGTCTTCGGCGTGGCCACAGCGCTGCAACGCCACCCCGAGGTCTGCGCCGCCTTCAAGGCGCTGGGTCACGAGATCGCCTGTCACGGCCTGAAGTGGATCCACTACCAGAACCTGGACGAAACCATCGAGCGCGCCCACATGGCCGAGGCCATGGAGATGCTGCGCCAGCTCACGGGCGAACGAGCACTGGGCTGGTACACCGGTCGCGACAGCCCCAACACACGCCGCCTGGTGGCCGACTACGGCGGCTTCGAATACGACAGCGACTACTACGGCGACGACCTGCCCTTCTGGATGAAGGTGCGCAAGAGCGACGGCAGTAACGCGCAGCAGCTCATCGTGCCCTACACCCTCGACTGCAACGACATGCGCTTCTCGCTGCCCCAGGGCTTCTCCCACGCCGACCCGTTTTTCGCCTATCTGAAAGACAGCTTCGACACGTTGTATGCCGAAGGTGATCCGGCGGGCCTGGACCGGCCCAAGATGATGAGCATCGGCATGCACTGCCGCCTGCTGGGGCGCCCCGGGCGCATCACGGCGCTGCAGCGTTTCCTGGACTACATCCAGGGCCACGAGCAGGTCTGGGTGGCCCGCCGCCTGGACATCGCACGCCACTGGCGGACCACCCACCCCTGCCCGGTGGCCTGAGCCATGCCCACCACGCTGGCACAACTCAACACCGCGCCGCTGCCCGAAGCGGCGCAGCTGCTCGATGGCCTTTACGAGCACACCCCCTGGATCGTGCAGCAGGCCCTGTTGCAACGACCGTTCGCGAGCCTGGCCGCACTGAAGCTGGCCTGCGCCCGCGCGCTCGAACAAGGCGGCCGCGAGGCCCAGATCGCCCTGGTGCGTGCCCACCCCGAACTCGCGGGCAAGGCCATGGTGGCCAAGACGCTCACCGCCGAATCCTCCAATGAGCAGAGCAAGGCCGGCCTGACGCAATGCACACCTGAAGAATTCGCACGCATCCAGCAGCTCAACACCGCCTACAACACACGCTTCGGCTGGCCCTTCATCCTGGCCGTGCGCGGCCCGCGCGGAAGCGGCCTGGGCAAGCAGCAGATCATCGCGGCCTTCGAGCGCCGCCTGCACAGCCACCCCGATGCCGAGCTGGCCGAATGCCTGCGCAACATTCATCGCATCGCCGAGATCCGGCTCAACGACAAGTTCGGC
Source organism: Curvibacter sp. PAE-UM (assembly GCF_001432305.1). Lineage (GTDB taxonomy): Bacteria > Pseudomonadota > Gammaproteobacteria > Burkholderiales > Burkholderiaceae_C > Hylemonella. The sequence continues at coordinate 3,263,904 of NZ_KQ483358.1, forward strand.
TTCGAGCCCACGCTGGGCCATCTCGTCTGGGACTGGCAGGAAGCATTGGCTGCGCACAGCGAACCCGGCTACGCCGAGCGCGGCGAGCTCACGGTGACTTATCTCACTGAAGCGCACCGCGCCTGCGCCGCCGCGATCGCGCGCACCATGCGCGAGGTGGGTTGCGACAGCGTCACGATCGACGCCGTGGGCAATGTGGTGGGCCGTTTTGAGGCCAGCGTGCCTGGCGCGCCTGCCCTGCTCACGGGCAGCCACTACGACACCGTGCGCAACGGCGGCAAGTACGACGGGCGCCTGGGCATCTACGTGCCCCTGGCCTGCGTACGTGAACTCAAGGCCCAGAACCGGCGCCTGCCGTATGCCCTGGAGATCGTGGGTTTCGCCGAAGAGGAAGGCCAGCGTTACAAGGCCACCTTCCTCGCCTCCAGCGCGCTCACGGGTGATTTCGATCCGGCCTGGCTGGACCAGGTGGACGCAGATGGTGTCTCCATGCGCGCGGCCATGCAGGCTGCCGGCTTGCCTGCCACACTGGAAGCCATCCGCGCCCTGAAGCGCGATCCAAGCAAATACCTGGGCTTTGTCGAGGTGCACATCGAGCAGGGCCCTGTGCTGACGCAGCAGCACCTGCCCCTGGGCGTGGTCACCTCCATCAATGGCAGCGTGCGCCTGCTGGGTGAAGTACGCGGCACGGCCAGCCACGCCGGCACCACGCCCATGGCGATGCGCGCCGACGCCGCCGCCGCCGTGGCCGAGCTCATCCTGCACGTGGAACAGGCCGCACGCCGCCTCACCGGTTGCGTGGGCACCGTGGGCATGCTCGAAGTGCCCAGCGGCTCCATCAACGTCATCCCCGGCCGCTGCCGCTTCAGCCTGGACCTGCGCGCGCCCGACAATGCCTTACGCGATGCCCTGCTGGCCGATGTGCGCACCGGGCTTGAACAGATCTGCGCACGCCGCGGCGTGTTGCACACGCTGGAAGAAACCATGCGTGCCAGCGCCGCGCCGAGCGCGCCCGAATGGCAGGCGCGCTGGGAGCAGGCCGTGAGCGCCCTGGGCCTGCCCGTGTTCAGGCTGCCCAGCGGGGCCGGCCACGACGCCATGAAGCTGCACGACATCCTGCCCCAGGCCATGCTTTTCGTTCGCGGCGAAAACCTGGGGATCAGCCACAACCCGCTCGAATCCAGCACCAGCGACGACATGGAACTCGCTGTGCGCGCCTTCCAGCACCTCTTGCGACAAGTCGCAAGCCAACACCGAGATTGACCATGAGCACCACACAGCATGCCGCCCTGGACCAGTGGGTGGCCGACCACTTCGCCGAAGAGACGGCCTTCCTGCAGCAGCTGGTGCGTGTGCCCACGGACACACCGCCGGGCAACAACGCTCCGCATGCCGAACGCACCGCCGAGCTGCTGCGCGCCTGGGGCTGGGAAGTGGAGTCGCATCCCGTCCCCGCTGCCGAAGTGCGGGCGGCCGGACTTGAAACCCTCACCAACCTCATCGTGCGCCGCCGTTACGGACCGGGCGGCCCGACCATCGCCCTCAATGCGCACGGCGACGTGGTTCCGCCCGGCGAGGGCTGGACCCACAATCCCTATGGCGCCGAGATCGTCGACGGCAAGATGTACGGCCGCGCCACTGCCGTCAGCAAATGCGACTTCGCCACCTACACCCATGCCGTGCGCGCGCTGGAGGCCGTGGCCCGGCCCACGCGTGGCTGCATCGAACTGCACTTCACCTATGACGAGGAATTCGGCGGCGAACTGGGCCCGGGCTGGCTGCTCAGCCATGGCCTGACAAAACCCGACCTCATGATCGCCGCCGGCTTCAGCTACCAGGTCGTCACGGCTCATAACGGCTGCCTGCAGCTCGAAGTGACCGTTCAGGGTGACATGGCCCATGCGGCCATCCCCGACAGCGGCATCGACGCGCTGCAGGGCGCGGTGCACATCCTGGGCGCGCTCTACCGGCTCAATGCCGACTATCTGCAGGTGCGCTCAAATGTGAGCGGCATCACGCACCCCTATCTGAACGTGGGCCTGATCCAGGGCGGCACCAACACCAACGTGGTACCCGGCAAGGTGGTCTTCAAACTCGACCGGCGCATGATCCCCGAGGAAAACCCGGCCGAAGTCGAGGCCAGCCTGCGCCAGACCATTGCGCAAGCGGCAACCAGCTTTGCACCGCCGCGCGGCGGCAAGGCCCTGCAGGTCGAGGTGCGTCGCATTCTGCTGGCCCAGGCCCTCAAGCCGCTACCTGGAAACCAGCCCCTGGTCACGGCCCTGCAGCAGCATGCCCAGGCCGTGTTCGGCGAGCCCGTGCCCGCGGTGGGAACCCCGCTTTACACCGATGTGCGGCTGTATGGAGAGCGCGGTATCCCGGGCGTCATCTACGGCGCCGGACCGCGCACCGTGCGCGAAAGCAATGCCAAGCGCGCCGACGAACATATCGTACTGGCCGACCTGCAGCGCGCCACCTGCGTGATTGCACGCACGCTGGCTGACCTGCTCAACACGTGAAACGAAAGCGACCCGCCCCAGGGCGGGCCGCTCAAAGCAGCCAGAAGCTCAGCACCAGGACCAGCACGGCCGCGGCAAAGATCAGCTTGTAGAGGAAGAAGCGGTCAGGATTGCGCTTCGCACGCTCGTTCAGTGCGCCCGGCATCGTCAGCAGCCCGGGCATGGTGGTTTCGTTGTCCATACGACGTCTTTTCTTTCGGGGAACCAGCCGGGTCTTGTGCCCGCTGGCCGGTATTCTATGATGGCCTCATCATGAAATACTTTGCACATACCCGTTCGGTCCTGCTGCTCGCAGGGGCTTTGCTGCTGGGCGGCTGCGCCGCGGTGAACGATGTCACCATGCGTGCACTGGCCACGTCCGCACCCGTGCTGGCCGTGGTCGGCGAACGCGTGCTCACCGGCGAAGTGCTGCTCTACACCGACCGCAGCGGCAAGCTGCAGCTGCGCAGCGAGGGCGAGCCCGCGCTCAGCTGCATGGGCGCGCTGCGTTACACCGCCACGTCCAGCGGCACCGTCAACCTGAGCTGCAGCGACGGCAGGCAGGCCCAGTTGCCCTTCACCGCCCTGGGCGAGACCAGCGGCCATGGCGGCGCGGCGGGCGGGCCCATCAGCTTCACCTATGGCCTGGCGCCCGAGCCGGCTCGCGCCTGGCTCACGCCCCCGCCCGGCAAGCGCCTGGTGGTCAGCGGCGACACCTTGCGGCTGGAATAGCACTTCGCCAGCGACCGGGTCACAGTACTAGTCCCGTCCAAACAGGTCACGGGTATAGACCTTGTGCACCACGTCGGCCAGTTCCGGCGCCTGCCGGTTGGCCACGATCACATCGGCGCACCGCTTGAAGTCCGCCAGGTCGGTAAGCACCGGTGCGTGGAAGAACTCCGGCTCCTTGAGCACCGGCTCGTAGACGATCAACTCCACTCCCCTGGCCCTCAGCCGCTTCATGATGCCCTGCACACTGCTGGCGCGCACATTGTTGCTGCCGCCCTTCATCACCAGCCGGTAAATGCCCACCGTGGTCGGCCGACGGCGCAGGATGTCCTGCGCCACGAAGTCCTTGCGCGTGCTGTTGGCCTCCACGATGGCCCGGATCAGGTTCTGCGGCACCTGTTCGTAATTGGCCAGCAGTTGCCTGGTGTCCTTGGGCAGGCAGTAGCCGCCATAACCGAAGGACGGATTGTTGTAGTGGCTGCCGATGCGCGGGTCCAGCCCCAGGCCGTCGATGATCTGCCGCGTGTCCAGTCCATGCAGGCTGGCGTAGGTATCCAGTTCATTGAAAAAAGCCACACGCATGGCAAGGTAGGTGTTGGCAAAGAGCTTGATCGCCTCGGCCTCGGTGCTGCCGGTCAGCAGCACCGGCACATCGGGGCGCAAGGCGCCTTCCCGAAGCAGATCGGCAAAGGCCTGCCCGCGCGCAGAACGCTCACCCACGACGATGCGGCTGGGGTACAGGCTGTCATGCAGCGCCCGCCCCTCGCGCAGGAATTCAGGTGAAAACACCAGCTGCTCGCACCCCAGCGCTGCGCGCACACGCGCCGTGTAGCCTACCGGCACCGTGGACTTGATCACGATCACCGCCTGCGGGTTGACCACCCGGGCCTGGCGTATCACCGCCTCCACCGAGGCCGTGTTGAAGCAGTGGCTCTCGTGGTCGTAATCGGTGGGCGTGGCGACGATGATGTAGTCCGCCCCCGCGTAGGCGTCTTGTGCGTTGAGCGTGGCACGCAGGCTCAGAGGCTGGTGCTTCAGGTAGTCGGCCAACCCGGCCTCTTCAATGGGCGACTCGCGCCGGTTGATCTGCGCCACCTTGGCCGGCACGATGTCCAGCACCACCACCTCGTGGTTCTGCGCCAGCAATACCGCCAAGGAAAGACCGACGGGACCGCTGCCGACAACGGAGATCTTCATATCTGGGCCATGGTCCTGGGCATCTCTGAGCCGACTTATTCCTGGTCTTCAGACCGGCGAAGCACCCCAGGCCTTGAGCAGCCCGGACACGCGGCTCGTTTCATCCCTGTATTTTTGTCAACACCATCTCGATTTCATAAGGACCACTGGCATGCGCATCCAGCTTGTCCCGGTAGTCATATCTTTCATTCCAGTTCTCACATAAATGGCAAACCCTGTACTGGTCCAGCGGCAGTGTTTCCTCGACCTCACGCAGCAGCCGTGCCGGTGTATAGAACCGCTTGTGATCCTGGTTCCATCGACTCGGCGGATGTGACTTGCGCTCATACAGGTACATGTGAGGAACGACGACGATCACGTAACCACCAACCCTCAGGACTCGAAACCAGTCGAGATAGGCCCCGGTGTAGTTCGCAATATGCTCCAGGCAGTGGGAGGAATAGACCGCGTCGACACTGGCATCTGCAAATGGCAGACGAATGCCGTTGTAACCCGGATAGTCCAGATCAACCCCAATGGCAGTCTTCAGGACAGGAACGGCATCGGGTCTGGATCCCTTGTATCCGACATCCAGTACGACGTCACCATTCATGTATTTCGAGAAGAAACCGCTATCGATTTTCTTTTGATAGGTATGTCTCGACTCCGTCAGGGCTGCGGTACCGGGGTTCCAGTATTTTCCTGCCTGATCAATGGTCTGAACGCTCATGATTACCTCCCAGTCGATAGCCATACGAATAAACATCGGATGCAGCCTGACCCACGACAAGCCGCGCATCGGAATGCCGTCCGACAGCGGACGGCATCATCGTGTGCCTAGCGAATAACACCGCCGAGAACCTTCTGATCCGCCAGCGCCAGGAAACGCAGGCACAGGCCATAAACGTCCTCAGGCGTGATGTCACGCATGCAGGCCAGGTTGCGGTGACAGTCCTCCAATGCCGCGCGATAACAGGGCGCACAGTTCATGTCCTTGCGGATGGCCACTGCATTCGGACCGAGCGGCCCCCATTCCTCGGTGCTGACGACGGCGGAATGCACGGCCACGGTCGGGACACCGAGGCCGGCCGCAACATGCTTCGGACCGCTGTTGTTGCCGACGAAGAGGGCGAAGGACTGCAGCACATCGGGCAACTCGCTGAGCTTGTGCAAACCCACCAGGGACCAGACCGCAGCCTTGTGCTTCACCCGGGCCAGCACCGCGTCTGCAAGATCCGATTCATCGGGACCGCCGATGATGGCGACATGCACGGGCAAACGGGTGACCAGCAGATCGATCAGGCCGGCGAAGTGCTCCACCGGCCACTGGCGGAGCTGGTTGCCGCTGGCAGGATGCACCCCGATGACCGGCTTGCGATAGAGCTGCCTGGCCATTTTGTCGACTGCGGGGGGCAGTTGGAGCGAGCCCCCCGCAGTTCGGCGCATGACATGGCGGTCTTCCTCGCAACCATTCGAGATGGCATCCACCAGATTCAGCAGATCCCCGGCCACATGCTGGCGCTTGTTCACCCATGTGGGATCGCCTTCCCACTCGAGTGCGAAATCAAGCCACGGGAACATGTTCGCCCGGTCAAAACCGGCCAGCAGTTTCGCGCCTGAATACTGCAGCACATGCCTGGTATCCGGGTGCTTGCGAAGATCGACCGCCAGATCGAACTGGTAGGGCTCCAGCCGTGATTTCAGGCCGTGCAGGTCATCTTCGGTCACCTGTTTCTGGCCCAGACCCGAGCGCACATGAAAGAACGCGAAATCCAGCACCTCGTCGATGACCGGTTCCGTACGGGCCAGCGCCGCGACAGCGGGACCCACCACCACAGCCAGCATGGCCGATGGGAAACGTTCCTTCAGCCGTCGGATCGCCGGCAGCGCGGTGATGAAGTCACCGATGTGATCCAGCTTGAAGACGACCATGCGGCGGATATCCGCCTTGTGGGCGATGGGAAAGCCGGCGTACACCTCGCGCAGGTATTCGGTATCCATCGAGTAGTAGTCATCGCCGCATGACAGGCCGGGGTGGAAGAACGGATCGCCCTTTGAAAACACCTCCGCCCACTCCTGTGCGAACGATTCAGCGTCATAGGTGTCGGGCAATTTTTCCCGGCTCACCAGTTCATGATGGATCAGCCGGGTATAGGGTGTGTAGACGGTCGACAGCCCGACGTCGTTGCATCGCAGGCAGAAGTCCAGGTCGTTGTTGATCACGCTGTGGGCCTGGTTGAATCCGCCCAGCGCATCAAAGACCTCCCGGCGCATCATCATGCAGGCCCCGGTCACTCCGATCATGTCCCTTTGTGTCAGGGCAAAACCGAAATACCCCGGTTCGTCCTCCTTGGCAAAGCGGAAAGCATGGCGTGCCGTGCCTGGCCCGGAAAGGAACAGTCCGGCATGCTGGACCGTGCGATCCGGGTAGAGCAGATAGGGCCCGACGACACCGACATCCTCGCACTGCGAAATTTCCATCAAGGTTTCCATCCAGTGGGTGTCGAGCACCTCGATGTCATCGTTCAGGAACAAGAGGTAATCCCCCGTGGCATGCTCGGCGCCGATGTTGTTGAAGAGCGACCAGTTGAAATCCGCCAGCACCTCGATCACCTTGTCGGCATGCTGGCGGAACCAGGGCTTCCATTCGGAGCCCGCATCCTTGATGTTGTCGATCAGGATGATTTCATACAGCCCGTGGCTGTTTTTCCTGATCGACTCGATGCAGGCCTTGACCAGGCCGCGGGCGGCAATGGAAGGGATGATGATCGACACCTTGCCCGGTTTGAGCAGCTTGCGGTGGAACCTGTAGGTCCCGGCGACGGCACTTTCCTCGATGGCGGCAGCGATGCCACGCCTCGAAGCCGCCTTCCGCAAGGCATCCAGCTCGAGTTTCTTGTCCTCCTGTTGTTTCGCATGCCGTTCGCTCAGGACTTTGGGCACCCGGCGTATGCTGCTGGCGCGTTCGGTGAGCCGGAGTACACGCTCATAGTCCGATGCCTCTTCAAACTCGGCCATCGAGCTGAAGGCGCCTGCCAGCAACTCAGGCGTGGCCAGCCAGAAGCGGCCGATGTAATTGGTCGACAACAACAGTTCCGGCGACCACTCCGGCTTGAGAAAGGGCAGGATGCGGCCAGCCACCGGACTTTCGCGTCGTTCATCACCATAGATGAAATCCGCGAACGTCACACCGACGTTGCTCATGGCGACCTGCATCAGGCCATCGACTGCAAGCTCATCGCCCACCTGGAGATGGACAACATATGGGCGTCTCCCATCCACTGCGCCGGCCTGCTCGAAAAACCAGTCGGCCTGCGGACGTGGGGAGATCGCCTGGATCCGGACTCTGGCAGCCATGTCTGCCGCAAGTGCGGCTCGCACCTCCCGCATCAGCTTGCTGCCGTTCTTCCGCCCCGACAGCAGGATGGTCAGAGTCCATGCCTTGTAGGTCTGCATGGCCAGGGATTTGAGGGTCATGGGCAATAGTTCGCGGATCTGCTCCCTGTCGCTGATCGTCAGGACGCACTGGAAGTCCGCGGCGGCGCCGGCACTTTGGACGATGCGCGCATGGGTATCGGTCTCCAGGACGGACACCTTGCGCCGCAGGGGACGGTCACCCTCACCGTCAGGCGTCTTCTGGACTTCAACCTGGATGTGCTCGGTTCGTCTGATGCCACGCTTGTCCGTCAGGACGAGGGTCAGGTTCTGCGGACCATTCTTGAGCATGCCAGCCGGCACGAACAGGCCGAAACCGCTCATCAATGCGTCGGGCCAATCCGGGAAAAGGGTTCCAATGTCAGGGCGCCGGCTGCCCAGTCTGGCGTTTCCTACCCGCGTTTCCCCGAAAGAAACAGCAACCGAGGCCAGGCCATGCCGCGCGATGGCCCAGCCCGCCACCGTGATGGCGCCCGTGATGGGATCGATCACGCTCTGGCCCCGGATCGCCGGGGAGTCCAGATAGAACCTGAAATCGTCCGACGATCCTTGCGCCACCGGAGCCTGCTGCGCCTGGTCGATCGACAGGACATCTTTGAGTTGAAGGTCGACGGACAGTTCCAGCACGCCAGCCTGCCTGTCCTCGATGCGCAATGAGGCCTCGCATCCTCCCTGCACGGCCCGGTTCAGATCGAACCGGATGACATAACCGCTGCGGGACGCGTCGAGAATGGCCGGGAAGACAGCCGCCACGTCCTCCCGCGTCAAACCCAGGCTTGCTTCACCCACGACGACACCATTCACCAAGGCCTGGACCGACCGGATCCCATAAGGGCTCACGGCCCAACCGCTCAGGACGCCTCGGCCGCCACGGGTGACTTCCGCCAGATCACAACTACTCTGGATCGAAGATCGGACCGGCTCGTCAGGCGGCGACGCGCTCGCCTTGGACCGGGCTTCGGCCTGCACACGCACAGGCTCCACCGAAATCGTACGAACTTCTCCATCGCGGCCTATCACTTCGATCTGGATACCTGTCAGGTTCGCCCTCTGCGCCTCGGACAGCACCGCTTCAAATCTGAAGCCACTGTTCCTCGCATTGGGATAGGTGGGAAAGCTGGCCGCCACATCGACTCGCTCCAGTCCTGTCGTCGCAAGGCCCAGCGGCTTGTTGCCTGCGACGATCTGTACGGCGACGATCTCGGTCGAACCTGCGGCCCAGCCTCCGACGAGCAAGCTGCCGTGCGTGTCCACAGTCGCCAGATCGACGGCCCCCTCCAATGGCAAATGAGGGCTGGCACGCTGTTGCGGTGCGTATGTCTGTGCGGATAACGCCGCTCTGGACGACTGCAGCCCCAGCCGCCCGCCATATCTTTTCCCCCCTTGCGTCCAGACGCTTGTATTCAGGTCGGGCAAGGCGTCATTGACCAGCTTGATATTCGAGAGCATCACTGAAAATCCGGCTTGCTCCGAGTTTGGATACGCCGGATAGGCAGCACCGACATCAGGCCGATCCATTCCGATGGCAGCCATGCCGAGAACCGAACCCTGGCTTTCAAAAGCCAGTTTTTCGATGGGATCCCGACAGACCACCCAGCCTGAGATCGCCAATGTCCCTACATACTTCTGGCCGTTGTCGTCGATCTTGATGCCATCTCCCCGGATGTGTTCAATCGAGATGATGCAGCTGCGCTCAGACGCACCCACACCACTCGCATTACCGGGATTCATCAACCGGGGTACCGGTTTCGTCACCACATCCATACCAACTCCCTCGCACAGGACAAACAATCGAACTTGCTCAAGCGGATCTGTTCAAGGATCGACGATGGCAACCTTGGGCCGCATGCGCGGCGACAACATGCCACTGGCCCACAGGGATATGCTGGGCGGGCGCACCTGCGAGCTGTTCCGCAGCTTTTCAAGAAGGTCCGTGGCCAGCGGAATCTCGACAACAAATCCCAACATGTCCAGCTCGGATCTGAGCTGCTCGCTGACATCCGGCCGACGACGACGGTTGATCTGCATCAGATCCAGTGACAAATCGTCATGCTCGACGCGAACCCCCTCGATCGGCTCACGATGTGCCCGGTCATAACCCCAGCCCACAATCACCATCCCGTTACCTGTCAGACGGAACTCGTCCACGTAACCGAGGATTTCCTTGTTTTCCGCCTGCAGCTGATGCGCGGGGACCCAGTCCCGGCTCTGGGCCGCCCTGGCATCGGGAGCCTCGATGGAGCGGACGCGCACAGGCGCCAGATTCCAGATGTCGACATCAAGGATCTGCCCGACGCGATTGAGAAAATGAGTACGGTAGCCATGGGGCATGCCACCTTCGATCAGGGCCAGCGGCGCCCCCTGGATGCTGGAGGCCACATAGGCAGCCAGATCGTCCACCAGATCCTTCCGGCATATCTCCAGGTAAAGCGGGCCCAGATCCACCAGGCTGATGCCGGCATCCGATGAATCGCCCGCGCCGAGCAGGCCGTGGCCGGAGGCGAAGTCCACCAGATGGTCATCCAGGTGGAGTATCCGGATCCGACGCTGGGATTCGGCCGCCATCAGACGCGCCAGATCGGACTTTCCCACGCCGCTGTCACCCAGACAGGCCAGGACGACCGGCTTGCGATGCCAGACATGGAATACAAACCGGGCGTTGGGGTCACCCGCCTGACGCACGCTGGGGCCCATCAGGCGATACGTGTATTTCCCCAGCACTTTCTGCATCATCGGCATGGTCGGGAAAAACCGCGTGTCGATGGCGCGCCGGGTCTCCACCCATTCCTCGCCCTGCCCCGGGGCGACCCCCACCTCCAGCACGAGAAGACCGCTGCTTTTGACCTTCCCCATCAACCTTTCGATCAGGTCCGCCTGGTCATCCGCATAGTGAAGCGCTGAAAGTGAGAGCACCACATCAAAATCCCCTTCCGGCAAGGTATCCCAGCCAACCGGAATGAAGGATGCTCCCGGGAAATTTCTTCTGGCAAGTTCGATGGCCGCCGGGTCCACGTCAATGCCGACAACCTTTTCCGCACCCGATTCAAGCGCCGCACCACAAAAAAATCCCGCGTTACAGCCCACATCCAGGAACGTTTTCCCTTTCATATCCGGAAGCTTGATGGCCTGGAGCTTTCCAAACGAGTCTGAATCACCCTTGACATCACTGAACGACTGGTATCCCATCATGAGTCCTCGCGTCTTGATTGGTCGAGTTCGATCTGAACGCCCTATATCGACACCGGAAGTCGACCTTCCTGGTAGCCGAACTCGAGATAATGCGAATGAGGTGACTCGATCGCCCCTGCTGCCAAGGCCTGCGCAACATCAGGGTATCGATTCAAGTACCAGTCGGGATCCACTGCCAGCTGGCTTGGCAGCCTCCCTTCAAAATAGCCAAACTCGATCCAGTGCTGCCTCGCACTGCGGATCTGGCCGTTCCTAATCGCGGTCACCACATCGGAATTGCCTGCCAGATACCAGTCTTCGTCGACATGGACCGAACGGGCCATCAGCTTCACCAGATGCACCAGTTCGTCGTAAGGCAGGCTGACCTGCACCTCCCCATGGACTGACTTGAACTGGAGGCTCTTCTTCACCACCGAAAACGGCGGGAAATAATCGATCTCTGTTGTCGGCATGGATGTTCACCCTCGTGGTCGTCTTCAGAACTTCACCTGGACCGGCGTGATGTCGCGCAGGTATCGCTTGCACCAGTCGGCACCGTGAAGCTGCTGCATGTAGACATTCCGGTAGTTGGCCCAGCATGTCGCCAGCCATAGCGACTTGCTGCTGATCGCAACATCCTTCATCTGTCGCAACAGTCGGAGATGCACGTTCAGTTTGGCTTCCTGCTGGTCACAGGTGAACTTGTGAGTCTTGTATTGCCCTTGCGCATGGCTCAGATAGACGCCAAACAGGCGTTCAACAATGAACGGCATATAACTGGCCCCGGCGTGCATGGCCTTGCGATCTGCTGCCGCTGAATAGATCATGGCTTTGGCGGTGGCTGACATGCTCCTTTCAGCTCTGGCGATCACGTCCGAAATGAAGGCGATATACCCTTGCCAGAATGCGGGCGTTGCAACGAAGTAGTTGGACGCGGCAAAGTGCGATGAGGGCACGAGCTGGGTGAAGGCGCTCTCATCCAGCCCGGCCGCCTGAAAAAAGTCCCGGCACAGGATCAGGAAATTGGGGTGAGAGGGTTCCCCCTGCAGCCACAGGTTGTGGTACACCGCCTCCAGTTCCGGAAAAGGATTGCAGTAGTACACGTCATGGCCCGGATGGGCGGCGATGATCTGCAGCAGTTGCTCACCGCTCAGCCCCGTCTTCTCCTTGAACTTCCAGGACAGGGCGCCCCATAAGCCGGCACCTCTGAGCAGCTCGGAGTGCATGAGCTTGCGAAAGACGTTGAATTCCAGCAGCGGGCTGTTGTCGCCCTCGTTGTTGTAGGGCTCGAAAGCCGGCTCCAGATACTGCCGCTGTTCGGGTCGGTAATAGATCTGGAAGATGCGAACCTTGTCCTGCACCGGCTCAGGTGTCGGGACTCTTTTCCCGCTCCTGGCCGGCACCCTGGCTGGCGCTGGCGACGCCACCAGTTTGAGCATGGGCTGCGCCTGCGCTTTTCTTTTGGCGGCCGGTGTCGCTTTGCGTGTTGCCGGTTTGGCGGCCGCCTTCACAAGCGGCGCAGCAGCGCGTGCCTGCTTGACCAGCGTCGCACCTTGGGCAACGGTCCGTGGCTTGGCGTGCGCGGAAGCCCTGCTGGCGGTTTTGCCAGCAGCCCTGGCCGGCACCTTGACGGCCGTACGTGCTGTCTTGCGGGTATTCATACGTGCTTCACTTTTCCTTGCGTGTCCCGTTTCCTTTGGTGAGATCTCTTGCTCACGCCACCCTGTGCAGCAGCTCCGCCGACTGCACCCGCCCCTCAAATCCCGTGGCCACCCTGCGCTGGTACAGCGCGCGGTCCTGCGCGTCCACGCAAGCGTTGTCCTTGGCCCAGTCCACCTCCACCAGCAGGCTGCGTGGATCGTGGATGTAGGCCCCCTGACTCATGGCCAGCAACGACAGCTCGACGTCCGCGTAATGGCGCCGGTAACCTGGGTGGAAAAAATTCCCGCCGGTGTAGTTGCGGCCGGCCCAGGCCCGCTCGGCCAGGCCGAAACCGGCAAAGGCACCGTGCCATTTGCCGTCATTGAAAGCAAAGAGATGCTTGCCGGGGTGCTTGAGTGCATCGAGCGCCAGCGCCAGCCACTGCCGGCCGGCGAAGGCGTCTTGCGCCACATAACCGAAGTAGCGACCGTGCGTGCCCCTGAACACCAGGTTCACGATGCGGATGAAACCCCAGCCTTCGAGGTCTTCCACCAGCAGCACATGCCCCGGGGCACCGGCGCGCTGTGCCATGAGGGTGGCAGCGCGGCGCGCCATGGGGATGTCGGTGGAGGGCATGACCAGCAGGACCTCGGCCTGCAGGTCGCTGCAGTCTTCCAGATCCTGCGTGCTCACCCGCTGGACGCTCATCATGCCGTGAGCCCTTTCAAGGAGCCGTACCGGAACAACTGGGCCAGCGCCTGGGCCAGCGCGACATGGTTGGCGCGCGGGCAGTCGACGGGTACCAGCGACCGGCGCACCGCACCGGGTTTGATGGGTCGAGCCCGCTTGCGGCGTTCGCCCGGCGAGCGCAGGAAATTCACATGCGCATGGGTGTGGCGTTCGCAGAAAAGCGTGCCAGCTTCACTGCTGCAGCGCACGCCCAGGCTCAGCGCCTCCATCGTGGTGAGGCCCCCGGTATAGGGATGGGTATCCAGCATCTCGCTCAGGCCCGCCACTGCCGCCAGGTAGGCCTGGTGGCTGTCCGGCAGGATGAATTTCAGCTGGACCTGGTGACCCAGCGTCGCCATCGCCGGTTGCAAGGCGGCGCGTATGCGTGCCAGCAATTGCGGGTGGTGGTAGCGCTTGTCGATGAAATGCAATTCAAGAGGCAGGCCACCCTGGGCACGCTCGCGCAAGGTGTGCAGCAGGCCGCTCAGAAAGGGCTGCGACACCTTGACCGGGTTGGCGATGATGCCCAGCACATGGGCATGTTCCGGGGCCGGTTGTGGCGCCGGCAGGTAGGACGGCGGCGTATAGGAGATGTAGCCCTGCGGCAGACGCAGCAGCGGCTCGGTGAACCAGCGTTCGTAACCGGCCGGGGTCTGCTCGGCGTCGGTGATGAAACCGTCGAAGGCGCGCAGCCCGGTGGTGAGGGATTGCCCGCCCACCCATTTGTACATGCGCTTGGCGGGCTTGGTGGAGATGGCCTTCAGGCCGATCGGATCCATCCAGCCCCCCAGGTCCAGCAGCACGTCCAGCGCGTGCTGGCGCACGAAGTCGTCCAGGGCCTCGGCGGTGAGGTCGGGCACGTCAAACCACTTCGCGGCCAGTCCGCGCAACTCCTGGGTGGCCCAGTCACTGCGGCGACCGCGATTGAAGAAGTAAAAGTCGAAATCTGCCGACAGCAAGCTGAATGCGCCGCTGCAGAAGAAATAGACCGGCGAGCAACTGAACAGGGGCGAGAGCAGCCCCACGCGCTTGCGCACGCGGTGCGCGCGCGCAGCAGGCGGCGTGGTGCCGAAGAGCTTGCTGGCCATGCCGCGCTCCAGGTGGGCGCGCGCAAAGGCGACGGCACGGTCATTCACGGCCTGCGCGCTTTCGGCCGCTTCATCCCGGTCGTACAGGCTGGCCATCAGATCGGTCAGCTGCGCGTCCACCGCATGCGCCGGGCTGGCCAGCCAGGGCTGCACCAGTTCGTGTGCACGGCGGGCGTTGCATTCCTCATGCAAGGCGATCGTGGCGAGCTCCAGCGCCAGCTCGCCGCGCTCGGGGTGGGCGTGTTGTTGCCCTTCCAGCAGCCGGGCTGCTTCGACGGCTTGCCCCTGCGCGGTCAGCGCCCGCGCTTTCACCACCGCGGCCTGCCACAGGCCGGGCTGGTGCGCCAGCGCCAGATCGGCCTGGGCCAGGGCCTCGGTCAGCTCACCCGCCCCCAGCAGGCAGAGTGCCAGGTTGTGGTGCAAGGCGGCATGGCCCGCCAGCTGTTCCTGCAACTGGCGATAGAGCTCGATCGCCTCGCGCCATTGCTGGGCGTTGCGCTTCTGGTCGGCCAGACGGAGGGTGGTCTGCAGGTCTATCACGTCCATAAGCTCACCTGGTAGGAAAAAGAATGGCCTGCGTGCTGGCGATCGCCTGGTCGGCCGGGATGGCCGCCTGCAGCAGCAGGTTGAGGTAGTTCTCTGCCAGCGTCAGCACGGCGTTCACGTAGTCCTGCTGAACCTGGTACAGGATCTGGATGCTGCTGAGCACGTCGATCTGCGAGCGAACGCCGCCGCGAAAGCTTTTCTCGTTGGCTTCCACGCTGAGTTCGGCCGAGTTGATGGCCTCCAGCCGGATGGCCACCTCGCTGCGCCCGGCGTTCACCAGCGCCCACAGGCGCTGTACTTCCAGCCGCGTGCGCAGCTCGGCATCGCGCGTTTGCTCCTGTGTCTTGAGCGCATTGGCGGCAGCCCCCTTCATCTGATAGAAGCTGCCGGCCTGCAGCGGCAGGCTCACCGAGATGCCCGAGTAGTTGGTCGTGACATGGTTGGAGGTGGTGTTCATCCACACGGCCGACAGCGTGGGCAGCCAGGCACTGTCGGCGCGCGTCACGGCCAGCTCGCCGATGCGCTGGTTCTGCTGCGCCACCACCAGTTGCGGGTTGGCCTGCACGCCGCTGGCGATGTACTCGTCGAGGGATTGGAGCGCCACGGCGCGCTCCATGCGCGGCACACTGAGCAGGAGCGAAGCGACCGGCGCGCCGGTGATGGCCGTCAGTTGCCGCTGCGCGGCACCGGTCTGCGCCTCCAGCGTCAGCGTATCGGCACGCGCCTGGTCGAGCCGCACCCGGGCATCGCGCACGTCGGTCACGGTGCCCTGCCCCAGTTCGAAGGCCCGCTGGGCCGACTGGGACTGCTTCTCCAGCGCGTCGATCTTGGCCTTGTTCAGACGAAGACCTTCATTGGCGCGCAGCAGCTCGGCCACGGCCTTGACCAGACGCTGGCTCAGGTCCTGCTCGCGAAGCTGGAAGGTGGCGCTGGCCAGTTGCTCGCGCGGCTCACGCTCCTGCAGCGTCGCATAGCGTTCGGCGCTGATGACCGGCTGGGTCAGGGTATAGGTCTGGCGCGTGTTGGCCTCGGTCTCCAGTTGGGTGTAGCTGCCCTGGAGCTGCGGATAGTAGGCCGAGCCGGCCACCTGCGAGGCCGCCAGGTTGGCGTCGCGCTCGGAACGGGCGGCCTGGAACAGCGGGTCGAACTTGCGGGCCTGCTCAAAGGCGTCGATCAAGGCATCGGACGCCTGGACGGCCTGACCAAATGCTACTAATAATATAGCAAAAAAGGTTCGCGACATGAGGATCAACATGCGGCTCAGTCCTTGAAAGAACGGGCAAAGCGGTCGGACAGGGGCTTGATCAGGTAGCTGAAGAAGCTGCGCTCGCCGGTCTTGACGATCACCTCCACCGGCATACCGGGCTGTACCACCTTGTCGCCCAGCAGCTTCACGCCTTCGGTGGTGCTCTCCACCTGGGCCAGGTAGTAGTCGCCCTGCTGCGGGTTGGTGCCGGGAATCTTGTCGGCCCCCACCAGGATGACCTTGCCCGGGATCACCGGCGTGGTGTTGAGGTTGAAGGCCGAGAAGCGCATGTCGGCCGGCAGCCCCGCGTGCACCTTGTCGATGGACTGGGGCGGCACCTGTGCCTCCACGATCAGGCGCCCCTCGCGCGGGACGATTTCCATCAGCACCTGGCCGCTCTGGATGACACCGCCCACGGTGTTGACCTTCAGGCCCACCACGGCGCCCCCTACCGGGGCCTTGATCTCGGCCAGGCTGAGGTCGAACTGCAGCGCGTCGATCTTGCCCTTGCCGGTCTTGCGGTTCTTCTGCACCTCGGCCAACTGGGTGTCGGCATCCTTGCGGTAGCTCGCCTGGTGCTGCGTGAGCTGCAGTCGGGTGGACGCCATGCTGGACTGCACCTTGGCAATCTCGGACGTGACGTTGGACAGGCTGGAGAGCATCTCGGAGCGGGTGCGCTCGACCTCGTTGGCCTTGCTGCGCGGGATGAAACCCTGGTTGGCCAGCTCACGGTTGCTGCTGGCCTCCTCGTTCAGCACGCCGAGCTGCTCCTTGCGAAAGCTCAGCACGTTGTGCAACTCGCGCAGCTGCGCCTGCAGGCCCAGCAGCTGCTCCTGGTAGATGCGCTGCTGGTCACCGTATTCGCTGCGGCGCGACTGGAACAGCTTGGTCTGCAGGCCCTTGGCCTCCTCGACCCGCGGGTCGCTGCCGTAGGCCTGCAACTCGGGCAGCCAGCGGATGCCGCCGGTGCCCTCGCGCTCGGCCTGCAGACGCGACTCGGTGGCCAGGGCATTGATGTAGTCCATCTCCACGCCGGAGAGGTTGGCCTCGGTCGTCAGCGGATTGACCTTGAGCAGCACGTCGCCCTGCGCGACGACATCGCCTTCGCGCACACGAAGCTCGGTCACGACGCCACCGGCCGGGTGCTGCACCGCCTTGCGGTTGCCCATCACCACCACGGTACCGCTCACGCTCACGCCGGCGTCCAGCGGCGCAAACAATGCCCAGCCCATGAACAGCACGAAGCTGACCAGCGCGATGCGGGTGAGAACGCGCTTGCTCTGCGCCTCTTCCAGACGGATGGGCCTGACCCCGTCACGCTCCAGCCGGTCGGGGTCGTAGGGGTTGAGCTGGTCCAGCCAGGCGGCGAACCTGCTTTTGCTGCTGGTCGGTGCGCTCATCGTTTTGTCCCGTCTCAGCCTGCTACTTCAGCTGGCGCTCGCCGAGCTGGCGGTTGTCGGGCTGACGGATGTGGTGTCGGCTGCGGCGTCTGTTGCCGCGGGGGCTGCGGCGTCTGTTGCCGCGGGGGCTGCGGCCGGCGCACTCGCCTCGCCGGCTGTCGGGCCCGGCGCCGCGGCCTGCCTGGCCGCCGCCAGCATGGCGGCCACCGGGCCATAACCGACCTGCTTGCCATTGGAGAGCACGAGCAGCTTGTCGGCCGCTGACAGCAGGTTGGGCCGGTGGGTGGTGAAGATCACCGTGGAGCCGTTGTTCTTGAGCGCGCGGATGAGCATGATGAGGCCGCGTTCGCTGACGTCGTCCAGCGCGGCATTGGGTTCGTCCATCACGATGTAGCGGGGTGTGCCGTAGAGAGCGCGCGCAATCGCCAGGCGCTGGCGCTGGCCGCCGGTGAGCACGTGGCCGGTCTCCCCCAGCTGCGTTTCGTAGCCGTTGGGAAAGGACAGGATGGTGTAGTGCATGTCGGCCAGCTTGGCCGCCATGACGACCTTCTCGTCGTCCACTTCGCCCAGCCGGGCAATGTTTTCGGCCACGGAGCCTTCGAAGAAGCTGATGTCCTGCGGCACATAACCGACGTGCTGGCCCAGGTCGTCACGCACCCAGTCGGCCACGTTGGCGCCGTCGAGCCGCACCGAACCGGCCACCGGGCGCCAGATGCCCACCAGCAGCCGCACCAGCGAGGACTTGCCGGCCGCGCTGGGCCCCACGATGGCGGTCACCTCGCCCGGCATCATGGTGAAGCTGACGTTGTCGATCACCGGCTTCCTGGCGCCCGTGGGTAGCGCCACCGCATGCTCCACCAGCAGCCTGCCCTTGGGGGGCGGCAGTGAAAGCCTGTCCTGGTGGATGTCATCTTCCACCAGCAGTTGCTCCAGCCGCTCGAAGGACTGGCGCGCGGCAACGATCTCGCTCCAGCTGCCCAGCAGCTTCTGGATCGGCGCCACCGCCTTGGAAATCAGGAAGGTTGCGGCCAGGACCATGCCGCCGGTGATCAGCCCCTCGATGGCCAGGTAGACGCCCAGCGCCATCTGCAGGGAGGGAAAGGCGTGCTGGAAAAAGCTGCTGGCGCCGCCCATCGTGCCGGCCGCTTCGCTGGCATGGGCCTGCATGCCGAGGTAGGCCTGGTGGCGCTGGTACCAGCGGCGGCGCAGCTGGGTCTGCATGCCCAGCGCCAGCGCGCTCTCGGCATGCTGCAGGCTTTGCGCAGCAATGCGGTTGGACTCGGCTTTGGCATCGTTGGCCTCGCGCAGCACCGGCGTGGTGACCCGCTGCGTCATGTAGCTGATCACCACGAGGATGGCCGAGGCGATCAGGATGAACACCGCCAGATAGGGGTGGAAGAAGGCGCCGACGATGACGAACAGCAGCGCGAACGGGGCGCTCATCAGCGCCAGGACGGCGTGGCCGGTAAGGAACTGCCGCACCTGCAACAGGTCACCCAGCACCTGGTGCACGTCCACCTTCTTGCGGCCGACGTAACGGCGGAAAGCGGCATCGAAGGTGGCAGCGGCCAAGTCCCAGTCCACCCGCATGGAGATGCGTATCATCAGCCGCGTGCGGATCCACTCCAGCGCCGACCAGAACACATACAGGCCGAGGATGAGCACCGTGAGCGAGACGAGGGTGACGTGGCTGCGGCTGTTGAGCACCCGGTCGTACATGTTCATCATGTACAGGATGGGGCTGATCGACAGGACCTCGATCATGAAGGTGAGCAGCCCCGTGAGCCAGAAGGACTGGCGGCACTGGTGCAGCACCTCGCGCAGCGGGTTGCTCTGGTCATGAGCCGTCTTGAAGGGCGCGCCGAATGCCTTGTCAAGCATAGGCCCGCCCCGCTATCGCGCCGCCGCCGGCGACGGCATGACACCCTCGCCGGCCATGGCCATCGGCCCCAGGCGCCCGCTCAGCTCGGTTTGATGCTGTGGTTGTTTTCATCCCTGATCTCGTCAATACCCAGGAGTTGCAGCTTGGCGGTCAGCGTGGTGTCGAGCGTGAAGCCGGACAGATCGCCCGTCACACGCAACTCCACCGTATCCGCCGACTCGAACAAAGTGGTGGAAGAACTGGTTCCCACACCTTGTGCCTGGAAGGTATTGACTAGACCGTCGAGCAACGACTGGAGCTCCGTCGTGCTGCTGTAGCTGAGGCCCGCATTGAGCGTCAGGTTGATGCCGCCCGTCTGCACGTGGTCGGCACCGATGTTGGCCAGTTGGGCCAGGGTCACATCCAGCGTGCCGTCGGCATTGGCGTTGGTCACCGAGACCTCGGCGCCAGCGGCGGCAGTGATCAGACCGGCATCCAGCAGCGGCTTGAGGTCGCTGTCGGAGACGGAGAAGTGGGTGACGGCGTCGATGTTGATGTCGATGACACCCGCGGCCTGCAATGCAGAGACCAAGTCATTGCCTGACAGCAGGTGCAACGAATCCGCGCTGGCGTCGGCCGCATCCAGCACCATGCCCAGGGTGACTTCGGACAGTATCGAATTGGCCACGCCGAGTCTGATGCCGTCCTGCGTTCCGGGCGTGTCGAAGGCTGCCTGCAGCGCAGCATCCAGGATGCCGTCGCCGGCCAGGCCCGCGGTGGTGCCCAGCGTGGCGTTCAGCACGACGGCCAGCTGGTCGATGTTCGGATCGTTCTTGTCGCCCGCGTTCAGGAAGTCGATCATCTGGTTCAGGCTGCTGTCCTGCACCACCACCTGCACCTGGTCGACGTCATCAAACACCGGCAGGGTGTTGGAACTGAGGCCGGAACCGAAGTTGACCACCAGGGTGTCCTGGCCTGCGTCGGTATGGACATAGTCCACGCCCAGACGCTGCAGGTCACTCAGGCTGGTGTTCAGGTGTGTACCGGCGGCGTGGCTTTGCGCCAGCGCCACATCGGTGTCCAGGGCGGCGAAATGCAGGCCGGCCTGGACCAGCGACGAGGCCTGCGCATCCGTGAGGCTGATGCTGTTGTCGACCACGTCGAGCACATCCAGGTCGCCACGGTAGGTACCCGGCGTGCCGATCTCGGCCACCAGGTTGGTGATGGCCACACCCTCGTTGGCCTGCGCGATCTGCATCGTGACGCTGTCGGCCGGATTGAGTTGCAGGCCTGCGCCGTGAATGGCCTCGATCCGCGTCGAATCCAGCGCGAGGGTGTTGTCGCTCGCCGACAGCACGTCGATACCATGTGTCGCGATTGCTGTCAGCTGGGTGCCGCTCAGGCCGTCGAGCGCGGCATCGGACATTTCCAGGCCCACCATCACGCCCGACGGGGCCGAGATCGTGGGCAACTGTGCCAGGTCGGCGGCACTGCCGGCCTGGATGTCGACCACACCCGTGGTCGCGCCCGTGATGTTGAGTATGTCGACACCGAGTTGCTGCAGGCCGGTCAGACTGGTCTGCAGGTGGGTGCCCACGCCCGGCCCCTGCCCGGCGACATTGGCGTCCAGCGTGACGGCATCGGCCGCGGCAAACTGCAGTCCCGCCCCTACCAAGGCCGCGGCCTGGGCATCGCTGATGCTGATGGCGCCATCCAGCGCATCCAGGATGTCGAGATCGCCGTCATAGGCGGCCGCGCCCGTCGCACCCAGGGAGGCGACCAGATTGCTGATGGCCACGCCCTCGTTGGCAGTGGCGATCTGCATCGTGATGGTATCGGCCGCATCAAAGCTCAGGCCGCCGTTGCGGATGGCCTCGCTCTGGGCAGACCCGACACTGAGCGTGCCATCGGCCGCCATGAGCACGTCGACACCCGAAGCCAGCAGATTGGCGGCCTGAGCGGCCGTGGTCGGCGCGTTCTGCAGGCTGTCGGCCAGTTCCAGACCGACGGTCACGCCCGGATCGGCGGTGATGGTGGGCAGGTGGGCATAGTCCACCGCGCCGGTACCGGCCGGAATGACGAACTCACCGCCCGCCCCGATCACGGTGATGGCGTCCACACCCAGGTGTTGCAGGCCGGACATGCTGGTTGTCAGATGGGTGCCGGCGGCCTGCTGCACGGTGACGGCATCATCCGTGGCGAACTCCAGGCCAGCCTGAACCAGAAGCGCCGCCTCGGTACTGTTCAGGGTCGTCGCGTTGTCCGCCAGATCCAGCCCCGTCAGGTAATGGTCGACATTGCCCTGCGCGATCAGCGTGTGGACTGCCGTGGTCTCTGCTGCACCTGTGGGGATGGTCAGCGGCGTGCCGAGGCCAACAGTGATGTTGGAGCTGCTGACGGTCGCTGCGCCGGCATTGCCGGCCACATCGACCTGCCGCACCTGCACCGCGCCTGCCAGATAGAGCGCACTGCCCGGCAGCGTGAAGCTGCTGCCGCTGCCATGGGTCCAGTGGCTGCCGCCGTCCGTGCTGTATTGGAAACTGGCGCCCGACTCCAGGCCGGTGACATTGACCGTACCGTTGTTGGTGATGCCATCGGTGCTCGACACACCGCTGTCCTGCGCCAAGGCAAAGCCCGGCGCCGCAACGGGCGCCATCGTGTCGATGGTGAGATTGAAGGCGGTGGATACCGTCGACGTCTTGCTGGTCGAATCGGTGATCTTTGCCGTCAGGCTGTGCGGCAGTGCGCTGTTCGCAGCAAGACCCGCGACCGGGATGTCGACATAGCCGTTGGCGATGTTCGTCGCGCTCAGCACGACACTGGCAGCCGCCGAGGCACTGCCGCCGACATGAATGCTCACCGTGTTGCCGGCCACCGCGGCCGTGCCATCGGTGGCCGTGACGTTCAGACTCACACGCACGCCGGGCGTGGTGGCGTTGGTGACGCCATCCCCCTGGGCTCCGCTGTCGGAGGCCGGTGCCAATGCCACAGCGCTTGGCGCGGCGGGGGTGATGGTATCGAGCAGGTTGGCCTGGGCCTGGGAAACGCCACCGAGATCGGTAGCGTTCGCAATATTGGTCGCTGCGGTGCTGACGGTGCTCGTGTTGACGGTGGTAACGGTGCCGTAGACGTTGCCAAGCGTTGTGGTGTTCGTCAGGTCTACCGTCGTGCTGCCTGTGTTCGCGGTTTCGATCTGGTTGACCAGATTGGCGATGACGTTGTTGACGACCGTGGTCGTGCTGACGCCCGTGGCGGGATTGGCAACCGCGGCCTGCACGACAGTGGCAACCGTGGCCGCGGCCTGCTGCACGGCCAGCGCCGTGGCGTCTGCACCGCCCGCCAGGATGGCCAGCGGATCATAAGAAGTCAGGTTGACGCTGGTCGGCAGGCCCAATGCGGACGTGACGGCGCTGTTCGCGGCCGCGACCGTTCCGCCGTTCTGCTCGACGTAGGTCTGCACCAGCGTGGTCAGCGGCGTGACCATTGCCGAGCCCGCCGGCGCCTTCATCACCATCGTGTTGGGAATGCCGGTGTCGATGTTGACGCCGCCCACCGCGAGGATGGGGCCGTTCGCGCTATCGGGCAGGAAGAAGTTGCCGTTGGCGTCGGTCACCACGCCGTCGAGGCGTTCGCCAGTCTCGGCCACGCCGTTGCGATTGGTGTCGATGTAGATCTGGGCACCGCGCACATAACCGTCGGCCACAATGCCCGTCGAGATGACAACGCTGGCCGCGTCGTTGCCCACCAGATCCTGGATCGAATTGGCATCATTGCCTGCACTTGGATCGGTATAGGTGACCTGCAGAAGACGGCCGGCCGCCAGCGGTGTGCCCTGCAAGCTGAGGGTCACCGTCGAGCCGCTCACCTCCACATTGGTGATGGTGGCCGTCGTCCATGGATCACCGGCTGTCGGCCGCGTTTGTACCTGGAAGCTGGTCAACAGAGGCTGTCCCGTAGCACTCAGCGCCTCGCTGTAGGTGAGCGTGATCTTCTGATTGACGATCGAAGTCGAGGTGCTGACATACACGGGCGTGGTCGTGTCCGCCGGCGCACTCTTCGGCCCAGGCTCGTCGATGATGTCCGCCGCAGTGACGAACGCCCCGCCGGCCACCAAAGGACCGAGCGCCACCAGCGGACCCGCACCGGGCGGTGGCAAGGCCTCGATATCGACCGCTACCTCCTCGGCACCGGCAGCACCACCCTCGCCCGCCCCCGTCCTGGCCTTGCCATCCCCGGCACTGTCCCCACCTGTGACTTCGGCTGGCCCGGCCTGGGCGACGACGACGTCATCACCAGACCAATCGCCCTCCTGCAGCGCCTCGAGCGCCTTGTGCAGGCGCAGGATTTCTTCGCGGTCCAGGTAACCGGACTCTTCGAGCGCAGTGATTTCCTCGGCCAGGACAAGCAGGTCGATCTCGCTACCGCGACCACCCGTTACCTCGAAGGCCTGCTCGCCGAACAGCTGGTCTGAAATTTCCGGATAGCTGTTGCGGATGACATCCACCACAGCCAAGAGCTCGCCCCGCTGGACGTCCAGGCGGGCAGAGAGTTCCGCAAGTTGCTGGGCACTGAGTTCGCCACTGTCGGCGCGCGCCAACTCGTGCACCATGGACAGAAGAAAGAGCAACCCCAAGCCGCTGGGCGCACGGGCCGGTCCGAGCACGGCTCTGTATCGGCTCAGAACGGTCTCTTTCCTCCCCCGAGATTGGTTGTCGTTATACATCTCGCTCTATCTCAATGTCAGTCGATGTCAGCGCTTGCCGCTAGTCCTTCATCCGTTCACCTTGTGTTCTTTTCTTGTGTATTGACTGCAGAATTTCCGGCTTACCCCGGGGGGTTCCGCGTCATCTCAACGTTTTTCGTTACGCATGTAACTGTATGTACCAGTCACCCTGGGCGCACGGTAGGAAACGCCTTTTCTGGATAGCTCAAACATCCTGTTATCAGAACAAATAAATAGGACATATGACCCATTTATGGATGCGCGATATCAGGACAAAAGCCGGGTTGAATCCCGGCAAAGCAAGCCCGGCCGGGCTATTCGAGGGTGCTGGATTCGGGCAGGACGCTGCTCACATTGAGGCGGCTGCGATGGGAATGGGCAAAGGTGAAGAGATCAAAGCGGTGCTTGATCTGCAACTTGCCGAAAATCGAAGTGAGGTGGTTGCGCAAGGTGTGCTCGCTCACGCAGAGCACCTCGGCAATCTGCTTGTTTTGAGCTCCCGGCATGGTGGCGAAAACGGCGACGATGCGATGTTCCTTTCGCGTCAGGCTCTCTATCTTCTGCAAGGCCACGTCGACCGGCGCCCTGCCGCCAGCGCGCGCGAACTCATAGAAGATGCGGCTGGTGGTACGACGGTCCAGCCACAGTTCCCCCTCGTGCACCTTGCGGATCGCGTTGAGCAGGACCTGCGGCGCCGCCTCCTTGTGCACCAAGCCACGCGCTCCATTGAACACCGCGCGGTCGATGGTGCCCAGGTCGCGCTGGCTGGTGTAGATCACCACGCGAGTACGGCCATCCTTGACGACGACAGGCACCAGCTCGGCGCCCTTGCCCCCGCCAAGGCTGAGATCCAGCAACAGGATGTCAGGTTGAAGCTCGCGCGCCAGGCGGCGCGCATCGCTACTGTTATCGGCCTTGCCGACCACCTGCATGCGCGGCTTCTCGGCGTCGATGAGTTTTTCCAGAGCCCATAGCACGATGGGCTGCTCGTCGACCAGCATGACGCGTATAGCGGCTGTAGGCGCAGTCATCTTTTTGCATACCCCCCTTTTCCATGTAACAGAATGTTACGCGTCATCGGGGCATCAGGCAACTGCGCTGCCGGTCACACCGTCGAATCCCAGTTCAAACAACAACGGCACGTCGTCAGCACGCGATACACCTTCGGCGATGACCTGCAGGCCCATGGTGTGGGCAACGGTACACAGACCGCGCAGCAGCGTCTGTACCGCTATCTCCTGCTGCACGTCCTGCACCAAGGCCCGGCTGAGCTTGACGTAGTGCAGACCCAGTCCGTGCAGGCGCGCCAGGTGGCCGACGTGATGGTCGAGGTGCTCGACGCCGATCTGACAACCCAACGGCAGGATGCGCTCACAGAAGCGGGCAAAAGCCTGCGGGTGCTCGAAAGCAACGTCTTCTGCCACGTCAAGACAAAGCCGGGGAGCCAGTGTCCTGTGCAGGTCGAGCTTCTCGATGATGCGCTGCAATTGCACTTCATCGCACACCGATTCGTAGCCGAGGTTGATACAGATGGCATGGCCATGGCGTTCAACCGCGGCAAGCGTCTGGGCCAGGATCTCCAGGTCAACCTGGCCGACCAGACCTTCGCGCCGCGCCCAGGGCAAGAAGGCTCCGGCCACCAGCGTCTCGCCGCACACGCTGGAGTGGATGCGTGCCGGCGCCTCGGTATTCAGGTAGCTGTGGTCGCGACCACGCACCGGATAGAGGGCCAGCTGGAATTCGTGCTGGCGCAGCGCGACCTGCAGTATCTCCACCCATACACGCGCCGGACGGGGAGAAACACTGCTCTCGGGCATCTGCACGACCGGCCCGCCGGCACCGGCCGGCGTGAGGTTCTGGTCGCAGCTTGCGAGCAACTCGGACATGCCGCTGCCCGGCCCGTAGCGCGCCGCGCCATAGCTGAGTTGCAGCAAGTGGCCGTGCTCGATCTGCAGGATGCCTGCATGCAACTGCTGCTGCAGCGGCGCACTCTCACTCTGGCCCGGCAGCAGGATTGCGAAGTCCGAAGCGCCGAGCCGGCCATACCGCGTGCCTGCAGGGGACTGCAGCGCCTGGCGCATCTGCTGCGCCAGCATGTTGATCAAACGGTCGGTCTGATGGCGACCGATCTCGCGATTGAGTTCGTCGAGGTTGGCGATGTGCACCAGCAGCAGCAGGCCCTGAGGATGGGTATCTTCACGCTCGATCTCGGCAGCGGCGTTCCGTCGAAAGACATCTCGCACCATGAAACCGGTGATGGGGTCGACTTCGTGCTCGGTCTTCAGCTTGCTCAGGCGGGCTGACTCGTCATCCAGCACGGACTTCGTCTTTTGCGTCAGCCGGTTCATGGCTTCGATGATGAGGCGGAACTCCAAGGTGCGCGGCGGCCTGATTTCCAGGTAGCGCCGCTCGGCCAGGGCCTCGGCCTGCGCAACCACGCCCTTGAGTGGTCGCAGCACGCGCCGGATGTAGACCATGCCGAGCAGGCCGGCCAGCACGCCTCCAAACGAGAACATCTGGGCCAGAACCAGAGTCGATTTCCACAGCGAGTCATAGGCAAACGATGGGTCGCTGTACAGGCGGATGCTGCCCAGCTGACTCCAGCCGCTCTGGAGCATGGCCACGCCGGGCTCGGCCGTGATCGGGAACAGCCGCATGAACCAGGCCGGCACCGCTGGCGGACGGCTGACGCGCTCGCGATGCGCGCGCAGGCTTCCGTCAGGCGCAAGGTAGTCGATGCGCTGGTAGTGGCCAAGGTCGAACTGGGAACTCAGCAGCAGCTCGACCATGACCGCATCGGTGGCGCTTTGCGAGACGGTGAGGGCCAGCGCGGTGGCGGTGTCGAGGTTCTTGACCTTGAGCTCGTTCTCCAGGTAGCGCTGCGCCGAGTGAATGTTGATGATGCCCGCCGTCAGCACAGTGGCCACGATGATGAGTACGACGACGATCCACAAACGTTTGACCAGTGACATGGTGCTTCTCCCTGAAAGGTTTTCCTACAAGGTGTGCTCCGCCTGCAGGCGCGCCAGCACGTCGCGCCAGCGCGAGATGCGCGCCGTCGGATCCGAACTCGACGGACTGGGCCCACGAAACCAGAGCTGGCTGGCATTGAAGGCGTAGACGGGTGTGAGGTCCGGCCGGCCCGAGGCGGGCTTGATCTCGGTATCGAGGTTGTCCAGAATCAGCGGCTCGCCGGCCGGAGCGGCGTAGTAAGCCAGGATCATGTGCGCTTCGGGTTGGGCGTGGGGGCTTCGCTGCATGCGGACATACGTCAGGCGCAGTTTCTGCTCCTGCACGCCGGCCAGCAGCAGGCTGACGTATTTGGCAATGGCGAAGTCTTCGCAATCGCCCGCCCCCTTGGCAAGGGTTTCGAGCAGCGTCGCCCAGTAGTCATCCTGCTGCCACAACACTGGATCCTCCACCCAGCGGATGCGGCGATTGAAGTAGCGGTTGACGCTTTCAAGCTTCTCCAGATCGCCAGGCCCCTGCCGAACAGGCAGCATGCTTCTCCACTCTCCCACCTGCCGCGCCACCTCTTCGCCGTAGCGGCTCAGCGCGAGTTGCTGCAGCTGATCGAGGTTGGGGGCCGCCAAGCCGGCGAACAGAGCCAGGCCACCGAGCAACGCGCTCCAGCCCTGCCTGCCCCTGCGCAGTCGCAGCGTCATGGCATCGCACCGGGGGCCGGGCTGCACCGGCCCGTGCCCATGAGGCGAGGTCCGGCGATCGGTTCGCCCAGCGCAGTCACGCTGGTCTTCATGACCAGACCGACGTACACCGCACCCCTTGTCGCCAGATTCATGTGGGCACCGCCTTGTTTGTAACAAATTGTTTTTTGCGCTGGCAAGTCTAGCGCGCCCACTGAACACCGCCTGCTTTTTCGTGAATAGCCATGCCTGTGCCTGTCCACCTTCGCCCAGATGCGGGTGGTCGTCAGCGGTGACTGGCTGCGCACGACGTCAGCGCCGCGCGCATGAAAAAACCCGCCGGCATCACTGCGGGCGGGTTCCGGGTCAGGTCGCTGGCTGATCAGCGGGCCGGGCGCGGCGAGCGCTTGGCGGCGTCACGCGGCACGAAGACCTTGCCGGTTCCAGCGCCGGGCTTGGCGAAGGAGGGCTTACCAAAGGCCGGCTTGCGCGCCGCGAAATCACCGCGCGGTGCGGCACCTTCACGGCGGCCATCGCCGGCGAAGCGGTCGTTGAAGCCGCCCTTGCGCTCGTAGCTGCGGCCTTCGGGCGCGCCCTCGTGGCCACGGTTCTGGTAACCGCCGTCACGGGCCTGATACGGGCCGCGGGCGTCGCGGTCGCCAAAGCCGGCGCGGGGGGCGCCGAAATCACCACGCGGCGCAGCGAAGTCACCACCGCGGGGCGCGCCACCAAAATCACCGCCACGGTTGCCGCCGCCGAAGCCACCACGGGGTGCACCACCGCCGCCGAACTTGCGGTCGCGCGAGAAGTTGTCATTGCCACCGCGGCTGTTGCGGCCACCGAAGTTGGAGCCGGGGCGCGACTCGGGCATGCGCTGCTTGGGCTCCATGCCAGGGATCACTTCGGCCTTGATGGGCTGCTTGCTGTAAGCCTCGATGTCGAAGATCTTGCGACGGTCACGGAACTCGGCAAAGGTGATGGCCAGGCCATCGCGGCCAGCACGGCCGGTGCGGCCGATACGGTGCGTGTAGTCCTCGGCCTTCATCGGCAGGCCGAAGTTGAAGACGTGGGTGATGGTGGGCACGTCGATGCCGCGCGCGGCGACGTCGGTGGCCACCAGGATCTGCACCTGGCCCTGGCGCAGCGCCATCAGGCGACGGTTGCGCAGGCCCTGGCTCAGGGCGCCGTGCAGCGCGACGGCGGAGAAGCCATCTTGTTGCAGGTCGTTGGCCAGGCCGTCGCACTCCACCTGGGTGCTGGCGAACACGATGGCCTGATCGATGGAGGCGTCACGCAGCCAGTGGTCCAGCAGCTGGCGCTTGTGCTGGGCGTTGTCGGCCCAGAACAGCGACTGCTTGATGTTGGCGTGTTTTTCCTGGGGCGAATCGATCTGCACCTTCTTCACGCCCGAACCGTTGTCGTGCATCACGCGCATGGCGAGCTGCTGGATGCGCGGCGCGAACGTGGCGCTGAACATCATGGTCTGGCGGCGCTGGGCGGTCAGCTGGTTGACTTCGGCGAGGTCGTCGGAGAAACCGAGGTCGAGCATGCGGTCGGCCTCGTCCACCACCAGGAACTGCACCTGGTCGAGCTTGATCTGCATGGAGCGCTGCAGGTCCAGCAGGCGGCCGGGGGTGGCCACCACGAGGTTGGCGTTCTGCAGCTTGGCGATCTGGAGTTGGTAGGGCATGCCGCCCACCACATTGGCGATGCGCAGGCCGCGGCAATGCTTGACCAGCTCGATGGCGTCATGCGCCACCTGCTGGGCGAGTTCGCGCGTCGGGCACAGGATCAGGGCGCCGGGTGCGGCGGCCTTGAAATGGCGCGGGTTGGTCGGGTCCTGGCGCTTGGGGCGCTTCGGAGCCGGCTCACCCTTGGCGGCAGCTTCGGCAGCCGCGCGTTCGTAAGCGGCACGCTCATCTTCAGCGGCCTGGGCCTGCTGCTGGAGGATGGTGTGCAGGACGGGCAGCAGGAAGGCGGCGGTCTTGCCGCTGCCGGTCTGGCTGGAGACCATCAGGTCGATATAACGCTGGGCTTCGCCGGCAGCACCGGAGGGCATGGCCAGGGGAATGGCACGCTCCTGCACGGTGGTGGGCTGGGTGTAGCCGAGATCGGCCACAGCCTGCACCAGCTCGGGCGCCAGGCCCAGCTGCACAAAGCCGTTGGGCAGGGTTTCGGTCACTTCGGCCTCGACCGCCACGGCGGTGTCGGTGGAAAGAATGGATTCGGCAGGCGCAAATTCGCCCGTCACTTCAAAAGCGTCGGTCATTTAGATTTTTCTCACACGCGAACGCCGCAGGGACTGCGGGTGTTTCGCTGATGGTTAAAAGACATCAACCATCAAACAAAACCTGCACCGGTTGGGACCGGCACCGGGGACTCATTCAGATTGACGATCGTGAAGATCGAAACCGGAGTCCGGTGTGTGAGGGGAGATGCACGAAAAGCGCCGCGTTTTGCAGCGCAAGGCGAATTATGACACAGATCAGGGTTTTCACCTAATCAATTGCCACCGCCCGGCTTCAGGCCAGCTTGAGGAAGTGCTCGCGGTAGTGCAGCAACTCGTCGATGGACTCGTTCACATCGGCCAGCGCCGTGTGTTTCTGCGCCTTCTTGAAGCCGCTGTAGACATCGGGCCGCCAGCGCCGCGCCAGCTCCTTGAAAGTGCTCACATCCACATTGCGGTAATGGAAAAAGGCCTCCAGCTTGGGCATGTACCTGGCCAGGAAGCGCCGGTCCTGGCCGATGCTGTTGCCGCACATGGGCGCGACGCCCTTGGGCACGTACTTGGCCAGGAAGGCGATCAGCTGCGCCTCGGCCTCGGCTTCGGTCAGGGTCGAGGCCTTGACCTTGTCGATCAGGCCGCTGCGGCCGTGGGTGCCCTTGTTCCAGGCGTCCATCTTGCCCAGGATCTCGTCACTCTGGTGGATCACCAGCACCGGGCCTTCGACGCGCGGCTCCAGATTCGGGCCGGTGACGATGACGGCGATTTCGATGAGGCGTTCTTTTTCGGGGTCCAGGCCGGTCATCTCGCAATCGAGCCAGACCAGGTTGAGATCAGATTTGCCGAGTGGGGTAACGTTGTCGCTCATGGGCCCGATTGTCGCCGATGACCTAAACTCCTCGCCCATGAACGCTGTCTCTGCTCCCGCCTTCAATCCCAGCCTGGCCCTGACCCTGGTCTTTGCCGCAACCCTGCTGCTGGGCCTGGCCGTCAAGTTCTGGCTGGCCACGCGCCAGGTGCGCCATGTGGCCAGCCGCCGCGCTCTGGTGCCGTCCGCCTTTGCCGACACCATGCCGCTGGCGGCACACCAGAAGGCCGCCGACTACACCGTGGTCAAGGTGCGCTTCGGCCTGATCGAAACCGCCGTGGGCGCGGCCCTGCTGCTGGGCTGGACGCTGCTGGGCGGCCTGGATGCGCTGAACCAGGCCTTGCTGGCCTGGCTGGGCGGCGGCATGCTGCAGCAGCTGGCGCTGATCGCCGGCTTTGTGCTGATCGGTGGCCTGATCGAGCTGCCACTGACCCTGTACCAGACCTTCGTGATCGAGCAGCGCTTCGGCTTCAACAAGATGACACTCAAGCTCTGGCTGGTCGACCTCGTGAAATCCACCGTGCTGGGCACCCTGATCGGCCTGCCGATTGCCGCCCTCATCCTCTGGGTCATGGGGGCCACCGGCACCCTGTGGTGGCTCTGGGCCTGGGGCATCTGGATGGGTTTCAACCTGCTGCTGCTGCTGATCTATCCGACCTTCATCGCACCGCTGTTCAACAAGTTCCAGCCGCTGGAGGACGAGACGCTGAAGGCACGCGTGACCGCTTTGATGCAGCGTTGCGGTTTTTCGGCCAAGGGGCTGTACGTGATGGACGGCAGCCGGCGCAGCGCGCACGCCAATGCCTACTTCACGGGCTTCGGCGCCGCCAAGCGTGTGGTCTTCTTCGACACCCTGCTGGCCAAGCTCAGCCCGGGCGAGGTCGACGCCGTGCTGGCGCACGAACTCGGCCACTTCAAGCACAAGCACATCCTCAAGCGCATCGTGATCCTGTTCGCCATCAGCCTGGCCGGCTTCGCGCTGCTGGGCTGGCTGGCCACGCAGGCCTGGTTCTACACCGGCCTGGGCGCCACGCCCAGCCTGCAGCTGCTGGTGCCCGCCCTGGGCGCGGCCGATGCCGTACCCAACGATGCCCTGGCCCTGCTGCTCTTCGTACTGGTCTCACCGGTGTTCAGTTTTTTCATCGCGCCCCTCATGGCGCTGTCCTCGCGCAAGCACGAGTTCGAGGCCGATGCCTACGCCGCCACGCAGACCCAGGGCCGGGATCTGGCCAGCGCCCTGCTCAAGTTGTACGAGGACAATGCCTCGACCCTGACACCGGACCCGCTCTACGTGGCCTTCTACTACTCGCACCCGCCGGCCAGCCAGCGCCTGGCACGACTGGGCCTCGCATGAGCAGCGCGCCGCAGGGCAACGCACGCCGCCCCCTGGGCCCGACCGAACTCGTGACCCAGCTGGCCCAGCACCCCGGCTGGACGCTGCGGGGTGACGGCGCGGAACTGGCCATCGCCCGCCGCTACGAATTCGCCAGCTACCCCGAGGTCATGGCCTTTGCCAATGCCGTGGCCTGGATCGCGCAGGGGCGGGACCACCATCCCGACATGCACGTGGGCTACGGGCACTGCACGGTGGCCTGGCGCACGCACGACGCCGGCGGCATCACGCGCGTCGATTTCGACTGTGCGGCCCGGGTCGACGCGCTGCGGGGCTCGTCTTGAGCAAGCCCCCCGGACTCGAACACGGCCTGGTGGTCGCCAGCCACGGCCGCCACGTGGTGGTAGAAACACCGGAAGGCCGCCAGCTCATCTGCCACCCACGCGGCAAGAAGAGTCAGGCCGTGGTCGGTGACCGCGTGCTCTGGCTGGCCAGCACCGACGAAGGCAGCATCGAGAAGGTGGAGCCGCGACGCAACCTTTTCTACCGCCAGGACGAGATCCGCACCAAAAGCTTCGCCGCGAACCTGGACCAGGTGCTGATCCTGATCGCCGCGGAACCCGAATTTTCCGAGAGTCAGCTGGCGCGCGCGCTGATCGCTGCCGAGGCCGAACGCATCCGGCCGCTGATCGTGCTCAACAAGAGCGACCTGCCCGAGCTGTTTGCTCGCGCCTGGACCCGGCTGGCGCCTTACCGGCTCATGGGTTACACCGTGCTGCCCCTGAGCCTGAAGGCGCAGGGTACCGGCAGCGATGGCACGCTGGCCGCCCTGGAGCAGGAACTCGACGGGCGCGCGACGCTGGTGCTGGGCCCTTCGGGCGCGGGCAAGAGCACGCTGATCAACCGGCTGGTACCGGGTGCGCAAGCCCCGACGGGTGAGATTTCCACTGCACTCAACTCGGGCAAGCACACCACCACCAGCACCCGGTGGTACTGGGTCGATGCGGCCCATCGCACGGCCCTGCTCGATTCACCCGGCTTCCAGGAGTTCGGCCTGCAACACATCGAGGCCGCACAACTGGCGGGCCTGATGCCGGACCTGCGCGAGCACGCGGGCGCATGCCGCTTCTACAACTGCAGCCACCTGCATGAGCCCGGCTGCGGCGTGATCGCCGCGGTGGATGAAAAAGCCGGGGGGTCGGGCATCAGCCCGTCGCGCTACAGAATTTATAGCGAGCTGCACGCCGAGCTGTCGCAAGCCCCGCGCTACTGAGGCGCTGGGCTACCCGATGAGGCGGGCGAGCGTCAACAGCGCCAGCAGCAGCATCCACAACACAACCGAGCGCCAGACCAGGCCCACAATGCTGCGCAGGTGGGCCAGTTGCGGCTCGTGCCGGGCCGAGGCGGCCGGCATGTCGGACTGGGCCTGGGTCTCCGCCTGGGCCATGGCCGTGGTGCCCAGGCGCACGTTGATGGCGCCGGCCGTGGCCGCCACGATCAGGCCATCGTTGCCCCCCACGCCCTCGCTCT
Organism: Curvibacter sp. PAE-UM; assembly: GCF_001432305.1. Lineage (GTDB taxonomy): Bacteria > Pseudomonadota > Gammaproteobacteria > Burkholderiales > Burkholderiaceae_C > Hylemonella. The sequence continues at coordinate 3,297,743 of NZ_KQ483358.1, forward strand.
CGGGCAGCGATTCATAACGACGCCAGTTGTCAACGGCATCCTCGAAACTGCCAACCACGGCAAAACCCAGCGCGGTGATGCGTGCGGGCAGCCAGTCCACCCATGACCAGGCACGTGAGGCCGCGCCACAGGCGGCATCACTCACCGAAGGCGCCTGGCGCCGCGAGACGTGCGGCCAGTAGCGCGTGACGAACTCTGCCAGGCGGTACAGCACGGCACCCGCGGGACCCAGCCCCAGGACAGCCAGCACGATGAACCAGCTCAGCACACCGAAGACATGGCGATGGGCCGCGAGCACGGAGAATTCGATGACGTGACGCACGACCTCGCGCGGCGGCAGTTCGCTGGCATCGATCTGCCGCCACTCGGCCAGCAGGCGGCGCGCCTCCTCCTCGTTGCCGGCTTCGAGTGCATCGCGGATGGCGGTGAAATGATGGCTGAACTGGCGAAAGCCCAGGGTGACGTAGAGCACGGCCACGTTCCACAGCATGGCCAATGGCCAGCCCACGAACTGGTACAGCAGCCAGTAGATCAGCAGGGCAATCCCGCTGGGCAGCAGGACGGCAAAGCCCCAGGCCAGCCAGCCATGCGAGGTCTCCCCCGCGTCGAGCTTGCGCACCACCCAGCGCAGCCAGCTGCGCATGCCGGCATGCACAGCATTGCCGCGCGCCAGCGGACGCGCCTGCTCGATCAACAGGGCCAGCAGGATGGAGAAAAAACTCATGTCACGATCATACCGATGGCAAACTGACTCGCCGCTTGCGGCGTCCGCTCAGGCCGCCATGAAACGGTAAAAATTGCGCAGCATGCCCGCCGTGGCCCCCCAGATGTAGCGCTCGGTCCCGGCGTCCTGCCAGGGCATGGAAAACCATTCGCGACGCAACCCCTCGAACTCGAAGGCGTGGCGCCGGTGGTTGGCCGGATCGAGCAGGAAGGACAGCGGCACCTCGAACACATCGGCCACCTCGCCCGCGTTGGGCGCGAGTGTGAAGCCGGGCCGCACCAGCGCCACGACCGGCGTGATGACGAAAGCCGTTCCCGTGGTGTAGACGGGCAGCGTGCCCAGCACCTGGACGAAGTCCCGCGTCAGCCCCACCTCTTCTTCGGCCTCGCGCAAGGCGGCGTCCACCACGTCGACGTCGGTCGGATCGACCTTGCCGCCGGGAAAGGCGATCTGCCCGGAATGGTTGGCCAGGTGGCTGGTGCGCAGGGTCAGCAGCAGGGTGGGCTCGGCCCGGGCTACCAGGGGCAGCAGCACGGCGGCCTGCGCCGGCTTGCGCTGCGTGAAACGCGGTTCAGCGCGCACCTCGGGCTCCCAGGCCGGCGGCGTGGCAAAACGCCGGCGCAGGGACTCTGCCAGCAGGCGTTCGGCCGGTACCGGGGGCAGATGCGCGTCGACGCCGACCACCGGCACGGTGCGCGGATCGAAGTTGGGCAGCTTGGACAGGGGGGTGATGTGATCGGCGGAAGACACGTTATAAGTATCTGCTACAAGGCCACAACCCGCCAGTTGGCGGGTTGCGTCGCAGGCTCACTTCGCGCAGCGAAGTCAAGCGCAGCGGGCCGAAGACAAAAACAAAAAAGCCGCCCGGGCAGAAGCGAGGGCGGCTGGTTCGGACAGCGGACCGGCGATTAAGCAGCGGCCTTGCTGACCAGCTTTTCCTTGATACGGGCCGACTTGCCGCTACGGTCGCGCAGGTAGTACAGCTTGGCACGGCGCACATCGCCGCGGCGCTTGACTTCGATGCTGGCGATCAGCGGGCTGTAGGTCTGGAAGGTACGTTCCACGCCTTCGCCGCTGGAGATCTTGCGCACGGTGAAGCCGCTGTTGAGGCCACGGTTGCGCTTGGCGATCACCACGCCTTCGTAGGCCTGCACGCGCTTGCGGGTGCCTTCGACCACGTTGACGTTCACGATGACGGTGTCACCAGGTGCGAATTCAGGGATTTTCTTGCCCAGGCGGGCGATTTCCTCTTGCTCGAGGGTCTGGATCAGGTTCATGTTTACCTCTAATGATCTTGTCCGCGCCCGTGTCGGGATGACACGCAGTGCTGAGCCACAAAGGGACAGCGGCCGGCCAGAGGATCTGGAAAGCCTGAAATTATAGCAGGAAGCGCCCGCTTCAGGCAGCTGTCCCGGGCAAGCCGGCCAGGAAGGCCTCGTCCTGACGGCTCAGGCGGCCGGCGGCGCGGGCCCGGGCGATCAGCTCGGGCCGCAGCCGGGCGGTCAGCGCCAGTCGCTGCTCGCGACGCCAGCGCTCGATCTGCCCGTGGTGGCCCGACAGCAGCACCTCAGGCACGCCCTGCCCCTCCCAGGATTCGGGCCGGGTGTAGTGCGGGTTGTCCAGCAGACCATCCAGAGCCGGATTGAAACTGTCCAGGGCGTGGCTGTCAGCGTCACCCAGCACGCCGGGCTGCAGGCGGGCGACGGCGTCCAGCAGGGCCATGGCGGCGATCTCGCCGCCCGACAACACGAAATCCCCCAAACTGATCTGCTCGGTCACATGGGTGTCGATGAAACGCTGGTCGATACCCTCGTAACGACCACAGACCAGCACGGCGCCTTCGCTGGCGGCCCAGCGCTCCACCTTGGCGTGGGTCAGGGGCTGGCCCAAGGGAGAAAACAGCACAACCGGGGCCGGCGTGGCCCGCTGGGCCTGGGCCTGCTGCAGGCAACGCGCCAGTGGCTCGGCCATCATGAGCATGCCGGGACCGCCGCCGAAGGGACGGTCATCGACACGGCGGTAATTGCCTTCGGCGTGGTCACGCGGGTTGTGCAGGTGCACATCAACCTGACCGGACTCATAGGCGCGGCGTGTGATGCCACTGCTCAGCAGCGGGGCAAACAGTTCGGGAAACAGGGTCAGGACGTCAAAGCGCATGGCGCACGCCCCGTCTCAGAAATCGGGTTGCCAGTCGACGCGGATGCGGCGGGGCGCCCAGGCCACATTGTCGACATAGGCTGACACGAAGGGGATCATGCGCTCGGCCGGCTTGCCGTCCTGCTCGTAGGCGATGACCAGCACGGTCTGCGGGCCGGTGGACAGCAGTTCCTGCACCGTCCCCAGATGCAGGTCTTCGCGGTTGACCACATCCAGGCCGATCAGGTCAACCCAGTAGTACTCGTCCGAGTCAGGCGTGGGAAAGCTGGAGCGGGCCACGAAGATGCGAGCACCGCGCAGGGCCTCGGCGGTGTCGCGATCGGGCACGTCGTGCGCCATGGCAACCACCGAATCCGAGTGTTCTTTCGCTTCCTTGATGGACAGCTGCACCGGACCGGTAAAGGTCTTGGCACCTCTTTCGGACGGCAGAAGGAACCAGCGCTTGGAAGAAAACAGCGCCTCAGCAGAGGCGCTGTAAGGCTGAACCTTGAACCAACCCTTGATGCCCCAGGCATCAAGGATGCGCCCGACTTCGATGGCATCCGCTGGCAATTCAGCGGCTTCGAGCTCGAGCGTCATGGGGGATCAGGTCAGGCGGCCTTCTTGGCAGCAGACTGCTTGATCAGGCGTTCCACGGTGGGAGAAGCCTGGGCACCGACGCCCAGCCAGTAGGTCAGGCGGTCCTGGGCAATACGGATGCTTTCCTCGCTGGCGGTAGCGATCGGGTTGTAGAAACCGATGCGCTCGATGAAGCGGCCGTCACGACGGGTACGCTTGTCGGCTACGACGATGTTGAAGAACGGACGGGCCTTGGCGCCGCCACGGGAAAGTCGAATCACGACCATGATTTGTCCTTTGGGTGGGTGAAGCATGCCGCATGAGCTGCACGCCGCGATTCTTCCGATGTTTGAGACACGCGACTGGCCACCCGGCCAGCGACACACCGAAGAGCCTGCGATTATAGCCTGTACTACCCGCCCCCTGAACTGGGCTCGGGAATGGGCACGTCCATGCCCCCTTTCCCGGCACAATAAGCCCATGCTGAAAAACAAGACCCTGGCCGTGTGGCTGACCTTTCTGACGGGCCCGCTGGGCCTGCACCGCTTCTACCTGCGGGGCCTGGGCGACACGCTCGGCTGGCTGCTGCCCGTGCCCACGGCGCTGGGCCTTTACGGCATTGAGCGCATCCTGAAATATGGCGTGGACGACCCCTGGAGCTGGGTGCTGGTCCCGCTGCTGGGTTTCACCTTCGCCGGCTGCGCGCTCAACGCCATCGTCTACGGCTTGATGACGCCGGAGCAATGGAACGCCCGCTTCAACCCGCAGGCGCCAGCCGACGCGCCGGCCGGTCAGACCGGCTGGCTGACCATAGGCGCAGTCGCCACAGCGTTGCTGATCGGCGCGGCAGTCCTGCTGTCGAGCATCGCCTTCAGCTTCCAGCGCTATTTCGAGTACCAGATCGAGGAAGCGCGCAAGATAAGTCAGTGAATTGCCACATGAAAAAAGGGCCCGCGCGGCCCTTTTTTCATGATTGCATCCCCGTTCAGAACAACCCGAGGCTGATCCAGTAGGCCATGATGGCCACGAAAGCGCTGGCCGGGATGGTGAAGATCCAGGCCCAGACGATATTGCCGGCCACACCCCAGCGCACCGCGCTGGCGCGCCGGGCCGACCCCACGCCGACGATGGCGCCAGTGATGGTGTGCGTCGTGGAGACTGGAATACCCAGGCTGGTGGCCAGGAACAGCGTGATGGCCCCACCCGTCTCGGCACAAAAACCGCCGACCGGCTTGAGCTTGGTGATCTTCTGCCCCATGGTCTTGACGATGCGCCAGCCGCCGAACATCGTGCCCAGGCCGATGGCCATATAGCAACTCACCACCACCCAGGACGGCGGCGCCTTGTCGGTGGACGTCATGTAACCCGTGGCGACCAGCAACATCCAGATGATGCCGATGGTCTTCTGCGCATCGTTGCCGCCGTGGCCCAGGCTGTAGGCGCCAGCCGAGACCAGTTGCAGGCGGCGGAACCAGCCGTCCACGCGCGAAGGCGAGCTGCGGCGGAAGACCCAGGCCACCAGCAGCATCATCAGCGACCCCAGCAGGAAACCCAGGAAAGGCGAGACGAAGATGAATACCACCGTCTTGAGAATGCCCGCAGAGAGCAGCGCATCCGTACCCGCCTTGCCGATCACGGCGCCGACGATGCCACCGATGAGGGCGTGCGAGGAACTGCTGGGGATGCCGTAATACCAGGTGATGAAGTTCCAGCTGATGGCACCGATCAGCGCGCCGAACACCACATGGGTATCGACCACCCCCGGCTGCACGATGCCCTTGCCCACCGTCGCTGCCACGCTGAGGTGGAAGATGAAGATGGCGATGACGTTGAAGAAGGCGGCAAACAGCACCGCCTGACCGGGTTTGAGCACGCCGGTAGAAACCACGGTGGCGATCGAGTTGGCCGCGTCATGAAAGCCGTTCATGAAGTCGAAGGCCAGTGCCAGGAACACCAGGAGGATGATCACCCAGAGGGCGGTTTGCGGAATGTTTTCCATGGGAGGACAGGCGCTCAGGCGTTTTCGAGGACGATGCCCTCGATCTGGTTGGCCACGTCCTCGCACTTGTCGGTCACGGTTTCGAGCAACTCATAGATGGCCTTGAGCTTGATGACCTCACGCACATCGGGCTCTTCACGGAACAGCTTGCTCATGGCATTGCGCATCACGCGGTCGGCGTCGGATTCCAGGCGGTCGATTTCCTCACAGGTCTTGAGTGCGGCCTCGGCCGTCTTGGGATCGCCAATGTTGTTGAGCAGGTAGACCGCATCCTTGACACGCTCGCAGCACTTCACACTGAGCTCCGTCAGGCGCACGATCTCCTCGGTCATGTGGCGAACGTCGTACAGGGCCATGGTCTCGGCCGAGTCCTGGATCAGGTCGGCCACATCGTCCATGGTGTTGATCAGCGAGTGGATCTGCTCACGGTCGATCGGGGTGATGAAGGTCTTGTGCAAGGCCTTGTTGACCTCGTGCGTGATACGGTCGGCAGCCTGCTCGGCGCTGTCTACGTCGCGGTTGTACTGCTCGCGCAGGTTGGGGTCGCTGTAGTGAGCCACCAGTTGGGAGAAGGCCCTTGCCGCTTCCACGATGCGGTCTGCATGCTGGTTGAACATCTCGAAGAAATTGCCGTCGCGCGGCATCAATTTTCCAAACAGCATGACTAGCTCCTGATTCTGGTTCGGTCGTTGGACTGGTTTGCCGTGGAGTTTAACCGGGGTATTTCTCCGGATCGCTGAGGTCTCAGGCAGAACGAAAGATGAAGTACACCGCCCCCACCATGCACAGCGCTGCCCAAAGGTAGTCGAGCTTGAACGGCTCCTTCAGGTACAGAACGGCAAAAGGAACGAAGAGGCTGAGCGTGATGACTTCCTGCACGATCTTGAGCTGGGCCACCGTGAAACCAGCCTGCTGAAAACCGATGCGATTGGCCGGCACCTGCAGCAGGTACTCGAACAGGGCAATGCCCCAGCTGGCCAGCGCCGCCCAGTACCAGGGCGCGGTCGCCAGGTTCTTCAAATGGCCGTACCAGGCAAAAGTCATGAAGACGTTGCTGCCGATCAACAGCAGCACTGTCTGCAGCGAGAAAGGAAGGGACTGGAGGGTGCTCATGGCCGGGATTATCGATGGGACCATGGAAAAAGCCCTGCGGCTCACGCCGCAGGGCTTCAGATCAGCAGACCGTGCGAATCAGGCGGTGACCTTGTCGGCCACGTCCTTGTACTCGCTGATCTGGTCGAAGTTCAGGTACTTGTAGACCTTGTCGCCATTGGCCGAGAGCACGCCCATATCAGCCTGGTACTCGGCCTTGGTCGGGATGCGACCCAGCTTGGAGCAGATGGCGGCCAGTTCAGCCGAGCCCAGATAGACATTGGTGTTCTTGCCCAGGCGGTTGGGGAAGTTGCGGGTGCTGGTGGACATCACGGTGGCGCCCTCCTTCACCTGCGCCTGGTTGCCCATGCACAGGCTGCAACCGGGCATTTCCATGCGGGCACCGGCCGCGCCGAAGACGCCGTAGTGCCCTTCCTCGCTCAGCTGCTGCGCATCCATCTTGGTGGGCGGGGCCATCCACAGCTTGACCGGGATGTCCTTCTTGCCTTCGAGCAGCTTGGAGGCGGCACGGAAGTGGCCGATGTTGGTCATGCAGGAGCCAATGAAGACCTCGTCGATCTTGGCGCCGGCCACGTCGGACAGGGTCTTGGCGTCGTCCGGGTCGTTCGGGCAGCAGACGATGGGTTCGGTGATCTCGGCCAGGTCGATCTCGACCACATGGGCGTACTCGGCATCCTTGTCGGCCTTGAGCAGGTCCGGTTTGGCCAGCCAGGCTTCCATGGCCTTGATGCGGCGGCTGATGGTGCGCTCATCGTGGTAGCCATTGGCGATCAGGTTCTTCAGCAGCACGATGTTGCTGTTGATGTACTCGATGATGGGTTCCTTGTTGAGCGCCACCGTGCAACCGGCAGCCGAGCGCTCGGCCGAAGCGTCGGCCAGCTCAAAGGCCTGTTCGACCTTCAGGTCGGGCAGACCCTCGATCTCGAGGATGCGACCCGAGAAAGCGTTCTTCTTGCCCTTCTTCTCGACCGTCAGCAGGCCTTGCTTGATGCCGTAGAGCGGAATCGCGTGCACCAGGTCACGCAGGGTGACGCCGGGCTGCATCTTGCCCTTGAAGCGCACCAGCACCGACTCGGGCATGTCCAGCGGCATGACGCCAGTGGCAGCGGCAAAGGCCACCAGGCCGGAACCGGCCGGGAAGGAGATGCCGATGGGGAAACGGGTGTGGCTGTCGCCGCCGGTGCCCACGGTGTCGGGCAGCAGCATGCGGTTGAGCCAGCTGTGGATGATGCCGTCGCCGGGCTTGAGCGAGATGCCGCCGCGGTTGCTCATGAACTCGGGCAGTTCGTGGTGCATCTTCACGTCCACCGGCTTCGGGTAAGCAGCGGTATGGCAGAAGGACTGCATGACCAGATCAGAGCTGAAGCCCAGGCAGGCCAGGTCCTTGAGCTCGTCGCGCGTCATCGTGCCGGTGGTGTCCTGCGAGCCGACCGAAGTCATCTTGGGTTCGCAATAGGTGCCGGGCACCACGCCCTTGCCTTCGGGCAGGCCGCAGGCGCGGCCGACCATCTTCTGGGCCAGCGTGAAACCCTTGCCGGTGGCCTTGGGCACTTGCGGCAGGCGAAACAGGGTGCTCGGGGGCAGGCCCAGGGCCTCACGCGCCTTGCCGGTCAGGCCGCGGCCGATGATCAGCGGAATGCGGCCACCGGCGCGCACCTCGTCGAACAGCACCTCGCTGCGAACCGTGAATTCGGCGATGACCTTGCCATCCTTGAGGGCCTTGCCTTCATAGGGGCGCAGTTCGATGGTGTCGCCCATGTTCATCTGGCTCACGTCCAGCTCGATCGGCAGGGCGCCGGCGTCTTCCATCGTGTTGTAGAAGATCGGGGCGATCTTGGAGCCCAGGCAGACGCCGCCAAAACGCTTGTTCGGCACGAAGGGGATGTCCTCGCCGGTGAACCACAGCACGGAGTTGGTGGCGGACTTGCGGGAAGAACCCGTGCCCACCACGTCGCCCACATAGGCCACCAGGTTGCCGCGGGCGCGCAGGTCCTCGATGAACTTGATCGGGCCGCGCTTGCCATCTTCCTCGGGCGTGATGCCGTCGCGCTTGTTCTTGAGCATGGCCAGGGCGTGCAGCGGAATGTCCGGGCGACTCCAGGCGTCGGGCGCGGGCGACAGGTCGTCGGTGTTGGTCTCGCCGGTCACCTTGAGCACGGTCAGCGTGATGCTCTTGGGCACTTCCGGGCGGCTGGTGAACCACTCGGCATCAGCCCAGCTCTGGACCACGGCCTTGGCGTTGGCGTTGCCCTTGGCGGCCTTTTCCTGCACGTCGTGGAACTGGTCGAACATCAGCAGGGTCTTCTTCAGGCCCTCGGCGGCGACCTTGCCCACCAGGGCGTCGTCCAGCAGGTCGATCAGCGGGGTCAGGTTGTAGCCGCCCAGCATGGTGCCCAGCAGCTCAGTGGCCTTCTCGCGCGAGATCAGCGCGCATTTTTCAGTGCCGTGGGCCACGGCGGCCAGGTAGCTGGCCTTGACCTTGGCCGCGTCATCCACACCGGCGGGCACGCGGTGGGTGATCAGCTCGACCAGCGTGGTCTCTTCGCCCTTGGGCGGGTTCTTGAGCAACTCGATCAGCTCGCCGGTCTGCTTGGCCGTCAGCGGCAGCGGGGGGATGCCGAGTGCGGCTCGTTCAGCGACATGGGCGCGGTAGGCTTGCAACATGGTGACTCCTTCTTAGCAATTCAAAAAAGCGCTCTCGCCTCAGGCGGGGACAGCGGGGGTTTTCAGGGCGACCGGGGTCGCGAAATAGGCTTGCATGGCAACAGGCAGGGCGCGCCCGGTCTGGTGGGCGCGCTCCAGCACCTGCCAGAAATAACGGTAGCTGGCACGGTCGTGCAGTTGTCCTTCGTAACTCACGGGAGCCCACTGTGCCTGTTCGGCCGCCTGGACGATGGCGGCGGCGCGCTCGATATCGGCCCCGCTGGGCGCGAGCGCCTCCAGGATGGGGCGGATCTGGCTCGGGTGGATGCTCCACATGCGCGTGTAACCGAACTCGCGCGAGGCCTTGCGGGCTGCAGCCTTCATGGCTTCAGTGTCGCTGAATTCAGTCACCACACAATGAGAAGGCACTTTGCCGTGCGCGTGGCAGGCCGAGGCGATCTCGAGCTTGGCGCGCCGCACCAGAGGGTGACTGAACTGACCCAGTTCGCCCGTCACGCTGTCGGGTCGTGAACTCATGGCGCTGTCGGGAATGGCCCCGCCATGCGCCGAGACAAAATCCATGAGACCGAAGCTGATGGACTGCACGCGCGGATGTGCGGCGATGTCAAAGGCACGGTGCACGGCGGCCGGCGACTCCAGCAGCACCTGCAAGGGCAAGGGGTCGGTCCGGCCAGCGCCGCGGGCGGCCGCATCGACGGCCGCCACGGCGCGCTCGACATCGGCCACCGTCTCGACCTTCGGAATCATGAGATGGCACAGGGCCTGGCCGGCGCCACCGACGATGGCCGCTACATCGGCCTCGAAGGCCGCGTGATCCACCGGATGGACGCGCACTGCGATGCGCGGCGTTGCAGGCAAGGCTGCCTTGCGTGCACTGGCCTGGGCCTCGTTCGCCAGCGCCACCACCATCTGGGCATGGTCACGCTCGCCGCCCACGGGCGCACCGTCCTCGCAATCCAGCGAGACATCGAACACGCAGGCGCCGAACTCGGCCGTCATCTCGGCCTGCAACTGCAGGCTTTTGCGCATGCGCACCTCGACGCCGCTGTAATGGTCGCAGACCGGCAGGAAGCCGGCCGCAGCCTGGGCGCCGAGGAGGATATCGCGCGGATGGGCCATGACGTCAGACGCGCAGGACTTAGAGCAGGTGCTTCACGCCGTCCTGCTCACCCACCAGTTCAGCCAGGGTCTTGTCGATGCACTTCTGGCTGAATTCGTCAATGGTCAGGCCCTCGACCAGCTTGTACTCGCCGCCTTCGCAGGTGACAGGGAAGCCGAACATCACGTCCTTCGGGATACCGTACTGGCCGTCGGACGGGATGCCCATGGTGACCCACTTGCCGTTGGTGCCCAAGGCCCAGTCGCGCATGTGGTCGATGGCCGCGTTGGCCGCCGACGCGGCGGAAGACAGGCCGCGCGCCTCGATGATGGCCGCGCCGCGCTTGCCCACGGTGGGCAGGAACACATTGGCGTTCCATTCCTGATCATTGATCATCTTCGCCACGCTCTCGCCCTTGATGGTGGCGAAGCGGTAGTCGGCGTACATGGTGGGCGAGTGGTTGCCCCAGACGGTGAGCTTCTCGATGTCGGCCACGGCCTTGCCGGTCTTGGCGGCGATCTGGCTGGCGGCACGGTTATGGTCCAGGCGCAGCATGGCGGTGAAGTTCTTGCGTGGCAGGTCCGGTGCACTCTTCATGGCGATGTAGGCATTGGTGTTGGCGGGGTTGCCGACCACCAGCACCTTGACCTTGCGCGAAGCCACGGCGTTCAGGGCCTTGCCCTGGGCCGTGAAGATGGCGCCGTTGACGGCCAGCAGCTCGGCACGTTCCATACCCGGGCCGCGCGGACGCGAACCCACCAGCAGGGCGTAGTCGGTGTCCTTGAAGGCGGTCATCGGGTCGCTATGGGCTTCCATGCCGGCCAGCAGCGGGAAAGCGCAGTCTTCGAGTTCCATCATCACGCCCCTGAGCGCCTTCTGGGCCTTCTCGTCGGGGATTTCCAGCAGTTGCAGGATGACGGGCTGGTCCTTGCCCAGCATTTCGCCGGAAGCGATGCGAAACAGCAGGGCGTAACCGATTTGACCGGCGGCACCGGTGACGGCGACGCGAACGGGCTTTTTGCTCATGTTGGAAACTCCAGATGGTGATGTGGGATGGGTGACCATGGAACCGCGCCGGACAGCATGCCGGCGGTACCCCGGATATACCCGAAAGTGTATCGCGAAAACACCAATTTATCAATTTGTCTTATGTCTTATATAAGATATGATTCGGGCTCATAATCCTCCTCACTTCATGACCCGGCCGTCCTTATGACCCCCAGCTCGCTCCCCCTGGCCGACACCCCCGCAGAAAGCGGCGGGCCGGGAGGGGCTGCGCCGGCCTTCAGCCCCCTGTACCAGCAGATCAAGGGCCTGATCCTGCAAAGCCTGCAATCAGGCGAATGGAAACCGGGCGAGGCCATTCCCAGCGAAATGGACCTGGCCGCACGCTACCGGGTCAGCCAGGGCACGGTGCGCAAGGCCATCGACGAACTGGCGGCCGAACACCTGCTGGTGCGCCGCCAGGGCAAGGGCACCTTCGTGGCCACCCATGCAGAACAGCATGTGCAGTACCGTTTCCTGCGCCTGATGCCCGATCAGGGTGACCGCCAGAGCGAGGGCCCGGCCGAGCGCAATATCATCGACTGCAAGCGACTGCGCGCGCCAGCCGAGATCGCGCGCGCGCTGGCGCTGCGTACCGGTGACAGCGTGCTGCAGGCCAGGCGCGTGCTGTCCTTTGCCGGCCGCCCGACCATTCTGGAAGACCTCTGGCTGCCCGGCACGCCCTTCAAGGGCCTGACGGCCGAGCGCCTGAGCCAGCATCACGGCCATATGTATGAATTGTTCGAAACCGAATTCGGTGTGCGCATGGTGCGCGCCGAAGAAAAGATCCGTGCCGTGCTGCCCGATGCGGCCCAGTGCGCCCTGCTCAAGGTGGGCAAGAACACGCCGCTGCTGAGCGTGGAGCGTATTGCCTACACCTATAACGACGCCCCCATGGAACTGCGTCGTGGCCTGTACCTGACCGACACGCACCATTACCGCAATGTCTTGAGCTGAGAAACTTGGTTACGAGCGGTGGATCGCAGAATGAATCCGTCGCCACAGAGTAATGAATGCTGCGTTGCAATAGAATTTGGCGCTGCGAAAGCCCGAAAATTACAAAGCGGTTACATCCACAGAAAGCCCACCCATGACTGAGCTTGCCACTCCCTCCCGGCCGCAGCGGCCCGAGTTCCGCAACATCAATGCCTTCAAGGATCTTCCGACTTACCGCCTGCCCCCTGCTGGCTGGGTCTCCATCCTGCACCGGGTCAGCGGCGCCCTGATGTTCCTGTTGCTGCCCTTCATCATCTGGCTGTTCGACACCTCGGTGTCCTCCGAATATTCGTTTGCCCGCTTCAGCGCCCTGTTCAGCGCCGGCGCAGCCTTTGTACCCGGCTGGTTCTTCAAGCTGGTCGCACTGGCCCTGATCTGGGCCTACCTGCATCACATCATTGCCGGCATCCGTCACCTGTGGATGGACGTCGCCCACGCCGTGAGCAAGGAATTCGGGCGCAGTTCGGCCATCGTCACCCTGACTCTCAGCGTGGCTCTGACCGCCGTGCTGGGTGCCAAGCTGTTCGGCCTCTACTAAAACAAGGAGCGACACATGTCGGTAAATTACGGCTCCAAACGTATCGTCGTTGGCGCGCACTACGGTCTGCGCGACTGGCTGAGCCAGCGCATCACCGCCGCCCTGATGGTCCTGTTCACCTTCGTGGTGCTGGCCCAGGTGCTGTTCACCCGCGGCCCCATCGGCTATGAAACCTGGGCCGGCATCTTCGCCGCCCAGTGGATGAAGGTGCTGACCTTCTCCATCATCATCGCGCTGGTCTGGCACGTCTGGGTCGGCATGCGCGATATCTGGATGGATTACATCAAGCCGGTCTGGCTGCGCCTGTCCCTGCAGGTATTCACCCTCGTCTGGCTGGTCGGCTGCGCCGGCTGGGCCATCCAAGTCCTGTGGAGACTCTGAGCCATGTCCTATTCCGTATCCAAGCGCAAATTTGACGTTGTCATCGTCGGGGCCGGCGGCTCCGGCATGCGCGCCTCCCTGCAGCTCGCGCGCGCCGGCCTGAACGTGGCCGTGTTGTCCAAGGTGTTCCCGACCCGCTCGCACACCGTGGCGGCCCAGGGCGGCATCGGCGCCTCGCTGGGCAATATGTCCGAGGACAACTGGCACTACCACTTCTACGACACCGTCAAGGGTTCCGACTGGCTTGGCGACCAGGACGCCATCGAATTCATGTGCCGTGAAGCGCCCAAGGTCGTGTACGACCTCGAGCACATGGGCATGCCCTTCGACCGCAACCCCGACGGCACCATCTACCAGCGCCCCTTCGGCGGCCACACCGCCAACTACGGCGAGAAGCCGGTGCAGCGCGCCTGCGCCGCGGCCGACCGCACCGGCCACGCCATGCTGCACACCCTGTACCAGCAGAACGTGGCAGCCCGCACCCAGTTCTTCGTCGAATGGATGGCCCTGGACTTGGTCCGCGACGCCGAAGGCGACGTGGTGGGCGTGACCGCGCTGGAGATGGAAACCGGCGACCTGCACGTGCTGCACGCCAAGACCGTGCTGCTGGCCACCGGTGGCGCCGGCCGCATCTTCGCCGCTTCCACCAATGCCTTCATCAACACCGGTGACGGCCTGGGCATGGCGGCACGTGCCGGCATCCCGCTGCAGGACATGGAGTTCTGGCAGTTCCACCCCACCGGCGTGGCCGGTGCCGGCGTGCTGCTGACCGAAGGCTGCCGCGGCGAAGGCGCCATCCTGCTCAACAGCAACGGCGAGCGCTTCATGGAGCGTTATGCCCCGACCCTGAAGGACCTGGCGCCGCGCGACTTCGTCTCGCGCTGCATGGACCAGGAGATCAAGGAAGGTCGCGGCTGCGGTCCGAACAAGGACTACGTGATGCTCAAGCTCGACCACCTGGGCGCCGAGACCATCCACAAGCGCCTGCCTTCGGTCTACGAGATCGGTGTCAACTTCGCCAACGTGGACATCACCAAGGAAGCCATCCCCGTGGTGCCCACCATCCACTACCAGATGGGTGGCATCCCGACCAATATCAACGGCCAGGTGGTGGTGCATGACGGCAGCAGCAACAAGATCGTCAACGGCCTGTATGCCGTGGGCGAATGCTCCTGCGTGAGCGTGCACGGCGCCAACCGCCTGGGCACCAACTCCCTGCTCGACCTGCTGGTGTTCGGTCGTGCTGCGGGCAACCACATCGTCGACTTCGCCTCGCGGACCAAGTCGCACAAGTCGCTGCCGGCCGATGCCGCCGACCGCACGCTGGCTCGCCTGGCGCGGCTGGATTCAGCCAGCAACGGCGAATACGCACAGAACGTCGCCAATGACATGCGCGCTGCCATGCAACAGCACGCCGGTGTGTTCCGCACCCAGGCCAGCATGGACGAGGGCGTCAAGAAGATCGCCGCCCTGCGCGAGCGCAGCAAGCACATCGGCTTGAAGGACACCTCCAAGATCTTCAACACCGCGCGCATCGAGGCGCTGGAAGTCGATAACCTGATCGAGTGCGCCCAGGCCACCATGGTCTCGGCGGCTGCCCGCAAGGAATGCCGCGGCGCCCATACCGTGAGCGACTACGAGCGCCCGGTGGACGATGCCGTGGCACCGCTGGGCCGCGACGACGCCAACTGGATGAAGCACACCCTGTGGCACAGCGCGAGCAACAGCCTGAGCTACAAGCCGGTCAACCTCAAGCCGCTGACGGTCGACTCCGTCCCGCCCAAGGTTCGTACATTCTGAAACCTTGCGGGTCAGACCACTCGCGCAGCGATGTGCTCTGACCCCAACTGAATAGAACAGGTGACATCATGACCCTACGCACGTTCCAGATCTATCGCTACGACCCGGACAAGGACGCCAAGCCCTACATGCAGACCCTCGAGGTCGAACTCGACGGCAACGAGCGCATGCTGCTCGACGCCCTGATCAAGCTCAAGGCGGTGGACCCCACCCTGTCGTTCCGACGCTCCTGCCGCGAAGGCGTCTGCGGTTCGGACGCCATGAACATCAACGGCAAGAATGGTCTGGCCTGCCTGACCAACATGAACACGCTCAAGGGCACGGTGGTACTCAAGCCCCTGCCCGGCCTGCCGGTGGTACGCGACCTGATCGTCGACATGACGCAGTTCTTCAAGCAGTACCACTCGATCAAGCCCTACCTGATGAACGAGGACGTGCCGCCCGAGAAGGAGCGCCTGCAGTCGCCCGAGGAGCGTGAAGAACTCAACGGCCTGTACGAGTGCATCCTGTGCGCCAGCTGCTCCACCAGCTGCCCGAGCTTCTGGTGGAACCCGGACAAGTTCGTCGGCCCGGCCGGCCTGCTGCAGGCCTACCGCTTCATCGCCGACAGCCGCGACCAGGCCACCGGCGAGCGCCTGGACAACCTGGAAGACCCCTACCGCCTGTTCCGCTGCCACACCATCATGAACTGTGTCGACGTCTGCCCCAAGGGACTGAATCCGACCAAGGCCATCGGCAAGATCAAGGAAATGATGGTCGCCCGCGCGGTGTAAGCAAACCAGCAGACTAGCCGTGGACAATGAACTGATCGACGAGAGGGCCCTGAGCAAGCTGAAGTGGCGCTGCCGCCGCGGCCTGCTCGAAAACGACCTTTTCATCGAACGTTTTTTCCGCAAGTTCGAGTCCTCGCTGACCGTTCGCCAGTCGCAGGGTCTGACCGACCTGATGGATCTGAGCGACAACGACCTGCTGGACCTGCACCTTGGCCGCAAACCGCTGGCTGAAGTCAGCTCCGAGCTGGACCGCGCGGATGTGCAAGAAGTTTTGAAGATGTTGAGAGAAACCTGCTGAAAGGCCCCCATGAAACTCGCTGACAACAAAGCCACCCTGTCGTTCAGTAACGGCACCCCCAGCATGGAGCTGCCGGTCTACCAGGGCAATATCGGCCCGGACGTGATCGACATCCGCAAGCTCTATGGCCAGACCGGCATGTTCACCTATGACCCGGGCTTCCTGTCCACGGCGTCCTGCCAGTCCGCCATCACCTACATCGACGGTGACAAGGGCGAACTGCTGTACCGCGGCTACCCGATCGAACAACTGGCCACCCAGTGCGATTTCCTGGAAACCTGCCACCTGCTGCTGTACGGTGACCTGCCGGACGCCCAGAAGAAGACCGACTTCACCAAGCGCGTGACCATGCACACCATGGTCAACGAGCAGATGCAGTTTTTCCTGCGCGGTTTCCGCCGTGACGCCCACCCCATGGCGGTGCTGACCGGCCTGGTCGGCGCCCTGTCGGCCTTCTATCACGACAGCACGGACATCAACAATCCCGAGCACCGCGAGATTGCCGCCATCCGCCTGATCGCCAAGATGCCCACCCTGGTGGCCATGGCCTACAAATACGGCGTGGGTCAGCCCTATATGTACCCGCGCAATGACCTGAGTTATGCCGGCAACTTCCTGCGCATGATGTTCGGCACCCCCTGCGAGGACTACCAGGTCAATCCGGTGCTCGAACGCGCGCTGGACCGCATCTTCATCCTGCACGCCGACCACGAGCAGAACGCCTCCACCTCGACGGTACGTCTGTGCGGCTCTTCCGGCACCAACCCGTTTGCGGCCATCGCTGCCGGCGTGGCCTGTCTCTGGGGCCCGGCCCACGGCGGCGCCAATGAAGCGGCGCTCAACATGCTGGGCGACATCCAGAAGAACGGCGGCGTCGAGAAGATCGGTGAGTTCATCAAGCAGGCCAAGGACAAGAATTCCGGCGTCAAGCTCATGGGCTTCGGTCACCGTGTCTACAAGAACTACGACCCGCGCGCCAAGCTCATGCAGGAAACCTGCAAGGAAGTGCTGCAGGAGATGGGCCTGGAGAACGATCCGCTGTTCAAACTGGCCATGGCCCTGGAAAAGATCGCCCTGGAAGACGACTACTTCGTGCAGCGCAAGCTCTATCCGAACGTGGACTTCTACTCGGGCATCGTGCAGCGCGCCATCGGCATCCCGGTCAACCTGTTCACCGGCATCTTCTCGCTGGCCCGTACCGTGGGCTGGATCGCCCAGCTCAACGAGATGATCAGCGACCCCGAGTACAAGATCGGCCGTCCGCGCCAGCTCTTCACCGGCTCCCCCCCCCCCCCCCGGCCCC
>NZ_KQ483358.1:3315199-3478683 GCF_001432305.1 Curvibacter sp. PAE-UM
CGGCTCGCCGCGCCGCGACGTGCCGCCGCTGGCCAAGCGCTAAGCCGCGCCACACAGCCCGCCGCACGGCAACGTCGGCGGGCTTTTTCTTTGGGAACCCCGCATGAAACTGATCCAGCGCGCCGCCGAACTGCGTGCCCTGCAGGCCGAGGCCCCGGGCACGGCCCCTTGCGCCTGCGGCCTGGCGGCTTACACCGGCTGGACCAGCCTGACCGAAGAGCGCTGGCCCGCCGCGCTCATGACCCAGCTCGCCACCCTGCGCGACCCGGAGGTCTACGAACCGACCTTCGAGGAATACCACCCGGCCGGCACGCGTTATGACGACCCCGCCGCCCCGGTGGCCCTGGCCTGGTTCCCCTACAACCGCTGCGATGTCTGGCGCTGCCAGGCCTGCCAGCGCCTGGTGCTGCGTTACACCGAATTCGGTGGTTATTACGTGGACCACCGCGTGCGCGTCCTGGATCCAACCCTGATCACCGACTGAGCCCCCCGCCTCCGGAACCCGACCGCCGGCATCCCCCGTCAGGCAGCAGAGTCATCGCGAAACACGATGACAAACACATCCTTCATAAGGGAAAATTGGAAACTCATCGCCAAAAGCGATGACAAACCCCTACCTTCCCGATGAAAACCGCCGACCGCAGCTTTGCCCGCCGCATGGACCTCACGTCCCTGCAGCTGTTCGTGGCTGTCTGCGAACTGGGCAGCATCGGCAAAGCGGCCGAACGTGAATTCATCGCCGCCTCGGCCATCAGCAAACGCCTGGCGGATCTCGAAGCCACGCTGGGCACCCCGCTGCTTTATCGGCACACGCGTGGGGTGGACCTCACGCCGGCCGGCGAGAGCCTGCTGCACCACGCGCGCTCCGTGCTCTACAGCCTGGAAAAGATGCAGGGCGAGCTCAGCGAGTACGTGGACGGCGTGCGCGGCCATGTGCGTGTGCATGCCAGCATCTCTGCCATCGTGCAGTTTTTGCCCGAAGACCTGGGCGCCTTCATCCGCCAGCACGAGCAGGTCAAGATCGACCTCGAAGAGCACCTGAGCACCGAGGTCGTGCGCGCCGTGCAGGAAGGTGCCGCCGACCTCGGCGTCTGCAACGTGGCCGTTGGCACGGGTGAACTGCAGACCCTGCCCTACCGACAAGATCAACTCGTGCTCATCGTGCCCCAGGGCCATGCGCTGGCCTCGGCCGGCGCCATCGACTTTGTGCAGACCCTGGACTGGGACCATGTGGGCCTGCACGCCACCAGCTCCATCTACCTGGCCATGCGCGAAGCCGCAGCGGCTGCCGGGCGAAGCATCCGCCTGCGCATCCACGTCACCGGCCTGGACGCCATGTGCCGCATGATCCACAACGGCCTGGGGGTGGGCGTGATGCCGCGCCGCGCCTTCGAACTCATGCACGGCGTGGGCAAGCTGGCCTGCGTGACCCTGCGGGACGACTGGGCCCACCGCCGCATCGAACTGGTCGCCCGCGATTTTTCCACCCTGCCCGTCACTGCGCGGCTGCTGGTGGATCACCTCACAGCCGTGCCGGCTACCACCTAAAATCGAAAACTCTGCAGAGGACACCATGGGACGCACCCTTTACGACAAGATCTGGGACGAACACGTCGTCCACACCGAGGAAGACGGCACCGCCGTCCTCTACATCGACCGCCATCTGGTCCATGAAGTGACCAGTCCGCAGGCCTTCGAAGGCCTGCGCCAGGCCGGCCGCAAGGTCTGGCGCGTGAGCTCCATCGTGGCCACCGCCGACCACAACACCCCGACCACGGGCTGGGAACTCGGCTACGACGGCATTGCCGACCCGATCAGCAAGGAACAGATCACCACGCTGGACGCCAACATCAAGGAATCGGGCGCCGCCGCCTTCTTCCCCTTCTTGTCCAAGCGTCAAGGCATCGTGCACGTGATCGGCCCGGAGAACGGCGCCACCCTGCCCGGCATGACCGTGGTCTGCGGCGATTCGCACACCTCGACCCACGGCGCCTTCGGTGCGCTGGCGCACGGCATCGGCACCAGCGAGGTCGAGCACGTGATGGCCACGCAGACCCTGCTGGCCAAGAAGGCCAAGAACATGCTGATCAAGGTCGAGGGCAAGGTGGCCCCGGGCGTGACCGCCAAGGACATCGTGCTGGCCATCATCGGCCGCATCGGCACGGCGGGCGGCACGGGTTACACCATCGAATTTGCCGGCTCGGCCATCCGCGCCCTGTCCATGGAAGGCCGCATGACGGTCTGCAATATGGCCATCGAAGGCGGCGCCCGCGCCGGCCTGGTAGCAGTGGACGACAAGACCATCGAATACGTCAAGGGCCGTCCGCTCTCGCCCACGGGTGTGGAGTGGGACCTCGCTGCGGCCTACTGGAAGACCCTGCAATCCGACCCGGACGCGAAGTTCGACACCGTGGTCGAACTGGACGCCACGCAGATCCTGCCGCAGGTCACCTGGGGCACCTCGCCCGAGATGGTGCTGGGCATCGACGGCCGTGTGCCCGACCCCGACAAGGAAAAAGACGCCAACAAACGTGGCGCCATCGAGCGGGCCCTGACCTATATGGGCCTGGAGCCCGGCAAGCCGCTAACCGACATCACCATCGACAAGGTCTTCATCGGCTCCTGCACCAACAGCCGCATCGAGGACATGCGCGAAGCCGCCGCCGTGGTCAAGAAGCTGGGACAGAAGGTCGCCAAGAACGTCCGTCTGGCCCTGGTCGTGCCGGGTTCAGGCCAGGTCAAGGAACAGGCCGAACGCGAAGGCCTGCACGAGATTTTCAAGGCCGCCGGCTTCGAATGGCGCGAGCCCGGCTGCTCCATGTGCCTGGCCATGAACGCCGACCGCCTGGAGCCGGGCGAGCGCTGCGCTTCCACCAGCAACCGCAACTTCGAGGGGCGCCAGGGCGCCGGGGGCCGCACCCACCTGGTCAGCCCGGCCATGGCCGCAGCAGCCGCCGTGCACGGCCACTTCGTCGACATCCGCAAGTTCTCCTGAGAGGTCCCCCATGCAGAAATTCACCGTGCACAAGGGTCTCGTGGCACCCATGGACCGCGAGAACGTCGATACCGACGCCATCATCCCCAAGCAATTCCTGAAGTCCATCCGCAAGACCGGCTTCGGTCCCAACCTGTTCGACGAATGGCGTTACCTGGATGCCGGTTACCCGGGCCAGGACCCGGCCGCTCGCCGCCCCAACCCGGACTTCGTGCTGAACCAGCCGCGTTACGCGGGCGCCTCCGTGCTGCTGGCGCGCAAGAACTTCGGCTGCGGCTCCTCGCGCGAGCACGCGCCCTGGGCGCTGGACCAGTATGGCTTTCGCGCCATCATCGCGCCCAGCTTCGCCGACATCTTCTTCAACAACAGCTTCAAGAACGGCCTGCTGCCTATCGTGCTGCCCGAGGCCACGGTGGCCCAACTCTTCGACGAATGCGCAGCCTTCCCCGGCTACAGCCTGACCGTGGACCTGGAGCGCCAGGTCATCGTCAAGCCGCAGGGCGAAGAGATTCCCTTCGACGTGCAGCCCTTCCGCAAGTACTGCCTGCTCAACGGTTTCGACGACATCGGTCTGACCCTGCGCCACAAGGACAAGATCGCCGCCTTCGAAGCCGAACGGCTGGTCAAAAAGCCCTGGCTCGCCCATACGATGGTCGGCTGAGCACACTCTCCTCCATAACAGACAAGCACTATGAAAATCGCAGTTCTGCCGGGTGACGGCATTGGTACCGAAATCATTGCCGAGGCCGTCAAGGTCCTCCAGGTCCTGGACCTCAAGTTCGAAATGGAAACCGCCCCGGTGGGCGGCGCGGCCTATGAAGCTGCCGGCCATCCCCTGCCCGATGCCACGCTGAACCTGGCCAAGGCGTCCGACGCCATCCTCTTCGGCGCCGTGGGCGACTGGAAATACGACAAGCTGGATCGCCCCCTGCGCCCTGAGCAAGCCATCCTGGGCCTGCGCAAGCACCTGGGCCTGTTCGCCAACTTCCGCCCGGCCATCTGCTACGAGCAACTGGTGGGGGCGTCCAGCCTCAAGCCCGAGCTGATCGCCGGCCTGGACATCCTGATCGTGCGCGAACTGACCGGTGACATCTACTTCGGCCAGCCCCGCGGCCGTCGCATCGCGGTGGACGGTGCCTTCCCCGGCGCCGAGGAAGCCTTCGACACCATGCGCTACAGCCGCCCGGAGATCGAGCGCATCGCCCACGTGGCCTTCCAGGCCGCACGCAAGCGCAACAAAAAGGTCACCAGCGTGGACAAGGCCAACGTGCTCGAAACCTTCCAGTTCTGGAAGGACGTGGTCACCGAGGTGCACCAGCAATACCCCGACGTGGAGCTGAGCCACATGTACGTGGACAACGCCGCCATGCAATTGGTCAAGGCCCCCAAGAGCTTTGACGTGATCGTCACCGGCAACATGTTCGGCGACATCCTGTCCGACGAAGCCGCCATGCTGACCGGCTCCATCGGCATGCTGCCCTCGGCCAGCCTGAACAGCAAGAACCAGGGCCTGTACGAGCCCAGCCACGGTAGCGCGCCGGACATCGCCGGCAAGGGCATTGCCAACCCGCTGGCTACAATACTGTCTGCTGCCATGATGCTCCGCTTCTCGCTCAACCAGGCCACGGCCGCCGACCGTATCGAGTCGGCCGTGAAGAGCGTGCTTGCGTCCGGACTGCGCACGGCAGACATCTGGTCGGCAGGCACCACGAAAGTGGGCACCCGCGAGATGGGCGACGCGGTGGTCGCCGCCATTACGAAAACCAAGGGCTGAACAGCTCCCGGTTCGTCACGCCCTCCCGGCCGACGAGCCGGGTAAACAGGATTTGATTGAAAGGGCATGTGATGAGCAAGGTAGGCAATGTGGTGGGCCTCGTCGGCTGGCGAGGCATGGTGGGTTCGGTCCTGATGGACCGCATGCAGGCCGAGGGCGACTTCGGCCTGATCGAGCCCGTGTTCTTCTCGACCTCCAATGCCGGCGGCAAGGCTCCGGCACAGGCCAAGAACGAAACCACCCTCAAGGACGCCAACAGCATCGAGGACCTCAAGAAGTGCGACATCGTCCTGACCTGCCAGGGCGGTGACTACACGAAAGAGGTGTACCCGAAGCTGCGCGCTGCCGGCTGGAAGGGCCACTGGATCGACGCCGCTTCTTCGCTGCGCATGGCCGATGACGCCGTCATCATCCTGGACCCCGTCAACCGCCACGTGATCGACCAGTCGCTCGCCAAGGGTGGCCGCAACTGGATCGGCGGCAACTGCACCGTGAGCCTGATGCTCATGGGCATGGGCGGCCTGTTCAAGGCCGGCCTGATCGAGTGGGTCAGCGCCATGACCTACCAGGCTGCATCGGGTGCCGGCGCGCAGAACATGCGTGAACTGCTGAGCCAGATGGGCGCCCTGCACGACGCCGTCAAGGCCGAGCTGGCCGACCCGGCCTCGGCCATCCTGGACATCGACCGCAAGGTGGCCGCCACCATGCGCGAGGCCAGCTTCCCGACCAAGAACTTCCGCAACACGGCCCTGGCCGGCAGCCTGATCCCCTGGATCGACGTGCCCGTTGAACACGGCCAGAGCAAGGAAGAGTGGAAGGGCGGCGCCGAGTGCAACAAGATCCTGGGCAACCCGGCTTTCCGCAGCGCCGGCAGCATCCCGATCGACGGCCTGTGCGTACGCATCGGCGCCATGCGCTGCCACTCCCAGGGCCTGACCATCAAGCTCAAGAAGGACGTTCCCCTGGCCGAGATCGAAGGCCTGCTGGCCGGCGCCAACGACTGGGTGAAAGTGGTCCCCAACCAACGCGAGATCACCGAGCGCGAACTGACCCCGGCGGCCGTGACGGGCACATTGACCGTGCCCGTCGGCCGCCTGCACAAGCTGGCCATGGGCAATGACTACCTGGGCGCCTTCACGGTCGGTGATCAGCTTTTGTGGGGCGCTGCCGAGCCGCTGCGCCGCATGTTGCGCATCCTCTTGCAGGCCTGACGCTTAAAGAGATATTCGTTGTCCGTTAACAACAAATGTAGCCAGAAGCAGAGCAAGGATCTTAGGCTGAGAAGGTTAAGCGCTTTCTCAGCTTGTCAGGCTAAAGTATTGATGTTAAGGTACTTTTCCAGATTCAAGGCTCATTTTTGGGGATCGCCCAACATGACTGTTTACGCTATTTGTCCGCCCGATCATCGGAGGCCCCTAAATTGATTGCTAAGTCACAACGCTGGCAAAGAACCGCCCTGGCGATTGCCTCTGCCACGGTTCTGGGTTTGTGGAGCTCGCAAGCCGCGGCGCTCTCCCTGGGGCGCATCATGGTCCAGTCAGCGCTGGGCGAACCGCTGCGCGCCGAGATCGAGATCCTGGAAATCAGCGAGGACGAAGCCTCCTCACTGCGGCCCCGGGTGGCCTTGCCGGACACCTTCCGCGCCAGTGGCATGGAATACAGCTCGGCCCTCAATGGCTTGCAGATCTCCCTGCAAAAACGCGCCAACGGACAGCAGTACCTGCGTCTGAGCAATACGCGGGCCGTCAATGAACCCTATGTGGACCTGATCCTCGAGGCCAACTGGTCCTCAGGCCGCATCGTGCGTGACTACACGATGCTCTTCGATCCGCCGGCCCTCAATGGATCCCAGACCATCGTCGTGCCGCAGGCGCCCCAGGTCAGTTCGGTGCCGATCCGCATCGCACCGCCTCCCGCGCCTGTTGAAGCTGCGGCCCCGGTCCCCGTGCCTGCACCGGAAACACCGGCCAGCGCGCCGACGGAACCGGTAGCGGCAGCTGCGGCCCAACCTGCAAGCGATGCAGCCAGTGCTCCGGCCCCCGCGACCTCCGTCGAACCCCAGAAGAGCGCGGAGCCCCCACCGCCCGCCGTGGCTGGCCGCGAGCGCATCACCGTCAAGGCTGGCGATACCGCCGGCAAGCTGGCACTGAACCAGAAGCCGGCCGACGTATCACTCGACCAGATGCTGGTGGCCATGTTGCGCAGCAACCCGGAAGCCTTTATCGGTGGCAACGTCAACCGGCTGCGCAAGGGCGCCGTGCTGGACATGCCCGGCGCAGAAGACGCGCAAGCCACCCCGGCCGACGAAGCCCGCCAGATCCTGCAGACCCAGAGCAAGGACTTCAACGAATTCCGCCGCCGCCTGGCGGCCAGTGCTCCGGCCAGTCCTGAGGCAGCGGCCGATCGCAAGACCAGCGGCACCGTGCAGACCCAGGTCGAGGAAAAGAAACCTGCGACCAGTGCACCCGACAAGCTGACCCTGTCCAAGGGCGCCGTCCAGGCCAAAGCCCCGGAAGACAAACTGGCCAAGGAACGCAGCGCCAAGGATGCGGCAGCCCGCACCGAGGAACTGTCCAAGAACGTGGCCGAGCTGGAAAAACTCAGCAAGGCTGCCACCCCGGCACCCGCACCGGCCACCAAACCGGCCGCTCCCGCCGTGCCGGCAGCGGCGCCAGTGGCTTCGGCACCGGTAGCGACACCCGCGCCCGCACCGCAAGTTGCGGCAGCCCCCGTGACGCCGCCCGTCGCTGCGCCGGCTGCGGCCGCATCCGCGCCCAAGGCGGCTGCGCCTGCTCCGCGCCCGACAGCATCGGCCCCCATGCCGGCGCCCGTCGCCGAGGAGCCCTCGCTGCTGGACGAGTTGATGGACAACCCGCTGATCCCGGCTGCGGCCGGCGGTCTGGTGGCCCTGCTGGCCGGTCTGGCCTTCTATCGCAGCCGTCAGCGCAAGAATGCAGGACAAGTCGACAGCGCCTACCTGGAGAGCCGTCTCCAGCCTGACTCTTTTTTCGGCGCAAGCGGCGGACAACGAGTTGACACCAATGACAATGGTGCCAGCAGTTCCTCGTCCATGGTCTACTCGCCCAGCCAGCTTGACGCTGGCGACGATGTCGACCCCGTCGCTGAAGCCGATGTCTATCTCGCTTATGGCCGTGACCTGCAGGCCGAAGAAATCCTCAAGGAAGCGCTGCGCAATCATCCGAGTCGTGTCGCCATCCACCAAAAGCTCCTGGAGATCTACGCCAAGCGGCGCGATGTGAAGAATTTCAGCGTGATCGCCAAGGAAGCCTACAAGGTCACCGGCGGCAGTGGCTCCGAGTGGGAGCACATCTGTGAACTCGGTCGCGGCATCGACCCGAACAACGAGGCCTACCACCCCGGCGGCGAACCCCCGGCTTCGGCACCCGCCCCCTTGCAGGCCACCCCCAGCAGCTACGCCAGCCAGCCCGCACGTCAGGCAGCCCCCGCTCCTGCTGCCGCAGCCAGCATGGACCTGGATCTGGACTTGGACTTCTCGCTGGATGAAGCTGAGTCGCGCGCTGCCGCGCCCTCAGCCTCCACCATGCCCGCACCGATCGCCTCGGCACCCGACAACAGCCTGGCCTTCGAAGCCTCGCCCCTGCCGCAGATCAGCCCGGCGGCCTCTGCCCCGGCCCCCGCGGCGGACAACATGATGAACTTCGACATGGGCGGGCTCTCGCTCGACTTGGGCACACCCTCCGTGGAACCCGGCACCGGCTCCGACGACCCACTGGGCACCAAGCTGGCACTGGCCGACGAGTTCAAGGCCATTGGCGACACCGACGGCGCCCGCGCGCTGATCGAGGAGATCATTGCCGAAGCCTCGGGTGACATGAAGGCCCGCGCACAGAAGGCCCTGGCCCAGCTCGGCTGATCCGGCCGGGTCCCTTCGTCCATGGCACAGGCCGCGTCGTGAGGGTCGCCCTCGGCGTCAGCTACGACGGCCACTCCTACGACGGCTGGCAGAGCCAGCCGTCGGGCCGCACGGTGCAAGACCAGCTGGAAAAAGCGCTGGGCCAGTTCGCCGATCAACGCATCTCCACCCTCTGCGCCGGCCGCACTGACGCCGGCGTGCACGGCCTCATGCAGGTGGTGCACTTCGACACCACGGCCGAGCGCACACCCTACGCCTGGGTCCGCGGGACCAACAGTTTCCTGCCGCGCGATATCGCGGTGCAATGGGCGCAGATCGTCCCCGAGGCCTTCCACTGCCGCGCCAGCGCCACCTCACGCCGTTACGCCTACCTGCTGCTGGAGTCGCCGGTGCGCCCCAGCGTCGACGCGCATCGGGTCGGCTGGGTCTTCCAGCCCCTGGATCTGGAGCGCATGCAAGAAGCGGCCCGGCATCTGCTGGGGGAGCACGATTTCACCTCCTTCCGGGCCTCGGCCTGCCAGGCCCTGTCACCGGTCAAGAACATGCTGCGCATCGAGATCAGCCGGCGTGGCGCCTACTGGCGCTTCGAGTTCGAGGCCAGCGCCTTCCTGCATCACATGATCCGCAATCTCATGGGCTGCCTCATCGTCATCGGCCAGGGCAAACAGCCCCCAGCCTGGATGGCCGAGGTACTGGCCGCACGCAGCCGCGATGCCGCCGCCCCAACCTTCGCGCCCGACGGCCTGTACTTCCTGGGGCCCCGCTACGACGCCCACTGGGGCCTGCCGGAACGCACGCCTGCGTATGATTGGCTGCCATGATGAACAAGGCCCCCACGCTTGCGACGTCGTCTGCTGCGCTGCCCCCCGAGGGGGCCCCATCCGCCTTGGGGCGGCCCGGCGGCGGATTGAGCCACGGCCGCACCCGCATCAAGATCTGTGGTCTGACGCGCGAGCAGGACGTGGAGGCGGCTGTGGCCGCGGGCGCCGACGCCGTGGGTTTCGTGCTGTATGAGAAGAGCCCCCGTCACGTGACGGCCCAGCGCGCCGCCGAACTGGCGCGCCGCCTGCCCCCCTTTGTGACGCCGGTGCTGCTGGTCGTCAATGCCAGCCCGCAGGCCATCCGGGCCGCCTGCGATCTGGTGCCGACCGCCACCCTGCAGTTCCATGGCGACGAAACCCCGGATCAGTGCCAACTGGCTGCCGGCACCCGCCCTTTCCTGCGCGCCGCCCGCATTCCCGTCGGGGAAGCGGGGCGAAGCTTCGACCTCGTAAAATACGCCCAGGATTACTCGGCCGCCCAGGCCATCCTGCTCGACGCCCATGTCGAAGGTTTTGGGGGCGGCGGCAAGGCATTCGATTGGTCACTTCTTCCTCCAAGCGTCGACGCTCACCTCGTCTTGAGTGGTGGACTCACGCCTGCAAACGTGACCGAAGGCATACGGCAGCTGCGGCCGCGCTGTAAGTCGCTGGCCGTTGACGTCAGTTCCGGCGTCGAGTTCGCCAAGGGCATCAAGGATGCCACCAAGATCAACCAGTTCGTCGCGGCCGTGCGTGCCGCCGATGCACACCTCGCAGGTTAAAACATGTTCGACTACCAACAGCCCGATGCCAAGGGCCATTTCGGCATCTACGGCGGCAGCTTTGTCAGCGAAACGCTGACCCATGCCATCAACGAGTTGCGCGCGGCCTACGCCAAGTACCAGCACGACCCGGCCTTCATCGCCGAGTTCAAGTACGAGCTGGCCCACTTCGTCGGCCGCCCCTCGCCGGTCTACCACGCCGCCCGCATGAGCCGCGAGCAGGGCGGCGCCCAGATCTTCCTCAAGCGCGAGGACCTGAACCACACCGGCGCGCACAAGATCAACAACACCATCGGTCAGGCCATGCTGGCCCGCCGCATGGGCAAGACGCGCATCATTGCCGAGACCGGCGCCGGCCAGCACGGCGTGGCCACCGCCACCATCTGCGCGCGCTACGGCCTGGAATGCGTGGTCTACATGGGCTCGGAAGACGTCAAGCGCCAGAGCCCCAACGTCTACCGCATGAAACTGCTGGGCGCCACCGTGGTGCCCGTCGAATCCGGCAGCAAGACCCTGAAGGACGCGCTGAACGAGGCCATGCGCGACTGGGTGGCCAACGTCGACAACACCTTCTACATCATCGGCACCGTCGCCGGCCCGCACCCTTATCCCATGATGGTGCGCGACTTTCAGAGCGTGATCGGTGAGGAATGCCTGGTGCAGATGCCCGAGATGCTGCAGCGCACCGGCTGCAAGAGCGCCCAGCCCGACGCTGTGGTCGCCTGCGTGGGCGGCGGCAGCAATGCCATGGGCATCTTCTACCCCTACATCCAGCACGAGCAGACGCGCCTGATCGGCGTGGAAGCCGCTGGCGAAGGCATGGACTCCGGCAAGCACTCGGCCTCGCTGCAACGCGGCAGCCCGGGCGTGCTGCACGGCAACCGCACCTACGTGCTGCAGAACGAGGACGGCCAGGTGACAGAGACCCACAGCATCAGCGCCGGCCTGGACTACCCCGGCGTCGGCCCCGAACACGCCTACCTGAAGGACATCGGCCGCGCCGAGTACGTGGGCATCACGGACACCGAGGCGCTGGCCGCCTTCCACTACCTGTGCCGCACCGAGGGCATCATCCCGGCGCTGGAGTCCAGCCATGCCGTGGCCTATGCCATGAAACTGGCCAAGACCATGCGAACCGACCAATCCATCCTGGTCAACCTCTCCGGCCGGGGCGACAAGGACATCGGCACCGTGGCCGACCTGAGCCAGGCCGACTTCTACTGCCGCCCGAGCTGCAAGGGCCAGGCCGTCAAGGGTGGCATGGCCGAACAAAAGATCGAGTTGAAAAAATGAGCCGCATTGCCTCCACGTTCGCCGCGCTGCAGAAGAACCAGCGCAAGGCCCTGATCCCCTTCATCACGGCCGGCTACCCCTATCCCGACATCACGCCCGAGCTCATGCACGGCATGGTGGCTGCGGGCTCCGACGTCATCGAGCTGGGTGTGCCCTTCTCCGACCCCAGCGCCGACGGCCCGGTCATCCAGGCGGCGGGTGACAAGGCCCTGGCCGCCGGCATCGGCCTGCGCCAGGTGCTGGAGATGGTGCGCATCTTCCGCCAGAAAAACAGCGCGACCCCCGTGGTCCTGATGGGCTACGCCAACCCGATCGAGCGCTACGACCAGTTGCACCAGGCCAGCGGCCCCAACGCCTTCGCGCGCGACGCTGCCGCTGCCGGCGTGGACGGCGTGCTGGTGGTGGACTACCCGCCCGAGGAATGCGAAGCCTTCGCCGCCGCCCTCAAGCAACACGGGCTGGACCTGATTTTCCTGCTGGCCCCCACCTCGACCGACGAGCGCATGGCCCAGGTCGCCCGTGTGGCCAGCGGCTACGTCTATTACGTCTCGCTCAAGGGCGTGACGGGCGCCGGCACCCTGGACACCGCCGCCGTGGAAGCCATGCTGCCGCGCATCCGCCAGCACGTGAAGGTGCCGGTGGGCGTGGGCTTCGGCATCCGCGACGCGGCCAGTGCCAAGGCTGTGGGCCGGGTGGCCGACGCCGTGGTCATCGGCAGCCGCATCATCCAGCTGATCGACCCGCTGCCCCGGGCACAAGTCGTTACCGTGGCCTCGGATTTCCTGCGGGAAATTCGACAGGCTTTGGATTCATAATCCCGGTCTTGCGCCTGACCGTCGTTGGAACCTGACCCCAATTAAAGGAAGCATCCCATGAGTTGGCTCGAAAAACTTCTGCCCCCGAAAATCCAGCACACCGACCCGGCCGACCGCCGCAGCGTGCCCGAGGGCCTGTGGATCAAGTGCCCCAGCTGTGAGTCCGTGCTCTACAAGACCGATCTGGAGCAGAACCAGAACGTCTGCCCGACCTGCAGCCACCACCACCGCATCGACGCGCGCACGCGCCTCAACCTGTTCCTGGACAACGAAGGCCGCTTCGAGATTGGCCAGGAAGTGCTGCCGGTGGATGCCCTCAAGTTCAAGGACAGCCGCAAATACCCCGAGCGCCTGAAGGAAGCCCTGGAAGCCACCGGCGAAACCGACGCCCTGGTGGTCATGGGCGGTGCCGTGCACGGCATCAGCCTGGTGGCGGCCAGCTTCGAGTTCGGCTTCATGGGCGGCAGCATGGGTTCGGTGGTCGGCGAGCGTTTCGTGCGCGGCGTCGAGACCGCCATCGAGCAGAAGGTGCCCTTCCTGTGCTTCACCGCCACCGGCGGCGCCCGCATGCAGGAAGGCCTGCTCTCGCTGATGCAGATGGCCAAGACCAATGCCGCCCTGACCCGCCTGGCCAAGAAGAAGCTGCCCTACATCAGCGTGCTGACCGACCCGACCATGGGCGGCGTGAGCGCCGGCTTCGCCTTCCTGGGTGATGTGGTGATCGCCGAGCCCAAGGCCCTGATCGGCTTTGCCGGCCCGCGCGTGATCGAGTCCACCGTGCGTGTGAAGCTGCCCGAAGGTTTCCAGCGCGCCGAGTTCCTGCAGGAAAAGGGCGCCATCGACTTCATCTGCGACCGCCGCGAACTGCGCAAGACCGTGGCCAACACCCTGGCCATGCTGCAGCGCCAGCCGGCTGACGCCGTGATCTAAAGAGCTCAGCCCCAATACAAAAGGGGACTATAGATGAGCGATCAAGAGGATCGGAACATAGAGCGCGCACTGTTGGATGCCTCTAGAGCGCCTCTGTGGAAAAGGATCAAACCATTTCTATTGATCCCGCTCGTAATGCTGCTGATCTACATTGGCATCAAGCCAATGTTTGTCACGATGTGGACCACTGAATCTGTGGCTGGCACATATGAACTCCACGGCAAAGACGGTCGCTCACTTGTCATTACATTCCTGCCAGACAGAGAAATATTGATGGCCTACCGAGAAGAATCGACAGGCTATCTGGAAGTAGCAAAAGCGAAGGCAACGGGACATATGGCGACCCATTACTTCGGCCCATTCTGGAGCATTGCGAAGGACGGCTCAATGACAACGCCGTTCGATTTGAGGCTGTACTTCAACGACGAAAAACCAGCCATTGTGCAGATAAAAATCGAACAGAAATACACATCTCAGGAAGGAAAAGATGTGTTTCTTAAGACCGGAGAGTCCAACGTTTCAGTTCTGTTGTTCAGGCCCAAAGAATTCAGGTTCGACTCGATGTGGCTTGAACATAAACCAGTTGACCAAGCTCTGGTTGCCAAGACAATTCAACTGTTGGACATGAAATAGGCTTTTCATGCCGCCGGCCAAGATACCAATAATACGGGTATGGCTACGAGCCCCCCAGCGTGGGAGATTCTGAAAGCACCCCATTGCAAAAGCAAAAACCGGCCGCGCGGCCGGTTTTTGCTTTACAGCAAGGCCACGCCCTGCAAGTGCCCCAGCACGATGGCCGCCACCTGCAGCAAGACCAGCAGCACCAGGGGCGACAGGTCCACCCCACCCACCAGCGGTACGAAACGGCGGATCGGTGCCAGAAAGGGGGCCACCAGGCGCTCGATGATGTCGGACAGAACGGTATGGGACTGCACCCAGGACAGCACCGCGTACACGATCACCAGCCCGGTCAGGCCGGAAATCACGAGGCGCACCACGCCAAACGCGGCCAGGATCAGCACCGACACATAGCTGGCGACGAAACTGGTGAAAGCCCACAAGAGCGAGAACATGGCCAGCTCGATCAGCCAGGCCGCCAGCAGGCTGGAAAGATCCCAGCGGCCGGCAGAGGGCACAAAACGCCGCAGCGGCAGCACCAGCCAGTCGGTCAAGGCAAAGACAAAACGACCCAGCGGATTGCCCGAGCGCGACGACATGGGGATGCGCTGGTACTGCATGTACAGGCGCAGGAGACAGGCGCCACCGAGTACGCCGGCCACGACTTCGAGCAGGAGGGAAAAGATCTGGAACAGCATGACGGGCCCGGTCAGAAGGGAAAAAGCTGAAGGGATGATAGCGTCATTAAAATAGCGGGTTCTGGCCCTCTCTCAGGGCCACCTCCTACCCGGCCCTCTCATGTCAGAACAACACACCGCTGCCCCCGCCCAGGACGAAAACCAGCTGATCGCCGAACGGCGCGAAAAGCTCAAGGCCATCCGCCAGCAGCAGGCCGACGGCAAGGGCCCGGCCTTCCCCAACGACTTCAAGCCGGCCGACCGCGCCGCCGAGCTCTTTGCGGCCCACGCCGGCCAGACCCCCGAAGGTTTGCTGGCCCAGGCCAGCCGCGCCAGCGTGGCCGGCCGCATGATGCTCAAGCGCGTGATGGGCAAGGCCAGCTTCGCCACCCTGCAGGACAGCAGTGGCCGCATCCAGATCTACGTCAAGCGCGACGAGATCGGCGAGGAAGCCTACGAAACCTTCAAGCACTGGGACCTGGGCGACATCGTGGCCGCCGAAGGCCTGGTCTTCAAGACCAAGACCGGCGAGCTTTCCATCCAGGCCAGCAGCGTGCGCCTGCTGACCAAGAGCCTGCGCCCCATGCCCGACAAGTTCCACGGCGTGGCCGACCAGGAGGTGAAGTACCGCCAGCGCTACGTGGACCTGATGACCGACGAGGAGGCACGCCAGCGCTTCGTGGCCCGCAGCAAGGCCGTGAGCTCGATCCGCGAGTTCATGGTTTCGCATCGCTTCCTGGAAGTCGAGACGCCCATGCTGCACCCGATCCCGGGCGGCGCCAATGCCAAGCCTTTCATCACGCACCACAACGCGCTGGACCAGGAGATGTTCCTGCGCATTGCGCCCGAACTGTTTCTCAAGCGCCTGATCGTGGGCGGTTTCGAACGCGTGTTCGAGATCAACCGCAACTTCCGCAACGAAGGGATCTCGGTACGCCACAACCCCGAGTTCACCATGATGGAGTTCTATGCGGCCTACTGGGACTACCAGGACCTCATGACCTTCACCGAAGGCCTGGTGCGCCATGCCGCCCAGCAGGCCACGGGCACCTTGCAACTGAGCTACGGTGGCAAGCCGGTGGACCTGGCCCAGCCCTTCGAGCGCCTGACCATCCGCGAAGCCATCATCCGCCACAGCGAAGCCGGCAGCGCCTATGTGGACGACAGCGCCTGGCTGATCAACGCGCTCAAGAAACTCGGCATGAACGAGGAGAAGCACAAACTCTCGACCCGTTCGCTGTCCAGCCTGCAGGTGCTGTATTTCGAGGAAGTGGTGGAAGAAAAGCTCTGGCAGCCCACCTTCATCTGCGAACATCCGGTGGAAATCTCGCCGCTGGCGCGCGCCAGCGACACGCGTCCCGACGTGACCGAACGCTTCGAGCTCTACATCACCGGTCGTGAATTCGGCAACGGTTTCTCCGAGCTGAACGACGCCGAGGAACAGGCTGCGCGCTTCCACGCCCAGGTGGCGGCCAAGGACAGCGGTGACGACGAGGCCATGTTCTTCGACCACGACTTCGTGCGCGCCCTCGAATACGGCATGCCGCCAACCGGCGGTTGCGGCATCGGCATCGACCGCCTGATGATGCTGCTGACCGACAGCCCCAGCATCCGCGACGTGATCCTCTTCCCCGCGCTGCGCCGCGAAGGCTGAGCCGGCCCCACACCGACAGTCATCTTGAAATATCTGTCGGGTTATCCGCAGCCGATTCAGAGCCAGGTCCAGCAGCTGCTCGCCCAGGGCCGTCTGGGTGACATGCTGCTGGGCAAATACCAGCGCCGGCATGGCATCCGCACCGACCGTGCCCTGTTCTCTTACGTGCAGGACCTCAAGGCGGATTTCCTGCGCAGCGCCGAGCCCTTGAACAAGGTCTGCTTCGACAACAAGCTGCACGTGATCCAGCATGCGCTGGGCACGCACACGAGCATCTCGCGCGTGCAGGGCAGCCGGTTGAAGGCCAAACGCGAGATCCGCATCGCCACCTTGTTCCGGGACGTGCCCCTCGAATTCCTGAAGATGATTGCGGTGCATGAACTGGCCCATCTGAAGGTCCAGGCCCATGACAAGGCCTTTTACCAGCTCTGCACCCACATGGAACCGGACTACCACCAGATAGAGTTCGATCTGCGCCTGTACCTCACCTACGCCGAGGCCAGCGGGCGCCTGGACTGGCCGGATCAACCAGGCAGTTCCTGATACAGGCCGCAGTGAAGTACCGCCGCATGCGCGGCGATCCGCATCACGCCGTCAGCAGCAAGGGCTGGCGTTCCCGGTTCACGACGAAACGGCGCATCACCCCGGCCATGCGATCGGCCTGATCCTTGAGGCTGGCAGAAGCCGCTGCCGCCTGCTCGACCAGGGCCGCGTTCTGCTGGGTCATCTGTTCAAGCTGGCCCATGGACTGGTTGACGCCGCCGATCTCGTTCGACTGCACACTGGCGTCCTGTGTGATCGCCTGGATCATGCGGCTGACCTCGGCCACCTGCTGCACGATCTGCGCCATGGCCCGGCCGGCATCCTCGACCTGCCGGGAGCCTGCCGCCACTTCGGCACGGCTGGCATCGATCAGACCCCTGATCTCGCGTGCCGCCTCTGCCGAACGCTGCGCCAGCAGGCGCACCTCACCGGCCACCACGGCAAATCCCCGGCCCTGCTCGCCGGCCCGCGCTGCTTCCACGGCCGCATTGAGCGCCAGGATGTTGGTCTGGAAGGCGATGCCGTCGATCACCGCGGTGATATCGGCAATCCGGCTACTGGAGGCCTGGATGCCCTGCATGCTGTGCACGACCTGCTGGACCAGTTCACCGCCCTGCCCGGCGGAACTGGCGGCGGCACTGGCCATCTGGCTGGCAGATCGCGCCGACTCGGCCATGGTGCGTACCGTGGCGGTCAGGGCATCCAGCGAAGCGGCCGCCTGCTGCAGGCTGGCCGCCGCCTGTTCGGTGCGCGAGCTCAGGTCCAGGTTGCCGCTGGCGATCTGTGCGCTGGCGCCCGTGATGCTGTCGGCGGACAGCCGGACGTCCAGCACCATGGCCTGCAAGGCATCGACCATGCCATTGAAATCGTGTGACATGCGGCCCAGCTCGTCCTCGGAGCGCACCTGTACTGCGCGCGACAGATCCCCCGATCTGACACGCGTGATGCCTTCGGTCAGCTGGGCCAGCGGCTGGCGAATCCGCGCCAGCAGGACGCTGCCCAACGCCAGGCCGCTGAGCACGGCAAATGCAAGGCCCACGCCCACCAGCCAGGTCAGTTGATAAACGGCCGCATTCACCTTTTCCCCGCCGGCCTCGGTCAGCCGGCGGTTCTGCTCGATCGCCTGGCCGATACTGGCTTCGGCCGCCAGCGCAGACAGCACAGGCTGCTGGATTTCCTCTTCGAAGATCGCCTGATCGAGGATTTCGCGGCGCTCGATCCTGCCAACGATGCCGCCAACCCGGGCGATGTAGCTGTCCTGATGCGCCTGCCCGTCCCTCAGCATCCGGGCCAGGGCCGGATCGGGCTCGGCCTCGATGGCGGCGTGCAGCTGCGTGGTGACTGCGGCGCCATGCAACTTCCACTCCGCGATGCGCTGCGGGACCCGCTCCATCTTCATCAGCAGATCGATGGAAATATCCTTTTCGGCACGGCGCAGTTTCAGCAGGTTTTCCTGGACCGCGGCCATGCGTACCAGTTGGGCCAGGTCCGCGTTCACGGTCTGGTGGGCCTGGGCCTGGATGCCTTGCACGGCCCAGGCCGTGAAAACACCGACCAACAGAAACACGCCGACCAGCAGCGCGATGGTCATCCCGATCCGCTGAACCAGCGTCAACTTCAGACTCGTCATCCCAACTCCCCGATACCGCAGGTCAAACGTGATCTGCTAGGCGTCAGTAGAAAAGTTTATGACTCTTGTGTTTCGGTTTCGTGACAGACGGGACATCGACCGGGACTCAGGGGATCAGGTCCAGCGCATGCATATAGGCCGAGCTGACCATGAGTTCGTCCCAGTCGGGCGGCGGTGTCTGCGACAGCAGGGCCAGGCGCCGGGCTTCCCCCGCCTCGTCGGGTTGCCACTGGCCCTTGACCTGCGCCTCGGTCAAACCGGCGATCAGTTCGTCCACGGCCTTGCCGCCGTCGAGCGACTGGTTGCACAGCAGCACCATGTCGCAGCCGGCGTTCAGCGCCGTGACGGCCGCCTCGGTGTAGCTGACCTGGCGGCCGTCGATCAAACGTGCCCCGGCCATGCTGAGGTCGTCGCTGAAAACCGCCCCCTGGAAATGCAGACGACCGCGCAGGATATCGCCCAGCCATTTTTCGGAGAAGCCGGCAGGCCGCGCGTCCACCTTCGGGTAGATCACGTGGGCCGGCATCACGCTGTCCAGTGAGGTACTGAGCCAGCCATAGGGTGCGGCATCGTCGGCCAGGATGGCCTTGAGGCTGCGTTTATCCACCGGGATCTCGGTGTGCGAATCGGCCTTCACGAACCCATGCCCGGGAAAATGCTTGCCGCAGCTGGCCATGCCCCCCAGGCGCAGGCCGTGCATCAGGCTCTTGGCCAGCAGGGTCACGACACGCGGGTCGCGACCGAAGGCGCGGTCGCCGATGACACCACTCTCGCCATGGTCCAGGTCCAGCACCGGGGTGAAGCTGAAGTCCACGCCGCAGGCACGCAGCTCGCTGGCCAGCACCTGGCCGCAGGCGGTGGCCGCGTTGGTGGCGCCCAGCTGATCGCGTGACCACAGCGTCCCCAGGGCGCGCATGGGCGGCAGATGGGTGAATCCCCCGGTCTTGAAGCGCTGCACACGGCCGCCTTCATGGTCGACACAGATCAGCAGATCGGCCCGAATACGCTTGATATCAGAACAGAGCGAAACCAGCTGGGACCGATCCTGCCAGTTGCGCGCAAAGAGGATGACGCC
This sequence comes from Curvibacter sp. PAE-UM, assembly GCF_001432305.1. Classification (GTDB taxonomy): domain Bacteria; phylum Pseudomonadota; class Gammaproteobacteria; order Burkholderiales; family Burkholderiaceae_C; genus Hylemonella. Next base: position 3,334,681 of record NZ_KQ483358.1, read on the forward strand.
GCCGACCAGCGGATGGGCCAGGCGGCGGCGATCGTCCGCGTTCAGCATGGTGCCGGCAATGTCAATGATCAGGGGGGCATGTTGACTCATACGGGGCCTTCACAAAGGATCAGTCGTTGGGCGTTGCGCCGGGCATCGTGGAGATCTTTTCCACCACGACAAAACTGGCCGCGTAATCCGTCTCGTCGGTCACGGTGACATGGGCACTCAGGCCCTGCGCCTCGAACCAGGTCTTGAGCTCACCGTGCAACACGATGACGGGCTTGCCGCTGGGCAGCTTGCCCACCTCGCACAGGCGCCAGCTCATGGGCAAACGCATGCCCAGGCCGATCGCCTTGGAAAACGCTTCCTTGGCCGAAAAACGGGTCGCGAGATAGAGCAGGCCACGCTCGGGCCAGCGTACGCTGCGCGCCTTCCAGGTAGCGAATTCGGCGTCGCTGAGGATGCGCTGGGCGAAGCGCTCGCCGTGTCGCTCCATGCTGAGGCGGATGCGGCGCACGTCGCAGATATCGGTGCCGATGCCGTAGATCATTTGGCAGCGTCCGCGATGCAGCGCAGGTAATCCCTGACCGTGGCGCTGTAGCCCAGCTCCAGTGCATCGGCGATGAGAGCGTGGCCGATCGAGACCTCGGCCACGCCCGGCACCTGGCGCAGGAAGTCGGTGAGGTTGTCGCGGTTCAGGTCGTGGCCGGCGTTCACCCCCAGTCCGGCATCCAGCGCTGCCTGCGCCGCCACGGCATAACGCTGCAGCTGCGCGGCCTGGCTGGCGTGGCCCCAGGCTGCCGCGTAGGGTTCGGTGTAGAGCTCGACACGGTCGGCCCCGGCAGCCCGGGCCAGCACCATCTGCCCGGGCACCGGATCCATGAACAGGCTGACGCGCACGCCCAGATCACGACATTCGGCAATCAACGGGCGCAGGCGCTCGGCATCCTGCGGAAAGCTCCAGCCGTGGTCACTGGTGAACTGGCCCTCGGCGTCGGGCACGAAGGTGGCCTGCTGCGGCCGGACCTGACGGATGAAATCCATCAGATTGTGGAAGGGGTTGCCCTCGATATTGAATTCGCGGCCCGGCCAGTCCTGCATCAGGGTGGCGATATCAAACACGTCCTGCGCGCGAATATGGCGTTCGTCAGGCCTCGGATGCACCGTGATGCCATGGGCGCCGGCCTGCAGGCACAGGACGGCTGCACGCGTGACGCTGGGGATGCCCAGATGGCGCGTGTTACGGACCAGGGCCACTTTGTTGACGTTGACGGAAAGAGCAGTTGGGGATTTCATAGCGACTGGAGATCAATCATCATCTGCCGGGTGCGCAGCGTGGACACGCCGCAATGGTAATGGAGCAAGGCACGCAGTTGCGGTTTCAGTTCATGCATCACGGCCGCACAGGCGCGCAAGGTGTCGGTAAAAGGCGCCCCGGATTCCAGCGCCAGTTGCAACGTCTGCCACTGTGCGCCGCTCAAGCCCGCACGATCTGCCTCGCTGCGCGTGCGCAGGCCGCCTTCGGGCACCAGCACGTACTGGGCATCGGCCTGCAGCGGCGCCAGTGCCAGCGTCTGGTGGTCCAGCCGCGGCAGCAAGCCGATCTCACGCAACAGCAGAAGCTCGAAGGTTCGCAACGCAGCCTGCAGCACCTCGTCGTGTTCGGAAGCCAGCACACGCACCACATTGGCATAGACATCGAACAAGACCGGGTGCGGGTCGTCACGCGCCAGCAGCAGCAGCAGCAATTCGTTGAGGTAATAGCCCGACAGCAGGGACTCGCCGGTGGGCATGACGTGGCCGCCCATCCATTCCGCGCCCTTGAGCGTGCGGATCTCGGCGTCGCCACCGTAGCTGACCTGCAGGGGCTGCAGCGGCAGCAACACGGGGCGGAAACTGGAACTGGGGCGCTTGGCGCCCTTGGCCACCAGGGCAATCCGGCCATGATGACGCGTGAACACTTCCAGGATCAGGCTGGTCTCGCTCCAGTCGTAGCGGTGCAGCACATAGGCCGGCTCTTCTGAAATGCGTTTCGTCGCCATCGCACTAGCCGGCCTGGCGGCCACTCACTCGTAGCCGAAACTGCGAACGCGAGCCTCGTCATCCGCCCAGCCGGAGCGAACCTTGACCCACAGCTCCAGGAAGACCTTGGCGTCAGCCAGCTTCTCCAACTCCACCCGGGTTTCCATGCCAATGCGCTTGATGCGCTCACCCTTATCACCGATCACCATGGCCTTGTGGCCGTCGCGCTCCACCACGATGGTGGCAGCAATGCGCAGCAGGCGCTTCTGTCCCTTCTTCTGCGGTGGTTCTTCTTCAAACTTGTCGATCACCACGGTAGAGGTGTAGGGTAGCTCGTCGCCAGTGAGGCGAAACAGTTTTTCGCGTACCAGCTCGCTGGCGAGGAACTTTTCGCTGCGATCGGTCAGCTCGTCTTCGGCATACCACCAGTCCTGCTCGGGAAGATATTTTTCGCAAATACCCAGCAGGCGCTCGATGTCCTTGGGGTTCTTGGCCGACATGGGCACGAACTCGGCAAAGGCGTGCTTGGCCTGCATTTCCTGCAACCAGGGGGCGATGTCACCGCGGCGGTGCACGTTGTCGAGCTTGTTGGCCACCAGCAGTGTAGGAATGCCCTGCCCCAGGAGGGCCAGCACGCGCGCATCTGCAGGGGTGAAGCTGCCGGCCTCCACAACCAGCAAGATCAGGTCCACGTCGGACACCGCGCCCACCACCGTCTTGTTCAGCGATTTGTTGAGCGCATTTCCGTGCACGGTCTGGAAGCCAGGCGTATCCACAAACACGAACTGGGTCGAACCCTGGGTTCGCATGCCGGTGATGCGGTGGCGCGTGGTCTGTGCCTTGCGCGAGGTGATGCTGATCTTCTGTCCCACCAGGGCATTGAGCAGCGTGGACTTGCCGACGTTGGGTTTGCCGACGATGGCCACCAGGCCGCAGCGATGCGGTGCTTCGGCAGACGGAGTTACCACTGTGCTTTCCATGAGGTCAGGCCTTGTCCCGCGTCTTGAGAGATTGCAACATGGCAGCGGCTGCCGCCTGCTCACCGGCCCGGCGCGAGTTGCCGATGCCGCGCTCGTTGAGGTTCAGTTCGGAGACTTCGCATTCGATATCGAAAGTCTGCCGATGGGCGGCCCCCAGGGTGCCCACCACACGGTACAGCGGCAACTTGAGTTTGCGCGCCTGCAGCCATTCCTGGAGCTCTGTTTTGGCATCCTTGGCACTGGCCTGCATCTGCGGGTTGATTTCCACGGCCTCGAAGAGACGCTGAACGAGCCCCTGGGCGGCGCCATAGCCGGCATCCAGATAGACCGCGCCGATCAAGGCCTCCAGGGCATCGGCCAGAATGGACGGCCGGCGGCTGCCTCCGGAACGAACTTCACCCTCGCCCAGGCGCACCACCTCGGACAAGCCCAGTCCGACGGCCAGCTGATGCAGGGTGTCCTGCTTGACCAGGTTGGCGCGGATGCGCGAAAGATCACCTTCCGGCAAGGCACTGAGTCGCTGGTAAAGCAGGTCGGCCACGGACAGATTGAGGACGGAGTCCCCCAGGAATTCCAGTCGCTCGTTGTGGTCGGCCGCGAAACTGCGGTGCGTGACCGCGCGCGCCAGCAAGCCTGGGTCAGAGAAACGATGCTGCAGGCGCTCCTGCAATGCGGTCAGACCATCAGCCACGCTATTTGGTGCTTCCTTCGTACTTGAGCGTCAGCCAGGCCGGACCGGCCAGATGGATCTCGCGCTCATAGGCAAAGCTGACGACCACCTTGTCACCCACCTTGGTTACCGTCAGGTCCTTGCCCTCGATGGACTTGATATCGTCGATCGTCGCTGCCTTGTCGAAGACGGCTTTCACCTCGGCCACCGTCCCTCCCTCTGCCGCCGCCTTCTTGGCCGCCTTGTGGATGGCCTGCAACTCGATCGCCGTCGGGACGATCTGTGCCAGGATGACCCCGCTGACCGCCAGGATGCCACCAATGAACAGCAGGCCGATAAAGGTGATGCCACGCTGCCCCGACTTCAGTTGCCTTGTCATAGTTTCCCCCGTCTATCCATCATCGATATCAGTTGAACGAACCAATGCGCTTGAGGTTGCCGAAATTCATCCAGACGAAGAAGGCCTTGCCAACGATATTCTGGTCCGGCACAAAACCCCAGTAACGCGAATCCAGCGAATTATCGCGATTGTCGCCCATCATGAAATAGTGTCCTTCGGGCACCTTGCAGACCACCCCCTCCACGCTGTAGCGGCAGTTCTGGCGGGAGGGGAAGTCGCCGATCTCGGCCTCCGAAAAGCCGCCACGACGCTCGCCGTCGACGATCATGCGGTGCGGCTTCGCCCCCAGGGCCTCACCATACTGCTTGAAGTAACGCATGACGTCTTCGTCGAAGAACTCGGGCAGTTCGCTGGTTGCCACCGGCTGGCCGTTGATCGTCAGCCGCTTGTTCAGGTAGGCCACCTCGTCACCGGGCACACCGACGACGCGCTTGATGTAGTCTTGGCTGGGCCGAGGCGGGTAACGGAATACCATGACGTCGCCGCGCTGGGGCTTGTTGCCCTCAGTGAGCTTGGTATTGAGCACTGGCAGGCGGATGCCGTAGTGGTATTTGTTGACTAGGATCAGGTCACCCACCAGCAGGGTCGGAATCATGGAGCCCGAGGGGATCTTGAACGGCTCGAACAGGAAGGAGCGCAGCAGGAAGACCACCACGATCACCGGGAACAGGCCGGCCGTCCAGTCCAGCCACCAGGGTTGCATCAGCAGCGTCTCGCGGGCTTGGGCCAGTTCGCCTCCTTCGTCCACGGCAATGCCCTGCTCCTGCAGGCCGGCGCGCCGCTGCAGCGCCTCGGCTTCCAGCCGGGCTGCTGCCTTCTGGCGCTGCGGCAGGAAATAGAAACGCTCGGCCAGCCAGTACAGGCCGGTCACCACCGAGGCCAGGAACAGCAGCAGGGCGAAGTTGCCCTCGATCGACCCGAAATACCAGGCACCTATATAGCCGGCGAAGGCCGCCAGCACCATCGCGGTGAGGATCTGCATCAATCCTCCACCTGCAAAATGGCCAGGAAGGCCTCCTGCGGCACTTCCACCGAACCGATCTGCTTCATGCGTTTCTTGCCTGCTTTTTGTTTCTCGAGAAGTTTCTTCTTGCGGCTGATGTCGCCGCCGTAGCATTTTGCCAGCACGTTCTTGCGCAGCGCCTTGATGTTCTCGCGCGCAATGATGTTGGCGCCGATGGCGGCCTGGATGGCCACGTCGAACTGCTGGCGGCTGATGATCTCGCGCATCTTGGCCGCCACGGCCCGGCCCCGGAAGGCGGCCTGGGTGCGGTGCACGATGATGGACAGGGCATCGACCTTCTCGCCGTTGAGCAGGATGTCGACCTTCACCACGTCCGATGCACGGTACTCCTTGAACTCGTAGTCCATGCTGGCGTAGCCCCGGCTGACGGACTTGAGTTTGTCAAAGAAGTCCAGCACGATCTCGCCCAGGGGCAACTCGTAGGTCAGCATGACCTGGCGGCCGTGGTAGGCCATGTTGAGCTGCAGGCCGCGCTTCTGGTTGGCCAGCGTCATGACCGGGCCCACGTACTCCTGCGGCATGTACAGGTGCACCGTCACGATGGGCTCGCGGATCTCCTGGATCTGGCTCTGGTCCGGCATCTTGGCAGGGTTCTCGACCATGATGACCTCGCCATCACCCCGGAGCACTTGGTAAACCACGCTGGGCGCGGTGGTGATCAGGTCCTGGTCGAATTCGCGCTCCAGCCGCTCCTGCACGATCTCCATGTGCAGCAGGCCCAGGAAACCACAGCGGAAGCCGAAACCCAGGGCCTGGGACACCTCCGGCTCGAAGTGCAGGGAAGCATCGTTGAGCTTGAGCTTTTCCAGGCTGTCTCGCAGGCCTTCGTACTGATTGGCTTCGGTCGGGTACAGACCGGCGAACACCTGCGGCTGGATTTCCTTGAAGCCGGGCAAGGCTTCGGTGGCCGGACCGGCGTTGTTGGGCAGCTTCTTTTCCAGCGTCACGGTGTCGCCCACCTTGGCGGCCTGCAGCTCCCGGATACCGGCAATGATGTAACCCACTTCGCCGGCCCGCAGCGACTCACGCGGCTGATTGGCCGGCGTGAACACGCCCAGGCTGCCGGCTTCATAAACGGCATTGGCGGCCATCAGCCTGATGCGTTCACCCTTGAGCAGGCGGCCGTCGACCACCCGCACCAGCATGACCACGCCAACGTAGCTGTCGAACCAGCTGTCGACGATCATGGCACGCAGCGGGCCGTCCGGATCACCCTTGGGCGCTGGAATCCGGGCCACGATGGCCTCCAGGATGTCGTCCACGCCCATGCCGGTCTTGGCCGAACAGGGGATGGCGTCGTCGGCGTCGATGCCGATCACGTCCTCGATCTCGGCCTTGGCATTCTCGGGATCGGCATTGGGCAGATCCATCTTGTTGAGTACCGGCAGCACCTCCACACCCAGGTCCAGCGCGGTGTAGCAGTTGGCCACCGTCTGCGCCTCCACGCCCTGGCTGGCGTCGACCACCAGCAAGGCGCCTTCGCAGGCCGACAACGAACGGCTGACCTCATAAGAGAAATCCACGTGGCCAGGTGTGTCGATCAGATTCAGGTTGTAGATCTGGCCATCACGGGCCTTGTATTGCAGTGCAGCGGTCTGTGCCTTGATGGTTATCCCACGCTCTTTCTCGATGTCCATGGAGTCGAGTACCTGTGCCTCCATCTCGCGCTCTTCCAGTCCGCCACAACGCTGGATCAAGCGGTCCGCGAGCGTCGATTTGCCATGATCGATGTGCGCGATGATCGAAAAATTTCTGATGTGCTTCATCAACGAAAACGTTTAAGTGATTGAATTTAAAAAGACGCGGGCAAGAAAAAAGGGCGCGTCGGGTTGTGACGCGCCCTGAACCAACAATCTATGGCAACTGCGATAGTTGGAGCTTCATTGTAGGCAAAAAGGCAGCCCCGTACAGCCCGAAAAATCGCAAATTTCCGTCGTTGCGACGTCACAACATGAATTTATCAACAGTTTATCAACAGATTCTTGTGCGCTGATCTTGAACAAGTTGTGGGTGATCTGTGGATGCCTCTGTATGAAGGCCCAAAGATCCCGCATGGTGGATTCAGCCCAGGACTATATGCAGGTAATGCCTGTCCGAACGCTGTGCATTCTAACCAAAATGTCGAATCTTGGCAATAAGTAAGTGAATGCAAACTTATAGAATGAACTTTGCACTGAGAATTTAAAAGATATTTGGCACAGGGTTTTCGCGGCAAAGCCCCTATCCCCAACTCGGGTTGGAGACGAGGTCGCTGGCCATCAGCGCACGGGCCTGATCACGGCGTACTGCGCCCACTCGCCCCGGCGGAACAGCACATGGACGGGTTTGCCCTTTTCGAGCTTGCCCTGCAAGGCTTCGAATTCGCGCACACTGGCGACCTCGACATTCGCCAGAGCCAGGATCACATCGCCCTCGCGCAGGCCGGCGCGGGCAGCGGCCTCGACCGCCGACTCCACCCGCACACCCCCCTTGAGATTGAGCTCCTTCTTCTGCGCCTCGCTGAGGTCGGTCACGGTCAGGCCCAGCGTCGGTGCGGCCCCGGAGCGCGGTTTGTCCTCACGCTCCTTGCGCGCCACCGGCTTCTCGACCTCGAATTGGCCGATGGTCACCGTGAGATCCTTGCTGCTGCCTCGGCGAAACACGGTCAACGTGCTGCGCGTGCCCGGCTTGATGCTGCCGACCATGCGCGGCAGGTCCGTCGATTTCTCGATCGCCTTGCCATCGACCCTGGTGATGATGTCGCCGGCTTCCACCCCGGCCTTCTCGGCCGGCGAACCGGTCTCCACCCCACGCACCAGCGCGCCCTGGGGCTTGCCCAGGCCGATGGCCTCGGCCACCTCCTTGGTCACCTGGTCGATCTGCACGCCAATGCGTCCGCGCGTCACACGCCCGCTGGCACGCAGTTGCTCGCTCACGCGCATGGCCTCGTCGATCGGGATGGCGAAGGCGATACCCATGTAACCACCCGAACGCGAATAGATCTGGCTGTTGATGCCCACCACCTCGCCGCGCAGGTTGATCAGCGGCCCCCCCGAATTGCCGGGATTGATCGCCACATCGGTCTGGATCAGGGGCAGATAGTCACCCGTGTCACGCTGCTTGGCACTGACGATGCCTGCCGTCACGGTGTTTTCCAGGCCGAAGGGCGAGCCGATGGCCATCACCCACTCTCCCACCTTGAGGCGGTTCACGTCCCCTACCTTCACGGCCGGCAAGCCCGTGGCCTCGATCTTCACGACGGCCACGTCGGTGCGCTTGTCGGCGCCCACGATGCGCGCCTTGAATTCGCGTTTATCGGGCAAGGTCACGAGCAACTCATCGGCGCCATCGACCACATGGGCATTGGTCATGATGTAACCATCAGCCGACAGGATGAAGCCCGAGCCCACGCCGCGTGGTTGCTCCTCGGGCTGCGGACGACCTGACCGCGGTGTCTGGCGCGGCAGGTTCGGGGGCACCGGCAGGCCAAAGCGGCGGAAGAACTCCAGCATTTCCTCATCCGTGCCGCTCTCGTCAGCCGCACGAGCGCTGACCTTTTCCAGGGTGCGGATATTGACCACCGAAGGCCCGACCTGATCGACCAGTTCGGTGAAATCCGGCAGGCCGCGCCCTTGGGCTGCGGCCGTGCCGCTCATGGAATAGGCCGCCATCGCCAGCAGGAGCACGGTCGCCAGCGTGAACAGCTTGCGCCTGGGTCCGGTGAACACCGATATAGCCATCACAGACATGTTGAACCCCATGTGATCAAAGGATTAAAGAAAAAAGGAAGGCCATGAAGATGTGGGCTCAGCGCGTGCGCTCAAGCCCCTGGGAAAAAGCCTGCAGGGTCTGGGCCGGCACCTCGCCCACGAGTGTCAACCACCAGGACGTGCCGCCCGCCATGACGCGGCGCACCAGCGCATGGGTGGCACCCAGGGCTTGCAGCCCCTCCTGACCGTGGTGGCGTGGGTCATAGGCCTCGATGAACACCGAGACCGAGGCCAGACCGTCCGAGAATGCCCACTGCACGGCATCCACCCCTGAGGCCGTAGGACGGCGGTAACAGCTCATGGCGCGAAAGCCTGGTACTTCCTGGACCAGCCGCCAGCCTTCGGCCGCAGGTGTGGTTTTCACCAGCGCCGGAGACTCCACCTTGTAGCCTTCGGTATTGCCCATCATGCGGCTGAGCTTGTCCATGCTGACCGGGGCGTCGAGCTGCAGTTCTGAGAATGCCACCTGCTCCAGAACCCGGCCCTGGTCGTCCAGGGTCTGCAGCTTGACCACCAGTCCCGTGCGTTTTTCACTCCAGATCCGGTAGCCAAAACGCAGGCTGTCCCGGGGGGTCAGCTGCACGATGTCGGCCTCGAAACCGGCCACACGTTCGCTGCCCTGGGGGCTGGCGCTGTAATGCTGTTCGATCGCGGCATCCACGGTCTTGAGCAGGTGCGGGAACAGCCCCAGGGCCTCGCGCTTTTCCGCCACAGCCACACGACTGAGCGGCGAGAAAGTCACGACCTCGTCGTTCCGCCGGAAGGTTGAACGTGGCGTACCGGTCAGCGACTCCACGCGTTCCATCTGCTGTTCCCCGTCGCACACGTGCCAGACACGCGCGCTGGCCATACTGCCACCCGAGGACACCACCAGCGTACCGATGTAGGCCCGGCGGCGCGAGGCCTCGTGCATGCGCAGCAGCCATTCGGAAATGCTGCGCTCACGCGAAACCACTTGGGCCGCTGCGCCAGAGGCACCTTGGTCAGCAACGGCCGGCAACACCAGCCCCGAAAGCAGGGCCGCCAGCAGGATCAGCTGAGGCCAGGAGAAGGTCGGCAAACGAAGCATGGACAGGCCCGCCTGATTCAGCGCGACGGGCGCTCGAAGGTGGCGTTGCGCAGGAAGCCCGCCGGCATCTGCAGGGCAGAGGTGCCCCCCAGTTGCTGGTGCGCGGTGATCAGCTGGTCCAGCCTCGGATCACGGATCATGACGGGGGGCTCGGCGTTCGTCTGCGCCACGGATGTCTGCGGCTTGACGGGCGCCGGCCCGGAAACCGCCATCTGTGCAGCTTGCGGCGAGGGAACGGCCAGTTGCCACCCCAGCACGGCCACCACAGCCAGAGAGCTCAGGCCAGCCACCAGCTTCCAACGCCAGACGCTGTCGTTGGCGCTGGACGGCACGACGCCCAGGCCGAGCCTGACCTCAGGCTGCGGACGGCTCCCCTCCTGATGCAAACGCAGGCGCAAACGCGCCACGAACTCGGCATCATGCGCACCGACTGCAGCGCCCGCCCCCGCGCGCATGACATCGCCGACCAGGTGGTAGCTGTGCCAACGCGACTGCGCCTCCGGGCTGGACTCCAGCGCGAGCAGGGCCTGCGTGAACTCCGCACCCTGCAGTTCGCCATCGGCCAGGGCCGAAGCCAGCTCATGGGCCTGCTCTGCCTGCTGCATCTTGGTTTCCTGCATCTGTTCTGTTCCTACCAACGTTTGCCTGTCTGCCGCTCCAGCATGGGACGCACCCGCGCCGAGATCGCCTCACGCGCCCGGAAGATCCGCGAACGCACCGTACCGATCGGGCAGTTCATTACGGCCGCGATGTCTTCATAGCTCAAACCCTCGATCTCGCGCAGGGTCACCGCCTGACGCAAGTCCTCCGGCAAGGCCTCCAGCGCGGCCTGCACAGCCTCGGCGATTTCGCGCGCGGCCAACAGGGTTTCCGGCGTTTCCTCTGCTATTGGTTCCCTTCCGGGCTGGAAAGTTTCATCCTCATCGCCCTCGGGTCGCAGCGCCGCCATGGTCACCAGCGGGTCGTGCTTGAGATCCAGCAAGGCTTTTTTGGCCGTATTGACGGCAATCCGGTACAGCCAGGTATAGAACTGCGCCTCTCCCCGGAACTGGTGCAAGGCCCGGTAGGCACGAATAAAGGTCTCCTGGGCGATGTCTTCCACCAGGTCGGTGTCACGCACCATGCGAGCGATCAGGCGCTGGATGCGGCGCTGGTACTTGAGAACCAGCAGCTCAAACGCCTTGGCATCACCCGCCAGGGTGCGTGTCACCAGCTGGGCATCGCCGTCACCACTCGGGGGTGGGGTCGCCGTCAAGATCCGGCCTCCTGCTGCGCCGGCAGGGCGGGCAGAGCCGGCGCCGCTGGCGCATACACGGCACGCCGCAAACTCTCCCACATCAGGGGCGCCATCCCGCGCTCGAGCCAGAGCCAGAAACCCCGGCCGTCCAGCGACTGGAATTCCAGCAGCACTCCCTGCTGCCAATCCAGACGCGAGCGTAGCTCACCGACGCACTGCACGCCCTGCGCTTCCCAGTTCCAGGACTGTCCATCCCAGGCGAGCAGACCCTCGGGCTGGCGACGCAGTTCCGCATGAACCAGCCAGGCACCACCCAGCCACAGAATCAGCGCCAGGCCGTGGGCCGCAGCAAAGTGGTCGGATTGCAGGACCCAGACCGCACAGACCAGGCCCGCCAGCAACCAGGGCAGCAGCAGGCACGCCGTGCGCATGGAAGAACGCCCCACCGGATAAGAAACCGCTGGGGCGCTGTGCATGTCGCTCTGAAATTCTGCGCGTCAGACGCGCTTGAAGACCAGGGTACCGTTGGTTCCGCCGAAGCCGAAGTTGTTCTTCACCGCGACATTGATCTTCACATCACGCGCGGTATTGGCGCAGTAATCGAGATCGCACTCCGGATCCTGGTTGAAGATGTTGATGGTGGGCGGGCTCTTCTGGTGATGCAGTGCGAGCACGGTGAAGACCGACTCGATGCCGCCAGCCCCACCCAGCAAGTGGCCCGTCATGGATTTGGTCGAATTGACCACGGTCTTCTTGGCGTGGTCGCCCAGCGCCGCCTTGATGGCGTTGGTTTCGTTGATGTCACCCAGCGGCGTGGAGGTGCCGTGGGCATTCAGGTAATCCACCTGATCGGCGTTGACGCCGGCATTGCGCATGGCACCCAGCATGGCGCGACGGGGGCCGTCCATGTTCGGGGCGGTCATGTGACCGGCATCGGCGCTCATGCCGAAACCGGACAGTTCGGCATAGATCCTGGCGCCACGGGCCTTGGCATGCTCGTACTCTTCGAGCACCATGACACCCGCCCCCTCGCCCAACACGAAGCCGTCGCGGTCCTTGTCCCAGGGGCGCGACGCCGTCTTGGGATCGTCGTTGCGGGTGGACAGCGCGCGCATGGCGGCAAAACCACCCACGCCCAGGGGTGACACCGTGGCCTCGGAACCGCCGGCAATCATCACGTCGGCGTCGCCGTACTCGATCAGTCGGCCGGCCTGGCCGATGCTGTGCAAGCCCGTGGTGCACGCCGTGACGATGGCCAGATTGGGACCCTTGAAACCGAAGCGCATCGAGACGTGCCCGGAAATCATGTTGATGATGGAGGCCGGCACGAAGAACGGCGAAATGCGACGCGGACCGCGGTTGGTGTACTCGGCATGCGTCTCTTCGATCAGCGGCAGGCCGCCGATGCCCGAGCCGATCAGACAGCCGATCCGCACCGCCTGTTCTTCGTCCAGTCCCTCACCGGTGGGCAGGCCGGCATCTTCGACCGCCTGCACGGCGGCGGCGATGCCGTAGTGGATGAAGGTGTCCATCGTGCGCGCTTCCTTGCTGCCGATGTACTTCTCCAGCTCGAAACCCTTGACCTCGCCGGCGAACTTGCAGGCGAAGTTGCTGGCATCGAACCTGGTGATCAGATCGATGCCGGAGCGACCGGCCAGCAGGCTGGACCAGGACTCGGCCACGGTATTGCCGACCGGGCTGATACAGCCCATACCTGTTACGACGACGCGACGACGGGACATAGTTTTCTGTGCAGGCTAGGAAACGGGAACCACCGCAAGCGGAAGACCCCATCCGGTTGGACAGGCCGCTTGCAGAGACGGGCGGCACAGCTGCGCCGCAACCGCCGGGTTGGCCATCAGGCCTTGTGGTGCGCCTTGGCGTAGTCGATGGCGTTTTGCACCGTGGTGATCTTCTCGGCGTCTTCGTCCGGGATCTCGATGCCGAACTCGTCTTCCAGTGCCATCACCAGTTCGACGGTGTCCAGGGAGTCGGCGCCCAGATCAGCCACGAAAGCCTTCTCGCTGGTCACCTGGGACTCTTCCACACCGAGTTGTTCGGCAATGATTTTTTTGACGCGTGCTTCGATATCGCTCATGTGTTCCCTCAGAGGGTTGTAAATGAATCCGTGATTTTAGCTGGCCCGGGAAAAGGGTTTTCCCGGGCTGCTGCCGTACGGATAAATCGGCTTGATTCTTGCCCCGTTACATGTACATGCCGCCGTTGACGTGCAGTTCCTGCCCCGTCACGTAAGCGGCATGCGGCGAGGCCAGGTAGGCCACGGCGTGCGCAATGTCGGCCGGCTTGCCCAGGTGACCCAGCGGAATCTGCCCCAGCAGGGCCTTCTGCTGCTCTTCAGGCAGATGGGCCGTCATGTCGGTCTCGATGAAACCCGGCGCCACGCAGTTCACCGTGATGTTGCGCGTGCCGAGTTCTCTCGCCAGGGCGCGCGTCATGCCGGCCACGCCGGCCTTGGCAGCCGCGTAGTTGGCCTGGCCCGGATTGCCCGAGGCGCCGACGACCGAGGTGATGCTGATGATGCGGCCGTAACGCTGCTTCATCATGGTGCGCATCACGGCCCGGCTCATGCGGAACACGGCCTTGAGGTTGGTGTCCAGCACCTCGTCCCACTCGCCATCCTTCATGCGCATGGCCAGATTGTCACGCGTGATGCCGGCGTTGTTGACCAGCACATGCAGAGCGCCTTGCTCCTTGACGATGGCATCGATGGCGGCATCGCAGCCTGCCGCGTCGTTGACGTTGAGCTTGATGCCCTTGCAGCCGTTGAAGGCCGCCAGGGCGGCGCTGATCTTCGCCGCGCCGTCGTCACTGGTGGCCGTGCCGATGACCTTGAGGCCCTGGTGGGCCAGTTCGTGCGCAATGGCCGCGCCAATGCCACGCGAAGCGCCGGTGACCAGGGCCACCTGGCCATCGAATTTCATTTCACTCATGCCAAAGCTCCTTTGACTTCCGCCAGCGTGGCCGGATCAAACAGGGCCATGCCGGTCAGCTCGGCGTCGATACGCTTGACCATGCCGGCCAGCACCTTGCCGGGGCCGCACTCGACGATGTTCACCATGCCGTGCGCCTTGATGGCCTGCACGCACTCCACCCAGCGCACCGGCCCGAAGGCCTGGCGATAAAGGGCGTCGCGAATCCGGTCGGCGTCGACCTCGACCGTCACGTCGATGTTGTTGATCAGGGTGATCTGCGGCTCGCCCAGCTCCATGTCCTCCAGACGCTCGCGCAGTTTCTCGGCGGCCGGCTTCATGAGGCTGGAGTGAAAGGGTGCCGACACCGGCAGCGGCAGGGCGCGCTTGGCGCCGTTGGCCTTGAGGACTTCACAGGCCTTCTCGACCGCCGCCTTGGAGCCAGCGATCACGGTCTGGGCCGGATCGTTGAAATTGACGGCTTCGACCACTTCGTTCGAATTCGGACCGAAGGACTGCACCACCTCGGCACAGCCCGCGATCACCTTGGCCGCCTCCATCCCGAGGATGGCGGCCATGGCACCGGTGCCCACCGGCACGGCCTCCTGCATGGCCTGGGCGCGAAAGCGCACCAGCGGCACGGCCTGCGACAGCGTCAGCACACCGGCTGCCACCATGGCCGAATACTCACCCAGGGAATGGCCGGCCACAGCGGCCGGTACAACGCCGGTCTCGCTCATCCAGACACGGTAGGCGGCGACACCAGCCACCAGCATCACGGGCTGGGTATTGGTGGTCAGCGCCAGGGCCTCCTTGGGGCCGTCCTTGATCAGCTGACCCAGGTTTTCACCCAGGGCATCGGAGGCTTCCTGCAGCGCTTCGCGCACTTCGGGATGGTCGCCCCAGGCATCGAGCATGCCGACCGACTGCGACCCCTGGCCCGGAAAGACAAAGGCAAACGGTTTCATCTTGTTGCTTGGTGTTGTGTATTGGAGTGAAGGCGCCGTGTACGGCGCCCCTGCCTACATTTTCAGCAGGACGGCGCCCCAGGTAAAGCCACCGCCTACACCTTCGAGCATGACCAGGTTGCCCGGCTTGACGCGGCCACTGCGCACGCCGACGTCCAGCGCCAGCGGGATCGAAGCGGCCGACGTGTTGCCATGCTGGTCCACGGTCACGATCACCTTGTCCATGGGCAGCTTCAGCTTCTTGGCCGTGCCCGTCATGATGCGGATATTGGCCTGGTGCGGGATCAGCCAGTCGATGTCGCTTTCCTGCTTACCGGCCTTGGCCAGCACCGCGCGGGCCGTTTCTTCCAGCACCCCCACAGCCAGTTTGAAGACCGCCTGGCCATCCATCTTGAGCAGCGGGTCGCCCAGCACGATGCCACCACAGACATGGCCCGGCGTGCACAGGATGTCGACATGCTTGCCATCGGCATGCAGGTCACTGGCCAGCAGGCCCGGCTCCTCCGATGCCTCCAGCACCACCGCACCGGCGCCATCACCGAACAGCACGCAGGTGGTTCGGTCCTTGAAATCGATGATGCGAGAAAAGACCTCGGCACCCACCACCAGCGCCCGGCTCGCCGCGCCGCTCTTGATCATGGCGTCGGCCACGGTCAGCGCATAGACAAAGCCGCTGCAGACCGCCTGCACGTCGAAGGCCGGGCAGCCGTTGGCGCCAATCTTGTTCTGCAGGATGCACGCCGCGGACGGGAACACCATGTCAGGCGTCGAGGTCGCCACGATGATCAGGTCGATATCCTTGGCGGCCACGCCAGCCGCGTCCAGCGCACGGCGAGCGGCTTCGGCCCCCAGGTCGCTGCTGGTCACGCCGGCTTCGGCGAAGTGACGGGCACGGATACCGGTGCGCTCGACGATCCACTCATCCGAGCTTTCAATGCCATCGGCAGCCAGCTGGGCCACCAGATCGGCATTGCTCAGGCGCTTGGGCGGCAGGAAACTGCCGGTACCGGTAATGCGGGAATAACGACTCATTGATTGTTCTGCTTGAAATTCGGGTTACGGGCGCGGCGGGCCCGCCCTGGCTACTCTGCAGCGGCCACCCCGGCCAGCAGCGGAGCGGCATGCGCGATACGGGCCTGGACCCGCTCAAGTAGCTTGTTCCGGGCTGCATCATACGCGCGGTTCAGGGCATGCTCAAAAGCCAGTTCGTCGGCCGAGCCATGGCTTTTGAACACCAGCCCCCGCAGGCCCAGCAAGGCAGCGCCGTTGTAACGGCGGTAGTCCATCTTCTTTTTAAGAGAAGATAGAACAGGATACGCAACAATAGCCGCCATTTTTGTGAAGATGTTGCTCGAAAAGCCTTGCTTCAGAAAACCGCCGATCATCGCAGCCAAGCCTTCACTCGCCTTCAGGGCCACATTACCGACAAAGCCGTCGCAGACCACGATATCCGTCGTTCCCTTGAAGATATCGTTGCCTTCAACATTGCCGTAAAAATTTAGATCGCCAGAATTGGCGGCAGATCTAAGCAATTCACCAGCTTTTTTAATGACTTCGCTGCCCTTGATGACTTCCTCGCCGATATTGAGCAAGCCGACCGATGGGTTGGGATCATCCCGCAGCACCGACACCAGGGCCGAGCCCATGACGGCAAACTGCAGCAGGTGCTCTGCGGTGCAATCCACATTAGCCCCAAGATCCAGCACCGTGGTGGCCCCGCCGGCCGCATTCGGCAGTTGGGTGGCGATGGCCGGGCGATCGATGCCCTCCATCGTCTTGAGCACGTAACGGGCAATCGCCATCAAGGCCCCCGTATTGCCAGCCGAGACGGCCGCCTGGGCCGTGCCGGCCTTGACCTGCTCTATGGCCACCCGCATGGAGGAATCCTTCTTGCGGCGCAGGGCGACCTCGATCGGATCGTCCATGCCCACTACCTCACTGGCAGGAACGACGCGCGCGCGCGCATAGGTGGCGCCGCTCAGGCGGTCGGGCAGGCCGACCAAGAGCAACTCGGCATCCGGGTGGTGGTCAAGGAAATTGCGGCACGCCGCGAGCGTGACGCGGGGGCCGTGATCGCCCCCCATGCAGTCCACAGCAATGGTGATCATGGGCAAGCTAGGCAATCAGGCGCAAGAGGAACCGAAAGAGGATCGGCATCAAGACAAAGGCCCGAGCTACCTGTTGTGTAGCGTCGGGCCCTGCAGAACCTGAGGTGGTCAGGCTTCGGATTTGGTCTTCAGCACCTTGCGGCCACGGTAGAAGCCGTTGGGGCTGATGTGGTGACGCAGGTGGGTCTCACCCGTGGTCGGCTCGACGGCGATGCCGGGCACGTTCAGGGCGTTGTGCGAACGGTGCATGCCGCGCTTGGAGGGCGACTTTTTGTTTTGCTGGACTGCCATGGTTGGCTCCTGGTAATCAGGCCGCGCGACAGGCGCACGGCACAGGTTGTTCAAGGGTGGGACAGATCGGCACAGGTTGGGTCTGCGCGAAACCGTGAATTATAGCTTAACTTGTTGATTTGACGCCAGTTTTGCAAAGCGCCCGGCCTTCAGCCCTTCTTGGCGCCTTTCAGGCCCGCCAAGGCGGCAAAGGGGTTGGGCTTTTCAGCCTGGGCCGCCTCGAAATCCGCGTCCTGGGCAACCAGCTTGACCTCGGTCGGGCAAACCTCGTGACGTGGCACCACGGGCATCTCCATCAGCAGCTCGTCCTCGATCAATTCCTGCAGATTGAACTCGCGGGTCAAGGCCAGCACGTCCTCTTCGGCCTCCTCGTCCTCAGTCTCGGCCTGCTCTTCGCTGGGCACAAAACGGAAGTCACGCACCACCGCAAGCTCGATATCCGCCGGCCCCAGGCAGCGCTGGCAGGTCAGCGGCAGACTGACCTGGGCGCTCAGGTGCAGCCAGATCTGGGCAAAACCGCTGGCGTCGATGCGCTGCTCGCCCCGGGCATTCCATCGCACCGGGCGCTCGGCGCCAACACCACCGGTTTCTGCGAGCAATCGCTCATATTTTGATAGCAAATCCTGGCCGGACAGGACTGCACCGGCTTGGGCAAAGGCCTTGATATCCAGGCGGCGGGCATGAAACTCTTGGGTCATGCCGGCAGTGTAAGAGAATCGACGCATGAGCGCCCCCGCCCCCCGCCCCCTGATCCTCGGCTCCACCTCGGCCTACCGGCGCGAACTGCTGCAGCGCCTGCGCCTGCCTTTCGAGGTGGTCTCGCCCGAGGTCGACGAAACCCCCCTGCCCGGCGAAAACCCGCGTGATCTGGCCCTGCGTCTGGCCCTGGCCAAGGCGCGCGCGGTGGCGACACGCCAGCCGTCGGCCGTGGTGATCGGCTCGGACCAGGTCGCCGACCTGGGCGGCGAACCTCTGGGCAAACCCGGCACGCACGAACGCGCCGTGGCCCAGCTGCGCCGTATGCGCGGCCGCACGGTGATCTTCCAGACCGCCGTGGCGGTGGTCTGCGTCGAGACGGGTTTCGAACAGGTCGAGCTGGCGCCAGTGCGCGTGCGCTTTCGCGATCTGACGGACGCCGAGATCGAAAACTATCTGCGTGCCGAGACACCCTATGACTGTGCCGGCAGCGCCAAGAGCGAGGGCCTGGGCATTGCCCTGCTAGACACCATCGAGAGCGATGACCCAACCGCACTGGTCGGCCTGCCGCTGATCCGCACGGCCCGCCTGCTACGCGCGGCTGGCCTGTCCCTGCTGGGCACGGTATGACCACGCCCGGCAAGCTCTATCTGGTGCCCGCGCCGCTGGACTTCGGCTGCAGCACCCAGACCCCGCTGACCGAGGTGCTGCCTGCCGGTACCCTGGCCGTGGCGGCGCAGCTGCAGCACTGGATCTGCGAGAACGCCAAGAGTGCCCGCGCCTATCTCAAGCGCGTGGGTGAACTGCACCCTCTGGCAAGCCCGATCCAGTCACTGGACCTCCAGGAACTGCCGCGGGAAGTCCACAAAAAGGGCGACCACGGCAGCACGGGTTTCGACGCCAAACCCCTGCTGGCCCCGGCGCTGGCCGGCCACGACCTGGGGCTGCTGAGCGAAGCTGGCATGCCCGCCGTGGCCGATCCGGGATCTTCCGTGGTACGTGCCGCGCACGAGCTCGGCATCACCGTGGTGCCGCTGGTAGGGCCGGTCTCCTTGCTGCTGGCGCTGGCCGCCAGCGGCCTGTCCGGCCAGAACTTTGCATTCGTCGGGTACCTGCCGCAAGACGCCGCCGAGCGCGCCATGCGCATCCGCGAGCTGGAGTCGCTGGCACTCAAGAGCGGACAAACCCAGCTCTTCATCGAAACGCCCTACCGCAACGCTGCCCTGCAGGAAGCCCTGCTCAAGACCCTGCAGCACAACACCCGTCTGGCGGTGGCCAGCGGGCTGACACTGGCCACCGCGCAGCTGCGCAGCAACACCGTCAAGAACTGGAAACAGCAGCCGCTGGCGCCGGACAAAGATACGCCGGCGGTCTACGCCATCGGACGCTGACCCCACCGCAGGGCAACTCCGCTTGTTGTCCGACAGGATCATCCCCATAATGCTTCTGCATGAAGCTGCTTCGACTGCCCCGCTCGAAGGTCAGACTGGGGGAGCCCTTGCCATGGAATGTCCGTGACGAGAGCACCCGGCTTCTGCTGTCACGGGGCCACATTGTCGAAAGCGAGGAGCAGCTCGATGCCCTGCTGACCCGTGGTGCGTTCGTCGACATCGAGGAAGCCCGTGCGGTCGCTCACCTTGCGGACCTGGCCGAAAAAGAGCGGGCCAACATCTCCGCCCTGAAACGCCCGGAGAATCTGTTCAGCCTCTGGGACCAGAGCGCCGAGGAGATGTACAAGCTCATGGCCAAGCTGCCGGAGGCGCCGCCCTCGCTGGTCCAGCTCACCGACTTTGCCACCCGGCTGATCGATCTGGTGGACCAGGACGTGGACATGGCCCTGTACCACATGGTCCGGCAGGAATCAGCGCACCTGTATTACTACGGCTACAACCACGCCATCCATGCGTCCGTTCTCTGCCTGTTGATGGCGCGCCGGCTGCAGTGGCCGCAAGCCAGGATCCTGAGCCTGGTGCACGCCGCACTCACCATGAACATGCCCATCCTGCAGCTGCAGGGTGTGATGGCCGAGCAGGATGAACCCATGCGCGAAAGCCAGAAGACGCAGATCCACGCGCACCCGGAACTGGCGGTCCAATGGCTGACCGAGGCCGGCGTCACCGATGGCGACTGGTTGACCGCCATTGCCCAGCACCACGAGCATGCGGATGGCAACGGTTATCCGCAGGGCCGGACCGACCTCACCGACCTGGCCGTCGCCCTGCGTGTCGCCGACGTCTTCACCTCCAAGATCAGCCCCCGCAAGCTGCGAGCTGCACTGCCGATCCAGGAGGCGGCCCGGCAACTGTTCCGTGAAGATCATGGCGGCCCGCTCTCATCGGCCGTCATCAAGGAGTTCGGACTCTACCCGCCAGGTGAGGTCGTGAAACTGAGCAGCGGAGAGATCGGGATCGTGATGCGACGCACCGACAGCGTCAAATGCCCACTGGTGGCAGCCATCACCGATGACAAGGGCCACCCGACGGTCCACACCGTCCAGCGCGACACCTCCCAGGCGCAGTACGCCATCGTCGGTCCCGTGGCCGACAAGACGCTGGTCGCCCGCATGCCTCCGGAACGGATCTACGGCTACCAGCAACTCGCGCCGGCCAGCACACAGGACGCAGGCAAACTACCCCATCGTCCTGCTTGATGCCAGGATGCCGGCTCAGCGCCAGGTCGGCTGCGCGCGCACGGCCTTGACCGAACCCTCACCGATCGCCGCGCCAAAGCGCTTGATCAGGCGTTCGGCCACGTTCGGATGACGCGTGTAATCGACGATCTCCTCGGCCTTGACCACCTCGCGCGCCACGTAATCCAGGTTGCCGAGCTGGTCGGCCAGGCCCAGGTCCACGGCCTGCTGGCCGGTCCAGAACAGGCCGCTGAACATATCGGGCGTTTCCTTCAGGCGCTTGCCGCGCCCGGACTTGACCACGTCGATGAACTGCTTGTGGATCTGGTCCAGCATGGCCTGGGCAAAGGCGCGCTGCTTGTCGGTCTGCGGGCTGAAAGGATCGAGAAAGCCCTTGTTCTCGCCGGCGGTCATGAGGCGGCGCTCGACGCCCAGTTTGTCCATCAGGCCGGTAAAACCGAAACCGTCCATGAGCACGCCGATGCTGCCCACGATGCTGGCCTTGTCCACATAGATCTTGTCGGCCGAAACGGCGATGTAATAGGCCGCCGAAGCGCAGGCCTCTTCCACCACCGCGTAGACCGGCTTGTTGTGCTTGGCCTTGAGACGACGGATCTCGTCGTTGATGATGCCGGCCTGCACCGGGCTGCCGCCGGGTGAGTTGATCAGCAGCACCACGGCCTGGGCGCCATGGTCCTCGAAGGCGTTGCGGATCGCCGCCACCACCAGATCGGCACTGGCCTCGCTGTCCGAGGCAATCTCACCCTGGATCTCCACCAGGGCGGTATGACGCGTGCTGGGGGCACTGCCACCCTGACCCAGACCAAAAATCAGCCAGACGAGCAAGAGCAGGACGGCCAGCGTCGTCAGACGACTGATGATCTTCCAGCGTCGTGCCGCGCGCTGTTCCTCCAGCGCGGCAAAGGCCAGTTTTTCCAGCACGGCGCGCTCCCAGCCCGGGGCCTGGGCCGCAGACGGGGATGTTTCCTGCCTGGGGCTGCCGGATTCGGCGCCAAAGTTGTCACTCATGTCAGAACTCAATAGGTTTCAGGTTGTAGGCAGTATGCCAGTGCACGACACCGTCCTGCTCGGTGAGGGCAATCTTGACGAGCCCGCCTCGGCAAGGCCCACCGCGGCACGCACCGGACTCGGGCGAGTAGAGGGCGCCATGCGTGGAGCAGATCAGCCAGTGGCCGGTGATGTCGAAAAAATGGTTGGGCTGGTAATCCAGCTCCATGGCCACGTGGGTGCAGCGGTTCAGGTAGGCCTGCGCCCGGCCAGCGTAGCGGATGGCAAAGGCACGGCAGGTCTGGCCGCCGTAGACCACATCAAAAGGCACACCCAGACCGCCGTCGGCCAGGTCGGCCGAGTTGCACAGGGGGATCAGTTCCTCGGCCTCCATGGCCTTATGCGTTGTGCAGCAACCAGTCGTGCAGGTCGCGCACCGAATGCGCTACATGCAGCGGTTGCAGAGCATGGAAAGCCTCGGGCTCGTGGGCGCCGTAACTCACCCCCACGCTGGGACAGCCGGCATTGAGCGCCATCTGCAGGTCATGCGTGGTATCACCGATCATCAGCGTGCGCTCGGGCTCCACGCCGAACTCGCGCATCAGCTCCTGCAACATGCGCGGATGCGGCTTGCCAGCGGTTTCGTCGGCGGTACGCGAACCGTTGAACACGCCCTTGAGCTGCACTGTGTGCAGCACCTCGTCCAGGCCGCGCCGGCTCTTGCCCGTGGCCACGGCCAGCCAGTGGTGGCGCTGCTTGAGGTCGGCCAGCAGCTCCAGCACGCCGGCAAACAGGCTCAGGTCATTCTGGCGCGCCATGTAATGAAAGCGGTAGCGTTCGCCCAGCAGGGGGTATTTGTCGGCCGGCACATCGGGCGCGGCATGCGCCAGCGCCTGCATCAGGCCCATGCCGATCACATAGGCGGCTTCCTTGTCGCCGGGCACGGTACCGCCCACGTCACGCACCGCGTTCTGGATGCAGCGCGTGATGATGGCCGTGGAATCGAACAGTGTGCCGTCCCAGTCGAAGGCGATCAGGTCGTACTGTCTTGGTCGGGAACTCATGAGGTCTTCAAGTCTTGTCGGGAATGGCCTGGGCCAGGAACTGTTCCAGCTCCGGCGGCAAGGGGGCCAGCAGCTCGATGCGCTCCTCGCTGGCCGGATGGTTGAACTGTAAACGCCAGGCATGCAGGAACATGCGCTTGAGCGACACCGCCCCCTCGCCGGCTGCGGGTTTCTGCAGCGCCTTGTTAAGTTCGAAATCGCCGTATTTGTCGTCGCCCACGATGGGCAGCCCTTCGGACGCCAGGTGCACGCGGATCTGGTGCGTGCGGCCGGTCTTGATGGTCACCTCCAGCAGGCTGTAGCCGGTGGCGGACGGGGCCACACCCCCTGTCGAGCGGCTGCGTACCTTGACCAGGGTGACCGACTTCATCCCGTCCGGGTCGTCGCGCGCCACCACCTTGACGCGGCGCTCGCCATCCTCCAGCAGGTATTTGTGCAGGGGTTTGTCCAGCACCTTCTTGTTCAGCGGCCACTGGCCGGCCACCAGGGCCAGGTAGGTCTTGCCCGTTTCACGCTCGCGAAACTGGTCCTGCAGGTGCTTGAGCGCGCTGCGCTTCTTCGCCAGCAGCAGGATGCCGCTGGTCTCACGGTCCAGCCGGTGCACCAGTTCCAGGAACTTGGCCTGGGGCCGGGCCATGCGCAACTGTTCGATCACCCCGAAACTCACGCCTGAGCCGCCATGCACGGCCACGCCAGCGGGTTTGTCGATGGCCAGCACGGCCTCGTCCTCGAACAGCACCGGGAATTCGCGCGCCGGCGCGCCCTGGGCCACCAGACCCGCCATGGCCTCGGCCTTTTCGGTGGCCCGTTCGGACAGGCGCACGGGGGGCACCCGCACCACATCGCCGACCTCGACCCTTGTATCCGCTGAGGCACGGCCTTTGTTAACCCTCACTTCGCCACTTCGGATGATCCGGTAGACATGGGTCTTGGGCACGCCCTTGAGCTGGCGCAGCAGGAAATTGTCCAGGCGCTGGCCGGCCGATTCCTCGTCGACTTCTACCTGTTTCACTTCAGGACTGGCGGGGGCCAATTTGCCCCCTATAATGTGTTTCACTAGCGACGCGCTGTAAGTGGTTGATTTGTCTGGAGTTTAGTCCACATGACACCACCAGCCGCGCTGGAAGGTCGATGTCACCGACCACCGGGTACGCAAACCGCAAGCCAGCTGCTTGCCGTGGCCTGCCCAGTGGAAGGCGCAACCGACGCCTTGAAACACTGAACGGAATACCCAGTGCTGCCAGCCACAAGCTGGCAGCCGGATCTAAGCGAAATGTTTGTGTTGATGAGCCTGATACTCATGTGCCTGCAGCGCGTACGCGTGCTGATCAATGGCACGGGTCAGCCGTCAGCGCCCGCAGTGCGGGCAGCCTGGGCCACCAAGTTGGTGGTGGCCCCACACTCACCTCCCCTCGCCCCCATCCACGCGCCTATGCCGCGGCTCACCAACTGAGCCTGCGGTTCTCCGGCAATTCCATCCGTTTCGAAGCGTCAGTTCCGGCATCGTGCGCCCGCACAGGGCATGTGTACTGATGTAAAGGAAACCATCCCATGAAACGGATGCTGATCAACGCCACGCAGGCCGAAGAACGCCGCCTGGCCATCGTCGACGGGCAAAAGCTCCTCGACTACGAAATCGAGGTCGAAGGGCGCGAACAGCGCAAGGGCAACATCTACAAGGCCGTCGTCACGCGCGTCGAGCCCTCGCTGGAAGCTTGCTTCGTCGACTACGGTGAAGACCGCCACGGTTTCCTGCCTTTCAAGGAAATCTCGCGCCAGTATTTCCAGCCGGGTGTTGCGGTCAGCCAGGCCCGTATCCAGGACGCCATCAAGGAAGGCCAGGAGCTGCTGGTCCAGGTGGAAAAGGAAGAACGCGGCAACAAGGGCGCCGCCCTGACCACCTTCGTCTCGCTGGCCGGCCGTTATGTCGTGCTGATGCCCAACAACCCGCGTGGTGGTGGTGTCAGCCGCCGCATCGAGGGTGACGACCGCGCCGACCTGAAGGAAGCACTCGACCAGCTCGAGTACCCCAATGGCATGTCCATCATCGCGCGCACCGCCGGCATCGGCCGCGCCGCGCCCGAACTGCAGTGGGACCTGAACTACCTGCTCAAGCTGTGGACCGCCATCGACGGCGCTGCCAAGGGCGGCAAGGGTGCCTACCTGATCTACCAGGAATCGAGCCTGGTGATCCGCGCCATCCGCGACTACTTCAACAACGACATCGGCGACATCCTGATCGACACCGACGACGTGTACGACCAGGCCCAGCAGTTCATGGCGCACGTCATGCCCGAGCATGCCGCCCGCGTGAAGCGCTACCGCGACAACGCACCGCTGTTCAGCCGCTTCCAGATCGAGCACCAGATCGAGTCGGCCTACGCCCGCACGGTCAACCTGCCCTCGGGCGGCGCCATCGTGATCGACCACACCGAAGCCCTGGTCTCGGTGGACGTCAACTCCGCACGCGCCATCAAGGGCAGCGACATCGAGGAAACCGCCACCCGCACCAACCTGGAAGCCGCCGACGAAGTGGCACGCCAGATGCGCCTGCGCGACCTCGGCGGCCTGATCGTGATCGACTTCATCGACATGGAAGAGTCGAAGAACCGCCGCGAAGTGGAAAACCGCCTGCGCGACGCCCTGCGCCAGGACCGCGCCCGCGTGCAGTTCGGCACCATCAGCAAATTCGGCCTGATGGAAATGAGCCGCCAGCGCCTGCGCCCGGCCCTCTCCGAAGGCGCCTCCATCCCCTGCCCGCGTTGCGGCGGCTCCGGCCACATCCGCGACACCGAGAGCTCGGCCCTGCAGATCCTGCGCATCATCCAGGAAGAGGCCCAGAAGGACAACACCGCTGCCGTGCACGTGCAGGTGCCGGTCGACGTGGCTTCCTTCCTGCTCAACGAGAAGCGCAACGAGATCACCAAGATCGAACTCAAGCAGCGCCTCAACGTGCTGATGGTGCCCAACAAGTCGCTGGAAACGCCGAATTACAAGCTCGAGCGCCTCAAGCACGACGACCCGCGCCTGGACCACATCGAAGCCAGCTACCAGATGGTCGAGGAGATCGAGGATCCCACCGCCGTCACGCGTCGCTCGCAGGAACCGACCAACAAGCAGACCCCGGTCATCAAGGGCGTGCTGCCCGATGCGCCGGCCCCCATCGTGGCGCCGAAGCCGGTGGCCGAGCCGCAACCTGCCCCCAAGCCCGTGGCGCGCAAGGCCGAGCAACCGGCCAGCGCAGGCTTCGTCGGCTGGCTCAAGGGCCTGTTCGGCAGCAAGCCGGCCGCCGAGCCAGCCAAGACGACCGAGAAGAAGGAAGAGAAACGCGAAGGCCGTGGCGGCCGTGACGGCAACCGCAGCGAAGGCCGCGGTGAAGGCCGGGGCCGTGGTGGCCGCGGTGGCCGGGGCGAGCGCGGTGAGCGCCAGGAACGCGGTGACCGCAACGAGCCACGCGGCAACCGTGGTGAACGCCAGGGCCAGCGCGGCGACGCCGAACAGCGCGCCCCTCAGACCACAGAAGCCGGCGGTGAACAGCAGCCGCGTCAGGAACGCGCTCCGCGCAACGGCGAGCAACGTGGTCGCGGCGAGCGCGGTGACCAGCCTCGTGGCGAGCGCCAGGAACGTGGCAACCGTGGCGACCGTCAAGGCCAGCGCGGTGAAACCGAGCAGCGCACACAGCAGACCACAGAAGCCGGCAGTGAACAGCAGCCGCGTCAGGAACGCCCTCCGCGCAACGGCGAGCAGCGTGCTCGCGGCGAACGTGGTGACCAACCACGTGGCGAGCGCCAGGAACGTGGTGAACGCAATGAGCGCGGCCCGCGCCCCGAGGGCGAACGTCGCCCCGCCGATGACATCCGCCCGCAGGACGGTGCTGTCGAGCAGCAACTGCCCGTCGAAGCCCTGAACGGCGCCGACACGCAACCGATGGTCGACGCCCGCCCTGAAGGCGAGAGCAACGGCCAGCGTGAGCGCCGCTCGCGTGACCGTTACGGCCGCGACCGCCAGCGTGGCGAACGCGGTGAGCGTGGTGAACGCCAGGAACGCCCGGCCCAGGAAGTGGCCGCCCCGGAGGATGTTGTCGCCAGCGAGAGCACACCGGCACCGGCAGCTGAAGTTCGCAGCGCGCCCGCTCCGGCCAGGACCGCAGCACCCGCTGCACCTTCTGCAGCCACCCCGGCTGCGCGCGCACTGCCGCGCGTACAGGGCTACAACCTGCCGCTGTCCGACCTGAACGAAATTGCCAGCACTGCGGGCCTGCAATGGGTCAACTCCAACGCTGACAAGATCGCTGCCGTGCAGGCAGCCATTGCCGCCGAACCCAAGCCGGTGCACGTGCCGCGCGAGCGGCCGGCTCCGGTGGTGATCGACGAGGGTCCGCTGATCCTGGTTGAGACACGCAAGGATCTGCGGGACATGAAGTTGCCGTTTGAGCAGGGTTCTGCTCAGGGTTGATTCTCTGTTCGGTTGGTTGAGAAAGGCACCTTCGGGTGCCTTTTCTATTTCTATTTGCCCAGACTTTGGCGATCGTGACAGGCCGGGTCTCGCCCCGGCGGGCGACTCACTTTCTCTTGCTTCGCCAAGAGAAAGTAAGCAAAGAGAAGGCGAGCCGAAGTCAGGGCCCCTGCGGGGTACCTTGCGCTGCTCGCATCGGGCGGGGTCGGGCTAAACTCGCTTCGCTCAAACAACGCCCGCCCTGATCCGCCCGCTGCTGCGCTGCTCAGCCCTGCCACACGGCATAGGGAACCCAACAGCCGGGAACCAACCGCCAGAACCCCACAAGGACGCGCCATGGCGCGTCCTTGTTGTCTTGGTATTTAGTATTCGGTAGTCGGTTTCCACTGCCGTGTGCGGAGGCGAGTAGCGCAGGCCAGGGCGGAAAAAGAAGTGCAGATGTCTGAGCCCGCAGGGCGAGTTTCTGCACTTCCCGCCCTGGCCGAGCAACGCAGCGTGCCTGGAGCGCAGCGGAAGGACGACGCACCCGGCTCGCCTTTTCTTTGGTGACTTTCTTTTGGCGAAGCAAAAGAAAGTTACTGCCCTGCCGGGGGCACATCCCGGCAATGACACGACATCAAAAACATCACGCAGAAAAAGAAAAGCCCGCATGAAGCGGGCATCTCATCACGAACCGGAAGGTTCAGAACACGTCCACCGACCCCGTCCTCGCCACTTCCCCAAACAGCCCACGCCGCACCAGGTCCAGATGGCTGCAAACCTTGTTGCGCCCGTTCTTCTGCGCAAAGTCGATGGCCTGCTCTGTGCGTTCCAGTGCCGTGCTCGGCGAATCGTCGGCCAGCACACGGGTGAAGCCCGAACTGACGGTGACACGGCCGACCTGCGGAAAACTGAACTTCTCGACGTTGGCGCGCATGCGCTCGAAGGCGCCCAGGGCCAGGGCTTCCTCGGGACAGTGGAACAGCACGGCGAACTGTTCGCCGCCGAAGCGGTAAAGCCGGTCGTGCGTTCGGAAGGTGCTGTTCATGATGCGCGCTACCAGCAGCGTGACCTCTTCCATGATCAGGTGACCGTGCTTGTCGTTGAGCAGGTGGAAGTTGTCGATGGTGATGGTACCCAGCCAGTAGTTGGGCGGCACGCGGTGGCGGCGCTCCTTGCCCGGGGACGGTTCGTTTTTGGCGTCTTCCAGGATGCCGTCCAGCTCTTCCAGCACGGCGCTGTAGAAGGTGTCGTCCAGGGACTTGCGGTTGAGCAGGCCGGTGAGCGCATCACGGTCGCTGTAGGCCAGCAGCGTGTACATGTTGCGGTAGATGTGGTGCAGCTGCTCTATGGTCTGCCGGTCTTCCGGCGCCAGCACGCCGGCAGAATGGATCTCGATCACGCCCTGCTCGTCGTCAGCGCGCGAATCGGCAAACAGGGGCAGGTAGTAGATGCGCGGGCCGTCCTCGCCGGCCCAGGCCACCTCGATCTCCTGGCGCCCGCGCAGGCTGCGCAAGCGGTCATAGGCGTCTTCCAGGCGCGGCAGGCTCTGGAAATCGATGCGCAGCGGGTCCACCACCTTGCCGCCGCCGCGTGCGTCCAGCGAGACGATGTCCAGCCAGCGCTTCTCGTTGTCTTCGGTGCTCACGCGCGCAATCACGACACGCTGGATCGGCACCAGGTCGATCAGGGCCTTAGTCAGCGTCAACTCCAGCAGATCGCGCTCACGGTGATCGGTCAGCTTGATCAGGTGTTCGGTCAGGGTCGCCATAGTGCTGACCATATTAGCCGGGAAAGTCGCAAACGTCACCCCCTGCTTGTCCCGGGGGACGAGACAGCCCCAATCAGCCTTGGGCGGCCTGTCGCCAGGCTTCCAGGGCGGCTGCACCATCCTCGCGCTGCTCGGCCAGGCGGGCCAGGGCGGCCCAGGCGCGCCGGCGCAGCGATTCGTCAGCCAGCTGGGTCAGGGACTGGCGCAGCAGTTGCTGCGCCTTGCCCCAAAGGCTCAGATGCATGCAGGCAATGCCGGCCAGGTACTGCAACAGGGCTTCACGCGGGTTGCCCATCTGGGCCGCTTCGATGCGCGCCAGCCAGACCGCATCGGGCTGGCCCGGGGTCTGGTGAAAGCCGCGCTCCAGCACCAGCACCAGGCGCAGGCGCAGTTCCTGCGGTAGCGCCGAGGCCGGGCGCACGAGTTGTTCCCAGACCGGCAGCAACCACTGCTGCACCAGCGCGAAGTCGCCGCCCAGGACCAGCATGCGTTCGCCGGCCTGCAAGGCCACCTCGGGCAAACGGCGTTCGGCCTCGTCAAGTTGGGCCCAGGCCTTCTGCAACTGGGCCGGATCATGGCAGGTGCGCAGCCATTCGGTGGCCAGACCGCGCACGATGCTGCGGCTGGCCGATTCGGAAAAGGCGCGGTGCTTGCCCAGCAGGCGCGCAGTCTCCAGCGCAGCGCGGGACTGGCCGGCCAGGCGCGCGACCCGCAGGCGCAGGCGCAGTGCCAGGGTGCGGCGTGCCACGCCCTGGGGCAGTTCATCCAGCCGCTGCAAGGCAGCCTGCACGTCGCGGTCGTCGAAGGCCCAGCGTGCCACGCGCAGCTGCACGCCCTCCCGGATTTCCTGTTCGTCGCGGCGCCGGGACTGGGTCCGTTCCAGCGCCTGGCGTGCATGTTCGTCGCGCGCGCTGCGGTCCTGCAGGGCATGGGCGCACTCGGCAGCAAGCAAGTGGGCCATGGCGGCCAGCCGGGTGCCGTAGGGCAGGCCCTGTTCGCCACGCGTCAGCGCCTCGGTCTGGGCCAGCACATGCTCGGCTGCCTTGCGCGCACGGATGTAGCGCCCTGCCGTCAGATGCGACAGCGCATCGAGCAGCCCCTGCTGCAGCACACGCTCCTGATGGCGCATGCGCCAGCGCAGCGCCTCACCCGGCAGGGCCAGCAAGAGGGCCACGCTGCGCAAGGCTGCATAGAGCAGCAAAAAGGCCGCCAGGAGGAGCAGCAGCACCAGGTTGAGGGACAGGTCGATGCGATAGGGCGGCCAGAACAAGGTGACCGTGCCCTGGTTGTTGCCGGCAAACAGCGCCACCCCCGCCGCCATGGCGAAGAGGGCCAGGAACCACAGAACGTTGCGCATGAGGCGAGCCGTCCCGTGTTCTCAGCGACCGGCAGCGGCCGTGGTCAGTGCCGCCAGCGTGTCATCCACACGCGGCAGCTCCAGCGTCTTCATCTGTTCACGGGTCTGTTGCAGCAGGCCCGCAGCCGCGCGCAGGCGGCGTGAATTGGCATCGAAATACTTGTCCATGGCAGTCGCCGCCTTGAGCAGATCAGCCCGGGCGGCATCGGGCTGGCGCGCCAGCAGGCCCAGCCGGGCGTTGAGCAGGAGCAGCTTGAGGTTCTCGCGCACGAAGAAGGATTGCTCGGGCGTGAGCAGCACCGCCTCCGGGTGATCGATGCGGTTGACGCGCACCAGGCCGCGCACCTCGTCCAGCACCAGCTGCAGGCTGCGCTGCCACCAGGCCGTCAGCCCGGTGTCGCTACGCGGCTTGGCTGCCGTGTCTGCGGGCGCCTTCGCCACGGCCACCGCATTGGCCAGCGGCAATTCGTCGGCCAGGCGCACCAGCTCGTCGAGGCGGGCCAGCAGGGTCGGCGTATCGGTCAAGGGCGTGGCCTTGATGCGCGCCATGTCGCGCGCCAGCGCGCGCTGCAGGGGCACCAGCCGGGCCTGGGGCACACGTTGCACACGCTGCTCGGCCGTGCGCAGCGCCGCCAGCAAGGGCTCCACGCTGCCGGTCAGCTGGGCCTGCTGCTGTGCCAGGCGGATGGCGGATTCGATGTCCACCACCAGGTTCTCGTCGCGCGAGCGCGACAGGCTCTGCATCAGTTCCTCGAGCTGGCTGCGCTGCAACGCCACCTCGCCCAGGCGCGCTTCCATCACGGCCTGGCGCGCGGCCAGCTCACGCTCCTGCTCCTGGGTCTGGCGTGCCAGCATGCGCGCCTCGGCCGCGTTGGCACCGGCCTCGGCCGTCTGGCGTGCCAGCTGATCCTGCAGGGTGGACAGGCGCTCCCACAGCAAGACATTGAGCAGCAGGGCGAGCAGGGCAGCGACGCCCAGGGCCAGCACCAAGGCACGCGACGCCGGCGCAGCGTCGGGCACAGCGGATGGTGCAGACACCACCGAGCCGGCAGGCTCGGCGCTGCCGGCGTTGTGGGGCTCCAGGGGCTCGGGTGTCGTCATTGCATCGATTCTATCGAGGCCCGGACATCGGCCAAGGCCGGACGTGACTCACGCACCACGGCAAAGCCGGCCGCACGCACTGCCTGGGCGATGCGCGCATGCGTGGCCACGGCACGCGCGGCGCGCCAGTCCTGCTGCGGCAGGCTGGCCTGCAGGTTCAACACGGCCTCACTGCTGCTGAACAGCCAGACCGAACCATCGCCGGCCGCAACCCGTGCCAGCTGCAACTGGGCCGCATCAAACTGCGGACGACAGCGCTGGTAGCTGACGACAAAATCCACCGCACCACCGGCGGCAGCGACCTGGCGCGCAAACCAGTCGCGCCCGGCCCCCTGCGTGCTGCCTTCGGCCGCATCGGCGCCGCGCACGACCAGCACACGCACACCGGGAACGATCCGCCCGGCCACCAGCTGCCACAAGGCTTCGGAATCGAATTGCGGTGCATCGGCGGGCGGCGCGGTGATGTGCGGTGCCGGAATCCCGGCGCGCAGCAACGCACCGACCGTGCCGGGCCCGGTAGCCCAGGCCTGCAGCGGAAGTGGCGCATCGGCCGGGCGGGCCGCGAAGAAGCCGTCGACCGCATTGGCGCTGACGAACATCAGGCCCAGGTAGCCGCCGAGCTGGCGCCAGGCCTGCTGCAGCGCGGCCGCATCGGGCGCCGGAGCGATCGCGATGAGCGGCAGGGCCAGCGCCTCGTGGCCCGCCTGCTGCAACACCTGCACCCAGTCCTGCGCCTCGCGCTGCGGGCGGGTGACGATGACGCGCATGGTGTTCAGTGCTTCTCGGTATCCAGGGAGCCGCCGGCGCGCAGCACCCCATCCTTGAGCCGGGCTGCGACCTGCGTGCCCAGCACCTCGGCCGCATCCAGATCGGCCGCATCGGCCACCGCATCGGCGCGCACCAAGGCCACGCGGCCCTCCGGGTCACCCCAGGCGGCCTGGATCGTGAGATGGCCGCCCTCCAGCGTGGCGTAGGCCGCCAGCGGCATGGAACAGCTGCCGCCCATGGCACGGCTCACGGCGCGTTCGGCCGCCACGCGCAGCCAGGTGCCCTGGTGCACCAGCGGTGCCAGCGCGGCCGCGACGTCCTGGCGATCGCTGCGGATCTCGATGCCCAGCGCGCCCTGGCCGGCGGCGGGCAGCATCTCGCCCGGTGCGAAAACGGCACGAATGCGGTTTTCCAGGCCCAGGCGCTTGAGGCCGGCCGCAGCCAGCACGATGGCGTCGTATTGCCCTTCGTCCAGCTTGCGCAGGCGGGTGTCGAGGTTGCCGCGCAGCGGCTCGATCTTCAGGTCCGGGCGGGTCGCACGCAGCAGGGCCACACGGCGCAGGCTGGAGGTGCCCACCACGGCACCCTGCGGCAGCGCAGACAGGTTGGCGTACTTCGGTGAGACAAAGGCGTCACGCGGGTCCTCGCGCTCCATCACGCAGGCCAGGGCAAAACCCTCGGGCAGCTCCATGGGCACGTCCTTGAGCGAATGCACGGCCAGGTCGGCACGGCCTTCTTCCAGCGCCACCTCGAGTTCCTTGACGAACAGGCCCTTGCCGCCGACCTTGCTCAGCGAGCGGTCCAGGATCTGGTCGCCCTTGGTCGTCATGCCCAGCAGCGTGACGCTGTGGCCCTGTTGCTCCAGCAGGGCTTTCACGTGTTCGGCCTGCCAGAGGGCGAGGCGGCTCTCACGGGTTGCAATGGTCAGTTTCATCGGGCGCTTGGAGAGTGTGGAAAAGTCGCCGATGCATCAGTTACAGAGAGTAGACACATCAGCGAGCCGGCGATGCTAGCATGCATCGCACAGCCTCCATTTAACACCACACGGTACCTCGCCATGCCCGCCCCCGCCGCCCGCTCCCGAGACAACGAACGACCGCTGGTCGAAGACATCCGCCTGCTCGGCCGCATCCTCGGTGATGTGATCCGCGAGCAGGAGGGCAGCGCCGCCTACGAGCTGATCGAACAGATCCGCAAGCTCTCGGTGGCCTTCCGCCGCCACGACGACACGGAAGCCGACAAGACCCTGAAAAAGCTGCTCAAGGGCCTGAGCGACGACCAGACCGTCAGCGTCATCCGCGCCTTCACCTATTTCAGCCACCTGGCCAACCTGGCCGAGGACCGCCACCACATCCGCCGCCGCGCCGTGCACGAACGTGCCGGTAACGAGCAGGAAGGCAGCATCGACGTCGCCCTGTCGCGCCTGCGCTGGGCCGGCATCAGCCCCAAGATGATCGCCAACACCCTGGCGCACAGCTACCTCTCGCCCGTGCTCACCGCCCACCCCACCGAGGTGCAGCGCAAGAGCATCCTGGACGCCGAACGCGATATTGCCCGCCTGCTGACGCAGCGCGACGAGATCAAGACCCGCGCCGTGGGCGTGGACCCGCGCAAGGACATGCTGACCCCGCGCGAGCTGGCGGCCAACGAAGCCCAGCTGCGCGCGCGCGTGCTGCAACTGTGGCAGACCCGCCTGGTGCGCAGCAGCAAGCTCAGCGTGGCCGACGAGATCGAGAACGCGCTGAGCTACTACGAGCCCACCTTCCTGCGCGAGATCCCCGCCATCTATGCCAACCTGGAGCGTGAGCTGGGCCAGGCCCATGTGCACAGCTTCCTGCGCATGGGCCACTGGATCGGCGGCGACCGCGACGGCAACCCCAATGTGGGCGCGCACACCATGGCGATGGCCCTGGGCCGCCAGGCCGACGTGGCGCTGCGCCACTACCTGACCGAGGTGCACCTGCTGGGCAGCGAGCTGTCCGTCTCCGACCTGCTGGTGGGCTGCAGCCCCGAAATGCGCCAACTGGCCGACAGTTCGCCCGACACCAGCGAGCACCGCAAGGACGAGCCCTACCGCCGCGCCCTGATCGGCGTCTACGCGCGCCTGGCCGCCACCCTGCACGAACTCACCGGCGGCGAGGCCGCGCGCCACGCCGTGGCCCCGCAGAACCCCTATGCCAGCGCGGCCGACTTCCTGGCCGACCTGCAGACCATCGACACCTCGCTCAACACGCGCCATGGCGCCGCTCTGACGCAGCAGCGCCTGCGCCCGCTGATCCGCGCCGTCGAAGTCTTCGGCTTCCACCTGGCCACGCTGGACCTGCGCCAGAGTTCGGACAAGCACGAGGAAGTCATCGCCGAACTGCTGGCCACGGCGCGCATCGAGTCGCAGTACTCGAAGCTCGACGAAATGGCCAAGCGCGCCCTGCTGCTGCGCCTGCTGGGTGATGCCCGGCCGCTGCGCGTGGTGGGCGTGGACTACAGCGCCCACACGCAGAGCGAACTGGCCGTGTTCGAGACCGCACGGCAGATGCGCAAGCGCTACGGTGTCGAGGCCATCCGCCACTACATCATCAGCCACACCGAGACGGTGAGCGACCTGCTCGAAGTGCTGCTGCTGCAGAAGGAAGTGGGCCTCATGCGCGGCACGCTGGACGACCCGAACTGCATGAACGACCTGATCGTCGTGCCCCTGTTCGAGACCATCGAAGACCTGCGCCAGGCCGCGCCCATCATGCGCGACTACTACGCCCTGCCCGGCATCGCCGCGCTGATCCGGCGCAGCGGTGGCGAACAGGACATCATGTTGGGTTACTCCGACAGCAACAAGGACGGTGGCATCTTCACCAGCAACTGGGAGCTGTACCGCGCCGAGATCGCGCTGGTGGAGCTGTTCGACCAGCTCGCCCCCGTGCAGCTGCGCCTGTTCCACGGCCGTGGCGGCACCGTGGGCCGCGGCGGCGGCCCCAGCTACCAGGCCATCCTGGCCCAGCCCCCGGGCACGGTGCGCGGCCAGATCCGCCTGACCGAGCAGGGCGAGGTGATCGCCTCCAAATACTCCAACCCCGAGATCGGCCGGCGCAACCTGGAAACCCTGGTGGCCGCCACGCTGGAAGCCACGCTGCTGCAACCCACCAAGCCGGCGGCCCCCGCCTATCTGAAGGCCGCCGAGGCGCTGTCTCAAGGCAGCATGGCCACCTACCGCGCCCTGGTCTACGACACCCCTGGTTTTGCCGACTACTTCTTCGGTTCCACCCCCATCCGCGAGATCGCCGAACTCAACATCGGCTCGCGCCCGGCCTCGCGCAAGGCCACTCAGAAGATCGAAGACCTGCGCGCCATCCCGTGGGGCTTCAGCTGGGGCCAGTGCCGCGTCACCTTGCCGGGCTGGTACGGCTTCGGCACCGCCGTGGAGAACTTTCTGAACGCCGAAGGCCCCAAAGCCGCCAAGGAGCGTCTGGCCCTGCTGCAGAAGATGGCCAAACAGTGGCCCTTCTTCAAGACCCTGCTCTCCAACATGGACATGGTGATGGCCAAGAGCGACCTGGCCCTGGGCTCGCGCTACGCCGAACTGGTGGGCGACGGCAAGCTGCGCAAGAAGGTGTTCACCCAGATCGAGGCCGAATGGCAGCGCACCGTGCATGCGCTGACTCTGCTGACCGGCGAAAAACAGCGCCTGGCCGGCAACGCCGCCCTGCAGCGCTCCATCCGCCACCGTTTCCCCTACATCGACCCGCTGCACCACCTGCAGGTGGAGCTGATGCGGCGTTACCGCGCCGGCCAGGCCGATGAGCGCGTGCGCCGCGGCATCCACATCTCGATCAACGGCATTGCGGCGGGCTTGCGCAATACGGGCTAAGCTGGATCAGCCGGGGTCCACCGGCCTGTCGCCGGGCACACACGGGCCCGCGCGCCGTTGAGCCAGACCTGCTCATCCTCAAGGCGCAAGGCCGTTGTGGGGTCGATGTCGAAAGCGATCTGCAGCGCGTGCGCGACATGGGCATCCTCGATGGGTAGCTCCCAGCTCAGGAAAACCTGATCGCGCTCACGCTCGGGCGGGAAGTCACCCACATCAAAGCCGCTGCTGTTGCGATCAATGACGGCGTGCGGCTGGCCCGTATCGAAGATCACGGCCGTCCCCCTGGCCAAGGGGATGCGCTGACCGGTCGCCGGAAAATGCAGATCCAGCCCCCGGTCTTCGCTCAGGAAGAGATTGCAGAAGGCCGCACCGCCATAACGCTCGCCGTCATGGTGGTACCTCGCGCCGCGGCAGGCCATCAGGGCGACTTCACTGGAAGCCAGCACCTCCTGCAAACCGAGCGAACGTGTCCAGTCGGCCACCGTCTGCACGCAGAGGCGGTAATCCGGCCAGCGGACGCGCGCTCGCACCAAAGGCAAAGTCTCGACGTCGCCGGGCTCCAGGCCCAGGCGCAACGCGATCTCCCTTCGCCAATCGGCCACCAGCCTGGCAGGGGGCGCAGGCACATCAAGGGTTCCCATGGGCACGACATCGCTCACGCTTCGGCTGCGGATGGTTTCGCCACTCCAGTAATAGGAGGTTGGGGTATGTCGCATGGGATGCACTTGGTACGTGGCAAAAAACGCGGTTACCCGGCTGTTGCGCGTGTTGTCCCAACGCCGCGCTACAGGGCCTCACTCAGGCCGATAGACGCACTTGTCACCAATGGCATGACGCTCCACCGTCACCGCCGACAAGCCCGGCACCTTGGGCTGCAGTTCCTTCCAGATGAAGGCGCAGAGGTTCTCCAGCGTGGGGATGCCCAGGCCTGCCACCTCGTCGAGGAAATGGTGGTCCAGCTTCTCGCGCAGCACCTCCACCTCGCGCCGGACATAACCCAGGTCCAGCACCATGCCGGACGTCCCCTTGGGTTCCCCGCGGACGAAGACCTCGGCGTAATAGGTGTGTCCATGCACGCGCTTGCTGCCCTCGGCCTCGATCTCGCGGCGCAGGGTGTGGGCGGCGTCAAAGAAAAAACGCTGGCTGATTTCGTACATCAACGGATTCCGATCATCTTGTGCGACTGGATGCCCAGCCGCCATTGCGGGTGTTGCTGACAATATTCAATGGCGCGCTCGGTATTGGTGGCACGATCCGGCCCGTCCATGGGCTGCAGGAAGAAATGCTCGAAGGCCAAGCCTTCGAAACGCGCCGGATCCACCTCGACCTGCGGGTAGACCAGCTTGAGCTCGTTGCCCTGCTTTAGAACCACCTCGGCCTGGGCCTTGGGGCTGACGCAGATCCAGTCCAGCCCCGCCGGTGCCTGCACCGTGCCATTGGTTTCCACGGCAATCGTGAAACCACGCGCATGCAGAGCGGTGGTCAGCGCCTCATCCACCTGCAGCAGGGGCTCGCCGCCGGTCAGCACCACGTAGCGGCCGGCCCGACCTTGCGGTTCCCAGCTGTTCTCGATGGCCTCGGCCAGTGCATCGGCTGATGTGAACTTGCCACCACCGGTGCCGTCTGTGCCCACGAAGTCGGTATCGCAGAACTTGCAGACCGCGTTGGCCCGGTCTTCCTCGCGCCCCGTCCAGAGATTGCAGCCTGCAAAGCGGCAGAACACGGCAGCCCGGCCGGACTGGGCGCCCTCGCCTTGCAGGGTGTAGAAGATTTCTTTGACGGAATAGGTCATTTCTGGGTTTTGCGGTGCGAGACGAGATTTTCGCAGGTTATCGCTCTCTGCGATGCGCCCAAGCCAGCGAGGCAAGCCGGGTCTCGCCCCGGCGGGCGAGGTACTTTTCTTTGCTTCGCCAAAGCAAAGTACCCAAAAGAAAGGCGAGCCGGATTCGTCGACCCGCTGCGCGGGCACGCTGCGTTGCTCGGTCTGCGCGGGGTGCGCGCAAACTCGCTGCGCTCAAACATGCGCGCCCCTTTTTCCGCTCAGCCCTGCGCTACTCGCCTCCTCATTACGGCGGGGGGGGGAACCGGATACCGAAAACCACAAGGACGCGCCATGCGCGTCCTTCTTACCCTCGATTAGCCCTCAAATATCAATTAGACGAGGACCTCTCCGTATTCCGTATCAATCCTGGGTCAAGCTCATGTATAACAACTTAACAAAGATCGAGTACTTGGGCGTACCAGAAAGGGCCTGTTGATCATGAAGACAATTCTCTTCATTCTCTTGCTTGCCGGATACTCGTGCGCATTTTCTGCTTCAGCGGATTCAAAACCAAGAGCCGATAGCCACGCACAACAAACCGCTCCAAAGGAGATGGGAGCAAAAGCCGCCGTCTCCCTACTGGGAACCGACAAAAACCCGTTCATTGTTAAGCGCATCGATGACGTTGAAAGTCCTGAGAAGATTGCACAACAGGAGCAGGATCGCCTCGAAAAAGCATCAAACGAACGCGCCATCGTCACTTGGACGATAGTGATGGCGATTGCCAGCTTGCTGCTGGCAATCGTTGCATCAGTTCAGCTCGGAATGTTTTTGACGCAGCTTAGGTTAATGAAAGCTGGAGCCGAGGACACAAAAAACGCTGCTTTCGCTGCCAAGGCTCAGTCTGATGCGCTGATGGCCGCGGAACGCGCCTACGTAAAGATTTCACATGCTGCTCCAGGCATCACCCCTCTTACAGCCGGATTCAGCAACTACATTGAATTTGAAATCAAGAATTGGGGCAAAACACCAGCACATGTGACTGATGTGCACATCGGATTCAAGCTTCTTGAATACGGAGAAGCACTCCCAATACCGTATCCATTTGGAACGCAGTCGCGCGAGTCTTTCCCCAACGCCTTCTTGGTATCCGATGAGTCAATCTATATTGACAAGCATGTGTCCTTAGATCCTCTAAGTGACACAAGCAAGCAACTTTGGGTGTTTGGACACGTTGATTACATTGACGCATTCAATAGACGGTGGCGCGGCGGTTACGCCAGGAAATTCGTCGACAGCAAAGATAACAATCTCGCTTACAACACCGAGGCTCGGGATAACTTTGACCGAGAGCGCGTAATAGGTGAGGGTGATGATTGGAACAAGTAGTCCCGAACTAGCAACCGCTACTTGAGTTTGTCTGCAACGGTGCTGCTCGCTTCCTAATATCGGGGCGCGAAGCCTGAAGAATCAACGACCACAGAAGGACGCGCCATGGCGCGTCCTTGTGGTTTTCGATATCCGGTTCCCCCGCCGTAATGAGGAGACGAGTAGCGCAGGGAGCGGCGGATCAAGAAGCGCAGATGTTTGAGCGCAGCGAGTTTCTGCGCTTCCCGCCGGTCCCGAGCAACGCAGTGTGCCCGCAGCGACAGCGGAGGGTCGACGAATCCGGCTCGCCTTTCTTTCGGTTACCTTGCTTTGGCGAAGCAAAGAAAGGTGACTCGCCCGCCGGGGCGAGACCCGGCTTGCCACGATCGCCAAAGCACAGGCCAACAGAAAACCCGAAGCCCTAGAATCCCCCGCATGCCCCCAAGCGCCCCCTCGCATCAACCCCTGGCCGAACGCCTCCGCCCCAAAACCCTGGGCGAAGTCATCGGCCAGCAGCAGTTGCTGGGCGAAGGCATGCCCCTGCGCATCGCCTTTGAATCGGGCCAGCCGCATAGCTGCATCCTCTGGGGCCCGCCGGGCACGGGCAAGACCACCATTGCGCGGCTCATGGCCGATGCCTTTGGCGCGCAGTTCATCAGCATCAGCGCGGTGCTCGGCGGCGTGAAGGACATCCGCGAGGCGGTGGAGATGGCGCAGGTGGCGCTGGGCCAGGACAAAAGAACGATCGTCTTCGTGGACGAGGTGCACCGCTTCAACAAAAGCCAGCAGGACGCTTTCCTGCCGCACGTGGAGTCCGGCCTCTTCACCTTCATCGGCGCCACCACCGAGAACCCGTCCTTCGAGGTCAACTCGGCCCTGCTTTCGCGCGCGGCGGTCTATGTGCTGCAGTCGCTGAGCGAAGACGACCTGAAGCAGATCGTGCAGCGCGCCCTGGACATCAACGCCGTGCCGCCCATGGACGACACAGCGCGCGACCGATTGATCGCCTATGCCGATGGCGACGCGCGACGCCTGCTCAACACCCTGGAAACGCTGGCCGTGGCGGCCACGCAGCAGAAGCAGGCGCAGATCAGCGACGAGTGGCTGCTAAAGGTGCTGGGCGAGCGCATGCGGCGTTACGACAAGGGCGGCGAGCAGTTCTACGACACCATCAGCGCGCTGCACAAGTCGGTGCGCGGTTCAGACCCCGACGCATCCCTCTACTGGTTCATGCGCATGCTCGACGGCGGGGCCGACCCGCGTTACATGGCGCGCCGCCTGGTGCGCATGGCCAGTGAAGATGTGGGCCTGGCCGATCCGCGCGCCCTGCGCCTGGCGCTGGACGCGGCCGAGGTCTACGAGCGCCTGGGCTCACCCGAGGGCGAGCTGGCCCTGGCCGAGTGTGTGGTGTATCTCGCCATCGCGCCCAAGAGCAATGCCGTCTACAAGGCCTACAACGAGGCCAAGGCCTTCATCAAGAAGGACGGCACCCGCCCGGTGCCCATGCACCTGCGCAATGCACCGACCAAGCTCATGAAAGAGCTGGACTACGGCAAGGGCTACCGCTATGCGCATGACGAAGCCGGCGGTTTTGCGGCCGGTGAGAGTTATCTGCCCGAAGGCATGGCCGAGCCGGGTTTCTACCGACCCGTGGAACGCGGCCTGGAGATCAAAATCGCCGAGAAGATGCGTGCGCTGCGCGCGCTGAACGAAAAGAGTCGGAACCAGCCATAAAAACACGGGACCGGATGCAAGTGGCATGAAGCTTGCAGATGGGAATCTATGGACATCTTCCTGCAGCAAATCATCAACGGGCTGGTACTGGGCAGCATGTACGCATTGGTGGCGCTGGGCTACACCATGGTGTACGGCATCATCGGCCTGATCAACTTCGCGCACGGCGAGGTGCTGATGGTCGGCGCGCTGGTCAGCTGGAGCGTGATCGGCCTGCTGCAGCCCCTGCTGCCGCCCTGGCTGGTGCTGATCATCGCCCTCATCGTGGCCTGCGTGCTGGCCGCCGCGTTGAACTACAGCATCGAAAAGGTGGCCTACCGGCCGCTGCGCAACAGCCCGCGCCTGGCCCCGCTGATCACCGCCATC
The DNA here is from genome assembly GCF_001432305.1 of Curvibacter sp. PAE-UM. GTDB lineage: Bacteria > Pseudomonadota > Gammaproteobacteria > Burkholderiales > Burkholderiaceae_C > Hylemonella. The sequence continues at coordinate 3,376,028 of NZ_KQ483358.1, forward strand.
GGCATGTCCATCCTGCTACAGACCATGGCCATGATCATCTGGAAGCCCAACTTCAAGTCCTACCCCACGCTGCTGCCCAGCACGCCCATCCAGCTCGGCGGCGCCAGCATCACGCCCACGCAGATCATGATCCTGGTCGTCACGGCGCTGACACTCGCCGCGCTGATGTGGCTGGTACACGCCACCAAACTGGGCCGCGCCATGCGTGCCACCGCCGAAAACCCGCGCGTGGCCGCCCTCATGGGGGTGCAGCCCGACCGCGTGATCTCGGCCACCTTCATCATCGGCGCCGTGCTGGCCGCAATTGCCGGCGTGATGTGGGCCAGCAACTACGGCACCGCGCAGCACACCATGGGTTTCCTGCCCGGGCTCAAGGCCTTCACGGCGGCGGTCTTCGGTGGCATCGGTAACCTGGCCGGGGCGGTGGTGGGCGGCATCCTGCTGGGCCTGATCGAGGCCATCGGCGCCGGTTACATCGGTGACCTCACGGGCGGTGTGCTGGGCAGCCATTACGCCGACATCTTCGCCTTCATCGTGCTGATCGTGGTGCTGACGCTGCGGCCCTCGGGCCTGCTGGGCGAACGCGTGGCGGACCGGGCTTGACCATGCAGATGAATTCCCGTCACCGCCTCATCGCCATCGTGCTGGCCGCCATCGGCCTGCTGGTGCTGCCGCTGATCCTCCAGGGCTACGGCAATGCTTGGGTGCGCATCCTGGACATGGCCCTGCTCTTCGTCTTGCTGGCCCTGGGCCTGAACATCGTGGTGGGTTACGCCGGCCTGCTGGACCTGGGTTTCGTGGCCTTCTTCGCCATCGGCGCCTACATGTTCGGCCTGCTGGCCTCGCCGCACCTGAGCGACCACTTTCCCGCCTTTGCCGCCATGTTCCCCAACGGCCTGCACACGCCGCTGTGGCTGGTGATCCCGCTGGGGGCGCTGCTGGCCGGCGCTTTCGGCGTGCTGCTGGGGGCACCCACGCTGCGCCTGCGCGGCGACTACCTGGCCATCGTGACCCTGGGTTTCGGCGAGATCATCCGCGTTTTCCTGAACAACCTGGACCACCCGGTCAACATCACCAACGGCCCCAAGGGCATAGGCCAGATCGACTCCATCAAGTTCTTCGGTTTTGACCTGGGCAAGAAGCTCAACATCCTGGGCTTCGACGTGGCGCCGGTCACCATGTACTACTACCTCTTCCTCGCGCTGGTGGTGGTGAGCGTGGTGATCTGCCACCGCATCGAGTTCTCGCGCATCGGCCGCGCCTGGATGGCCATCCGCGAGGACGAGATCGCCGCGAAGGCCATGGGCATCAACACGCGCAATATGAAGCTGCTGGCCTTCGGCATGGGCGCCACTTTCGGCGGCGTCTCGGGCGCCATGTTCGCGGCCTTCCAGGGTTTCATCTCGCCCGAGTCCTTCAGCCTCATGGAGTCCGTGATGATCGTGGCCATGGTGGTGCTGGGCGGCATCGGCCACCTGCCGGGCGTGATCCTGGGCGCGGTGCTGCTGGCCTCCCTGCCCGAGGTGCTGCGTTATGTGGCCGGCCCGCTGCAGTCCATGACCGACGGGCGGCTTGACGCCTCCATCCTGCGCCAACTGCTGATCGCCCTGGCCATGATCGTCGTGATGCTGCTGCGCCCGCGCGGCCTGTGGCCCTCGCCCGAACACGGCAAGGTCCGTCGCACCAAGGGGGGACCGGCATGAGTGCGCATCACGCCGACGCCCTGCTGCATGTCAGCGGCGTCTCCAAACGCTTCGGCGGCCTGCAGGCCCTCAACGATGTGCACCTGCGCATCCAGCGCGGCCAGGTCTACGGCCTGATCGGCCCCAATGGTGCGGGCAAGACCACTTTCTTCAACGTCATCACCGGCCTGTACACCCCCGACAGCGGCAAGTTCGAGCTGGCCGGTCTGGCCTACAAGCCCACGGCCGTGCACGAGGTGGCGCGTGCCGGCATCGCACGCACCTTCCAGAACATCCGCCTCTTTGCCGACATGACGGCGCTGGAGAACGTGATGGTGGGGCGGCACATCCGCTCGGGCTCCGGCCTGCTGGGTGCCATCTTCCGCACCCGCGGCTTCGAGCGCGAGGAAGTGAACATCACCCGGCGCGCCAACGAGCTGCTGGACTACGTGGGCATAGGCCACCTGGGTGACTACAAGGCGCGCACCCTGAGCTATGGCGACCAGCGCCGCCTGGAGATCGCCCGCGCCCTGGCCACCGAGCCGCTGCTGCTGGCCCTGGACGAACCGGCCGCCGGCATGAACGCCACCGAGAAGGTGGAACTGCGCGCGCTGATCGAACGCATCCGCACCGATGGTGTCAGCGTGCTGCTGATCGAACACGACGTGAAGCTGGTCATGGGCCTGTGCGACCGCGTCACCGTGCTGGACTACGGCCGCCAGATCGCCGAGGGCACACCGGCCGACGTGCAGAAGAACGAGAAGGTCATCGAGGCCTACCTGGGCCACGCCGGCGCCAAGACCGCCGCGGAGGCCACCGCATCATGAGTGACAACAAGGACGTGCTGCTGCAGGTCCACGGCCTGAAGGTGGCCTACGGCGGCATCCAGGCCGTCAAGGGCGTGGACTTCGAGGTGCGCCGGGGCGAGCTGGTCTGCCTGATCGGCTCCAACGGCGCCGGCAAGACCAGCACCATGAAAGCCGTGACCGGCACCCTGCCCTGCCTGGGCCAGTTGCATTACCTGGGCCGTGCCCTGCGCGGCCAGGGGCCCTGGGACCTGGTGCGCCAGGGCCTGGCCATGGTGCCCGAGGGGCGCGGCGTGTTCACGCGCATGAGCATTGCCGAAAACCTGCTCATGGGCGCCTACACCCGCGACGACAAGGACGGCATCGCGACCGACCTGGAGCGCATGTACACCCTGTTCCCGCGCCTCAAGGAACGCCACACCCAGCTGGCCGGGACGCTCTCCGGCGGCGAGCAGCAGATGCTGGCCATGGGCCGCGCCCTGATGAGCCGCCCCCAGCTGCTGCTGCTGGACGAACCCTCCATGGGCCTGAGCCCCATCATGGTGGACAAGATCTTCGAGGTGGTGCGCGAGGTCTCCAGCCAGGGCATGACGGTGCTGCTCGTCGAGCAGAACGCCAGCCGCGCCCTGGCCCTGGCCGACCGGGGCTACGTCATGGAGTCCGGGCTCATCACGCTGTCCGGCCTGGCCCAGGACCTGCTGCACGACCCGGCCGTGCGCGCCGCCTACCTGGGCGAATAGGGCGCGAACGCGCGTAACAAGCCGTACAGGCCCGCGGGCCGCCCGCCCCGGCCCCTACAATCGACGGAGTTCACCCTGTGGGCGCGCACGCCGCTGCCCCGCCCCTCACGGACCTCCCCATGCATAGGCTGTCACCGTTCCTGAATCGTCTGCGTGCCTTGCCCCGCCTGCCCTGGAAAAAACCGGGGCTGGCCTTGCGGCTCATCGCCTGGTCGCTGCTGCTGGTCCTGGCGGGTTTCACCCTGTACCTGGACATCACCATCCGCGAGGCCTTCGAGGGCCGCAAGTTCGCGCTGCCGGCGCGCGTCTACGGCCGCGCGCTGGAGGTGTACCCCGGACTCAAGCTCACACCCGCGCGACTGGTGGAGGAACTGCGCGCGCTCGGCTACCGCGAGAACCCCGAGCCGCAGGAAGCGGCCACCTATCGCCACGTCCTCGATGGCGTGGAGTTCACGACCCGTGACTTCGTGTTCTGGGACGGCCCCCAGCCCAGCCAGCGCCTGCGCGCGGTGTTTGCCGAGGGCAAGGTCGCCCAGCTGCAGGAGCGCGGCACCGGGGACAAGGAGATGCCGCTGCTGCGCATCGAGCCGCCCCTGATCGGCGGCATCTACCCCGGGCACAACGAAGACCGCGCGCTGCTGCGGCTGGACCAGGTGCCGCGCGTGCTGGTCGACACGCTGATGGCCGTCGAGGACCGCAAGTTCCAGACGCATTGGGGCATCGATCCGCGCGGCATCGCGCGCGCGCTGTACCGCACGCTCAGCGGCCAGCGCGTGGAAGGCGGCAGCACGCTGACCCAGCAGCTCGTCAAGAATTTCTTCCTCAGCTCGGAACGCACGCTCACGCGCAAGGGCACGGAAGTGCTCATGTCCCTGCTGCTGGAAATGCACTACAGCAAGGACGAGATCCTCGAGACCTATCTCAACGAGGTCTACCTGGGGCAGGACGCCAGCCGCGCGATCCACGGCGTGGGGCTGGCCAGCCACTTCTATTTCGACCGGCCGCTGGAGCGGCTGGAACTGCAGGAGATCGCCCTGCTGGTCGGCATGATCAAGGGGCCGGGCGTCTACGATCCGCGCAACAAGCCCGAGCAGGCACTGCAGCGGCGCAACGTGGTGCTGCAGGAGATGGTGAAACTCGGTGTCATCACGCAGGCCCAGTTCGTGCCGGCGCGCGACAAACCCCTGGGCGTGATCCGCCGCGCGCCCACGGGCACCTCGCCCTATCCGGCCTTCCTGCAGTACGTGCAGCGTCAGCTGCAGCGCGACTACCGCGAGGAAGACCTGCGCAGCGAAGGCCTGCGCATCTTCACCACGCTGGACCCGCGCGTGCAGCGCGAGGCCGAGCAGGCCCTGGCGCAGCGCCTGACCCAGCTGGAGACCACGCGCAAGATCCCGGTCAACTCCCTGGAAGGCTCGGTGGTCGTCAGCAGTACGCAGCAAGGCGAGGTACTGGCGCTGGTGGGCGGGCGCCAGGCGCGCTATGCGGGCTACAACCGCGCCATCGACGCCAAGCGGCAGATCGGCTCCCTGGCCAAGCCCCTCGTGTTCCTGACGGCGCTGGAGCAACCATCAAAGTACACGCTGCTCACGCCGCTGGACGACTCGCCGCTGGTCTGGCGCCAGCGCGGCGCACCGGACTGGAAGCCGATGAACTACGACCGCAAGTTCAACGGCCAGGTCCCGCTGGGCACGGCACTCGCCCGCTCGCTGAACGTCTCCACGGCGCGCCTGGGCATCGACCTGGGTGTGGAACGCATCCTGGACAAGCTGCCGCGCTTTGGCGTTGGGCGGCCGTCGCCCTATCCGTCCAGCCTGCTGGGCGCGTTCGAGCTCTCGCCCATCGAAGTGGCACAGGTCTACCAGACCCTGGCCGACGGAGGCTTTCGCACCCCCCTGCGCGCCATCCGCGAGATCGTCACGGCCGACGGCAGGCCGCTGCAACGCTACCCGCTGAGCGTCGAAGCTGTGGCCAGCCCGGCCCCGGTCTATCTGCTGACCACGGCCCTGCAGGGCGCGGTACGCGATGGCACGGCCCAGGGCCTGAGCAACTGGGTCGCACCCGAAGTCCGCGTGGCCGGCAAGACCGGCACCACCGATGACCTGCGCGACAACTGGTTCGCCGGCTACACCGGCGACATGGTGGCGGTGGTCTGGGTCGGCCGCGACGACGCCAAGTCCACCGGCCTCACAGGTGCCACGGGCGCCATGACCATCTGGGGCGAGATGATGAAGAACCTCCAGCCCGAGCCCTTGTCACCCGAGGTGCCGGAAGACATCGAATTCGCCTTCATCGACCCGGCCAGCGGCCAGCGTTACAAGGAAGAATGCAAGGGCGCCGTGTCCGTGCCCTTCATCAAAAGCTCGCTGCCGCCCGAGACGGCCTGCCCGGACGTGCCCGCACTCAACACCATGAGCCCCTAGCAGAGCATCCAGACTCCAGACCCCGATCACCTCATGCGTCACCTCAGCTTCCTGCCTCTTCTGCGCCTGGCCCTGGCCGGGTCCATCGTCGTCTGGCTGACCGGCTGTGCCAGCGTGTCGCCGCCAGGCACCCCGACCTCGCCGCCGACGGAGCCGGGCAGGCCGCAGGAACAGGCGACAGCGGGCAGTGCACCCCCGTCCGCTGTCCCGTCCGCGGTGGCTCAGCCGTCCGACACCGCCACACCCCTGCCGGCCGAGGCCGGCAGCGAAACGGTGGCGCCACCGCCACCGGTCTCCAGCAACCGCGCCGTGGTCGCCCTGCTGGAACGCGCACGCCAGGAGGCCGGCAGCGGCCGGCGTGAGTCCGCCGGCGCTTCGCTGGAGCGCGCCCTGCGCATCGAACCGCGCAACGCCTGGCTGTGGCATGAGCTGGCACGACTGCGCCTGACCCAGGGCCAGTATGCGCAGGCCGTGTCCCTGGCCCAGAAATCGAACAGCCTGGCGGTCCGGGAGCGCACGCTGCAAGCCCTGAACTGGCACCTCATTGCCGATGCGCGCATCGCCCAGGGCGACCCGGCCGGTGCGGCACAGGCACGCAAGCTCGCCGAGGACCTGCAGCGGCCCTGAAGCCTTGGCTGGCGATCTCCAGTGCGTGCGCCGCTGGACCGGCCGCCGCTGTCAGGCTACGATGGCAGGCTCTGTGTTTGATCTGAAAGGCTGCATCATGAAACTCAGGTTCCTCCCCCTGGTGGCCGTGCTTCTCGCGGGCCACGCCACGGCCCAGGAGGCCGTATTCCAGACCAAATCACTGACACCCGAGGCTGCCCTCAAAGCAGCCCAGGCGGCCCTGGAGTCCTGCCGCAAGCAGGGCTACCAGATCGCCGTGGCCGTGACCGACCGCACGGGCCTGCTGCAGGTGCTGCTGCGCGACCGCTTTGCCGGTGCGCACACGGTCACGGTCGCCACCGACAAGGCCTGGACGGCGGCCAGCTTCAAGACCTCCACGCTCGAGTTCGGCAAGGACACGCAAGCCGGCAAGTCCATGAGCGGCATCCGCCAGGTACCGCGTGTCGTCGCGGCCGGTGGCGGCCTCCCCATTGAAGCCGGCGGCACACTGGTGGGCGCCATCGGCATCTCGGGCGGCCCCGGCGGCGAAGCCGACGAGGCTTGCGCCAAGGCCGGAATCAAAGCCATCGCCGACGCGCTCGAACTCTGAGCTGATGCGCATCGACAGCCTCGACCACCTGGTGCTGACGGTGGCCGACGTGGCGGCCACCTGCACCTTCTACCAGCGCGTGCTGGACATGGAGGTGGTGACCTTCGGTGCCGGCCGCAAGGCCCTGGCCTTTGGCGCGCAGAAGATCAACCTGCACCAGGCCGGCCGCGAGTTCGAGCCCAAGGCCCAGCGGCCCACGCCGGGTTCGGCCGACCTGTGCTTCCTGACGTCCGTACCGCTGGCCCAGGTGCAGGCGCACCTGGCGGCCGCTGGCGTGACCATCACCGAAGGCCCGGTGCAGCGCACCGGCGCGCAAGGCCCCATCCTCTCGGTCTACTTCCGCGACCCGGACCTCAACCTGATCGAGGTCTCGAACCGGCTCTAGCCAGCGAGGTCTTCAATCCACCTTCGCACCGGAGGCCTTGACGACCTTCTCGTACTTGGCGAGTTCAGCTTTCATGAAAGCACCGAATTCCTCGGGTGTGGTCGGCACGGGTTCGGCCATCAGCGCGGCAAAGCGGGTCTGCGTCTCGGGTGCCTGGAGCGCAGCCACGAAGGCCTGGTTCAGGCGGGCCAGCACCTCTTTGGGCGTGCCCGCCGGCGCCACCAGCCCCCACCAGGTATCCACCGCAAAGCCTGGCAGCGTCTCGGCCACGGCCGGTACCTGCGGCAAGGCGGGTGCACGTTTCAGCGTGGTGACCGCCAGGGCCTTGAGCTTGCCGGCGCGGATGTTGGCGGAAGCCGTGGCCAGGTTGTCGAAGTTGAAATCCACCTGGCCGCTGAGCAGGGCCAGCTGTGCCGGGTTGCCCCCGTTGTAGGGAATGTGCACGGCAAAGATGCCCGCCTGCGACTTGAAAAGCTCGCCCGCCAGGTGGCCGGCGCTGCCGTTGCCACCGCTGCCGTAGTTGAGCCTGCCGGGGTTGGCCCGGGCATAGGCGATCAGGTCCTGCAAGGTATGAATGTTCAGGCGCTGGGCGGTCTCGGCGTTGATGACCAGCACATTGGGCACGCGCAGCATCTGCGTGATGGGCGCGAAGTCTGCATCGGCCCTGTAGGGCATCCTGCTATAGAGCCAGGGGTTGACGGCGTGCGTGGCCGTGGCGGCAATGCCGATGGTCAGGCCGTCGGGCGCGGCCTTGGCCACGGCGTCGGCACCGATATTGCCGCCGGCACCTGCGCGGTTCTCGATGATGACGGTGCCAAGGCTGTCCTTGACACGCTCGGCGAGCGCACGCGCTGTGATGTCGATGGGACCACCGGCCGCATAGGGCACGATCAGGCGGATGGGCCTGGTCTGGGACAGGGCCGGGACGCCAGCCAGCGCCAGCGCGGCCAGGACGAGGAGAGGAAGGGCGCGTCGTTTCATGCCTGCATTGTGCAAAATTCGGCGCCCCTGTCATCCGTCACATTTACAAGACTTTGCAGAAAGAACGTCAGCCGACCGCGCGGTCGACCGCGTTGCAGGTTCATGGAAGTTTTTTCTTCCATGCTTCAACCCACAAGGAGTTCCGCATGAAAACCAAGATGTTGCTCGGTATCCTGGCCCTGGCCGCCAGTGGCGCCTACGCCCAGTCCGCCAATATGGGTAGCGCACCCAACCCCACGGCCACGCCGCGTGTGGACCAGCGCGAGGCGAACCAGGAGCGCCGCATCCAGCAGGGCGTGCACTCGGGCCAGCTGACGCAGCGCGAAGCCCATCGTCTGGAAAACCAGCAGGGCCGCATCGACCGCGCCGAAGACAAGGCCAAGGCCGATGGCAAGGTCACCGCCAAGGAACGTGCCCACCTGGGCAATATGCAGGACCGCGCCAGCCAAGACATCGGCCGCGAGAAGCACGACCGCCAGCGTGACATGAACCACGACGGCCGCAAGGACCGCCAGCATGCGGATCGCGGCAACACCGAGCGCCACCAGGGCAAGCGCCACTGACACCGTTCAACAAAAAAGGCCCGCCGTTGGAAGACGGCGGGCCTTTTGCCTTGGTGCGGTTCTGAAACTCAGGCGGCCACTCTATGACTACCGGCGCTACGCGCCATTCAAACCCGAGAGTTGTGGCTACGACACGGTGCTGCGCACCTTAACTTCGCTGCGCGAAGTTAGCCTGGGCCGCAAGAGGAAGGGCTTGTGGCTACGGCCGGCGCTAACGCGCCTTAACTTGGCTACGCCAAGTTAGCCTGCGCCGCAAACATGGCGCTTACGCGCCATGTTTGTCCGCCTCGCTGGTGAAGGCGTCGGCGTAGAACTCCTCCTCGGGCAGCCCGGCCTGGGCCACGTAGTCACGTCGGGCCGAGTCCACCACGATGGGCGCGCCGCAGGCGTAGACCTGGTGGCCCGACAGATCGGGGAAATCCTGCAGCACGGCCTGGTGCACGAAACCCGTGCGGCCGGCCCAGTGGTCTTCGGGCAGGGCATCGGACACCACTGGCACGTAACGCAGGTTTGGCATCTCCTGCGTCTTCTGCAACATCCAGCCGTGCATGTAGAGATCGGCCGGGCGGCGCCCGCCCCAGTAGAGCGTGGCCGGACGGGTGATACCTTTGTGCTGCATCTGCTCGATCAAGGCCTTGACGGGCGCGAAACCCGTGCCCGAAGCCAGCAGCACCAGAGGCTTGTCGCTGTCCTCGCGCAGGTAGAAGCTGCCGTAGGGGCCTTCGATGCGCAGGATCTCCTTTTCCTTCATGGCACCGAACACGTGGTCGGTGAACTTGCCGCCAGGCATGTGGCGGATGTGCAGTTCCATCGTCGCGCCCACCGGCGGCGTGGCCGTGGGCTGGCCCGCGCGGCTGTGCGGCGCATTGGCCATGGAATAGCTGCGCCGCGCGCCGTCACGCAGCAGGAACTCGATGTACTGGCCGGCATGGAACTGGAAGCTGTCATTGGCAGGCAACTGCAGCACTACGCGCATGACATCGGGCGAGACCTTTTGCATCTCGTTCACGCGCACCGGCATCTTGCGGATCGGGAAGGCACCGGCCTCCGTCACCTGGCGCGATTCCAGCACCACGTCGCTCTGCGGCAGGCCACAGCAGGTCAGAACGTAACCGGCGGCTTCCTCAGCCTCGCTCAGGGCCTTGCTCTGGTGCGGGCCATGCACCACGGTGCCGGAAATCTTCCTGCATTTGCAGGAGCCGCAGGCGCCGTCCTTGCAGCCATAGGGCAGGCCAATGCCGGCGCGGATGCCGGCGGCCAGCATGGCTTCGCCGGGGAGAACCTCGAAACTGCGGCCACTGGGCTGCACGGTAACCTGGTGGGTCGACATCTTTTCGTTATCCTTGGACAGTTTTTCGACGCAAAGACAGGAATTTTGCCAGTGTTAACAAGCCCCCTGGGCGCGCTGCCCATGCGCTTCAGGCGCCAGCGCGTGCTGATCATCGGCTGCGGCGACGTGGGCCAACGCGCCGCTGCCGCCTTGCCCGCCCGCGTGCGGGTGCTGGCGCTCACCTCGACACCGGGACGACGCGCTGAGCTGCGCGCACGCGGCATCACGCCGCTGTTGGGCAACCTGGATGACAGGGCCACGCTGCACCGCCTGGCTGGCCTGGCTACGAGAGTGCTGCACCTGGCGCCGCCGCCGGGCGAGGGCAAGGGGGACCCGCGCACCCACGCCCTGCTGAGCGCCTTGCGACGGCGCACGCCACCTGCCGCCCTCGTCTACGGATCGACCAGCGGTGTCTACGGCGACTGCGCCGGCGAGTGGGTCGCGGAAACCCGCCCCCTGCGCGCTGGCACGCCACGCGCCCAGCGGCGCGTGGCGGCCGAGAGGCTGGTGCGCTTCCACGGCCGCAGCAGCGGCATGCGGACCAGCATCCTGCGCATCCCGGGCATCTATGCGCCCGACCGCGAGGGCGGCACCCCGCGCGAACGGCTGCAACGCGGCACGCCGGTGCTGCGCGCCGAGGACGACGTCTACACCAACCACATCCACGCCGACGACCTGGCACGCGCCTGCGTGGCCGCCCTGTGGCGCGGCGCGGCACAACGGGTCTATCACGCGAGCGACGACACACAGCTGAAGATGGGCGACTACTTCGATCTGGCAGCCAGGCTGTATGGCCTGCCCCAGCCGCGCCGCATCTCGCGTCAGGAAGCCAAAGAGCAGCTGTCACCGATGCTGCTGAGCTTCATGAGCGAATCGCGGCGCATGGACAACACGCGCCTGAAGCGCGAGCTGCGTGTCGTACTGCGCTACCCGCAGGTGACGGGCGGATTGCGCCAGGGACCCTAGGAAATCTGCTGGAACAGCCAGTCGCGAAACAGCGCGATCTTGGGCAGGCTCTCCTCGCCGGAGCGGAAGTAGACGAAATGCGTCTCCTGCTCGATGGCCTTGAACTCGCGCTTGCCGAGTTCCATCAACTCACCGCGCTTGAGCGCCCGCTCGGCCAACCGCGTGCTCTCCAGCGCCACACCCATCTGGTCCACGGCCGCGGAGATCACCAGCGCGGCACGGTCGAATGAAGAGCGGGGATGCTCCGGCATCTCCAGCCGGTTCAGGCGGAACCAATCGGCCCAGGTCGCCTTGCTCAGGGGGGAATCGATCAGCGGCAGCTGGGTGATACGCCGGGCGGGGGAAACACCCTTCTTCAGCAGCGCCGGTGAACACAGCGGGACGATCCGCTCCTTGCCCAGGGGCAGCACGGTGACCTCGGCGCGCCGGGGCGGCGCGCCATAGGAGATCGCAACATCCAGCTCGTTCATGCGCGCCAGGTCGATGGGATCGGAACTCGATGTCATGCGGATGGTGATGTCCGGATGCGATTTCATGAACAGGGGCAGGCGGGGGCCCAGCCAGTTCACGGCGAAGCTCGGAGAGCAGTGCAAGGCCAGCACCTGTGCCTTGGGCGACAGGCGAACCTCCTTGCAGGCCACCTCCATCGCATCGAAGACGCGCGACAGGGTTTCGAGCAGGCGCCGGCCCTCGGGTGTGGGTTCGACCCGGCGGTTGCGGCGCAGGAAGAGCGGCCGGCCGAAATGCTCCTCCAGTTCCCGGATCTGGTGGCTGATGGCCGACTGGGTCAGATGCAGCTCTTCGGCCGCCTGGGTGAAGCTCTCCAGACGGGCCGCGGCTTCGAAAGCGCGCAGCAGCACGAAGTTCGGCATTTTTCTCATTAATGCAATATCCAGATGAATGAATTTTGTTCATGGTTTCATGAACAAGCATCACTTGTCAAACCCGGGGGGCATCCGGGAACATGCGGGTCTCCCCAACATCTTGAGAGCTTCGTCATGGACATGAAAGTCAAGCCCGCCAGCCCGCAGCACAAGCAGGAACGCGTCTCGATCTACCAGCCGGAACAGGAGGGCCTGATCTATCCCGAGATCCCTGTCTTCGACAATGTCGCCGACGAGCGCCAGCACCGCAAGGAGCGCCTGGTCGCGGCCTGCCGCGCTTTTGCACTGCAGAAATTCGACTACGGCTCGGCCGGGCATCTGACCATCCGCGATCCGGAACATCCCGAGCTTTACTGGACCAACCCCATGTGCGTGCATTTCTCGCAGGTCAAGGTGTCCAACCTCGTGCTGGCCGATCATTCCGGCCGTGTGCTGGAGGGGCGGCATGCCATCAACCGCGCAGGCTTTGTGTTGCATGCGGCGGTCCACGAAATGCACCCCGACATCCTGGCCATGTGCCATGCGCACACGGTCTACGGCACGGCGTTCGCTTCGCTGGGCAAGCGACTCGATCCCATCACCCAGGACACCGCGGCCTTTTTCGAGGACCACGACGTGGTCAACGAGGAAGCCGGCCAGGTGGTGGTGGAGGTGAAAGCCGGACACCGGGTGGCCAGCGCGCTGGGCAAAGGCAAGGCCATCATCCACCAGAACCACGGTCTGTTCACCGTCAGCCGCCACAGCATCGAAGCCGCCGCCTTCTGGTTCATCGCCCTGGAGCGCTGCTGCAAGCAGCAGCTGGTGGTGGAAGCCAGCGGCGCCAAGCCCATCCACCTGTCGCCCGAGACTGCGCGCTACAGCCGCGAGCACGTGGGCAGCGAGTACCTGGGCTGGCTGCACTTCCAGACCATCTGGGGCCAGCTGGTCGAACAGCAGCCCGATATGTTCGACTGAGAACGACTCACAGCGCCCTGGGCGTGCCGATTCGCGAGCAGATGAAGTGTTCGGAGAGAAGGTGCCTGGGGCTGGAATCGAACCCGCGCACGCTAGTGCGCTTCAACCATACCGCCTTGGGCGTGCCGGTTCGCGAGTGCCAACCAGGCCGATATTCCAAAGAGGTGGTGCCCGGGGCCGGAATCGAACCGGCACGCCTTGCGGCGGGGGGTTTTGAGTCCCCTGCGTCTACCAATTTCACCACCCGGGCAAGGAGAGGGAAGGCGGAAATTATGGCACAGTGGCGGTCATGAAGTACCCCACCATCGAAGACGCCATCGGCAAGACGCCGCTGGTGGCCCTGCAGCGCATCGGCGCCGTTGAAAACCAGGCGCGAGGCAACGTCGTCCTCGGCAAGCTCGAAGGCAACAACCCGGCCGGCTCGGTGAAAGACCGCCCCGCCCTGTCCATGATCCAGCGCGCCGAGGAACGCGGTGAGATCAAACCCGGCGACACGCTGATCGAAGCCACTTCAGGGAACACGGGCATCGCCCTGGCGATGGCGGCGGCCATCAAGGGCTACCGCATGGTGCTCATCATGCCGGAGGACCTGTCCATCGAGCGCGCCCAGACCATGAAGGCCTTCGGCGCCGAGCTGATCCTCACGCCGAAGTCCGGCGGCATGGAATACGCGCGTGACCTGGCCACGCAGATGGAACAGGGTGGCAAGGGCCGGGTGCTGGACCAGTTTGCCAATGCCGACAACCCGCGCATCCACTACGAAACCACCGGCCCCGAGCTGTGGGAGCAGACCGGCGGGCGCATCACGCATTTCGTCAGCGCCATGGGCACCACGGGCACCATCACCGGCGTCTCGCGTTTCCTCAAGGAAAAGAACCCCGCCATCCGGATCATCGGCGCCCAGCCCAGCGAAGGCTCGCGCATCCCCGGCATCCGCAAGTGGCCGCAGGAGTACCTGCCCAAGATCTACGACGCCAGCGCTGTGGACGAGCTGGTCTACGTGAGCCAGAGCGACGCCGAAGAGATGTGCCGCCGCCTGGCGCGCGAGGAAGGCATCTTTGCCGGCATCTCGGCCGCCGGGGCCTGCTGGGTCGCGCAGCAGATCGCCGCGCGCGAGACCAACGCCACCATCGCCTTCATCGTCTGCGACCGCGGCGATCGGTACCTGTCGACTGGCGTCTTCCCCGCTTGACGAGCCCGGCCCATGAACGAGGCCTATCGCTACTGCCCGGCCTGCGCCACGGCGCTGGCGCACATCAGCCTGCTGGAAGACGGTGGCCCGAAAGAGCGCCTGCGCTGCCCGGCCTGCGCCTGGACCCACTGGAACAACCCCACCCCGGTGCTGGCCGCCGTGGTGGAGTACCAGGGCCAGATCCTGCTGGCGCGCAATGCCGCCTGGGAAGGCAAGATGTACGCGCTGATCACGGGTTTCATGGAAGCCGGCGAGACGCCGCAGGAAGGCATCACGCGCGAAATCCAGGAAGAGACGAATCTGCAGGCGCAGGAGCTGAACCTGATCGGCGTCTACGACTTCCAGCGCATGAACCAGCTCATCGTGGCCTACCACGCGCGCTGCGAAGGTGAGGTGAAGCTCTCGCCCGAGCTGGTGGACTACCGGTTGTTCGCGCCTGAAAAGGTCAAGTGCTGGCCCGCCGGCACCGGCTACGCCCTGGCCGACTGGCTGCGCTCGCGCGGGCATACTCCGCAGTTCATGGAGGGCTGGAAGTCCCCACAGAGGTCCGATTCCGCCACCTGAAGGCCGGATTGCTTAAAATCAGGGCTACTCGCTAATCTGGACTTGTGATGAACGCTGACCGAGAACTCGACACCCGTGGCCTGAACTGCCCCCTGCCCATCCTCAAGGCCAAGAAGGCCCTGTCGGAGATGACGAGCGGCCAGACCATCAAGGTGATCGCCACCGACGCCGGTTCGGTCCGTGATTTTGTGGCCTTCGCCAAGCAGACCGGCAACGAACTGCTGGAACAGACCACCGAGGGCAAGGACTACATCCACGTCCTCAAGCGCCGCTGAGAACTTACGAATCAATCTACTGCGCGGCCTGATTGCCGCGTTGGGCGGTGTTGGCTCGGGCCTCAGACCTTGAGCGATTTCAGATACGCGCGGAAACTCGCCCCCACCTCGGGGTGCGCCAGGGCCAGCTCCACCGTGGCCTCCAGAAAACCTTCCTTGCTGCCGCAGTCGTAGCGCCTGCCGGCATAGGTGTAGGCGTGCACGGCCTCATGCTTGAGCAAGCCGGCAATGCCGTCGGTCAGCTGGATCTCACTGCCCGCACCGCGCGGCTGCTGGCGGATCTGCTCGAACACTGCCGGTGTGAGGATGTAACGACCGGCCACGGCCAAGCGTGAAGGCGCCTGCTCCGGCGCCGGTTTCTCCACCATGTGGCTGATCTTCAGCAGGCGCTCGCCGTCGGGCTGGCCCGCCACGATGCCGTAACGGCGCACCTGCTCCTGCGGCACTTCCTGCACGGCGATCACGGAGTTGTTCAATCGGTGAAACTGCTCGGCCATCTGGGCCAGCACATGCTGACCACCCGGCGGCCCCATCATCAGGTCGTCGGCCAGCAGCACGGCAAACGGCGCGCCTTCGGTCAGGTGCTCGGCACACAGCACCGCATGGCCGAGGCCCAGGGCACGCGGCTGGCGCACGTAGGAGCACAGCATGTCGTCCGGTTGCACCGAGCGCACCAGGTCCAGCAGGGCCTGCTTGCCGCTCTGCGCCAGCTCGTTTTCCAGCTCGTAGGCGGTGTCGAAATGGTCCTCGATGGCGCGCTTGTTGCGCCCGGTCACGAAAACCATGTGGCGGATGCCGGCCGCGTAGGCCTCTTCCACCGCGTACTGGATCAGCGGCTTGTCGACGACCGGCAGCATTTCCTTGGGCGCCGCCTTGGTGGCCGGCAGGAAACGCGTGCCCAAGCCGGCCACAGGGAAAACGGCAGTTTTGATTTTTTGCGTCATGCCACGATTCTCCCTGCGAAATATGTCAGTTCAAGCGGGTCAGCTGGTCCCGTATCTTGGCCAGTGTGGCCGTGAAGTCGGCCATGCGCTTGTTCTCCTGTTCGATCACGGCCGGCGGCGCCTTGGCCACGAAAGCCTCGTTGGAAAGCTTGCCCTTGGCCTTGGCGATCTCGCCTTCCAGCCGCGTGGCTTCCTTGCCCAGGCGCAGCTTCTCCGCGGCTACGTCGACTTCCATGTGCAGGCACAGGCGCGCTTCCCCCACCACGGCCACCGGCGCAGCTTGCGCAGCAGCAGCCCACTCGGCCTCGGTCTTGAAGACCTTGACTTCGCTCAGCTTGGCCAGGGCTTGCAGCACCGGCGCCCACTGTTCCAGGAAAGCCGTCTCGCCGGCGCTGCTGGCCACGGCGTACAGCGGCAGGCGCGTGGAGGGCGACACATTCATCTCGCCACGCAGGTTGCGGCAGGCGTCGACGAACTGGCGCAGGCGGGCCACCTCGGCCATGGCCGCAGCGTCGATACGCTCGGGCTGGCTCACGGGGTAAGCGGCCACGCTCACGGACGCACCGGCCCGGCCGGCGACGGGCGCCACCTTCTGCCACAGCTCTTCGGTGATGAAGGGGATCAGCGGGTGCGCCAGGCGCTGGATGGTTTCCAGCGTGCGGATCAGGGTGCGACGCGTGCCGCGCTGTTGCGCAGCGTCGCCGGTGTTGATCTGCACCTTGGCGATTTCCAGGTACCAGTCGCAGAACTCGTTCCAGACGAAGTCGTAGATGGTGTTGGCGACGTTGTCCAGGCGGTAATCGGCAAAACCCTGGGCCACGTCGGCCTCGACCTGCTGCAGCAGCGAGACGATCCAGCGGTCGGCAGCGCTGAAGCTCAGGTAGCCGTGGAAGGGACCACCGGGCACGCACTGCTCCTTCGTGTGCTCCTCCAGGCCGCAGTCATGGCCCTCGCAGTTCATCAGCACAAAACGCGTGGCGTTCCAGAGCTTGTTGCAGAAGTTTCGGTAACCCTCGCAGCGCTTGCTGTCGAAGTTGATGTTGCGCCCCAGCGAGGCCAGCGAGGCGAAGGTGAAACGCAGCGCATCGGCGCCGAAAGCGGGAATGCCGGCGGGGAACTCCTTCTCGGTGTTCTTGCGCACCTGGGGCGCGGTCTCGGGTTTGCGCAGGCCGACCACGCGCTTGTCCAGCAGGGGGGCGAGCGCGATGCCGTCGATCAGGTCCACCGGGTCCAGCACATTGCCTTCGCTCTTGCTCATCTTCTGGCCCTGCGCGTCGCGCACCAGGCCATGGATGTAGACGTGCTTGAAGGGCACCTTGCCCGTGAAGTGGGTCGTCATCATGATCATGCGGGCGACCCAGAAGAAGATGATGTCGTAACCCGTGACCAGCACGCTGGAGGGCAGGTAGAGGTCGAAATCTTCCGTCTGCTCGGGCCAGCCCATGGTGCTGAAGGGCACGAGAGCGGACGAATACCAGGTGTCCAGCACGTCCTCGTCACGTGTGAGTTTTTTGCCCGGCGCCTTGGCTTGCGCTTCCGCCTCGTTGCGCGCCACGATCACATTGCCGGCCTCGTCGTACCAGGCCGGGATCTGGTGGCCCCACCAGAGCTGGCGCGAGATGCACCAGTCCTGGATGTTGTTCATCCACTGGTTGTAGGTGTTGACCCAGTTCTCGGGCACGAATTTGACCGCGCCGCTGTCCACCGCGTCGATGGCCTTCTGCGCGATGCTCTTGCCCGTCGGGTCCTGCTCGCTGACCTTGCTCATGGCCACGAACCACTGGTCCGTCAACATGGGCTCGACGATCTGGCCCGTGCGGGTGCAGATGGGCACCATGAGCTTGTGTTTCTTGGTCTCAACCAGCAGGCCCAGCGCTTCCAGATCCTTCACGATGGCCTTGCGTGCCACGAAGCGGTCCAGGCCGCGGTATTTCTCGGGCGCGTTCTCGTTGACGGTGGCCTGTAGCGTCAGCACACAGATCAGCTCCAGCTTGTGGCGCTGGCCCACCTGGTAGTCGTTGGGATCATGGGCCGGCGTGACCTTGACCACGCCCGTGCCGAATTCCTTGTCCACATAGGCGTCGGCGATCACCGGGATCTGGCGGCCCACCAGGGGCAGGGTCACCATCTTGCCGATCAGGTGCTTGTAACGTTCATCCTCGGGGTGCACCATCACGGCCACGTCGCCGAGCATGGTCTCGGGGCGGGTGGTGGCCACGGTCAGGCTGCCCGAGCCATCGGCCAGCGGGTAGGCGATGTGCCAGAGCGAGCCATCCTTCTCCTCGCTCTCCACTTCCAGGTCGGACACGGCGGACTGCAGCACCGGGTCCCAGTTGACCAGCCGCTTGCCGCGGTAGATGAGGCCCTGCTCGTACAGGCGCACAAAAGTCTCGGTCACCACCTTGGAGAGCTTGTCGTCCATGGTGAAGTACTCGCGGCTCCAGTCCACGCTGTCGCCCATACGACGCATCTGCGTGGTGATGATGTTGCCGCTCTGCTCCTTCCACTCCCAGACGCGGGCCACGAAGTTCTTGCGGCCCAGGTCGTGGCGGCTGACCTTCTGCTCCTGCAGCTGGCGCTCCACCACGATCTGGGTGGCGATGCCCGCGTGGTCCGTGCCCGGCACCCAGACCGTGTTGGCGCCGGCCATGCGGTGGTAACGCGTGAGCGAGTCCATGATGGTCTGGTTGAAGGCATGGCCCATGTGCAGCGTTCCCGTCACATTCGGGGGCGGCAGCTGGATGGCAAAGGACGGCGCACCGGCTTTGGCCTGGCCGGTGCCGCGGAAACCTGCGTTGCCGTAGCCGCGTTTTTCCCATTCGGGGCCCCAGTGCGCCTCCAGGGCGGCGGGTTCGAAGGACTTGGACAGGCTGTTGAGGCCGGGTTGCTGGACGGTGTCGGTCATGGTGCTGACAAAAAATGAAGAACGGCACCCGAAGGTGCCGTTCCATGGGAGGTCTGGGAACTGCCCCGATTTTACCGGGGCAGGTCCTTGGCCGCCCGGATGCACTCGGCCAGCACATCCCTGCTGCCGATCTGGTTGGCCAGCAGCAGGATCAGCCGCGCATTGAGCAGCTCCGATTGTTCCTGGCTCAGGCCGGCGTGGGCGTCCAGCAACTGCTCGTAGAAGGTGTCGGCGTCCTGGAAATGGGGGGTGGTTTTCATGGTTCCTCCGCTTTTTTCAAGGCTGGATGCCGATGGCCCGCTCGATGGCCTGGATCAGGCCGGCGTCCACGCTCTCGCCCGTGGCGGCGATGTAGGCGTCGGGCCGCACCAAGGCCCAGGCATGGCCGAAGACATGGCAGGCGCCCTGCAGATGGCCCTGCGGGTCGATCACGAACTCGCGCGCCTGCGGCCGGGTGTCCGGCCCCACCACCTGCACGCAGCGCACGGGTGCGGCGCTGCCCAGGTGGCGCAGGCGCTGCGCCGCGGCCGCCGACATGTCACCAAAGACCAGCACCAACAGCTGGCCACCGGCCCATTCGATCAGGTCGTTGACGCAGCCGGCGCTGTGATCGGCCCAGCGAAAGCTCACGTTCTGCACCGACAGGCCCCCGCTGCGGTCGCAGATGCCGGAATGGGTGTAGTTGTTGGCCACGGCCATGCGGCCCGTGTTGATGAGCGCACGGGCAAAGGGGTGCTGGCGCGCCAGGCTGATGGCCGCGCTGCGGAAGGTGCGCTCCATGCCGTCAGCCGGGCGCAGGAAACGCGCCGTGCGGTTGGTCACCATGACGTTCTGCGCGGCGGCCTCGTGCCGCTCATCGTTGTAACTGTCCAGCAGGCTCACCGGCGCCTGGCCGCGTAACACGGCCGCCAGCTTCCAGGCCAGGTTGTCGGCATCGGCCACCCCGGTATTGCCGCCGCGCGCGCCGAAGGGACTGACGATCTTGGCCGTGTCGCCCATGAAAAACACGCTGCCGATGTGCAAGCGGTCCAGGCACTGGCTGCGGTAGGCGTAGGGGCCGACCCAGACGATCTCGGCTTCCACGTCCGGGCCGAACTGCTGCCGCAACCGTTCGCGCACCACGTCCTCGCGACTCACGACCTCGGGGTCGGCATTGGGCTCCATCTGGTAGTCGATGCGCCAGACTTCGTCGCCCATCAGGTGCTGCCAGACCGCGCGGTTGCCGTTGAAGGGCGCCTCGATCCAGGTGTGGCGCTCCTGCGGCGGACGGTGCTTGAAACGCACGTCGGCGATGCACCAGCGATCATCACCGCGGCGCGAAGTCATGGTGGCCCCCGTCCAGGCATGAAAGGGGGTGTGCGAGCCGCTGGCGTCGATCACGTGCTCGGCCTCCAGCGCGTAGGGGCCGGCCGGCGTGTCCACGATCAGCGTGGCGTAGCCCGCGTGCTGCTGGAAGCCCGTCACGCGCGATTTCCAGCGCAGGTTCACGTGGCCCAGGCCGTAGATGCGCTCGACCAGGTAGCCCTCGATGTAGAACTGCTGGATGTTGATGAAGGGCGGCTGGGCCGACAGGCTGTAGCTGCTGTTCTGCCGCAGGTCGAAGGAGTAGACCTCGTCCTGGCCGGCGAAGGTGCGGCCCACGCTCCACTGGATGCCCTTGGCGGCGATGCGCTCGTACACCCCCAGGCGCTGGAAGATCTCCAGCGACTTCTGCGTGTAGCAGATGCCGCGCGAGGATGCGCCCTTGACGCCCACGGTGTTGTCCTCGTCCAGCAGCACGGCCTCCACCCCCAGCTTCGCGAGGCCGCAAGCCAGGGTCAGCCCGGTGATGCCGGCGCCGATGATGACGATCTTGTGACGTTTGACTTCGCCGCTCTTGATTTCGGGCGGTTCGACAAAAGGGTACTCGGGCAGTTCGTAGCCCTTGCCCTGGGTGAACTCGTAGCCGTTCGTGTGGGCCACGTCGCGGTAGGCGGCCTTCATGCACGGCCTTTCTGCGCGGCGCGCGCGGCCACTTCGGGCCGGTCGTTCTGTTGCGGCTTGAGCGGTGCGGCCACCTTGCCGCTGGCACGTTCCTGGCGCCAGACCTGCTTGCGCGCCGTCCACTCGTTCAGGCGGTCGTGGGCCGTGGTGCTTTCCTTGAGCATCTGGAACTCGTCGGCCACCTGGGCCGAGAGTTCGAGCCGGATGCCGTTGGGGTCGAAGAAGTAGATGCTCTTGAAGATGTGGTGGTCGGTCACGCCGATCACCTCGACGCCGCTGGCCTGCAGCCGCACCTTCATGGCCTCCAGCTGCTCGATGGAGTCGAGCCGGAAGGCGATGTGGTTCACCCAGCGCGGCGTGTTGGCGCTGGGCTCGGCCGCCACGTCGTCGCCCAGGTCGAAGAAGGCGATGAAGGAGCCGTCCTGCAGGCGGAAGAAGAAGTGCGTGTAGGGGCAGTATTCGCCGGTGCTGGGCACGTGATCGCTCTGGATGATGTGGTACAGCGGCAGGCCCAGGATGTCTTCGTAGAAGTGCCGCGTCTCCTCCGCGTCGCGTGCGCGGTAGGCGTAGTGGTGCAGCTGCTGGATCGGTGGCGGCGCCGGCAGGGCAGTCGCCGCTCGGGGGCTGTTGCTCATGTTTGCTCCTCGGGCAGACAATTTACTTATACGTAACCCGTTTACTTTAACGTAACTCCCCACTCCTGCCGATCGTGATAAAGCCGGAGCGCCCGATAGTTATTGCGAATGAATATCAATAGCGACATTCAATAGGCAAGGGTAATTCGCCATATTGAAACTGCCAATTAGACGCGGGCATGTCGCAGGGCTACCCTAGGTTCCGTCTTTGACCTGTTCAAAGCGTTCCCGTGTTTTTCAACCCAACAAGGAGATAGCCATGCCCGCACTGAAAGGTTCCAAAACGGAACAGTGCCTGAAGGACGCCTTCGCCGGCGAATCACAGGCCAACCGCCGTTACCTGTACTTCGCAAACAAGGCCGACGTGGAAGGCCAGAACGACGTGGCAGCGCTGTTCCGCTCCACCGCTGAAGGCGAAACCGGTCACGCCCACGGCCACCTGGAGTTCCTGGAGCAGTCCGGCGACCCCGCCACCGGCATGCCCATCGGCTCCACCCGCGACAACCTGAAGTCCGCTGTCGCCGGCGAAACCCATGAGTACACCGACATGTACCCGGGCATGGCCAAGACCGCCCGCTCGGAAGGTTTCGACGAAGTTGCCGACTGGTTCGAGACCCTGGCCAAGGCCGAGCGTTCGCACGCGAACCGCTATCAGAAGGCCCTGAACGAACTGGTGGATTGATTCCGCTGTTCTTCCGCTACGCCGCGAGGCGTAGCGGTTTACGAAAGAGCTTTCGCACGAAAGCGCTTTCTTAAATCCACACAACAAAGAGGACACACCATGGCGCGCGAAGGCAACCTGGAAGCCCCGACCCGACACCCCCTGGACTGGAAGAACCCCGACTTCTACAACGAAGAATCGACCTTCAAGGAACTGGAACGCATCTTCGACATCTGCCACGGCTGCCGCCGTTGCGTCAGCCTGTGCGGCTCCTTCCCCACCCTGTTCGACCTGGTCGATGAAAGCGCGACCGGCGAGGTCGACGGTGTGGCCAAGCAGGACTACTGGAAGGTGGTGGACCAGTGCTACATGTGCGACCTGTGCTACATGACCAAGTGTCCGTACACCCCGCCGCACGAATGGAACCTGGACTTCCCGCACACCATGCTGCGCGCCAAGGCCATCAAGTTCAAAAAGGGCGAGGTCAAGACCAGCGAGAAGCTGCTGGCCTCCACCGACCTGCATGGCTCCTTTGCCGGCATTCCCATCGTCGTGCAGATCGCCAACGCCGTGACCCACACCCAGGCCGCGCGCAGCGTGATGGAGAGCGTGGCCGGCGTCGACAAGAACGCCTGGCTGCCCTCGCTGGCGACGCGGAAGTTCCGCTCCGGCGCCGCCGACAGCCAGCCCTATGCCGTGAAGAACGGCGACAAGACGCCGGGCAAGGTGGCCATCTACTCGACCTGCTACGTCAACTACAACGAACCCGGCATCGGCCACGACCTGCTCAAGATCCTCGACCACAACGAGATCCCCTACGTGCTGGTGAGCAAGGAAAAATGCTGCGGCATGCCCAAGCTGGAGCTCGGTGACCTGGACTCGGTCAACAGCAGCAAGGAAGCCAACATCCCCGTGCTTCACAAATATGCGCAGGAGGGCTACGCCATCCTCTCGGCCGTGCCCAGCTGCACCCTGATGTTCAAGCAGGAAATCCCGCTGATGTACCCGGAGGACAAAGCCGTGCAGGCGGTGAAGGAAGCCATGTGGGACCCCTTTGAGTATCTGATGGCGCGCAAGCGCGACGGCCTGCTCAAGACCGAGTTCCCGCAGAAGCTGGGCAATGTGAGCTACCAGATCCCCTGCCACGGCCGCGTGCAGAACATCGGCAAGAAGACCGAGGAGATGCTCAAGATGATCCCCGACACCACGATCAACACGATCGAGCGCTGCTCGGGCCACGCCGGCACCTTCGGTGTGAAGAAGGCCACCCACCAGCAGGCCATGAAGATCGGCAAGCCCGTGTTCAAGGCCATGGCCAGCATGAAGGACGGCACCAAGCCCGACTACATCAGTTCCGACTGCCCGCTGGGCGGCCACCACATCGCACAGGGCTTCGAGGTCAACGGCCTGGGCGCGCCCGAGCTGCAGCACCCGCTGTCTCTGGTGCGCATGGCCTATGGCTTGAAGTAAGAGTATTGGAGATGGAGATGGACATGCAACTCACCGGCAAGATCACCCCCGACAACCTGATGTCGCTGGAGGCCTACAGCAAGTGGCGCAAGGCGCACAAGGGCGAGGTCATCACCCACCGCAAGCTGCGCAGCGTGCTGCTGGGCGAGCACATCAACCTGCAGTTCGAATCGGAGCTGACCATCCGCTACCAGATCCAGGAGATGCTGCGCATCGAGAAGATCTTCGAGGAGGAAGGCATCCTGGACGAGATCCACGCCTACGCCCCGCTGGTGCCGGACGGCACGAACTGGAAGGCCACGATGATGATCGAGTACCCCGACATCAACGAGCGCAAGCGCGAGCTGGCCCGCCTGATCGGGGTGGAAGACCGCATGTTCGTCGAGGTGGAAGGCTACCCGCGCGTCTACGCGATTGCCGACGAAGATCTGGACCGCGAGAACGAGGAGAAGACCTCGGCCGTGCACTTCGTGCGCTTCGAACTCACGCCCGCCATGTGCGCGGCCATCAAGGCCGGCGCCGGTGTGAAGGTGGGCTGCGACCACACCAACTACCCGGCGCACGTGACGGTCAGCGCCGAGACCCTGGCCTCGCTGGCCGGCGACTTGAAGTAAATCGCTCTGCCCTGCACAGGGCAGCAGAACCGGGGCCAGCGCCGATGCACTGGCCTTGTGTTTTGGGGCGCGGCTAAACTGTCTGCTCGTCTGCCACTGCCCCACCCCCATGCCCTTCGTCACAGCCCGCCTGCGCTCGCTCCTGCCTTTCCTGAACTGGCCCCGCCCCACGGCCGAGCTGCTGCGCAGCGAGGCCCTGGCCGGTCTGGCCGTGGGCCTGATGGTGATCCCCCAGGGCGTGGCCTATGCCGTGCTGGCGGGCATGCCGCCGGTCACCGGCATCTATGCCTCCATCCTGCCGGCCCTGCTGGCGGTGCTGTTCAGCGCCTCGACCCGGCTCTCGGTCGGCCCGACCGCCCTGACCTGCCTGCTGGTAAGTGCCGGCCTCACGGGGCTGGCCCAGCCCGGCTCGGCTGAATGGGTCCAGTTGGCCATCTGGCTGGCCCTGCTCACCGGCCTGCTGCAGCTGGTGCTGGGTTTCATGCGCTTCGGCTGGCTGCTCAATCTGGTCAATGCGCCGGTGCTCACGGCCTTCACCCAGGCGGCATCCGTGCTCATCATCGGCTCCCAGCTGCCTGACCTGCTGGGCCTGCATGACTGGCGCAGCCTGGGATCGGACGCACTCCACGCCTGGCACCTGCCCTCCCTGGCTTTCGGCCTGGGCACGCTGGCGCTGCTGCTGGCGGCGCGCCGCTGGCGCCCCGCCTTTCCCTCGGTGCTGCTGATCGTGCTGGCCGCAGCCGGCCTGTCCCATGGGCTGGACTTCGAGGCTGCGGGCGGCCAGGTGGTCGGCATGCTGCCGGCGGGCCTGCCGGCCCTGCAGTTGCCGGCCCTGCCCGATGCCGCCGTGCTGGGCCATCTGCTGCTGCCCACCCTGGTCATCACGCTGGTGAGTTTCCTGGAAACGGCCTCCAGCGCCAAAGTCGACAACGAGCGCCGCGGCACGCGCTGGAACCAGGACCAGGACCTGATCGGCCAGGGCCTGGGCAAACTGGCGGCCGGCCTCAGCGGCGCCTTCCCGACCAGCTCCTCCTTCTCGCGCTCGGCGCTCAACCTCTACGCCGGCGCCCGCACCGGCTGGGCCACGGTGTTTTCCGCCGTGGTCGTGCTGCTGGCGCTGTGGCTGTTCATCCCGGTCCTGCGCCATGTACCGCAGGCCGTGCTGGCTGCCATCGTGGTGGCTGCGGTGCTGGGCCTGATCAAGCCACGCGAGTTCACGCGCCTGTGGCGCATCGCCCGCGTGGAGGCCATCATTGCCGGCACCACCTTCCTCATCACCCTGCTGGTCTCACCCCGGCTCTACTGGGGCGTGCTGGCCGGCGTGCTGATGTCGCTGAGTCATTTCCTCTACCAGCGCCTGCACCCGCGCATCATCGAAGTGGGCCTGCATCCTGACGGCAGCCTGCGCGATCGCCATGTCTGGAAACTGCCGCCGCTGGCGCCCGACACCTATGCCCTGCGCATGGATGCCGCGCTGGACTTCGCCGCCGCGGCCGAGTTCGAGCGCGCCATCGTCGAGTACCTGGCCGCCCATCCGCAAACCCGTCATGTCTGCCTCTTCGCCCAACCCATCAGCCACGTTGACGCCACCGGCGTGGATGCCCTGCTCAAGCTCAGTGGGCAACTGCGCCAGCAGGAGGTGCTGTTGCACATCAGCGGCATGAAACTGCCGGTGGAACGCACCCTGCTGCAGGCCGGGTGGAAGCCGGCCGATCCGGCGCATCGCCTCTACCGCACCGAGGCGGAAACGGTCGCCGCGCTGCGAGCCCTGGCCTGAGAGGTCTCACCCTCTGAGCCCGGGCCGGCGCCAGCCCCCTGGAGCGCTCAGCCGAATTTCAGGAACATGCGGCTGTAGGGACCCTTGAGCCGGTCCAGCGCCTCCCGCGCGGCGGTCGCGTCCTGGTTCATGGCGGCCCGGTGCAGCGTGGTCACCGAGGTCTCCAGCGCCTGCAGGGCGGCGCCAAATTCAGCGTCGTTCTGCAGGGCCTTCGGGGCCTCACTGCGCAGTTGCTTGGCCAGGTACTCCAGCACGCCCACCCGCTTGACCAGCGTCAGCATGGCCTGCGGACTGCTGGTCATCGCCGGCCCCTGCTGCAGCACATGCTCCATCTCGGCATGGTAGGCGTTCATGTGGTCACTGAAGACGATGACCCCATTGCGCCGGCGCAACTCGGCCATGATGTCCCGCGCCTGCTCCAGCGTTTCGTGCGCCTGCGCCAGCTTGCCCTGGCCGATCTCGCCGGCCGCCTTCTCGTAGACCTTGCCGACGGCCTGCAGGGAAGCACTGAATTCGGGATCCCTGTCGTAGGGGATGGGCGGCCTGGCAGCGAACCTGTCCAGGATCGATTGCCAGGCCTGCCGGGCCTGGGCCATCGCCTGTTCGGACTCGGCCTGCGCCTTGCTGTTGGTGCGGAACAGGGCGGCACGGTAGGGGGCGTAGGCCTGGTTGATGGCTTCCGTCACCGGGTCGGCCGCCTGGGCCCCCAGGCAGGCCAGCAGACCGAGCATCACGAAGAAATTGACAACGAGTTTCATGGCATCTCCAGATCAGGGACAACGCCGTCACAGCGGCGGCTGATTCAGTCTAGTCGGCGCTTGTCCGCCCGTCTTGACGTAAATCAATGCGGCGACGCCAGAGCGCCCAGTCAGGCCCGAGCGGGGCCTCGATCGGCAGCGCCGTGCCATGCACCGGATGGATCAGCTCCAGGCGCAGGGCATGCAGCCAGAGACGCTGCGCCCCCAGCAACGCCGCCAGGGCGCGATTCAGAGGCCCCTTGCCATGGGTGGCGTCCCCGATGATGGGGTGGGCGATGTGCTTGAGATGACGGCGCAGCTGGTGGCGCCGGCCGCTCAGGGGCTGCAGTTCCACCAGCGCGCAGCGCGTCGTGGGGAAGCCACCCTGCGGCAGCGGCAGCTCGTAACGCGCCAGCGTGCGATAACGCGTCTGGGCGTCCTGCACTTCCTGCCGGCCTGCGCGGGCGTCATCTTCCATGCGCTTGAGGGGGTGATCGATCAGGCCTGACTCGGGCGACCAGCCGCGCACCACGGCCTGGTAGGTCTTGCGCACCTGGTCCGGTGCCTCGAAGGCCTGGCCCAGCTGGCGGGCGGTATCGGCATCCAGCGCGAACAGCAGCACGCCACTGGTGCCCTTGTCCAGCCGGTGGGCGGGCCAGACCGGGCGGCCGAGTTGATCGCGCAGCAGTTGCAAGGCAAATTGCGTCTCGCCAGCATCCAGCCCGGTCCGGTGGACCAGCAGCCCCGGCGGCTTGTCCACGGCTACTAGATAATTGTCCTGATACAGGATACGCAAGAACATGCTGTTTTTATTATCTCCCGCGAAATCACTGGACTACGACACACCCGCTGGCGACGTGCCGCACACGCAGCCCCTGTTCGTCAAGCAATCGACCGAACTCATCAAGATCCTGCGCGGCTACTCACCGCAACAGATTTCCGAACTGATGGACCTGAGCGACGCGCTCGCCGGCCTGAACGTGGCGCGTTACCAGGCCTGGAGCCCGAAGTTCACGGCGAAGAACGCCAAGCAGGCCGTGCTGGCCTTCAACGGCGACGTCTACGAAGGGCTGGATGCGAAGACGCTCAAGGCCCAGGACCTGGCCTGGACGCAGGAGCACGTGTGCATCCTCAGCGGCCTGTACGGCGTGCTGCGCCCGCTGGACTGGATGCAGCCCTACCGGCTGGAGATGGGCACCCAGCTGCCCAACCCGAAAGGCAAGAACCTCTACAAGTTCTGGGACACGCAAATCGCGGATTACCTGAACGAACGCCTGCAGGCCGACAAGACGCCCGTGGTGGTGAACCTGGCCTCGCAGGAATACTTCAAGGCCGTGGACACCAAAGCACTGAAGGCCCGCGTGATCGAGTGCGTGTTCGAGGACTGGAAGGGCGACAAGTACAAGGTCATCAGCTTCCTGGCCAAGCGCGCGCGCGGCCTCATGGCGCGTTATGCGGCCACCAGGCACGTGACCACACCGAAGCAGCTGGAGAAATTCAATCTCGAAGGCTATGCTTACGAAGCGGCCGCATCCGAACCCGATCGTCTGGTGTTCCGCCGCAAGATCCAGGACTGACATGAGCCAACCTGAAGACTCGCTGCTGGGCAAGGCGGCCCCCTATGTGGACCAGTACGACGCCGCGCTGCTCTACCCCATCCCGCGCCTGCCGAAACGCCAGGAGATCGGCCTGGGCATCAAAGAGGGCGCCACCCTGCCCTTCATGGGTGCCGATCTGTGGACGGCTTACGAGCTGAGCTGGCTCAACGCACGCGGCAAGCCGCAAGTGGCCATCGCCCAGATCACCGTGCCCTGCGAGACGCCCAACATCGTCGAGAGCAAGTCCTTCAAGCTCTACCTCAACAGCTACAACAACACGAAGTTCGCTGATGCGGCCGAGGTGCAGACGCGTATCCGCGCCGACATCAGCGAAGCGGTCTGGCGTGGTTCCGACAAGACCGGCACCGTGGGCGTGAAAATCATCGCGCCCGAACTGTTCGACCAGCAGCCCATCCATGAACTCGACGGCCTGAGCCTGGACCGGCTGGACGTCGAATGCACGCACTACACGCCAGCCCCCGAACTGCTGACAGCCGCCTTCGACGAGCAGCCCGTGAGCGAGGTGCTGACCAGTTCCCTGCTCAAGAGCAACTGCCTGGTGACAGGCCAGCCCGACTGGGCCAGCGTGCAGATCGCCTACAGCGGCCCGCAGATCGAGCAGGCCGGCCTGCTGCAATACCTGGTGAGTTTTCGCAACCACAACGAATTCCACGAGCAATGCGTGGAGCGCATCTACATGGACCTCTGGACGCGCTGCAAACCGACCAAACTGACGGTCTATGCGCGCTACACGCGCCGCGGCGGCCTGGACATCAACCCCTGGCGCACCAGCCACCCGCAGGCCCTGCCAGCCAACGTACGCACGGCACGGCAGTAAACGCGGTCCTGGGACCTGGCCTCAAGGGCGACCTTGGGGCCACTGCAGGTCCAGCAGCTTCCAACCCGCCCCTGGCGTCTTCTGCACCGCGCACTGGTATTCGGAACGGACCATGGGCGCCCCAAAACGGGCCTGGGCATGGAGTGCGCCTGAGGCCAGCCAGACGTCGGCCATCCCCGCCCAGCGCTTGTCGTTCGCTGGTGTCGCTGGCCGTGTAGCGTCCATCCTGGGCTTGCCCAGGGTCTTCAGCGCCGCCAGGGCGTATTGCTGGCAGGCATAACTCGCATACAGCGCGTCGTCCTTCTCGGCCGCCTGCACCAAGCCACCAACCAGGACGAGGAGCAGGCCCCGGCCGGCTTTACTGGCCAGCATCGCGAAACGACCGTAGCGGCGCCAGTTCCGGGAACTGGCCTGCCCGCTTTTCCTTCATGGCCGTGACGGCCTCCATCACGTGCTTGTTGCTCCAGATCGCGCCTTGCAGCCAGCCCATCTGCTTGAGCGCGTCGTCCACGCCGTGGTCACGCGCGTAGTGCAGGGCCTGCTTGGTGCCCCAGATGGCCACCGGCGGCTTGGCTGCGATCTCCCTGGCCGTCTGCAAGGCGCCGGCCAGCAAGGCTTCCGGCGTGTCGAACACCTGGTTGACCAGGCCGTAGCCCAGAGCCTGTGCCGCCGGCAGGCGCCGGCCCGTGTAGGCCAGTTCCTTGACAACACCCAGCGGCATGAGCTTCGGTAAACGCTGCAAGGTGCCCACGTCGGCCACCATGCCGATGTTGATCTCCTGGATGCAGAAGAAGGCATCGCTCGTGGCGTAGCGCAGGCAGCAGGCGCTGACCATGTCCACCGCGCCGCCGATGCAGCCGCCCTGGATGGCCGCGATCACCGGCATGCGCAAGGTCTCCAGCTTGGTGAAGGTGGCCTGCATGTCGGTCAGCAGGTCGAAGATGGCGGCACGGCCTTCCGCGCTCTTGTCGTCCAGCGTGATGGCGCCACTGAAGGTCTCCAGCGCCATGCCGGCGCTGAAGTGCTTGCCGGTGCTGCTGATGAGCAGCACGCGCGCCTCGCCACTGGCGTGCAGCTGTGTGAGCACCTGGTCGAGCTCGCGCCAGAACTGCGGGTGCATGGTGTTCATCGCCTCGGGGCGATTCAGCACCAGATGGGCAATGTGATCGGTGATGGAAAGAGTGAAACAGTTCAGGGTGTTCATGCCCCTACTGTACCCAGCCTCTCAGGCCCGGCTGGACAACCAGTCGCAACGCAGGCGTTGCGCGCGGTGCGCGTGCGCACGCCAGGCCACGTAGAGCCTGGGGGCCGCGCTGCCCAGCAGACACAGCGGCCCGACCCACAGCAATTCGAACATCAGCACCGGCATCCAGCCGACCCAACCCATGAGCCAGCAGCAGAGGACGCCATCCCAGAGCTGGTACTCCAGCGGATGTTCATCCTTGTGCGCGACATGCCAGAGCCGGATACGCTTGATTTCTGCCAGGTTCAGGGGATGGTGCATGGAGGCCTCCGCTGCGGATGGCTTCACTGTAAGTTTGGCGTCAGCCCCTGTCAATGCCGGCCAACCCGCCTGATGGATCAGAACAGGGGGAGCGTATCCGCTCCTGAATCGATAGCATCCAGTGCAGCATTGGCAGCCGTATTTGGTTGCTGCACTGCAACATCCTCAGAACCCAGGCGACGCAGCGAGCCGACGCGCACGCCCAGCAGACGCAGGCGACGGCTCAGGTCCACGCGCTTGAGGCACAAGCCCGCTGCCTGGCGTATGGTTTTGGCGTCCGCCGTGTAGTGCTCCAGGGTCTGGTCGCGGGTGACACTTTTGAAATCGTCGTAACGCAGCTTGATGCCGATGGTGCGGCCTTCATAGCCCTTGCGCTGCAGGTCGGCCGCCACGCGCTCGCACAGGCTCGTGAAGATGGCCCCGAGCTCGGCCCGGTCGCGCGTGGCGTGCAGGTCGCGCTCGAAGGTGGTTTCACGGCTGAGCGACACCGGTTCGCTCTCGGTCACCACAGGCCGTTCATCACGCCCCCAGGCCGCATCAAACAGCCAGGCGCCGTAGCTTTTGCCGAAATGCTCGACCAGCCAGCCGGGCTCGCGCGCCGCCAGCTCGCCTATCGTATGGATGCCGTGCGACTGGAGTTTCTCGTCGGTCTTGGGGCCTACGCCGTTGATCTTGCGGCAGGGCAGCGGCCAGATCAGCGCCTGCAGGTCATCCGGTCGCACGACGGAAATGCCCCTGGGTTTGTTGAACTCGCTGGCCATCTTGGCGATGAGCTTGTTGGGGGCCACGCCAATGGAGCAGGTCAGGCCGGTGGCGTCGAAGATGCTCTTCTGGATCAGCCGCGCCAGGCTGCGGCCGCCGTCGCGCTGGCCACCGGGCACGTCGGTGAAGTCGATGTAGACCTCGTCCACGCCGCGGTCCTCCATCACCGGCGCGATCTCGGTGATGACTTCCTTGAAACGGCGCGAGTACTTGCGGTATTCGTCGAAATCCACCGGCAGCAGGATGGCCTGCGGGCAGAGCTTGGCCGCCTTCATCAGGCCCATGGCCGAGCCCACGCCGAACTGGCGCGCGGCATAGGTGGCGGTGGTGATGACACCGCGGCCGGCGTAGTCCTTGAGCAAGGGAAATTCGGCGACCGGGATCTCCGCCAAAGGCAGATCGGCATGCTTTTGCAGCAGCGCATCGTCGGGCCGACGCCGCGAGCCGCCGATGACCACCGGCAGGCCCTGCAACTGCGGGTAACGCAGCAATTCGACCGAGGCGTAGAACGCATCCATGTCGAGATGTGCGATGCGGCGCAGGGAGCGGGTTTCGGCAGTGGCAGGCGTGGCAGTCACCCGGCTAGCATAGCGCGCGCACCAAGGCAGAATAGGCGCTGGAACGCCCCTGCAGTTCAGGAGACCGCATGCAAAAACGTCAATTTCTGGCCGCCCTCGGCACCACCACCCTGGCCAGCGCCGTGCCGGCCGCACAGGAACGCCCCCAGCGCGGCCCCACCCTATTGACGGTGACGGGCGCCATCGGCCGCGGCAACCGCGGGCCGCTGGACAAGGCGCTCGACCAGATGATGGTCAAGCAGCAACTGGCTTTCGACCGGGCGCATGTCTTTGATTTCGAAGCCTTGCGCGCGCTGCCGGCGGTCACCATCCGCCCGACCCTGGAATACGACGCCAAAGTCCACACCCTGCGCGGCCCGCTGCTGAGCCAGGTTGTCGAAGCCACCGGCGCCCGGATGGACAACACGCACAAGCTGGTGCTGCGCGCCATCGATGGCTACACCGTGAGCCTGGGCCTGGCCCAGGCACGTCGTTACCGTTTCATCATCGCCACCCACCTGGACGGCCATCCGATGCCGCTGGGTGGCCTGGGCCCGCTCTGGGCGGTGTTCGACACCGACCGGCATGCCGACATCGCCGCCCGGCCGCTGGCCGAGCGCTACGCGCAGTGCCCCTGGGGGCTGTACCACCTGGAAGTGCAGGCCACTCAGGCCGTCGGGTAGGTCCCCGGCAGCAGGATGCTGCGGTCCACCGTGTTGATGTCCGTGTGGCCGCAGAAGGCCATGGTGATGTCCAGTTCCTTGTGGAGGATCTCCAGCGCCTTGCTCACACCGGCCCCACCCATGGCGCCCAGGCCATAGGCCATGGCGCGGCCGATGTAGACACCGCGCGCGCCCAGGGCCCGCGCCTTGAGCACGTCCTGGCCGGAGCGGATGCCGCCGTCCATGTGCACCTCGATCTGGCTGCCCACGGCCGCCACGATGGCGGGCAGGGCCTCGACGCTGCTTTGCGCGCCGTCGAGCTGGCGACCGCCATGGTTGGAGACGATCAGCGCGTCGGCGCCGGATTTGACAGCGAGCTTCGCGTCTTCCACGTCCTGGATACCCTTGAGGATGATCTTGCCGCCCCAGCGTTTCTTGATCCACTCCACATCGCCCCAGTTCAGCGCCGGGTCGAACTGCTGGTTGGTCCAGGCCGAGAGCGAGCTCATGTTCTCCACACCCTTGACATGCCCGACGATGTTGCCGAACTCGCGCCGCGGCGTGCCCAGCATGCCCAGCGCCCAGCGCGGCTTGGTGGCGATGTTGAGAATATTGGGGAGGGTCAGCTTCGGCGGCGCCGACAGGCCGTTCTTCAGGTCCTTGTGGCGCTGGCCGATGATCTGCAGGTCCAGCGTGAGCACCAGGGCCGAGCATTTGACGGCCCTGGCCCGCTCGATCAGGCGCTCGATGAAACCGCGGTCCTTCATCATGTAGAGCTGGAACCAGAAGGGGTGGCCGTCCGTCCCCTTGGACACGTCCTCGATCGAGCAGATGCTCATGGTCGAGAGCGTGAAGGGGATGCCGAACTTCTTGGCCGCACGCGCGGCCAGGATCTCGCCGTCGGCGTGCTGCATGCCCGTCAGACCCACGGGCGCAATGGCCACGGGCATGGCCACGTCCTGCCCGATCATGGTGCTGCGCGTGCTGCGGCCTTCCATGTTGACGGCCACACGCTGACGCAGCTTGATCTTCTGGAAGTCGCTCTCGTTGGCGCGGTAGGTGCTCTCGGTCCAGGAGCCGCTGTCGGCGTAGTCGTAGAACATGCGCGGCACGCGCTTCTGGGCCAGGACCCGCAGGTCTTCGATGTTGGTGATGACGGTCATTGTTTTTTCTCCTGAATTTTTCTCGATCTTAGGGCCTGTTCAGTCACCGAAGCAGATGCCCAGGTCGCGCCCGGTCTGCAGGGTGTCGCTGTCGGGCGGAACGGCCTTCATGCGGCCGGCCACCTCCGTCAGCGGCACGTAGATGACGTTGGGATGGGACAGCGCCACCATCACACCCGAGTGCCCCTCGTCCAGCGCACGCACGGCCGCGGTGCCGAAACGCTTGGCCGCCAGCCGGTCGAAGGTGGTGGGGCTGCCGCCGCGCAGCAGGTGCCCCAGCACCACCACACGCGCGTCCTTTCCGGTGCGCTCGGCCAGTTCCCTGGCCACCTGCTCGCCGATGCCGCCCAGGCGTTCGGCATGGCCGGCTTCAGCGCTGGCCAGCAGGGCACGCTGGCCTTGCTGCGCGCGGGCGCCCTCGGCCACCACGACCAGCGAGTACAGGCGGCCGTGGGCATCGCGCTCGCGGATCGCGGCCGCCACCTTCTCGATGTCGTAGGGAATCTCGGGCATCAGGATGGCGTGCGCGCCGCCCGAGATGCCGGCGTGCAGGGCGATCCAGCCCGCGTAGCGCCCCATCATCTCCACCACCATCACACGCTGGTGGCTCTCGGCCGTGCTGTGCAGGCGGTCCAGGCATTCGGTGGCAAAGGACACCGCGGTGTCGAAGCCGAAGGTGGTGTGGGTCTTGTCCAGGTCGTTGTCGATGGTCTTGGGCACCCCCACCACGCGCAGGCCGCGGCGGTGCAGTTCGTTGCCGATGGTGAGCGTGCCGTCGCCGCCCGCGATGACCAGGGCGTCGATGCCCTCGCGCTTGAAATAGTCCAGGATTTCGCCGGAACGGTCCACCTCGACCAGGCTGCCGTCGGCCTGGCGCACGGGAAAGTGGAAAGGGTCGCCCTTGTTGGTGGTGCCCAGGATGGTGCCGCCCAGGTGGGCGATGCCGCGCACGCGGTCACGGCTCAGCAACTCGGTGCCGCCCCGGGGGTAGTGCTGCGGTGACAAGATGCCGTTGAAGCCGTCGCGGATGCCCACGCATTCCCAACCCCGGTTGGCCGCGGCCCAGACCACGGAACTGATGACGGCGTTCAGGCCCGGGGCGTCACCGCCGCCGGTGCTGATGGCGATGCGTCGGATGGGCTGCTTCATGGTTGTCGGATGCACAAGAGCAGAGGCATCACCACAGGCTCAGGCGCAGGGCTCGTCCGGCGCGTGGCCGCACGATGGCACAGCCGCCTCGGTCGCGACGGGAGCACCTTCCCTGAAAGTCTCGGTCGTGGTGTCGTAGCCCTTTTCCTGCAGATAGCTCACCAGGCCGGCGTCCATGCCGCTGGCGTGCGAGGGGAACCACTCGACCAGGGCCTCGATCATGCTGGCGATGTATTCCATCTCGCCATTGAGCGCGCGGCGCTCCACTTCCTGCATCACCTGCAGCACGCTGGCATGCTGGCCGAAATGGCAGAAGTCGGGCTGGATGCCGCAGGCCGCCATCCAGCGTTCCTCCTGGGCGAAGTGCTCCACGGTGTGCGCCACCAGTTCCTGGTAGACGGCGAGCTTGTTCTCGAGGGGGGCAGCGGTGGTCGCGTTCACCAGGTCGATGAACTCCTGGTGGGTGTGGTCTGTGCGGGCGTCACCGAGCACCAGTTCTTCGGTCCAGCTCAGGGTATGGGTGGCAGACATCGTGGATCTTTCTGGATTCAGAGGGCCGCCAGGCGGGCCTGGTGGCGTTCGATCTGCAGCTTGACCTGGGCCGGCGCCGTGCCGCCCAGGGTGTGGCGCGCGTTGAGCGAGCCGCGCAACGAGAGCACGTCGTAGACATCCTTCTCGATGTTCTTGTTGAATTGCTGCAGCACGGTCAGCGGCAGCTCCGACAGGTCGCAGGCATGCGTGATGGCGGCCTTGACCGCGTGGGCCACGGTCTCGTGCGCATCGCGGAAGGGCAGGCCTTTCTTCACCAGGTAATCGGCCAGGTCGGTGGCGGTGGCATAACCCTTGAGGGCGGCCTGTTCCATGGCGGGGGCGTTGACGGTGATACCGCCTTCGAGCTTGCCGCTGGCGGGGTTGAGCTGGCCGCCCACCATTTCGGTGAAGATGCGCAGCGTGTCCTTCAGCGTGTCCACCGTGTCGAACAGCGGCTCCTTGTCTTCCTGGTTGTCCTTGTTGTAGGCCAGGGGCTGGCCCTTCATCAGCGTGATCAGGCCCATGAGATGACCCACCACACGGCCGGTCTTGCCGCGCGCGAGTTCGGGCACGTCGGGGTTCTTCTTCTGCGGCATGATGGAAGAGCCGGTGGTGAAGCGGTCTGCGATCTTGATGAAACCGAAGTTCTGGCTCATCCACAAAATCAGCTCCTCGCTCAGGCGGCTGATGTGCACCATGACCAGCGAGGCGGCGGCCGTGAACTCGATGGCGAAGTCACGGTCGCTCACGGCGTCCAGGCTGTTCTGGCAGACGCAGGCATCGCCCTGCTCATCCACCATGCCCAGGGTGCGGGCGACCCGCTCGCGGTCCAGCGGGTAGCTCGTTCCCGCCAGCGCAGCGCTGCCCAGGGGCAGGCGGTTCACGCGGCGGCGCACATCGGCCATGCGCTCGGCGTCGCGCGCGAACATCTCCACATAGGCCAGCATGTGGTGGCCAAAGCTCACCGGCTGGGCTACCTGCAGGTGGGTGAAGCCGGGCAGGATCACTTCCACGTTCTGCCCGGCCACCGTGATGAGGGCCTTTTGCAGATCGACCAGCAGGTCACTGATGAGATCGATCTCGCTGCGCAACCACAGGCGCACATCGGTGGCGACCTGGTCGTTGCGGCTGCGGCCGGTGTGCAGGCGCTTGCCGGCGTCGCCCACGAGCTGGGTCAGGCGCGCTTCGATGTTGAGATGCACGTCCTCCAGGTCGAGCTTCCACTCGAACTTGCCGGTCTCGATCTCGGCGATGATCTGGGCCATGCCGTCACGGATGGCAGCCAGGTCGGCGGCGGCGATGATGCCCTGCGCCGCCAGCATCTCGGCGTGCGCCAGGCTGCCGGTGATGTCGGCATGCCACAGGCGCTTGTCGAAAAAGACGCTGGCCGTGTAGCGCTTGACCAGATCGCTCATGGGTTCGGAGAACAGCGCCGACCAGGCTTGGGATTTCTTGTCGAATTGGTTTTGGGACATGGCGGGCGGGCGTATATGAGAAAGGTGGGCAAGGCTGGCGTGATAGCCATTGTGCGACCACGGTCATTTCACCAATAATGGAGCCGGCCCCAAGGCCGACCCCCACCATCCATGAAAGACACCCAGATTTTATCGGCCTTCCAGGAACTGAGCCCGGAAAGCCCGGCCAGCGCCGCGTCCGCCGTACTCCTGTACGACGCTTGCCAGGTGGGTGTGGCCCTGCGCGCCGTGCTTTTCGTGGAGGCCGTGGTGGCCGTGGGCGCCATGTACGGCACCAGCACGGCGCTGGACTGGTTCGTGCGCCTGGCCCTGCTGACCGGCAGCGCCCTGCCCGCCACGGTGTTCTGGCTGGTCGTTGCCTGCCTGTTCAAGCGGTCCCTGGGGCGCCTGCCGCGCCCGGCCCAGTACGCCGCCGGCGTGCTGCTGGGCGCCCTGGCCGGCCTCTACGGCTGCAGCATGCTTTTGCTGGCCGGCCTGCTCAGCCCCGCCCCCTGGCTGGCCAGCGCCAGCAGCGGTGCCCTGCTGGCCGGCGTGCTGGTGGCCGTGCTGGCCCTGCGCGCGCGCGGCCGCACCCCGGCCGACACCGCGGCGCGCCTGTCCGAGCTGCAGTCACGCATCCGCCCGCACTTCCTCTTCAACACCCTCAACAGCGCCATCGCCCTGGTGCGCGCCGAACCGGCCAAGGCCGAGGCCCTGCTGGAAGACCTGAGCGACCTGTTCCGCCATGCGCTGGTGGACCAGGGCGAGTCAGCCACGCTGGGCGACGAGATCGCGCTGGCGCGGCGTTACCTGGACATCGAGCAGGTGCGCTTCGGCGAGCGCTTGCAGCTCGAATGGGCGCTCGACCCGCTGGCCGACGGCGCCCGCCTGCCGCCGCTGCTGCTGCAACCCTTGCTGGAAAACGCCGTGCGCCACGGTGTGGAGCCCAGCCCGACCGGCGCACAGATCCGCATCTCTACCCAACGCCGCGGCTCGACCGTGGTGATCAAGGTGACCAACACCGTGCCATCCGGCCCGGGCCCGCACGGCCACGGCGTGGCGCTGGACAATGTGCGCGACCGCCTGCGCCTGCTGCACGACGTGCAGTGCAGCTTCCAGACAGTGCACAAGGACGGTATCTACCAGGTGCGCATGGAGGTGCCGGCATGACAACGCTGCGGGTCCTGATCGTGGACGACGAGACCCTGGCGCGCAGTCGCCTGCGCACCCTGCTGGGCGACTGCAAGGCGCCCGCGGCCAGCGTGGAAGGTGAGGCTGCCAACGCTACCCAGGCCATCGAACTCCTGCGCCGCCAGCCCTATGACTTGGCCTTGCTGGACATCCACATGCCCGGGGCCGACGGT
The DNA here is from genome assembly GCF_001432305.1 of Curvibacter sp. PAE-UM. Classification (GTDB taxonomy): domain Bacteria; phylum Pseudomonadota; class Gammaproteobacteria; order Burkholderiales; family Burkholderiaceae_C; genus Hylemonella. The sequence goes on from NZ_KQ483358.1 coordinate 3,414,297, forward strand.
TTGACGCTGGCGCAGACCCTGCGCACCCTGCCCCACCCCCCGGTTGTGATCTTCGTGACGGCCCATGCCGAGCACGCCGTACAGGCTTTCGAGTTGGAGGCCGTGGACTACCTGACCAAGCCGGTGCGCCTGGAACGCCTGCAGCAGGCCCTGCAGAAGGTCGAGCGCCTGCTGCGCGGCCGCCAGGAGGCCGGCACGGCAGTCCCCGAAGAAGTGCTGCTGATCCAGGAGCGCGGCCGCACCGAACGCGTGCCGCTGGCCGAGGTGCTCTACTTCAAGGCCGAGCTTAAATACATCACGGTGCGCACGCCGGCCAAGACCTACATCCTCGATGGCGCGCTCAGCGAACTCGAGGAAAAATACGCGACCCGGTTCATGCGTGTCCATCGCAACGCCCTGGTGGCCCGCCGTGCCGTGCGGGCATTGGAGAAGCACTACGATCCCGAAGAGGGCGAGGGCTGGGCCGTGCGTCTGAGCGGCACGGACGAGCTGCTTTCCGTGTCCCGCCGGCAGCTGGCCGCCGTGCGCGAGGCCATCGCCTCGAATTGAACCGCTGACAAAAACAGGAGAACGTGATGATGGAACTGCTGACGGACCCCCAGGCCTGGATCGCCTTCGCCACCCTGACCCTGCTGGAGTTGGTACTGGGGATCGACAACATCATCTTCATCTCCATCCTGGTCGACAAGCTGCCGCCCGAAAAACGCGTGCTGGCGCGCCGGCTGGGCCTGTTCATGGCCATGTTCATGCGCATCGGCCTGCTGCTGGTGCTGTCCTGGATCATCGGCCTGGTGGCGCCCCTGTTCACGGTGCTCAACCAGGAGATCTCGGGGCGAGATCTGATCCTGATCGCCGGCGGCTTGTTCCTGATCTGGAAGAGCACCGGCGAGATCCACCAGTCGCTCGAAGGCGAGGAAGGCCATTCCTCCGGCGCGGTGCAGGCCACGTTCACGGCAGTGATCCTGCAGATCATGGTCATCGACCTGGTGTTCTCGCTGGACTCCATCATCACCGCCGTGGGCATGGTGGATGAACTCGCCGTCATGATCGCCGCGGTGATTGCCTCGGTGGCGCTGATGATGGTGTTTGCCGGCGCCATCGGCCGTTTCGTGTCGGACCACCCCAGCATCAAGATGCTGGCCCTGTCTTTCCTGGTCGTGGTCGGCGTGGTGTTGCTCGCCGAAGGTTTCGACCACCACGTGCCCAAGGGCTACGTCTACTTTGCCATGGCCTTCTCGGTGGGGGTGGAGATGCTCAACATCCGCATGCGCAAGCGCTCCGCCAAGCCGGTGCACCTGCACAACGAGTACACGCGCGAGCCCTGAGCCGCGCTGAGTCGCGCCCGCCCGCTTATTGCCGGATCACGTCGGCACCGGCGGGCGCCTTGAAGCGGAAGGTCTCGGGCGGCAGGCTCACATTGAGCTGCACCTTGGTGAAGGTCAGCAGCGAACGCTGGCCGAAGTTGTCGACGATCTCCAGCGCCGCCAGCTCGGCCGTCCTGGCCCCGGCCTTGTCCACTTCGCGCAGGCCCACGCGCACCGTCTGCACCTGGCCGTCGCGCGCGCGCGGCGTCGCCACCACCCACTGCAGACCATCGCGCTCGGGCCCGTTGGCCAGCTGGTAGTCGGCCTGCAGGGCACGCATGTCGGGTGCAGCGGCAATCAGCGCCGCGGGCGTGCTGCCCAGGGCACTGGCCTGCGAGCGCGCCGTCACCTGGTTCAGGTCGACGTCATGCAGCCACAGGGTCTGGCCATCGGCCACGATGGTCTGGGCCAGGGGTTTGCCGTAGACGAAGCGGAAACGCCCCGGGCGCTGGAACTCGAAGGTACCGCTGGAGCTGCGCGTGCGCGCCACCTGGCCCTCACGCGGCGGCGCCGTCACCACCTGGGTGAAGTCGGCGCGGCCGCTGGAGGCGGTCTTGAGGAAGAGTTCGAGCGCGCCCAGGCCATCGGCTCGTGCCACCATGGCACAAAACGCTATCGAAAAAGTAGCAAGCAGTTTTTTCATGGGATTCACTCCGCGCGCGCCGGCACCAGGATGTCGCGCTGGCCGTTGGTGCTCATGGCACTCACCAGCCCCGCCTTCTCCATGTCTTCCACCAGGCGCGCTGCGCGGTTGTAGCCGATCTTCAAATGGCGCTGCACCAGCGAGATGCTGGCCTTGCGGTTCTTCAGCACGATTTCCACCGCCTGGTCGTACATGGGGTCCTTCTCGCCAGCGGGGCCGCCTTCGCCCAGGAGGCCGTCCTCGCCATCGACCGTGCCGCCTTCGAGCACGCCTTCGATGTAGTCGGGCTCGCCCTGGCTCTTGAGGTACTTCACCACACGGTGCACTTCCTCGTCGCTGACAAAGGCACCGTGCACGCGGATGGGCAGGCCGGTGCCGCTGGCCATGTAGAGCATGTCGCCCATGCCCAGCAGGGCTTCGGCACCCATCTGGTCGAGGATGGTGCGGCTGTCGATCTTGCTGCTGACCTGGAAGGCGATGCGGGTGGGGATGTTGGCCTTGATCAGGCCGGTGATCACGTCCACGCTGGGACGCTGCGTGGCCAGGATCAGGTGGATGCCGGCGGCGCGCGCCTTCTGCGCCAGGCGGGCGATCAACTCCTCGATCTTCTTGCCCACCACCATCATGAGATCGGCCAGCTCGTCGATCACGACGACGATGTGCGGCAGGCGGTCCAGCGGCTCGGGTGATTCGGGGGTGAGGCTGAAGGGGTTGTAGATGAACTGTTCCTTGGCCTTGGCTTCGTCGATCTTGTGGTTGTAGCCGGCCAGGTTGCGCACGCCCAGCTTGCTCATGAGCTTGTAACGGCGCTCCATCTCGGCCACGCACCAGGTCAGACCATGCGCGGCCTGTTTCATGTCGGTGACCACGGGGGCCAGCAGGTGCGGAATGCCCTCGTAGACCGACATCTCCAGCATCTTGGGGTCGATCATGAGCAGGCGCACGTCGCGCGCCTCGGCCTTGTAGAGCAGGCTCAGGATCATGGCATTGATACCGACCGACTTGCCCGAGCCGGTGGTGCCGGCCACCAGCACGTGGGGCATCTTGGCCAGATCGGCCACCACGGGGTTGCCCACGATGTCCTTGCCCAGGCCCATGGTCAGCATGGACTTGGCTTCGTTGTAGACCTGCGAGCCCAGGATTTCCGAGAGCTTGATGGACTGGCGCTTGGCGTTGGGCAATTCGAGAGCCATGGTGGTCTTGCCCGGGATGGTCTCGACCACGCGGATCGACACCAGGCTGAGCGAACGCGCCAGGTCCTTGGCCAGGCCCACGATCTGCGAGCCTTTCACGCCCGTGGCGGGTTCGATCTCGTAGCGCGTGATCACCGGGCCGGGTTGGGCCAGCACCACCCGCACGTCCACGCCGAAGTCCTTGAGCCGTTTTTCGATCATGCGGCTGGTCATCTCCAGCGTCTCGGGGGCGACGGTCTCCTGGCGAGTCTGCGCGCCGTCCAGCAGGTCGACCTGCGGCAGCTTGGAATCGGGCATGTCGCTGAACAGGGGCTTCTGGCGCTCCTTGGCCACGCGCGTGCTCTGCGGCACTTCCACCAGCACGGGTTCGATCAGCACGGGCGGGGCATGGTGCTCGATGATCTCCTCGCGCTCCTCCAGCACCCCCTCTTCGCGTTCGCGCGCGGCCCGCTGGCCCAGGGCCAGGTCCTGCGCCATTTCGCGGCGGGGGCGACGCGATTCGATGAGGTCGTGGATCCAGCCGCCGATGCGCTCGGCCACGTGGCCCCAGGAAAAACGGAACACCAGGCCCATGGCCAGCACCCACAGGCCGATGGCCAGCAAGGCCGAGCCGGTGACCCCCAGCCAGCGCACCGCCAGCGGCCCCACCAGATAACCCAGCACACCACCGGCATGCCCCGGCAGGCGCGGCTCCAGGCTGTAGAAACGCGCCCACTCGATCGCCGTGCTGGCCAGCATGAGCAAGGCCAGGCCGATCCAGAAGCTCCAGCGGCTGGCCACGAAGCGCGCCAAATGCGAGGAAGCGCCTGCAGGTTCGAGGGGCAGCTCATGGGCGCGCAGCCAGCGCGCCAGCGCCGACAACCAGCCGCGCACGGCGGCAGCAAAACACCACCAGACCGAGAAGCCGAAGAGGTAGAAACTGGCATCGGCCAGCCGCGCCCCCAGCTGGCCACCGAGATTGCGCACCGCCGCGCCGTCGCCGGAGGTAGACCAGGCCGCGTCGAGTCGGCTGTAGCTGGCCAACACCAGCAGCCAGTACACCAGCAGCACCAGGCTGACGAAAAGCAGCACTTCGCCGGCAAAACGGCCCCGCCCGCTGCGGGTGGGCGCCGCAGCGCCGGAGTCTTCGGAATTGAGCGTGTGGAGTCGGTAGGTCATGTAGACAGGGAAAGGGCGCCTTCACGCGGGGTGAAGCGCCGCATTCAGCGCGGCTTGGAGCGGCGTTCCTTGACGTGCATGGCCCCGCCTTCGAGCGGGGTCACGAAGCCCTGCTCCTCGAAGTCTTTCATGACACGGCTGACCATCTCGCGCGAGGCACCGACCATCTTGGCGATGTCCTGGCGCGAGAGCTTGTCGCGAATGATCATGTCGCCCGCCGGTGCGACCTTGGCCGCATCGAGCAGCACATTGGCCACACGGCCATAGACACTCATCAGTGCCAGCGAGCCGATCTTGCGGTCGGCAAGGCGCAGGCGCTGCACCAGGCCGCGCATGATGCCGTAGGCCATGGGCGCGCTGTCGGCCAGGCTGCGCAGAAACTCGGCACGCCCCAGTTCCAGCACGTCGGTCTGGGTCTCGGCCTCGACCGATGCGGAGTGGACGTCGTTGTCGATCAGGCTCATTTCGCCAAAATAGTCGCCTGACTGCAAAGTGGCCAGGATGACTTCGCGCCCGTTGCCGGTGTCGGTCATGAGCACACGCGCCCGGCCCGAGAGAATGATGGACAGGGCGTCCGACTTCTCTCCCTGCTGGACGATGCGTTCGCCACGCTTGACGCGACGCTTGACCACCGCCGCGGCGAGCGCGTGGAGCTGGTCGTCCGACAGCATGGAAAACAGCGGAACCCGGCGCAACAAATCCTGATTGGTCAGCATTGACATAGTTCGGTCATTCTGCGCGTGCATGGTTGAGTTCATACAATGGCAAGTCGGCCGGTTTTCCGGTCTCCTCCCTGGCCATCCACCGCGGCACGGTACGCGGCACATCGATTATTGACCAAAAGATTCACGAAACAAGCAAGGTTCACAGAATGTCGCAGAACAAACACGCCAAGGTCCTCATCCTGGGCTCCGGCCCGGCCGGCTACACCGCGGCGGTTTATGCCGCGCGCGCCAACCTCAACCCCGTGCTGGTCACCGGCATGGCCCAGGGCGGCCAGCTCATGACCACCACCGAGGTCGACAACTGGCCGGCCGACACCGACGGCGTGCAGGGCCCTGAGCTGATGCAGCGTTTCCTGGCCCATGCCGAACGCTTCAAGACCGAGATCGTCTACGACCACATCAACCAGGTCGATTTCAGCAAGCGCCCCTACACCCTCACCGGCGACAGCGGCACCTACACCTGCGATTCGCTGATCATCGCCACCGGCGCCTCGGCCAAATACCTGGGCCTGCCGTCCGAGACGGCCTTCATGGGCCGTGGCGTCTCCGGCTGCGCCACCTGCGACGGCTTCTTCTACCGCGACCAGGTCTGCTGCGTGGTGGGCGGCGGGAACACGGCCGTGGAAGAGGCCCTGTACCTGTCGAATATCGCCTCCAAGGTCTACCTGGTGCACCGCCGCGACAAGTTCAAGGCCGAGCCCATCCTGATCGACAAGGTCATGGACAAGGTCAAGGCCGGCAAGATCGTGCTCAAGACCTTCAAGACCCTGGACGAAGTCCTGGGCGACGCCAGCGGCGTCACCGGCATCCGCCTCAAGAGCACGATCGACGGCAGCACCGAGGAGCTGGAACTCAAGGGCGCCTTCATCGCCATCGGCCATGCCCCCAACACCGAGATCTTCCAGGGCCAGCTGGCCATGGAAAACGGCTACATCGTCACCCAGGGCGGGCTCAAGGGTTTTGCCACCCAGACCTCGGTGCCGGGCATCTTCGCCGCCGGCGACGTGCAGGACCACGTCTACCGCCAGGCCATCACCAGCGCCGGCACCGGCTGCATGGCGGCCCTGGACGCCCAACGTTTCCTGGAGCAACAGGAATAAGCCGCCCAGGCTTGGAGCCTGTTTGCGGTCTGGAAGGGGTCGCGTTGGGACGCAATCGGGATGAGTTGCTCGCCCAGTCCCGCCGCATGGGCTGCCGCCCATGCAAGGGGATGGGTGGGCAAATCGCCCGATTGCGTCCCAACCCGCAGGGCAGGTGTCTTTTCGGGCGGTCTGCGGCGTTGCAATACTTGCCCATAGCTGGGCTATGGGCTGCGCACCGCGCCTTGCATCCCATCCCGAAAAGATATCTGCGCGGCCCCTTCCAGACCGCAAGCAGGCTCTACACAATCTGGCTATAATTGCAGGCTTTGCTGGACTTTCTGGTCCATCATGGGTTACCGCCACCCTACTGGCGAGGTGAGGCCCCCACTGCCCAGGTGGCGGCCGTTTGAAGAAAGCGAAGTGTCCTCATGGCACGCGTATGCGAAGTAACGGGTAAAGGCCCGATGGTCGGAAACAATGTTTCCCACGCCAACAACAAAACCAAGCGCCGGTTCCTGCCGAACCTGCAATACCGCCGTTTCTGGGTCGAGACTGAAAACCGCTGGGTCCGTCTGCGCGTTTCCAGCGCCGCCCTGCGTCTGATCGACAAGAATGGTATCGACTCCGTGCTCGCCGACCTGCGCGCACGTGGCCAAGCTTAAGGAGCTGAATCATGGCAACCAAAGGCGGACGCGAAAAGATCAAGCTGGAATCCACGGCCGGCACCGGTCACTTCTACACGACCAGCAAGAACAAGAAGACCATGCCCGAGAAAATGGCGATCATGAAGTTTGATCCCAAGGCTCGCAAGCATGTGGAATACAAGGAAACCAAGCTGAAGTAATTCAGCCCGGCTCCTGTCCGAAAGCCCGCCCTGTGCGGGCTTTTCTGTTTCCGCTCCCCGGATCAACCACTGCTGGACTGTCCTTGAATGAATTAAATGCGAATCGCTCTTATTTGAGAGGTTCGCGCTTGCTCGACAGTGCGGCGACGGGTGCCGCACGACGCATTCAGACCACCACCGGTTCAGGCTCCAGCAGGATGCCAAAGCGCTCGTAGACGCTGGTCTGGATGGCCTTGGCCAGGGTCATGACCTCGCCGCCCGTGGCCCCACGGGGGCCACTGCCATGCCCGCCCTGCTCGCCGCCGCCGCGGTTGACCAGCACCAGCGCCTGCTTCTCGTAGACCCCTGCCTGGCCGATGGACTTGCCCTTCCAGCCGCAGGCGTCGATCAGCCAGCCGGCCGCCAGCTTCACCGTCCCGTCAGCCAGTTGATAGTGGACGATCCTGGGCTCGCGCGCAATGATGTCGGCGCACTGTTCGGCCGTCACCGTCGGGTTCTTGAAGAAGCTGCCGGCATTGCCGATGACTGCCGGATCGGGCAGCTTGGCGCGGCGAATTTCGCAGACCCAGTCGTAGATCTGGCGGGGTGTGGGCTTGTGGATACCGGTCTCGGCCATCCTGCGTTCCAGGTCCAGATAACCCAGCACCGGTTTCCAGGCCTTGGGCAGCGCCAGGCGCACACGGGTGATGAGGGCGCGGCCCGCCAGGCCAAAACCGGGGGCGCGGCCGTCGGCGACATGCTTGAACACCGAGTCGCGGTAGGCAAAGCCGCACTGCGCGGCATCCAGCGTGAAGGCGCGGCCGGTTTCCAGGTCGATGGCATCGAGCGACTCGAAACGGTCCTGCAACTCCACGCCGTAGGCACCGATGTTCTGCACCGGCGCAGCCCCCATGGTGCCCGGGATCAGGGCCATGTTCTCCAGGCCAGGCCAGCCCTGCTCCAGCGTCCAGCCCACAAAGTCATGCCAGTTCTCGCCGGCACCGGCCTCGACGATCCAGGCCTTGGGCGTCTCCTCGACCAGGCGCCGGCCCGGGATCTCGACCTTGAGGACCACCGGCTTCACGTCCCCGGTCAGCACGATGTTGCTGCCGCCGCCGAGCACGAATTTGGGCGCCGGGCCGAGCGTGGGGTCGGCCAGCACGGCACGCACGTCGGCCTCCTGCAACACCCGGACCAGGGTAGGGGCCCGGGCGACGATGCTGAAGGTGTTGTATGGCTGGAGCGGGACGTTTTTCTCGACTAACATCGGTCTGATTCTCTCATTCATCAGTCTTAGAAAAATACCGTCATGCCTTCTTTCGACACCGTCTGCGAAGCCGATATGGTCAAGGTGAAAAACGGCGTGGAGAACTCCGTCAAGGAGATTGCCACCCGCTTCGACTTCAAGGGCACCTCGGCCAGCATCGAGATCAAGGACAAGGAGATCACCTTGGTCGGCGACGCCGACTTCCAGATCGAGCAGATCCTGGAAGTGCTGCGCAACAAGCTGACCAAGCAGGCCGTGGACGTGCGCTTCCTGGACATCGGCGATCTGCAGAAGATCGGCGGCGACAAGGTCAAGAAGCTCATCAAGGTGCGCAACGGCATCGAGGCCGAACTGGCCAAGAAGATCCAGCGCCTGGTCAAGGACAGCAAGATCAAGGTCCAGGCCGCCATCCAGGAAGACAAGGTACGGGTCACCGGCGCCAAACGCGATGACCTGCAGGCCGTCATGGCCTTGCTGCGCAAGGACATCGCCGACGTGCCCATCAGCTTCAACAACTTCCGCGATTGATGCCGACCCCATGCAAAGCCACCTCGCCCTGCTGCTGTGCGCCCTCGCCCTGACGGGCGCAGCGCAGGCGCAGACCGTGGTGCTGTCGGGCATCCTGGGTGGCAAGGCCCTGCTGGTGGTTGATGGCGGCCCCCCCAGGAGCGTGGCCGTGGGCCAGAGCCACCAGGGCGTCAAGGTCATCGGCATTCAGGCCGGTCAGGCCATGGTGGAAATCGGCGGTGCGCGCCAGACCCTGCGCCTGGGTGAAGGGCCGGTCAGCGCACCCTCTGCCCAGAGCGAAACGGGGGACCAGCGCCGCATCGTCCTGCACGCGGGCAGCAACGGCCACTTCCGTGCCCTGGGACAGATCAACGGGCGCGCCGTCACCTTTTTGGTGGATACAGGCGCCTCGGTTGTCAGTGTCAGCGCCGCCGAGGCCGATCGCATCGGGCTGAATTACCGCGCCGGTCAACCGGTTCAGATGCAAACCGCCAATGGCAGCACGACCGGCTGGCTGGTCAAGCTCCATTCGGTCCGGCTGGGCAGCATGGATATTTTCGACGTCGACGCGATCGTCAGCGCCGCGCCCATGCCCTACGTGTTGCTGGGCAACAGCTACCTCACCCGTTTCCAGATGACGCGCACCAACGACCAGTTGGTGCTGGAGCGCCGGTATTGAAGCTGCTGGTATCCTAGGCTCATATTCCGAACCGCGCACCGTGACTGTCCAAAACGAAAACGAGTACGAAGACCTGCTGGGCTTGTGGTCGGACCTGGAGTCCGGCCTGGGCATCCTGCTGGGCAGTCCGCTGAGCGTGCAGGAGTTCGAGCAGCGTATCTGGCAGTACGACCGCTGGATGCAGGCCCTGCTGCAGCGCGACGCCGACGTCGGCATCTACCTGCTGTTCCAGCTGGCCACCAACTCTTCGGTCGGCTACAGCGCCTCGCACAGCCTGGTCTGCGCCACCCTGTGCCACCTGCTCGCCGCCGAGCTCAAGCTCGATGCCAAGGAACGCGACAGCCTGGTCCATGCCGCGCTGACCATGAACATCGCCATGACCGAACTGCAGGACCAGCTCGCCCTGCAGACCGAAAAGCTCAGCCAGCCCCAGCTTGAAGCCATCCGCCTGCACGCCCCCAAGGGCGGCCTGATGCTGGCCAACAGCCTGGGCGTGAGCGACCCGCTGTGGATCGAGGTGGTGTCCTCGCACCATGACGAGTACACCGAAAAGATCGAGCTGCGCCTGCTGCCCGCCCACAAGCGGCTGATCCGCATCCTGCGGGTGGTGGACCGCTACGCGGCCATGATCTCGCCGCGCAAATCACGGGAAGGCCGTAGCGCGACCGAGTCCGTGCGTACCATCATGACGGGTGCCAATGCCTACAACGACGAGGTCGGCCACGCCATGGTGCGCGCTGTGGGCCTGTGCCCGCCCGGCACCTATGTGCGCCTGGAAGACAACACGCTGGCCGTCGTGATGCGCCGCAGTGTGCGCCCCAACCTGCCCCATGTGGCCGTGGTCACCGGCACCGATGGCCAGGTGCTGCCGCAGCCCCGCCTGCACCGCACCTTGAGCGGCCGTCCGACTATCCAGGCGGCACTGGCCACCTCCCTGGTGAGGCTGCGCCTGAACCATCACCTGATCCTGCAGCTGGGCGCGCACGCCGCCATGCAGGCCTGACCCCGGCATCCGGGGCCGGAGCCTTCAGGTCTTTTTCTTGCCGAGCCTGGACTCGGTACCGCGAGCCAGCCGGCCGATGTTTTCGGCATGCCGATAGATCAGCAGCAATGACATCAGGCTGACGGAAAACAGCAGGGCCCCGTCCATGTACCAGGCCAGACCATCACCGAAGATGTAGTACAGCGGCGCGAAGACAGAGGCCACCAGCGCGGCCAGCGAGGAATAGCGGAAGAAGAAGGCGATCAGGATCCAGGTCAGCAGGGTGGCCAGGCCCAGCGCCCAGTGCACGCCCATCAAAACGCCCAGCGCTGTGGCCACGCCCTTGCCCCCCTCGAAGCGGAAGAACACCGGGTACAGGTGGCCGAGGAAAGCGCCCAGGCCCACCAGCGCCACCGTGCCGGCTTCCAGTCCGTAAGGCTTGCCGTACCACTGGACCAGGGCCACCGGCAGCCAGCCCTTGGCGGCGTCGAGCAGCAGGGTGACCACGGCGGCCTTTTTCGAGCCCGAGCGCAGCACGTTGGTCGCCCCGGGGTTCTTGCTGCCATACGTGCGCGGGTCGTTCAGGCCCAAGACATGGCTGACGATGACGGCGAAGGACAGCGAGCCCAGCAGATAGGCGGCCACCGTGGCCAGGGCGGGATAGGCGACAGACAGGGAATCCAAGACTCTTGCTCCTCGATCGGCCCAAATGCAGCAGGGGCCTGTTTTTTCGGTACAGGCCGCTATTCTGCCAGCGCAGCCGGCCTGGAAAACCCGCCCTTGCGCGACGTCTTGTCGCTGTACATCTGGCCGTCTGCCGCATGCAGCAGCTGGTCCAGGTCGGTGCCGGCCTCCGGGTAGATGGCCACCCCGATGGAAACGCCCACCTGGAGTTGATGCCCTTCGAAATCGATGGGCGCCTGGATGGAGCCGCGCAGGCGCTGGGCAATGGTTTCCAGCATGTCCCTGGAAATGTTCTCCAGCAGCACGATGAGCTCGTCACCACCCCAGCGCGCCACCGTATCATGCTGACGTACGGCCGCCAGCGCCCGGCTGGCCACGGCCATGAGTACGGCATCGCCGGCCTTGTGGCCATGCAGGTCGTTCACGGTCTTGAAGTCGTCGAGATCCAGAAACAGCAGCGCGCACAGCTGCTCCGGCTGGCGCTGCTGGCGGGAAAATGCCATCAGGGCGCGGTCCTCGAAGAGCCGGCGATTGGGCAGGCCCGTCAGGTCGTCGTACATGGCCCGGTGCGCCATCAGGCCACGGTTGCGGATCAGCATGTAGAGCATGGTCGCGACCAGCAAGCCAGCCGCCGCTGAACCCGTGCGGATCAGCCAGCGCAGCCCGCGGCTGTCGTCGGCCAGGCGCGGGCGCACGGCAATGGCCCAGCGCCCCCCGGGGATCTCCATCTCCTGCACCAGCACCTCCGGCTGATCGAACAGGCCCAGTGCCCCCCAGACCGCTTCGCCTGTCAGTCCTTGCGCGTCACGGCCGCGGATCGCAAACTCGTAGCGATCGTCTTCCGATTCGGCCTGTACTGCCCGGAACAGTGAGTCGGAGTCGATCACGGTCGACAGCAAGCCCCAGTAGCGGCCGTGCAGCATCAACGGCATGCGGTACACCAGTCCCCGGCCACCCTGCACCAGCTCCACCGGCCCGGCCAGCAAGGCCAGGCCGCTCTGGGCGATCTTCTGGATCATGGGCCATTGGGTCGGCTGATCCGGGTAGTACAAGCCGATCGCCCTTTCATTCCCCAGCAGGGGATAGACATAGAGCAGGCGGTAGCCAACAGCCACTCCGAAATTCCGGATGTGCCGGTTGCTGCGGTGCAGGACGGCCAGGATGTCCTGGATCTCGCTGGTCTGCATGCTGCTGTTGCGCACGACCAGATAAGCCCCCAGGCCGCTGTTGAGATAGAGCAAGGCGTTGAGTTCACGCTCCAGGCGCACACGCAGGGTGGTGGCGTAGGACAGCGCCTCGATATGGCGCTTGTTCAGGCGATCCTGCAACTGGGAGCGCAGGACCACCTCCCCGCCCGCCACCAGCAGGCCGAACACGACGAGCCCACTGGCCAGCGCCCCGGCCCGTCTGGAGAAAAATGCAAAACCCGGGAATCGCATGCAACAAACTCCGTTGGCTGATCCATTCTCTCAGAGTCCGTTCATATGCGTGGCGCCCCGGCTCCCGCGCGGGGCGATGAGATCGCGCAGCGACCGAGCGCTACTCGGCCAGCGCACACTGCACCGGTGTGGCCCCCAGCAACTGCACGCAGACCTGCGGGGCGATGCCCACCAGGTAACCGCGCCGCCCGCCGTTGATCAGGATGCGCGGCAGCGCGAGGATGGTCTCTTCAATGTAGACCGGCATCTCGCGCCGTGTGCCGAAGGGTGAAGTGCCGCCCACCAGATAACCGCTGTGCCGATTGGCAACCTCGGGCCTGCAGGGCTCCACCGACTTGGCGCCGATCTGCCGCGCCAGGTTCTTGGTCGAGACCTTGCGGTTGCCGTGCATCAGTACCACCAGCGGCTTCGCATCCTGGTCCTGCATGATCAGCGTCTTCACCACTGTGTACGGGTCCCAGCCCAGCACCTGCGCGCTGTGCTGCGCGCCGCCATGCTCCAGGTACTCGTACGGGTGCTCGGTGTACTCCACCTTATGCGACTTGAGCAACTGGGTGGCAGGGGTTTCGGAGACGTGTTCTTTCTTGGCCATGCGTGAATTTTCCCTCAAGGAAAGGGCCCCGGCGTCACCGGGCAGTGCCACAATTCCGGTGCATGAACTCGCCCCAAGACACGCCGCCCCTACGCCACAGCAGGGCCGAGGATGCTCTGGCCCTGCTCTCGGGCACGGCACTGATCGCCCTGGCGGTGGCGCTGTTCCAGCATGCGCAGCTGCTCAGCGGCGGCACGGCCGGCATCGCCTTCCTGCTGCACTACGGCACGGGCTGGGGTTTCGGGCCGGTGTTCTTCGTGCTCAACCTGCCCTTCTATGTGCTGGCCTGGCGTCGTCTGGACCGGGCCTTCCTCGTCAAGACCATGATCGCCGTGGCCTTGCTCTCGGTGCTGAGCGAACTCACGCCCCACTTCATCACTTTCGAACAGGTACAGCCGCTTTACGCGGCCCTGGTGGGGGGCGTGCTGCTGGGCGTGGGCTTTCTGATCCTGTTCCGCCACCGCGCCAGCCTGGGCGGCGTGGGCATCCTGGCCTTCTGGCTGCAGGAGACCCGGGGCTGGCGTGCCGGCCACGTGCAAATGGCCGTGGATACGCTCATACTTCTGCTGGCGCTGGCCACCGCACCGCTGCCGCAGGTGGCCCTGTCCGTGGCCGGAGCCGTGGTGCTGAACCTCACGCTGGCCATCAACCACCGCGCCGGCCGCTACATGGCCAACTGAAGAAAAACAAGGAGAGTGACGATGAATGCTGTCAATGATTCCGCCGGTGCGCTGGTACACACCATGCTGGAAGCCGCCCTCAAGCGCCAGCGCGCCGCCTACCTCGCCAACCCGGAGCCTGACTATGAAAGCCGCTGCTCCGACCTGCGCAAGCTCGAGCGCTTCGTGCGCGAGCACCAGGACGCCATCTGCGATGCCATCAGCGCCGACTACGGCAACCGCTCGCGCCACGAGACTCTCCTGACCGAAATCATGCCGGTGCTCAAGGGCATCCACCACACGCTCAAACGACTCAAGCGCTGGATGAAGCCGCAACGCCGTGGCATCGACCGCATGGCTTTCGGCCTGGCCAGCAACCGCGTGATCCCGCAGCCGCTGGGCGTGGTGGGCGTCATCGTGCCCTGGAACTTCCCGCTCAATCTCAGCCTGCTCCCGCTGGCCGCCATCCTCGCCGCCGGCAACCGAGCCATGGTCAAGATGAGCGAAAACTCGCGCCACCTCGCGAAGCTGCTGGTCAAGGAAATACCCGACTACTTCCCCGAGGAGAAGCTGCAGTTCTTCGACGAAACAGGTGGTGTCGGCGTGGAGTTTTCCAAACTACCCTTCGACCACCTGCTGTTCACGGGTTCGGGCCAGACCGGCCGCGCCGTCATGGCCGCGGCCGCACAGAACCTGTGCCCGGTCACGCTGGAACTGGGCGGCAAGTCGCCCGCCATCGTGTGCGAGGACTTTCCGATGCGCACGGCCGCCGAGCGCCTGCTCTACGTCAAGTACCTCAACGCCGGCCAGATCTGCACCACGGTGGACCACGTGTTCGTGCCGGACCGGAAAATCAAGGAATTCGTGCGCCTGGCCCAAGAGATCATGCCCAAGCGCTATCCGAAGCTGGACTCGCCGGACTACACGTCCATCATCGACGACATCGCCTACGCGCGCCTGCTGCATGCGCTGGACGATGCCAAACAGCGCGGCGCCCAGGTGATCCCGCTGATCCCCGGCAAACCCTTCGATGCCAAGCTGCGCAAGATCGCGCCGCACCTCGTTCTGGACGCGCCCGCCGACTGCCTGCTGATGCAGCGCGAGATCTTCGGCCCCATCCTGCCGGTGATCAGCTACGAAGACCTGGAAGACGATGTGATCAAGCGCATCAACGCCGGAGCGCGCCCGCTGGCACTCTACCCCTTCACCAATGACAAGGCCGTGCAGGCGCAGTTGCTCACACGCGTGATGTCGGGCGGTGTGTCCATCAACGACGCGCTCTTCCATGTGGGCCAGGAAGAACTGCCCTTCGGCGGCGTGGGCGCCTCGGGCATGGGCCACTACCACGGCCATGAGGGTTTCCTGACCTTCTCCAAGCTGCGTCCTGTCTTCAAGCAGGCCCGCTTCTCCACCGCCAGGCTGCTGGCACCGCCCTACGGGCCGCTGACGGACAAGCTGCTGAAGTTCCTGCTGAAGTAGGCAAGTGCGGCGTGAGTCGCCGCCGGGCCGCCCCAAGGCGACGAGGGCCCCCAGTGGGGGCAGCGGCGACACGCAGTGCGCAAGCGTGGGGGCGTCCTAGTTCTAGACGGCGGGGTCTCGCATCTCCTTGCGGATCGCGTCGATGGCCTTGAGCAGTTCGGGGCTCAGCGTGGTGCCCCAGGCGTTGAGATCCTCGTCCAGCTGCGCGAGGGAGGTCACGCCGATGATGGTGCTGGTGACCTGCCACTTGGTGTAGCAGAAGGCCAGGGCCATCTGGGTGGGCGTGAGGCCATGCTCGCGCGCCAGTGCGTTGTAACGACGCGCGGCGTCCAGCGCCTCGGCACGACCCCAGCGCTGCTTGCGCACGCTCTCGAACTTGGCAATGCGGCCTTCTGGTGCATCGGAACCCAGGAAACCGCTGCTGTCGTACTTGCCGGTCAGCAGGCCGAAACCCAGGGGCGAATAGGCCAGCAGCGAGACGCCCAGGCGGTGCAGGGTTTCGTCCAGCGCGTTTTCGACCGTGCGGTTCACCAGGCAGTAGGGGTTCTGCACCGTGGCCACGCGCGGCAGGCCGTGCTGCTCGGCCAGACGCACGAACTCGTGCACACCGTAGGGTGACTCATTCGACAGGCCGATCGCCCGAACCTTGCCCGCCTTCACCAGCTTGCCCAGGGCCTCCAGCTGCTCGTGGATGGACGTGACCGCAGGATCGTCCTTGGACGGGTCGAAGTACATCTGGCCGAACATGGGCACGTGACGCACCGGCCAGTGGATCTGGTAGAGGTCGATGACGTCGGTCTTCAGGCGCTTGAGGCTGTCGTCGCAGGCGGCCAGGATGTCGGTCGGCGTCAGATTGCTGCTGCCGCCACGCACCCAGGGCATGCCACGCGAGGGACCGGCCACCTTGGTGGCCACCACCATCTTCTGGCGCGCGCCGGGACGGCTGGCGAACCAGTTGCCGATGATCTTCTCGGTGGCGTTGTAGGTCTCGGCCTTGGTAGGCACCGAGTAGATCTCCGCCGTATCCAGGAAGTTGATGCCGCGCTCCAGTGCGCGGTCCAGGATGGCGTGGGCGGCGGCCTCGCCGACCTGTTCGCCGAAGGTCATGGTGCCCAAGCAGATGGGGGTGACGTGCAGATCGCTCTGGCCGAGTCGGACGTTTTTCATGGGAGTCAGGTTTTGGGTTGGTGTCGGCAAAGGCGCGAGTTTACGCAGTGGGCAATGTCCCTGCCTGTCGCGCGCGTTCCTCCTCGAGCAAGCGCAGCACGCGACGCTGCACCTTGCCCGTGGTCGTCATGGGCAAGGCATCGAGAAACTCGATCTCCTTGGGGTATTCGTAGGGCGCCAGCTGGCCCTTCACGTGCCGCTGCAGGTCGATCATCAGGCGCCGCTCCCACTCGTTGCGCGAGACGGGCTCGTCGCCCCGCTCGGCTGCGGCCTCCACCGTCAACACGACATAGGCCTTCACCAGCGCGCCACGCTCGGCGTCGGGCTTGGGCACGACCGCGGCATTGGCCACGGCCGGGTGCTTGATCAGACAGTTCTCGATCTCCCCCGGGCCGATGCGGTAGCCAGCAGCCTTGAACATGTCATCGGCGCGGCCCTGGTACCAGAGGTAGCCATCGGGGTCACGCAGGGCGAGGTCACCGGTGCGGCACCAGTCGCCGGTGTACTTATCGCGGGTGTCCGCCTCGTTTTTCCAGTAGCCGAGGAAGAAGATCGGGTCCGGATCACCATGCACGTCCAGGCGGTGGATCGCCACCTCGCCAAGCGTGCCGCTGGCGCACTCGCGCCCCTGCTCGTCGATCACCGCCACCCGGTGGCCCGGATAGCCCTTGCCCATGCTGCCGGGCTTGGCCGGGTAAAAGATCGAGCAGTTGCCGACGATGTAGTTCACCTCGGTCTGGCCGAACATCTCGTTCACCGTCACGCCCAGTTCCTTCTGGCAATAGCCGAACACGGCATCGCCCACCGCCTCGCCCGCGCTCATGATGGCCCGCAGCCTGAGCTTGAAGAACTTCTTCGGCTGCGGGAAGGCCTTCATCATGGCCTTGAGCGCCGTGGGGAAGAGGAAGGTGTGCGTGATCTCGTATTTCTGCAGCAGTTCGAAGGCAGCCTGCGGACTGAAACGGCCGTTCCAGGCCACGATGGGACGGCCAAAGTAGAGACTGGGCAGCAGGGCGTCCATCAGACCGCCCGTCCAGCTCCAGTCTGCGGGGCTCCAGAAAACGCTGGGCGTTTTGGGCTGCGGCAGTTTTGTCAACGGCCCCCGGTCCTGCGGGTCGAAGCCGAACCAGTTCTGGCTGCAGACGAAACCCGTCAGGTTGCCGATCAGCGCGCGATGCGGGATCAGTGCGCCCTTGGGGTTGCCCGTGGTGCCGCTGGTGTAGATCAGCACGGCCGGGTCGTCGGCGCGTGTGCGCACCGGGTCGAACTCGGGCGGGTGCTGCGCCAGCAGGGCAGCG
Organism: Curvibacter sp. PAE-UM; assembly: GCF_001432305.1. Taxonomy (GTDB): domain Bacteria; phylum Pseudomonadota; class Gammaproteobacteria; order Burkholderiales; family Burkholderiaceae_C; genus Hylemonella. The sequence goes on from NZ_KQ483358.1 coordinate 3,432,038, forward strand.
TAATCCAGATCGGCCATGCCGGCCGCGCCGCCACCGGCGTCTCCGCCGGCGCTGGAGCCCACACCGATCACGTGGCGCAGCGCTTCGCACTCACCCCGGATGTTCTGGATGTTGACGATGGCCGCGTCGTCGCAGATCAGGACCGAGGCCGCGCTGTCGTTCAGGCGGAATTCCAGTGCCTCGGGGCCGAACAGGGTGGACAGCGGCATGGCCACCGCGCCCAGCTGCAGCACGGCCATGTAGGCCACGGCGGTCTCGAAACGCTGCGGCAGCACGATGGCCACGCGGTCGCCCTGGCGCACCCGCAACTGGGCCAAGGCATTCGACAGGCGGTTGGCCTGGTGCTGCAGTTCGGCGTAGCTGTGCGCGCGCGGCTGCAGGCCGGGCCCGTCGGCATGGATGGCGATGCGCTGGCCGGCATCGGCCGCCCGTGCCCAGCGCCGGCTGCAGACCTCTGCAATGTTGAATTCATCCGGCACCAGCCAGCGAAATTCGCCGTGCAAAGACGCATAGTTGTCCCGGTCTTGACTGCTTGCCATGTGATGTCTCCGTATGATTGGATAAATGTACCAAGTCCGACGTCCCGCCCACAGCGAATTTACCCCTGTACGCAACCTGAAGTACCACGTCCTGCAATGGGGTGAGGCCAAATCTGCCCTGCCCCCGCTGGTGCTGATGCACGGCTGGATGGACGTGGCCGCGTCCTGGCAGTTCATGGTGGACGCCTTCAGCCCCAGCTTCATGCAGGGCCGCACCATCATCGCAGCCGACTGGCGCGGTTTCGGGCTGACTGAGTGCCCGGGGCACGACAACTACTGGTTCCCTGATTACCTGGCCGATCTCGATGGCTTGCTCGACCACTACGCCGGCGAGCAGCCCGTGGACCTGGTGGGCCACAGCATGGGCGGCAACGTGGTCATGCTCTACGCCGGTGCCCGCCCCCAGCGCATCCGCCGCCTGGTCAACCTGGAAGGTTTCGGCATGCCGGCCAGCAAGCCAGAAAAAGCCCCCAAGCGTTATGCCCAGTGGATGGACGAGCTCAAAAGCCTGCACTGCGGCGAACTGGCCCTGAAAAGCTATGACGATGCCGCCGGCGTGGCGCGTCGCCTCATGAAGACCAACCCGCGCCTGGGCGAGGACAAGGCGCAGTGGCTGGCGCGGCACTGGGCGCGGCCCAATGTCCTGGGAAAATGGGAAATCCTGGGCGACGCCGCGCACAAGATCGTCAACGCCCAGCTTTACCGGGTGGACGAAGTGCTGGCCGCCTTTGCCGCCATCACGGCGCCCGTGCTGTCGGTGGAAGCGAGCCACAACCAGATGGAGCAGTGGTGGGAGGGTAAATACACCCTGGCCGAATTCCACGAGCGTCTGAAAAGCGTGCCCCAGCTGCAGCAGGCCCTGATCGAGGACGCCGGCCACATGCTGCACCACGACCAGCCCGAGCAGTTGGCTAGACTCATCGAAAACTTCCTGGCCGGCTAAGGCCTCTCCCGTCTCATGCACTTTCTATCGCGCCCGTTCATTCTGGCCGGGTCCCTGCTCTGGGCTGGCTTCAGCCTGGCCCAGACGGTCGACCCCCAGGCGGACAACACGCCGCCCCCCGCCATCGCCGAAGCGGCCGCACCCACCCCCCTCACCCTCACGATCGCGCCCGTCGTCTACCACTGGCGTGACGACCCCGAGCACAAATATGCCTTTGTGATCTCGGTGGAACAGCATCTGGACCGTCAGCGCCTGGTCGGGCTGGCACTGTTCCGCAACTCCTTCGGCCAGCCGTCGGCCTACGCCTACGCTGGCTATCACTGGCACAACTTTCTGGGTGAACCCAATCTCTCACTCAAGGTGTCGGCCGGCATCATCTACGGCTACACGGGTGAATACGCGGACAAGGTGCCTTTGAACTGGGAAGGCTTTTCCCCCGGCATCATCCCGTCGCTGGGCTACAAGATCGGCGCCAACGGCTCGGTCAACCTCATGCTGCTGGGCACGGCCGGCGTGGTGATCGGCTATAGCCACAGCTTCCAGGGGTTTGCCAGCCCATGAGGCGCCCGCCCTGCTTTGGGGGAGGGCCTAAAATCAGGGGTTCCGGGCAATAGACACTGCCACCGGCAGTCCGCCCCCGCAGAACACAGACAGGATCTCCCATCATGGACGCAGAACAAATCAATGCCATCGGTACCAAACTGGCCGACCTGAGCCAGCGCACGGTCGAGCTCCGGAGGTATCTTTGACTACGATGCCAAGGCTGAACGACTGAGGACGGTCAACGCCTCGCTGGAAGACCCCACGGTCTGGAACGACCCCAAGCGGGCCCAGGAGCTGGGCCGCGAAAAGAAGGCGCTGGACGACGTGGTCGTCACGCTCGACAAGCTCAGCAGCGAACTGTCCGACAACTCCGAGCTCTACGAGATGAGCAAGGAAGAAGGCGACGAGGCCGGCCTGTTGACCATCTCGGCCGAAGAAGCCAAGCTCTCCGAAATCGTGGAGAAGCTGGAATTCCGCCGCATGTTCAACAACCCGGCCGACCCCCTGCCCGCCTTCCTGGACATCCAGGCCGGTGCCGGCGGTACCGAGGCCTGCGACTGGGCCAGCATGCTGCTGCGCCAGTACCTGAAGTACGCCGAACGCAAGGGCTTCAAGGCCACGGTGGAAGACGAAACCCCGGGCGACACCGCCGGCATCAAGAGCGCCACCATCAAGGTGGAGGGCGACTACGCCTTCGGCCTGCTGCGCACCGAGACCGGTGTGCACCGCCTGGTGCGCAAGAGCCCCTTTGACAGCTCGGGCGGCCGTCATACCAGCTTTGCCAGCGTGTTCGTCTACCCGGAGATCGACGACACCATCGAGATCGACATCAACCCCTCCGATGTGCGCACCGACACCTTCCGCGCCAGCGGCGCCGGCGGCCAGCACATCAACAAGACCGACTCGGCCGTGCGCCTGACGCACATCCCAACCGGCATCGTGGTGCAGTGCCAGGACGGCCGCAGCCAGCACAGCAACCGCGACGTGGCCTGGAAACGCCTGCGCAGCCGCCTCTACGACCATGAGATGCGCAAGCGCCAGGAAGAGCAGCAAAAACTGGAAGACACCAAGACCGACGTGGGCTGGGGCCACCAGATCCGTTCCTACGTGCTGGACCAGAGCCGCATCAAGGACCTGCGCACCAATTACGAGACCTCGGCCACCCAGAAAGTGCTGGACGGCGACCTCGACCCCTTCATCGAAGCCTCGCTCAAACAAGGCGTTTAAGGAATCACCATGCGTGAAGGACAAGCCCACGTCATCCGGCGCGAGGACTACACCGCCCCGGCCTACTGGATCGACACCGTCGACCTGAGTTTCGACCTGGATCCGGCCAAGACCCGCGTGCTCAACAGGATGACGCTGCGCCGCAATCCGGCAGTGGCCCCCCAGCCCCTGCGCCTGGACGGCGAGGAGCTGAACCTGGCACGCGTGCTGGTCAATGGCCAGGGCACCAGCTTCAAGATGGACGGCAGCCAGCTCCTGCTGGAGAACCTGCCCGAAGGCGAGGCCCCTTTCGAACTGGAGATCTTCACCACCTGCGCCCCGGTGAAAAACACCAAGCTCATGGGCCTGTACGTGAGCAACGACTCCTTCTTCACGCAATGTGAGGCCGAAGGTTTCCGCCGCATCACCTACTTCCTGGACCGTCCCGACGTGATGGCCAGCTACACGGTGACCCTGCGCGCCGACAAGGCCCGTTACCCCGTGCTACTGTCCAACGGCAACCTGGTGGATCAGGGCGATCTGGAAGACGGCCGCCACTTTGCCAAGTGGGTCGACCCGCACCGCAAGCCCTGCTACCTGTTTGCGCTGGTGGCCGGCAAGCTGGTGGCGCGCGAGCAGCGCATCACCGCACGCAACGGCAAGGACCACCTGCTGCAGGTCTATGTGCGCCCCGGCGACCTGGACAAGACCGAACACGCCATGAACTCCCTCATGGCCTCCGTGGCCTGGGACGAGGCGCGCTTCCAGCTGCCGCTGGACCTGGAACGCTTCATGATCGTCGCCACCAGCGACTTCAACATGGGTGCCATGGAGAACAAGGGCCTGAACATCTTCAACACCAAGTACGTTCTGGCCAACCAGGCCACCGCCACCGACGCCGACTATTCCAATATCGAAAGCGTGGTGGGTCACGAGTACTTCCACAACTGGACTGGCAACCGCGTCACCTGCCGCGACTGGTTCCAGTTGAGCCTCAAGGAAGGCCTGACCGTCTTCCGTGACCAGGAGTTCAGCCAGGATCTGGCGGGTGACCTGTCGGCGCGCGCCGTCAAGCGCATCGAAGACGTGCGTGTGCTGCGCACCGCCCAGTTCCCCGAAGATGCCGGCCCCATGGCCCACCCGGTGCGGCCCGACAGCTACATCGAGATCAACAACTTCTACACCGTCACCGTCTACGAAAAAGGCGCCGAAGTCGTGCGCATGCAGCAGACGCTGACGTCGCGCGAAGGTTTTGCCAAGGGCATGGCCCTGTACTTCCAGCGCTTTGACGGCCAGGCCGTCACCTGCGACGACTTTGCCCAGGCCATCGCCGACGCCAACCCCGGCTCCGAACTGGCCCGCCTGCTGCCGCAGTTCAAGCGCTGGTACAGCCAGGCCGGCACGCCGCGCCTGAGCGCCAGCGCGCAATACGACGCAAGCAACCGCAGCTACACGCTGACGCTGAGCCAGTCCTGCGCCCCCACGCCGGGCCAGGCCGTGAAAGAGCCTTTTGTCATCCCGGTCAGCCTGGGCCTGGTCAGCAGCGATGGCCGTGCGCTGCCGCTGCAACTGGAAGGCGAGGCCGAACCCGGCCCCAGCTCACGCACCATCGTGCTGACCGAAGCCTCGCAAACGCTGCGTTTCATCAACGTGGATGCCGAGCCCGTACCCTCGCTGCTGCGCGGTTTCAGCGCCCCAGTGGTGCTGGCCTATGACTACAGCGACGAGCAGCTGCTGGCCCTGCTGGCCCACGACACCGACCCCTTCAACCGCTGGGAGGCCGGCCAGCGCCTGGCCGTCAAGCGTGCACTGGCCTTCATCCGTGGCAGCGCCCAGCCGGGCGAAGCCAAAGTGCTGGATGCCGCCTACGTCGACGCCATGCGCCAGGTGCTGCGTCACCCCACGCTGGACGCCGCCTTCAAGGAGCTGGTGCTCACGCTGCCCGCCGAGACCTATATGGCCGAGCAGCTGGACGTAGTAGACCCGCAGCGCGTGCATGCCGTGCGCGAGGCCATGCGCCAGCAACTGGCGCTGGAGTTGCGGCACGACTGGGCCTGGGCCTATGAGGAGCACCACGACACCGGCGCCTACCGCCCGGACGCCACCTCCTCCGGCCGCCGCGCTCTCACCGGCCTGGCACTCACCATGCTGTGTCTGGCTGCACGCGAAACCGGCGATGTGATCTGGCCCGGCAAGACCTACCAGCGTTTCAAGGACGCCGGCAACATGACCGACCGCTTCAACGCCCTGGGCGCCCTGGTCAACAGCGGGCATGAGCTGGCTGCTCCTGCACTGGAGCGTTTCCACGCCCTGTTCAAGGACGAGGCCCTGGTGCTGGACAAGTGGTTCGCCCTGCAGGCCGGCAACTGCGACCGCGGCGGCCAAGTGCTGCCGGCCGTGCGCCAGTTGATGACGCACCCGGACTTCAACCTGCGCAACCCCAACCGCGCGCGCAGCCTGATCTTCAGCTACTGCAGCGCCAACCCGGGCGCCTTCCACCGCGCCGATGCCGCCGGTTATGTCTACTGGAGCGAACGCGTGCTGGAGCTGGACGGCATCAACCCGCAGGTCGCCGCGCGCCTGGCGCGCGCGCTGGACCGCTGGAAGAAGCTGGCCGAGCCCTACCGCCACGCCGCCCGCGAAGCCATCGCCCGCGTGGCCGCCAAGCCCGACCTGAGCAACGACGTGCGCGAGGTGGTCACCCGCGCTCTTGCCGATTGAACCCCAAAGAGGACCGCCATGAGTTCCAAGATTTCCCTCACGCGCTACCTGGTCGAACAGCAGCGCAGCCACGGCCACATCCCCTCCGAACTGCGCCTGCTGCTCGAAGTGGTGGCCCGCGCCTGCAAGAGCATCAGCCAGGCCGTCAACAAGGGCGCCCTCGGCGGTGTGCTGGGCAGCGCCGGCAGCGAGAACGTGCAGGGCGAAGTGCAGAAAAAGCTCGACATCATCGCCAACGAGGTGCTGATCGAGGCCAATGAATGGGGCGGCCACCTGGCAGCCATGGCCTCCGAAGAGATGGACAGCATCTACGCCGTGCCCAACCGCTATCCCAAGGGTGAATACCTGCTGTTGTTCGATCCCCTGGACGGCTCCAGCAACATCGACGTCAACGTCAGCATCGGCACCATCTTCTCGGTGCTCAAGAAGGGCAACGACGACCCCACGGCGATCGAGCCCGTCTGCGAGCAGGATTTCCTGCAAGCCGGCAAGCAGCAGGTGGCCGCCGGCTACTGTGTCTACGGCCCGCAGACCACGCTGGTGCTGACGGTCGGCGACGGCGTGGCCATGTTCACGCTGGACCGCGAGCAGGGTTCCTTCGTGCTGACGCAAGAGGACGTGAAGATCCCGGAAGACACCAGGGAATTCGCGATCAACATGAGCAATATGCGCCACTGGGACGAACCGGTGAAGCGCTACATCGACGAATGCCTGCTGGGCCAGACCGGCCCGCGCGGCAAGGACTTCAACATGCGCTGGATCGCCAGCATGGTGGCCGACGTGCACCGCATCCTGACCCGCGGCGGCGTCTTCATGTACCCCTGGGACAAGCGCGAGCCCAACAAGCCCGGCAAGCTGCGCCTGATGTACGAAGCCAACCCCATGAGCTGGCTCATCGAGCAGGCCGGCGGTGCCGCCACCAACGGCCGCCAGCGCATCCTGGACATCCAACCCACCAGCCTGCACGAGCGCGTCAGCGTGATCCTGGGCTCGAAGAACGAGGTCGAGCGCGTCACGTCATACCACGGCAAGGTATAATTTTGGGCTTGCCGCCGGTGTAGCTCAGTTGGTAGAGCAGCTCATTCGTAATGAGAAGGTCGAGGGTTCGATTCCTTTCTCCGGCACCAATTAAAAGCCCTGATTCGCAAGCGTCAGGGCTTTTTTCATGTGCCATGGCCGACCCGCAGCGCTGCGCAACGCGCCACAGGATCGTGACCTGGGCAGATCTCCCGCCGCCGGCGTGAACTTTGACGCATAGAAGGCTGGAATCAGACGCGGTGGCGGTTGACCAGCCTGATGGGCACAGCACAATGGGTTGATCTGCTCCATCCTAGGCATGAAGCAGGATCCAACCATGCAACAAGCCACCAGACCATCCACCGAAGACGCCGCGAAGGAAATCGAGGCGATGGCGCGCGCTGCCGCCCTGCTGCTGGATGCCGGCGACCTGAAAAGCTCGCAGAGCGTAGGCCGCCTGCTGCTGGCGATCGAACAACGCGCGGCCGAACTTGCCCGGAGTGCCGGCGCCTGAGTCCCCGGCAAAGCAAGACACCCGCAAGAAAAAAGCCGCTGCATTTTCATGCAACGGCTCTTCTTTTTTGTTGGCGGAGTGGACGGGACTCGAACCCGCGACCCCCGGCGTGACAGGCCGGTATTCTAACCAACTGAACTACCACTCCAGTTGCTGCGTTTTGCCTGCTTGCTAGAGACAAGCAGGCCAAGTGCGGCAAAACTTGGCGACCCTACGGGGATTCGAACCCCGGTACTCACCGTGAAAGGGTGATGTCCTAGGCCTCTAGACGATAGGGTCAAAACCTGGACTGTTTCCGACTCGACGTGAAATTGGTGGAGGTAAACGGGATCGAACCGATGACCTCTTGCATGCCATGCAAGCGCTCTCCCAGCTGAGCTATACCCCCATTTCGTCTGACACTTTTTCTCAAAAGCATCGTGTCGAGCCTCGAATTATAGACTGAAATTCAGGCCCTTTGCAAACGGGCCTGAACTTTTTCACGTGGCAGGAGCTCCAGCACGGCATCCAGCGACGGCGTCTGGGGCGTGCCCAGCACCAGCACGCGCACGGGCATGGCCAGCTGCGGCATTTTCAGGCCCGTGGCTGTGAGCACTTCCTTGATGGCGGCGGCAATCGAAGCCTTGTCCCAGGCGCAGGCGGCCAGTTTGTCCCGCAGTTGGGCCAGCGCAGGCTTGATTGCATCCGTGATGTGCTGGGCCAGATCTTCGGCCTTCGGACTTACGTCGGCGTAGAAGGCCTGGGCCCAGTCGGCCAGGGCCACGGTGGTGTCGCAGCGGTCCTTGAACAGGCCGCAGATGCGCTGCAGGCGTTCGTCGGACGTGATGCCGCGCTTGCCCAACTGGGCAAGCACCAGCGGCGCCAGCGCCTCATCGGTCATGGCCTTGAGGTGCTGGGCGTTGACCCAGCGCAGCTTGGCTTCGTCGAACTGCGCGGCGCTGCGGCCCAGGTGGTCGAGGTTGAACCATTCCAGGAACTGCGTGCGGCTGAAGATCTCGTCGTCACCGTGGCTCCAGCCCAGGCGCGCCAGGTAGTTGACCATGGCGTCGGGCAGGTAGCCCTCGTCGCGGTACTGCGTGACGGGCTTGGCGCCGTTGCGCTTGCTCATCTTCTCGCCCTGCTCGTTGAGCACGGTGGGCAGATGGGCGTAGACCGGCGGCTCCTTGCCCAGCGCCTTGAAGATGTTGATCTGGCGCGGCGTGTTGTTCACATGGTCGTCACCGCGGATCACGTGGGTGATGGTCATGTCGATGTCGTCCACCACCACGCAGAAGTTGTAGGTGGGTGTACCGTCGGGGCGCGCGATCACCAGGTCGTCGAGCTCGTCGTTGCTGATTTCGATGCGGCCCTTGACCTTGTCATCCCAGACCACGGCGCCACCCTGCGGGTTCCTGAAGCGCAGCACGGGTTTCACACCCGCGGGGACTGGCGGCAGGGCCTTGCCCGGCTCGGGGCGCCAGGTGCCGTCGTAACGCGGCTTTTCCTTGTTGGCCATCTGGCGCTCACGCAGGGCGTCAAGTTCTTCCACGCTCATATAGCAGGGGTAGACATGACCGGCGGCCTGCAGCTCGGCCAGCACGGCCTTGTAGCGCTCCATGCGCTGCATCTGGTAGAACGGGCCTTCGTCGTACGTGAGGCCCAGCCAGGCCATGCCTTCGATGATGACGTCCACCGCTGCCTGGGTGGAGCGGTCCAGGTCGGTGTCCTCGATGCGCAGGATGAAGTCACCGCCCGTGGCGCGCGCGAACGCCCAGGGATAAAGAGCCGAGCGGATGTTGCCGAGGTGGATGAAGCCCGTGGGCGAAGGGGCAAAGCGGGTACGAACGCGTTGGGTCACGGAATCAGTTCAATTCAAAAATCAGGACAGGGTGTTCAGGCCGCGTGCCATGTCGTCCTGCACGTCCTGCGGATGCTCCAGGCCCACGGCCACACGGATCAGGCCCTGGACGATACCGGCCGCCTGACGCTGGGCCTCGGACAACTTGCCGTGCGAGGTACTGGCCGGGTGCGTGAGCAGGGTCTTGGTATCGCCGAGGTTGGTGCAGAGCGAGAGCGTCTGTAGCGAGTCCAGCACGTGGAAAGCGCGTGTGCGCGCCTGCTCGGGGCTGCCGGCCTTCACCTCGAAAGACAGCACCGCCCCGCCCAGGCCCGACATCTGTTTCATGGCCAGCGCGTGCTGGGGATGTTCGGCCAGCGAGGGATAGTGCACCCTGGCCACCGCCGGATGGGTGCGCAGCCAATGGGCCAGCTCCAGGGTCAGGGCGCTTTGCGCACGCATGCGCAGGTCCAGCGTCTCCAGCCCCTTGAGCACGACCCAGGCGTTGAAGGGCGACAACACCATGCCGCTGTTCTTCTGCACGGGCAGGAATTTCTCCAGCACCATCTTCTCGCTGGCGCACAAGGCGCCCGCCATGACACGGCCCTGACCATCGAGGTACTTGGTGCCCGAATGCATCACGATGTCGGCGCCCATGTCGACGGGGCGCTGCAGCGCGGGCGTGGCAAAGCAGTTGTCCACGGCCAGCAGGGCCCCGGCGTTGTGCGCCACATCGGCCAGGGCGGCGATGTCGCACACCTCGGTCAGCGGATTGGTCGGCGTCTCGGCAAACAGCAGGCGCGTGTTCGACCGGACGGCGGCCTTCCAGGCGGCCAGGTCCGTCTGCGGGACGGCGGTGGACTCCACGCCGAAACGAGCGAATTCCGAACCGATCAGCTTGATGGTCGAACCGAACAGGGACTGGGAATAGACCACGTGGTCGCCCGCCTTGAGCAGGCTGAAGCACATCAGCATGATGGCCGACATGCCGGACGAGGTGGCCATGCAGGCTTCGGCCCCCTCCAGGGCGGCGAGGCGCTGCTCGAAGCTGCTCACCGTGGGGTTGCCGGAGCGGCCATAGGTGTAGCCCTCTTCTTCGCCAGCAAAACGGCGGGCAGAGATCTCCGCACTGGGCTGCACATAACCACTGGTGAGGTACAGGGCTTCGGAGTTTTCTCCGTACTGGCTGCGCTCGACCGCCGCGCGCACCGCCAGCGTCTGCAGGCGCAGGCCCTCGGGCCGGGATTTGCTGCTGTTGATTTTGCTGCTCATCCGCTCAGTCTCCCTGATGGTTGGGCAGGGCCAGGCGCGAGGTGTCGGCATCGTCCTCGCCACCCTTGACGCGGCTGGCATTCATGCGCGCAATGTCCTCGGCGCGGATGTCACCGGTCACGTAGACGCCATCGAAGCACGAGGCGTCGAAGCCGTTGATCTTGGTGTTGAGTTTGCCGATGGCGTGTTTCATCGCATCGACATCCTGGTAGATCAGCGCATCGGCACCGATGATCTGGCGCACCTCTTCCACGGTGCGGCCGTGCGCCACCAGTTCTTCCACCGTGGGCATGTCGATGCCATAGACGTTGGGAAAACGCACCGGCGGCGCAGCACTGGCCATGTAGACCTTGTTGGCCCCGGCCTCGCGTGCCATCTGGACGATCTCGCGGCTGGTGGTGCCGCGCACGATGGAGTCGTCCACCAGCAGCACGTTGCGGCCCTTGAACTCGCTGCCGATCACGTTGAGCTTCTGGCGCACGCTCTTCTTGCGCACGGCCTGGCCCGGCATGATGAAGGTGCGGCCCACGTAGCGGTTCTTCACGAAACCCTCGCGGTAGGGCAGGCCCAGCAACTGGGCCAGCTGCATGGCGCTGGGGCGGCTGGATTCGGGGATGGGAATGACTACGTCGATCTCGCTGGGCGGGACGGTCGAGACCACGCGCTTGGCCAGGGTCTCGCCCAGGTTCAGGCGGGCCTGGTAGACCGAGATGCCGTCCATGACCGAGTCGGGGCGGGCCAGGTAGACGTATTCGAAGATGCAGGGGTGCAGACGCGGCACGTCGGCGCATTGCAGGGCGCTGACACGACCTTCCAGATCGACGAAAACGGCCTCGCCCGGGGCGATGTCGCGCTCGAACACATGGCCCGTTCCCTCCAGCACCACGGACTCGCTGGCCAGCATGACGGTGCCGTCCGGGCTGCGGCCCATGCACAGCGGACGGATGCCGTAGGGATCACGGAAGGCCAGCACGCCGTGGCCGGCGATCAGCGCGATGACGGCGTAGGAGCCGCGCAGGCGCTTGTGCATCTGGCGCACAGCGGTAAACACGTCGCCCACGCGCAGCGGCTTGCCGCGGGTGGCCTTGTCCATCTCGTCGGCCAGCACGTTGAGCAGCACCTCGGAGTCGCTCTCGGTGTTGAGATGGCGGTGGTCGGTATTGAACAGTTCGACCTTGAGCGCCTGCGCATTGGTCAGGTTGCCGTTGTGCACCAGCACGATGCCGAAGGGCGCGTTGACGTAGAAGGGCTGGGCCTCTTCCTCGCTGTAGGCGTTGCCGGCCGTCGGGTAGCGCGCCTGGCCCAGGCCGCAGTTGCCCGGCAGCGCGCGCATATTGCGCGTGCGAAACACGTCCTTCACCATGCCCTTGGCCTTGTGCATGAAGAACTTGCGATCCTGCTGCGTGACGATACCGGCCGCATCCTGCCCGCGGTGCTGCAAGAGCAGCAGCGAGTCATAGATCAGCTGGTTGACGGGTGCGTTGCTGACAACGCCGACGATTCCACACATAGTTTCACTTCCAGTCGGGTGCGCACAGCCTGTCCGTGCGCTGCCCGATCAATTCAGGGCAAATACTTTCCCACACTCTGAGGCAGCACCGGCTTGAGCAGCTTGAGCGCTTCCACCGATATATGCGCCGCCTTGGCCTCACGCCACCAGGTCTGGCTCTTCAAGGGCGACATCAGCACCAGCACGGTCAGCGCCAGCAGCAGGATGAGCCCGCGCAACAGGCCGAACACGCCGCCCAGCACCCGATCCACCGGGCGCAGACCGGCCTGCTCGATCAGCTTGGGGATGCCCCACACGATCAAACCGCCGATGAACACGGACACCACGAAAACCAGCACAAAACCGATGATCTGGACCAGGGCCTCCGAGCTGCTGTCGATCGGCAGCTGGCGGCCGACATCGGCGCCCAGCCACTGGGCCAGCACAAAGGCCAGCAGCCAGTTCAGCACCGACATCACCTCGTAGACAAAACCTCGCCAGACGCCCAGGCCGATCGAGGCGAGCAGGGCCACGATGAAAATCCAGTCGAGTGCGGCCATGGCCATGTCCTTACAGGCTCAGCACCGTGCCAGGCAGGTCGAGTTTCTTGAGTTTCTCCGCAGCGCGCTCGGCCTCGGCCTTGCTGGCAAAGGGCCCGGCCCGCACGCGGATGCGTTTGCCGTCCTTGGTTTCCACGGCCTGGGTGTAGTTCTTGAGACCGGCACGCTCGATCTTGCTGCGCGCGTCGCGCGCGCGGTTTTCGTCGGCGAAGGAGCCGACCTGCACCACGTAGCGGGTTTCGGTGGCGGCCTTGGTGTCGGTTTTTTTGGCCTCGGGCTTGGGTTCGGCTTTGGCTGCCGGAGCCGGCTTGGCTGCTGGCTTGGCCGCCGGCGGGGGGGCCTCGGTGACGAGGCCCGAGGCGGCGGCCGAGGGTACCGGCGCGGCTTCGGACACGGCGGCCGGCGACGGCACAGCGGGTGTCGTCAGCGGCAACGCCTTGTTCTTGTCGGGGATCTCGATCGGCAGGTCCACGGCCACGGGGCGCGGCTGCTTGTCCACCAGCAGGGGAAAACCGATGACGCCGATCAGCACCAGGATGGCCGAACCGATCAGCCTGTTCTTGGCGCGCCGGCGCAGCACCTCCACGCTCTCGGGCTGCGCGGCAGGGGCCGTCTGATCGTCGCCACCCTTGCGGAACTTGAAAAAGGCCATGTGCTGCGGGTTCAGGGTTTGAGATGCTGGGCTTGAAGGCGCGGCACGCCTTCCTTCAGAACGCCACCGACCGTGTAGAACGATCCGAAGACCACGATTCTATCAGCGGGGTCCGCTGCGGCGATGGCCGCGCCCAGGGCCTGCAGAGGGTCGGCAAAGAGCGCGGACGTCCCGGCCACGCGCGGGTTCAGCGCCTGGCACCGGGCCTGCAGATCGGCCGCACCGGCGGCCCGCGGCGTGGGCAGGTCGGTGAAATACCAGCGGTCCACCAGGGGCATGATGCGCGCCAGCATGGGCGCCAGGTCCTTGTCGGCCATGGCGCCGAAAACGGCATGGGTCGTCGGGAAGTACCCCATGGCGTCCAGGTTGGCTGTCAGCGCCGCCACCGAATGCGGGTTGTGCGCCACGTCCAGCACCAGGGTGGGCTGGCCCGGGATGATCTGGAAGCGCCCGGGCAGCTCCACGAAGGCCAGGCCGTTGCGCACGGCCTGCGCCGTCACCGGCAGCTTCTCGCGCAGCGCCGTGAGGGCGGCCAGCACCCCCGAGGCGTTGACCAGCTGGTTGGCGCCGCGCAGCGCCGGGTAGGCCAGGCCGCTGTAACGACGGTCCCGGCCGGCCCAGCTCCACTGCTGCTTGTCGCCGGAATAGTTGAAGTCGCGACCGAAACGCCAGAGTTCGGCGTCGATGGCGGCGGCATGGTCGATCACGCTTTGCGGCGGGATGGGGTCGCTCACCACCACCGGGCGCCCGGTGCGCATGATGCCGGCCTTCTCGCGACCGATGCTCTCGCGGTCGGGGCCGAGAAGCTCCATGTGGTCCAGATCGATGCTGGTGATGATGGCGCAGTCGGCGTCCAGGATGTTGACGGCATCGAGCCGCCCGCCCAGGCCCACCTCCAGGACGGCCACGTCCACGCCAGCGTGCGCGATGCAGTCGAGGATGGCCAGGGTGGTGAATTCGAAATAACTCAGCGAAATTTCGTCTCCGCCGGCCGTGCGGGCCTGCTCGACGCGTGCGAAGCAGGGCAGCAGTTCGTCAGCCTTCACCATCTCCCCCCGCAGGCGCAGGCGCTCCTCGAAATGCACCAGATGCGGCGAGGTGTAGACACCGGTGCGGTAACCGGCCTGGCCGAGGATGGACTCCAGCATGGCGCAGGTGGAACCCTTGCCGTTGGTGCCGGCCACGGTGATGATGGGGCAATCGAAATGCAGGCCCATGCGCTGTGCGACGGCCTTGACGCGGTCCAGCCCCATGTCGATGGTCTTGGGATGCAGGCGCTCGCAGTAGGCCAGCCAGTCGGAAAGTGTGTTCAAGCTCGACATATCCGACAATTGTCCCCCATGAAGCATCCCATCACGCTCTACGGCATCCCCAACTGCGACACGGTCAAGAAGGCGCGCGCCTGGCTTGCTGAACATCAGGTGGAGGTGCAGTTCCACGATTTCAAGAAGCTGGGGGTGCCCGAAGCCCGGCTGGACCACTGGCTGGCCAGCGCTGGCTGGGAAAAGCTGCTGAACCGCCAGGGCACGACCTGGCGCAAGCTGGACGCCGCCACCCAGGCCGCCGTCACCGATGCCGCGAGCGCCCGCGCCCTCATGCTGGCCCAGGCCAGCGTGATCAAACGGCCCGTCGTTGAATGGAACACCCGGGATGTGAGCGTGGGCTTCGACGCCACCAACTGGCTGGCCCGGCTGAACTAGGCCGCTGCCTTAAAATCGCGGATTCGCCCCTGCAAACAGAGCACCACACCATGACCCAGCAATACAACGGCGTGACCGTCGCCACCCAGGCCAATGTCTATTTCGACGGCAAATGCGTCAGCCACAGCATCACCCTGGCCGACGGCACCAAAAAATCGGTCGGCGTGGTCCTGCCCGCCACCCTGACCTTCAACACCGGCGCCCCCGAGATCATGGAATGCGTGGCCGGCAGCTGCGAGTACAAGCTCAAGGGCACCGACGCCTGGGTCAAATCCGCCGCTGGCCAGAAGTTCAGCGTGCCCGGCAACTCCTCGTTTGAAATCCGAGTGACCGAGCCCTACCACTACATCTGCCACTTCGGTTGATCCTCATGGCCACCATCCTGCAAAACCTCCCCATCGGCCAGAAGGTCGGCATCGCCTTCTCGGGCGGCCTGGACACCAGCGCCGCCCTGCTGTGGATGAAGCTCAAGGGCGCCGAACCCTACGCCTACACCGCCAACCTGGGCCAGCCCGACGAGCCCGATTACGACGCCATCCCGCGCAAGGCCATGGAATACGGCGCCAAGCTGGCCCGTCTGATCGACTGCCGCCGCCAGCTGGCGCACGAAGGCATTGCCGCGCTGCAGGCCGGTGCCTTCCACATCACCACAGCCGGTGCCACCTACTTCAACACCACGCCGCTGGGCCGTGCGGTCACCGGCACCATGCTGGTGGCCGCCATGAAGGAAGACGACGTCAACATCTGGGGTGACGGCTCGACCTTCAAGGGCAACGACATCGAGCGTTTCTACCGCTACGGCCTGCTGACCAACCCCTCGCTCAAGATCTACAAGCCCTGGCTGGACCAGCTCTTCATCGACGAACTGGGCGGCCGCGCCGAGATGAGCGCCTTCATGACGCAGCACGGCTTCGGCTACAAGATGAGTGCCGAGAAGGCCTACAGCACCGACTCGAACATGCTGGGCGCCACCCACGAGGCGAAAGACCTGGAGCACCTCAACAGCGGCATGAAGATCGTAAACCCCATCATGGGTGTCGCATTCTGGAAGGACGACGTGGTCGTCAAGCGCGAGGAAGTCTCCGTGCGCTTCGAGGAAGGCCAGCCGGTCGCCCTGAATGGCGTGCAGTTCAGCGACCCGGTGGAACTGATCCTGGAAGCCAACCGCATCGGCGGGCGCCACGGTTTAGGGATGAGCGACCAGATCGAGAACCGCATCATCGAGGCCAAGAGCCGCGGCATCTACGAGGCCCCCGGCCTGGCCCTGCTCCACATCGCCTATGAGCGCCTGGTGACCGGCATCCACAACGAAGACACCATCGAGCAGTACCGCGACAACGGCCGCAAGCTGGGCCGCCTGCTCTACCAGGGCCGCTGGTTCGACCCGCAGGCCATCATGCTGCGCGAAGCCGCCCAGCGCTGGATTGCCCACGCCGTCACCGGCGAAGTCACGCTGGAGCTGCGCCGCGGTAACGACTACTCCATCCTCAACACGGTCAGCCCCAACCTCACCTACGCGCCCGAGCGCCTGAGCATGGAGAAGGTGGAAGACGCGCCCTTCAGCCCGCTGGATCGCATCGGCCAGTTGACCATGCGCAACCTGGACATCACGGACACGCGGGCCAAGCTGGGCATCTATTCCGGGACCGGCTTGTTGTCGGCAGGAGTGGGAGCTGAGTTGCTGTCGATCGGCAAGAGCAAGAAATAGTCTCTTTCCACGCTGGTATCTGGAAGGCCACCTGCGGGTGGCTTTTCTGTTTCCGCTGCGCGCTGTTGCTCGCGTGGCTGGCCGGGTCTCGCCCCGGCGGGCGAGGAACTTTTCTTTGCTTCGCCAAAGCAAAGTACCCAAAAGAAAGGCGAGCCGGGTGCGTCGTCCCTCCGCTACGCTCCGGGCACACTGCGTTGCTCGGCAAGGGCGGGAAGTGCAGAAACTCGCCCTGCGGGCTCAGACATCTGCACTTCTTATTCCGCCCTTGCCTGCGCTACTCGCCTCCGCACACGGCAGAGGGGAACCGGATACCAAAACCAAAGACCACAAGGACGCGCCATGGCGCGTCCTTGTTTGGCTGTTCTGTTCTCGGCTGTTGGCTCCCGGCTGTCCGGATCCCTATGCCGTGTGGCAGGGCTGAGCAGCGCAGCAGCGGGCGGATCAGGGCGGGCGTTGTTTGAGCGCAGCGAGTTTAGCCCGACCCCGCCCGATGCGAGCAGCGCAAGGTACCCCGCAGGGGCCCTGACTTCGGCTGCCCTTCTCTTTGGTGACTTTCTCTTGGGCACGCAAGAGAAAGTTACTGCGCTGTCGGGCGCACATCCCGACAAAGCCACATCAACAAACACATAACGCAGAAAAGAAAAAGCCCGCATGAAAGCGGGCTTCGTCAGGAAGAAGGGAAACGGGGATTAAGCCCGAGCCATCCGCAACTTCATCGAGAACTCCTGCAGCGCGGCAATACCGCTTTCCTCGGCGCGATGGCACCAGGCCTGCAGATTGGCGATCAGTTGCTCGCGCGAGAGCGAGGTGTTCAGCCAGAGCTGGCGCAGTTCTTCGCGCATGGTGACCATCTTGTCCAGCACCGGGGATGCGGCGCGGGCCTGGGCCAGCACGGGCGCCACGGTGGCGGGCACCTTGTCTTCGTCGCGGTGCAGCCAGCGGCTGGCGGCCTTGATGACGGCGGTGTCGGCGCTGCGGGCCTTGAGGGAGGCGACTTCCTGCTGGAAGGCGCGCTGCATGCCGGCGGCGTAGCCGGCCATGATCTCGTAGCGGTTGGCGATCAGGGCCTCGAGGGTCTTGTCGTCGGCCACGGGCTTGATGTCACCCAGGGCCAGCTTCGGTGCGGTCTTCTTGACCTTGGCCAGACCCATGGCGCTCAGGATGCTGATGTAGAGCCAACCGATGTCGAACTCGTAGGGCTTCACGGACAGCTTGGCCGAGGTCGGATAGGTGTGGTGGTTGTTGTGCAACTCCTCACCGCCGATGATGATGCCCCAGGGCGAGATGTTGGTGCTGGCGTCAGGCGCCTCGAAATTGCGATAACCCCAGTAGTGACCGATGCCGTTGATGATGCCGGCGGCGGTGATCGGGATCCAGGCCATCTGCAGGGCCCACACGGCCGCACCAGCGGCGCCGAAGAGGGCCAGGTTGATGATCAGCATCACGCCCACGCCCTGCCAGGAGTAACGGGTGTAGAGGTTGCGCTCGATCCAGTCGTCCGGGGTGCCGTGGCCGTAACGGGCCATGGTTTCCTGGTTCTTGGCTTCGGCACGATACAACTCGGAGCCTTCGAAGAAGACCTTCTTGATGCCGTAGACCTGCGGGCTGTGCGGGTCTTCGGCCTGCTCGCACTTGGCGTGATGCTTGCGGTGGATGGCGGCCCATTCCTTGGTCACCATGCCGGTGGTCAGCCACAGCCAGAAGCGGAAGAAGTGCGAGGGGATGGCGTGCAGATCCAGCGCGCGGTGCGCCTGGTGGCGGTGCAGAAAGATGGTGACGCTGGCAATCGTGATGTGGGTCAAGGCCAGGGCGACCAGGGCAATCTGCCACCAGCTCAGATCCAACAGGCCGTGCGCCAGCCAGTCGATGGCCGCGTTCAGCACAGCCCAGTCAGGTAAGAACATAGAAGTCTCTCAACGTAGTGAATAGGAATAAGCCCCGCCTTAAATAAGCGACCGGGCCTGTGACATGGATTCTAAGGGTTCCACCCTGTTTTGACCATAGTTGGCCAGCTTTAGGCGGAAAACCTTAATTCAAGTCAATTGACTACTTTTTTTGCCAAATTGCGGCAAAGAAGCCGTCTGTTTGATGCAGATGGGGCCAAAGACGCAGGTAACGCAAACCATTCGCACCCCCGCTGCACAGACGCTCGGCGCCGGGCACCTTGAGGTCGGCCAGGATCTGGCCGGCTTCAATCGGCTCGAAATCCGGGTGGGCCGTGCTGAAGGCCTCGGCGATGGCCTCGTTTTCCTGGGGCAGGACGCTGCAGGTGGCATAGACCAGGCGCCCGCCGGGCTTGAGCAGGCGCGCCGCGCTGGCCAGGATGGCGGCCTGCTTGACCGTCATTTCCTCCACAGCCTGCAGGCTCTGGCGCCATTTCAGGTCCGGGTTGCGGCGCAGGGTGCCCAGGCCGGAGCAGGGGGCATCGACCAGCACGCGGTCGATCTTGCCGGCCAGGCGCTTGATGCGCTCGTCACGCTCATGGGCGATGGCGGCCGGGTGCACATTGGACAGGCCGCTGCGTGCCAGTCGGGGCTTGAGGGCTTCGAGCCGGTGGCCCGAGGTGTCGAAGGCATACAGCCGGCCCGTGCTGCGCATGGCCGCGCCGATGGCCAGGGTCTTGCCGCCGGCACCGGCACAGAAGTCCACCACCATCTCGCCACGATGGGCGTCCAGCAGCATGGCCAGCAGTTGTGAGCCCTCGTCCTGCACTTCGATGGCCCCGCGCGTGAAGGCGTCCAGCTTGTTCAGCGCAGGCTTGCCCTCGATGCGCAAACCCCAGGGTGAATACGGCGTGGGCACCGCCTTGATGCCCGCCTCCTTCAATTCCTTCTGCACCGCCTCGCGCTTGGCCAGCTGCGTGTTGACGCGCAAGTCCAGGCCCGCGCCCAGGTTGAGGCTTTCGACCAGAGGCCAGAAGCCTGCGCCCAGCTGGTCTTTCAGCGGTTGCACCAGCCATTCGGGCAGGTTGTGGCGATGCAGATCAAGCAGCTCCTGCGGCTTGACCTGGTCGCAATAGTCCAGCCATTGCTTTTCCTGCTCGGTCAGCACGCTCTTGATGAAGTCACGCGGGCCGTAGAAGCCGAGGATGGCCAGGCGCCGCTCCCGGGGCCCGCTGCCCGAGAGCGCCAGCTTCTCAAACAGCAGCTTCTTGCGCAGCACGGTGTAGACCGTCTCGGCCAGGGTGGCGCGTTCCCGCGGGCCCAGGCCGCGGTGTTCGCGGAAAAAGCGCGACACGATGGCGTCGGCCGGATGGTCGAATTTGAGGGTGAGCCGGACCAGTTCGGTGCAGACGTCCAGCAGGGTTTGAGGGTGCATAGGTCAGAATTGTCCCATGAGCGATAAAGACCTTCCCCCGTTGATCGAAACCCGCCCCGGCCTCTACCGGCATTACAAGAATCTCATGTACGAGGTGCTGGGCACGGCGCGCCACAGCGAAACGCTGGAACCCATGACCCTGTACCGCGCGCTCTACGGCGAGCGCGGCCTGTGGGTGCGGCCGGCCGCCATGTTCAGCGAGGACGTCGTGATCGCCGGCGTCCGCCAGCCGCGCTTCACCTGGGTGGGCGAAGCGGGTTCACCTGCGCCCTGATTGCTACAACTTCTGTAGCAATTCGGCAATCGCCCGCGGGTAGATCTGGTGCTCCTGCGTCAGTACACGAGCCGCCAGCGTGTGCTCGTCGTCCTGCGGCAGCACCGGCACCACGGCTTGCGCCAGGATGGGCCCGTGGTCCAGTTCGGCCGTGACCTGGTGCACGGTGGCGCCGGCGAACTTGCAACCGGCCTCGATGGCGCGGCGGTGCGTGTGCAGGCCCGTGAAGGCCGGCAGCAACGAAGGATGGATATTGAGCAGGCGCCCGGCGTAATGCCCGACAAAACCCGGCGTCAGGATGCGCATGAAACCGGCCAGCACCACCAGCGCAGGCTGGTGGGCGTCGATGGCGGCCATCAGCGCGGCGTCGAAGGCCTCGCGGCTGTCGAAAGCCTTGTGGTCGAGCACGGCGGTGGCGATGCCCTGCTCACGGGCAAAGACCAGGCCCTTGGCATCGGCCTTGTTGCTCAGGACCGCGGCCACGCGCCCGCCCCATCGGTCTTGCCAGTGCTCGCGCCCGGCGGCCTGGACGATGGCTGCCATATTGGAGCCGCCGCCTGAGATCAAAATGACGATGTTCTTCATACCGGCACGAATTATGACCCCGAGCATCCCCACCCCGACCCAGCCATCGACCCTCAGCGCCGTGGAGGCGCGTGTGCTCGGCACCCTGATGGAAAAAGCCCGCACCGTGCCGGACAGCTATCCGCTCACGCTCAACTCGCTGCTGCTGGGCTGCAACCAGAAGACCAGCCGCGAGCCGCTGATGGAACTGGATGAGGCGCAGGTCGCCACCGCACTGGACACCCTCAAGCCGCTCGGGCTGGTGCGCGAAGTCAGCGGCGGGCGCACGGCACGTTATGAGCACAATTTCCAGCGCGCCATCGGCGTGCCGGAGCAATCGGCCGTGCTGCTGGGCCTCTTGATGCTGCGTGGCCCGCAAACCGCGGGCGAGTTGCGGCTCAACACCGAACGCTGGTACAAGTTTGCCGACATCTCCTCCGTGGAAGGGTTCCTGGAGGAACTGCAAGACCGCCCGGCCGAAAAAGGCGGCCCCCTGGTCATCAAGCTGGCCAGGACACCGGGCACGCGTGAGCAACGTTGGGCGCACCTGTTGTGTGGCCCGGTGGACGAGACACAAGCCGGGGCCATGCCGGCTTCCCGCGTCTCAGGTGGCGAGGCCACCGGTAACACCGTGGAGCGGCTGGAACAACTCGAAGCAGAGGTGACACAACTGCGCGCCACCGTCGAGAAACTGTGCGCAGAACTCGGCATGTCACCACTTGGACAGCCGCAAGCGAACGACCGTGCTAAAACCTCAGAAGTTTCAGACTGACGCCCCTTTTGGAGACCCCCATGGATTTGGCATTCACCCCTGAAGAACAAGCATTCCGCGAGGAGATCCGCGCCTGGGTGCGCGCGAACCTCCCGGCCGACATCTCGCACAAGGTGCACAACGCCCTGCAGCTGACGCGTGACGATCACCAGCGCTGGGCCAGGATCCTGGGCAAAAAGGGCTGGCTGGGCTGGGGCTGGCCCAAGCAGTTTGGCGGCCCGGGCTGGAACGCCATCCAGAAGCACCTGTTCGAAGAAGAAAACGCGCTGGCCGGTGCACCACGTGTCATCCCCTTCGGCCCGGTGATGGTGGCCCCGGTCATCATGGCCTTCGGCAGCCCGGAACAGCAGCAGCGCTTCCTGCCCGGCATCGCCAGCGGCGAAGTCTGGTGGAGCCAGGGTTACAGCGAGCCGGGTTCGGGCTCCGATCTCGCCTCGGTGAAGACCCGCGCCGAGCGCAAGGGTGACAAATACATCGTCAACGGCCAAAAGACGTGGACCACCCTGGGCCAGTACGGCGAGTGGATCTTCTGCCTGGTGCGTACCAGCAACGAAGGCAAGCCGCAAACCGGCATCTCCTTCCTGCTGATCGACATGAAGTCCAAGGGCGTCACCGTGCGGCCGATCAAGCTGCTCGACGGCGAGTGCGAGGTCAACGAGGTCTTCTTCGACAACGTCGAGGTGCCGGCCGAGAACCTGATCGGTGAAGAGAACAAGGGCTGGACCTATGCCAAGCACCTGCTCAGCCACGAGCGCACCAACATCGCCGACGTGAACCGTGCCAAGCGCGAACTGGAACGCCTCAAGCGCATCGCGAAGGCCGAAGGGGTCTACGAAGACGTGCGCTTCCGCGACGAGATCGCCAAACTGGAGGTGGACGTGGTGGCGCTGGAAATGCTGGTGCTGCGTGTGCTGTCCGCCGAGAAGTCGGGCAAGAACTCGCTGGACATCGCTGGCCTGCTCAAGATCCGCGGCAGCGAGATCCAGCAGCGCTACGCCGAACTCATGATGCTGGCCGCCGGCCCCTACGCCCTGCCGCTGATCCGCGAGGCGATGGAAGCCGGCTGGCAAGGGAACTACCCGGGCGGCGTGCTGGCCAACGCCCCGCTGGCCTCGACCTATTTCAATATGCGCAAGACCACCATCTACGGTGGTTCCAACGAAGTGCAACGCAACATCGTGGCTCAAACCATCCTCGGCTGAGCACAAGGAGACAGAACATGGATTTCGATTTCACCGACGACCAGCAGCAACTGCGCGACGCCGTGCACAAATGGGTGGAGAAGGGCTACAACTTTGAACGCCGCCGCGGCATCGAGGCCAAGGGCGGTTTCTCGCGCGAGGCCTACACCGAACTGGCCGAACTGGGCCTGTGCGGTCTCTACATCCCCGAAGACGAGGGTGGCCTGGGCATGGGCCCGATCGAGGGCATGGTGGTCATGGAGGAGCTGGGCCGCGGCATCGTGCTGGAACCGCTGGCGCAAAGCCTGATCGCCGGCGCCGTGCTGTCCGGCTACGCGGGTGCGGATCTCAAGAGCAGCTGGCTGCCGCGCATCGCCGGTGGCGAAGCGCTCGTGGTGCTGGCCCAGCAGGAGCGCAAGGCGCGTTATCGCCTGGATGTGTGCGCAGCCACGGCGACACAAGCGGGCAGCGGTTGGACCGTGTCGGGTACCAAGAACATGGTGCCGGCCGGCGACCAGGCCGATGCCTTTCTCGTGCCTGCCATGGCCGGTGGCAAGCTGGCCCTGTACCTGGTCGAGCGCACAGCAAAGGGCGTGAGCACACGCGGTTACGGCACGCAGGATGGCGGCCGCGCCGCCGACGTGGTGCTGGACAAGGCCGCGGCGCAACTCGTCACGGCCGAGGGTCTCACCGCCCTGGAGCACGCGGTGGACATCGGCATCGCGTCGCTGTGCGCCGAAGCCGTGGGCGTGATGGACCAGACCCTGGCCGTGACCCTGGACTACATGAACACGCGCAAGCAGTTCGGCGTGGCGATTGCCAGCTTCCAGGCGCTGCGCCATCGCGCCGCCGACATGAAGATGCAACTGGAACTGGCACGCTCCATGAGCTATTACGCCAGCCTCAAGCTCAACGCCCCGGCCGACGAACGCCGTCGGGCCATGGCGCGCGCCAAGGTCCAGCTGGGACAGTCCATGCGTTTTGTCGGCCAGCAGGCCGTGCAACTGCATGGCGGCATAGGCGTGACCGACGAGTACATCGTCAGCCACTACTTCAAGAAGCTGACGCAGCTGGAGATGACGTATGGCGACAGCCTGCACCAGCTGGGCGAGGTCTCGGCCCGCATGCAGGAAACGGCTGGCGTCTTCGCCTGAAGGTGCGGCCGTCCGTTCGGAACAGGACGGATGGCGCGCTCACAATTTCAGCAGCGCGGCTTCCAGGGCCTTGATGTCCAGCGGCTTGACCAGGTAGCCGCTGGCGCCGGCATCGCGGTAATAGGCCCAGTTGGCTGCCAGGTCATTGCCGCTGACCAGGATGACCGGCAGGGTGGCCTGTCCGCGGGCGCGGCGCTCGCGCAGGCCGGCCAGCGTGGCCAGGCCGTCGTGCACCGGCATGCTCAGGTCCAGCAGCATGAGGTCGAAGGGCAGGCGCTCCAGCATGTCCAGGGCGATCTGGCCGTTGTTGGCCAGCGCGCCGGAATGCCCGAGCTCACGCAACAGACGCGCGGCGATGCGAAGCTGGATCGGATCATCGTCGGTCACCAGGACCCGCAATGGACGCTGGGTTGTCATGGTCGCGGATGGTAGCGGAGGAGCTTGCCAGCGACCTGACGATCCCCGCGGATCAGTTGATCAAGAGGCGCGATGAGCGTGGCACGTGCGCCATGAGGAACTCCATCTGGTCGGCCAGGATACGGCGGTTGCGCAGGATGAAGTCTTCCCAGAGGCTGGGGATGTAGGGAGCGTAGAGCAGGGGCATGCCGGCCTGCTCGGGCGTGCGGCTGCTCTTGCGGTGGTTGCAGGCGCGGCAGGCAGTGACCACGTTCATCCAGTGGTCCTGGCCGTCCTGGGCAAAGGGGATGATGTGCTCGCGGGTGAGCTCGGTCTCGTGGTGGTCGACACCGCAGTAGGCACAGACGTTGCGGTCGCGCGTGAAGAGCTTGCTGTTGGTCAGGCTGGGGCGCAGGTCGAAGGGGTTGATGCTGGGCACGCCCTTGGTGCCGATGATGCTGTTGACCGTGATGACGGACTGCTCACCGGTGATGGCGTTGTGGCCACCATGGAACACGGCGATCTCGCCGCCCGCTTCCCAGCGCACTTCGTCGGCGGCGTAGTGCAACACCGCTTCCTCGAGCGAAATCCAGGACTGGGGCAATCCCTGGGCTGACAGCTTCAAGACCTTCAAAACACGCCTCCTGACCGGTTACGAGAACCATCCAAACGGAACGTTTGCGTCTGCGGTGGCTCCTTGCTACGGAGCCGCCTCGCCATTCGGACACAATATACCCTGTTTTCATGACGAATTGGCGGCAACTGCCTCAGGCGAGGGCCTGGCCCGCTATCAAAAATATATCAACCCCATGAAAGTCTTCCGCGGCTTCAACCACCCCGGCATCGCCCCCGCCTGTGCCCTGACCATCGGCAATTTCGACGGCGTGCACCGAGGCCACCAGGCCATGCTGGCGCTGCTGCGCGGCGAGGCCGCGCAGCGCGGCGTGCCCAGCTGCGCCATGACCTTCGAGCCGCACCCGCGCGACTACTTTGCCGGTGCCACGGGCAACGCCGCCCTGGCCCCGGCCCGCATCGCCACCCTGCGCGACAAGCTGGCCGACCTGCAGCGCTGCGGCATCGACCAGGTGATCGTGCTGCCCTTCGACGCCCGCCTGGCCTCGCTGAGTCCCCAAGCCTTCATCGACGACGTGCTGGTGCGCGGCCTGGGCACACGCTACGTGCTGGTGGGCGACGACTTCCGTTTCGGCGCCAAACGCGCCGGTGACTACGCCCTGCTGGACGCCGCCGGCACCCGGAAAAGCTTCGACGTCGCCCGCATGAACAGCTACGAGGTCCATGGCCTGCGCGTCTCCAGCTCGGCCGTGCGCGCTGCCCTGGCCGAGGGCCGCATGGACGACGCGGCCCGCCTGCTGGGCCACCCGTACCACATCTCCGGCCACGTGCTGCACGGCCGCAAGCTCGGGCGCGAGCTGGGGTTCAAGACCCTGAACCTGCGCTTCACCCACTGGAAACCGGCCGCCAGCGGCATCTTTGCGGTGCTGGTGCACGGCCTGGATGCCCAGCCCCTGCGCGGGGTGGCCAACCTGGGGGTGCGACCCTCGCTGGACCCGACCGACGTGAACGGCGGGCGGGTGCTGCTGGAGACCCATAGTCTGGACTGGCCGGCCGCCTTGGGCGCCGAGGGGGCCTACGGTAAAATCATCCGCGTGGAACTGCTGCACAAACTGCACGACGAACTGAAATACGACAGCCTGGATGCCCTCACGCAAGGCATCACCCGGGACTGCGATGCTGCGCGCGCCTGGTTCGCCCGGCGAATTTGACGGGGCATCACTGGCGCACCTTGCCCCGCGCCTGAATCTGCCCCCGCCGGCCTGCTGCGCGGGCCGCCACGTCTCTCGAAAAGTTTGCCATGACCGACAAAGTTGATTACCGCGCCACGCTGAACCTGCCCGACACCCCCTTCCCCATGCGCGGCGACCTGCCCAAGCGCGAGCCGGGCTGGGTCAAGCAATGGGAAGACCAGGGCCTGTACAAGAAGCTGCGCGACGTGCGCCAGGGCAAGCCCAAATTCATCCTGCACGACGGCCCGCCCTACGCCAACGGCTCGATCCACATCGGCCACGCCGTCAACAAGGTCCTGAAAGACATGATCGTCAAGGCGCGCCAGCTCAAGGGCCTGGACGCTCAGTACATCCCGGGTTGGGACTGCCATGGCCTGCCCATCGAGAACGCCATCGAGAAATTGCACGGCCGCAACCTGCCACGCGACGAGATGCAGGCCAAGAGCCGCGCCTTTGCCACCGAGCAGATCGCAGGCCAGATGGCCGACTTTAAGCGCCTGGGTGTGCTGGGCCAGTGGGACAACCCGTACAAGACGATGAACTTCGTCAACGAGGCCGCCGAGATCCGCGCCTTCAAGCGCGTGATGGAGCGCGGTTTCGTCTACCGCGGCCTCAAGCCCGTCTACTGGTGCTTTGACTGCGGCTCGTCACTGGCCGAGTTCGAGATCGAATACCAGGACAAGAAGAGCAGCACGCTGGACGTGGGCTTCGAGTGCGCCGAGCCCGAGAAACTGGCGGCCGCCTTCGGCCTGGGCAAGCTGGAGCAGCCGGCCTATGCCGTGATCTGGACCACCACCGCCTGGACCATCCCCGCCAACCAGGCGCTCAACCTCAACCCCGAGCTGGAGTACGCGCTGGTGCAGACCGAACGCGGCCTGCTGGTGCTGGCGGCCGTGCTGGTCGAGAAATGCATGGAGCGGTTCAAGCTCAGCGGCAAGGTGCTGGCCACCACCGTGGGCAAGAAGCTGGGCCTGATCAACTTCAAGCATCCGCTCTACGACGTGGATGCTGGCTACCGTCGCCTCAGCCCCATCTACCTGGCCGACTACGCCACCGCCGACGACGGCACGGGTATCGTGCACTCGGCACCCGCCTACGGCGTGGACGACTTCAACAGCTGTGTGTCGCACGGCCTGAAGTACGACGATATCCTCAACCCCGTGCAGGGCAACGGTGCCTACGCCGCGGACTTCCCGCTCTTCGGCGGCCTGCACATCTGGAAGGCCGTGCCGGTGGCGCTCGAAGCACTGAAGAACGCTGGCCGTCTGTTCGCCACGCAGGACATCACGCACAGCTATCCGCACTGCTGGCGCCACAAGACGCCGGTGATCTACCGCGCCGCGGCCCAGTGGTTCGTGCGCATGGACGAAGGCACGGGCATCTTCACCAAGGACAAGGCGCCGCAGACCCTGCGCCAGATGGCCCTGGCCGCCATCGACGACACCCGCTTCTACCCCGAGAACGGCCGTACCCGACTGCGCGACATGATCGCCAACCGGCCCGACTGGTGCATCTCGCGCCAGCGCAGCTGGGGCGTGCCCCTGCCCTTCCTGCTCGACGTGGACAGCGGCGAGCCGCACCCGCGCACGCCCGAGATCATCGACCTCGCCGCGCAAGTCGTGGAGCAGGGCGGCATCGAAGCCTGGAGCAAGCTCTCCACCGCCGAGATCCTGCAGCGCATCGGTGACAAGAGCAACGCCGCGCAGTGGAGCAAGAGCACCGACATCCTGGAAGTGTGGTTCGACTCCGGCACCACCCACACCACCGTACTCAAGACCTCGCACCCGGGCGCCGGCCACGAAAGCGGCCCGGAAGCCGACCTCTATCTCGAAGGCCACGACCAGCACCGCGGCTGGTTTCACAGCTCGCTGCTCACGGCCTGCGCCATGTACGGCCGCGCGCCCTACCGCGGCCTGCTGACCCACGGCTTCACCGTGGACGGCCAGGGCCGCAAGATGAGCAAGAGCGTGGGCAACGTTGTGGCCCCGCAGCAGGTCAGCGAGAAGATGGGTGCCGAGATCATCCGCCTGTGGTGCGCCGCCACCGATTACTCGGGTGACCTGGGCATCGACGACAAGATCCTGGCGCGCGTGGTGGACACCTACCGCCGCATCCGCAACACCTTGAAATTCCTGCTGGCCAACGTGAGCGACTTCGATCCGAAAAAGGACGCCGTGCCGCTGGACCAGCTGCTGGAGATCGACCGCTACGCACTGAGCCGGGCCGCTGAGCTGCAGGCCGAGATCCTGGCGCACTACGAGGTCTACGAATTCCACCCGGTGGTCGCCAAGCTGCAGGTCTATTGCAGCGAAGACCTGGGCGCCTTCTACCTGGACGTGCTCAAGGACCGCCTCTACACCACGGCCCCGAAGTCGCTGGCACGCCGCAGCGCCCAGACCGCGCTGTACCAGATCACCCAGGCCATGCTGCGCTGGATGGCGCCCTTCCTCAGCTTCACGGCCGAGGAAGCGTGGAAGGTGGCCGGCTCGTCCGAATCGATCTTCATGGAGACCTATGTCGAACTGGGCCAGCCCGACGCCGCACTGCTCGCCAAGTGGACCCGCATCCGCGAGATCCGCGACGCGGTGAACAAGGACATCGAAGCGCTGCGCGCCGAGGGCAAGGTCGGCGCCTCGCTGCAGGCCACCGTGACCCTGGCAGCCGAGCCGGCCGACCACGCGCTGCTGGCCAGCCTGGGCGAGGACCTGAAGTTCGTCTTCATCACCTCGGCCGTGACGCTGCAGCCCGGCAGTGCGCTGACCGTACAGGTCGCCCCCAGCACCGCGCAGAAATGCGAGCGCTGCTGGCACTACCGCGAGGACGTCGGCGCGGACGCCGCCCATCCCACCCTGTGCGGCCGCTGCACCAGCAACCTGTATGGCGCCGGTGAAAGCCGGAAGGTCGCCTGATGGGCCGCGCCATCAAATCGGCCGGCCTGCTGCAGTGGCTGGGCCTGGCCTTGCTGATCCTGGTGGTGGACCAGATCACCAAGGTGCTGATCCTGGTCTATTACCACCCGGGCGAGGTCACCGTGCTGACCGATTTCCTGAACATCGTGCGCGTGCACAACCGCGGCGCGGCCTTCTCCTTCCTCGCCGGCGCCGACGGCTGGCAGCGCTGGTTCTTCGTGGGCATCGGCGTGGCGTCGGCGCTGTTCATCATCTACATGCTGCGCACCCATGCCGGCCAGCGCCTGTTCTGCTTTGCGCTGACCTGCATCCTGGGCGGCGCCATCGGCAATGTAGTGGACCGCCTGCTCCACGGTTATGTGGTGGACATGGTGGACTTCCACGTCGGCCGCTGGCACTTCCCGGCCTTCAACGTGGCTGACAGCGCCATCACCCTGGGTGTGATCTTCCTGCTGCTCGACGAGCTCTTGCGGGTACGGCGCTCGCGCGCCTGAGTCCACCGGCCTGACACTCTGACCATGAACACTTCAGCGGTCCACGGTGTCAGGCGCAGCAATCTGGGCCGCCTCAACGAGATCGCCGGTGTGCTGGTGCGCCACGGCCTGGGCGAACTGGTGCGCCGCTGGGGCTTGGCCGATGTGCTGGAAAAGGCCGGTCACCGCCTGCACTGGGACCACGCCGCCGATCTGGCCCACCTCTCCCCCCCCGTGCAGCTGCGCCAGGCCCTGGAGGAACTGGGCCCCACCTTTGTGAAACTCGGCCAGATCCTGGCCGGCCGGGCCGACATGTTCGGCCCCGAGTGGATCGCCGAATTCGAGAAACTGCACAGCCATGTGCCGGCCCTGCCGTTGGACGCGCTGCGTGCACAACTGCGCGAAGACCTGGGCGACGAGCCCGAGGCCGTGTTCGCCCGCTTCGACCCCGAGCCGCTGGCGGCCGCCTCCATCGCCCAGGTGCACCGCGCGCGGCTGGCCGACGGCAGTGAGGTCATCGTCAAGATCCGCCGCCCCGGCATCCGCGAAGTGATCGAGGCCGACCTGCGCCTGCTCGACCGCCTGGCCGCGCTGGCTGAAATCGAATTGCCGGCGCTTGCCCCCTACCGCCCGCGCCAGCTGCTGCGCGAGTTCGGCCGCTCACTGCAGCGCGAACTGGATCTGGCCAGCGAATGCCGCCATGCCGAGCGCCTGGCCCGCAACATGGCGACCCTGCCCTTCGTGCAGATCCCCCACATCCACTGGGCCTGGACCCGCGAGCGCGTCAATGTGCAGGACTACGTGGAGGGCATCGCCGGCCACGACCTGGCCCGGCTCGACGCCACCGGGCTGGACCGCCGGCTGCTCGCCCGGCGTGGTGCCCAGGCCGTGCTCAAGATGATCGTGGAAGACGGCTTCTTCCACGCCGATCCGCACCCCGGCAATGTCTTCTACCTGCCGGACAACCGGCTGGCCTTCATCGATTTCGGCATGGTGGGCCACCTCTCCATGCGCCGGCGCCAGCAGCTGCTCAAGCTGCTGCTGGGCCTGGTGCAACGCGAGCCGCAAACGGTGGTGGACGTGCTGCTGGATTGGACACGCGACGGCCAGACCGTGCCGGTGGAACGGCTGGAAAGCGATATCGAAGCCTTCCTCGACCAGTACCACGGCACCCCGCTGGCCGAGCTGAGCCTGGGCCGCATGCTGGTGGACGTGACAGCCATCCTGCGCGAAAACCACCTCGCCCTGCCCGCCGACCTGGCCCTGCTGATCAAGGCTTTCATCACGCTGGAGGGCCTGGGCCGTGGCCTGGACCCGGACTTCAACATGGCCGGCGAGGCCCTGCCCCTGCTGCAGCAGGTGGTGCGCGCGCGCTATCGGCCCCGGGCGATGGCGGGGCGCGTCTGGGGTTCCTGGCTGCGCCTGATGGAAGTGGCCGAGCAGTTGCCACAGGACCTCTCGCATCTCCTGCGCCGCGCGCGCCAGGGACGCATGGGGCTGGACATCGAGAGCCGCTCGCTGCGCCACGTGGGCAAGCAGCTCGACCGCGCGGCCAACCGGCTCTCGCTGGCGCTGATCATTGCGGCGCTCATCATCGGCTCCTCCATCGTCATGACGGTGGGCGGCGGCCCCACCCTGCTGGGCCTGCCGGCCTTCGGCCTGCTGGGTTTCCTGGGCGCGGGCATCGGCGCGCTCTGGCTGGGCCGGGCCATCTGGCGCAGCCACCGGCACGAGGACGACGAGCTCTAGCGCTGCTTACAACGTCAGGATGGTGCTGCCCGTGGTCTTGCGGGCTTCCAGGTCGCGGTGCGCCTGCTGCACCTGCTCCAGCGGGTAGCGCTGCGCGATGTTGATCTTCACCTTGCCGCTGCCCACCATGGCGAACAGGTCGTCGGCCATGGCCTGCGTGCTCTCGCGCGTGGCGATGTGGGTGAACAGGGTCTGGCGCGTCACGTAGATCGAGCCCTTGGCCGCCAGGCTGCCCGGCGCAAAGGGCGGCACCACGCCCGAGGAATTGCCGAAGCTGGCCATCAGGCCGAAGGGGCGCAGGCAGTCCAGCGACTTGTCCCAGGTGTCCTTGCCGACCGAGTCGTACACCACCTTCACGCCCTTGCCGCCGGTGATCTCCTTCACGCGCGCCTGGAAGTCCTCGGTCGCGTAGTTGATCACGTGCGCCGCGCCGTTGGCCCGGGCAAGTTCGCACTTGGCGTCCGAACCGGCGGTGCCGATCAGCTGCAGGCCCAGGGCGCGGGCCCACTGGCAGGCGATCAGGCCCACGCCGCCGGCAGCCGCATGGAAGAGGATGTGATCGCCGGGCTGCAAGCCCTCGACCGGGCGTGTCTTGTTCAGCAGGTACTGCACGGTCAGGCCCTTGAGCATCATGGCCGCGCCGGTCTCGAAGTCGATGTTGTCGGGCAATTTGCAGACGCACTTGGCCGGCATCACGCGCAGTTCGCAATAGGCGCCGGGCGGCTGGCTGGCATAGGCGGCGCGGTCGCCCACCCTCAGGTGCGTCACGCCCTCGCCCACCGCCTCGACGATGCCCGAGGCCTCCATGCCCAGCTGCAGCGGCATGGGCAGCTGATAGACGCCGGTACGCTGGTAGACGTCGAGGAAGTTCAGGCCGCAGGCCTTGTGGCGGATGCGGATCTCGCCGGGGCCGGGTTCGCCCACCATCACCTCGGCGATCTTCATTTCTTCGGGGCCACCGTGCTGATTGATGCGCACCGCGCGGGATTTGAACTGGCTCATGTCTGTCTCCTTGTGTTGCGCAAAATTCTACGTGAGCATACGACTGCCCGCCGGCAGCAGGGCCAAACGACCTGGGCGACAGCGCCCCGGCCCGGGGCTTGCTACAGTGCCAACCCATGCACACCCGTCTCAGCCCCTCCACCGCCCTGCTCCTGACCGTCCCGCCCCTGATGTGGGCGGGCAACGCCGTGGTGGGCCGCATGGTGGGCGAACTCGTGCCGCCCATGATGCTCAACCTGCTGCGCTGGGCGCTGGCCGGCCTGATCCTGCTGCCCCTGGCGGCCTGGGTCCTCAAGCGCGACAGCGGGATGTGGAAACACTGGCGGCGCTTCTCCATGCTGGGCCTGCTCAGCGTGGGGGCCTACAACGCGCTGCAGTACCTGGCGCTCAAGACATCCTCGCCCATCAACGTCACCCTGGTGGCCGCCAGCATGCCGATCTGGATGCAGCTCATCGGCCGCCTGTTCTTCGCAGCGCCGGTGTCCAGGCGCCAGCTGCTGGGCGCCC
This sequence comes from Curvibacter sp. PAE-UM, assembly GCF_001432305.1. Taxonomy (GTDB): domain Bacteria; phylum Pseudomonadota; class Gammaproteobacteria; order Burkholderiales; family Burkholderiaceae_C; genus Hylemonella. Next base: position 3,464,822 of record NZ_KQ483358.1, read on the forward strand.
TGCTGTCGATCAGCGGCGTGCTGCTGGTGCTCAGCCGCGGCCAGCTCGACACCCTGCTGCAGGTCCAGCTGCTGCCGGGCGACATCTACATCCTGATCGCGTCCATCTGCTGGGCTTTCTACAGCTGGATGCTGGCGCGCCCGGGGGGCGAGCCGACCACCATCCGCGGCGACTGGGCCGCTTTCCTGATGGCGCAGATCGTCTTTGGCCTGGTCTGGTCGGCCCTCTTTGCCGCCGGTGAGTGGGCCGTGGTGGAGCAGCCCATCACCTGGGGCTGGCCGCTGCTGGCGGCCCTGGTTTTCGTGGCCGTGGGGCCGGCCTTGCTGGCCTACCGCGCCTGGGGCATCGGCGTGCAACGCGCCGGCCCCACGGTGGCCAGCTTCTTCGGCAACCTCACGCCCCTGCTCGCGGCGCTGATGTCCGCCGCCCTGCTGGGCGAACTGCCGCAGCTGTACCACGGCGCCGCCTTCGTGCTCATCGTCTGCGGCATCGTGGTGTCATCGGCGCGGCGCTGAAGGCCGCACAGGTTCAGAATCCCGTGACCTGCATGCCGATCGGGTTGCCGGTCTTGTCCTTGACGGACGCAATGATCCTGAAGGCCGCCGCCTGCACGCGGGTGGGCAAGCGCACGAAACTGCTCTGCTGCACCAGTTCGTCACCGTGCATGAAGGACCAGGCGAAGAACTTCAGGGCGGGCAGGATGTCCTGCGGCTTGTCGGCCACCAGCGGCACAACGGCGAAAGTAGCCATGGTGATGGGCCAGGCACCGCGCCGGTTCATGTGGGTCAGCGTCGTCGTGAAGTTGCCGCTGCTGACCCAGTCACTGGCCGACAGCGCGGTGCGGAAGCTTTCGCTGGACGGATTCAGGAACTCGCCGGTGGCATCGGCCAGCTGCACCGGGGTGAGCTGGTATTCGCGCACATAACCAAAGTCGACATAGCTGATGCCACCCACCGTCTCGCGCACCGCCTTGGAGACCCCCTCGCTGCCTTTCGCAGCAATGAAATGTCCGGGCCAGGTGATGCTGCTCTTGACGCCAAACTGCGCCTGCCAGTCCGGATGCACCTTGGCCAGGTAGTCGGTGTAGTTGTAGGTGGTGCCCGAGCCATCACTGCGCACGATGACCTTGATGGGCAGATTGGGCAGGGCCAGGCCCGGGTTGAGCTGGACGATCTCGGGCGCATTCCACTGGCTGAGCTGCCCCATGAAGATGCGCGCCAGCACGGCGCCATTCAATCGCAGTTGGCCGTCGGCGATCCTGGGCAGGTTCACCACGGGTGTGATGCCCGTGATGGCGATCGGAAACACCAGCAACCCGTCCTTGTCCAGCTCGGCGCGGGTCGGTGCGACGTCGGTCGCGCCATAACCCACCTCGCGCGCCTTGATCTTGCGCACACCTGCCGAGGAGCCTGCCGATTCATAGACCAGCTTGTGGCTGGTGGCCTTCTCATAGGCAGCGCCCCAACTGCGGTAGATCGGCGCCGCGGCGGATGAACCGGCGCCGGTGAAAGTATCGGCCCAGGCGCCGCAGGCGGTCGCGGCCAGCCATGCGGCGGCAAGTCCCAACGATATCTTCTGTTTCATCATTCTTCAATTCCAAGCATTCATGAACACGCCCACCCGGTCCGCAAAACGGGACCGGAACATCATGTCCTGCGCCAGGGTGCGGTCAGACAGGGATGACAGGGGGTGGTCGGACTGACTGGCCTGACCCGCGTCAGGCACAGCTCTGGGGGCGCAGGCGAACTGCAAAAAGCAGATACCCGCGTCCGCATTCTAAAAGAACCAAGGGAAAACCCTCGCCCCCGGATCAGACAGGGACACACATCTCATCACGCAGCCGCGCCATGGCGATGTGCGGCGGGGAACGAAGGCGACTTGGATGCCCCGTCATGCGGCGCTGGCCGCGCCGGGCTGAACCGGCTCAGTACGTGCCGGGATAGGCGCCACCGTCGGCCAGCACGTTCTGGCCGTTGATGTAGCCGCCGTACTGGCTGCACAGGAAGGCGCAGATGGCGCCGAACTCCTCGGGGGTGCCGAAACGCTGGGCCGGGATGGTCATGCGGCGCGCGTTGGCGATGTCTTCGATGGGCTTGCCGGTCTTCTGCGCCGCACCCGCCATGGTGTGCTTGAGGCGGTCGGTATCGAAGGCGCCGGGCAGCAGGTTGTTGATGGTCACGCCCTTGGCCGCGATCCGGGCATTGCGCGCCACGCCGGCCACGAAACCGGTCAGGCCGCTGCGCGCGCCGTTGGACAGACCCAGGATGTCGATCGGCGCCTTCACCGCGCTGGAGGTGATGTTGACGATGCGGCCATAACCCCGTGCGGCCATGCCGTCCACCGTGGCCTTGATGAGCTCGATGGGGGTGAGCATGTTGGCGTCCACCGCCTTGATCCAGGCGTCACGGTCCCAGTCGCGGAAGTCGCCGGGCGGCGGGCCACCGGCGTTGGTGACCACGATGTCGAAGTCCTTGCGCTGGGCGAAGATGGCTTCACGGCCGGCCACGGTGGTGATGTCCACCGGCACGGCGATGACCTGCACCCCCGGGGCCTCGGCCTTGAGGCTGGCCGCTGCCGCATTCAACGCCTCGGCGCCGCGCGCCACGATCACCACGTTCACGCCTTCACGCGCCAGCGCCTGTGCGCAGCCGTAGCCCAGGCCCTTGCTCGCGCCGCCGACCAGTGCCCACTTGCCTTTGATTCCGAGATCCATGATGTTGTCCTGTCTGAAAAATGAATGGTGACGATGATACGTTTACTGTCGAGTCCCCGCCGTGGTCAGGCCTTCAGTCGACAGGCAGGCGCGCCGCCCGGCTGAAGACGAAGATGCCGGCCAGCACCAGCGCCGTGCCCGCCACCACCCAGCCGGTGAAGGGTTCGCCCAGCAGCCAGACGCCCATGAGAATGGTGGACATCGGCCCCACCATGCCGGCTTGCGCCGCAGCGCCGGCACCGATGCGCTCGACGGCCATCATGACCAGCAGCACCGGCACCGCCGTGCAGGCCGTGGCATTGAGCAGGGAAAGCCAGAGCACCTCGGGGGCCACCTGCGCCGCCGACAGCGGTCGCAACAAGGCGAATTGCAAGAGGCACAGCCCGCACGCCACGCTGGTCGCCAGCCCGACCAGGCGCAGCGAGCCCAGGCGCCGCACCAGTTCGCCGCTGTAGCTCAGGTAGACCGCATAACTGACGGCGCTCAGGAAAACCAGCAGCGAACCCCAGGCCACATCGGCCCCGGCCAGCGTCACCTCGCGGCCGAACACCAGCAGCACGCCCAGGTAGCTGATCCCCATGCCGCCGGCCTGGGCGCGGCTGATGCGCCGGCCGTACAGCAGGTAGCCGAGCAGCAGCACGATGGTGGGCGTGAGATAGAGGATGAGGCGCTCAAGCGACGCCGTGATCCAGGCCAGCCCCGCGAAGTCCAGGAAGCTGGCCAGGTAATAGCCGCAAAAGCCCAGGCCCAGCACGCCCAGCCAGTCCCGCCGTTCGAGCGCTGGGCGATTGCGACCGGCCCACCAGGCCATGGCCAGGAAGAGCGGCAGCGCGAACAGCATGCGGTACATGATGAGCGTGACCGCATCTACCCCGTGGCGGTAGGCCAGCTTGACGATGATGGCCTTGCCGCTGAAGGCGATGGCGCCCAGGACGGCCAAAACAAGACCTGGTACCCCGGTCATCGGTCAGCACTTGCACCCGGGCCTGCGCGGCAGCACCGTTATCGCCCGTTGATCTGCAGGCCCTGTCGAAAGATGCCCAGGCGCTGGACCATCAGGTCTTTTTCCACTGCGCTATCGACGGAATAGGCCACGCTGTAGAGCAAGGGCAACTGGGACAGTTCCCCCCGGGTTTGCTGCGGCGCATGAGCGCTGGCAATCACCGTGCGGGTCTTGTCCGAGAAAGCCACACCGGTATACGGCGTGCGCGCATTCGCCACCGACTCCCAGGTCAGGCGATCCGCGTCGGGCATGGTCTCGGGCGGCCGCGGATGACGGTTGATCAGTACGTAGGTCGACGTATCCTTGTCCTCACCTGCCAGGACCGAGCTGACGTCCCAGACCACACGGTCGTTTTCCTTGAAATAGGACGGCTTGAGATGCAGGTCGCTGTTTTCGGTGACTTTCATCAGGTCGGACGTGTAGGAAAACGTCATGCGCCTGGAGCGGTAGGTGAATTTCTTGCCATAGTCCGTTTCAAGCTCGATGGACTCGAAGACGGCCGGCAACATGTCGCGCGCCGACAGGAACTCCTGCCACTGCTTCAGGGTTCCGTAGTAGGTAACAAAGGCATAGTCGGCCAGCGTCTTCATGTCCTCTTCGAACATGTAGCTGGTGAATTCGTCGGCGGCATTGACGAGGATGGCAAAACCGTCAGGCTGGGGCAGCGCGTAGGCAACGATCTTCTCGTCGCTGTGCTCGATGGTCCAGCGCCGCACCTGCCACTTGCGTTGATAGCCATCGACGTGCACCGCTTCCTCCTTCGCGGCCCCCAGCGAGGTGATGCGCACCCGCTCGGCACCAAAGGCCCGGCTGAAATACAGTCCGCGCAGCACCAGGTCCATGAAACGCTTGGAATCCTTCTGCAGTTGCGTCACCGAAGCATCGTCAGGGGTCTTCATGCGCAGGTAGAGGAAGTTGCCCATCTTGCCGAAAGCCAGCTTCCCGTTCCGGCCGATCTCGGCTTCGCGCCGTTCGCTGGGTGCGACGGCATCCCAGGTGCCGTCGCGCTGCTTGGACACCATGCGCGGGAAATTCGCCGCGATGTTGGTGCGGTACAGCAGCGCCTGCGCGCCGGCTGTCTGCGGGAACATCTCGTCACGGTAAGTGGTCTTGAACCGGTCTGACAACGACAGCGAGAAATTCTTCAGACGGGCTTGCAGTGCGCGCCCGAACTCCACGTAGCCCATGGGCAGGTCCAGCGTCTCGTCCATCTTGCCCATCAGGGTATGGTCGGTGTTGTCGAGCTTGAAGATCGCCTTGGACCGGACTTCGGCCTTGTCTGCCGGCGCCTTCAGCACCTCGCTGATCGGCAGGGCGAAATTCAGGTTTTCGTTCTGTGATTTGCGCAGCACCACACCAAGCACACGGCCGTCGCGATCCACCAGCGGCCCGCCGCTGTTGCCGGGCGAAGCTGCGGCCGAGAAGCGCAGCCATTTCCAGCGGCCATCCTCCTCCTCGGGCGTGTCCGATGTGTACAGCCCGTCGCGCACGATGATGCCGTCGCCCAGTGCGTTGCCGACCGCAAAGACCTTGTCGTTCCTTTTCGCGGCCGGGTTGGTGTGCAGCACCCCCTCAGACCGGTAATCCTTGAGCGTAAAGACAATGAAATCCCGCGCCATCGAATACTTCAGGACCCGATCGAGCTGGACGATCCGGCCGTTCGGGTCGCGCAGATGGATGCGGCGGCGCACGCTATCGGAAGCCAGCACCATCACGTGCGCGGCCGAGACATACTGGCCGCCCCCCAGGGCGAAGGCCGTCCCGATGGACTGGTACTTGTCGTTGCGTTCACGGAAGGGCAACAGATCGAAGGGCAGCTCCTTCTCGTAACTCAGGGAATCGGTCGTCGGCTTCTCCAGCACCACTTCGTACGTCGCCTTGCGCAGGGCCGTCAGCACCTTGCTGCCCAGCTCCTCGGCCCGAACGGGCAGTGCCATGCCCGCGATGGCGATCAATCCGGCAAGGCTCCAGCGACTGAAGCGGGAGCACACCAGGGACCATTGTTTCAGGTAAGGGGTTGTCATGTATTTGTATTCCCTGCTAGGACTTCACGCCGACAAGACGCGAGGTTGGACGATGAAACCGACTCTCGTTCAAAGTCTAGCAGAGCACCCGGCGCCAAATGCCCAACGTTACGCTTGCTTGCACCGGCGCGGCAGCGCGGCGAAGAGGCCGCGCTGCGCGAGGGCCTGGCAGCCTAGAAACCGGCCGCCTGGCCGTCGCGGCGTGCGTCGCTGGCGGCCACGTACCCCTGCACTTTGGGATCACCGGCGCGCCAGATGAACTGGCCGGCGCCGAAGTCCTGGTAGGAGTCGTTGATGACTTCCATGCGGTGGCCGCGCGCCGACAGGCCCTGCACGGTGGCCGGGTTCATGGTCGCCTCGACGTTGATCTCGAAGCCCGCGTTGTAGCGCCAGCGCGGCGCGTCGCAGGCGGTCTGCGGGTTCTGGCCGTAGTCCAGCATGCGCACCAGGGTCTGCAGGTGGCCCTGGGGCTGCATATTGCCGCCCATCACGCCGAAGCTCATCACCGGCTGGCCGTCCTTCGTGAGGAAGGCCGGGATGATGGTGTGGATGGGGCGTTTGCCCGGCGCCACCAGGTTGGCCGTGTTGTTGCCGGCCGGGTCCACGTTGAAGCCGTGGCCGCGGTTCTGCAGGCTGATGCCGAAGGTGGGCTCCACGCAACCCGAGCCGAAGCCCATGAAGTTGCTCTGGATGAAGCTGATCATCATGCCGTTCTCGTCGGCCGCGGTCAGGTAGATGGTGCCGCCCTTGACCGGGTTGCCGGCCTTGAAGTCCTGCGCCTTTTTCATGTCGATGAGCTTGGCACGGCTGCTCAGGTAGGCGTCGTCGAGCATCTGCTCCGGCGTGACCTGCATGGCCGAGGGCTCGGCCACGTAGCGGTAGACGTCGGCGAAGGCCAGCTTCATGGCCTCGATCTGCAGGTGCTGCGAGTCCACGCTGTCCACGGGCAGCGAGCCCAGGTCGAACTTGTCGAGGATGCCCAGCGCCATCTGTGCGGCGATGCCCTGGCCATTGGGCGGGATCTCGTGCAGGGTGTGGCCGCGGTAGTTCTTGGCCAGGGGCAACACCCACTCCGGTTGGTAAGCGGCCAGGTCGCTGGCCTTCAGGACGCCGCCGCACTCGGCAGCGAAGGTCGCCAGGGCCTGGGCGATCTCGCCGCGGTAATAGGCCTCGCCCTTGCTCTGCGCGATGGCGCGCAGCGCGCGCGCCGCAGCCTTGAACTGGAACAGCTCGCCCACCTGGGGCGCACGGCCCCATGGGAGAAAGCTCTGGGCAAAACCCGGCACACCCTGCAGCTCGGGCGTAGCGGCGGCCCACTTCTGCTGCACCACCACGGGGATGAGGTAACCGCGCTCGGCAATCTCGATGGCCGGCTCCAGCAGGTCGGCAAAGGGCAGCTTGCCGAAACGCTCACTCAAGGCCACCCAGCCGGCCACGGCGCCGGGCACGGTAACGGAATCGATGCCGCGCTTCGGGGGCGTCTTGGCACCGTCGCCGTACTTGCGCTTGAAGTACTCGGGCGTCCAGCCCTGCGGCGCACGGCCGGAGGCGTTGAGGCCGTGCAGTTCCTTGCCGTCCCACAGGATGGCAAAGGCATCACTGCCCAGGCCGTTGCTGACCGGCTCGCAAATCATCATGGCCGCTGCCGCGGCGATGGCGGCGTCCACCGCATTGCCGCCCTTCTGCATCATGCGCAGGCCAGCCTGGGCGGCCAGCGGGTGCGAAGTGGAGACGACGTTGCGCGCGAAGACCGGCAGGCGCGTGCTCGGATAGGGAGTGCTGTAGTTGAAGTTCATGATGTCAGGGTCCTGTTCTGCTCCGTTCATTCACATGAACGCAGGGGCTTCATTAATCCGCAGTGATTTTTCTTTCAGTGATGACCTTTTTCCATTTGGCCGACTCCGCCTTCACCACGGCAGCGAACGCCTGCGGCGTGCCACCGGTGGTTTCGGCGCCCAGACGGGCAAAACGGTCTTTCAGGTCTGGCTCGGCCAGCGCGGCGTTCACCGCCTGGTTGACGCGCGTCACGATCTCGGGCGGCAGGCCGCGCGGACCATAGATGCCGAACCAGGTGACGGACTCGAAACCCGGCAGCAGCTCGGACACCGCCGGCAGTTCGGGGGCCAGCGTGCTGCGCTTGGGGCTGGTGACGGCCAGCGCACGCAGCTTGCCGTCGCGTACATGGGGCATGCCCGACACGATGGAGTCGAACAGCACGTCGACCTTGCCGCTGATCAGGTCGGCGATCGACAGGCCGGTGCCCCGGTAGGGAATGTGCACGAGGAAGGTGCCGGACTGCGCCTTGAAGTTCTCGGTGGACAGGTTGGAGATGGTGCCATTGCCGCTGGAGGCGTAGTTCAGGCGCCCCGGGTTCTTGCGCGCATGGTCGATGAACTCGCGCAGGTTTTTCGCCGGCGAAGTCATGGGCACCAGGATCACCTGCGGCGAACTGGCCACGTAGACGATGGGCGTGAAGTCGGCCTCGGCGTTGTAGGGCATCCTGGGATTGATGGCCGGGCCGATGCTGTGCGTGCTCGAGGTGGTGAGCAGCAGGGTGTAGCCGTCGGCCGGGGCCTGGGCCGCGGCCAACGCACCGATGGTGCCGCCGGCACCGGGCTTGTTGTCGACCACGATGGACTGGCCCAGCTTCCTGGCCAGCTCCTGGGACAGCGCACGCGACAGGATGTCGGTGGCGCCGCCCGCGGGGAAAGGCACGACCAGGCGCAGCGGCTTGGCCGGCCAGGTCTGGGCCGAGACCGACAGGCTCAGGCCGACGGCCAGCAAGCCGAGCAGGGTTTTGAACTTCATCTCTGGGTTACTCCTCTGAATGGGGTTCCAAAAAGGCAAGAACGGCACCCATGGGTGCCGTTCTTGTCGGGGAAGGACAGGAACTCACTCCTCGACGAAAGCTTCCTCGCGCTTGGACTTGATCGACGGCAGCAGCACGATGATGAGCAGCAGCAGCGCCATGCCCAGCAGCGTGGCCGAGAGCGGGCGCGTGACCAGCACGCTCCAGTCACCGCGCGACAGCAGCAGCGCGCGACGCAGGTTCTCTTCCATCATCGGGCCCAGGATGAGGCCCAGCAGCAGCGGCGCGGGCTCGACCCCCAGCTTGATGAAGCCGTAGCCGATGACACCGAAGATGGCCACCATCCACACGTCCCAGGTGTTGTTGTTCGTGGAGTACACGCCGATGGCGCAGAACAGCACGATGGCCGGAAACAGCCAGCGGTAGGGCACCGACAGCAGCTTGATCCAGATGCCGATCAGCGGCAGGTTCAGGACGATCAGCATCAGGTTGCCGATCCACATGGAGGCAATCAGGCCCCAGAACAGCTCGGGGTTGCTGGTCATCACCTGCGGGCCGGGCTGGATGTTGTGGATGGTCATGGCACCGACCATCAGCGCCATCACCGGGTTGGGCGGAATGCCCAGCGTCAGCAGCGGGATGAAAGAGGTCTGCGAACCGGCGTTGTTGGCCGACTCGGGAGCCGCCACGCCGCGGATATTGCCCTGACCGAAGGGCACCTCGCCCGGCTTGAGCTTGGTCTTCTTCTCGATCGAGTAAGCCGCAAAGGCCGACAGCAGCGCGCCGCCGCCGGGCAGGATGCCCAGCATGGAGCCCAGGGCCGTGCCACGCAACACCGCCGGGATCATGCGCTTGAAGTCTTCCTTGGACGGATAGATGTGGGTGACGTTGCCGGTGAACACCTCGCGTTTGTCTTCCGGGTGCGAAAGGTTCTGGATGATCTCGCCGTAGCCGAACACGCCCATGGCGATCACGATGAAGCCGATGCCGTCGGTCAGCTCCGGGATATCGAAGGAGTAGCGTGCCACGCCGGAGTTCACGTCGGTACCGACCAGGCCCAGCAGCAGGCCCAGGATGATCATCGCAATCGCCTTGAGCAGCGAGCCCGAGGCCAGCACCACGGCGCCGATCAGGCCCAGCACCATCAGCGAGAAGTATTCGGCCGGGCCGAACTTGAAGGCGACTTCCGTCAACGGTGCCGCGAAGGCGGCCAGAATCAGGGTGCCCACACAGCCGGCGAAGAAGGAGCCCATACCGGCAGCGGCCAGCGCGGGGCCGGCACGGCCCTTGCGCGCCATCTGGTAACCGTCGATCACGGTCACCACCGAGGACGATTCACCCGGCAGGTTGACCAGGATGGCGGTGGTGGAGCCACCGTACTGGGCACCGTAATAGATGCCGGCCAGCATGATCAGTGCGGCCACCGGGGGCAAGGCATAGGTGGCCGGCAGCAGCATGGCGATGGTGGCGATCGGGCCGACGCCCGGCAGCACCCCGATCAGCGTGCCCAGCAACACACCGATGAAGCAGTACAGCAGATTCTGGAAGGTAAAGGCGACGCCGAAACCCAGCGACAGGTTGTTGAAAAGATCGAATTCCATGTTCTTGTACTCCTCAACCCGTGATGAAAGCAGGCCAGACCTGGAACTGCAGGTTGAGCAGTTTCACGAACGCACCGTAGCTGATGACGGCCAGGATGGCGGCCAAGACCAGCACCTCACGCAGCTTGAACTTCTCGCCCGCCAGGCTGGCCAGGATGGTCAGGCCGAAAATGGCGGCGATCAGGCCCATGGCGGGGATACCGAACTTGGGAATGCCACCGAGCAGGATGCCGAACAGCACGTTGGCGCCGATGATGTAACCCAGCGGGCGCCAGGCCATGCCGCCCAGCTTGTCGCCGGTCTCCGTCCTGTTCACCACGCCCTTGAACATGATCATCCCGCCCAGGATGGCGAGGATGATGCCCAGCATCAGCGGGAAGTAGCCGGGGCCCATGCGGGCGCCGGTGCCGATGTTGTAGTTGGTTGCCCCGATGGCGAATGCACCACCCACGATGGTGAACATCAGGCCGGAGTAAAAATCTTTTTCACTCTTGATGAATCTCACGAATTTGTCTCCTACGGGCCATGCCCGAAACACACGGGATTCTGCCCCGGAATAACACTCATGCCGGATGTGGATTACACCTATGCCTCCCCCGGTAGTACAGGGTGAGTCAGCAGGGAATACCCTAGGTTGCGGACCGATGTGCGCCGCAGCGGTGCACAGGTCAGGAACAGGTCAGGCAGGTGCCTGCATCAGGTGAGTGGCGGCGTGGCGCCCAGTACCTCGTCGATCACCGTCAGCCCCTCGGCGACACGCAAGGCACCCGCCAGGCGCAGCGGGCGCATGCCGTCGGCCACGGCCTGGCGCTTGAGGGCGTCGATGTTGGGCTCCTTGCTGACCTTGTCCTTGAAGCCTTCGCTGATGACCAGCAGCTCGTACAGGCCCATGCGCCCCTGGAAACCCGTCATGCGGCAGTCCACGCAGCCCACCGGCTTGAAAGGCTTGTAGCCGCCGCTGATGTTCCAGGGCTTGACCATCTCGGCCAGGTGCTCGCGCGTAGCGGCCTCGTCACGCACCTTGCACTGCGCGCACAGGGTGCGCACCAGGCGCTGCGCCAGCACGCCCAGCACCGTGGCGTTGAGCAGATAGGGCGGAATGCCCAGCTCCATCAGGCGCGTGATGGCCGAGGGCGCGTCATTGGTGTGCAGGGTGGAGAAGACCAGGTGGCCAGTCAGCGCGGCCTGCACCGCCATCTCGGCGGTTTCCAGGTCGCGGATTTCGCCCACCATGATGATGTCCGGGTCCTGCCGCATCAACGCGCGCAGGCCCTCGGGGAAACCGAAGTCCAGCTGCGGCTGCACCTGGGTCTGGTTGAAGGCCGGCTCGATCATTTCGATCGGGTCTTCCACCGTGCTGACGTTGACCTCTTCCGTCGCCACGCGCTTGAGGGTGGAGTAGAGCGTGGTGGTCTTGCCAGAGCCGGTGGGGCCGGTGACGAGGATGATGCCGTGCGGCCGCTTGACCAGCGCCTCCCAGCGCTGCGCGTCGTGCGGGCTGAACCCCAGCTCGGCCAGGTCCTTGACCGTGGTGTCCGGGTCGAAGATACGCATGACCATCTTCTCGCCAAAGGCCGTGGGCAGGGTGGAGATACGCATCTCGACCTCGTCACCGCCGGGGTTGCGCGTCTTGATGCGGCCATCCTGCGGCCGGCGCTTCTCGATCACGTCCATGCGGCCCAGCAGCTTGATGCGCGCCGTCATGGCGGTGAGCACGCCCATGGGCATCTGGTAGACGGGGTGCAGCACGCCGTCGATGCGGAAGCGGATCACGCCCTGCTCGCGCCGCGGCTCCAGGTGGATGTCGCTGGCGCGCTGGTCGAAGGCGTACTGCCACAGCCAGTCCACCACCTGCACCACGCTCTGGTCGTTGGCGTCGAGCTGCTTGTTGCTCTTGCCCAGCTCCACCAGCTGCTCGAAGCTGGCGCCCGTATTGCCGCTGCCCGACTTCATGGCCGAGCGCACCGACTTGGCCAGGGCAAAGAATTCGGCCGTGTAGCGCGTGATCTCGCCCGGGCTGGCGATCACCCGACGCACGCTGCGGCGGGTCTGGCGTTCCACCTCGCCCACCCAGTCGGTGATGTAGGGCTCGGCCGTGGCCACCACCACTTCATTGGGCAGCACCTGCACCGGCAGCACGCGATGCCGCTCGGCGTAGGCTGCGCTCATGGAGTCGGCCACCTTGCCCACGTCGACCTTGAGCGGGTCGATGCGCAGGTAGTCCAGTCCGGCGCGCCCGGCCAGCCATTGCGTGAGGCTCTCCACGTCCAGCGGCTTGTGGTCGACGGCGCGGCGGATGGACACGCTGGCCAGGCGCAGCAGCGGATGCTGGGCGCTCTCGGCCTGCGAACAACGCGCGATGGTGCGCTGCGCCTCGTCCTCGGCGATCACGCCGTCGGCCAGCAGCCACTCGACCAGGCGACGCCAGTCCACCGGCCCCACGTGCTCGGACTTGGACAGGCTCTTGAGTTTGGGCTGGGCGCTCATGGAATCAGAGTTCTACGATAGGTTTGAAGCCGCGCAGCCACTTGGTGGCGGGCAAGTCCCACTGAGTCTGGATGATTTCGGCCCGCTCGGCAAGCTCGGCGCGCTTGGGACGCGAGGGTGTGCGCTGGGCCAGCACCACGGTGTTGCCTTCACGCGTCGCCTTGAAGGCCCAGATGGCCTCGCGGCCGAAGGCGGCGGCGATCTTGTCCACGCTCTTCGCATAGCTGGAGGAGCGGCCGAAGAGGTTGACCGTCATGCAGCCGTCCTCCGTCAGCAGGCGGCGGCAATGGGCATAGAACTCGGCGCTGTCGAGCACCGGCGCGGCCGCCTCGTGGTCGTACAGGTCCACCTGCAAGGCGTCCACGGTGCCGAACCACTCGGCTTTCTGGACTTCCTGGGCCGCGTCGGCCAGGATGACCTTCATCTTCGCGCTGTCGGCCGGCAGCTTGAACCAGCCGCGGCAGGCGGCCAGCACCTGCGGATTGAGCTCGATGGCCGTGGTCTTCATGCGCAGGACCTTGGCGCAGAACTTGGTCAGCGAACCGGCCCCCAGCCCCAGCTGCACGGCTTGGCGCTTCGTCACGGTGTCCGGCGCCACGAACAGCAGCCAGGCCATCATGCGCTGGATGTACTCGTGCACCAACCGGGTCGGGTCCCGGGTGTCCATGGACCCCTGGATCCAGATCGAATCCAGGTGGAGATGACGGATGGGGCCCTCGTCGGAGAACTGGACTTCGGGGAGGGAGATTTTTTGTTTGCTCAAGGTGGGGGGATTATCGCTTTGACTTTTTTACTTGATGGCTGCGAGTTTTGACTGCGTCGCTTGGTCTACCCCCCACTCATCCCCCCGCCCTTCTCTACCCCCACCGGGGTAGAGAAGGGAGCCTGGATTTTGCTTTTGGCCTTCTGGCTACGCTTCTACGACGAGGGAAGTCTCCACCGTATGTACTGGGCCTGCATTTCTGGCCGGCGGTCGTAGAGAACTCACGCGTATAAGCACGCCTCCACCGACGGCTGCGCCAGCCGGTAACGAGACAAGCACGCACACATTGTCTTGTCTCGCTCGCGGCAGGGCGCGCAGCGACCGCCGCTTTGGGCGCAAAGATCAGCAACCTTTGACTACGACTGGTGGTTTGAAATGCAGGCGCTCCACAAACGGTGGCGGCGCTCCGCTCCGTAGAAGCGGAACCAAGAAACCAGAAACCAAATCCAGGCTCCCCTTCCT
>NZ_KQ483358.1:3478693-3537123 GCF_001432305.1 Curvibacter sp. PAE-UM
CCGGTAACGAGACAAGCACGCACACATTGTCTTGTCTCGCTCGCGGCAGGTCGCGCAGCGACCGCCGCTTTGGGCGCAAAGATCAGCAACCTTTGACTACGACTGGTGGTTTGAAATGCAGGCGCTCCACAAACGGTGGCGGCGCTCCGCTCCGTAGAAGCGGAACCAAGAAACCAGAAACCAAATCCAGGCTCCCCTTCCTACCCCGGCGGGGGTAGGAAGGGGCGGGGGGATAGTGGGGGAAAGAAGGTGCTTCGCAGAAGGAAACACCAGCCAACCAGAAATCACAACAACCCAGCCTGCACCACAGCCTCCCGCCAAGCAAGCAACTTGCGCTCGAAGCTCCAGGAAGCATTAGCCGGGCTCGTGGAAGGCAGCTTCACCAGCGGAAAAAGCTCCACCCCCAGGCTGGCACGCACCAGCTTCGCGTGACGGAAACTCTCGCCGCCGTTGTGCACGATCAACTTGAGCTGCGGGCACTTGGCCTTGAGGCCAGCGAAGTCGTTCACCTCGGCATTGCGGATCGCACTGTCCAGGCTGCCCTCACGCTCGCAGCTCGCGTAGACATCCCAGATGCCCAAGCCACGCGCCAGCACCCAGGCGCAACGCTGCGGATATTGCTCCCGCCCGGGCAGGGCATGCTGCGGCCACAGCGCCTGCAGGATCTTCCAGAAGTGGTTTTGCGGATGGGCGTAGTACTGCTGCAGTTGCAGTGACATCACGCTGGGGAAGCTGCCCAGGATGAGCACGCGGGTGCCGGGGCCAACGATGGGCAGCAGGCCCTGCAGGCGTCCGGCTGGCGGCTTGGACTGGCGGCTCATTTCTGCTCTGGGCTGAGAAGCGGCTGAAGACGCGGCAGCGCGGCACAGGCATTGCGCTGGCTGGCCGCGGCAAGCGCATCACCGCCCAGTTGCCGCAGCCCCGCCAACACCTGCGCAATGCGCGGCAATTCGCCCGGCTCGTTGCGCCCCTGCGACTCACCGTTCGAACGCTGCTCCGCCGTGCGGTACAGCCAGTGCGGTGGCATGTCGGGCGCATCCGTCTCCAGCACGATGGCCTCCAGCGGCAGTTCGGCCGCTAGGCGGCGCAGGTTCTGCGCGCGTTCGTAGGTCAGCGCGCCACCGAAACCCAGCTTCAGCCCCAGGGCTATGAAACCCTGCGCCTGCTGCAGGCTGCCGTTGAAGGCATGGGCAATGCCCAGCCATGGCTTCCCGTTGCCCACGGCACGCAGGCCCTTGAGCAGCATGTCCGCGGAGCGGCGCACGTGCAGGATCACCGGCAGCTGGTGCTTGCGCGCCAGCCTGAGCTGCTCCACGTAGAAAAACTCTTGTCGCTCGCGCAGCGGGCTCTCACAAAGCTCAGGCACGAAATAGTCCAGCCCGATCTCGCCCACGGCCACCAGGTGCGGGTCGTCGCGGTGCTCGGCCAGGGCGGCGTCCAGCCGGGCCAGGTCGCCGTCCAACGCGTCTTTCACGTACAGCGGGTGGATGCCCAGGGCATAGCTGTCACCGAACTGGTGCGCCAGGGCGCGCGTGGCCTCGAAATGCGCCGCCTGCACCGCCGGCAGCACGCAATGAACCACGCCGCGCTGGCGCGCACGCTCGCGCACCTCGGCCACGTCAGGAGCGAACTCCGGCGCGTCCAGGTGGCAATGGGTGTCGATCCATCCAGTCATAAGCGGATGATGCCGTAAACAGGGTGAGCCCCCGGGCCGGTACGCATGCAAAAAACGGCCAGCCGTGCTACCGTCTGATCAACGCCGTTCGTCCGGCCCAACACCCCAGGTGTACGCATGCGCCAGCCTGCCCTGTACAGCCGTTCGCCGCGTGGCCCCGCCGCCGCGCCGGAACCGGCCTTGCCTGCTGCGGACCACACCCCTCCCGCTTCCAGTCGCCCCTGGCGCGAGCGCCTGCCGCGCTGGCAGGAGCAGCACTGGCGCTGGCTGGCCCTGGCCGCCCTGCTGGCGCTGTTGGCACAAGCCTTCTTTCCGGCCACACAGCAACGCCGCCTGACCCAGAAGGACATCGACGCGGCCGTGCTCAAGACCCTGGAGACGGCCAACCTGCCCTCGCCGGCCGCACGCGCGGCGGCGGCGGTGGCGCCTTCGGTGGTGCGGGTGGCCGGCTTCGTGACGGACAAGGATGGCGAAGAGAAGGAACACGGCCTGGGCAGCGGTGTGGTCATCGTGGACAGCGGCGTCATCCTGACCAATCTGCACGTGGTGGCCGGCGCCAACCGCATCGAACTCACCTTCCACGACGGCACGCGCTCGGGAGCCCACATGACGGGCGCGCAGATCCACAACGACCTGGCCGTGCTGCAGGCCCAGAAACTGCCCGACGACCTGCACGCGGCCACCCTACGCTCCACGGCAGATCTACAACCCGGCGACGGCGTGGTGGCGGTGGGTTTTCCCTTCGGCATCGGACCCTCGGTCTCCAGCGGCGTGGTCTCGGGGCTCAATCGCAGCTTCCGCTCGCACGAGGGCAAGCAGCAGATCGGCAACCTGATCCAGTTCGACGCGGCGGCCAACCCCGGCAATTCGGGCGGGCCGCTGGTCACGATGGACGGCGAGGTGGTGGGCATCGTCACCGCCATCCTCAACCCTTCCGAGCAGCGCACCTTCATCGGCATCGGCTTTGCCGTGCCCATCGAGAACGCGGCCTCGGCCGTCGGCATGCATCCCTTCTGAACAGACGCTGGAAAGGCCCCTCATGGACAAGAGTTCCCACACCGCTGCCGAGACCTCCCGACTCATGGAGCAGATCCTCTACGAGGTCAAGCGCGTGGTGGTCGGGCAGGACCGTTTCCTGGAGCGCGTCATGGTGGCGCTGCTGGCCCAGGGCCATCTGCTGGTCGAAGGCGTGCCCGGCCTGGCCAAGACGCTCACCATCAAGACCCTGGCCCAGGTGGTACAGGGGCAGTTCCGCCGTATCCAGTTCACCCCCGACCTGGTGCCCGCCGACCTGGTGGGCACCCGCATCTACAACCAGAAGAGCGGCGAGTTCAGCACGGCACTGGGCCCGGTCTTCGCCAACCTGCTGCTGGCCGACGAGATCAACCGCGCGCCGGCCAAGGTACAGAGCGCGCTGCTGGAGGTGATGCAGGAGCGCCAGGTGACCATCGCCGGCACCAGCTACCCGGTGCCCGCGCCCTTTGTGGTCATGGCCACGCAGAACCCCATCGAGACCGAGGGCACCTACCCCCTGCCCGAGGCGCAGGTGGACCGCTTCATGTTCAAGGTGAAGGTAGACTACCCCAGCGAGGAAGAAGAATTCGTCATCGTGCAGCGTGTCACCGGCGCCGCGGTGGCCGTGAGCGCCGTCAGCACCACGGACCAGCTGGCTGCCCTGCAGCGCCATTGCCGCGAGGTGTATGTGGACCCGGCCCTGGTGCAGTACGCGGTGAAACTGGTATCCGCCACCCGTGAACCCGTGCGCGCCGGCCTCAAGGACCTCACGCGCTACCTGAGCTACGGCGCCAGCCCGCGCGCCACCATCAGCCTCATCGAAGGCGCGCGCGCCCTGGCCCTGCTGCGCGGGCGCAGCTACGCCCTGCCCGAAGACGTGGGTGATCTCGTGCCCGACGTGCTGCGCCACCGCCTGGTGCTGTCCTACGAAGCCCTGTCTGAAGGGCTGGACGCCGACGCCTTGATCAGCAAGTTCATGTCCCACGTGCCGCTGCCGGCCAAGGTGCTGGAACACGAACCCCTCGCAGCCTGACCATGCCCCCCGCTGCCCACCCCGTCCGCGAATCCGCCGAGCAGGCGCTGCGCCGGCTCGAGTGGACGGTGCTGCGCCGCCTGGACGGCCTGCTGCAGGGTGACTACCGCAGCCTGCTGCGCGGCGCCGGCCTGGACCTGGCCGACCTGCGCGAATACCAGCCCGGTGACGACGTGCGCCACATCGACTGGAACGTCACCGCCCGCCTGCAGGTGCCGCATGTGCGGGTCTACACCGAAGACCGCGAGATGAGCGCCTGGTTCCTGCTGGACCTCAGCCCCTCGGTGGATTTCGGCTCGGGCGAGCGCGCCAAGCGCGAGGTGCTGGCCGACTTCGTGGCCGTGCTGGCACGCCTGCTCACGCGCCACGGCAACCGCGTGGGCGCCGTGCTCTACAACGGCGGCATCCAGGCCGTGCTGCCGCCGGGCAGCGGACGGCGCCACGTCCTGCAGCTGATCCAGGCCCTGCAAGCCCCGGCCGCGCAGGACAACAACTACCCCGGCGTCACCCGCCTGCAGGACCTGCTGCAACACAGCGCCGCGCTGATGCGCCGGCGCAGCACGGTCTTCGTGCTCTCGGACTTCATCAGCGAAGGCGGCTGGGAACAGCCGCTGGCGCGCCTGGCCCTGCGCCACGAGGTGCTGGCCGTGCACCTGTACGACCCGCTGGAGCAGGCGCTGCCCGATCTGGGCCTGCTGCCCATGTGTGACGCCGAGACCGGCGAGCAACTGCTGGTGGACACGCACGACCCGGGCTTTCGCGCGCGCTTCGCCCAACTGGCCGCGCAGCGCGAGGAGGCCCTGCGCCAGACGCTGGCGCGTGCCGGCGTGGATACGCTGGAGCTGGCCACCGACGACGATCTGGTGTCCACCCTGTTGCGCTTTGCCGAGCTGCGCCGCCAGCGCAGCCGCGCGCGCTCGGCCCCGCCACCGGCCCACCTGAGGCTGGTGCGCAGCACCCCTGCGGAGGTGTCGCCATGAACTTTCTCTGGCCCAACATGCTGCTCCTGCTGCTGCTCGTGCCGCTGCTGGTGCTGCTCTACCTGTGGCTGCTGCGGCGCAAGCACAAGCTGGCGCTGCGCTATGCCAGCCTGGGCCTGGTCAGGCAGGCGCTGGGCAGCCAGAGCACCTGGCGGCGCCATCTGCCGCCGGCCCTGCTGCTGCTGGCCATCACCGCCCTGCTGCTGGCCGCGGCACGGCCGCTGGCGGTGATCGTGCTGCCCACGCAGCAGGAAACCATCATGCTGGCCATGGACGTCTCGGGCAGCATGCGCGCCGCCGACGTGTTGCCCAACCGGCTGGTCGCCTCGCAGAATGCGGCCAAGGCCTTCCTGACCGAACTGCCGCGCAACGTGAAGGTGGGCGTCGTGGCCTTTGCCGGCTCGGCCCAGGTGGCACAGATCCCCACGCACAACCGCGAAGACCTGGCCTCGGCCATCGACCGCTTCCAGCTGCAGCGCGGCACGGCCATCGGCAACGGCATCGTGCTCTCGCTGGCTACGCTGTTCCCGGATGCCGGCATCGACATCGGCAACCTGACCTACGGGCGCGAGCGCTGGCGCGGTGTGTCCATCGACCAGCCGGCACCGGCGGCCAAGGAGTTCACCCCGGTGGCACCCGGCTCCTACGGCTCGGCCGCCATCATCCTGCTGACCGACGGCCAGCGCACCACCGGCATCGACTCCATGGAAGCCGCCAAGATGGCCGCCGACCGCGGCGTGCGCATCTACACCGTGGGCGTGGGCACGGTCAACGGCGAGACCATCGGCTTCGAAGGCTGGTCCATGCACGTGCGCCTGGACGAGGAAACCCTCAAGGCCATCGCCCACCGCACCCAGGGCGAGTACTTCCACGCTGCCACCGCCGATGACCTGAAGAAGGTCTACGAGACGCTGAGCTCGCGCCTGAGCGTGGAGAAGAAGGAAACCGAGGTCTCGGCCCTGCTGGCCCTGCTGGCCGCGGTGCTGATGCTGGCGGGCGCCGGCCTCTCGATGCTCTGGTACCACCGCATCGCCTGAGACCTCCCGGCGGTACGGATCGTTGACATCCGTCAATAACAACCCAGTCCGGCATCGAATTCATTGGTATTCCGCGCAAGTACTTCCTATGCTGGTTTTGTGGCGGTCCCGCGCACAGGCGGTGCATGCGCTGCATTCCACTCTCCAAGGAGCGATACATGAAGTACAGGCATTTTCTGATGACGCTGACCGCACTGGCTGCGCTCGGTGCCGCGGTCCCACTGGTGCAGGCCCAGCCTGCGCGCAGCGAATCCCCGCGGGAAAGCTACGGCCCCGGCATGATGGGCGGCTACGGCGGCCCCGGTCAGGGACCGTATGGCCCGGGCATGATGCGCGGCCAGGGCCAGGGCCAGGGCTACGGGCCCGGGATGATGGGTGGCGGCATGATGGGTGGCGGCATGATGGGCGGCATGGGCCTCGGCCCCCTGCAGGCGCTGGACCTCAACGAACAGCAGCAGACCCGCATCAACCAGATCCGGGACGAAACGCGGCGCAAGAGTTGGGAGACCATGGGCAAGCTGATGGACGAACAGGCCCGGCTGCGCGACCTCCTGGCCGCCGAGAAGCGCGACCCGGCGGCCATCGGCAAGCAGTCCATGAAATTGGCCGACCTGCGCCGTCAGCTGCTGGAAGCCTCGATCGAATCCCACAACCGCATCGAAGCCCTGCTCAGCAAGGAGCAGCGGGATCAGTTGCGCAGCTACCGCCGCGGCTGGATGATGGGCAGCGATGACTGAGCCCAGACGATGAAAACCATTGGAGCACCCTCATGATGTCCGGCAACTGGGGTTATGGCGGTCCGGGTTTTTCCGGCATGGGTTTCGGCATGCTGCTGTTCTGGGCCCTGCTGGTCGTGGGTGTGGTCGTGCTGCTGCGCTGGTTCGCCACGGGGGCGGACCGACGCGCACCGCCCTCCGAAGGCGCGTCGGCACTGGACATTCTGGCGCAGCGTTACGCCCGAGGCGAGATCGACCGCGCAGAGTTCGAACAGAAGCGCCGCGACCTGGGCGCTCTCTGACGGCCCCTAGACCAGGCGCCCCAGCTCCAGCCGCAACGTTCGCTGGCAGCGCGCGGCCAGCGTCTCGTCATGCGTCACGACGATGAAGGCCGTACCCTGCTCGCGCGCGAGCTTGAGCATGAGTTCGAACACGCCCTCGGCGGTGCCGCGGTCCAGGTTGCCGGTGGGCTCGTCGGCCAGCACGCAGGCCGGCTGCGTCACCAGCGCCCGGGCGATGGCCACACGCTGGCGCTCGCCGCCCGAGAGTTCAGCCGGGCGGTGCAGCACACGCTCTTTCAAGCCCACGGCCTCCAGCATGCGAGTCGCCGTTTGCGCGGCCTGGGCGCGGTCCATGCGGCGTATCCACAGCGGCATGGCCACGTTGTCCAGCGCGCTGAACTCGGGCAGCAGGTGGTGGAACTGGTAGACAAAACCCAGGTGCTTGTTGCGCAACTGGCCCTGCACTGCCTGCGAGAGTGTGGAGAAATCCTGCCCCATGAGTTGCACACGGCCGCTCGTGGGCGCGTCGAGCCCGCCCAGCAGGTGCAGCAGCGTGCTCTTGCCCGAACCCGAGGCGCCAACCACGGCGAGGATCTCGCCGGCGTGCACCTGCAGGTCCACGCCGCGCAACACGTGCACGTCCAGGCGGCCTTCGCTGTAACGCTTGTCCAGGCCCTGGGCTTTCAGCACGATCTTGTTGTGATTCATGGCCTCACTCATAACGCAGCGCCTCCGCCGGGTTCACGCGGCTGGCGCGCCAGCTCGGATACAAGGTGGCGATGAAAGCCAGCACCAGCGAGATCACCCCGATGGGCACGATGTCGCTGCTCTGCGGGTCGCTGGGCATGCGGCTGATCAGGTAGATGTCCTTGGGCAGGAAGCTGGCCTGCAGCAGGCTCTCCAGCGCAGGCACGATGACGTCGATGTTGAAAGCCACACCCAGGCCCAGCAGCAGGCCGGACAGCGTGCCAATCACGCCCACGGCCGCGCCCTGCACCACGAAGATACCCATGATGCTGCCCGGGCTGGCGCCCAGGGTGCGCAGGATGGCGATGTCGGCGCGCTTGTCGGTCACCGTCATCACCAGCGTGCTCACCAGGTTGAAGGCGGCCACCGCGACGATGAGCGTGAGGATGATGAACATCATGCGTTTTTCGAGCTGCACGGCGGCGAACCAGTTGCGGTTCTGGCGCGTCCAGTCGCGGATCAGCAGATCGCCGCTCAGGGTGCCGGCCAACTGCGCACCGACTTCACGCGCCTGGTGCAGGTCCTTGAGCTTGAGGCGGATGCCGGTGGGCCCTTCCAGGCGGAAGATGCGCGCGGCATCGTCCACGTGCAGCATCACCAGGCCCGCGTCGTATTCGTAGTGGCCGGAATCGAAGGTGCCCACCACCGTCATCTGTTTCAAACGCGGCACCACACCGGCCGGCGTCACCTGCCCGCTGGGTGCGACCAGGGTGACCTTGTCGCCCTGCTGCACCCCCAGCTGGCGCGCCAGGTCGCGCCCCAGCACCACGCCGAACTCGCCCGGCACCAGCCGCGCCAGTGCGCCGTTCTTCAGGCCGGCGGCCAGGTCGGTCACCTCGCCTTCGAGGGCCGGGTCGATGCCGCGCACGATGGCGCCTTTCATGTCCTCGCCACGCGCCAGCAGGGCCTGCGTGCCGATGAAGGGCGCCGCGCCGATGACCTGCGGGTTGGCCCTGACCTCGGCCAGGGTCTTCGCCACGTCGGGCAGGGCTGTACCGTAGGGCGAGAAGATCTCGATGTGCGAGACCACGCCCAGCATGCGGTCGCGCACTTCCTTCTGGAAGCCGTTCATCACGCTGAGCACGATGATGAGCGCCGCCACGCCCAGCGCGATGCCCAGCATGGACACGCCCGAGATGAAGGAGATGAAGCCATTGCGCCGGGTGGCGCGGCCGGCGCGGGTGTAGCGCCAGCCGAGGAGGAGTTCGTAGGGGATTTGCATGTTGGTTGGTCTGATTATCTTTTGCTTTCCGGCTTTGCTTCTTTTCTCCTGGGTTTCGGCTTGTTTCTACCTTTTTCTTCCCCCCCTATCCCCCCAGCCCCCTTCCCACCCCCGCCGGGGCGGGAAGGGGGAGCCTCATTTTGGAATTGCGCTCCGGCTGCGCTTCTACGGCGCGTAAGGTCACGGACTGGGCTTGGACATCAGCATTTCTTGGAAGCGGTCGCAGTAATTGGCGCTGAAGTGGCGCACCATCAGCGGTGGTCGTCCCGACCTACCGCTTTCGAGTCCAACGCTCCACTTCTGTCTCGTCGCTGGCGCGCAGCCGCCAGCCAGAGCCGCGCAGGCGCAGCACCATTTACTACGACCAGTTCCCGGAAATGCAGGCACCCAAACACGGACCGTGACCTCACCCCCGTAGAAGCGTGGCCGGCGCGACGAAACCAAATCCAGGCCCCCCTTTCCACCCCGGCGGGGGTGGAAAGGGGCGGGGGGATAGGGGGGGATTACAAAAGCCCGCGCAGCGAAAAGATCTGAGAAAAGCAAATAGGTGACAAGAGCGGAAAATACAAGCAATGCACGTCCTCATCCCCTACGCCCTCAGCGACGACCCCGCCGCCACAGCCGTCCTGCGCCCACTGCAGCTGCCCCAGCTGCAAACCCTGCTCCACAGACTCAGCCCTGAGCCCGCCCTCACCCTGCCCGACGACAGCCCCGTCAGCGCCCACGAACGCCTGCAGGCGCAGGCCCAGGGCCTGGACCCGCAGGCACCCGCCTGGGCCGCCCTGCGCGCACACGAACTGCAGTTGCCTGGCGCCGGCACCGGGGCCTGGAGCTATATGACCCCCGTGCATTGGGAAGTGGGCCAGGCCCGCGTGAGCCTGCGCGACCCGCAGGAGTTGGACCTGCGCGACGACGAAGCGCGTGCCCTGCTGGCGGCCATGTCGCCCTTTTTCGCCGAGGACGGCCTCACCCTGCATTACGACCAACCCTTGCGCTGGCTGGTCAGCGGCGAGCCGCTGCACGGTCTGGCCGGCGCCGCGGTCGAAAGGGTGATCGGCCGCAACGTGGCGCCCTGGCTGCCGGCATCCAAGCTGCTGCGCCGCCTGCAGAACGAGATGCAGATGCTGCTCTACACCCATGCAGTCACCGACGCCCGTGCCGAACGCGGTGCATTGGCGGTCAATTCGTTCTGGCTCAGCGGCAGTGGCAGTCTGCCTGCTGTGCCGACGGCAGGTGTAACCCTGCGCGTGCTGGACGATCTGGCGCAGCACGCCGTGCGCAGCGACTGGGCGGCCTGGGCGCAGGCCTGGCAGGCGCTGGATGCGCAGCTGGCCGGTCTGCACGCTGCGCTGGACGCCGGACAGACCGCCACGCTCACGCTGTGCAGCGAACTGGGCACACGCCGCTACACCCCCGCCCCGCGCAGTGTCTGGTCACGCCTGATGCGCCGCCTGAAACCCCTGTCTGTGTCTGACATACTCGGCCCGACATGAAAATCGTCACCCGCGACATTCCCCCGCGCGCCGCCTGGGCGCTGGAACAGGCCGGCGTGCACCCGCTGCTGGCGCGCCTGTACGCCGCACGCGGCGTGTCTTCCAAGGACGAGCTCGACGACGCGCTCACGCGCCTGCTGCCACCAGCCACACTCATGGGCGCCTCTGAAGCGGCCGTGCTGCTGGCCGACGCAATCCGCGACAACAAGAAACTCTGCATCGTGGCCGACTACGACTGCGATGGTGCCACCGCCTGCGCCGTGGGCGTGCGCGGCCTGCGCATGCTGGGCGCGCAGCACGTCAGTTACCTGGTGCCCGACCGCGTGGTCGATGGTTATGGCCTGACCCCGCCCATCTCCCGGCGGGTGAAGGACAGCGGCGCCGACGTGCTGATCACCGTGGACAACGGCATCGCCAGCGTGGAGGGCGTGGCCCTGGCGCGCGAGCTGGGCCTGCAGGTGCTGGTAACGGACCACCACCTGCCCGGCCCCGCGCTTCCTGATGCCGAGGTCATCGTCAATCCCAACCAGCCGGGTTGCCCCTTCGAGAGCAAATCCATCGCCGGTGTGGGCGTGATGTTCTATGTGCTGCTGGCGCTGCGCGCCGAGTTGCGCCAGCGCGGCGTCTTCACGGCCGACAGCCAGCCCAAGCTGGACACGCTGCTGCCGCTGGTGGCCCTGGGCACCGTGGCCGACGTGGTCAGGCTCGACCCCAACAACCGCCGCCTCGTGGCGCAAGGCCTCAAGCGCGTGCGCGCCGGCAGCCTGCCGCCGGGCCTGGCCGCGCTGTTCGAGGTGGCCGGGCGCAAGGCGACCGTGGCCACCACCTTCGACTTCGGCTTCGCCCTGGGCCCGCGCATCAACGCCGCCGGCCGCCTGGCCGACATGACGCTGGGCATCGAGTGCCTGCTGACCGACGACCCCGCACGCGGGACCGAGCTGGCGCAGGCGCTGGACGGCATCAACCGCGAACGCCGCGAGATCGAGGGCGAGATGCGCGAGCAGGCCATGGACATCGTCGAGTCGCTCTACGACCCCGAGGAAGAGCCGCCGCCGGCCATCTGCGTGTTCGATCCCGACTTTCACGAGGGCGTGGTGGGTATCGTGGCATCGCGCCTCAAGGACAAGCTGCACCGTCCCAGCTTCGTCTTCGCCGCCAGCCAGGCCCCGGGCAAGGAGCATGAGCTCAAGGGCTCGGGCCGCTCCATCCCCGGCTTTCATCTGCGCGACGCACTGGACCTGGTGGCCAAGCGTTACCCCGGCGTGCTGCTGCGCTTCGGCGGCCACGCCATGGCGGCCGGCTGCACCATCGCCGAAGAACATCTGGACCGCTTTGAGCAGGGCCTGACCGAGGTGGCGCAGGAGTGGCTGGACGCCGCCACGCTGACGCGCCGCCTGGAAACCGACGGCGCGCTGCCCGTGGAGTACCGCCGCGCCGACATGGTGGACACACTGCAGCGCGAGGTCTGGGGCCAGGGGTTTGCACCGCCGACCTTCAGCGAAGAGGTCGAAGTGCTGTCGCAGCGCCTGGTGGGTGAGAAGCACCTGGCCTTGAAGCTCAAGCACCAGGGCCAGCCGGTGGACGGCATCTGGTTCGGCCACACCGACCCGCTGCCCTCGCGCGTGCTGCTGGCCTTCCGGCTCGACGCCGATGAATGGCAGGGGCTGCGGCGCGTGCGGTTCCTCGTCGAAGGCGCCCAACTCTGAGCCGGGGGCCTCAGGCCAGGGCGATGCGGTTGCGCCCTTCGTCCTTGGCCTTGTAGAGCGCCTTGTCGGCGCGCGCCAGCAGGGTATCGATCTGGTCCTCGTCGGGTCGGTTGGTGGCGACGCCGATGCTCACCGTGATGGGCGGCAGGCCATCGCGACGGTCGGCCACATGGGCCAGGATGCGCTCGGCCACGGTGACGGCCTCGTCCTGGCTGGTCTCCGGCAGCAGCAGCACGAATTCCTCGCCGCCGAAACGCGCCAGCTGGTCGGGCCGACGCAGCAGGGAGGCGATGCGCTCCACGAGATCGACCAGCACACGGTCACCCATCTGGTGGCCATGGGTGTCGTTGATGGCCTTGAAGTGATCGATGTCCAGCAGCAGCAGGGCCATGCTGCGCCCATGACGGCGGCACCGCGCCAGCTCCTGCTCGCAGGCATCGAGGAAGACGCGCCGCGTCAGCACATTGGTCAGCGCGTCGTGCGAGGCCATGTGCTCGAACTCCGCGCGCAGGCGATCGCCCGCCATGAGGATGAGGCCCATGCCCAGGGCCAGGAGCATGACGGCATTGGACCCGACATAAAGGCTCTGCACCCGCGTGGGCGTGAGCAGGCCCTCTTCGGCCAACGGCATCCAGGCCGAGAAGAAGCGCAGCAGCAGCACCGTCGCATGGATCAGCAGGACCACGGCCGTGAACCGCGTGGAGAAATTCTCGGGGCCCTGGCGCCAGATCGTCCAGGCCATGGACAGGAAGATGCAGGCCCACACCAGACAGACCAGGATCAGGCGGGCGTTGTAGTTCGGCTCGACCAGGGCATACCAGTACAGGGGAGGTGCGATCAGCACCAGCAGGACGATCCAGCGCGCCCAGGCGGGGCGCCGGCCGAAGAACTGCTCCACACCGGCGTGGTAGGAAATCACCGCGGTCAGCATGACCAGGTTGGCCACCACGATGGACACGAAATCCGGCAGGAAACCCCGCCCGGCAAACAGGACGGCGGACAGGAAGACCCAGGCGTGTGCGGCCGCCCACAGGCTGAGCCCGCGGATGCTGCGTGGGTAGCTCAGGCGCAGGAAGAACATCACGCCGCCCAGCAGCAGGCCCATGATGCCGCTCATGATGATCAGGGAGCGTAGATCGAGCGAGGCCATGGAAGATCAGCTGGAAAGGCAAACGGAACCCAGGATGCCGGTTGAGACAACGCATCGAGGTCCGGTGGAAAACCGCATGCGGCCATTGTGCCAGCACCGCTGCGACCAGCAGGGAAACGGCCCAGCACCTAAAATGCCCAGGTGAGCTCCATCCTCAACGCCGACCTGCATTGCCATTCCGTCGTCTCCGACGGCACCCTCACGCCCGAGGAACTGGCGGCACGCGCGCACGCCAACGGGGTGGAGCTGTGGGCGCTGACCGACCACGACGAGATCGGCGGCCAGCAGCGCGCCCTGGCGGCCGCACGCGCCCATGGCCTGCCCTACCTGACGGGCGCCGAGATCTCCATCACCTTTGCCGGGCACACGGTGCACATCGTCGGCCTGGGTTTCGATGCCGAAGACCCGCGCATGCAGGCCGGTCTGCGCCAGACACGCGGCGGGCGCGGCGGGCGCGCCCGCGAAATGTCGGACAGCCTGGCGGCGGTGGGTATCCACGGCGCCTATGAGGGCGCGCTGAAATACGCCGGCAATCCGGAGCTGATCTCGCGCACGCATTTCGCGCGCTATCTGGTCGAAGCCGGCGTCTGCCGTGAGACCAACGAAGTCTTCCGCAAGTACCTGACCGAAGGCAAGCCCGGTTTCGTGCCTCACCGCTGGGCCACGCTGCGCGATGCCGTCAGCTGGATCGGGGACGCCGGCGGCATGGCCGTGATCGCCCACCCGGCGCGCTACGGCTTCACCCCCACCGAGGAATACGCCCTGTTCTCCGAATTCAAGACACACGGCGGGCGCGCGGTCGAAGTGGTCACCGGCAGCCATAGCGCAGCCGAGTACGTCAAATACGCCGACATGGCGCGCGAATTCGGCCTGGCCGCCTCGCGCGGCAGCGACTTCCACAGCCCCGACGAATCACACACCGACCTCGGCGCCCTGCCCTTCCTGCCCGGCCAGCTCACACCGGTGTGGGAACTTCTGGCAGATCGCATCCAGCAATGAAACATCCCCACACCCTGAGCGGCATGCTGTTCGCGCTTGCCGCCCTGGCCTGCTTTGCCACGCTGGACACCTCGGCCAAGGTCGTCTCCCTCACCCTGCCCGTGCTGCTGGGCCTGTGGTTCCGCTACATCTTCCAGGCCGTGCTGACCACGGCCGTCATGCTGCCGCAGCGCGGGCGTGCCATCTTCCATACGCGGCACCTTGGCCTGCATGTCCTGCGTGGTGCCCTGCTCGCGGCCACCAGCCTGCTGACCTTCCTGAGCGTGGCCTACATGCCCGTGGGCGAATTCACGGCCATCGCCATGATCGCGCCGCTGGTGGTCACGCTGCTGGCGGCCACCCTGCTGGGCGAACACGTCTCGCGCTTGCGCTGGGTACTCGTGGCTGGCGGCTTCGCGGGCACACTCGTCATCATCCGGCCCGGTGGCGACCTCTTCGGCTGGCACGTCCTGCTGCCGCTGGCCCAGGTGGCCACCCACTCGACCTTCCAGATCCTGACCGGCAGGATGGTCAAGACCGAAGACGGCGTGACCATGCATTTCTACACCGGCTGGGTCGGCGCCATCCTGGCCTCGCTGGCCCTGCCCTTCATCTGGGTCACGCCGCAGACCCTCCCCGAATGGACCGCGCTCTTCCTCATGGGCCTCATGGGCACCATCGGTCACTTCGTGCTGATCATGGCCTACCGGCGCGCACCGGCCGCCACGCTGATGCCGCTGATGTACGTGCAGATCGCCTTTGCGATGTTCGCAGGCTGGGTCGTCTTCGGCCACATCGCCGACGGCTGGTCCCTGCTGGGCATGATCCTGATCGCCAGCTGTGGCGCCGCCAGCGCCTGGCTGGCCCTGCGGGAAAGCCGCATCAAGCTCGAACCGATGGAAGTGTGAACCGGCAGACCAGCACATGGCCCAGTACTTCGAAGTCCACCCCGAGAACCCGCAGATCCGCCTGCTCAGGCAGGCCGCCGCCCTGCTGGAAAAAGGCGGCGTGGTGGCCGTGCCCACCGATTCCAGCTACGCACTGGTCTGCCACCTGGACGACAAGGCTGCGGCCGACAAGATGCGCAGCATCCGCCAGGTGGACGACAAGCACCACCTGACCCTGCTGTGCCGCGACCTGGCCGAGCTTTCCAGCTACGCCCGCGTGGACAACCGCCAGTACCGCCTGCTCAAGGCCGCCACGCCCGGGCCCTGGACTTTCATCCTGGAGGCCACCAAGGAAGTGCCGCGTCGGGTGAGCCATCCCTCGCGCAAGACCATCGGCCTGCGCGTGCCGGAGCACCGGGTGCTGCACGAACTGCTGGCCCTGCACACGGGCGGCCCGCTGCTGGCGACCACCCTGATCCCGGCCGGCGAGACCGACCCGCTCAACGACGCGCAAGAGATCCGCGAGCGCTACGAACACCAGCTGGCCGCCGTCATCGACGCCGGGGCCTGCCCGCACGAGCCCACCACGGTGATCGACCTCAGCGGCGACGAGCCCGAGGTGCTGCGCCGCGGCCGCGGCGACCCGGCCGAGCTGGGCCTCTAGGCTGCCCTTCCCCGCGCCGGCCTCGCCGGCCCCCTGCACTCTGAGACAATTGCCCCGTGGAATCCGCCAACCTGATTCAAACCGTCCTCATCTACGCCCTGCCGGTGCTGTTTGCCATCACCGTGCACGAAGCCGCCCACGGTTATGCCGCGCGCCATTTCGGCGACAACACCGCCGCCATGCTGGGCCGCATCACGCTCAACCCCATCAAGCACATCGACCCGGTGGGCACCATCCTGATGCCGCTGCTCCTGTACTTCGCCACCAGCGGCGCTTTCCTGTTCGGCTACGCCAAGCCGGTGCCGGTGCGCTTCGACCTGTTGCGCCACCCCAAGCGCGACATGGTCTGGGTGGCCCTGGCCGGCCCGGGCGCCAACCTGCTGCAGGCCCTGCTCTGGGGCATCTTCATGTACCTGCTGGTAGCCGCCGGCGTGCAGGAACGTTTTTTCCTGGAAATGGGCCGCGCCGGCGTGCTGGTCAACGTGGTGATGTTCGCCTTCAACCTCTTCCCGCTGCCGCCGCTGGACGGCGGGCGCGTTCTCGTTGGGGTGCTTCCCCGAAAGCAGGCAGCCATGTTGGCGCGCGTCGAGCCCTGGGGATTCTTCATTATCTTGGGCCTTGTCATTGCGAACGAACTCAGCAAGGCCTTCCCGTTCTTTCCCAACATACTAGGCTTCGTCGTTCAGTACTGGATGCAGCCCGTCATGGGCCTGACCTACGGCCTGCTGGATATCCTGCTCACGCCCCTGTCCCTTCTTCTTCACTGACACCACGCCATGAGCACCGTCCGCGTCCTGACCGGCATCACCACCTCGGGCACCCCGCACCTGGGCAACTACGTCGGCGCCATCCGCCCGGCCATCACCGCCAGCCGCGCCGCCGGGGTGGAGAGCTTCTATTTCCTGGCCGACTACCACGCGCTCATCAAGGTCGACGATCCCGCACGCATCCAGCGCTCCACGCTGGAGATCGCCGCCAGCTGGGTCGCCTGCGGCCTGGACCCGCAGCGCGTGACCTTCTATCGCCAGTCCGACGTGCCCGAGATCCCCGAGCTCACCTGGTTCCTCACCTGCGTCTGCGGCAAGGGCCTGCTCAACCGCGCGCACGCCTACAAGGCCTCGGTGGACAAGAACAACGCCGCCGGCGTGGACCCGGACGCCGACGTCACCGCCGGCCTCTTCATGTACCCGGTGCTGATGGCCGCCGACATCCTGATGTTCAACGCCCACCGCGTGCCCGTGGGGCGTGACCAGATCCAGCACATCGAGATGGCGCGCGACATCGCCGCCAGCTTCAACCATCTCTACGGTGAGCACTTCGTTCCCCCTGAGGCACAGATCGAGGAAAGCGTGGCCACGCTGCCCGGCTTGGACGGCCGCAAGATGAGCAAGAGCTACGACAACACCATCCCGCTCTTTGCCCCGCGCGAACAGTTGAAGAAGCTCATTGCCGGCATCAAGACCGATTCACGCGCCCCCGGCGAGCCCAAGGACACCGAAGGCTCGGCCCTGTTCCAGATCTACCAGGCCTTCGCCACCCCGGCCGAGACCGCCCAGTTGCGGCAGGCCTATGCCGACGGCATCGCCTGGGCCGAGGCCAAGACCATCCTGTTCGAGCGCATCGACCACGAGATCGCGCCCAAACGCGAAGCCTACGAATCGCTGATGCGCCACCCCGAGCGTCTCGAAGAGTTGCTGAAGGCCGGCGCGACCAAGGCCCGCGCCATCGCCACGCCCTTCACCGCCAAGCTGCGCCACGCCGTGGGCCTGCGCGATCTGCGCAGCCAGGCCGGCGAGAAGAAGGACAAGGCGGCCAAGGCCGCGCTGCCCAGCTTCAAGCAATACCGCGAGGCGGACGGCCAGTTCTATTTCAAGTTCGTGGATGCCCAGGGCCAGCTGCTGCTGCAAAGTGACGGTTTTGCCAGCCCCAAGGAGGCCGGGCAGACGGTCAAACGGCTGCAAGAGCTGACAGAACCCCTGGCCTCCGTGCTCCAAGAGATACCAGTGAAACAATTGGTTACCACCCAGGAGCTTGAGTCTGCGCTACAACAGCTGCTGGCCGCCCGGGACTGACCCCTGCCCCGCGACCGCTACCCCTGAGCTGTGCGGGTACGGTTCTTGAAAACTGCGGCTACCCCAGCTCAGAGGAGTGCCGTATCCATGTCTTTCGCCCGTACCACTGTCACGCGCAAGCAAACCGCCCTGTCGGACCACCGCCAGACCTTCGAGGAACTGTGCGCCTGGATCGAAGCCCATCTGGATGAGCCCATCGGCTGGCAGGAACTCATGGCCAGGAGCGGCCTGGACCACCAGACGCTCAACGCGCTCTTCTTCAAGTTCCTGAGCACCACGCCCATGGCGTGGATCCGCAAGCGCCGCGGGCTCGGTCAAGCGGCAGCCCTGCCCCGCCAGGTTCCCTCGCACCGCCTGCTGCGTACCGCCGCCGCCCGGGCCTGAGCGGCTTGGGCGCCCCCAAGGCCACAAACAGCCTCTGGCACGCTGCTACAATACGCGCTCCACAAAGCCGGAGAGGTGGCAGAGTGGTCGAATGTACCTGACTCGAAATCAGGCGTAGTGGCAACACTACCGTGGGTTCGAATCCCACCCTCTCCGCCAAAAGACAAGCCCCGCATCAGCGGGGCTTTGTTTTTGGTACAGCCCAGGGGAACTGGCGGCGAACGAATCTCGGGGCATCTCACCTTTCGCGCCTCTCGGATTTGACGCCTTCATGCCCAAACCTACTCAGACCCTTGATTCACATGGTCACAAAGCGAAGTTTTGCCTGTTCATGCACGGCGATACCTCCAACCGACCAGCGATCAAGGTCTGGGCCGGCATCCCCAGCCAAGTCAAAGGAAAGTGTCCAGTGGCCTTTCTCCAAACTTGAAGACGTCGAAGGAGGCACCAAAAACGCACGTGTCCCATCAAGATTTGGGATTGCCACCAGCTCCCTACTTAGTCCGCCCGGCAAGGCCGCATATTCCTGGACAACCTTACCGGACGGATCAAGGAGTTGGTAGATCGACCCGGTGCTGGCTGGTTTGGTTGCGGGGGCACTTGAATGAACAATGACATCATTTGTCTCGGTGGAGGTGGTTTGCCCCTGCACCAGACGCAAATGCTGCCCGCCTTTCAAGGTCAGTTGGGGAAGCAAACGGTAAAGCCGGCTCTCGCCTGGTGTCTGCGCGTCAACCCAACGCAAAGTGTAGCCATCCAGGGCCACCGTTTCCAAGGCCAGCATCAGCACCTCGTCATCGTTCGACTGAGCCGAAGCGGGTAGTCGAACGTCCGTGATGCGCAGTTGGCCCAAAGGCATGGACGGCACCATGATTTTGGTGACGCTGCACGAGACGATGCTGACGCCTGCACCAGTAACCTGCAGGCTGCTCAAAGTAGCCCCGGCAGGAGCCGTAAGTTGCATCCTGACGGGCGTCGAGGATGCGGACTGGGTGATTGCGCCGGCAGACTGGGCTGGAATGGTCGTCAGAGTAGCCGTACCACCGTCCTCAACACAGATTTCAATATCGACACTCACCGCCCGATCCAATACCAATGTCACATTCATCGGTTCGGCAGCCCTGGCACGCAGCTGCCCCTCACTCACCCATAGTTCCACGCCGGCACGCCAGAGTATTCCTCCATATTCGACGTCGTATCCGGCGTCAGGACGACCAAAGTCAGCGGCAAATGTCGTATTGGTTTTTTGCAGTGGAAGATCGGTGGTTGCTACCGCAGTGATCCCGGTCCTTCCCCATGCAATGGGCTCTGGACTTTCAAGCAGAAATACATCTGTACCCTGCGATGCTGTCACAGCGCGAACCACAGACACGCGCAACTCGGCAGGCAGGCCAGGCGGAACGCCGGCGCCCAAACAAGCCGCCCAGATTTCATCGAATGCCGCCACCGAGCTATTGCCGAGTTCAGCACGCAGCTGTGCAAGTACCTCCCTGGTCCTGATAGCGTCGTCCAGGTATCCCTGGCTCGCTGCGCCTTGCGTAGCCAATGTTTTTGCAGCGCGTGCGGCATCTACCGCCCCTGTGATAGCAACCATGCGACGGCGCAACTCACTCGCCCTTTCGCTTGGTGCCATCGATGCCATCAAACCGGCGGCATCGGCAGGAAGTCGTCGGCAAATCCCATCAAAAGCAGACAGGTGATGTCTGAAAGAGAAATATCTTGACGTCACGAATTCAAATCTGTGCAGCGTCCGATCAGGCGCAGTTGCGCTTCTGATTTCGCTCGCGTGCAGGCTGCTCGGCTCAAGTGGCTCACCACCTCCAGCAGTGACGGATTCCGGTCGAACGACCTGGCCAACGCTCACTGTTGCACAGGGGTCCGTGCCGTCACCATTGAGTGTTCGGATGTACTCCGTGGTGTATGCATCCAGTTCCGCTTCAGACTCACCCCATACATGCCTGACAGCCGAGCGAATCACAACACCGCTCGCGTTGACCACAAAAACACGCAATTCATGGCCTGCATCCAGGTACATGCGCGTGACATAGGACTCATTGAATCTGACAGCAGTGTCATAGCACCTGTACCAGAGTGGCGCCCCCGCAAGCGGCATGGACCCCTGCACATACGTGGAAAACTGCGTGAGCGGCCCACCCTGAGGGTATTTGGCGCCTTGCATGTCCAGAACGTCCGCGCCACCCACCGCAATACCGGCCGGCGCTCCCACGGTAAATCTGGCCTGTTCTGTCTTTTGATCTACATATGGTTGCTCGCCCGTTACCACTGCAGCCGTGTGAACCCGCAGTTCGTAATTCCCGGGCGAAAGCACCGGATCGGACCGGTACAGGGATTCGACACTGCGTTGCACACCTTGGCTCCATTTCCATTGCTCAAAGCGTGCCCACCCCAGGTTGCCGGCATCAGTGCAAACCTCGCTCACACGCACCCTGGACGGTGCCATCACCACTACGCGATCCATCCAGCCCATATGCGATGTCTGCGCAGGATCCGCGTACAGGCTCACCACCGAGCCGGCATTCGCCAAACCACGAGTGACTTCTATATTGCCGGCAAAAGCGATCACGTCGGCATTGCTTCCCAATGCGACGCGCACTCGGGCAACAGGTCTTGGAAAGACGATCGTGAGCGTTTCTATCTTGGCTGGTTGGCCATTCACCCATATCTGCGCCTTGTCAATTTTTTCCAATCGCCAGGGCCGAACATCGTCTATGGGTAAAAACTCAATCGGCACCGAGCCAGGTCTGACGACTGGCACCACTCCAGCCGAACCAGATCCGGGCACGGTGCCTGGAATGAATCTCACCTTGCCCACCGTTGGCAGCATCACATTCACAGCCTGGACCAAGCCAGGAACAGGCAGAGTCTTGAGAGAAACCTCTTGATAGTTTTCTTGTAATTCAGATTCAGCTCTGATCGGCTGACGGCCCATTGTCGACATGAGCCGCAAGCCTTTTACAGCAAAGTTCCTGGCTATTTCCAGCCACATCAAAGGCAAGGCAATCATCGGCGAAGTCACTTCAAGCATGCCTGCGTCAACGGTCATCACGCCGTCACTGACCAGCTTCACCCCTGCGTAGCTCACCTCACCCGTGCGGCCTTGCGGAAAGGTCTGCGCCTCGAAATGCACGCAAGACCAGCCTGGCAAAAAGCACAGCTTGGTCAAGGATGCGTGCATGCCATTGACCTCAATCTGATCAATGCCTCCGGTGAATTGGTGGGTGCTCGTCTTGCGCAGCAGCGTGGCACGCGCGATAGTGGCCCCATCCAGCTTGGCAGTGATGGAGCCTGCCTCCATGGCCTCGCCCGTGACCCAGACCGACTCCACTGGCGGGTTGAATCTCAGTGTGATCGTGCCCACCCCGCCACCAGCTCCGGTTTGTCCCAGGCGGATGGAGCGCGTGGCATTGGTCCCTGCGGCAACTGCAACCAATCCATCGGCAAGGCCAGGTATGCCGGCTACGGAAAAATCACCCACCAACGGCCCGGGCGTGAGTTCATGAAACTGAGTACATGTAGCTTCTTCAGTGGCTTGAGGACCACAGGCATACCCGGGGCTGAAGCTGTCGGAACCCTTCACTGAGCTCAAGTCATTGTGGCGGTAGAAAGCAAAGGGCGTACGTGCCCACACCATCAACCGCGTGGACGAATCAGGACCGCTGACAGGCTCACCACTTGGCGCCCATTGCCCGTCCAGAAGGGCAGGCTCGGGCCCCAACAGCGTGGCAACACCGCTGACTGGCATCGTCCCCGCGGCCCTGATGCGCACAGTCGCCGCCGCTGCGTCAAGAATCAGCCAGCTGGAAGTTCCTGATTTCAGTTCACCGCCGCGCAGTGGCGTCGTCTGATTCAGACTGCTTGACAATGTCACCAGCGCCTCACCGGTGTGCGTATCACTCACCGCGACGATCTGGGCAGCTGCGCTCCATCGCGGCGCGCTCAATCGATAAGAATAATCGCCTGGGGGAGGGCTGTCTGAAAGCGTTGCGCTGTCGCCATTGCTGGCGCTGATGGTCAAAACGGGAAGAGCAGGGACGCTTGCATTGAACAGGGTGATCTTGGATCCGGTCAAATCTGGCACATCGTCCACACTATGGGCTAAGCCGGTAAAAGTCGCCCTGTTGCCGCTAACCGTCAGTTCACCGGCGGCGCCAACCAGACGGGGGGCGCCCGTATCGCGCGCAAGCAATACCACGTGACGCAACTGATAGGACACCTGCCGAATTCCCAGATCTTCGGCGGGAACATTGTCTTTCCCAGGGGAGCCAAACCGTGCACGGTCCTGCACCGGCCGCCTGAAAACGACGAGGGGCCTCACATCGGGCGGGACCAGGGGAGAGAGGGATCCTTCAGGTGACGGCAGCAAAATCGCCTCATCCACCTTGGCATGGTCTGAATGCAATGTCACCAGCCCATCAACTGGCAGGGGTAACGGAAGCCTTGCATCGCCGAATTCCAGAGGCAATTTCACCTGAAATTCGAGTTTCGTCACCAGGAGATCGATCTTGATCCCCATCTCGATATCGACAGCAAAGTACCAGGGATTTGGCGCTTTGACACGGGCATCTGCCAGTAAATCAGCTACGACGGACAAGCCCAATACCGATATGCCGGCCGACCCTCTGAGGGTCAGTTGACCGAAGAACTGTTGCGGGTCTGTGCTGATGGCGGCCTGCCCCAGCAAAGATGCGTTGAGCCATGCTTTGACAACCACAAAATCAAAGCTCAGGTTGACTCCAATCGCACTGCCCATTTCAAACTCACCCAGTCTCTTGGCATCGTCGGCCAACAGCTGGTTCATTTGCGCCATCGTCCCGGGCCGATTCACCATCAGCCACGAATCTCCCTGGAACAACTTGAAAAGGGTTGCGTGAATACGCCGGTCGTCCGGCTTCTTTTCTCCCAGGTAGATGTGCCACAGGTCGGGCGGAGGACTCTCTGCCCATGAAAACGCCACATTGACGCCCCCGGCAATCTCCACCAGTGCCGGTATCTTGAACGCCGCAGCCAGGTTGGCTTGAAACAGTTTGGCTGGCACATCCAGCACCAGCAATGCCTCAAAATCTCCTTCGCTGGATGTCGTCTTGTTGTCGGGCTTCTTCTTGATGAAATTACCCTTGCCCTGCAGCAACAATTGCGGCCCCGGGAGCGCCACCACGAGCAACACTTTGGCGGAAAACGCGAAGCCAGTATCGGGCAGGCTGCCCACCGTAGCGCCCAGCCCGATGGCAAAACTGTCGCGCTGCACGCCCCATTTCTCCGGATCGGTAACGCCGACAGGCGGGCGCCTGTAGTAACCGTAGTACCAGTCCTCGCCATCGATCCGATTGGGTTTGAGATTGGTTGCAAGCAAGCCGGCAAAGCCATAGATGGCCGCACCACTGGAAAACAGCGGGATGCCGGCTGGCAATTCAACCTCCAGGAACAAGAAGAAGAAAGTTGTTCCGTCCCGGGTTTGCCCGACCATCATCCCGGCATCGATCGACAACTTCATCGTCTCAAGCTTGAGCTTGACCGTACCGCGAAATCCGCTGGCCTCAGGCGTGTCAAAAAACGCAACCTTCCCACTGAAGCTGAAAGTCCCGGGAACCTTGAGTTCGAGACCAATTCCACCCAGCGCAAAAGCAATATCACCATTGGCCGGATTCCACGTGACGCGCAGTCCTTCCACGGACACGCCGATCGGCAGTCCTTCTGCCAGCTTGATTCCGCCATTAAGACCCACCCAGCGTCGACCATCAGCCTCGGCGCCAAAGCCAATCTTGCTGATCTGAAACGGAAACCCTTTTAACGAGGAGCTCTTGGCTTTCTCGACGTCCAGCCACCCCCCTTCGACAGCCACATTGCCCTCGGTGTCGATACGCAAGCCTTTCATGGCCACCGCTGGGATGTCGTAAGTTGACGATTTGAGCTTGACGCGGCCTGAGAGGGAGAGAGCAGCAGGGCCACCACCGCCGGCATGGAACTCAACACGACTGATTTCGAGTTTGAAAGCGCTTGTATCGGCTGTGAGGATGTAGCCAGAACCGGCGGGCGCCGCAATGGCCTTGTGTTCTTCATTGACAAAAGTACAGGTCGGCGCTTGTGCAACAGCAGTGATGGCCCCACTGCCATCAAAGCCCAACGAGAGCCCCATGACCTTGTCAAGATAAGGGACGAAAATGTTGCCTTCGATGGTGCAGGCAGTCAGCGCGTTTTGATGAATCGAGATCTCGACCTTGGTCAACGCTCCTTTAAATTCAAAGATCTTGCCCGCAGCAACGCCGCTGAAACTACCCGAATTACCTGCCCCGACCCATGCGGCAGACCTGTCCAGCCAATCCACGGTTCCGCTGAACCCCCCGGTGCCGATGTAAACATCGCGCATCTCGATTGATCCGAGAGGCAAGTCGTTAACTTCTACGGTTGCCCCTGAAAAATACAATCCATTGAACCCGCTCGGCGCTGTCGCAGGAAGATCTGTCGCATCGGGCGTCAACCAACGAAGGTCAGACACACTGAGAATGACGCCTGTAGAGCCGATCATGCACCTTGGAAAGGTGATGCCCGTTGGCATGTCAATGGTGAAGTTGCCATCGGTATCGAAGCCAATGCGTACGCTGCCAAGCGCAACATCGAGCGTCTTTTTCTCCAGATCAGGTTCTTTCGTGCCGGCCTTGAGGGGCCTGAGGATCGATGCATCAACCCGCAAGGTGAGGGGCAACTCAATACCGATGCGCGGCACGGGCAAGAACCTGGCACGAATGTCTGCATTAACGCCACCTGGCATAGACCCGAGCGCCAATTCGAGAGCGGGGATCCCTGGCACTTTGAAACTGAGGGCCTGATCAATAAATACACCGATCACGCCCTCACGCGTGGTTTCATCAAAACCCGGACTGGTGATCCAGATGTGATCCAGCACCTCATCGAGCAGATCGCCCAGAGGAAGCTGCCCTCCCTTCGTGAGGTCGTCAAGCGGAAAATAGATCTTGGACGATGTCACGACACGATCTCCCTCAACACACTGCCTGGAGAGGAAAAGCTAAGCGAGGAAGTCGCCCAGGCGGTCCTGAAGATACCGAGACTTTTATCAAGATTTCTGAGCTCGGCTTCCACGCTAACTGCAACGGCTGGCGTCAAGCGAAGATGTTCACTCCAAAGCTTCACACGAAGACTGGCCACCTGGGAATTGCTTCCTGCAGTGCACACGTATGCCGCGTTGAGCTCGCTTTCCGTCCCCTGCATTGATCGGTCCCAAAAATTGGCTGCGCCGATAGATGCGAACTCATCGTCAACGATGAAAAGTTTGGAATGGAGCCTGTTTCCCGCGAGCCAGTAAAGTGCGAAGTTCTGCCGCTGAACAGCTGTAAGCGGGTCCAGTATTTTTTCGACAATTTGTGAAGAAACCGATGGGCCCACCGAGCCGGTCATGCCGTCCCAGCATACAAAGATGACCTTGACGCCCCTGGCGCAGGCTGCTGATATGGCGGGGGAGAGGTCATCGTGTTTGTTGTACCCCGCACTGACCTCAAGCGGCGCCGGATTGAGTGTCTGGTCTTCGACATAGATGTACCGCGAGGCGCTGTTTATCGCTTGTTTTAGGACATCCAGGATTTCGGTAATTTTTGCTGCTGGCAATGTCCGCCAATTCTCAAACTTTCCTGTAAGCAACAAGGCAGCCTTGGTCGCTTCATAGCTGCGCAGCACACACACACTGGCCTCCCCATCTGGGCGGCTCAAAGGGGCAGGGTGCACTGGATTACCGGGTTTTGTCGGCAATGAAGTTATCGTCAAATGGTTGTATAGCTCAGTGGTGTCATCGAGCTTGTAGAGAGTTGCCGGCAGTGTGTCCGCCTCCACCCAGCGGGTAATAAAGTTCTCCACAACTCCTTCGGCCGCGCTGCCATACAGCTCAACACCTATGTCATGCCATGAATCTCCAGCGGTCACCCCCGCCACACTGTCATGCAATGGGCTGGAAATTCTGCCTTCTGTGTAATCAATTCCTCCGACAAATGCCCGAAGCTCTTTTGTCGAATCGATATAAACAATGGTCGTTTTCTCATGTCGAGAGTCGCCGGTACTCCCTCCCCAGTCCAACAGCACGCGACCTTCAAGTGGTTTGACGCCCCCCCGGGTAGCCGAGCGCAACTTTCTTGCTTCCCTGATATTGTTCTGGGTGACCCACTCAACGCCGATGTTGTCCAGCCTGGCTTTTATCCACCATTCATATTCAGCAGGCGTTACCCCTTCTCTGCCAGCGCTGAAATAGGGCGCGCCCAGAATGATGCGGACATCCACTTGAAGATGGGCTTTGTCAACGAGCAACGTCCCCAGGGTTGCGCCACCGCTCGCAGGTTTGCTTGGGTCTTCTAAGCTTCGAAGATTGAACGTGGGGGAAAACACCCACGATGCGATGTAAATTTTGTCGTCCGGACCTGTGCATCTATCTATTGCGTCTGCAATCGCATTGAAATAGGCCTCACCATCTATATGTGGAATCACTTCCACATTGCCTGAGTAGCGCGGGCCGCCGTACGCCGGAATAAAGTATTTTTCTTCAAGCTCCGAAAGAGTAGGCAATGGCATTTAGGATGCCTCCAGGTTTATCGTTGGCAGCGTGAGCGACACCTGTCCAAGCTGATCCCGTACGCGTAAGCGATACGTCCACCCCTTGGACAGATCAACTGGCACATCATCAAAGTGATAAGTTCCTCGTGGCAGCCAAGCAGATGCTGCTGACCAGTAGCCGCCAGAGATAGGCCGCCTTTCAACAAGACACGCAAGCCGCTGATCACTCGGATGGCTCCACGTCAAAGTGATGTGCGTAGGCGCTCCAGGAGGTGTCCTGACCGCGGACACCCAAACTGGGGGCTCAGGGACAGGGCGTAACGATTTTCCGCGCAACATCGCCGATGCCGGACTCCTGTTTTCTGAGGTGTCGATGGCAACAATCCAGAAGCACCAATCACCGGGGGAACGTGTCACACGAAAGTTGATCACTTCCCCACTGCGATGGGGTGTCGGCACATGTACCGCCACAGGGGCCATGCTGGCCAACTCAGTGCCAGCCTCGGGATGCTTTTCGGCATAAATCTCATAACGCTGCGTGTCGGCATCCGGACTGGCGAGCCAACGTAAGTTGACACCATTGCCCTGTACATCGGCCAGCGCCATGTGTGCGATGGGAGCAGAGGGCGCCACCACGTCCGGGCAGCAAATGGGGGGCGTCGGCTCAGAAGGGGGGCTCTCGGCACCGGCACGTGTTCGACTGGTAATGCGGTAGAACCAGTGCCCGTGTGAGCGCCCGTCCAGCACGTCCTCAAATACGTTTGTGTCAGTAGGCTCTTTGGTCAATGCAACGTACGCCGGCCAGGCATAGTCCTGCCGGGCCAGCAACATCTGCGTATCGATCGTCATCGCGTCATAGGCCGCCGCTACAGCCGTTGCCCGTGCCTGTACGTCTACCACGGAGCGAGCCGCATCCAGCGCCGTCAGTTCGCTAAGCACCCGGGCTTTTCGGTTGGCGTCGCCGTATACACCGGGCGGCCATGCATCAGGTGCAGAAAAATCGTGCGAACGCCCTGTGCCACGGTCATGCTCGACACTGTCGAGCCGGTTGATCTCATCACCGAGCGCACGGTACACAAGAAATTGCCGATTGACCTGCGCCGCCCAGCCCATCTGGAAGCGAGACTTTCCATACCAGTCAGCCCTGCTGGCCATCAAGACGCACTTCGCCGACGGGTCGAAGGAAATGCCATTCATTCCTGGTGGTTGCGGCACTGTCAAATCAACGGCGGTGATGGTCAGTGGCGCACTTGGCGCTGAGGCGATTGCGCTTGATTGGATAAACCGAACTGCACGCACGGAGACCTGCGCATGCGCCACAGGCGTGATCTCTGAGGTACTGGGCCCGAATCCCGTGTCGTTGAGTGCAGCCGACCAGACCGGAAACCAGCTGACGCGGTCTCCGCCAGCGACCTCTCCCATTCCAAATTCGTTCCCGGGCGCCACAGGCACATCGTGATAACGGCAAAGAAAAATTCCCGCCTGAGCCCGCAGGACCTGCAACTTCTTTTCACCTTGCGCGTGCCGGGTCGACAATACCCCCGACGTGGCCCGTAGATTTGCGCCCGAATTAGAGGGTGGCAAGTCGGTACTTAACTCCGCGAGAGTTCCTGGTACGGCACTCAGCTGCGCCGTACCGGGTATCGGTGAATCTCCCGCGGTGTGCTCCACGACGAGTGTGAGATTCGCGCCATCGCCGTTGGCGACAACCGGATAGGACGTTGTTCCGACCAGGAGCGTGCCACCGACAAAAACACCACTTGCTCCATCCAGTTCCATATTGCTTATGCAAACCGAACGGACCGGGTCTGAGGGGCTGGCACTGGCCGAGGGTGCCAATTGATGCACCCCAGTGATTGAAATCACCAGCGCCGGGTTCAGGACTGGATTGGCAACGACGGCGCCCTCAAAACGGATCGACATGGGGCCGAATGAAGCAAGTGCATTCCCCCATGTATCCGGGTATTGGGTTGTGGTGTCATCCGGGGCCCCTATTGGTAAGGGATTGGGCTTGCGAAACAGGAGATGAAAGCCGTTGACATCCTGCTGAAGCTTGGTCTGCTCCGGGCCGAACACCCAGGAAGCCACAAGCGCATTTTCTGTGCCGCTGTTCAACGGGTTATTCAACCAGCGTTGCGCGGCTACGGAACGGCCGATGACATTGACCGTTGCAGGTGGCAGGCTGCGCTGGACCCATTCGGCTTGTATCAGGATGGGCGCGGCCGGTGGCGCCGAATCTGTCACCGCGGCCAAGGCCCAGGGACTGGGCTCGCTGACGCGCCCGAAAAGATCGACACCCCGCACCCACCAAGCCCAATGCCCAGGAGCCAGGCCGGCACCATCGTTACGATCCACATGAAGTACGCGCCCGGGGCTTGGTTCCTGCGTGGCTTCAGAGCGAATGAAAACAGGTGCTCCCTTGTAAAGCAGATCCGTTTGTTTCGGCGGATCTGGCACCGGCAAGGGTATGGTCGGATCGCTCCCCACATGCCGATGCCCTATCTGATAACTGATGGGCTCGCCCTCTGGTACGGCATCACCCGATGCGGTTCGGATCGGCCAATCAAGCTTCGCCAAGGAAATAGCAGAAGACGATTCGGCAGGCACCACCGAAGCCCATAACGCGCCCGGACCAGGTGGTGCTCCGCGCTCAACCGCCTGTATTCCAGGCAGCATGCCAACCCGCTCAGTCAGCGCCGTCCACCGCATCATCTCCAAGATTGGAGACCGTCCGCTGGTGGACCAACTCAGGCTGAGCTCATTCAAGCTGACCAGATTTAACCTGGATCGTTTGGATGAAATTTGTCCGCTTTGAATGCCCCCCTGGCTGTTTGTCACTGTCCACTCAACCGTGGTGGATGTCAAAACTTCAAGCGAGAAATCATGCACCTCAGCTGGGAAATGCAGGGTCATGCGGGCGCCAGCCCGGGTCATCTTTAGCGTCTGTTTAACGCCGTATTCTTTCTCAAGTCTTTCGTAGGTCCGCTTGTCACCCGCAGAGAGGTCCATTTCCACAGAATCCTGA
The DNA here is from genome assembly GCF_001432305.1 of Curvibacter sp. PAE-UM. GTDB lineage: Bacteria > Pseudomonadota > Gammaproteobacteria > Burkholderiales > Burkholderiaceae_C > Hylemonella. Next base: position 3,508,329 of record NZ_KQ483358.1, read on the forward strand.
ACCCAGCGACCGACAACCTTGTAAACGTACTCAGCCCCATCGAGACGTCCGCCCAGCAAGTCGTCATACGCCAAACCCAGAATACGCGCGCCATGCGGATCCAACGCAGCCAGATTAATCAGTTCACGCTCATCGCTACTGATGCGCATGTCTCGTGCCGCATCCTCGGGGATCTGTCCAGGCATGGCACCGCAAGCTAGTCGACGCAGCGCGGGAAGGAGTTTCCTGAATGCATCAGAGAAGCGATACGCCCAATCTGATTGAGCGCTGATAGGTAGGCGACTTCTCGCGTCATCTTCCTCGGACACGCTGCTCTGGGGATTGCACCGATACATCGGATCGACGACCGGCAGACATCGGTGGGCAATGTGCTTCCAGGCGCCCTGCTGATTAAGCAAGTGATAGCCCAGGAACGATATCGAACCCTCTCCACGGATATCCAGACTGTCCAGGCCACGGGTGCGCCAAGTCAAAGTCTGACCAGGCCCGATCAACTCCTCTTGCACCACGACCACCCCGTTTGCTCGGCCAGATATGTGCAAACCCGCAGCATCTGCATTGGCGTGAATTGTGACGAGCCAAGCAGGGCTGGTAAAACGAACCTCTACAGGGGAAGTTGGGACAACCATCAATTGCCACCAACCTATTTGCCCCGAAGGTTCAAATTTGAGCCCTTCTGGTGTCCTGAGCGTCAGGACATCTGCATACGTCCAACTTGTCTTTCCTTGAACCAGCGGCACATTGAGATCATTGAAAGGCAGTGGTGGCGTGTCGGGAACCTGGGCTCGGTAAATATCAAAGCCCAGCTCAGGAAACCCAAGCTCCTTCCTGACAAACCAACGCAACATAATTCCGGTGGGTGTCGGATGGCCATCCCATTGCTCGACGGAGCCATCCGAGGCAAGTCCAAAAACGAGAATGTCGCTCGCCGATGACATCACAGGCTCCCTGTCCTAAATAATGTTGGCATCCAGTTTGTGCAACCGAGATAGTTTTCAAACTTGCCGGTGATCTTGCGCATGAAATGCATGTGGGAGCGTAAGGCTTCCACGCGCGTTGTCTATCCCCCAAACGTGTGAAGCCGTTCCATTCCTTCCCTGCATCACACTGGGCACGGATCGCTCCAATCCGAATTAGCAAGCACACACTATCTGAAATTGATGGATGCCATTGGTGAACTCATCAAGTCATAGACATTGCAACCTGATTTGTTTCGGGAATCGAAAGGCTGCTGCACCGAGCTTGTAACAAATCCATCTTGCGCGTGCGACACGCATGCTCAATGTCACCATCTGAGTGTCTCGCCCGACATCTGAGGTGACAAGCTCCTGCAGAAGATAAACCGGGAAACCGAGCGCTGGGCCCGCATCGTCAAGGCCTCGGGTTTCGTCACACACGGGTTCGACCACCCGCGCGGCATGGTTACGCGGCCTGGCCCAGAATAGGCGCATGTCTTCCATGCGCCCATTTCTTTTGCTGACCTTGGCCTGCATGGCCGCGGCCCTCCTGCCCACGAACACCTCCGCCCAGGCCCTCAAACCTGCACCGGCTTGCCCCACTCTCCTGCAACACCAGTTCCCCCGCCTGCAGGACGACGCCCCGCAAAACCTCTGCCAGTACGCGGGCAAGGTCGTGCTGGTGGTGAACACCGCGAGCTACTGCGGCTTCACCAAACAGTACGAAGGGCTGGAGGCGCTCTACGCGAAGTACGAGAAACGCGGCCTGGTCATCCTGGGTTTCCCCTCCAACGACTTCGGCCAGCAGGAGCCGGGTGATGCGAAGCAGATCGCCGACCTCTGCTTCAACACCTATGGCGTGAAGTTCCCCATGCTCGACAAGACCGTGGTCACAGGCGCCAAGCGCAACGCGCTCTACGCCCAGCTCTACCAGGCCACCAAAGCCGCGCCGCAGTGGAACTTCCACAAGTACCTGGTCGCGCGCGATGGCAAGACTGTAAGCAGCTTTGCCAGCTCGGTCGAGCCAGGCAGCAAGGCGCTGGTCACGGCCATCGAAGCCGCGCTGCAGCAGCGCCCCTGAGCACCGGAGAAAGCGGCATGGACCCCGAGCGTTTCACCCTGCAGCTGCGCGAGCAAGGGTTCGAGCAGGTCACCACCGTCACGCGCGAGCCCAACGGTTTCCTCGACACCCACACCCACCCCTTCGAGGCCAAGGCCTTGATCCTCAGCGGCGAGATCACCCTGGTCTGCGAGGGACGGGAGCAGTTGTACCGCCCGGGCGAGATCTTTCACCTCGCCATGGCCGAACCGCACACCGAACGCTACGGCCCGCAGGGCGTGAGCTATCTGGTCGGGCGCAAATAAGAGCGCCGGAGCTCAGGCCGCACGGGCCAACTCGGTGGCTTCGCGCGCCAGGCGCGTGACGGCGGCCCAGTTGCCGGCTTCCACCAACTCCAGCGGCGTGAGCCAGGAGCCGCCGACCATGGGCACGTTGCCCAGCCGCAGAAAATCCTGCAGATTGGCCAGCGAGACACCGCCCGTGGGGCAGAACTGCATGTCCGCCAGCGGGCCGCCCAGGGCCTTGAGCATGCCCAGCCCTCCGGCCTGCGCGGCGGGAAAAAGTTTGACGAGTTTGAAACCGTGGTCACGCGCGCGCATGATCTCGCCGGGGGTCATGGTGCCCGGCACAAAAGGCAGTTGACAGGCCATGGCCTCGGCCACCAGCACTTCTGTCATGCCCGGCGAGAGCGCAAAACGCGCACCGGCATTCTTCACACGCGCCATTTCACCGGCCACGGTCACTGTGCCTGCCCCCACCTGCATGGTCGGCACAGCCTTGGCCACGGCCTCGATGGCCGCCAGGCCGGCGGCATGGCGCAGGGTGATTTCCATCACGTCGATGCCGCCTTCAAGCAGCGCCTCGGCCAGCGGAACGGCCTGGGCCGTGTTCGTGATCACGATCACGGGCACCACGCGGGAAGCAAACTGCGGGCGCTGGGTATGGGAAAGGACTTGTGTCGTCATGTTGGTCAGCGAGCATATCCCGACAGCAGAGGCGAGGCGCCTTCCTCAGCCAGCAGCGGCCGGTCGCGGAAAAGACCGAACAGTTCGCGCCCGATGCCCTGGCCGTTGGCGGCCAGATCCGGCAACTGCGCATCGCGCGCCGCCAGCTCTGCATCGCTCACCTGCACCTGCAGGCTCTGTGCCTCGCAGTCCAGCGTCAGCAGATCGCCATCACGCACCTTGCCGATGGCGCCGCCGGCCACCGCCTCGGGCGTCACATGGATGGCCGCCGGCACCTTGCCGGAGGCACCTGACATGCGGCCGTCGGTCACCAGGGCCACCTTGTAGCCCTTGTCTTGCAAGACACCGAGCAGGGGCGTGAGCTTGTGCAGCTCGGGCATGCCGTTGGCCTGCGGGCCCTGGCAACGCACCACCGCGATGAAGTCGCGCTCCAATTTACCCTGCTTGAAGAGTTGTTCCAGTTCTTTCTGGTCGTTGACCACCACGGCCGGTGCGCTCACCTTGCGATGCTGCGGTTTGACGGCCGAGACCTTGATGACGGCACGGCCCAGGTTGCCCTGCAGCAGGCGCAAGCCGCCGTCCGGGCTGAAGGGGCGCGTCACGGGACGCAGCACGTCCTCGTCACCCGAAGTCGCAGGCACCTCGCGCCAGTCCAGCACGCCCTGCTTGAGCCAGGGCTCCACCGTGTAGCGCTGCAGGCCGCGGCCCATGATGGTCTGCACATCGTCGTGCAGCAGGCCCACCGAAAGCAGTTCGCGGATGATGAAGCCCATGCCACCGGCGGCATGGAAATGGTTCACGTCGGCCGAACCGTTGGGGTAGACGCGGGCCAGCAGTGGCACGCAGGCCGAGAGGTCGGAGAAATCTTCCCAGTTGATGACCCAACCCGCTGAACGCCCCATGGCGATCAGGTGCAGGGTGTGGTTGGTGGAGCCGCCGGTGGCCAGCAGGCCCACCATGCCGTTGACCAACACCTCGGCGGTGATCTGGTGGCCGACGCCGGAACCAGGCTCGTGCGTGAGCGCCACGGCGCGCTCGACGGCCGCATCGGTCAGCGCCTCGCGCAGCGGCGTGCCGGGGTTCACGAAAGACGATCCGGGCAGGTGCAGGCCCATGATCTCCATCAGCATCTGGTTGGAGTTGGCCGTGCCGTAGAAGGTGCAGGTGCCAGCGCTGTGGTACGCGGCCTGTTCGGCGCTGAGCAGCGTGGCGCGGTCCACCAGGCCCTGGGCGTACTGCTGGCGGATCTTCGATTTATCGTCGTTCGAGAGGCCCGAAGTCATGGGCCCTGCCGGCACAAACACGGCAGGCAGGTGGCCGAAATGCAGCGCGCCCATGAACATGCCGGGCACGATCTTGTCGCACACGCCGAGGAACATGGCCGCGTCGAAGACGTTGTGTGACAACCCCACCGCCGTCGCCAGCGCGATCACGTCGCGCGAGAAGAGCGAGAGCTCCATGCCGGCCTCGCCCTGGGTCACACCATCGCACATGGCGGGCACGCCGCCGGCCACCTGCGCGCTGGCGCCCAGGCTGCGCGCCTTCTGGCGTATGCGTTCGGGGTAAAACTCGTAGGGCTTGTGGGCCGAGAGCATGTCGTTGTAGGCCGTGATCAGGCCCAGGTTGGGCTGGCGCTCCTGCCTGAGCAGAAGCTTGTCCTCGCCGGGCATGGCCGCATAGGCGTGGGCGGCGTTGGCGCAGCCCATGTCGCTGCGGTAGGGGCCGGGGCGCGCGGTGCGGCTCACCACCTCCAGATAGGCGATGCGGGTGCGCTCGCTGCGCTGCTCGATGCGGCGGGTCACCTCGGCCAGCGTCGGGTGGATCGGCTCAGACATGGTGGCTTTCAGGGAACATGAAGAAATTCAGTGCAAACGGTGAGACGGTGCAGCTGGCTCCTGCGAGCCATGATGCACCGTCCGCGTTTCAGCCTCCGACAGGAATCACTTGCCCTTCTTGCCCGAGCGGATTTTCTCCAGCTCTGCCTGGGTCTCGTTCCACAGGTCCATGCCCACGCTGGTGCCGATGGAAGCGTAGACCTGCGTCAGGCTGTTGCGCATGCGGGCGGTCTCGGTGGGCGACAGTTCATTGACCTGCATGCCCTTGTCCTTCAGCGCGGCCACGGCGCTGGCGGCTTCGGTGCGGGTGTCCTTGCGTTCGAAATCGCGGCTGGCCTTGGCGGCGTCCAGCAGGATCTTCTGCTCGGCCTTGGAGAGCTGGTCCCACCACTTCTTGCTCACCAGCACGATCCAGGGGCTGTAGACGTGGTTGGTGATGGTCAGGTACTTCTGGACTTCGTAGAACTTGCTCGAAAGAATCGTGTTGAAGGGGTTTTCCTGGCCTTCCACCGTGCCGGTTTCCAGCGCGGTGAACAGCTCCGAGAAGGCCAGCGGCACGGCGTTGGTGCCCAGGGACTTGAAGCTTTCGAGGAAGACGTTGTTCTGCATCACGCGCAGCTTGATGCCGTTGAGGTCTTCGAGCTTGTTGATCGGGCGCTTGCTGTTGGTCAGGTTGCGGAAACCGTTTTCCCAGTAGACCAGGCCCACCAGGCCCTTCTCCTGCAGCTTGGCCATCACCTTGTCGCCGATCGGGCCGTCGAGCACCACATCCGCCTCGCTGGCGTTGTTGAACAGGAAGGGCGTGTCCCACAGGGCCATTTCCTTGGTGATGCCCACCAGGGTGGCGGTGGAACCCACCATCATTTCCTGGGCGCCTCCGCTCAAGGCCTGCTGCATCTGCAGATCCGAGCCCAGGGCGGCCGCGCCGATGGCGCGGGTCTTCATCTTGCCGGCCGAGGCTTTTTCCACCGCTTCGGCAAAGACCTTGACGGCGCGGCCCTGGTTGCTCTGCTCGTTCAGGCCGTAGCCGAAGCGAATGAGACGGGGTTTGATGTCCTGGGCCATGGCGGCCAACGGGGCCAGCATGGCCAGGGCCGCGGTGGCGGCCACGAATGTTCTGCGGAAGGGGGTCATGGTTTGCTCCTTGCTAGTAGTGATGAGGGACGGGAACAGGGGAGATCAGCGCATCCAGGCCACAGGGGCCGTGACGAGCTGCGGGAAAACAATGAAGAGAATGAGGATCAGCAGGTAGGTGAACAGGAAGGGATTGACCCCCTTGATCACCTGGTGCATGGGCAGGCGGCCCACGCCGGCCACCACGTTGAGCACGGTGCCCACGGGCGGCGTGATGAGGCCGATCGCGCCGTTGAGCACGAACATCAGGCCGAAGTACACCGGGTCGATGCCGGCCTTGACCGCAATGGGCAACATCACGGGCGCGAAGATCAGGATGGTGGGCGTGAGGTCCAGCGCCGTGCCGATCAGCACCAGGGCCAGCATCATGGCTGCCATGAGCAGGCGAGGGTTGTTGACCATGGTCCCCAGCCAGCCGGTCAGCACATTGGGCAGGTCGGCCAGCGTGATCATGTAACTCGCCACCTGGGCACCCGCGCACAGGAACATCACCACGGCCGTGGTCTTGGCCGCGCGTACCAGCACAGGCCCGACATCAACGATCGTGAGCTCACGGTGGATGAACAGTGCGACGACCAGCGCGTACATGGCGGCCACGACGGCAGCTTCGGTCGGCGTGAACACGCCACTTTTCATGCCGCCAATGATGATCAAAGGCATGAGCAGAGCCCAGAAGGCCTTGCGCACGGCGCGCAGACGCGTAGCCAAAGGCGGACGCTCACCGCCCGGCGGCAGCTCGATGCTGCGCAACTGGAGCTTCCAGGCCACGATCAGGCCCACCCCCATGAGGATGCCGGGCACGATGCCGGAGATGAAGAGCGCCGAGATCGAGGTGTTGGTCGTCACGCCGTAGATCACGAAGGGCATGGACGGCGGAATGATGGGCGCGATGATGCCGCCCGAGGCGATCAACCCTGCCGAGGTGTGCATGGGGTAACCCTGCTGCCGCATCATGGGCAGCAGGATGGTGGCCAGGGCCGCCGTATCGGCCAGGGCCGAGCCGCTCATGCTGGCCATGAGCACGGCCGCGCCGATGGCAACGAAACCCAGGCCGCCGCGGATATGGCCCACCCAGGCCTGCGCCATCTCGATGATGCGGCGGCTGATGCCGCCGCTGTTCATCAACTCACCGGCCAGGATGAAAAAGGGCACAGCCAGCAGGGGAAAGCTGTCGATGCCGGCCACCATGTTCTGGGCCAGCAGCTGCGTGTCCCAGAAATCCAGGGCCCAGGCCATGGCTGCGCCCGTGAGCACCAGCGCGAAGGCCATGTTCAGGCCGATGCCCATGAGCAGCACCAGGCCGGCCACGAACATGAGGAATGCCAAAGCTTCTGAACTCATGACCTCACTCCGCTTCCATGCCGTGGCCCAGGTCCAGCGGATCCTGACGCACGAGCTCCACCAGGGCCATGACGGCGATGGCGACCGAACTCAGGAATGCCGGCAAAGGCAGCAAGGCAGCCGGATACCTCAGCACCACCGAATGGCTGTTCATGCCGACGACCACCTGCTGCCAGGCACCGATGGCCACCAGCACGCAGGCGACAATCACCAGGATGCGGATCAGGACCGTCATCAGCTTCATGGCCCGGGGCCGGCCGCGCAAGCGGGCGACCAGGCCGGTGAAGGCCATGTGCTCCCCCAGGGGATAGGCCAGCGTGGCCCCGATGAACACCATCCACACAAACAGCAGGCGCGACAGTTCCTCGCTGGCCGCAATGCCGCTGCCAAAACCGTAACGCAGCACCACGTTGACGAAGACAGCCAGCGCCATGATGCCCAGGCAGGCCCCCATGAGTGCATGCACGAAACGCGAGAGCAGACTGCCCGCCCGCAAGGCCTGTGTCTTCATGCGCACACTCCTTGCCGCAGCCAGGCGCTGATCTGGCGCTGCAGCTGCTCGACGCTTAAGGTCGCATCCAGCGCCAGGGTGTTGGGTTCGTTCACGGGGGACTCCAGGGTGGCGAACTGGTTGTCCACCAGGGCCGTGGGAAAGAAATGCGTGGAAGCCCGGGCCGCCACGCGCGCCAGGGACTCCTCGCGGGTGATCTGCAGAAAGACAAAACGCAAGCCCGGCGATGCGGCCCGCAATTGTTCCCGGTACTGGCGCTTGAGCGCCGAGCAGGTCAGCACGACCGGCGCGGGGCTTTGCGCCAGCAGATGGCCGAGCTGGGCCAGCCAGCCCTCGCGATCCGCATCGGTCAGCGCAATGCCTTGGCTCATTTTTTGGTGGCTGGTTTCGCTGTGGAAGTCATCCCCTTCGATCAGGCGCCAACCCTCCGCCGCGGCCAGGGCCGAGCCGATATGCGACTTGCCGCAGCCTGCCACCCCCATGATGACGATCGATGCATTCATTATTGGTTAGCGCTATCTCAATAACTTAAAAAATCAACCCGGATGGGTGCCATTTAAAAATTCTCAAAGGAGAAAGTTTTGAATAACGATGGCGCGTCCGGGCTGGATAGCGCTATCATAATCACCAACAACCCGTCCCTGATCAGTAATAACCCTGAGCCTGATGCCCCACCCGCCCGCCCGCAAAAAGACCCGCGCCACCGGCCGTGTCACCATGTCCGACGTGGCCCAGCTCGCTGGCGTCAGCCTGATGACCGTCTCGCGCGCGCTGCGCGGTGAACGCGCGGTCGACGCCCAGCTGGTGAGCAAGGTGCAGGCCGCGGCCGACAAGCTGGGTTACATGCCGGATCCGGCCGCCCGGGCCCTGGCCTCCAGCCGCAGCAGACATGTGGCCGTGCTGATCCCCATGCTCTCCAACGCGCTCTTCGTGGACCTGCTCGAAGCCGTGCAGCGCACCCTGCACCCGGCCGGGTACCAGACCCTGATCGGCATCACCCACTATGACCCCATCGAGGAAGAACAGCTGCTGCGCGAGCAGCTGCTGCACCGGCCCGCCGGCATCCTGGTCACGGGCATGGAACGCAGCGAAACCACGCGCAAGCTGTTGCACCAAAGCGGCGTGCCCTGCGTGCACCTGATGGAAGTCGCGCAGCAGCCAGGTATCTACAGCGTTGGCCTGTCGCAGCAGGAGGCCGGCGCGGCCCTCACCCGGCATCTGCAGGCGCGCGGCTACCGGCGCATCGCCTTTGCCGCCGCCCAGCTGGACCCGCGCACCCTGCAGCGGCTGACGGGCTGGCGCCAGGCCATGGCCGAGGCCGGCCTGCACGAAACCGCGCTGGAGTGGCTGAACCCGGCCCCCTCCTCACTCGCGCTCGGCGGCCAGCTCTTCGAGCAGATCATGCGTCAGCAACCCGCGGTGGACGCCATCTTCTTCTGCAATGACGACCTGGCGCAGGGCGCCCTGCTGGCCGCCCTGCGCCTGGGGATCCGCGTACCGCAGCAGGTGGCCATCGCCGGCTTCAACGACCTGACCGGCAGCGACCAGATGCTGCCGCCGCTGACGACCATACGCACACCCCGCGCCGAGATCGGCGCAGCCGCCGCGCAGATGCTGCTGCAGCTCATGAACGGTCAGCCGGTGCCCTCGCACTCGATCGACCTGGGTTACCAGCTGATCGAGCGCGGCAGCACCTAGAGGTGCCTGTTCACGGTTTCGCAGGCCCTCAGACCCGCTGCGGCAGCACCGAAGCCGCCACACGTACACCGGGCGCCGTGCCCACATAGGCCTGCTGCACCACGCCGGCCACCATGTCGGCGGTCACGGCCGAGAGCGTCCAGCCCAGGTGGCCGTGGCCGGTGTTGTAGAACACATTGGCCGCATGGCCGCGGCCCACGCGCGGCATCATGTCCGGCATCATGGGGCGCAGGCCGGCCCAGGGCACCACGCTGCGCGTGCTCACGCCGGGGAAGCATTGCTGCACCCAGTCGATCAGCGGACGGATGCGGTCGGCCCGGATGTCCTTGTTGTAGCCGTTGAATTCGGCCGTACCGGCGACGCGGAAGCGGTCCAGGCCCAGACGGCTGGTGACCAGCTTGGTCTCGTCGTCCAGCAGGCTGACAGTGGGCGCGCTGTCCTGACTTTGCGCGTCGGGCAGGTTGACGGTGATGGAGTAGCCCTTGACCGGGTAGACGTTGACGCGATCGCCCAACTGCGCGGCAAAGCTGCGGCTGAGCACACCAGCACAGACCACCACACCATCGAAGCGGTGCGTCTGCGGCAGGCCGTCCACACAGGCGGTGACGCTGGCGCTGCGCCCGTCGCTGCTGAGTTGCTGCACGTCCTGACCATAGAGTGTGCGCACACCCAGGCGCTCGGCCGCGGCGGCCAGGCCCACCGTGAACTTGTGGATGTCTCCGGTGGCGTCGCTCTCGGTGAAATAACCGCCGTAATAGCTGCCGGCCAGGGTAGGCTCAATCGCGCGCATCTCCTCGGGCGTCACGGCGCGCCGGGGCAGGCCGCCGGCGGCCAGCAGCTTGGAGACCTCGCCCGCGTGCTCGAAGCCCTTCCTGTCGCGGTAGATGTGCAGGATGCCGCGCTGCTTGAGGTCGAAATCCACCCCCTCGGCCTCGGCCCAGGCAAACAGGTGCTCGCGTGCGGCCACGGCCAGCTGGGCGGTGGCGATGGTGTTGCGCCGGTAGTTCGGGATGCCGGCGATGAACTCGGCAAACCAGCTCAGCTTGTGCCAGCTGGGCCGCGGGTTGACCAACAGCGGTGCATCACTCCTGAGCATCCACTTGAGGCCCTTGAGGATGGTGGACGGGTGGTTCCAGACCTCGGCATTGGAGGCCGACAGCTGCCCGCCGTTGGCGAACGATGTTTCCATCGCCGCGTAGCGGTGCTTCTCGAACAGGGTGACGGCAAAGCCGCGTTTGGCCAGGGCGTAGGCGGTGGTGACGCCGGTAATACCGGCGCCAATGATGGCGATCGACTTCATGAGATCAGGCTCCAAACGTCATGGGGGTGGGGTGCACAGCACACCATGTGCCATGCACGCCCCCTCTGTTTGGTACCTGAGAGATTCACGCCACCGTGTCGGCTGCGCTTGCTCCTGCGGTGTGCCGGACGACGAATCCCGGCAACTCTTCAGAGTTCAAATCACCTGATCGGTCCTTTTGCCTGAGAGTTTCCGGGGCGGTTGCTCCTTCGGCGCTGCCAGTTGCGACAGTCTCTCCCGATCGGGTCTGGCCACGTAGGGCCTGCCTGCATTCTAGCGCGATCGGTATCGCGCCGGAAAGACTCCCAACCTCTCAGGCCATCCAGTCCTGCGAGACGATGCTGTCGCGCCCCATGCGCTTGGCCTGCTCCAGCGCAGCCACGCACAGGTCCACCAGCGCCTCGGGACCGGTTTCGCCCACCGGCGTGAACGCGGCCACGCCGATGCTGACCGTGACGATGCCGCCCTCGCCACCGCTGTGCGGCATGGCCAGGGTATTGATCAGCATGCGCACGCGCGCCGCCACCACACGCGCACCCACCTCGTGCACCGCCGGCAGCAGGATGGCAAATTCGTCGTCGCCGTAGCGCGCCACGACGTCGGCCGGGCGGAATACCGCGCGGCCCAGGGCGGCGGCGATCTTCTTCAGGCGGTCCGGCCCCATGGTCGCCACATGCGTGTCGACATAGGCGCGGAAGTGGTCGATGTCGATGAGCAACAGAGACAGCGGCGTCTGCTCGCGCCGGGCGCGGCCCCATTCCTGTGCCAGCCGCTCGTCGAAGCCGGCCCGGCTCAGCACACCGGTCAGCTCATCCGGGTGTTCGGCGGCAGACAAGGCTTGCGCACGGTCCCGCTGGTTCTGATCGTCGGACTTGGCGGACATGGTCTGACCGGGAGGCCGGCCTCAACGGGGCTGCTGCAGTTGCTTGAGATCGGCCACGATCTCGGCGGAATGTTTGGCCGTGTCCACCGAGCGGTAGGCCTTGGCCAAACGCCCCTGGGGATCGATCACGAAGGTGTAGCGCCGGGCGTACTTGAAGACCACCCAGTCCGACAGGGTGCCGTAACGCGCCGCCACCTCGCCCTTCTCGTCGGCCAGCAGGGGGAAGGGCAATTTGTATTTCTGCGCGAAGGCGGCATGCGAGGCGCTGCTGTCAACGCTGATGCCCACCACCTCGGCACCCAGGGCCTGCAGTTGCAGCCAGTCGTCGCGGAAGGTGCAGGCCTCTTCGGTGCAGCCCGGGGTGTCGTTCTTGGGATAGAAATAAAGCACCAGCCACTTGCCGCGCCAGTCGGCCAGGCGACGCGTCTTGCCCTGCTGGTCGGGCAACGCAAAGTCCGGGGCGGGTTGGCCCGCTTCCGGTACCGCGGCCTGCGCCAGACCGGCCGGCAGCACCACGCTCGCAGGCAGCAGGCACAGGGCGCGGCGGCGCAAGTTCACGGACGCAGTTCCTTGAGGCCGCCCATATAGGGCTGCAGGGCGGCGGGAATCTCCACGCTGCCGTCGGCGCGCTGGTAATTTTGGTTTCGGCCCGCTACGCTTAACTTTCGCTTCGCGAAAGTGAGCCTGCACTCAAACAAGCAGCTCATTTCGGCGCAAGCTCCGAAACTCCGCCCATGTATGGGCGGAGGACGTCCGGAACCTCGACGGTTCCGTCCGCACGCTGGTAGTTTTCCAGCACCGCCACCAGGGTGCGGCCCACGGCCAGGCCCGAGCCGTTGAGCGTGTGCAGCAGCTCATTTTTGCCCTGGGCGTTCTTGAAGCGCGCCTGCAGGCGACGGGCCTGGAAGGCCTCGCAGTTGGAGACCGAGCTGATCTCGCGGTAGGTGTTCTGCGCCGGCAGCCACACTTCGAGGTCATAGGTCTTGGCGGCGCCGAAACCCATGTCGCCGGTGCACAGCGACATCACGCGATAGGGCAGGCCCAGCTTCTGCAGGATGGCCTCGGCGTGGCCTGTCATCTCTTCCAGCGCCTCGTAGCTTTTCTCGGGGTGCACGATCTGCACCATCTCGACCTTGTCGAACTGGTGCTGGCGGATCATGCCGCGCGTGTCGCGGCCATAGCTGCCGGCTTCCGAGCGGAAGCAGGGCGTGTGAGCGGTGAGCTTGAGGGGCAGGTCAGCCTCGGCCACGATCTCGTCGCGCACGAAGTTGGTCAGCGTGACTTCGCTGGTAGGAATCAGGTAGAGCGCCACGTCCTCGGCCGCGCCTTCCTGGCCACCCTTCTTGGCAGCGAACAGGTCTTCCTCGAACTTCGGGAGCTGGCCGGTGCCGCGCAGTGTGTCAGCGTTGACGATGTAAGGCGTGTAGCACTCGGTATAGCCGTGCTCCTGGGTCTGCACGTCCAGCATGAACTGGGCCAGCGCGCGGTGCAGGTGGGCGAGGCCGCCCTTCATCACCGTGAAGCGTGAACCGGTGAGTTTGGTGCCGGTGTCGAAATCCAGCCCCAGCGGCTCGCCCACGTCCACGTGGTCCTTGACCGCGAAATCGAATTTCTTTGGGGTACCCCAGGTCCGGGCCACCACGTTCCCGTGTTCGTCGCTGCCCACCGGCACGCTCTCGTGCGGCAGGTTGGGCACGGCCAGCAACAGGGCCGACATCTCGCCCTGGAGCTGCTCCAGGCGCGCAGCCGAGCTTTCCAGCTCACCCTTGAGGGCATTGACCTCGGCCTTGGCCGCTTCGGCCTCGTCCTTCTTGCCCTGGCCCATGAGCGCGCCGATCTGCTTGCTCAGGGTGTTGCGTTTGTTCTGCAGCTCCTCGGTACGGGTCTGCAGGGTCTTGCGTTCGGCTTCCAGGGTGCGGAAGGCGTCGGCGTCCAGGAAGGGCTGCGGGTTCTTGCGCGTCTGCAGACGGGCGAGCACGCCGTCCAGGTCTTTGCGGAGCAGGGTGAGGTCTAGCATTTGGGTATTGTAGTTTTCGTTTTCTTGCCTTTGTTTTTTGTCTTTCTACTGCTTTTTCGCTGCGCGGGGCTTTTGTAGTCCCCCCCCATCCCCCCAGCCCCCCTCCCCCCCCCCGCCGGGGCGGGAAGGGGGAGCCCGATTTGACCTTTGGACTCCGGCTAGGCTTCTACGGAACGAGCCGTCGCCACCGCCACCTCAGGCGGAGACTTCAGGGGGACGGTCGTAGTAAATGGGGCGGAACCTTCCCGCCAACGGCGGTGGTCGTTCCGACCTACCGCTTTCGAGTCCAGAACCCTGCTCGACCACCGCTTTGACTCGTCGCTGGCGCGCAGCTGCCAGCCAGAACCGCGCTGGCCCGGCGCCGTTTACTACGACCGGCTCCGGAAAATGCGGGCACCCAAGCCCAGGCTGCGACCTCCCGCGCCGTAGAAGCGCAGCCGGAGTCAAGAAACAAAATGAGGCTCCCCCTTCCCGCCCCGGCGGGGGGGGGGAGGGGGCTGGGGGGATAGGGGGGGATTACAAAAGCGCCGCCAGGCAAAACTGATGGAAAAAGGAAGGAAGAAGAGGAAGTCAAACCTCCTGCTTCAACCCCTTAGGCAACGGAAACTTGATCGTCTCTTCAATCCCATCCATCTTCCGCACCGCAACAGCACCCAAGGCCCGGATACGCTCGATCACCTGCTGCACCAGGATCTCCGGGGCCGAGGCGCCGGCCGTCAGGCCCACGCGGCTGCGGCCATCGAACCATTCGGGTTTCAACTCGTCGGCGCTGTCGACCATATAGGCCTCGGTACCCAGCTTCTTGGCCACTTCGCGCAGGCGGTTGCTGTTGGAACTGGTGGGGCTGCCCACCACGATGACGACGTCCACCTGCGGGCTCAGCAGCTTGACGGCGTCCTGCCGGTTCTGCGTGGCGTAGCAGATGTCCTGCTGCTTCGGGCTGCGCACCTGGGGAAACCGGGCTTTCACCGCCGCCATGATGCTGGCCGCGTCGTCCACGGAAAGCGTGGTCTGCGTCACCACGGCCAGCTTGGCCGTCTGCGCCGGCTGCACACGCGCCACGTCGGCCTCGTCTTCCACCAGGTGGATGCCGGAGTCGAGCTGGCCCACGGTGCCTTCCACCTCGGGGTGGCCCTTGTGGCCGATCATGATGAACTCGTAGCCTTCCTTGTGCAGCTTGGCCACTTCCACGTGTACCTTGGTCACCAGCGGGCAGGTGGCGTCGAAGATCTGGAAGCCGCGCTGTTCGGCCTCGCGCTGCACCGCCTTACTCACGCCGTGGGCCGAGAACACCAGCGTGGCGCCGGGCGGCACGTCGCTCAGTTCCTCGATGAAGATCGCGCCCTTGGCCTTGAGGTCGTTGACCACATAGGTGTTGTGCACGATCTCGTGGCGCACGTAGATCGGGCGACCGAACTTGGTCAGCGCGCGCTCGACGATCTCGATGGCACGGTCCACGCCGGCACAAAAACCGCGCGGTTCTGCCAAAAGGATCTCGGATTGACTGCTCATCGTCATAACACCCCGATCAGTTGTACTTCAAAGCTCACCGGCTGGCCGGCCAGCGGGTGGTTGAAGTCGAACAATACCGCTTCCTCGCCCAGCTGGCGCACCACGCCGCCGAATTGCCCCTTGCGGTCGGGCGTAGGGAACTGCACCACGTCGCCCACCGCGTACTGCTCGTTCGGGTCGCCCAGCTCGCGCAATTCCTTGCGCGAGAGCCACTGCTGCATGTCGGGGTTGCGCTCGCCGTAGGCGCCCGGGGGCAGCTGCAACGTGGTGTGCACGCCCTCCTCCAGGCCCAGCAGCGCCTGCTCCACGCCCGGGGCCAGTTCGCCCGTGCCCAGGGTCAGCGTGGCCGGCTTGCCGCCGAAGGTATTGATGATGTCGCCGGCCGGCCCCGCGAGGCGGTAGTGCAGCGTGAGGAAGGAGCCGGGCTGGACCCGGGCTGGGGTGGTGGTCATGGAAGTCCCGATAAACTGGGCTCCATTGTAAAAAGACCTGCGTTTGACATCTGTCATGCCCCTCAAAGACCTTCCCCCCGACGCGCGACCGCGCGAAAAGCTGCTGGCCCGCGGCCCGGGGGCGCTGTCCGACGCCGAATTGCTGGCCCTGCTGCTGCGCACCGGCCTGGCCGGCAAGGGCGTGCTGCAGTTGGCGCAGGAGCTGCTGGACGGCTTTGGTGGTTTGGCCGGCCTGCTGCACGCCACGGCCGACGACCTGAAACGCATCAAGGGCCTGGGGCCGGCCAAACGCGCCGAACTGGTGGCCGTGCTGGAACTGGCCCGCCGCGCCCTGGCCGAACAGCTGCGCGAACGCGCCGCGCTGGACACACCGCAAGCCGTCAAGGACTACCTGCAGCTGCACCTGGCCCACAAGAAACACGAAAGTTTTGCCGTGCTCTTCCTGGACAACCAGCACAAGCTGCTGGCGCTGGAAGAGCTGTTTCGCGGCACCCTGGCACAGACCAGCGTCTACCCGCGCGAAGTGGTGCTGCGCGCCCTGCACCACCACGCCGCCGCCGTGGTGCTGGCCCACAATCACCCCAGCGGCACGGTCCAGCCCTCGCGCGCCGACGAGGCGCTCACGCAAGCCCTCAAGGCCGCACTGGCCCTGGTGGACGTGCGTGTGCTGGACCACATGATCGTGGCGCCGGGCCTGGCCCTCTCCATGGCCGAGAAAGGCCTGATCTGATGGTCACCGTGAAGTCCCTGGCCGACCTGAAACAGGTCAAGAAAGCCATCGAAATGCAGGCCAAACTGGAAGCCGAGCGCAAGGCCGAAGCGGCCAAGCGGGCCCGGCAAACCACGGCGGACAAGGACCTGTTCCAGCAGGCCGCCGGCAAGGTGCAGCCTTTGCAACAGCCGGCCAAGGCCCAACTCAAAAGCGCCAAACCTCCACCACTCCCCCTGCAGCACCAGCTGGATGAACAGGCCGCGCTGCAGGAAACCCTGAGCGACGAATTCGACATCAGTACCCTGCTGGAAACCGACGAACACCTGAGTTACCGCCGCCCCGGCATCGGCACCGACGTCACGCGCAAGCTGCGCCGCGGCGACTGGGCCATCCAGCGCCAGCTCGACCTGCACGGCCTGCGCACCGAAGACGCCCGCGAAGCCCTGGGCCAGTTCATCCGCGAGGCGCACCAGCAGGGCATCCGCTGTGTGCGCGTGGTGCATGGCAAGGGCCTGGGCTCACCGGGCAAGACGCCCGTGCTCAAGGGCCGGGTGCAGAGCTGGCTGGCGCAGAAGAAGGAAGTGCTGGCCTTTGTGCAGGCGCGGCCGGCGGAAGGTGGCGCAGGGGCCGTCGTGGTTCTTCTTCAGCCCTCGCCTTGATGGGGAGGGTTTGGGAGGGGTGAGCGTCAATACAGCGCAAAACGCAGCACTCCCGGCTAGCCGGGGGTGTTGCGCATCCAGTCCGCCGTCCCGAAGAAGGACTCACGCAGTTTGCCGCGCAGTTCTTCATTCACCCCCACCTCCCCCATGGCCTGATCCATGCAGGCCAGCCACTGGTCGCGTTCGACCAGGCCGATCTTGAAAGGCATGTGGCGTGCGCGCAGGCGCGGGTGGCCGAAGCGTTCGGTGTAGTGCTGCGGGCCGCCGAGCCAGCCGGTGAGAAACCAGGTCAGTTTCTGCCGCGCATCGGTCAACTCGCTGCCGTGGGCGGCGCGCAGTTCCTTGTAGCCCGGCTCCAGGTCCATGAGGTCGTAAAAGCGCTCGACCAGGGCGTGGACCTTGGCTTCGCCGCCGATCCATTCAAAGGCGGTGGCGGGCTTGGTTTGCTCTTCAGATGTCATGCCCGGATTATCCCAGCCGCGCCGGAGTGCGAAGACGCTACCATTTCAATAGCAATCAAGTCGCCGCCTGCCTCAGCGTCTGCACCACCGGGCGGCGCAGCACGGAACGCAAACCCCACCAGCCAGCCAGCCAGGCCAGCAGCGCGCCGCTGACCGCGCCGACGGGCAGCAGCCACCAGGTGACGGTCCATTCGAAATTGAAGGCATAACGCGCCAGCGCCCAGCCCACCACGGCCGAGACCACGGCGGCCAAGGCCCCGGCCAGCGCGCCCACACCCGCGAGTTCGGCGCGTTGCACCTGGCGCAGCAGGCCGCTGCCCGCGCCCACGGCACGCATGATGGCGTATTCGCGCGCGCGCTCCTCGCGCGTGGCGGTGACGGCGGCGAACAGCACCACCAGGCCGGCGGCCAGCGTGAAGCCGAAGAGGAACTCCACCGCGCGGCTCACCTGCTCCAGCACACGCTGCACCTGGGCCAGGGTGGCGCTGAGGTCCACCACGGTGATGTTAGGGAAGTGGCGCACCAGCGCGCTGTCGAAACCCGGCTTGTCCGGCGCGCGCAGCGCGGCCAGGTAGGTAACCGGCAGCTCCGGCATCCGGCTCACCGGGTACAACGCAAAGAAGTTGGCACGCATGGAACCCCAGTCCACCTTGCGCAGCGAGGTGATGGTGCTCTCCTGCTGCAGGCCGGCAATGTCGAAACGCAACTTGTCGCCCAGCTTGAGGTTCAGCGTCTTGGCGATGCCCTCTTCCATGCTGATGCCGTTGGCATCTTCGGCCGTCCAGCGGCCGGCCACGATGGGGTTGTGGCCCGGTGGCTGCGCGCTGTGCGAGAGGTTGAACTCGCGCTCGACCAGGCGCTGGGCCCGGTCGTCTTCGTAGTCCTGCGCCTGGACGGGGCGGTCGTTGATGGCCACCAGGCGGCCGCGGATCATGGGGAACCAGTCGTAGCCGCTGACCCCCGCCTCACGCAGCTGGCGCTGGAAGGCCTCGGCCTGGTCGGGCTGGATGTTGATGACAAAACGGTTGGGCGCGTCGGCCGGCGTGGCCTGACGCCAGCTGCGGATCAGGTCGGTGCGCAGCAGCACCAGCAGCAGCAGGGCCAGCAGGCCCACGGCCAGGCTGCTGACCTGCAGCACGGCGTAGATGGGCCGCGCCGAGAGCTGGCGTGTGGCCAGCACCAGCCAGCGCGGCGCGGTGTTCTCGCGCACCACCCGGCGCAGCAGCAGCACCGCGCCCCAGCTGGCCAGCGCAAAGATGGCCACGGCGCCAGCAAAGCCTCCCACGGTGATCAGCCCCAGCTTCAGGTCGCTGCTGGCCGCCAGCAGCAGCACAGCAAAACCCAGCACCCCCAGGCCCAGCACGCCGATGGACATGGGCCGCAGCGTGCCCAGGTCGCGCCGGATCACACGCAACGCGGGTACCTGGGCCAGCTGCAGCACCGGCGGCAGGCCGAAGGCCAGCATGAGCGTGAGGCCCATGCCCAGGCCGAAGAATACGGGCCACAGGCCTGGCGCGGGCAAAGCGGTGTCCACCAGGCCGGCCAGCAGCAACACAAAGACATGGTGCACGGCCCAGCCCAGAGCCACACCCAGCGCACCGCCGGCCAGGCCCACCAGCAGGAACTCCAGCGCATGGCTGCGCGCGATGGTGGACTGGGACAGGCCCAGCACACGCAACATGGCGCAGTCATCCAGATGCTGGTTGGCAAAAGAACGCGCGGCCAGGCCCACGGCCACCGCGCTCAGCAGCGCGGCCAGCAGGGCCACGAGGTTGAGGAATTTTTCGGCACGCTCCAGCGTCTGCGCCATCTCGGGCCGCCCGCCCTGCAGGGCCTCGATGCGCACGCCACGCAGCTGCTCGCGCTCTACCGCCTCGTTGGCGCGCTTGACGAAGGCGTTGACCACGCGGTCCTCGCCGGCCACGGCCAGGCGGTAGCTCACGCGGCTGGCCGGCTGTATCAGCTGGGTGGCGGCCAGATCGTTTTGGTTGATGAGCGCACGCGGCGCGAAGTTGATGAAACCGGCGCCACGGTCAGGCTCTACACCGATCAGACGCGTGATGCGCAGGGCCGCCTCGCCCAGCAGCAGCTTGTCGCCCAGTTGCAGGCCCAGGGCATCAAGCAGGGCCGGATCGGCCCAGACCTCACCCGGCGCCGGAATGTCGCGCGTGGCTGCGGCTGGCGTACCCGCTTCCGTGCTGACGGTCAGCTTGCCGCGCAGCGGATAACCCGCCTCCACCGCCTTGAGCGAGACCAGGCGCGTGGCACCGCCGTGCTTGTCGTCGGCGCGGGCCATGGTCGGGAAACTCAGGGAGCCGGAGACCTGCAGGCCACTTTGTTGGGCCAGCGCCAGCAGAGAAGCCGGGGTAGCGTTGTCGCTGACGATCACCGCATCACCACCCAGCAACTGGCGCGCATCGCGCTGCATGCCGCCCTTGAGCCGGTCGGCGAAAAAGCCCACGGCTGTCAGCGCCGCCACCGCCAGTGTGACGGCCAGGATCAGCAGGCGCAGCTGGCCGGCACGCAAGTCACGCCAGAGGGTTTTCCAGGCGAGTTGCCAGAAGGTGATGTTCATGGGGGTAGCTTAGGGGATTTCTGATCCTGTCGGTGTGACGGGGTTTTCAGCTTGGCTGCGGCCTTGGCACGCCTGCTGGCCGGGTCTCGCCCCGGCGGGCGACTCACTTTCTCTTGCTTCGCCAAGAGAAAGTAAGGGCGGATTCAAAGCTGAAGTGCAACACACTTCCAGAAGGAGCCCGTTGCATGAAAGCCACCTACACCCACCTGAGCGCCGAGGAACGTGGCGCGATCATGGCCATGAAGTTTCAGGATTGCAGCGTCCGCGGCATTGCTCGGGCGCTTGGCCGTTGTCCGAGCACCATCAGTCGCGAACTGCGGCGAAATGGCTACAAGCAGGAATCTGAGTTAGGGCCTATGGGCCGTCCCCGAGTTGCGGGCGGCTACAACGCAGTACGTGCTGGCGTGCGTGCCCGTCGCCTCCGTCGTGCTTGTCGACCAACCCGAAAACTTCATCCGGACGGTGCCTTGTGGCAAAGGGTTCATGGCCTGCTGTGCCAGAGCTGGTCGCCTGAACAGATTGCGGGCACACTCAAACGCGAGCATCCCGGGCAACCTCAATTGCAAGCTTCCCACGAGACGATCTACACCGCCATTTACGCGGCCCCGCGAGGGGAGCTGCGTCGACAGCTGGTCAGCCTGCTGCGCCAAGGGCGTGGGGCACGCCGTCCCCAGGCACGAGGCACTGGGCGGCGCGGCGCCCTACAGGACATCGTCAGCATTCATCTGCGCCCCCCCGAAGCCAGCGATCGATTACTACCGGGTCACTGGGAAGGCGATCTGATCAAGGGTTCCAGGAACCAATCGGCTGTGGGCACCCTGGTGTGCCGCAAGACCTTGTTCGTCATGCTGGTGAAGATGGATGGTGCCACGGCAGAAGAAGCCCTGCGCGGCTACGAACAGGCCTTCAGCCCTCTGGACGATGCATTACGCCAGACCTTGACGTACGACCAGGGCAAGGAGATGGCGTTGCACAAAAAGCTGGCCGAGAGCACAGGATTGAAGATCTACTTTGCGGACCCGCACAGCCCCTGGCAGCGCGGAATCAACGAGAACACCAATGGGCTGATCAGGCAATACCTGCCCAAGGGGACGGATCTGAGCGTCTATAGCCAGCGCCAGCTCGATCACATTGCCTGGAGTCTCAATACCCGCCCTCGCAAGACCCTTGGGTTCAGGACTCCAGCCGAGGTGCTCTTCGAAGATTGCTTCAAGCAGAATGTCGATATCCAGCCCATCGTTGCACTTGGTATTTGAATCCGCCAAGCAAAGAGAAGGCGAGCCGGGTGCGTCGTCCCTCCGCTGCGCTCCGGGCACACTGCGTTGCTCTGACCGTGCGGGGTGCGCGCAAACTCGCTGCGCTCAAACATGCGCGCCCCTCTTTCCGCCCGCTCCTGCGCTACTCGCCTCCGCACACGGCGGTGGGGCCGGATACCGATTACCACTAAACGGCCCTTCTTTCAGCTCTGCGCTTTGATTGGCTGCAGCGATGATTTCAGATATAAATCAAGCAATTACAGACGGCAAGAAAGAAGCGTATTTCTACATCGTTCAGGAGAAGAATCAATGCAATGGTTGTCCTCTCGCATCGTCTTTTCTTGCGCAGTCGTGTTTACGGCTGGTTGCGCCACATCTATGACGCCCAACCAGTTCAATGAAAGTCTCCCGAAGACTACAAGCTCAAAGTTCTATGATCGAATTCCCGCAGCAGAAGCCATATCAAAAGGGCAATGCCGATTGCTAGTCAGCAATCGAAAATATACAGCTCCAATTGGGTTCACCGTTACTGGAGATTTAGAAAACGGTGCCCAAGGTATTGATGAATGGGTCAAATCGGATGGCGGAAATGCATACTCGGTTGCCAATTTTGAGTGGATTTCCGTTGGAGACAAGGGCACAACACAGCTGATATTGCTGTTCGACACGCTGCAATGCAGGTGAGCTGTCAAGAACATCGCGTGGATACATAACCGTTCGTAAGCGTAGCAATCCCAACATCATCGATACAACAAGGGCACGCGATAGCGTGCCCTTGTTGTCTTTGCATTCTGTTTTCGGTATCCCCCACCCTTGTGTCTGTGCCGAGAAGCGCAGCGGCAGGCGGGTGAAGAGCCGCGCATGTTTGAGCGCAGCGAGTTTGCGCGGATCCCGCCTGGCGCGAGCATCGCAGGTTGCCCCGGCGCAGCCGGGGTCACAGACACCAGGGTCGCCTTTCTTTCGGTTACCTTGCTTTGGCGAAGCAAAGAAAGGTGACTCGCCCGCCGGGGCGAGACCCGGCTAGCCACGCAAAAGAAAACGCAGGAAGAAAGAAGCTACGCCGCCGCCCGCAACTTCGGCCCCGCCAACTCCGGCTGCAACACCAAGCGCTCCGAAGCCGTATAGCAATAGAAATGCCGCCCCGTAGCCCGCCCAATCGCACACAGCCCCACCCGCTCCGCCACCGCATGCCCCATCTGCGTAATCCCGCTACGGGAAACGACGATAGGCACCCCCATCTGCGCCGACTTGATCACCATCTCGCTGGTCAGCCGACCCGTGGTGTAGAACACCTTGTCCGCCCCCGCCATGGCAGCGGGCTCCTGCAGCCACATCCAGCCCGCAATGGTGTCGATCGCGTTGTGGCGGCCCACGTCTTCCACGAAGAGCAGCATCTCCTCGCCGCGGAACAGCGCACAGCCATGCACCGAGCCGGCCGACTTGTAGGTGCTTTCCTGCAGGCGGATGGCGTTGACTATGCCGTAGAGCTGGGCCTGGGTGAGCGTGGCTTCAGGTAATTGGATCTGGTCCACCTCGTCCATCATGTCGCCGAACACGCTGCCCTGGCCGCAGCCGGTGGTGACGACGCGCTTGGACGTGCGTTCCTCGATGTCGGTGATGCCTTCGCGGGTCTTGACGGCGGCAGCACCCACGTCCCAGTCCACGGTGATGGATTCGATCTCGTCCACCGAGCGCACCAGGCGCTGGTTGCGCAGGAAACCGAGCACCAGCAGTTCGGGATGGCCCCCCAGGGTCATGAGCGTGACCAGCTCGCGCTTGTCAACGTAGACGGTGAGCGCGCGCTCCGCCGGAATGGACAAGGTGGTGGCCTCACCGTGCTCGTTGACGGCCGTGACCTCACGCGTCAGGGGCGCCTGGGCTCGGGTGAGATGTGGCAAGGACATGAATGGCAGCGTACAACAAAACGGGCCGGGCTTTGCAGCCCGGCCCGTGAGACCTCAATCCGTGCGGGAATCAGGACTTCTTGGCGGGCGCGGCAGCAGGAGCGGCCGGAGCAGCGGCGGTTGCCGGCTTGTAGACGAAGGGGCCCGGATCGGCGCAGGGCGCGGTGGCGACCGGCTTGGCATCCTTGCCAGCCTTGCCCGACTTGCGATATTGGGCAGCCACCTTGTCCTGCGACTTGCACAGCTTGTAGCCATCGACCTTGCCGGCGTGGGCGGTCTTGGCGGCAGCTTCGGCCGCCTTGGCCTTGGCTTCGTCGTTCGGAGCGGGCAGCTTGGCCAGGGCGGAGACGCTCAGGGCGCAAGCGGCGATGAATACGGCGATGGATTTCATGTGGGCCTCTTTTCTTGGTGATCAGGCTTTGACGGGAGCACCGGGCGCGGCCGGCTGGGTGCGCTGGGCCGGGATCTTGCCGGCCTTGATGTCGTCGTACCAGAGCTCGTGGTGTTCCTTGGCCCAGGTCTCGTCGACATAACCGGTCTTCATGGCGGTGTAGGCGCCGGCCATGCCGAGCGTGCCCATGTAGATGTGGCCGATGAACATGGCCATCATCAGCACCGTGGCCACGCCGTGGACCATGTGGGCGATCTGCATGTCGCCACGCAGGTAGTCCAGGCCCGGCACCAGCTTGTCCAGCACCAGGCCGGAAGCCACGACGATCAGGCCCAGCACGAACACGCCACCCCAGAACAGCACCTTCTCGCCGGCATTGAAGCGGTGCGAGGCGATCTCGTGCCCGGACAGCAGGCCGCCGCCCTTGACCAGCCAGGTGATGTCTTCCTTGCGCGGCAGGTTGTCCTTGACGAAGGTGCCGATGACCACCAGCAGCGAGACGGCAAACACCGGGCCGGCGAAGTTATGCAGGTTCTTCAGCACATAGGTCAGCCAGCCGAACAGCGTGCCGCCGATGACCGGGTGCAGGAAGTACTTGCCGAAGGCCATGACGAGGCCGGAGATCGCCAGGATGGAGAAGGCGATGGCGTTGGCCCAGTGGGCCGAGCGCTCGAACGCGGTGAAACGCTCGATCTTGCGGCCGGTCTCGGCGCCGTGCAGCTGCAGGGTGCCCTTGCGCCAGTAGAAGATACCCACTGCGCCCAGCGCGATCAGGATGAGCGCGCCGCCGTAGGGAATGATCCACTGGTTGCGCACCTGGCGCCAGGCTTCGCCGGCGTTGGTGAGCATGGAGCCCGGGTACTGCACAAAGGGCTGGATCAGGTTGCCGGCTTCCGGCGCTTCGGTCCTGGGCAGGCTGCTGTAACCCGTCACCCCGCCGCCGACCGCACGCCACATGGGCGCGTTGTTGCCGGGCTGCACCTGGGCCCGCTCGGCATTGGTCTGCGTCGCGTAACCCGGCTCCTCGCTGGCGTCGGGCTTGA
Organism: Curvibacter sp. PAE-UM; assembly: GCF_001432305.1. GTDB lineage: Bacteria > Pseudomonadota > Gammaproteobacteria > Burkholderiales > Burkholderiaceae_C > Hylemonella. The sequence goes on from NZ_KQ483358.1 coordinate 3,532,994, forward strand.
CGTCGAAGATGTTCTGTCCCTTGATGCCGCCGGCGGGAGCCGGTGCCGCCTTGGCAGGCGGAGCATCAAGCTTGAGTTTGTCCTGCTGGGCGTGGACCGGTGCGGCCCAGCCCAGGGCCATGAACATGGCCAGGGCAAGCACTTTTTTCATGAGGCGTCCGATCTTCAGTTGACCCGGTTGTACTCGTTCTGGCCATACTGGCCGCGTGCCTTGAGCTTGGACTCCCAGCTGGCCTTGTCACCGGACTTCCAGCCCGGTTCGACATAGGCCTTGCCGGTGCCCGTGTGCGGCGCCGCATCCTGCTTGGCACCACCGATGCCCTGGGGCGACTCGCCGCAGGCGGTCAGCAGGAACGCAGCGGAAACGATGATCAGTGCTTTTTTCATGACTTGGCTCCTGCAGGTGCCGGCTGGCCGGCCTGGCGCGAGCCGTAGGCGGTGCCCCAGCCCCAGACTTCGGCGCCCTTGCCACGTTGCAGCACGCGGGTGCGGAAGATGTCGGCCACCATGTCGCCGTCACCGGCGAGCAGGGCCTTGGTCGAGCACATTTCGGCACAGGCCGGCAGCTTGCCTTCGGCCAGGCGGTTGCGCCCGTATTTCTCGAACTCGGCCTGGCTGCCGTTGGCCTCGGGGCCGCCGGCGCAGAAGGTGCACTTGTCCATCTTGCCGCGCACACCGAAGGTGCCCTGCGAGGGGAACTGGGGCGCGCCGAAGGGGCAGGCGTAGGAGCAGTAGCCGCAGCCGATGCAGATGTCCTTGTCGTGCAGCACCACACCCTCGTCGGTGCGGTAGAAGCAGTTGACCGGGCAGACCGCCATGCAGGGTGCGTCGCTGCAGTGCATGCAGGCCACCGAGATGGATTTCTCGCCGGGCACGCCGTCATTGAGGGTGACCACGCGGCGGCGGTTCACACCCCAGGGGACTTCGTGTTCGTTCTTGCAGGCGGTGACGCAGCCGTTGCACTCGATGCAGCGCTCGGCGTCACAAACAAATTTCATTCGTGCCATGACGTTACTCCTCAGGCTTTCTCGATGTTGCAGATCGTGGTCTTGGTTTCCTGCATCATGGTCACGCTGTCATAACCATATGTAGTTGCCGTGTTGACCGCTTCGCCGCGCACGATGGGCGCCGCACCCTTGGGGTAGTAGGCCAGCATGTCGGCACCTTGCCAACGACCGGAGAAGTGGAAGGGCATCCACACGGTGTCGGACGCGACGCGCTCGGTCACCAAGGCCTGCACGTTGAGCTTGGCGCCGGTCGGGCTGTGCAGCCAGACGCGCTCGCCGTTGCGGATGCCGCGTTCGGTCGCCGTCTTCGGGTTGATTTCCACGAAGGCTTCCTGCTGCAGTTCGGCCAGCCAGGGGTTGGAGCGGGTTTCCTCGCCGCCGCCCTCGTACTCGACCAGCCGGCCCGAGGACAGGATGAGCGGGAACTTCTCGTGCAGCTTGTCAGCGATGTTCTTGGTCTGCAGCGTCTTGTACAACGTGGGCAGGCGCCAGAAGGCCTTCTTGTCGTCGTGGGTCGGGTACTTGGCCATGAGTTCGGGCTTGGTACCGTAGAGCGGCTCGCGGTGCTGCGGCACCGGATCGGGGAAGTTCCAGACCACGGCGCGTGCCTTGGCGTTGCCGAAGGGGTGGCAACCGTGGTTCTGCATGAACACGCGGATCATGCCGCCCGAGGAGTCGGTCTTCCAGTTCTTGCCTTCGGCGGCCTTGGCTTCGGCCTCGGTGAGCTCACCCCACCAGCCCAGCTTCTTGAGCAGCACGTGGTCGAGTTCCGGATAACCGGTAGTGATGTCGGCGCCCTTGGAGTAGGAACCGTCCTCGGCCAGCAGGTTCTTGCCGTCCTTCTCCACGCCGAAGTTGGCGCGGAAGTTGCCGCCGCCGTCCATGACGTGCTTGGAGGTGTCGTACAGATTGGGCGAACCCGGGTGCTTGAGCGCGGGCGTGCCGTAGCAGGGCCAGGGCAGGCCGAAGTAGTCACCCGACATGTCGTAGCCGGTTTCCTTGTCCACGACCTTGCCCTTGCACTTGAGCGTCTTCACGTCGAAGGCGTTCATGTTGCGCATGTGGGCCTTGAGGCGCTCCGGGCTCTGGCCGGTGTAACCGATGGTCCAGACACCGCGGTTGATTTCGCGCAGGATGTCCTCGGGCATGGGCTCGTCCATGCCCTTGACCTTCTGCATCTTGTAGTTCTTGGACAGCTCCTTGGCGAAGCCGAGTTTCTCGGCCAGCTGGTGCATGATCATGTGGTCGGTGCGGCTCTCCCACAGCGGCTCGATCACCTTCTCGCGCCACTGGATGGAGCGGTTGGAGGCGGTGGCAGAACCGCTGGTCTCGAACTGGGTGGCGGCCGGCAGCAGGTAGACCGCGCGGTTGGGGTTGAGGTCTTCAGCCTTGCCGGGCATGGCGGCCATGGCCGCCGTGGCCGACGGATACGGGTCCACCACCACCAGCAGGTCCAGCTTGTCCATGGCGCGCTTCATCTCCAGACCGCGGGTCTGCGAGTTGGGCGCATGGCCCCAGTAGAAGACGCCGCGCAGGTTGGAGTCCTGGTCGATCAGCTCGTTCTTCTCAAGCACGCCGTCGATCCAGCGCGACACGGTGATGCCGGGCTTGGTCATCATGGCGGGCGTTGCGAACTGCTTCTTGATCCACTCGAAGTCCACGCCCCAGACATTGGCGAAGTGTTTCCAGGAACCTTCGACGATGCCGTAGTAGCCCGGCAGCGAATCCGGGTTGGGGCCGACGTCGGTCGCGCCCTGCACGTTGTCGTGGCCGCGGAAGATGTTGGTGCCGCCGCCGGACTTGCCGACGTTGCCCAGGGCCAGCTGCAGGATGCAGGAGGCGCGCACCATGGCGTTGCCGATGGTGTGCTGGGTCTGGCCCATGCACCAGACGATGGTGCCGGGGCGGCTCTCGTGCAGCATCCTGGCGACCTTGGCCATCTGGGCCTCGCCCACACCGCAGGCCTCTTCGACCGCAGCCGGGGTCCACTTGGCCAGCACGTCCTTCTTGACGTCTTCCATGCCGTAGACACGGTCGTTGATGTACTTCTTGTCTTCCCAGCCGTTCTTGAAGATGTGGTACAGCAGGCCGAACAGGAAGGGGATGTCGGTGCCGGAGCGGATGCGCACGAACTCGTCGGCCTTGGCAGCCGTGCGGGTGAAGCGCGGGTCGACCACGATCATCTTGCAGCCGGTTTCCTTGGCGTGCAGCATGTGCAGCAGGCTGACCGGGTGGGCTTCGGCGGCATTCGACCCGATGTACAGGGCGACCTTGCTGTTCTGCATGTCGTTGTACGAGTTGGTCATGGCGCCGTAGCCCCAGGTGTTCGCCACGCCAGCCACCGTGGTGGAGTGGCAGATGCGCGCCTGGTGGTCACAGTTGTTGGTGCCCCAGAAGCTGACGAACTTGCGCATCAGGTAGGCCTGCTCGTTGCTGTGCTTGGACGAGCCGACGAAATAGACGCTGTCCGGGCCGCTGGCCTTGCGCAGCTCCATCATGCGGGCGGTGATCTCGTTGAGGGCCGTGTCCCAGCTGATGCGCTCGTACTTGCCGTTGACCAGCTTCATGGGGTAGCGCAGACGGTACTCGCCGTGGCCGTGCTCGCGGATCGAGGCGCCCTTGGCGCAGTGGGCACCCAGGTTGATGGGCGAGTCGAACACCGGCTCCTGGCGCGTCCACACGCCGTTTTCCACCACGGCGTCGATGGCGCAGCCCACCGAGCAGTGCGTGCAGACGGTGCGCTTGACTTCGATCTTGCCGTCGCCGACGGCAACACTGCTGGCGGCGTTCGCCTTCTTCACCAGCGTGAGCTGCGAGGCTGCGAGGCCAACGCCCAGACCCAGGCCCGAGCGACGCAGGAAGGCACGACGGTCCATGGTGGGCAGGGCTTGCGACAGGCCGCGGCGCAGGCTGTGCACAAAGGGCGAACGAGCTGTGGTCTCGGTCGCCGGGGATTTCTTGGTGAGCAACATGTCTCTCTCCAGCTTTGATTAGAGGCGGGTGGTCTGGTAGTAGTGCTTGACGTGTTCGGACAGGTGGTAACCACCGCCCTTGGCAGGAGCCGCCTTGGGTTCGGGGGCAGCCTGCGCGACCGGCTTTGCCGCCGGCATCAGGCTGGCCCCG
>NZ_KQ483358.1:3537133-3624405 GCF_001432305.1 Curvibacter sp. PAE-UM
GCATCAGGCTGGCCACGGCGGCCACGGCACCGGCGGTGCCTGCACCTGCAAAAAGGGTGCGTCGTGACAATTTCCCTTGGGATTGACTCATGCTGGGTCTCCTGAAAGGTTCCACTTAGGAACAGAACTACATAACGAAACTTGCTGGAATTTAGCAATGCCACGGTGTTTCAGCAAGCGAGGTCTCCCTTGGTGCGAGCCGACCCTCGCCACGATGCGCACAGGGGAGATTTTTTAATTCGCACATCACTGATATAGCCATGCACTCCTGGCACTCGAACGAATTTGCAGCACACCGCATGAATCAAGGGCTTGTGTACTTGCTGCACCGCAATAATCATCTGGTGGCACGACAAGCTGACGACAGGTTTGCGACAACTTGTCGCAAGTCAAATCACACAGATAAGAATGGTTCGCAAGCCTGCCACACGGCGCGCTGTTGTTAGCGCATCAAAACCTTGATACCCGACAAAATCACTCAGCTGTGATCGATAGAATTGCGCTACTTTCATCGCCTGACCGTGACCACAACGCCCCCCATTCCCGACGCAAACAAGCTGGCCGACGGCTGGCCCTACTGGTCCATCCTGGTCGTCGACGACGAGCCGGGCATGCGCAACTTTCTGGTCAAGACGCTGGCGCCGCGCTGCCAGACCGTGATGGAGGCGGGCAGTGCGGAAGAAGGCGCCGAGCTGCTGCGCGGCAACCACGTCGACCTCATCATCCTGGACATCGCCCTGCCCGGCATGAACGGCGTGGCCTGGCTCAAGGAACTGCGCGAGCACGGCTACACCGGCCAGGTGATCCTGATCACGGCCTTCGCCGACCTGGACACCGCCATCGAGGCGCTGCGCGCCGGCGCCTCGGACTTCATCCTCAAGCCCTTTCGCGTGCCGCAGATCCTCAACGCGGTGCGCCGCTGTTATGAGAGTGCCCGGTTGGCACGCGAGAACTTCGTGCTGCGCCACGCACTGTCGCGCAGCCAGTTCGCCGACAACGGCCTGGTGGGGCATACGCCGCAGATGACCGAACTCTCCGCCTCCGTACGCCGCATCGCCACGGTCAACAGCACCGTGCTGCTGCAGGGCGAATCGGGCACGGGCAAGGAGCTGGTGGCACGTGCCCTGCATGCCCTGAGCCCGCGCGCGCAAGGGCCCTTCGTGCCCGTCAACTGCGCCTCGGTCTCGCCCGAGCACATGGAGAGCGAGCTCTTCGGCCATGCCAAGGGCGCCTTTGCCGGCGCCACGCGCGCACGCGACGGCCTCTTCTATTACGCCCAGGGCGGCACGCTCTTCCTGGACGAGGTGGCCGAGCTGCCGCTGCCGCTGCAAGCCACGCTGCTGCGCGCGCTGGAAGACCTGAAGATCCGCCCGGTCGGCAGCCAGCAGCTGGTGACGATGAACGTGCGCATCATCGCCGCCACCAACCGCTCGCTGCAGCAGGCCGTGGCCGAGGGGCGCTTCCGCAAGGACCTGTACTACCGCCTGCAGGTGGTAGAACTGGCGCTCCCCGCCCTGCGCGAACACAAGGACGACATCCCCGACCTGGTACAGCACTTCATCGCCCGGCTCGCCCCCGTGCTGGGCGCCGCGCCGCTGCAGATCACACCGGCCGAGATGGACTACCTGATGCAGTACGACTGGCCCGGCAATGTGCGCGAGCTGCGCAACCTGATCGAACGCTCGCTGATCCTGGGCACGCTCAATGTCTCGGCGCTCTACACCATGGGCCAGCGCTCCGCTGCCGCGCCCGCCGACAGCGGCGCCGAGCGCGGCGTGACCGACCTGCACACGCTGGAGCAGCAGCACATCCGCGCGGTGCTCGATTCGGTGCACGGCGACAAGACGCAGGCCGCGCAGCTGCTGGGCATCTCGCGCCGCACGCTGGAGCGGCGCTGCGCCGAGTGGGCCCTGTCGTGAGATGGCTCGCCCGCTTGCCGGCCGCGCTGGCGCCGCGCTGGCTCACGCACTCCATCCGCAACAAGCTGCTGGCCATGGCGCTGCTGCCGCTGCTGGTGGTGCTGCCCCTGCTGGTCGGCGCGCTGCTGATCTGGGGCAATGCCGCCTACGACCGGCTGCTGATCACCAAGGTGCGCAGCGACCTGGCGGTGGCACGCGGCTACTTCGAGCAGGTGTTGTCCGAGGTGGGCTCCGGCACGCACGCGGTGGCGGCCTCGCACGCGCTCTACCAGCCCTTGCAGCGGCGCGACCTGCCGGCCGTGCAGGCCCTGTTGGCACGCGAGAGCCGGCGCCTGGGCTTCGACTTCATCAACCTTTACCAGCTTGACGGCCGGCTCATCACGGCCGACTGGCTGCCCTCGGCCACCCCGTCCACCGAGATGCGCACACCAGCGCATGGCGCAGGGGCCATCCACGCCCGCGTCAGCACCGACCAGGCCAACCTGGCGCGGCTGGAGCCGGCCGAACTGCTGGCGCTGGCCCCGCATCTGGCGCCGCGCATCCACATCCCGCTGATCCCGACACGCAGCGCCATTCCCACCACACGCAACGTGGAAGACCGCGCCCTGGTCATGCTGGCCACCACGCCCGTGCGCGGTGCCGACGGCAATATCGTGGCGCTGCTGCGCGGCGGCGTGCTGCTGAACCAGAACCTGCCCTTCATCGACCACATCAACCGCATCGTCTACCCCGAAGGCTCCCTGCCCTTCGGCAGCCACGGCACGGCGACGCTCTTCATGGACGACGTGCGCATCACCACCAATGTGCGCCTGTTCCAGGACGAGCGCGCCATCGGCACGCGCGTTTCGCAAGCCGTGCGCGAGGCCGTGCTCACGCATGGCGAAACCTGGCTGGACCGCGCCTTCGTCGTCAACGACTGGTACGTCTCGGCCTACGAGCCGCTGCTGGACGCCGCCGGCGAGCGCACGGGCATGCTCTACGTGGGTTACCTGGAAGAGCCCTTCCGCTACGTGAAGTACGGCATGCTGGCGCTGATCGTCGGCATCTTCCTGGTGGTGATGGTGCTGGCCGCGCTGTTTTCGCTGCGCTGGGCGCGCAGCATCTTCCGCCCGCTGGAGCAGATGAACCTGACCATGCAGCGCGTGGAGGACGGCGACACCGGCGCACGCGTGGGCCTGGTCACCGCGCGCGACGAGATCGGCGCGCTGGCCGGCCACCTGGACGAACTGCTGGACGTGATCGACGAGAAGACCCGCGCCCTGCAGCGCTGGGCCGAGGAGCTCGATGCCAAGGTGGTCGAGCGCACGCAGGAGCTGGCGCAGAGCAACGCCTCGCTGCAGCAGGCGCAGCAGCAGCTGGTCAAGTCGGAGAAGCTCGCCGCCATCGGCCAGCTCACCGCCAGCGTGGCGCACGAGATCAACAACCCCATCGCCGTGATCCAGGGCAACCTGGACCTGATGCGCGAGACCCTGGGCGCGCAGGCCACCCCGGTCAAGGCCGAACTCACCCTGCTGGACCAGCAGGTCGAACGCATGCGCCTGATCGTCACCCAGCTGCTGCAGTACGCACGGCCCACCGAATACGCGGGTTACGTGGAAGCGATGGACGTGAACCAGACGCTGGAGAACTCGCTGGTACTGGTGGCCCACCTGCTGGCGCGCACCCGCATCGACGTCGAGCGCGACCTGCTGGCCACGGCGCGCGCCGGCGTGAACCGCCAGGAACTGCAGCAGGTGGTGATCAACCTGATGATCAACGCCATCCAGGCCATGCCCGAGGGCGGACGCCTGCGCCTGCGCACGCGCAACCGGGAGGACGGCAAGACCGGCGTGCTGCTGGAGATCAGCGACAGCGGACCGGGTTTGAGCGAACGCGTCAAGGAGCGCCTGTTCCGCCCCTTCTTCACCACCAAGAACGACGGCAACGGCCTGGGCCTGTGGATCAGCGTGGGCCTGGTGGAACGCTACGGCGGCAGCATCGAAGGCCTGAACCGGCGCGAGCTCGGCGAGGCCGCCGATGGTGCGGTCTTCCGCGTCTGGCTGCTGACCGAGCCGCTGGTTCCGCAGGATGGTCCGACGGGCCCGATGGAAGCGCGGCGGGCCTGAACGGGAAGCCGGCTTTACGCCAGCATGTCGAAGCCCTGCATCTCGACGCTGAGGAAGGCGCGCGTGAAACCGGCCAGCGCCGCGTAGAAACGTGCCGAGGGGTTGCCCTCGATCGCGTCGCACATGGGGTTGACCCAGGGCTGCAGGTGCGCCGCAAAAAACTCGCGCTGTTTCGTCAGGTTGGCCACGGCCACGTCGTCGCCGGCGATCAGGTAGCGCATCACCTCGCAGAGGTAGGCGATGTGGTCCTCGGTCTCGGGCATGGTCTCGTCGCGCGCCAGGCCCAGGGCGGCCAAGTCATCGCGCAGCTTGGCCAGGGGCTTCTCGTTGAGGAAACCGCTGAGGTAGTGCGAGCCGAAGAGGTAGACCTCGGGTTTGCCGACGCCGCCGAACAGGGCGTTGTATTCCCTTGTGACCGTCTGCAAGTCCAGATCGCGCGCCGCACCCACCAGGGCACGCCAGGGTTCCTCCAGGAAACCACCCTCGGCCGGCGCTTCGGTGGCGGCCACCCGCAGTTGCTCCAGCAACTCTGCGCCCGGGGGGGCGTAATACAGCGCGGCCAGCAGGCCATAGACCTCGGCGCGGGCGGTCTCTTCGTCGAGCGTGCCGCCCTGGGCCAGCAGGGCGTCGTTGGATTCTGGTTGATTGCTCATGGTCGGCTCAAAGGTCGGTGATCCTGGATTCGTTCGGGTTGCTGTAGATGTCGATCACGCGGCAGTCGCCGCACATCTTCAGCCGCTCCAGCGCTTCGCCCTGGAACATGGAATGGCCGGCCAGCTTGCCCAGCATGGCCTCGATGCCCTTGAGCGTGCCGAAGGGCTTGCCGCAGCGCACGCAGGCGTAGGGCTGCATCTCGTTGATCACCACGGCTTCCTTGCGCTGCGGCGTCAGACGCAGCTGCGGAATGAGCGACAGCGCCTTTTCCGGGCAGGTCTTGACGCACAGGCCGCATTGCACACAGTTCTTCTCGATGAATTTCAGCTGCGGCGCGTTGGGGTTGTCCTGCAGCGCGCTGGCCGGGCAGGCGTTCACGCAGCTCAGGCACATCGTGCAGCTGTCCTTGTTGATGGCCAGCGCGCCCAGCGGGGAGCCCTGTGCCGGCAGCGGAATCAGCTCGGGTCTGGGTTCGGCCAGCGTGGCGTGCGTCAGCAGATGGTCCAGCGCCAGTTCCAGCGTCGCACGCTTGTCGGCCTGCACGGCAAAACCGGCGGGCTTGGCCACACCCTGCGCGGCCGCAAGCTGCAGGTCGGCGTCCAGCGCCGCCAGGTCGCGCGCATCCCGCGCATGCAGGATGCGGAAGTGTTCGCCCTTGTAGCCCAGGCCGGTGAGGATGGCCTGCGCCACGTCCATCTGGGCGCGCACGGCCTCCAGGTACTGGGGCGCTTCCTCGCCCGCCATCAGCACCCAGACATTCGTCGCACCATAGGCCACGGCCGAGAGCCAGACATCCAGGCCCAGGGAGGCGGTGTGCCAGACCGGCACGGGGATCACGCGCGCCGGCACGCCCAGCATGTCCGGGTCCACGCGTGCGGCGCGGCCCAGGTCACCGATCATCCGGGTCCCCGCCTGCTGGCTGTGCAGCAGCAGCGCGGGCTGTTTGCCGCCGGCGCGCAGGTAGGTGGAGAGCAGGGTCTTGAGCTTGACGCCCTGCTCGCCCGCACGCGGGTAGGCAAAGGTCAGCGCGCCGCTGGGGCAAACCGTGGTGCAGGCGCCGCAACCCACGCAGAGGTTGGGGCTCACCTTGATCTGCTGGTGTTCGTAGTCCGAACTGATGGCCGAGGCCGAGCAGACCTCGATGCAGGCGTTGCAGCCCACCTTCTCGTTGCGGCTGTGCGCGCAGAGCTTCTGCTTGTAGACAAAAAACTTGGGCTTCTCGAATTCGCCGACCAGACCGCGCAATTCGATGAGGGTGCGCTGGTTCTGGCCGTCCCACTGGAAATAACCCTGGGGCTTGGCGTGCTGGGTGAAGGCCGGCGTACTGCGCAGGTCCAGCACCAGGTCGTAGGTTTCGCTGTCGGCCTGCGGCTCGCGGGTGAAGTCGATGGCCCCGGCCACGCCGCAGGCCTTGACGCAGGCCCGGTGTGATTTGCACAGAGCGCTATCAATTTGATAGTCGAAGCCGATCGCGCCTTCCGGGCAGGCGTCGATGCAGGCATTGCAGCGTGTGCACAGGTCCAGGTCGATGGGGTTGTTGCGCTGCCACTTGAGTTCGAAGGCGCCCAGCCAGCCGGTGAGCGCCTCGATCCTGCCGGCCAGCACGGGATAACGGCGCTCCTGCAAACCGCCATCCGTCCCGGGGCCGGTGCTGAAGATGCTGACGTCCAGGGTGTCGGCCAGCAGCTCGGCGGCGCGCTCGGCGGCGTCCAGCGCGCCGATGATGAGCAGGCGCCCGGCGCTCTTGTAGGTGACGGTGGGCACGGGCTCGGGGTCGGGCAGGCGCGCGGCGGCCAGCAACGCGGCCATCTTCGGGCCGGCCTTGGCCGCGTCCTTGCTCCAGCCCCCGGTCTCGCGGATGTTGACGAAACGGATCGGCACCGACTTGGCGCCCTCGGTCTGCTCGGAGATCTCGCCGAAGAGGCGGGCTTCCTGCGTGCAGGCCACCACCACGTCCTCGCCCTGTCCCAGCGCCTGCTGGAAGGCGCCGGCCTCGCGCCGGCACAGGGTGCTGTGCAGCGTCAGGTTTTCATTGAGGACCGCGCCCAGACCCTTGGGGTCCAATGGCATGGTCTTGTTGCAGTCGCAAATCAGGGTCGACATGGTCTTGATCGTTCAGTTGGGCCGTGGCGGCAGGAGGCGGCAAACCGGTGTTCGCTGCCACCGTGGGTGGATTATCAGTTTGCGCAGCAGGCGCCGGGCTAGGGGTCAGCCCTGCCCCGGGCTTCTTGTCTTGCTCTTCCTCGTCATCGAAGAGGTTCAGGAATTTCGCACTGGCCATCTGGCGCAGCATCGATTCCGGCAGCGGGTCGGGGATGGAGTAGTCGTCGATGTAGACGTCCATGCGATCCATCACATTGAAGTGCGGATCGGTGAAGAGCTGCTTCATGGCCGCGTTCCTGACCTCGGGGTCCACGTCGGCGGCGACGAAACGCCTGAAGTCGGACTGCGGCGTCAAGGCCTGCGCGTCCTGCAGCGTGGGCGGTGGCGGCTCGACCACGGGCGCGGCCTGCGGTGCAGCGGCCACGGGCTCACTGCGCGCGGACACTGGAGGCACCGGCGTCGCGACGGGCACAACCGGCTCTGCGATGGGCTTGCCCTCGCGCACCGCCTGCTTGCGCTGCGCCCAGCGGCCCAGGAAGCCGTCAGCCATGCTCGCCCCCGCCGAATTTCTTCTCCGTGCTCACCGAGGCCGGGTTGCCGAAGCGGTCGGTCAGCGGCTTGAAGCTGTCAGGCCGCTTGCGCTTCTTGGGTTCGATCTTGTAGTGCTCGTCGGCAAAGGCCTGGAACCAGGCCACCACCTCGGGCGGCGCCGGCACCTGCTCCACCGTCTCCTGCGCGTCGAGCCAGCGGCCGGCATCGTGGTAACTCACCGACACGGCGGCCGGGCGGGGAATCGGTTCGTCGGACACCGTGGCTTCCTCGTCCATGCGCCAGAGCACGAACCAGCAGGGTGCCGGCGTGGTGGCGTTGAGGTAATAGCCCTCCGCATCGTCGCGGAAGAGTTCCACCGTGAAGTTCGGGTGCAACCAGTGCTCGCCGCTCTCATCCTGGCGCAGCCGGCGCGGTTCGGTGCCGAAGGCGGGCTCGTTCATCACCACGTCGGCCAGCTCCCAACGCCAGGTCTGCCAGCGGCTCATGGCGCCGGCTATGCGCACCTTGCGCATGATGACGGCGACTTGAAGAGTAGGCTGTTTCGTGTTCATGACAGCCGCCACTGTAGCGGATAGGAAAGACCCTGCATAAGAGTCCGTTGCGACAATTTGTCGCACGCCCTGCTCATCCGCGCCAGGAAGTAAAAGGGCCTTGCGGCATGCCGCAAGGCCCTTGTCTTGTCCCGCCGGAAGCGGGCATCACAGGACCGCTCAGCCCAGCATGGCCTGCGCCGCACCAAAGCCCTGCGTCTTGGCCGGCGTGCCGCCGCGGCGGATGGCCACCGCGCAGTACTTGAACTCCGGGATCTTGCCGAAAGGATCGAGCGCGGCGTTGGTGATCAGGTTGGCCGCCGCCTCGTAGTAGGCGAAGGGGATGAAAACGGCGCCGCGGGGCGTGCCGTCGTCACGGCGCAGGTGGATGGCCACCTGGCCGCGGCGCGAGGCCACGGTCACCACGTCGCCGGGCGACAGGCCCAGCTCGGTCATGTCGTCACCGCACATGGAGGCGGTGGCGATGGGCTCGATGGCGTCGAGCACGCCCGAACGGCGCGTCATGCTGCCGGTGTGCCAGTGTTCGAGCTGGCGGCCGGTGATGAGCACGAAGGGGAACTCGGCATCGGGGCGCTCGTTGGCCGGGATGATGTCGGCCGGCACCAGCTTGACCTTGCCGTCGGCCGTGGGGAAGTCCTCGATGAAGACGGTGGGCTGGCCCGGGTCTTCGGCACTCAGGCAGGGATAGGTCACGCTGGATTCCTTCTCCAGGCGCTCCCAGGTGATGCCCGAGATGACGGCGTGCATGGCCTGGCGCATCTCTTCGTAGACCGCGGCCACACCGGCGTGCTCACCCGGGTAGTTCCAGTCCTGGCCCATGCGCTTGGCAATCTGCTGGATGATCCAGAGATCCGGCTTGGCTTCGCCCGGCGGTGTGACGGCCTGCTTGCCCATCTGCACCATGCGGTCGGTGTTGCTCACCGTACCGGTCTTCTCGGGCCAGGCGGTGGCGGGCAGGATCACGTCGGCCAGCCAGGCGGTCTCGGTCATGAAGATGTCCTGCACCACCAGGTGCTTGAGTTCGGCCAGCGCGTGGCGGGCATGGTTCAGGTCCGGGTCGCTCATGGCGGGGTTCTCGCCCTCCACGTACATGCCATGGATCTTGTGCGGATCGCTGTCGTCGACCAGGGCCTTGTGCATGATCTCCACCACGGTGTAGCCGGGGCGGTTGTCGAGCTTGGTGTTCCAGAACTTCTCGAACCACTGGTGCACTTCCTTGTTGTCCACGCGCTGGTAGTTCGGGAACATCATGGGGATCAGGCCGGCGTCGCTGGCGCCCTGCACATTGTTCTGGCCGCGCAGCGGGTGCAGGCCGGAGCCGGGCTTGCCGATCTGGCCGGTCACCGCGCACAGGGCGATCAGGCAACGTGCGTTGTCGGTGCCGTGCACGTGCTGGCTCACGCCCATGCCCCACAGGATCATGGAGGCCTTGGAGGTGGCGAACTCGCGCGCCACTTCGCGCAGCTTTTGCGCCGGGATGCCGCAGATGGGCTCCATGGCCTCGGGGCTGTAGCCCTGTACGTTTTTCTTCAGGGCTTCAAAGTTGCTGGCGCGCTTCTTCACGAAGTCCTGGTCCACCAGGCCTTCTTCGATCACCGTGTAGATCATGGCATTGAGCATGGCCACGTCGGTGTCAGGCTTGAACTGCAGGGTGCGCCAGGCGTGTTTGCCGATGTCGGTGATGCGCGGGTCGGCCAGCACGATCTTGGCACCGGCCTTGGCGGCGTTTTTCATCCAGGTGGCCGCTACCGGGTGGTTGGCCGTGGGGTTGGAGCCGATCACGAAGATGAGACCGGAATGCTCCACGTCATTGACCTGGTTGGACACGGCACCCGAGCCCACGCCTTCGAGCAGGGCCGCCACGCTGGAGGCGTGGCACAGGCGGGTGCAATGGTCCACGTTGTTGCTGCCGAAACCCGTGCGCACCAGCTTCTGGAACAGGTAGGCCTCTTCGTTGCTGCCCTTGGCCGAGCCGAAACCGGCCAGGGCCTTGAGGCCGTACTTGTCGCGCAGGGCCTTGAGGCCGCCGCCGGCCAGGTCCAGCGCCTCGTCCCACGTGGCTTCGCGGAACATGGTACCGATGATGGACGGGTCCTCGCTCATCTGGCGGTTCAGCTCGTCGATGGCCTCCGGATCCTTGGGCACGCCGGCCTTGCGGATCAGGGGCTTGGTCAGGCGCTGCGGGTTGTGCGCGTAGTCGAAACCGAAACGGCCCTTGACGCACAGGCGGTTGTGGTTGGCCGGGCCGTCGCGCCCGTCCACGCTGATGATCTTGTTGTCCTTGACGTTGTAGGTGATCAGGCAACCGACACCGCAGAAGGGGCAGACCGAGTCGACCTTCTTGTCGACCTGCTGCGAACCGATGCGTGTCTTGGGCATGAGGGCGCCCGTGGGGCAGGCCTGCACGCACTCACCGCAGGCGACACAGGTGCTGTCACCCATGGGGTCGTTCAGGTCGAACACGATCTCGCTACTGGACCCGCGCATGGCGTAGCCGATCACGTCGTTCACCTGCTCTTCACGGCAGGCGCGCACGCAGCGGTTGCACTGGATGCAGGCATCGAGGTTCACGGCCATGGCCGGATGCGAGATGTCGGCCTTGGGCTGCTCGCGGCGCAGGGCCTTGAGTGCGGGGCGCACGGTCACACCCACCTGGTCGGCCCACTGCGACAGCTCGCCATGTTGCAGCGACTCGTCCTGCTCGTCCCACTTGTAGCCGGTATCGGGCATGTCGGACAGCAGCATTTCCAGCACCATCTTCTGGCTCTTGACGGCGCGTTCGCTCTTGCTCTGCACTTCCATGCCGGCGGTGGCGCTGCGGCAGCAGCTGGGGGCCAGGGTGCGTTCGCCCTTGACCTCGACCACACAGGCGCGGCAGTTGCCGTCGGCGCGCATGCCTTCCTTGTAGCAAAGGTGCGGGATCTCCATGCCCATGCGCTTGGCAACGGTCAGGATGGTTTCACCGGCGTAGGCCTGGGCCTTCTTGCCGTCGAGCGTGAACTCGACGACCTGGGGGGTGACTTCGTTGAGCTTGGCGGGTGCGTTCATGCTTGGGCTCCCAGTTCTTGCGGGAAGTATTTCTGGACACAGCGGATGGGGTTGGGCGCGGCCTGGCCCAGGCCGCAGATGGAGGCGTCGGCCATGACCTGGCACAGGTCTTCCAGCGTCTCGTTGTCCCACTGCTTGGCTTCCATCAGCTTGACGGCCTTGGCCGTGCCCACGCGGCAGGGCGTGCACTGGCCGCAGCTCTCGTCGGCGAAGAAACGCATCATGTTCACGGCGGCTTCGCGCGCCGTGTCCTTCTGGCTCAGCACGATGACCGCCGCAGAACCGATGAAACAGCCGTAGGGCTGCAGGGTGTCGAAGTCCAGCGGGATGTCGCCCATGCTGGCCGGCAGGATGCCGCCTGAGGCGCCACCCGGCAGGTAGGCATACAGCTCATGGCCATCGAGCATGCCGCCGCAATACTGGTCGACCAGTTCGCGGATGGTGATGCCGGCCGGCGCCAGCTTGACGCCCGGGTGCTTGACCCGGCCGCTGACGCTGAAGGAGCGTAGGCCCTTGCGGCCGTTGGCGCCGAAGCTGGAGAACCAGCTCGGGCCCTTCTGCACGATGTCGCGCACCCAGTAGAGCGTCTCGAAGTTGTGCTCCAGCGTGGGCCGGCCGAACAGGCCGACCTGGGCGATGTAGGGCGGGCGCATGCGGGGCTCGCCACGCTTGCCCTCGATGCTCTCGATCATGGCGGACTCTTCGCCGCAGATGTAGGCGCCGGCACCGCGGCGCAGCTCGATCAGCGGCAGCGGGCAGGGCGGGTTGGCCTGCAGGGCGGCCAGCTCGGCCTCCAGCAGGGCGCGCGCGCCGTGGTACTCGTCACGCAGGTAGATGTAGCAGGCGCCCACGCCCACGGCGTAGGCGGCGACCAGTAGGCCTTCGAGGAAACGGTGCGGGTCGCGCTCCAGGTAGGTGCGGTCCTTGAAGGTGCCGGGTTCGCCTTCGTCGATGTTCACGGCCATCAGCTTGGGCGCAGGCTGGTCACGCACGATGCGCCATTTGCGCCCGGCCGGGAAACCGGCGCCGCCCAGGCCGCGCAGGCCCGAGTCTTCCATGGCCTTGATGACGGCTTCCACGTCCTGCCGGCCAGCGAGCAGGTCGGCCGCCAACTGGTAGCCGCCCTTGGCCTTGTAGGCCTCAAAACCCACGAAGTCGGGCGAGACCTGCTGCTGGCTGGGTGCGGGGGAGATGGACTTGAGGGCCAGCGCTGCCGGCTCGAAAGCCGCCTTGCCGCTGGACTTGGGGTGCGTGCTGGCACCGGCCTTCACGGCCTTGGCCACGCTCTCGGGCGTGGCGCGCAGCACCGGGTTCTGGTGCACCACGGCCACCGGGGCCTGCTCGCAGCGGCCCACGCAAGGCGCGTGGAGTACGCGCACATCACCGCCCAGGGTGGTCTGCAGCTTGCTCATCAGGCTCTGGGCACCATGCATCTCGCAGCTCAGGCCGTCGCAGACGCGCACGGTCAGGCCGGGGGCTTTTTCGTCGCCCCTCACCACCTCGAAGTGGTGATAGAAGGTGGCCACTTCATAGACCTCGGCCATGGGGATGTTCATTTCCTTGGCCAGCGCCACCAGGTGGCGGTCGTGCAGGCAGCGGTAGGCGTCGTTGAGCTTGTGCAGGTGCTCGATCAGCAGGTCACGGCGGTGGCCGTTGGCCGGCCTGGCGCCGATCAGGGTGATGACTTCGGCCAGCGACTTGTCGTCGGCCTGGCGGCCCTTGAGCTTGCTCTTGCGGCGGATGCGTTCGCGCAGGTCGTCGACGGTGGCGACGGCCACGGCCTGGACTTCGCCTTTGCGGCCTGGATGGTTCATGGGGTTGTCCCTCGGTTCATAACTGTGGGCGCAGTGTCCGCCCGGCCCCTGCCGCGGTCAAATTGCATGGAGACATGTTGTCATTCAAAATATAAATGATGCAGCGCAGCAAATTGCATATGCGGTGATCAGGGCCGCCTCAAAGCGACCGCCCGAACTGTTTCAGGCGTGCAAGAGGCCGCTGTGCGCGGCCGCATGGCGCAACCAGGCCGCATCCTGCGCCAGGGTCAGGGCGGCTTCCAGCGGGCGCGAATGCCGCTCCGCCGTCTGGAACATGAAGCCGATGGAAGTGCGCACTTCGGGGCTGCTCAGAGGCTGCGCCTCCAGTTCGCGGTAGGCGCGCACCGCCCCCACCAGCGCGCCGGGCATGACGGCGCAGACCGAGCCGCCCACGGCACTGAGCGCCAGGGTCAGCAGGGAATTGGTTTCCAGCACCGGCTGGACCCTGACGCCGGCCTCGGCGAAAGCGCCGTCCACGATGTGGCGGTTGTACATCTCGGAGGTCATCAGGCACAGGGGCAGCGCGGCCGCCTCCTGCCAGGGCATGGGTGAACCAAAACGCATGCCCTGTGCGTTCGGCTCCGGTGGCAACGCGGCCTTGCGCACCAGGAAATAGTGCTCGGTGTACTGCAGCAGGGTCTGCAGCGCTCCGGCACCGGGGCGCACGCGCTCGATGAAACCCAGGCCCAGGTCCAGCGTGAGCTCCTCCAGCCCGGCCTCGATCTCCTGCGAACTCATGGAGCGCACCACCGGCCGGATGCCCGGGTGGCGCGCCTGCAGCATGGCGGCAAAACGCGCCGCCACCGGCTCGGCCGAAGGCACGACGCCGATGCCCAGACGCCCCTGCGGCTGGCCGCCCACGCTGCTCAGGTCCTGCTTGAGCAGCGTTTCCTCGCGCAGCATGCGACGCGCGCTTTCCAGCAGGCGCTCCCCCTCGGGCGTGAAACCGACGAAGGTGCGGCCGCGCTTCACGATGGACGAACCGAATTCTTCTTCCAGCGCGCGCAGGGCGTTGGACAGCGCGGGCTGCGTCACGAAGCAGGACTGGGCCGCGCGGGCGAAATGCTTGTGCTCGTCGAGAGCGACGAGGTAGCGCATGGAGACGAGGAGGTTCATGCACGCATCCTACAAGACCGGGGTATGAAATCGGGAGCATGTCTTGCCGCTTGGGGTATGGCTGTCTCTTGCTTCGCTTTTGTAACCCCCCACTCATCCCCCCGCCCTTCTCTACCCCCGCCGGGGTAGAGAAGGGAGCCTGGATTTGGCTTCTGGTGTTCTGGACAGGCTTCTACAGTACGTGACGCCGCCACCGTGGATGGTGGGCCGAGATTTCTGGCCTCCGGTCGTAGCAAACGGTGAGACTTGGGTGTGCCAACGACAGCGGCCGCTGCGCGGCCGGCTGTGGGCGAGACCGGAGAAGTGCGGCACGTTATTGAGCGCCTATCTCGTCACTGGCCGGCGCAGCCGCCAGCCGTGGAATGCAGATACGTACGAGTTCTCTACGACCGTAGGCGCACCAGTCTGGGAAAGTAGAAGCAGTGGTGCCCTCACACGCCGTAGAAGCGTAGCCGGTGCAAAGAAACCAAATCAAGGCTCCCCTCTTTGCCCCCGGCGGGGGGCAGAGAGGGGCTGGAGGTGAGTGGGGGGTTGTTAAATGCCCCGCAAGGGAAACGCTGCAGGATTAAACGCCTATCAGCGCCAAGCAAGAAAAGCGATCAAACCGCTCAGGTTTCCTTCGAGATCTTGATACTCGGAAACTTGTTCGAAAAGTCCCTGTTCTTGGCAGCTATCGCCAAGGCCACCTGCCGCGCCACGGCCTTGTAGATGCCAGCCACCTCACCGTCCGGGTCAGCCACCACCGTGGGTTTGCCGTTGTCGGCCTGCACGCGGATCTGCATGTTCAGCGGCAGCGCACCCAGGTAGGCCATGCCGTACTCGGCCGCCATCTTCTTGCCGCCGTCCACGCCGAAGATGTGCTCGACGTGGCCGCAGTTGCTGCAGATGTGCACCGCCATGTTCTCGACCAGGCCGAGGATGGGCACGCCCACTTTCTCGAACATCTTGATGCCCTTCTTGGCGTCGATCAGCGCGATGTCCTGCGGGGTGGTGACGATCACTGCGCCCGTCATGGGCACGCGCTGCGAGAGCGTGAGCTGGATGTCGCCGGTGCCCGGCGGCATGTCGACGATCAGGTAATCCAGGTCTTTCCAGTTGGTCTGGCGCAGCAGCTGCTCCAGCGCCTGGGTGGCCATGGGGCCGCGCCAGATCATGGCTTCGTCCTGCGCGACCAGGAAGCCGATGGACATGACCTGCACGCCGTAGTTCTCCAGCGGCTCCATGGTCTGGCCGTCCTCGCTCTCGGGGCGTCCGTCGATGCCCATCATCATGGGCTGGCTGGGGCCGTAGATGTCGGCATCCAGGATGCCCACGCTGGCGCCTTCGGCTGCCAGGGCCAGGGCCAGGTTGACGGCCGTGGTGCTCTTGCCCACGCCGCCCTTGCCCGAAGCCACGGCCACGATGTTCTTCACCTTGGGCAGCAGCGCCACGCCACGCTGCACGGCGTGCGCCACGATCTTGACGTTGATGTTGACCGAGACGTTGTTGACGCCAGCCACGCCCTTGGCAGCGGCAATCAGTGCCTTGCGGAAACCGGGGATCTGGCTCTTGGCCGGGTAACCCAGCTCGATGTCGAAGGCAACGTCGCCGTCCTGCACAGTCAGGTTCTTGACGGCCTTGCTGGAAACGAAATCCTTGCCCGTGTTCGGGTCCACCACGGTCTTGAGGGCCTCAAGCACCGTCTGTTCTGTCACTGCCATTTGGGGTTTACTCCTGAAGTGCGCATAGTCTAGCTGTGGCATCGATAACCCCGCCGCCGTGGGCAAATTGCACACCCCCGGGGTTTCCCGCACTGCTACGGGAGTACTCCCTGCACTCAAGCACCACATAATGACCGCATGGCTAGCACGGTCACCCCCGACACGAACCCGCCCCGCATCGGTCTGCTGCTGACCGGCGGCGGCGCACGCGCCGCCTACCAGGTGGGCGTGCTGCAGGCGCTGGCCCAACTGCGCCGCGCCCGCGTTCCCGGCGCGCCGGCCTCCAGCCCCTTCTCCATCATCACCGGCACCTCGGCCGGCGCCATCAACGCCGCCTCGCTCGCCTGCGGCGCCGACGACTTCGACCTGGCCGTGCAGCGCATCGTCTCGGTCTGGGAGAACTTCGAGGCCAGCCAGGTCTACGAGGCCGACCTGCTGAGCGTGCTGCGCAGCGGCGCGCGCTGGATGAGCCTGCTCTCGCTGGGCTGGCTCATCGCACGCTGGCGCCGCATCAAGCCGCGTTCGCTGCTGGACAACAGCCCGCTGGAAGAACTGCTGCGCACCATGGTGCCGCTGGAACGCCTGCCCGGCCTGATCGCCCAGGGCCACCTGCAGGCGCTGGCCATCACGGCCTCCAGCTACAGCTCGGGCCACCACGTCACCTTCTTCGAAGGCGGCGAGGAGTTGCAGCCCTGGGTGCGCTCGCAGCGACTGGCGGTGCGCGACCGCATCACGCACGAGCACCTGCTGGCCTCCTCCGCCATCCCCTTCGTCTTCCCGGCCAAGGCCCTGTCCATCAACGGCGGCACCGAATACTTCGGCGACGGCTCGATGCGCCAGACCGCGCCGGTGGCACCCGCCATCCACCTGGGGTCCGAGCGCATCCTGGTGGTGGGCGCCGGCCGCATGAGCGAGCCGCGCGACACCCTCCAGCGCGCCGCCCCAGGAACCTACCCCTCGCTGGCACAGATCGCCGGTCACGCCATGTCCAGCATCTTCCTGGACGCGCTGGCGGTGGACATCGAGCGCATCCGGCGCATCAACCAGACCCTCAACCTGATCCCGCGCGAGGCCCGCCAGGCCAGCGCCTTGAAGCCGGTGGAGCTGCTGGTGATCTCGCCTTCCGAGCGGCTGGACCAGATCGCCGCCAGGCATGCCGACGCGCTGCCGCACGCCGTGCGCAGCCTGCTGGGCGGGCTGGGGGTGTCCTCGAAGAAGGCCGACATCAAGGGCGGCGCCCTGACCAGCTACCTGCTGTTCGAAGCCGCCTACACGCGTGAACTCATGGCCCTGGGCCACGCCGACACCCTGCACCAGGAAG
This sequence comes from Curvibacter sp. PAE-UM, assembly GCF_001432305.1. Taxonomy (GTDB): domain Bacteria; phylum Pseudomonadota; class Gammaproteobacteria; order Burkholderiales; family Burkholderiaceae_C; genus Hylemonella. The sequence continues at coordinate 3,554,017 of NZ_KQ483358.1, forward strand.
ACGAGGTCTGCCGCTTCTTCGGCTGGGACCAGGTGCCGCCCCCGCCCGCCGCGCCGCGGGAAGAACGCCGGCGCGACCCGCTGCGGGTCTAGGGACCCTTTCCCGCCGGGCGACTAAAATTGCGGGTTCCCTCCGGAAGAACCCCATGCCCCGCAAACTCTTCGTCACCACCGCCCTGCCCTACGCCAACGGCAACTTCCACATCGGCCACATCATGGAGTACATCCAGGCCGATATCTGGGTGCGGCTGCAGCGCATGCTGGGCCATGAGGTGAACTTCGTCGGGGCCGACGACACCCACGGCGCGCCCATCATGATCGCCGCCGAAAAGGCCGGCAAGACACCGCAGCAGTTCGTGGCCGACATCGCCGCCGGCCGCGCGCAGTACCTCAACGGCTTTCACATCCAGTTCGACAACTGGAGCTCGACCGACAGCCCCGAGAACCACCAGCTGGCACAGCAGATCTACCTGGACCTCAAGGCCAACGGCCTGATCGCCAGCCAGGTGGTCGAGCAGTTCTTCGACCCTGAAAAGAACATGTTCCTGCCGGACCGTTTCATCAAGGGTGAGTGCCCCAAGTGCGGTGCGAAGGACCAGTACGGCGACAACTGCGAGGTCTGCGGCGCCGTCTACGCCCCCACTGATCTGAAGAACCCCTACTCGGCCCTGTCGGGCGCCAAGCCGGTGCTCAAAAGCTCCGAGCACTTCTTCTTCAAGCTGTCTGATCCGCGCTGCGTGGCCTTCCTCGAAGAGTGGACGCAGGACGGCCGGCTGCAGCCCGAAGTGGCCAACAAGGTCAGGGAATGGTTCACCGTGCGCACCAACCCGGACGGCAGCACCAGCGAAGGCCTGGGCGACTGGGACATCTCGCGCGACGCGCCCTACTTCGGCATCGAAATCCCCGGCGCGCCGGGCAAATACTTCTACGTGTGGCTGGACGCGCCCGTGGGCTACCTCGCCTCGCTCAAGAACCTGCTGGACAAACGCGGCCAGAGTTACGAGGCCTACATGGCCGACCCGGCGCTGGAGCAGTACCACTTCATCGGCAAGGACATCGTCACCTTCCACACCCTGTTCTGGCCCGCCATGCTGAAGTTCAGCGGCCGCAAGACGCCGGACAAGGTCTTCGTTCACGGCTTCCTCACCGTGAACAACGGCGAGAAGATGAGCAAGAGCCGCGGCACCGGCCTGGACCCGCTCAAGTACCTGGCCCTGGGCATGAACCCCGAGTGGCTGCGTTATTACCTGGCCGCCAAGCTCAGCGGGCGCAATGAAGACATCGACTTCAACGCCGATGACTTCATGGCGCGCGCCAACAGCGACCTCGTGGGCAAGTACATCAACATCGCCTCGCGCGCAGCCGGTTTCCTGAGCAAACGTTTCGGCGGCAAGCTGGGCAGCGACATCTCGGGTGACGGTGACGCCCTGCTGCAGCACCTGCGCGACGGCGCCGCCAACCTGGCCGAGCTGTATGCCGAGCGTGAATACGGCAAGGCCCTGCGCGAGATCATGCTGCTGGCCGACCGCGTCAACGCCTACGTGGACCAGAACAAACCCTGGGAGCTGGCCAAGCAGGAGGGCATGGACAGCCACCTGCACGATGTCTGCACCGTCTGCATCGAAGCCTTCCGCCTGCTGACGATTTACCTCAAGCCGGTGCTGCCGGCGCTGGCCACGCAGGTCGAGGCCTTCCTCCAGGTCCAGCCCCTGATGTGGAGCGACGCGTCGCGCACGCTGGGCGCCGGCCACGTCATCGGCGAGTACAAGCACCTGATGCAGCGAGTGGACATCAAGCAGCTGGAAGCGCTGTTTGAAGCACCCGCCGCACCCGAGCCCGAGAAAGTGCTGCCCGGCGGGGAAGAGCTCGCACCGACGATCAGCATCGACGACTTCGCCAAGATCGACCTGCGCATCGCCAAGATCGTCAACTGCGAGCCGGTCGAAGGCTCCACCAAGCTGCTGCGCCTCACGCTGGACGTGGGCGAAGGCAAAACCCGCAACGTCTTCTCCGGCATTGCTTCCGCCTACAAACCCGAAGACCTGGTGGGCAAGCTCACCGTGATGGTGGCCAACCTGGCCCCGCGCAAGATGAAGTTTGGCATCAGCGAAGGCATGGTGCTCGCCGCCAGCCACGCCGATGAGAAAGCCGAACCCGGCATCTACGTGCTCAACCCCTGGCCGGGCGCGCAGCCGGGCATGCGGGTGCGCTAAGGCACTTCGTTCGCTGAACTGGGCTAGAGGGGGTGGTTATCTCCGCGCGCCGACAGTGATACCGTACACCGTGAACTCCTGCCTCAAAGGTCGCGGCATGGCAACGCACTTGTCAGTTTGGTGGCCTGAGGAAAAAGGCAAAACCTGACGCTTTTGCCTGACCTGTTTGTATTTTATTTTTGCCATGTTCACTTCCCATTTAGTTGTAAGAGCTGTTGTCTTGTTGGAAGCGAACGAGGTGGTTTCAGCACAACCATGATGAAGCCCTGTGTGCTTGCGTTTACCAAGCGTGGAGGCCCAGCAGGGCAAGGTATTCCAGCAGCCCACGCCATCTTGACTTGCGGTCCTGTTGCGCGATAGAAGTCCGTTCGCTCTGCGAGAATTTCTTTGGTTTTCAAGTCAATGATTCTCAACCTGCCGCCGCCAATCCAGCGCTTACGAAGTTCAGGGGTAGTAAGGTCTTCGGTGGTGTAACCGTAACGACTGTGCAGACTGTTGACGGAGAACTGGTTGGCCGTTAGCAACGGTTCGTCCAGATGTTCTCCATATGGATATTTGTCTCGCACTTTCATACCTGAATCCACCCATATTTTTCTACGAAATGGAGGGCCATCACCTTGCCCGAAAATCGGCTGCTGCTCGATAAACCAGTACCCTTTTCCATGAAGCCCCAGCTCTAATGCACTTGTGTCTCGATCACCAAACGCTAACGCCCACGGCTCCACCATCCCATACTGATCCGCCCATTGAAAATCTCCATCAGGGTTGCGTGCCTTCATCTGGAACACCCCCTGAACGTCGTCCACAGTCCGGTAAATCTTGTCGCCACTATGCTTGGCACAAAGCTCTTTTAGGTATGCGACATCCTCTTCATAGGTGCTTTGAGCACGCTTGTCTCTGAAATGCACATACCCGTACAAAGCAGGAGGACCGCCAAAGAAAACAAGTGCGGCCATGACAGCGGCTTGCGGGCGCTTTGATCTCCACAGTAGCCAAGTGCAAATCAGCAATCCGATTAGGCCGGACAGCAATGCGTAGACGAATAGCGGTATCAGTGCTTTCATAAATGCTCCCAGCTGCCATTTTGACGCCGCTAGCCACACCGCCGTGAAGGCAAACCAGACATGCGGGCAGGTTAACAAACCCGTCGGTCAAAGCAAAACTTGCGAAGAAACCGTAGCGAGCAGCCCTCAGGCAAGGCGGACGGAGCGCAGGAACCGGAACGTACTTCCTGTACGTGAGGATTCCGAGCACCGCCCAACGCAGCATCAGGGCTGCGCAGTAGGTTTATTCGCAAGTTTCAGGCGGGGCAGGGGGCGACGATGTAATGCGCCCGCCCATTGCTCTTGACCCGGTACAGCGCCTCGTCGGCGCAACGCACCAGGCTCTCGGCCACCAGGTCCTGCACGGCCACCACGGTGGCCACGCCGATGCTCACCGTCAGGTATTCCGCCACGGGTGAGTCCTCGTGCGCAATGCAGGCCCGGGCGATCTCGTCCATGCAGCGCTGCGCCACCGTCATGGCCGCTTCGGCATCGGCCCCGGGCAGCAGCAGGGCGAACTCCTCGCCACCGTAGCGCGCCACCAGTTCACCCGAGCGCTGGGCGCAGTCGTAGAGGATGCCGGCCACCTGGCGCAGGCAGGCGTCACCGGCCAGATGCCCGTAGCGGTCGTTGTAGCGCTTGAAGTGGTCGATATCGAGCAGCAGCAGGGAAATCGGCTGACTGCTGCGCATGCTGCGCTGCCACTCCGAAAAAAGGTGCTGGTCGAACTGGCGGCGATTGGCCAGGCCGGTCAGGCCGTCGGTGGCCGACAGCAGCTCCAGCTGCTGGTTGCTGCGCTCCAGCGCCATGCTCTTTTGCACCAGCTCGGTCACGTCCAGGCGCGCCATCACCAGGCAACCCGAGGGCGTGCTGATTTCGTACAGGTGCATCCAGCGCCCGTCGGAGCGCGAACGCAGGAGCGGCCGGTTGAGTTGGCCACGGCCGGCCAGGCGCTCGCGCAACCAGTCTTCCTCGCGGCCCAGGGCCTCGGGGATGGCGCCGTTCTCCAGCGCACGGCGGATCATGGATTCGAAAGTCTGGCCGATCAGCTCGCCACCATAGCGGTAGGGCGCCATCTCGGCCGCCGAGGGGTTGAAGAGCACCAGCCGGTCATGCTGGTCATAGATGGCCACGCCCAGGGGCAGCGCCTCGATGGCTTCCTGCAGGCACTGGTGGCTCATTTCCAGGGATTGGCGCTCGTATTCGTCGTTGAGCACATGGCGCACGACCGCGCGGCCCAGCAGCAGCAGGCCCGACACCAGCACCCCGCCCAGCACGGCCGCCAGGGCGGTCGGCAGGCCGGATGGGGCCAGCAGGACCAGGCCGCCGCTCAGGCCGATCGCCACCAGGAGCACAAACACGCCCAGCACCGTCAGCCAGCGATGGCTCTTCATGCCTACGAAATCTGCCAGATGCATCAACGGAGAACCTGATGGAATGGAGGAGTCGAGCGGGCCTGCCTGCCTGAGCAGGCAGAAAAAAGGGGGCACACCGGCGCTCCTCTTGCCGGTGTGCCCCTTTTCCCTTTTGCCTGATGGCTGTGACAGCAGCCCCTGAACTTTAGGCAAGCCGCCGTGATCTGCCTATCCCCCAAAAGGGTCATAGGGCAACACATTCCATCCCGCCAGGCGAAAGGGCGGAGCGGATGCTGCCGCTAAACTGGACACATGCCCAGCCCCCGGCCGCCCTCCCACCCCCACTGGTGGACCGATGTCCACCGTTCCCCGCTCGCCAACCTGCGGCTGGGCATCTGCCTGAGTTTCATCGCCGGGGCCACCAACGCCGGCGGTTTCCTGGCCGTGGGCCAGTACACCTCGCACATGACGGGGCTGCTGTCGGCGGTGGCCGACCACCTGGTGCTGGGCCAGTTCGCCCTGGTGGCGGCCAGCCTGGCGGCCATCGCCGCCTTCGTGGGCGGCGCCATGACCACCGCCCTGATGGTCAACTGGGGCCAAAGGCGCCAGCTGCGCAGCGCCTTTGCCCGGCCGCTGGCCCTGGAGACCGCGCTGTTGCTGGTGTTCGGCCTGTTCGGGGCGGCCATCAACCTGCACGCCGAGCTGTTCGCGCCGCTGACCGTGCTGCTGCTCTGTTACATCATGGGCCTGCAGAACGCGGTGATCACCAAGGTCTCCAACGCCGAGATCCGCACCACCCACGTGACCGGCCTGGTGACCGACATCGGCATCGAACTGGGCAAGCTGATCTATTTCAACCGCTCGCCCGCCCCGGTCAAGGTGCAGGCGAACCGGCGCAAGCTGCGCATCCACCTTTCGCTGGTCGCCGCCTTCTTTGCCGGCGGCGTGCTGGGCGCGCTGGGCTTCAAGCTCTGGGGTTACGTCACCACCGTGCCGCTGGCGGTGTTGCTCGGCCTGCTGGTTTCGGGCCCGCTGCTGTATGACCTGCGCAACGGCCGGCTGGCGCCGCCCGCGACACCCGGCTAAGAAAACGGCGAGGACCGACAGGCCAGGCGTACACTGATTCGCCATGCCCGCTGCCGAATCCGCCCGCACACTGGCCGCTTTCCGCCCCAAGCTGCTGGACACGCTGCCCGGCTACACGCGGGCCCACTTCAGCCGGGACCTGGGCGCCGGCCTCACGGTCGGGGTGGTGGCCCTGCCGCTGGCCATGGCCTTTGCCATCGCCTCCGGCCTCAAGCCCGAGGCCGGGCTGTTCACCGCCATCATTGCCGGCTTCCTGATCTCCGCCCTGGGCGGCAGCCGCGTCCAGATCGGCGGGCCGGCCGGCGCCTTCATCGTCATCGTCTACGGCATCCTGGAGCGCTACGGCCTGGCCAACCTGATCATCGCCACCGCCATGTCGGGCGTGCTGCTCTTCCTCATGGGCCTGTTCCGCCTGGGCACGCTGATCCGCTTCATCCCCATCGCCGTAGTGATCGGTTTCACCAACGGCATCGCCGTGCTCATCATGCTGTCGCAGGTCCGGGATTTCCTGGGCCTGGAACTGGCCAGCATGCCGGCCAGCTTCTTCGCCATGCTGCAGGCCCTGGGCGGTGCGCTGCACACCCTGAACCCGGCGGCCCTGGCCCTGGCGCTGGGCACGCTGGCCCTGCTGATCGCCTGGCAGCAGGCCATGCCGCGCCTGGGCCCGCAAAAACTGCCTTTCTCGGGCAAGCTCAGCGTCGTGCCCGGCACCATCGTGGCGCTGGCGGCAGCCACCGCCGCCAGCCTGCTGCTGGACCTGCCGGTGGAGACCATAGGCAGCCGCTTCGGCGGCATCCCGGCCAGCCTGCCGGCCTTTGTCTGGCCCGAATTCAGCTGGAGCACCGTGCGCTTCCTGCTGATGCCGGCGCTCACGCTGGCCCTGCTGGGCGCCATCGAATCCCTGCTGTGCGCACGCATCGCCGACGGCCTGACCGAAGACCGCCACGACCCCAACCAGGAACTGATGGCCCAGGGTATCGCCAACTTCGTCACGCCCTTCTTCGGCGGCATGCCCGCCACCGGCACCATCGCGCGCACCGTCACCAACGCCAAAAGCGGCGCCTTCAGCCCGGTGGCGGGCATGGTGCACGCGCTGACCCTGCTGGCGGTCGTGCTGGTGGCCGCCCCGCTGGCCCGGCACATCCCCCTGGCGGCCCTGGCCGCCATCCTGGTCTACGTGGCCTGGAACATGGGCGAATGGCGCGAATTCGTGCAGTTGCGCCAGTACCGCCTGCCCTACCGCATCACCCTGCTGGCCGTTTTTGGCCTGACCGTGATCGTGGACCTGACGGTGGCCGTGGAGGTGGGCCTGATCGCCGCCTGCCTGACCTTCATCTACCGCATCTCCAGCCTGACCCGCGCCGAGGCCGTCAGCGCGCAGGACCAGCCCCTGCTGGCCGGCCAGGACGGGCAGGTGCGGGCCTGGCGGCTCTACGGCGCCCTTTTCTTCGGCGCCGTCAAGCTGGTGGAGGACATGGAGCAGCAGTTGCCCGCCCGGGCCCTGGTGCTGGACCTCAAGAACCTGATCTACGTGGATTCCTCGGGCGCCGACACCCTGCTGGACCTGGCACGCGGCTGCCAGAAACACGGCGTGCGCCTGATCCTCTGCGGCCTGCAGCACCAGCCGCTGGACATCGCCCGGCGCAGCGGCCTGCTGGCTGCGCTGCCGGCGTCCGATGTCTGTCCAGACCTGAGCCGGGGGCTCGCGGCAGCTTCAGCGTCCTGAACCCGGGGGCGCCGGCTCCGAGTGGCTAAAATGGCCGGTTCCTGTTGCGTTCCGGTCCCACCAGAAGGTTTAGCCCCATGCATCTCTTCCGCCGCCCTGACTACCAGTCCGACGCCACCTTGTTTCTGAACCAGCTCAAGACCGAGAAGCCCGACCTGGAAGCCCGCCAGCGCCAGGGCCGCGAACTGCTGTGGGACACGTCCGTGGACCGCCAGGCGCAGGAGGGCTACCGGTCCGCCCGCGTGCAGCAGCAGCCCTACGTCTACCAGACCAGCGGCACCAAGTGATCGCCGGGCCACGCCCGCCACAAGACACGCGATGAGCGACTCCCACGACAGCGCCGGCCGGCAAGCCGCCGAGGCCCCGCACGCCGCGGCCATGCCCCAGGTGGTGGACCACGTGGCCGTGGCACGCCTGTATGGCGAGCCGCTGTTCACGATGCCGCAGGACCTGTACATCCCGCCGGATGCGCTGGAGGTCTTTCTCGAAGCCTTCGAAGGCCCGCTGGACCTGCTGCTCTACCTGATCCGCAAGCAGAACTTCAACATCCTCGACATCCCCATGGCGGCGGTCACGCGCCAGTACCTGACCTACGTGGACCAGGTCCGCGACCGCAATCTGGAACTGGCGGCCGAATACCTGCTGATGGCGGCCATGCTGATCGAGATCAAGTCGCGCATGCTGCTGCCGCCCAAGAAGGCGGCCGAAGGCGAGGAGGCCGAAGACCCGCGCGCCGAACTCGTGCGCCGCCTGCTGGAATACGAGCAGATCAAGCTGGTTGCCGCCGGCCTGGGCAACCACCCGCAGTACGGCCGCGACTTCCTGAAGGCGCAGGTCTATATCGAGCAGTCGCTGCAACCGCGTTTTCCCGACGTCCACGTGGTGGACCTGCAGGAAGCCTGGGCCGACATCCTCAAGCGCGCCCGGCTCGTGCAGCACCACAAGATCTCGCGCGAGGAGCTCTCGGTGCGCGAGCACATGAGCATCGTGCTGCGCCAGCTGCAGGGCCAGAAGTTCGTCGAATTCGAGAACCTGTTCGACCCCGCCAAGGGCGTGCCCGTGCTGGTGGTGACCTTCATCGCCCTGCTGGAGCTGGCCAAGGAAAGCCTGATCGACATCACCCAGGCCGAGGTCTTCGCCCCCATCTACGTGCGGCTGGCGTATTCGCCCGCCTGATATCCCCTTTCACCCCCTCTGAACACCCGTGTCGCCGGCCTCCCACTCCTTTGACGTCCTCATCGTCGGCAGCGGCCTGGCGGGCCTGAGCGCCGCCCTGCACCTGGCGGCCACGCACCGCGTGGCGGTGATCACCAAACGCGAACTCAACGACGGCTCCAGCCGCTGGGCCCAGGGTGGCATCGCCGCCGTCATGGGCGAAGGCGACACGCTGGCCTCGCACGTGCAGGACACCCTGGTGGCCGGCGCCGGCCTGTGCGACCCGGCGGCCACGCGCTTCGTCGTGGAAAACGCCCCCGAGAGCATCCGCTGGCTGCAAGGCCTGGGCGTGCCCTTCTCGCAGGAGCACGGCCACCTGCACCTCACGCGCGAGGGTGGCCACAGCGAACGCCGCATCGTGCACGTGACCGACGCCACCGGCGCGGCCGTGCAGGACACGCTGATGGCCCGGGTGCGCGCCACCCCCAACATCACCCTGTTCGAACACCACATGCTGGTGGACCTGATCACCGCGCCCAAGCTCGGCCTGAGCGGCCAGCGCTGCCTGGGCCTGTACGCGCTGAACGAGGCCACCGACGTGGTGGACACCTTCAGCGCGCCGCACACCATCCTGGCCACGGGCGGCGCGGGCAAGGTCTACGTCTACACCACCAACCCCGACACCGCCACCGGCGACGGCATTGCCGCGGCCTGGCGCGCCGGCTGCCGCGTGGGCAATATGGAATTCATCCAGTTCCATCCCACCTGCCTGTACCACCCGCAGGCCAAGTCCTTCCTCATCAGCGAAGCGGTTCGCGGTGAAGGCGGCAAACTCCTGCTGCCGGCATCGGCGGGAGGCACCCGCTTCATGCCCGCGCATGACGCGCGCGAGGAGCTCGCCCCGCGCGACGTGGTGGCCCGAGCGATCGACTTCGAGATGAAAAAGCACGGCCTGGACTGTGTCTACCTCGACATCTCGCACCAGCCCAAGGAATTCCTGCTGGAGCATTTCCCCAACATCTACGCGCGCTGCCTGGAACTGGGCATCGACATGGCGAAACAACCCATCCCCGTGGTGCCGGCCGCGCACTACACCTGCGGCGGCGTGGTGACGGACCTGGACGGCCGCACCGATCTGCCCGGCCTGTACGCCGTGGGCGAGACCGCCTACACCGGCCTGCACGGCGCCAACCGCCTGGCCAGCAACTCGCTGGTGGAGTGCATGGTCTACGCGCGTGCCGCGGCCCAGGCCATCAGCCAGGAACAAGCCGCCGCCGTGCCCCCCCTGCCGGCCTGGGACGACAGCCGCGTGACCGACGCCGACGAGGCCGTGGTGATCTCGCACAACTGGGACGAGCTGCGCCGTTTCATGTGGGACTACGTGGGCATAGTACGCACCAACAAGCGCCTGGAGCGCGCCGCCCACCGCATCGAGCTGCTGCGCTCGGAGATCCAGGAGTACTACGCCAGCTTCCACGTCACGCGCGACCTGCTGGAACTGCGCAACCTGGTCCAGGTTGCCGACCTGATCGTGCGCAGCGCACAATCGCGCCATGAGAGCCGCGGCCTGCATTTCAGCCGCGATTACCCGCAGACCGACGCCACTGCCCAACCCACCATCCTGGTGCCGCCCGCGCACTGAGGAGATTGCCGCCATGTACCGTACCCTGCTCAAATCCAAGATCCACCGCGCCACCGTCACCGACTGCGAGCTGCACTACGAAGGCTCCTGCGCCATCGACGAGAACCTGCTGGAAGCCGCCAACATGATGGAGAACGAACAGGTTCACATCTGGAACATCAACAACGGCGAACGTTTCATCACCTACGCCATCCGCGGCGAACGCGGCTCGGGCATCATCTCCGTCAACGGCTCCGCCCCGCGCCCCGCCGCCGTGGGCGACCTGCTGATCATCGCGGCCTTCGCCCAGGTGCCGGAAGCACAGTGCAAGGGCTTCGAACCCAAGCTGGTCTTCGTCAATGACCAGAACCGCATCAAGGAAGAACGCAGCCACATCCCGGTGCAGGAAGCCTCGCATGTACCTGTGCACGCCGATCACCACGGCGGCGACAGCGCCTGAAGCAAGGAGTCCGACATGAGCATGACCACCGAACAAACCATCACCCTGCACCGCCCCAAGGCGGCCGCGCCCACGGCATCCAAGGCCGAACGCTGGAGCGTGGACGCCATCGAGGCCCTCTTCAAGCTGCCCTTCCCCGAGCTGCTGTTCCGCGCGCAGACCGTGCACCGCGAGCACTTCGACCCGACGCAGGTCGAATTCGCCACCCTGCTGTCCGTCAAGACCGGCGGCTGCTCCGAAGACTGCGGCTACTGCCCGCAATCGGCCTCTTTCGAGACCGGCGTGAAAGCCTCCAAGCTCATGGAGCTGGAGGAAGTGCTGTTCGCCGCCCAGCGCGCCAAGGACGCCGGCGCCACACGCTTCTGCATGGGCGCGGCCTGGCGCGAGCCCAAGGACCGCGACATCGAAAAGGTGGCCGAGCTGGTGCGCGGCGTGAAGGACCTGGGCCTGGAGACCTGCGCCACCCTGGGCATGCTCAACGAAGGCCACGCCGAGCAGTTGGCCGAGGCCGGCCTGGACTTCTACAACCACAACCTGGACACCGCGCCTGATTTCTACGGCGACATCATCACCACACGCGTCTACCAGGACCGCCTGGACACGCTGGCGCGCGTGCGCGGCGCCGGTGTCAAGGTCTGCTCCGGCGGCATCGTCGGCATGGGCGAGAACCACCGCCAGCGCGCCGGCCTGATCGCCGAGCTGGCCAACCTCAACCCCTATCCCGAATCCGTGCCCATCAACAACCTGGTGCGCGTGGAAGGCACGCCCCTGGCGAACCAGGCCCCGCTCGATCCCTTCGAGTTCGTGCGCATGATCGCCGTGGCCCGCATCACCATGCCCAAGGCACGCGTGCGCCTGTCGGCCGGCCGCCAGCAGATGGGCGAGGCCATCCAGGCACTTTGTTTCCTGGCCGGCGCCAATTCCATCTTCTACGGCGACAAGCTGCTGGTGACCGGCAATCCGGACACCGAGGCCGACGTGCAGCTGCTGCAGCGCCTGGGCATGAGCCCGGCCCAGCAGCCGCCCGGCAAGACCTGACCCCACCCCGCGACTTCTGGAGACCACCGTGAGCGACCCGACCTCCACCCCCAACAGCGGCGCCTCCCCCTACGGCACCCTGCCGCCGGCCTCGGCGCCGGCCACACGCAAGCCCATCAGCCTGCCGCGCCTGCTGGAAATGCATGCGCGCGGCGAGAAGATCACCATGCTCACGGCCTACGACGCCACCTTCGCGGCCACGGCCGACGCGGCCGGCGTGGAGTGCATCCTGATCGGCGACTCGCTGGGCATGGTCTGCCAGGGCCTGAGCAGCACCGTGGGCGTGTCGCTGGAGACCATGCGCTACCACGTGGAGAGCGTCACGCGCGGCGTGCGCCGTGTGCAGGGCACGGCCTGGATCATCGGCGACATGCCCTACGGCACCTTCCATGAATCGAAGGAACAGGCCTTCCGCAACGCCGCCGTGCTCATGCAGGCCGGCGCCCACATGGTCAAGATCGAAGGCGGCGGCTGGACGGCCGAGATCGTGCGCTTCCTGGTGGAACGCGGCATTCCCGTCTGCGCCCACCTGGGCCTGACACCGCAGACCGTGCACGCCCTGGGCGGTTACCGTGTGCAGGGCCGCGGCGACGAAGCCGCCGCCACGCTCAAGCGCCACGCGCTGGAGTTGCAGGACGCCGGCGCCAGCCTGCTGGTGCTGGAGATGGTGCCTGCGGCCCTCTCGGCCGACATCACGAAGGCCATGCCCCACTGCGCCACCATCGGCATCGGCGCCGGTGTGGACTGCGCGGGCCAGGTGCTGGTGCTGCACGACATGCTGGGCATGAACCTGGGCAAGATGGCCAAGTTCGTGCACAACTTCATGGCCGATGCCGGCAGTGTGCGCGGCGCCATGGAGGCCTATGTCAAAGCTGTGAAGGAAGGCACCTTCCCCGTGAACGCACAACACGCCTGGTGAAGACGCAGCGATGAAAGTCATCCACACCATCACTGAGCTGCGCGCGCACCTCGCCAATTTCAAGCGCCCGGCCTTCGTGCCCACCATGGGCAACCTGCACGAGGGCCACATCGCCCTGGTCAAGCAGGCCAAGCCCCTGGGCGATGTCACGGTGGTCAGCATCTTCGTGAACCGCCTGCAGTTCCTGCCGCACGAGGACTTCGGCACCTACCCGCGCACGCTGGAGGCCGATTGCGCCAAGCTCGAAGCCGCCGGCTGCGACGTGGTCTTCGCCCCCAGCGAGGCCGAGCTCTACCCCGAGCCGCAGGGCTACAAGGTGACACCGCCCACGGAACTCGCCGACATCCTGGAAGGCCACTTCCGCCCCGGCTTCTTCACCGGCGTGTGCACCGTGGTGCTCAAGCTCTTCAACATCGTGCAGCCGCGCGTGGCCCTGTTCGGCGCCAAGGACTACCAGCAGCAGATGGTGATCCGCCGCATGGTGGCCCAGCTGGCCCTGCCCATCGAGATCGTGACCGGGGCGACGCTGCGCGCCGAGGACGGCCTGGCCCTGTCCTCGCGCAACGGCTACCTGAGCGCATCGGAACGCGCCGAGGCCGTGCAGCTCTCGCGCACCCTCAAGAGCATGATCGCGATGCTGCGCGCGGGCGAACACAACATCGCCGCCATCGAACAGCATGCCATGCACACCCTGGCCGACCGCCACTGGAAACCCGACTACCTGACCGTGCGCCGCCGCCACGACCTGCAGCCACCGCAGGCCAGCGATCTGGTTCACCCCGACACCCTCGTCGTCCTAGGCGCCGCCCGCCTGGGCACCACCCGGCTCATTGACAATTTCGAGGTGTGAGCATCGAGCTTTCGGCACAGGATGTGTGAAAGCCGGGATGCAAGCGTGCGGCTTGTCCTGTTCGAAAAAACGGCTTTGAGTTTGCCTCGTCCCTATAATCGCCGGCACTACGGCAAGGGATATGGCATGCATCGTCTCGAAGGTTCTTTGATGGTCTTCGGCAACAGTCATGCCGAGGCTACACGCGCCCCTGGGCGAAGCCAGGGTTCATCTCCCTGGTTCTTGCACATCTTCCTGTGCGCCATCCTTTTACTTGCGTTCGCCGTGTCTGCGCCACTGAATGTGCAGGCGCAGACAAGATCTGCCGAAGAGGATAAAGCCGCCGGTCCAGGCAATCGCGGCCGGATCGGAATGAAACAAATGAAACGCGCCTCCAGGGACTTCGACCATATCGATGAGGATAACGACGGAAAAATCAGCCTGGGTGAGTGGCGGCGGCGTGGCAACTTTGAATCGCTCGACAAAGATGGGGATGGCTACCTCTCGGAAGATGAAATGAGCCGCATCTATTTTGCGGGGCGACGAGGCAAGCTACTGCAACCCATTGTGCCGGGCGCGACGCCTGAAATGGACAGTTCCGTACAAACCGACCGGGTTGCAGTGTCAAAGCTGGACAGCGAAACCTATTGCAGCGTTACACGCGAACCGAGATGCGGCGTGGTGGCATCAGCCGATCGGGGGCTTCGGGAGACAGGAATCGGCCCCATGTTCCCGAAACATGCCAACTGCCTCGGCATTGATGATTACTATGCGATGAGTTACTCGCACAAGCGGAACAGTGCCACCGTGGTTCACGGTGGAATGGACATCCCTGCACCGCAGGGAACCCCGATCCTCGCAGTCGCCGCTGGTACGGTCGTTGGTAAATTCCCAGGCAAGAATTCTCAGCGCGGCATCGAAATCGTCCTGCGCCACAGCCCCGAAGACACGGGCCGCCCCTTCTGGATATACACCCAATACGCACACCTGTCTGAAATGCCGGTTCATGTGGTTGGGCAGCGCGTGCGAAGAGGCGAGGTCATTGGATTGACTGGCAGCACCGGTATCGATGCGTCTTCAAAAGCCGAAAGCACACATAGAAGACCAGCGATCCACTTTGCGGCCTGGTTCAGCCTTCGACGCGAATTCGCCGAAGAAGATGGTGTGATCATCCCCGTCGAAAGCCAATGGATGGATCCCAACGCCATGTACCGCAATGGCCTTCCCTATGATTCAAGATCGCTGAGCGCATTGCCCGAAGGAGAAAAATTCGTCTCCATACCGGTCATGTTCATTGACGGGACGACGCAACCGGCTGATACAAAATTGATATGGCCCTACACCTGTGCGCGACAATGATCCTGCTGACTTGCATCAAACACAGTTGCTTCGAGCGCGTATCGAAAAGCAAATAAGCCGCATCATGCAGATCGGCGTCCCAAAAGAAATCAAGAACCACGAATACCGCGTCGGCCTGACGCCGGCCAGCGTGCGCGAGCTGTGCGCGCACGGGCACAGCGTGCTGGTGCAGAGCGGCGCCGGGGCGGCCATCGGCCTCGCCGACGCGGACTACCGCGCCGCCGGCGCCACGCTGGCCCCCGACGCCGCCACGGTGTTTGCGCAGGCGGAGATGATCGTCAAGGTCAAGGAGCCGCAGCCTTCCGAAGTGGCCCTGCTGCGCCCGGAGCAGATCCTCTACACCTACCTGCACCTGGCGCCGGACCCGGCGCTGGCTGCCGCCCTCATCAAGACCGGCGCGATCTGCATCGCCTACGAGACCATCACCGGCCCGGGCCACACCCTGCCCCTGCTGGCCCCCATGAGCGAGGTGGCCGGACGCATGGCGGTGCAAGTCGGCGCCCACTGGCTGGAGAAGTCGCAGGGCGGCATGGGCGTGCTGCTGGGCGGCGTGCCGGGCGTGGCGGCGGCGCACGTGGTGATCCTCGGGGCCGGCACGGTGGGCGCCAACGCCGTGCAGATCGCCGTGGGTATGGGCGCGCGTGTCACCGTGCTCAACCGCAGCGTGGACAAGCTGCGCGCGCTGGACCACCAGTACGGCAACCGCATCCACACCCTGCTGGCCAGCACGCACAACATCGAACAGGCCGTGCTGGACGCCGACCTCGTCATCGGCAGCGCGCTGGTGGCTGGTGCATCCGCACCGAAGCTGGTGAGTCGGGCGCTGGTGAGCCGCATGAAAAAGGGCTCGGTGGTCGTGGACGTGGCCATCGACCAGGGCGGCTGCTTCGAGACCTCACACCCCACCACACACGCCGAGCCGACCTACCTGGTGGACGGCGTGGTGCACTACTGCGTGGCGAATATGCCGGGCAATGTGGCGCGCACCTCCACCTTCGCGCTCAACAACGCCACGCTGCCGCATGCGCTGGCCCTGGCGAAGCAGGGCTGGCAGCAGGCCATGCGGGCCGACCCGCACCTGCGCCACGGCCTGAACGTGGCCCGGGGCCAGCTCACGCACGCCGCCGTGGCCCAGGCGTTGGGCCTGGCCTGCGTGCCGGCCGAACAGTTGCTGGGCTGAGCCCCCTCCTCAGGGCTTGCCGCCGGCAGCAGCTTCCTGCAGGAACGTGCGCACCGGAACCAGCGTGGCCGCCGGGTCTTCCTCCTGCGGCACGTGGCCTAGTTGCTCGAACATCACCAGCTTGGCGCCAGCGATGTCGGCCGCAAAACGCTGCGCATAGGCCGGCGGGATCAGCCGGTCCTGCCCGCCCCAGAGGATGAGCGTGGGCAGCTTCAGGGTCTTGATGTCCCGCTCGCGCCCCGAGTCCATCTGGGCCAGGCGCTGTTGCAGCGCCGCGCCCAGCGCCTGCCGGTTGCCCGTGCGTCGCGCCATGTCGGTGTACAGGGCGACCAGCTCGGGTTGGACGCGCGAGGGATCGCCATAGACATTGCGTATCGAATGCGCCATCAGACCCGGCGGCAGGATGTTGGCCATGATGCTGCGCAGCGCCGGTGTGCCGGCGATGCGGAAACCCAGCGGCACCGACCGGGATGCGATGGGGTAACCCGCCGAGTCCACCAGAATCAGTCGGTCCACGCGTTGCGGGTGGGCATGGGCCACCGTCCAGGCCACATCGCCGCCCAGGGAATTGCCGCCGATGACAAAACGCTGCACGCCCAGCTTGTCCATCAGCGCGCCGACGAAACGCACGTAGACGTCCCGCGTGTAGTCGTTGTTGGCGTTCGGCCCGGTCAGGCCGAAACCCGGCAGGTCGAAGCGGATCACACGACGCGTCTTCTTCAACTCGCTGGCCCAACCCTCCCAGGTGTGCAGGCTCGCCGAAGTGCCGTGCACCAGCACGATGGGCAGCGGGTCTGCACGCGGGCCTTCGTCGCGCACATGCACCTGCAGGCTGTCCACATCGATGAACTGCGAAGGCGGCGGGGCCCAGCGGGCCTTGAGTTGCTCCACAGGAATATCCGGCGCCCAGGACCAGGCGATGAAGGCCCCCACCAGCAGGGCGAAGGCCAGGACGATGTAAGCCAGGATGCGCAGGATGAGTTTCATGGGGAGTGTCGAGGTAGTGGGCTGGGGGCAGTCTAGCCCCCGCGCGCCCTCCCCGCTGTCAAGCACCGGACAGGTTCTTGAAGATATGCCGCGCCAGCGCCCGCCAGAAATCAGCCCCCGAGTGCTCGCTGGCCAGGCGCGACACATCCCCATAGCCCTTGTGCAGGATGATGCCGATGATCAGCACCAGCAGCGCGATGGCCACGATCTGCAGCACGGTCTTGAAGATCGCGTCGGCGCGTGCGCTCATGGTGCCACCCGCGCGCCGTGTTCAGCCAGCAGCTCGCGCAGCACCGAGCGGTGGCAGTGCGCCTCGTCCTCGCAATAACAGCCCACCGAGAAATGGCTCTGCTGCGAGAGCGTGGCCAGCAGGCTCAGCGCGTGGCTGGCCTCGGGTGCGGCCATCTCCTTGCGGTAACGCTGGGTGAAGGCCTTCCACTGCGCAGGGGTCTCGGCCTCCTGCCCCAGCTTCATGGTCTCCACGCTGGGTGCCAGATTGGGGAACCAGACGTCGTACCAGTTCTGGCGCGCGAACTCGGCCTTGGGCACACCCCGTGGCGGGCGGCGCACCGTGCCGATGCGTGTGCCTTCATCGGGCAAGCGCGGGTTGCCTAGGCGGACGATGTGGACGGTCATGACTTGGCTCCTTCCATGATTCCTTGCAACAGGTACAGCGCAGGCATTCGATCAACCGCAGGATGGAGTTGCAGTGAGTCGTCGTGCAGACCTTCGTCGCGCCGGCAAGCCTGGGGACCCTCGACATGCACAAAGCGAGAAGGCGGCCCTGGCTACTGCAGATGTTCAGCAGCCGCTTGTATTGATTGGCGCACCGGTGACGCAGATTCCATGTCGGCACGGGACTACACAGATCCCACCTCAGATGCCGGATATACGACTGCAGGCGCTTTACCCAATGGTCCCCACTCGATCAGTTTCTTGCGCTTGAGGGGGAGTCCATATATGAAAGGTTAGGTGTCATTGCCCCTATCGCGAATGCGGCTGCAAGTAATATGTGCGCCGAATAGTCTCAACCTCCATGCACGCAATCGCATGAAACGAATTTAAGCCAGTCCCTTGGGCCATTTTTTCGCCAGCGTACGTGCAATGAGCATCTCTGAACTGAATCCAAGCACGCTGTGCTCTGACGAGATTCTGTTCTTCATGCAATTGACCATGCGACTTCAACTGCTTCCTTGCGGCGCTATAAACAACGTTCAATTGATCGTCCGCAAGCTTATAGAACTCGCTTGCGCACTGAACAGCTGTAGCCTCGGGACACACCCTAACCGGAATCGGTGCGTCTCGAATGTCACGCAACAACTCCGGTGGGAAAGCGAGCGGCTCTCCGGCCGCCAACACACCGGCACTGAGACTGACCGATATCAAGAACACTGCGGCTCGCAAAACGTCGGAAACTGACATGTGACACCTAACGTCGGAGCGCACTGGACGCCGCAAGCGCGAAGCGCTGGAGGCGGTCCGCGTGCCGCGAAATGTTAGAGCGCATTGCCGATAGCAACATCGCCAGGCTGGAGGGAAACAATTCAACTAAAGGGACCCACATAGCCGTCATTTGGACGCTCCTGGAACGAAGCCACCCCAACCGGTTTGAACAATTGAAAACTCAATTGTTCTCGTTTGATCTGGCAATACAACATCGGCAACCAACATCCAGTTTTTTCCAGAGATCTCCGGCCGATTCACAACGCGAATGGAATATGTGTGTCCGTCAGGCCCCTGAAAAGTCGGCAACGTTGCGACCATGTGCGCCAGCGCCTTTGCGGCGATTTCACCGACGGCTATGAGTTCTTCTTCGGGAGTCATGACAATGCCCTCTAACTAGATATAGACCGCAAAAGTGCGGAATAACATGGCCGAGTGTTCATCGTGTGCGCATCCCCTGATGCAGCTAAGTGCTTGTTTTGCAAGAGCATTATCCATGCGGGCAGGCAGCCGGCAAG
Source organism: Curvibacter sp. PAE-UM (assembly GCF_001432305.1). GTDB lineage: Bacteria > Pseudomonadota > Gammaproteobacteria > Burkholderiales > Burkholderiaceae_C > Hylemonella. The sequence goes on from NZ_KQ483358.1 coordinate 3,572,948, forward strand.
CCATTAACAAACCGTGAAACCCGGCAAAACCGCGGAATAACATGGCAGCGCCACGGAGCCTGCGGCGTCAGCGGCACTGCAAGTTCTTGATTTCATTCGGTGTTTTCGTGGATCTGCTGCTGCGGGCGCATGAACAGATCCGACCAACCCCGCAAGCAGGCTAAAAGGAATGCAGCTTCAGCTGCGTTGCAGCAGATGCGCGTGCACCGCACCGGCCTTCAGATGCCGGTACAGCGTTAGCCCCAGCGGCGCCAGCTGCTCTTCGTTCCAGGCACTCGGCGCTTCAAGATAGATGTAGCCCTCTGGCGCCAAGGCGCGCGCGGCAGCCTGCAAGGCCGGCTCGAACAGGTTCGCGTCAAAGGGCGGATCGAGGAAGACCAGGTCGGCACTGGCGGCCGGCCAAGCCTTCAGCGCCGCGATGCCTTCGCCGCGCTGCACCTGCACGGCGCCCGCCTGCAGTTGCTCCTTGCTCTTGCGGAGTTGCGCCACCAGGGTGCTGTCCTGCTCCACCAGCGTCACTTCCTTGGCACCGCGCGAGGCGGCTTCGAAACCGAGAGCGCCGGTGCCGGCGAAGACGTCCAAGCAGCGCCAGCCCGTGAGGTCCTGGCCCAACCAGTTGAAGAGGGTTTCTCGCACGCGGTCGGGTGTGGGGCGCAGGCCGGGTTTGTCGGCCACGGGCAGCTTGCTGCGTTTCCACTGGCCACCGATGATGCGCACCTCGCCGGCAGGTTGGCCCGTGAGCGGGCGACCCGCGGTTTTTTTCGCGGCTGGGGATTTGGCAGTCGCAGCGCGAGCGGAAGGCGCGGCAGTCTTGGAGGCGGCCCGCATCAGGAATGCGCCGTTTCTGCGTGCAGCTTGATACCGAGCGCCGACATGACTTTAAGGATGGTGGCAAAGCTGGGATTGCCCTCGCCGGAGAGTGCCTTGTACAGGCTCTCGCGGCCCAGACCGGTGTCGTGCGCCAGTTGCGTCATGCCTTTGGCACGGGCGATGGTGCCCAGGGCCTTGGCGATGAAAGCCGCGTCATCGCCAGCCTCGTCCAGACAGGCCTGCAGATAGTCGACCATGTCTTCGTCGGTCTTGAGGTGTTCGGCGCTGTCCCATTTGCGCAGTTTGAGGCTGGCCATGAATCGATGCTCCTAAAGTTGCCGCGCCAGTGCCAGCGCGGTCTTGATGTCAGCGGCCTGCGTGGACTTGTCGCCACCGGCCAGCAGGATCACCAGCTCCACACCGCGCTGGGTGAAATACACGCGGTAACCCGGTCCATGGTGTATGCGCATTTCCGAGACTCCTTCGCCCACGGGCGCGCAATCGCCGAAGTTGCCGTCTTCGGCCCGGTCGATGCGCACCTGCACCCGGCGCGCGGCCTGCCGGTCCTTCAGGCCGGCGAACCACGCATCGAAGACCTCGGTGGTGTGGATGGTCTTCACGGAACAGGATTGTATATTTTGGGATACACACCGTCAAGGCCGTTCAAGGCTGACCGCCGACCACCACCGTCACCATCCGGTCCGGCTGCAGCTTGCGCGCGAAGGCCGCGCGGATGTCGGCCACCGTCACCTTGGCCACCTGCTGGGTCCAGGTGTCCAGGTAATCGAGCGGCAGGCCGTGGGCGGCGATGTTGGCCACGTTGTCCAGCAGCTTGCGGTTGTTGTCGATGCGCAGGGCGAAGCCGCCCACCAGGTTGTCCTTGGCGGCTTTCAGCTCGGCTTCTGTGGGGCCGTCGGCCACGAAACGGCGCAGCACCTCGCGCGCCACCTGCACGGCCTGCGCGGCCTGGTCGGGCCGCGTCTGCAGGCCGATGGTGAAGGCGCCGGCGTGCAGGCCGGGAGCGAAGTAGCTGTAGACGCTGTAGCTCAGACCGCGCTTCTCCCGCACCTCTTCCGTGAGGCGCGAGACGAAGCCGCCGCCCCCCAGGATGTAGTTGCCCACGGTCAGGGTGAAGAAATCCGGGTCGTCGCGTTTGAAGCCGGGCTGGCCGATCAGCACATGGGCCTGCGCAGAATCGAAGGGGATGTGCTTTTCCACCGCGGCGCTCAGCGGCTGCACCTCGGCCACCGGGGGCAGCGCTTCGCAGGCAGCCGCGGGCAGGCGCGCGAGCAACTGCGTAACCAGTGCGTCGGCCTGCGCGCGCGTGACGGCGCCCACGATGCTCACCCTGGCGCGGCAGGGCTTGAGGTAACGCGCGTGCCAGGCCTGCATATCGGCCACGCTGATGCGCGCCAGGGTCTGCTCGTTGGTGTCGTGGCCATAGGGATGGTTGCCGTACACGGCCTGGTTGAAGGTGCGGCCGGCGATGGTGGCCGGGCGGGTGTTGGCTTCGCGCAGTGCGGCCACCGTGCGCTCGCGCTCACGCGTCCACACGGCTTCGGGGTAGGCGGGTTCGGCCAGCTGGCGTGCCGCCAGGGCGGCAGCGCGGGCCAGCAGGTCGGGGTAGGTCAGCGAGCGCAGGGAGAAGCTCACGCGGTCGCCGCCATCGCTGCCGCCGAAGGACGCGCCGAGGTCGGCCCAGGCCTCGCCCAGGGCGTTCTCGTCCAGCGCCGGATCATTTCCTTTCGCGCGGATGCCCTTGCTCATCAAGCCCACGCTCGCCCCCGTCAGGCCGGCCTGGGCGGCCGGGTCGCGGCGGCCGCCGGCGTCGAACTCGATGCGCACGTCCACCATGGGCACGGTCGGGCTCTCCACCAGCCAGACGCCGGCGCCGCTGGCCTGGGTCCAGTGCTGGATGGGGATGCCGGCCTGGGCCAGACCGGCCAGACCGAAGAGCAAGGCACAAGCTACGTTTTTGATAGCAATCATCTTGACTTTCATGGCCGTCCTTTAATGGCGGCTGCCGGCGGCTGGCTGGCGGCGCGGACGGTTGGGGTCGGGTGGCTGCGGCAGCAGATGCGCCACGGTGAGTTGGTCCTCACCGAAATAACGGGCGGCCACGGACTGCACCTGGGCTGCGGTGACACCGCGCAGGCGCGCCAGCAGCTGGTCGTTGGTGTCCAGCGGAAGGCCCAGCACCCAGTAGGTGCCGATCTCGCGCGCCTGGTTGAAGAGCGAGTCGCGTTTGTAGACCTCGCTGGCGATCCACTGGGTCTTCACGCGCTCCAGCTCGGCCGCGCTGATGCCTTCACGGGCCACGCGCGCCACCTGCTCGCGCAATGCGGCTTCCACCTGGGCGGCCGTCTTGCCCGGGGCGGGCACACCGTCGAGCACGAACATCTGCGGGCCACGGCCCAGCAGGCCGTTGCTGGCGCCCGCGCTGTCGGCCACGCGGTCGCTGCCCTGGGTGAGTGCGCGCTCCAGGCGCGCGCCGCTGTAACCGTCGAGCACGGCGGCCAGCACGGTGAGGGCCAGGGCATCGTCGTTGGCCGGGTCGCTCTCGCTCAGCGAGCGCAGGCCCGGCACCTTGAAGGCCAGGCTCACATAGGCCTGGTCGGCCGGCGCCTTCACCGCCACGCGGCGCAGGCCGGCCTGCAGCGGCTCGGTGCGCGGCTTGCGTGCGGGCACGGCACGCGGTGCGATGCGGCCATAGTGCTTGTCCGCCAGGCGCTTGACCTGGGCGGCGTCCACGTCGCCCACCACCACCACCACGGCGTTGGCCGGCACGTACCACTTGCGGTAGAACTCGCGTGCGTCGTCGGGGGTCATGCTCTCCAGATCACTCATCCAGCCCACGATGGGTCGGCGGTAGGGCGAGGCCGTGTAGGCCGTGGCGTTGAGCGTTTCATACAGCAGGGCGCGCGGGTTGTCTTCGGTGCGCATGCGGCGCTCTTCCTTGACCACCTCGATTTCCTTCTTGAACTCGGCATCGGCCCAGCGGTTGTTGGCAAAACGGTCGGCCTCCAGCTTCATCACGTCTTCCAGGCGGGTGGCCGGGATCTGCTGGAAATAACCGGTGTAGTCCGTGCTGGTGAAGGCGTTCTCTCGCCCGCCCAGCGCCGCCACACGGCGCGAGAACTCGCCGGCCTTGAGCGTGCGCGTGCCCTTGAACAGCATGTGCTCCAGCACGTGGGCCACACCGCTGCTGCCGTCCACCTCGTCCATGGAGCCCACCCGCAACCAGACCATGTGCACGGCTGTAGGGGCGCGCCGGTCGGGCTGGACGATGAGCGTCATGCCGTTTTCGAGGGTGTATTGCTGGGCACGTGGCTGCGCCAGGACCGGGGCCGCCAGCAGGGCAAAGAAGGCCAGAAGGAGGGGGGTGTAGCGTTTCATAGAATGCTCTGATTCTAAGAACGCCCCATATGTTCAGTTTTTTCAAGAAAAAAGCCCCTGCTGAAGCCACTGCCAGCCCCACGGAACCAGCACGCCAGGGCTGGCTGGGCAAGCTGCGCGCCGGCCTGCGCAAGACCGGCGCCAGCATCAGCACCGTTTTCACGGGCACGCAGATCGACGACGCGCTCTACGAGCAGCTGGAAGAGGCCCTGCTGATGGCGGACGCTGGTGTGGCGGCGACGCAGTTCCTGCTGGACGACCTCAAGCGCCGCGTCAAGGAGAGCAAGACCACCGAACCGGCGGCCGTCAAGGGTCTGCTGGTCGATGCCCTGGCCGATCTGCTGGCGCCGCTGGAAAAGCCGCTGGCCATCGGCGCGCACCAGCCCACGGTGATCATGGTGGCCGGCGTCAACGGCGCGGGCAAGACCACCTCCATCGGCAAGCTCACGCACCACCTCTCCAACGACGGGGCCACGGTGCTGCTGGCGGCGGCCGACACCTTCCGCGCTGCCGCGCGCGAGCAGCTCATGGTCTGGGCCGAACGCAACACGGTGGAGATCGTGCACCAGGCCGGCGGCGACCCGGCCTCGGTCTGCTTCGATGCGGTGAGCGCCGGCAAGGCCCGCGGCAAGGACGTGGTGCTGGTGGACACAGCGGGCCGCCTGCCCACGCAGCTGCACCTGATGGAAGAGCTGCGCAAGATCAGGCGCGTGGTGCAGAAGGCCGACGCGACCGCACCGCACGAGGTGCTGCTGGTGATCGACGGCAACACCGGCCAGAACGCGCTGGCCCAGGTGCGCGCCTTCGACGAGGCCCTGGGCCTGACCGGGCTGATCGTCACCAAGCTCGACGGCACGGCCAAGGGTGGTGTGCTGGCCGCGATTGCGCGCGAGCGGCCGGTGCCGGTGTATTTCATCGGCGTGGGCGAGCAGCTCGACGAGCTGGAGACCTTCAAGGCGCGCGAGTTCGCACAGGCGCTGCTGGACTGAGCATTTCTTCACGCTTGGCGCACGTACGCAGCGCCAGCTGACGCAGAACGGCCTGTCCATGCCTCAATGAGGGGTGGCAAACCTTGTAGGATGGAGACGCGAGGCCGAAAATTTTCAAGCCATCTCCTATTGATCGCCCCGCGCAGGAGTTTGTCACCGACCGGATGTCCTGGCAGCCGACGCTGACCTTCCTGCACTACGCGATTGTCACGATCCTCTCGGGCAGTCTTTGCTTCGGGGCGGTCATCTTCATCCTGCTGCCGCAGTACAGCACCCTGGCCTGGGGTCAGCTGGTGATGTCCGCGGTGGCGCTGGTGGGGGCCTGGCTGCTGGGGCGCAAGCAGTACCAGGCCGCCGTGATCTGGATGGCCAGCGGCGTGTGGGCCACGATCACCGGCATCGCCCTGTTCCACGACGGCGTGCGCACGCCGATCTACTTCGCCCACCCCATCGTGGTCATCTTCCTGGGCTGGGTGGTCAGCACGCGCGCCGCCATCATCACGGTCGTGCTGACCTCGGCCACCACCATCGGCTTCATCATGGCCGACACCCTGGGCTGGCGGCCGGTCTCGGCGCCAACGCCGGCCCTCCTGCACGGCATCGTGCAGGTCTTCGTGCTCCTGCTCTCCGCGGCCCTGGTCATCTATCTGGTACAGGCCTACCGCGAGCGGCTGGAGCAGATGCAACGTGCCAGCGGCGAGATCGCGCGCGCCAACGAGGTGCTGCGGCAGTCCGAGCTGAAGTTCGCCACGGCCTTTGCCTCCAGCCCGGTGGCAGCCTCCATCGTGACGGTCGAGGATGGGCAGATCCTCGCCGTCAACGACAATTTCCAGCGTGATTTCGGCTGGACCCGGACCGAGATGGAAGGGCACCGGGTGGAAGAGGCCGGGCTCTGGCTGGACCTGCAGTTGCGCCAGCAGTGGGCCGAGTTGCTGCGCCGGCAGGGCCGCACGCTGAACTTCGAGACCATGTGGCGACACAAGAACGGTGCGCTGCGCAACGTCAGCATCGCGGGCGAGATCATCGATCTCGATGGCGTGGCCTGCGTGCTGGCCTACACCACGGACATCACGGCACGCAAGGCCGCCGAGGAGCAGATCCAGCGCCTGGCCTTCTTCGATCCGCTGACCAGCCTGCCCAACCGGCGCCTGCTGATGGACCGCCTGGAGCAGGCCATGACCGCCTGCACCCGCCACCAGCGCCAGGGCGCGCTGCTTTTCATCGACCTGGACAACTTCAAGACCCTCAACGACAGCTACGGTCACGACAAGGGCGACCTGCTGCTGCAGCAGGTGGGCGCGCGCCTGGTCGAGGGCGTGCGCGACGGCGACACCGTGGCACGGCTGGGCGGTGACGAGTTCGTGGTGATGCTGGAAGACCTCAGCGGCAATGCGATGGAAGCGGCCACCCAGGCCGAAACCGTGGGCCGCAAGATCATGTCTGCACTCAATGAGAGCTACGACATCCAGCCGCTCAGCGTCCACAGCACGCCCAGCATCGGCATCACGCTGTTCGGCGCGCAGCACGAGAACATCGAGGAGCCGATCAAGCGCGCCGACCTCGCCATGTACCAGGCCAAGTCGGCCGGCCGCAACACCATCCGCTTCTACGACCCGCGCATGCAGGCCATGGTGGCAGCACGCGCAGCGCTGGAGCGCGACCTGCGCCTGGCCCTGCAGCTGGAGCAGTTCGTGCTGCACTACCAGCCCCAGGTGCAGCGTGGCGGCCTGGTCTCGGGGGTGGAAGCGCTGCTGCGCTGGCATCAGCCAGAGCGCGGGCTGGTGCCGCCGGGTGAGTTCATTGCGCTGGCCGAAGAAACCGGTCTCATCGTCCCGCTGGGGGAACACATCCTGGACCTGGCCTGCGAACAGCTGGCACGCTGGGCTGTGCAGCCGGGCATGGCCCACCTGACGCTGTCGGTCAACGTAAGCCCGCGTCAGTTCCAGCAGGACAACTTCGTGCAGCAGGTGCTGGACGCGCTGGCGCGCACCAGCGCACCGCCGCAACGCCTCAAGCTCGAAATCACCGAGAACCTGCTGATCACCAATGTGGACGAGGTGATCGCGAAGATGACGTTGCTCAAGGCGCGCGGCGTCGGTTTTTCGCTGGACGATTTCGGCACCGGCTATTCCTCGCTGTCCTACCTCAAGCGCCTGCCGCTGGACCAGCTCAAGATCGACCAGGGTTTCGTGCGCGACATCCTGGTCGATGCGAACGACGCGGCCATCGCACGCATGGTGATCGTGCTGGCCGAAAGCCTGGGACTGGAGGTGATGGCCGAAGGGGTGGAGACGATCGAACAGCAGCAGGCCCTGCAGGCCCAGGGCTGCCACGCCTACCAGGGTTATCTGTACAGCCGCCCGCTGCCGCTGCAGGACTTCGAGCAGCTGGCGCAGCGACCGGGCTGGCCGGTCATCACGCCGGCCGCCTGATCCGCGTCAGCGAACCACCAGGCGCCCCGGCGCCTCGCCCGTGATCTCGCCGATCTCGGCCGCGGCCTCGAAGCCATGCTGGCGGAAGATGGCCAGCACCTGCGCTACCGTCTCTGGCGTGCAGCTCACCAGCAGGCCGCCGCTGGTCTGCGGGTCGGTCAGCAGGGCCTGGTCCACCTCTGCAAAACCGGGCGGCAGCGTGACCGAGCTGCCATAACCGGCCCAGTTGCGGCCCGAAGCGCCGGTGACCATGCCCTGGGTCGCCAGCTCGCGCACACCATTCAGCAGCGGCACACGCGCCCAGTCGATCTTGACCGTGCAGTGGGCGCCGCGCGCCAGCTCCAGGCCGTGGCCGGCCAGGCCGAAACCGGTGACGTCGGTCAGGGCGTGCACGCCGGCCAGCTCGGCCAGCTCGGGGCCCGGGGTGTTGAGTTTGGTGGTGGTGGCGATCATCTGCGCGTAACCGGCAGCGTCCAGCGCCTCCTTCTTCAGCGCGGCCGAGAGCACGCCCACGCCCAGCGGCTTGCCAAGGATGAGGCGATCGCCCACGCGCGCATCGGCATTGCGCTTGACGCGTTTCGGGTGCACCAGGCCCATGGCCACCAGGCCGTAGATGGGCTCCACGGAATCGATGGTATGGCCGCCGGCGATCGGGATGCCGGCTGCGCGGCACACCGCCTGGCCGCCGGCCAGGATCTTGCCGATGGTGTCGGTGGACAGCACGCTGATGGGCATGCCCACCAGGGCCAGCGCCATGATGGGCTTGCCGCCCATGGCGTACACATCCGAGATGGCGTTGGTGGCGGCGATGCGGCCAAAGTCGTAGGGGTCGTCGACGATGGGCATGAAGAAGTCGGTGGTGGCGATCAGCGCCTGCTCGTCATTGATCTGGTAGACGGCCGCGTCGTCGGCGGTCTCGATGCCCACCAGCAGTTCGGCCGGCACCGGCATGCCGCTGCCGCTCTTGAGGATTTCGGAGAGCACGCCGGGGGCGATCTTGCAGCCGCAACCGCCGCCGTGCGAGAGCGAGGTCAGGCGGGGTTCGGGCTTGGGAAGGGTCATGTTGTTCATGTGAGATCCTGGAGCAGCGCCAGCAGGGCTGCACGTTCGGCAGCCGGCGCAAACAGCGGCGCGCGAAGGCGACATTTTGCCTGCAAGCCGGCGATCCTGCTCGACGCCTGCCCCATGTCCGCACGACACGCCTGCAGCAGTTCCGCAAGCGCCGCCGCATCCCCCCAGGGGAAATAAGCCGGGTAGTCGGCGCCCAGCATGCCCACGTTGCCCGGAATGCGCGAGGCCAGCACCGGCGTGCCACTGCAGACAGCCTCCATCAGCACATGCGCGCCACCCTCCATGCGGCTGGCGTGGATCAGCAGATGGGCACGCTGGATGTGCCGGCGGGTGGCCTCGTGCGCCAGGCCGCCGAGCCAGCGGTAATGGGGGCAGGCGGCCATGGTCGCGCGCGCCTGTTGTCCCAGCACCGGATCGAGCGCCTCGCCGATGTGGTCGATGTGGATGTCGTGCCGCTCGCGCAGCAGGCGCGCCGCCTCGAACAGGGTCTGCGGCGACTTCTCCTCGCGCAGATGGCCCACCATGACGGCGCGCAGGTGGCGACCGGTCTTCTCCAGCGGCCGGCGCGCCGTGGTGGACTGGAAGATCACGCGCGTCTTGCCGCGGTACCCGGCAGGCAAGGCCTGCGGCCCCTGGTCCTGCAGCACGACCAGCCGCTGCGCCAGTGCCAGCGAGCGCCGCGCGGACACCTCTTCATGGATGTCGCGGTAGAGGTCGGTGCCCGTCAGCACCACGGCCAGGCCGCGGCCCGGCTGCGCCTGTGCCCAGGCCGCGATGGACGCCGCGCTGCGGCGTGCGTGCAGTGCCAGCAGGGCGACGGCCCCGGGGTGCTCATCGGGCTGCCATGCCTTGACGATCCGGGTGCGGTAGTGGCCGGCCAGCAGGCGCGACCAGCGCCAGGCGGTCTGCCAGTTGCCATTGTTGGCATCGGCCAGCGCCGGGCTGACGATGATGACCAGCGGCAGTGTCATGGTCCAGGCCACCCGCCGGGCCGCCCCAGGAGGCAGCGTACGCAGTGCGCGTGGGGGAGCTTCATCCTTGCGCCCAGTACATGGCAAACCAGCCGCGCTCGTCCGTCCAGGCCTGCACGCGCGCAAAACCGGCCGCGGCCAGCAGGGCCTGGAAATCGGCCAGGGCGTATTTGCAGGAGTTCTCGGTGTGGATGCGCTCGCCCTGCGCAAAACGGCGTTCGCCGCCGGGCCAGCGCACGGTGATTTCGCGCCGGGCCTGCAGGTGCATCTCGATGCGCGAGGCCGCCGCGTTGAAAAAAGCCACGTGCGACCAGTCGTGCACGGCAAAGTCGCTGCCCAGCACGCGGTTGATGTGCAGCAGCAGGTTCTTGTTGAAGGCGGCCGTCACGCCCAGCGCGTCGTCGTAGGCTGCTTGCAGCACGTCCGTCGGCTTGACCAGGTCCACCCCGATCAGCAGGCCGCCACCCTGCGCCTGCGCGCGCACCTGGCGCAGGAAGACCAGCGCCTCCTCGGGGGTGAAATTGCCGATGCTCGAGCCCGGATAGAACAGCAGGCGCGGGCCCTCGCCCACCTCGGGTGGCAGCGCCAGCTGCGAGGAAAAATCCAGCCCCACGCCCAGCATGTCCAGCGCGGGGAACTGGCGCTGCAGGCACTGCAAGGCGTTGTTCAGGTAGTCCACCGAAATGTCCACCGCCACGTAACGCGCCGGCTGCAGCAGGCCGAACAGGCGCGCCGCCTTCTCGCAGTTGCCGGCGCCCAGGTCCACCAGGGTGGCGCCCTTGGGCACCTCAGCGGCGATGGCCGCCCCATGCGCGACCAGCAAAGCGGCCTCGGTGCGCGTGGGGTAGTACTCGGGCAGCTCGGTGATGGCGTCGAACAGGCGCGAACCCAGCGGATCGTAAAGATACTTGGGCGAGGTCCGCGCCGGCGTGGCCAGCAGGCCCCCGGCCAGCTCCTGGCGCAGCGCCGCGCGGTCTTCGTGGTAGAGCTGGATGAAACGCGGCTGGCGCAGCCCGGTGAGTGACATGCGGCCAATATAGCAGCCGCCCCGTCCCGCAACAGGCGCCCCGGGCATTGTGGTTTCCACGGCTGGCGGCCCTGGTCATCCTGGCGCACAATGCCCGGTCAAGATGTTTACACTAGCAATCAAAGTGTAGACAATTCGAGCCTGGTGAACCTGAACCACGCACTGCATTCATAAAAGGAGACCTTCATGAAACGTCGTACCCTGCTGGGCGCCAGCCCCCTGTTGCTGGCCCCGACCCTGCTGCACGCACAAAGCTACCCCGTCAAACCGATCCGCTACATCGTGCCCGTGGCCGCCGGCGGCGGCAGCGACATGGTGGGCCGCACCGTGACCGAGCGCTGGGGCAAGGCACTGGGCCAGACTTTCGTGGTCGACAACCAGGGCGGCGGCGGCGGTGTCATCGCCAGCCAGAACACGGCCAAGGCCGCACCCGACGGCTACACCCTGATGCAGGGTTATGTGGCCACGCACGGCACCAGCCCGGCCACGCGCAAGCTGCCCTACGACCCGATCAAGGACTTCACGCCCATCGGCATGATCGGCGGCACGCCCAATGTGCTGGTGGTCAATGCGGCCATTCCCGCCAAGGACGTGAAGGAGTTCGTGGCCTACCTGCGCGCCAACCTGGGCAAGGTCAGCTACGGCTCGGCCGGCGCGGGCTCGCTCACCCACCTGACCATGGAGCTGTTCAAGCAGCAGATCGACTCCTTCATGGTGCACATCCCCTACCGCGGCGTGGCCCCGGCCTTCACCGACCTGATCGGCGGCCAGACCCAGGCCATGTTCCCCGGGCTGGCGGCGGCGCTGCCGCACATCCGCTCGGGCCGTGTGCGCGCCCTGGCCGTGACCGGCGCGCAGCGCCATCCGCAACTCAAGGACACCCCCACGCTGGACGAACTGGGCTACAAGGGTTTCGACGCCATGCAGTGGTATGGCGTGGTGGGCCCGGCCCAGATGCCGGCGGCCATCGTCAAGCAGCTCAACGACACGCTCAACGCCGTGCTCAAGGCACCGGACATGCGCGAGAAGCTCTCGATCGAGGCCATCGAGCCCATGCCCATGAGCGCGGACGCCTTCGGCAAGTTCATGCGCGAGGACATCGCACGCTGGACCCGGCTGGCCAAGGACCGCAACATCCAGCTCGACAGCTAAACTTCAATCCGACCGCGACCCGGCAGCCGCCGGGTCGCTCCTTTTTTCATAGCAAACGAAGATTTCCCATGGCCCGCAATACCCAGGTCACCGCCGACCACAACGCCCCCGCCGTCACCCAGACCCTGGCCCGTTTTGTGGCCACGCATCCTTCACGCGGCTGGAGCGACGCGGTGGACCACGAAGCCCACCGCACTTTCATGAACTGGCTGGGTTGCGCCGTGGGCGCTGCGCAGCACGAGTCCGCGCACGCCGCGCTCGGGGCTGTCGCCATGCTGCAACCGGCGCAGCAGGCCAGCGTGCTGGGTCGCGCCGACAAGGTGGACATGGCCAGCGCCGCGCTGGTCAACGGCATCACCTCGCACACCTTCGACTTCGACGACACGCACCTGAAGACCATCATCCACCCGGCCGGCCCCGTGGCCTCGGCCGTGCTGGCGCTGGCCGAGCACAAGGGTCTGAGCGGCCGCGCCGTGATCGACGCGCTGGTGCTGGGCATCGACGTCTCCTGCCGCGTGGGCAACACCATGTACCCCGAGCACTACGACCGCGGCTGGCACATCACCGGCTCCACCGGCATGCTGGGCGCGGCCGCGGGCTGCGCGCGCCTGCTGGGCCTGGACGAACAGAAGACCGCCATGGCGCTGGGCATCGCCGCCTCGCAGCCCATCGGCATGCGCGAGCAGTTCGGCACCATGACCAAACCCTTCCATCCGGGTGGTGCGGCACGTGCCGGCCTGATGTCGGCGCTGCTGGCCAGCCAGGGCTTCACGGCCAGCCCCAAGGCGCTGGAAGCCCCGCGCGGCATGATCCAGACCATCTCCACCAAATACGCCTGGAACGAGATCACGGATGAGCTGGGCCAACGCTTCGAGATCTCCTTCAACAGCTACAAGCCCTTTGCCTGCGGCATCGTGATCCACCCCAGCATCGACGCCTGCAGCCAGCTGCGCGCGCAGGGCGTGAAGGCAGACGATGTGGAGCGCATCGAGCTCAAGGTGCACTCGCTGGTGCTCGAGCTCACGGGCAAGAAGGAACCGGCCGACGGCCTGCAGGGCAAGTTCAGCGTCTACCACGGCTGCGCCTGCGGCCTGATCTTCGGCAAGGCCGGTGAAGACCAGTACGCCGACGACATCGTCAACCGCCCCGACATGGTGGCGCTGCGCCGCAAGGTGGTGGCCACGGTGGACGACAGCATCGACGAGGCCAGCGCCGACGTGACCGCCGCGCTCAAAGACGGCCGCCGCGTGCATGTGTTCGTCAAGCACGCCATCGGCTCGCTGGAAAACCCCATGACCGACACCATGCTGGAGACCAAGTTCCACGACCTGAGCGACCCGGTCATCAGCAAGGCCAAGACCAGCGAACTGATCGCCGCCTGCTGGAAGCTGGGCAGCATCGGTGACGTGCGCCAGCTCACGGCCCTCGCCCGGCCTTGATCGCCCAAACTTGATCTGCATCAAATCCAGGCCCGGCCTGGTTTGACAGTCCCGGGGGGCCTGCTTATAAGAGAGCCTTGCACACTGCAAGGCTGTCATGTCACTGATCGAAGCGAGCGCGGTCTCCAAAATCTACCGCTCCGGCGATGTCGAGTTCTACGCGCTGCGTGATATCTCGCTCACCATCGACGTGCGCGAATTCGTCGCCTTCGTCGGTCCGTCCGGCAGCGGCAAGTCCACCCTGCTCAACCTGATCGGCTGTCTCGACCACCCCAGCAGCGGCCGGCTGACCGTGATGGGAACGGACGTGGCGGCGCTGGACCGCAAGGCGTCCGCCCACTTTCGCGGCGAGAACCTGGGTTTCGTGTTCCAGGAGTTCAACCTGGTGCCCGTGCTGTCGGCCTACGAGAACGTCGAGTACCCGCTGCTGATGGTGCGCGGCTGGGCGCCTGAAAAACGGCACGCGCAGGTCATGAAGCTGCTGGACGCGGTGGGCATGGCGGCACAGGCCCACAAGCGGCCCGACCAGCTCTCCGGTGGCCAGAAGCAGCGCGTCGCGGTGGCGCGGGCCCTGGTGTCCGAACCCAAGCTGGTGCTGGCCGACGAGCCCACGGCCAACCTCGACCATGAAACCGCCCACAAGGTGATCGCCCTCATGAAACAGATGCGCGACGACTACGGCACCACCTTCGTGTTTTCCACCCACGACCCCAAGATCATGCAGGCGGCCGAACGCACGCTGATGCTGGAAGACGGACGCCTGGTCAAGGAGGTACAAGCATGATCGCCGTTCTTCGCCTCTCGGCGCGCAACCTGATGCGCTACCACCGCCGCACCTGGCTCACCGCTGGCCTGATCACGCTGGGCGTGCTCGCCATGCTGCTCTTCGTCTCGGCGGCCGGCTCCTTCAAGCAGGTCATGATCGGCCAGATCACCGACAGCCTGCTGGGCCACCTGCAGGTGCACCGCAGGGGCTACGTGGCCTCAGTGGACAACCTGCCGCTCAACCTCAACCTCTCGCCGCAGCTGATCGCCAAGGTCAAGGCCGAACTCGATGGCGAGCCCGCCGTTGCCGCCTATTCGGTGCGCCTGAAGCTGGGCGCCATGTTCAGCAACTTCAACGAGACCACCAGCATCCGCCTCAACGGCATCGACCCGGTGGCCGAGGACGCCGCCGCGCCGGGCCTGCGCACCCGCATCATCGAAGGCGGTCGCGAAGGCCCCCTGCTGGCGCCCGGCGAACTGCTGATCCCCGAGCTGCTGGCGCGCGGCATGAAGGTCAAGGTCGGCGACTCGGTGGTGCTGGTGGCGACCAACCGCGAGGGTTCGGTCAACGGCAAGAACTTCAAGGTGCGCGGCGTGCTCGAACCCGTGACCGGCCCGGGCGGGCGCGACGCCTACCTGCACACGGACGACGCGCGCGAGCTGCTGCGCATGGACGAGGCCGAGGCCATGGAAATCGTGGTCCGGCTCAAGGACCTGGGCAAGCTCGACAAGGTCACGGCCTCGCTGGGTGCCCGGCTGGAGCAGTTGACCAATCCGCAGGGCCGGCCCGTGCTGGAGCTGCACGACTGGAAGGGGCTCTCGCCCTTTGCCAACATCGCCAGCATGATCGACCTCATGACCCTGTTCATCCGCGTGATGCTGGTGGCCATCGTGCTGACCAGCGTCATGAACGTGATGCTGATGGCCGTGTACGAGCGCATCCGCGAGATCGGCACCCTGGCGGCCATCGGCACGCCGCCGAGCCGCATCCTCGGCCTCTACGTGGGTGAAGGCCTGCTGCTGGGCCTGCTGGGCGCCATCGTCGGCGTGGCCCTGAGCGCGGCCGTGGTGGGCCTGCTGAACCTCTACCCCCTGCAGTTCCCCTTCGGCCGGCAGATGATCACCCTGCACCCCACGCTCTCGGCAGGCGAGATGCTCTCCGTCGCCCTGCTGGTGGTGGGCATGGCCGTCATCGCCAGCCTGCAGCCGGCCTGGCGCGCCTCGCGCATGGACCCGATCCAGGCACTGCGCCATGTTTGAAAGTCCCCGCATGAAACTGAAGAACATCCTCGCCCTGGCCTGCCTCTGCCTGCCCGCCGCCGTGCTGGCCCTCGACGGCAAAGCCCTGCTCGAAAAGGTCGACCGTAATCTCGAACCCGAGGCCTACGAGATGACGCGCAAGCTCATCAACGAGGAGCCCGACGGCAAGCGCAAGGAGTTCATCCTCTACTCGGTCAAGAAGGGCCGCGACAAGGTGGCCGCCCTGTTCCTGGCGCCGGCCAGCGACAAGGGCCGCAGCACGCTGCGCCAGGGCGACAATATGTGGCTCTACATCCCCAACGTGGGCAAGCCGGTGCGCATCACCAGCCTGCAGTCGGTGACCGGCGGCGTCTTCAACAACGCCGACATCCTGCGCGTGGACTATTCCGAGGAATACGACGTCACCAGCGCCAGCGAAGAAGGCGCCAACTACCTGCTCGACCTCAAGGCCAAGACCGGCGCCGTGGCCTACGACCGCCTGAAACTCACGGTGGACAAAAAGACCGTGCTGCCCACCCGCATCGAAGCCTACGCCGCCAGCGGCATGCTGGTGAAGACCCTGCACTTCAAGGACGTCAAGGACTTCGGCGGCGGCATCCGCCGCCCGGCCACGGTGGAGACCGACAGCCCGCTGTACAAGGGCTACAAGTCCGTCATGCTCTACGCGGCCGTGAAGAAACGCAACGTGGCCGACGAAGTCTTCACGCTGAACTTCATGTCGCGCCTGGACGAGTTGCGCAAGTGAGCCGCAGCGCCGTCACGGCCTGCCTGCTGGCCGCCGCCGTGGCCAGCGCCCATGCCGCCGGCTACAGCTTCGATCTCTCGGAAATCGAGCGTTCCCCCTGGGAGTTGAATGGCTTCGTCGAAGCCAAGGCCGAGCACTTCAACCTGCGGCCCGGCAGCGCGCTGTACCCGCTGAACTTTCCCGGCACCGCCCCGCGCAGCGAACTGGACCGCCAGAGCGCCGGCTACGAACTCGCCGGCAAATACCAGCGCGACACCCTCACGCTGTACGGGCGGCTGGCGGGCACCGCCGCGCATGACGCGCTGGCGACCAGCAGCAACTCCACCTGGCTCGAAGCCGGCCTGCGCCTGAGCCCGGCCACCGGCCTGTCCTTCGATGCCGGCAAGCAACTGCAGCGCTGGGGCAAGGGCTACGCCTGGAACCCGGTGGGTTTCTTCGAGCGCCCCAAGGACCCGAGCGACCCCACGCTGTCGCGCGAAGGTTATGTGATGGCCAGCGCCGACTGGGTCAAGAGCCTGCCGGGGACGCTGGCGACGGTGGGCTTCATGCCCGTGCTGATGCCGGTCAACCGCGACCTCAACAGCGACTACGGCACGCCGGACAAGCTCAATGCCGGCGCCAAACTCTATCTGCTGTGGGCCGACACCGACATCGACCTGCTGTGGGCCGGCGAAGGCAGCCGCCCCGAGCGCATCGGCCTGGACTTCTCGCGCAACCTCGGCAGCCAGCTGGAACTGCACGGTGAATGGGCACGCAGCATCAGTACCACGCAGCGCGTGGTGAACACCGACGGCAGCGTCGGCACGCGGAACGGCCATGCCGACAGCTGGCTGCTGGGCCTGCGCTACCTGACAGAGAACGAAGCCACCTGGATCCTGGAGTTCTATCGCAATGGCTCGGGTTATGCCCAGGACGAGCTTCGCTCCTTCTATCAACTGGTCGGCGAGGCCTTTGCACCCGGCGGCACACCCGCCGAACAGACGCTGGCCCGCTCACTGGCGCAATCCGGTTATGCGCGCCCCACGGCAGGCAGCCACTATGTCTATCTGCGCGTCAGCGTCAAGGACCCCTTCGACTGGCTGTACGTCACACCGGCGCTGACCATCATTGCCAATGCGAACGACCGCAGCTGGCAGGCAGCGCCCGAACTCAGCTACACCGGCTGGCAGAACGTCGAACTGCGCGTGCGCGCCATCCTGCTGGACGGCGCTGCCGGCACCGAGTTCGGCGAGAAGGCCACGGGGCGGCGCCTCGAGCTGCTCGCCCGGCTCTATTTCTGAGACCTGCGCCTGGTACTGCGACCCGGCTCACGCAGCAGGTGGAGATGCCGGGGTCAGCCCCCGAGCGCTGCCATCGAATACGCCAGGTTCTCGCGCGCCCGGCTTTCGATTTCTTCACGTATCGATGGCGTGTTGTAGATCGGCTGGCGCGCCAGGAACTCCTTGAGGATCTCGCGGCGCTTGCGCCGGAACAGGAAACCCGGCACCCATGCGTACTCGGCACGCACCTGCTCCTCGTATTCGAGGAAACGGGGCTTGGGCGCGCCCAGGATGGACAGGTCGATATCGACCAGCAGTTGCTGGTCGCCCCCTGTGGGGAGAACTGCATGACGGGTGGCCATGATGTGCCCGGCGATGCGGGCGATGGCTGCAGCGCCAACCCCTGCCGCCTTCAGATCAGCCTGCGCCCACGCCGCACTGCGGGCTTCGTTGTCCTTGCCCCGCACGTCGTACACCGCGTCGTGGAACCAGAGCGCCAGTTCCACTTCCGCCGGCTGCTCTGCCAGTTGACGGTACCCGTCGAACAGCGCAAGACACTCACCGAGATGCTGGAGCGTGTGGTACCGGCGCTGTGGCTCAGCCCAGGCGGCCAGCAGGCGATCCATCAGGACCATGCCATCACCGGCAGCACCCAGTGTTGACCAGCAGCGGGTCCAGGACGCCTGCAAGCTGCTTCGATTTGACAGTTCCTGCATGGGGCTCAACTCCGGGCCGGCAGCTTACTGTGCGCGCCGCTGCTCGCGCAGCATGAAGAGGTACAGGCCCTCCACCTTCTCGCGCGCCCAGGGCGTCTTGCGCAGGAACTTCAGGCTGGAGCCGATGCTGGGGTCCACGCTGAAGCAGCGCACCGGGATGCGCTCGGCCAGGCCGGACCAGCCGTAATGCGCCACCAGCGCCGTGACGATGGCCTCCAGCGTCAGGCCGTGCAGCGGGTTGCGCGGCTGGGCGGGAGGGGCAGGCGTGGACACGGGCAGCCCGTCGGGGTTCAGGTCGCGGCAGCGCTGGCCTGGGCGCGCCGTTTGCAGGCCAGCGCCGACTTGATGACGTCGCGCTCCTGCACGCCATACATCTCGGCGAACTCACGCGGGTTCTTGCCGCTGGCCTCGAAGGCCTTGTTCAGGGCCTCCTGGCGGGCGATCCTCCCCGTGCTTTCGCTCAGCGCTTCGTCCAGCACGGCGGCGATCGCTTCGTCGGCGGGCTGCACGCGTTCCCGATAGTCCTGGGGGCTCAGGCCCGAAGCTTCGAAGGCGGCGGACAGCTGGGCGCGCAGCTTCGGGGACAGATCGTCCTGGGTGCGGGCCTGGCGACGGCGGTGCAGCTCCACCACGGCCTGGTACACATGCTCGGGCGCCACCTCTTCCACGGCCACGCCGTCCAGGTCATGCCGGGCCTTGGCCGCGGCCACGCATTGCAGGTAAGGCGTGGAGCGCGCGTGCACGGCCAGCGCGGCCTTCAGGCTGTCGCGCTGGAACACCTCGGGGTGCCGCGCCAGCAGGTCCTGGAAGATGCCGCGCTTGAGCGGCAGGAACTCGGCCCCGAAGAGATGGGGATACAAGCCGAAGAGCTGCTCCAGCACGGGCAGCGCCGACTGCTTGCGCTCGGCCAGCTTGGCCTTGCCCTCGGGTTTGGCGGCGGGGGAGGCAGAAGCGGCGGGCGTTTCGGCCGGGACTGCGGTAGACAGGGAAGGGCTGGTCGTCATGGGTTTCAATTTTCGAGGAAGCCCCGATTGTCCGTCACCCGGGCGGACCCCGCGCATCCCCCATTAGACTTGCGGCATGACCTGGCACGCCTCGCTGCAACTCGATGTCACCCGCGACGGCGCGCGCAGCGTGGCGCACTACCGCCATGAGGGCCCGCTGCGCATCCTGCAAAGCCTCTACCCCGAAGGCGACAGCATCTGCCACAACGTGCTGGTGCACCCGCCCGGCGGCCTGGTGGGCGGCGACACGCTGGACATCCGGCTCACGGTCGGCTCCGGCGCGCACGGCCTGGTCACCACCCCCGGCGCCACACGCTTCTACCGCAGCAACGGTGAGGTTGCGCGCCAGCTGGTGCATGCGCGCCTGGAAACCGGTGCACGCCTGGAATGGCTGCCGCTGGAGGCGCTGGCCTACAACCAGTGCCGCGCCGAGAACCGGGCCGTGTTCGAACTGGCGCCCGGCGCCGAGCTCATGGGCTGGGACGTGACCGCCCTGGGCCTGCCGGCGGCGGACCTGCCTTTCACCGAGGGCACGTTCGCGCAACACCTGGAGGTACCGGGCGTCTGGCTGGAGCAGGGCCGCATCGCCGCCAGCGACGCGCGCCTGATGGACGGCCCGCTGGGCCTGGCCGGCCAGCGCTGCATGGCCACGCTGTTTTTCGTGGCGGGCGAACCCATCACGCGCACGCGGCGCGAAGCCGCGCTGGAGGTGGTGCGCGAACTGATCGACGCGCACGCCCTGCGCGCCACCGCCGGCGCCACCAGCCCGCACCCCCAGGTGCTGGTGGTGCGCGTGCTGGCCCCGCTGGTGGAGCCGGCCATGGGACTGCTCAAGCCCTTGCGCGCCGCCTGGCGCCAGCAACTCTGGCAGCTGGAAGCCGTGCCGCCACGCATCTGGGCGATGTAAAGAACTGAAGGACTAAATGCGTCCGGCCTGCGCAAAGGCCGTGCCCAGGAACTCCACCATGGCGCGCACCTTGTGCGACAGGTGGTGCCGGCTGGGGTAGACCACGCTGATGTCCAGTTCCGGCCCCGCGTACTGCGGCAGGATTTCCACCAGACGGCCGGCCTTGAGGTCCTCACCCACCAGGAAGCTGGGCTGGAACACGATGCCCTGGTCGGCCAGCGCGGCGGCGCGGCAGGTGTCACCACTGTTGCTGCGCAGGCGTGGGTGCACCTCGATGCTGCGCGCGCCCTGCGGACCGCTGAAGTGCCACTGCTCGCCGGTGGCCAGATAGGTGTAGGCGATCACGTCGTGGCTGGCGATGTCGTCCAGGTCCTGGATGGGCGCCGCCTGCTGCAGGTAACGCGGCGAGGCGCACAGCACCAGGCGTGTGCCGCTGATGCGCCGCGCGATCAGCGAGGAACTGGCCAGCTGGCCGATGCGCACGGCCAGATCGTAGCCCTCCTCGATCAGGTCCACCACGCGGTCGTTGAGGTTCACCTCCAGCTCCACGCGCGGGTGGATGCGCAGGAACTCGCCCCACAGCGGCGCCAGGTGGCGGATGCCGAAGGTCAGCGGCGCGGTGACCTTGAGCAGGCCCTGCGCCTGCACGGCCGTGGCGCTGACGGCGGCATTGGCATCGTGCAGCTCACCGAGGATCTGCACACAACGCTGCAGGTAGTCGGCCCCGGCGTCGCTCAGCGAGAGGCGGCGGGTGGTGCGCTGCATCAGCCGCACGCCCAGGCGCGCCTCCAGTTCGCTGACGTTGCGCGAGACCATGGCCTTGGACATGCCCAGCTTGTCGGCCGCCTTCACGAAGCTGCCCTGCTGCGCCACCGCCACGAAGGATTCGATCTCTTTGAACTGGTCCATGCCGCTTTCTCGCCTGTTCTTGAGCCGATTGTTTCATTTTATTGACCAATGAGTCAATCAACAGGCTATTTATCAAATGGGAACAGTCCAATAAAGTACATCCAGCGCCACATCAAGCGGTGCAGACAGGAAACCCCATGAACCAGCCCCAGGCCCTCATCCTCCAGCAGCCCAGCCCCAAGGCAGCGCAACTCATCCTGCTGTTCCACGGCGTGGGTTCGAACGCGCAGTCCCTGGCCGACCTGGGCCAGGCCTATGCCCAGGCCTTCCCGCAGGCCATGGTGGTTGCAGTGGACGCACCCCATCCCAGCGAAATCGCCCCGGGCGGGCGGCAATGGTTTTCGGTGACGGGCGTGACGGAAGAGAACCGCGTGGAACGCGTGGACGCCGTCCTGCCCGCTTTTGAATTTGCCGTGCGCCACTGGCAGGAACGCTCGGGCGTGGGCACCGCGGGCACCGCCCTGGTGGGCTTCTCGCAGGGCGCCATCATGGCGCTGGCAGCGGCGCTGCGCCCGGAGCCGGTGGCTGCCCGTGTGATCGCCATCGGCGGGCGTTTTGCGCGCCTGCCCGAGGCACCCCTGCACGAAGGCAGCACCCTGCACCTGCTGCACGGCAAGGCCGATGCGGTGATGCCCTACAGCCACGCCATCGATGGCGCCATGCGCCTGAAGGCGCTGGGCACGGACTTCACGGCCGACGTGCTGCCATTCATCGGCCACGAACTGCACCCCGATCTGGTGGAGCTGGCGGTAGAGAAACTGCAGCAGCACGTGCCGGCACGGCTGTGGCTCCAGCCCGGTGAGGACAACTCTGCCAAGGACAACTCATGAACAAGACCCTGCCCAGCCTCTTTGTCTCGCACGGCGCCCCGCTCTTCGCGGTGGACGCCGGCAGCACCGGCCCGGCCCTGCGCGCCTGGGCCCAGGCGCACGGCAAGCCCAGCGCCATCGTGGTGATGTCGCCGCACTGGATGGCGCGCACACCCACGGTGATGGGCACGCCCGCGCCGCAGACCTGGCACGACTTCGGCGGTTTCCCGCCCGAGCTCTACCAGCTGCAATACCCCGCACCGGGCCAGCCCGCGCTGGCGCAAGAAGTCGTGGACCTGCTGCAGGCCGCCGGCATCGAGGCCGGCCTGGACAGCCGCCGGCCCTTCGACCACGGCACCTGGGTGCCGCTGATGCACCTCTACCCCGAGGCCGACATCCCCGTGCTGCAGCTCGCCCTGCCCGCCAGCGCGGGACCGGCCGAGGTCTACGCGCTCGGCCGCGCGTTGCGCCCCCTGCGCGAGCGCGGCGTGCTGCTCATGGGCACGGGCAGCATGACGCACAACCTCGGCGAGTTCTTTGGCGGCCAGACCGAGGCCGCGCCCTATGTCATCGAATTCAGCCGCTGGGTGGAAGACAAGGTCGCGAAGGGCGACACCGCGGCCCTGCTGGACTACCGCCAGCAGGCCCCGCACGCCCAGCGCGCGCACCCGACCGAAGACCACTTCCTGCCGCTGTTCTTCGCGTTGGGCGCGGCCGCCGATGGCGCGCGGCCCGACTACCTCAGCCGCGAGGTCATGTACGGCATGCTGGCCATGGATGCGTTTGCACTAGGGCCTGTTCACACTCATTTCTCAAGTGCGAACGGGGTGCCAACGGCGCCAATCTAGGCGTACGACGAAGCCCAGACTGGCCGTCTGGGTGAGGAGTGCAACAACGAGTGGCGCCGCTGGCACCCCGTTCCCTTCGGGGGGGGGCCAAAATGGCCATGCGGGGTGTTGCGCAGACTTGCCGGGGGCCTACCCCGGCTGCGTCCACGCGCCTACCGCATGACCTTTTTGATCCGCAACGCATCTTGAGAAATGAGTGTGAACAGGCCCTAAAGTCCTGATACCCCTACGCTTCACCACCACCCGGCCCACCATGCCTGTCCTCTTGCGCCTGTCCTCGCTTTTCCGCCTGCGCACCGTGCTGTTCGGCACCGCCCTTGGGCTGACGCTGTCCGCCGCGGCGGCCGCGCCCAAATTCGAGGACAGCTTGGCACAGCGCATGCAGGCCTGCACGGCCTGCCACGGTGAGCAGGGCCGCGCCGGGCCCGACGGCTACTACCCGCGCATCGCCGGCAAGCCGGCCGGCTACCTCTACCAGCAGCTGCTGCACTTCCGGGACGGCCACCGCAACTACCGCCTGATGACGCAGCTGGTGGAGCCGCTGAGCGAGCGCTACCTGCGCGACATCGCCGAACACTTTGCCGCGCTGGACCTGCCCTACCCGGCACCCGGCCCGGTGGACCTCACGCCGCAGGACCGCCAGCGCGGTGAGCAGTTGGCCCTGCGCGGCGACCCGGCGCACCAGCTGCCGGCCTGCGTGCAGTGCCACGGCAGCGCGCTCACCGGCGTGTTGCCCGCCACGCCCGGCCTGCTGGGCCTGCCGCGCGACTATCTGAACTCGCAACTCGGCGCCTGGCGCAACGGCTTGCGCCGCACCCAGGCGCCCGACTGCATGGCCACCATCACGCAACGCCTGAGCATCGGCGATGTGTCGGCCGTGAGCGGCTGGCTGGCCAGCCAAGCCCTGCCCGCCAATACCAAGCCCGCGCGTGCCCTGGCCAAGCCGCTGCCGCTGGACTGCGGCGCGGCACATGGCAACAGCGCCGACGCCAGCGCCGCCAAGGTGCCGGGAGGCCAGCGATGAGCACCCCGCATCACGACGCGCGCCGCAGGCAACAAGACTGGCTGCGCCCCGTGCTGGCGCTGGGCCTGCTGCTTGCGGCCCTGCTCGCCTGGCTGCTGTGGCCGGCCGCGCCGATAGCCGTGACCAGCAGCTCCGCCCCGGCGGCAGATGCCGACACCATCGAACGCGGCCGCTACCTGGCCACGCTGGGCAACTGCCAGCACTGCCACACCGCGCGCGGCGGTGCCCCCTTTGCCGGTGGGCGCGCCATCACCACGCCCTTCGGCACGGTCTACAGCAGCAACCTCACGCCCAGCCCCGCGGGCCTGGGCGGCTGGCGTAGCGACGACTTCTGGCGCGCACTGCACCACGGCCAGTCGCGCGACGGGCGCTGGCTGTCGCCGGCCTTTCCGTACAACAACACCACGCACATCACGCGGGCCGACAGCGACGCGCTCTACGCCTTCCTGCACCAGCTCCAACCGGTGGATGCGCCCGCGCCCGCGCACCAGCTGCGCTGGCCCTTCAACACGCAAGCCGCGCTCAAGGTCTGGCGCACGCTGTACTTCGAGGAAGGCCAAGCGGAAGTCGCGGCCACCGACTTGCCGGCCCAGGCCATGGAACTGCAGCGCGGCGCCTACCTGGTGCGCGGCCTCGGGCACTGCAGCGCCTGCCACGCGCCGCGCAACGCGCTGGGCGCCAGCGGCCTGGACCTGGCCGGCGGCCTGATCCCCTCACAGAACTGGTATGCCCCCTCGCTCACCAACCCGCTCGAGGCCGGCGTGCAGGACTGGCCCGTGGAAGACATCGTGGCGCTGTTGCGCGACGGCCGCAGCGGCACGGCGGTGGTGACCGGCCCCATGGCCGAGGTGGTGCAGCACAGCACGCAGCACTGGCAAGCTGCCGACTTACGCGCCATGGCGCTGTACCTCCAGCAGCTGCCGCGTACCGAGACGCCACGCGCTGCTGCCCCGGCCGCGACACCAGCGCCGCTTGGCGCCAGGCTGTACGAGAAACATTGCGCCCAATGCCACGGCGAACAAGGCCAGGGCATCCGCGGGCGGGACGGCCAGTGGGCCTACCCGCCGCTGGCGGGCAACCGCGCCGTGACCCTGGCCTCACCGGCCAACCTGGTGCAGATGGTCCTCAACGGCGGCTTTGCGCCAGCCACCACGGCGCACCCGCGCCCCTTCGGCATGCCGCCTTTTGTGCTGGCGCTCAGCGACCGCGAGGTGGCCACACTGCTGACGTACCTGCGCACGCAGTGGGGCCACCAGGCCCCGCCGGTGAGCGAGCTGGATGTGCAGCGCCTGCGCGAGAGCGCGGCGCGTTGAACGCAGAGGGTGGACCGCCGGGCCGGGCTCAGCCCAGGTACTTGAACAGGCCGTAGGCGGCCAGCACGCCGGCGAGCACCAGCATCAGGGTCTTGACCAGACGGGTGGGCACCAGTGCACCGATGACGCTGGCGATGAGGATGGCAGCGAAGATGTAAGTCGTTTTCATGCCCCGATGTTAAGGCCTCGCCGGGCGCGCTGGATCGCCATCGCCACGAACCCCGATGCCCCCTAAGATGGCGGCATGTTGCCGCTTCAGCATCAGGAACCTCCGGGGCACGCATCCCGCAGGCGCCACCGCGCTGCCCCTCTGCTGTACGCGCTCGTCAGCTGCTGTCTGCTCCTGGGCGCCTGCAGCACGCCACGGCTGGACGTCCCGCGTCCGGCATCGTCGGCCTGGTCCGCGCCGGCAGCCACGCCCCTGGGCCAGGCCTATGCAACCCAGCTGGCTCGGCATGAGGGGCAGTCCGGCCTGCACGCCCTGTCCAGCGGCATGGACGCGCTGGGTGCGCGCGCGGCCCTGGCCGAAGCCGCGCAACACACGCTGGACCTGCAGTACTACATCCTGCGCAAGGACACGACGACGCAGCTGCTGATCGCCAGGGTGTTGCGCGCGGCACAGCGTGGCGTGCGCGTGCGCCTGCTGGTCGACGACCTGGACGCCGCCGGCAAGGATCTGGATCTGGCCGCGCTCGCCGGTTTTGCCAACGTCGAGGTGCGCGTCTTCAACCCCTTCTCGAGCCGCGGTTCGTTCGGGGTGTCGCAGCTGCTCGAATTCATCGGCAACGGGCAGCGGCTCAACCGCCGCATGCACAACAAACTCTGGGTGGCCGACAACGCGATGGCCGTGATCGGCGGGCGCAACCTCGGCGACGAATACTTCGACGCCAGCGGCCAGCTCAACTTCAGCGACCTCGACATGCTGGTGGCCGGCCCCGCGGTGACCGAGATCTCGCGCGGCTTCGACGCCTACTGGAACAGCGAGTGGGCGGTGCCGATCCAGGCCTTCGTCGCCCAGGCGCCGCCGCCCGAAGCACTGGCCCGCTTCGAGCAGGACCTGCAGGCCCGGGTGGCGGGGTTCCGCGACACCGATTACGCACGGGCGCTGCGCGAAGGTGGCATCGGGTCCACCCTGCGCGCGGGGCGCATTCCCCTCATCATGGCGCCGGCCTCGGTCTTCGCCGACCCGCCGCACAAGGTCGTTGCTGGGAGTGAGGCCTCCGGCACCAACCCGGTGTTCGCCGAGCGCATCCGCCCCCTGGTGACCCAGGCCCGCGGCGAACTGATCCTCATCTCGCCCTACTTCATCCCCAGCGAGCAGGGCATGCTGGCGTTTGAAAAACTGGTGCAGCGTGGCGTGCGCGTGCGTGTGCTGACCAACTCCCTGGCCTCGGCCGATGTGGTCCCGCTGGCGCACGCCGGCTATGCCCGTCACCGCGAACGCCTGCTAGCTGCCGGCGTGGAACTCCACGAGATGCGTCCCGAGCAACTGGAGACCCTGCGCAACCGGCTGGGCGGCACCTCGGCCGCCTACCTGCACACCAAGGCCATCGTGATCGACCGGCAGCACGTGGTGGTGGGGTCCATGAACCTCGACCCGCGATCGCGCCAGTCCAACACCGAGGTCGGCCTGCTGGCCGAGAGCCAGGAACTCGGGGAGATCATCGGCCGGCTCTTCGACGACGCAATTCGTCCGG
Source organism: Curvibacter sp. PAE-UM (assembly GCF_001432305.1). Classification (GTDB taxonomy): domain Bacteria; phylum Pseudomonadota; class Gammaproteobacteria; order Burkholderiales; family Burkholderiaceae_C; genus Hylemonella. The sequence goes on from NZ_KQ483358.1 coordinate 3,599,491, forward strand.
CGCGCGCCTTCCGCGTCAGCCTGGTGGACACAGAAGGAGAAGGGCTGCCCCGGCAACTGCGCTGGACGACCGAGGAGCAGGGCGTCCCCGTGCGCTACGAAGAGGAACCGCTGGTCGGTTTCTGGCGCCGCCTGTTCTCACGTCTGCTGGGCATGGTGGCGCCGGAAGATTTGCTGTAGAGCAGCAGCGCCGCAAGGTCTCGCCAGCCTCAGCCCTGCACTTCGAACAGCGTGCCCAGGCCGCCGGCATGGTGCTCCAGCACATGGCAATGGATCAGCCAGTGACCCGGGTTGTCGGCCACGAAGGCCACCTCCACCCGGTCGCCCGGGGCCAGCAGCACCGTGTCGCGCCAGGGGCGTTCGGCCAGCGCCTGGCCGTTGCGTGACAACACGCGGAAGTGGTGGCCGTGCAGGTGCATGGGGTGCCACCAGGCGGTGTTGTTCTCGAAACCCAGGCGCACGCTGCCGCCCCGCGGCACGCGGAACTCGGCCGCATGTTCGGCATGCGCCCTGTCGTGACTCATGTGGGCCTGGCCATTGATGGTCCAGGCCGGGGCCGCTTCGCGCGCGCCGCCCAGCAGGCGCAGGCGCCGCGCCTCGCGGTCGGCCGTCGATTCCTGCGGCCAGCCATCGCGGCTCATGGCGCCGCCGCCCAGCTGCAGGGTGTGCACCAGCGCATTGGCCAGATCCGGCTCGGGCAGGGGCTCGCGCTGCGCGGGCAAGGGCGCTGCACGCGCAGCGCTGTCCTTGCCTTTCACCTCCAGCGTGGCCAGCGTGCGTTCGCCGCGGCCGTAGCTGTCTTTCAGCTGGAAGCGGCCGGCGCGCGTGGCGTCGATGATGAAATCCGTGCGCATGCCCGGGCCCAGCAGCAGCTCGCCTTCCCAGGGCACGGCTGCGGCTGCGGGCATGCCGTCGCGCGCGATCAGCCAGGCCGGCAGGCCTTCGAGACTGAGCGCAAAGATGCGCGCATTGGCCGCATTGATCAGGCGCAGGCGGATGCGCTGGCCGCTCTGCAGCGCCTGCACCAGGCCCACCTGCCCGTTCACCGTGAGCTGCTGGCCCAGGCGGCCGGCATGCGCCACGTCGTGGAAGTTGTAGAAGTTCTCGGCTATGCGACCCTGCGCATCGAGCCGCCAGTCGTCGAGCAGCCAGACCAGGTCCAGGTCCACCGGCGGTGGCGCATCGTCCTCCACGATCAGCGCACCGGCCAGGCCGCGGTCCACCTGCTCGGGCGTGCCCAGATGCGGGTGGTACCAGTAGGTGCCGGCGTCGGGCAGCGCGAAGCGGTAGGGAAAGCGTTCCCCCGGCGCCACCGGTGCCTGCGTGAGACCGGGCACACCGTCCATGGCGTTGGGCAGACGGATGCCGTGCCAGTGGATGGTGCTGGGGTCGGGCAGCTGGTTGTGCAGCGTCAGGTCCAGCACCGCGCCGCGTTTGAAGCGCAGCACCGGGCCCGGCACCTGGCCTTCGTAGGCCCAGACCGGGAGCGCGGGCTGGCCAGCGGCGGCGAGCGTGACGGGGGCGGCGCTCAGGGTGCGGGGCGTGGCAGACCTGGCAAAAAGCGGTGCCGTCAACGCGGGGGCGCAGGCCAGGGTCTGCAGCAGATCACGGCGTTTCATGATGGTTCGCTCCTGTCGATCCACCGTAGCTTACCTGCTGTGGAATTCCACCCCAACTCTGCAGCATCGTGTTGGACTGCGACTCGTTCCAAGCGCATACCATCATCGAAGACAATGACAGCACCACGACATCCGGCCATCCTGCGATCCGGTCCAGGCCACCCCTTTCATCCCTCCCTACATCCATGTCCACCTTCCCGCCCTGCCCCAAGTGCCACTCCGAATACACCTACGAAGACGGCGACAACTACGTCTGCCCCGAATGCGCGCATGAATGGCCCCGGGTGGCCGAGGCTGCGGCGCAGGCGCAGCGCGTGTGGAAGGATGCGCACGGCAACCTGCTGCAGGACGGCGACACGGTGACGCTGATCAAGGACCTCAAGCTCAAGGGCTCCTCCACGGTGGTGAAAGTGGGCACCAAGGTGAAGAACATCCGGCTCGTGGACGGCGACCACGATATCGACTGCAAGATCGACGGCATCGGTGCGATGCAGCTGAAGTCCGAATTCGTCAAGAAGGCCTGAGAGGCTGCGCGCAGCCGGCTCCGGCTTGGCCCGGCTGCGCACACAGGGCGCGTGACCGTGCTTTCTGCACGGTTATAGCTCTGTCGTCACTGGCCCCGGAGGCCGTGCTTCGCTATGATGGGTCAGCCCCACAGATCAGGGAAGCACCCACCGCATGACGCTTGACCTCATCTACAGCACCGCGCTCCTGCTCGCTTTGTCGGCGCTGTACGAGTTCAATCTCCGCGTCTGGGGCGACCGGCTGGGCGCGGCCCGGGTCTGCGCCGGCCTGATCTTCGGCGCCATCTGCATCTTCGGCATGCTGCACCCGGCCAATCTGGCGCCCGGCGTGATCTTCGACGCACGTTCGGCCATCCTGGGCGTAGCAGGCATCTTCGGCGGCCCGCTGGTGGCCATCATCGCCGGCCTCATGGCCGCCGCCTACCGCCTGTGGTTGGGCGGCGCTGGCGCCATGGTGGGCGTGGCCGTCATCACCACCTCGGTGCTCTTCGGCCTGGCCATGCGCCACGCCCTGCGCCGCGGCTGGGCCCATCCCAAGCTGCTCGATTTCCTGATGTTCGGCGTGCTGCTGCACATCATCTGCCTGGGCTGGTTCCTGCTGCTGCCCACCCAGCACCTGCAGAAACTGCTGGAGACGCTGGCCCTGCCCTACCTCTTCGTGCTGGCCCCGAGCACGGCCCTGCTGGCCCTGCTGCTGCACGACCTGCAGGAACAGCGGCAGTCCAAGCAGGCGCTGGCGCGCAGCGAAGCCCTGCGCCGCGCCATCACCCGGGCCTCACCCGACCTGCTCTTCGTGCTGGACGAGGACGGCCGTTACCTGGAGATCATCTCGCCCGAAGAGCGGCTGCTCTACGCGCCGATTTCAGAAACCATCGGCAGGCGCATGGACGAGGTGCTGCCCGCCTCCGAGGCCCAGCGCTTCCATGACTTCCTGCACCAGACGCTGAGAGCCGGCACGCCGCAGAAGATCGAATACGAGCTCGACACCCAGGGCGGACGGCACGTGTTCGAAGGGCGGGCCCAGACGCTGGACGTGCGGGTGGAGGGCAAACGCGCCGCGGTCTTCGTGGCCCGCGACATCACCGAGCGCGTCAAGGCCGAGCAGGACCGCCGCGTCGCCGCCGTGGCTTTCGAATCACGCCAGGCCATGGTGGTCAGCGACGCCAACTCCGTCATCCTGCAGGCCAACCAGGCCTTCCTGGATCTGCTGGGCTACAGCCGTGAAGAACTGATCGGCCGCAAGACCACCATCCTGCGATCGAGCCGGCACGATGCGGCCTTCTACGAGGCCATGTGGGACAGCATCCGCAGGACTGGCAAGTGGGAGGGGGAGATGTGGGACCAGCGCAAGCGCGGCGATCTGGTGCCCGTGTGGACGACGATCACCGCGGTGCGCAATGAACACGGCAGCGTGACACATTACGTGTCGGCCATGAGCGACATCTCCGAGCGCAAGCTGCAGGAGGAGGAGATGCGCGCCATCGCTTTCTACGACCCGCTCACCGCCCTGCCCAACCGGCGCCTGCTGCTGGAGCGGCTGCAGCGCGCCCTGACGCTGACGCGCCGCAACAACCAGCACGGCGCGCTGCTGTTCATCGACGTGGATAACTTCAAGAAGATCAACGACGAGCACGGCCACCATGCGGGTGACCTGCTGCTGCAGGAGATCGCCGGCCGGTTGAGCCGGGTGGTGCGCGAATCCGACACGGTGGCGCGCATCGGGGGCGACGAGTTCGTGGTCGTGCTGGAACGCCTGAACGAAGACGTCGCGCTGGCGCGCACCGAAGCCCGCCAGATCGCCGCCAAGGCCCTGCTCGCCATGGCCAAGCCTTATGACCTGCAAGGCCTGGCCTACCAGTCCAGCGGCAGCATCGGCATCGCCATGTTCAACGCCACGGAAGTCGACCTGGACGTGCTCATGCGCCAGGCCGACGAGGCCATGTACCAGGCCAAGCACGCGGGCAAGAACACCGTGCACATGCACGGGAACTGAAACTCAGGCGCCGACTTCCTGCGCGGTGAGGGTGTAGTCCGTGCGGTAGAGCGCGCTGACGATGCCCCGGGCACCCCGCGCCTCCAGCTCGGTCTTGCCGAGTTCGGTCTCTGCCAGGGTTTGCAGGCTGACCTGGTCATAGCCCGTGACGAGCAGGGCCCAATCCACACCGGCGTCGGCCCCGCGGATGCGTTGCTCGTTCGTCATCTGCGCCGTGAGCGCCCCCTCCAGCAGGTGCACGCTGCCCAGGCCCGGGCGTGCCGGCAGTTGCGGCAACAGGCCCTGGAGGAGCCAGCCACGCAAGGCTTCTTTCTGCTCTGCAGCGGGTGCGAAACGCAGCAGCAGGGCGACATGGCCCATGCCCAGGCCGTGCGAGCTGATGACGGAACACAGGCCCCGGGTCATGCCGCGGTAGTGCGGCATCATCTTCGAGGTCCAGGGGCTCGGGTGGTTCAGGCGCTGCAGATAGGCATCGGAAGACAGCGTGCTGAGTTGCGCCACTTCGTACAGCACGCAGTACCTTGGCTGCCCGCTCAGTGCCACCCAGCGTGTGCCCCGCAGGAAACCCGGAATGGACAGGCGCTCGGGCAGGTGTTCGTGGGTATGCCAGTCGTCGTGCCCGGAGATCGCCTCCGGGGCGATGTCGAAGGACAGCAGCATGGCGGCTTGGCCGAGCAGGGGCATACGCGTGACTCCGTTGAAAACGCAAAGTGTATGGCCTGGTGCCCGCCAGGACCGCAGGCCGGTCACTGCATGGAGTGCAGGCCGATCCGGTTGCCCTCGGTGTCGACCAGCAGGGCCATAAAACCATAGGGGCCGAGAGAGGTTTTCCCCTGCTGCAGCTGGCCACCGCATTTCACCGCCCGGGCCGCTTCGACAGCGCAGTCCGTGCAGCTGAAATACACGAGTGTGCTGTTGCCACCGGCCGGTACACCCGGCATCTTCGCCAGGGTGCCGGAGGCGCCGTAGACGTTCGAGTCCATGGGGAAGGACCACATCTCGATGGCAGAACCGGGGTCGGGGCTCGCCAGGCTTGTCAGCGTCACGCCCAGCACGCCTTCATAAAAGGCCTTGGCGCGTTGCATGTCCTCCACGTAAATTTCGAACCAGCCGATGGGGTTGTTCATGGTCTTCCTTTCGATGAAGGTGGGAATCCAAGGAAAAAATGCGTCAGCCGGCGGACTGGCCGTGGTTTTCCAAGCCGACCTCGGTGTCGTGCTTGAGCATGGCAAGGCTCCGGATGGAGCCGCCATTTTCAGCCGAACAGGGCCTGCATGTCGATGGAAGAACGCGCCCCCAGTGCCGCCGCATCCTTGGCCAGCCAGGCCAGGGTGCGTTCGCGGCCCTGCTGCTGCAGCAGCTGCAGGAAGGGGCCGTGCGGCAGCAGCTTGCTGTCGCTGCGGCCCAGGCTTTCGAGTTCGCTGGTGTCGATCATGTGAAAGCGCATGTCCAGCAGGCGTTGCTCCAGCCGGCCGTGGCCGAAGCGCCCGGCGGCGGCAAACTGGGTGGCGTGGGCGAACATGCGCATCTCGCGCAGGAGGTTGGCGCTGAAACCCAGCTCGGCGATGCGGGTCTCGATCTCGGGCACCGTAGCGGGTGTGCCTTCGCGGCGCAGCGGGTTGAGCAGCACCAGCAACACGTCGCGCGCCTCGCATTCGTAGAACAGCGGGAACACGGCCGGGTTGGCGGTGTAACCGCCGTCCCAGTAGGCCTCGCCGTCGATCACCACGGTGCGGTGCAGCTTGGGCAGGCAGGCCGAGGCCAGCATCACGTCGACGTCGAGCTCGGTTTCGCGGAACACGCGCAGCTTGCCGGTGCTCACCTGCGTGGTGCCGATGAAAAGCTTGAAAGGGCTGTGGGCACGCAACTGCGCAAAGTCGACCTGCTCGGCCAGCAGGTCGCGCAGGGGATTGAGGTCGAAGGGGTTGAGCTGGGTGGGCGAGAACTGGCCAGCCCAGCTGGAGAACAGCTTGCCCGCAGGCGAGAAGCCGATGGAGTCGCCCTTGCGCCGGGTCATCAGGCCCCAGGGCATCTGCTGGCCCAGTTCGGTCCAGAATTTTGCGAGCGCTACTCTGGCGCCCGCGCGGCCGCCCTGCAGCCAGCCATGCGCGAAGACCACGGCGTTCATGGCGCCGGCGCTGCTGCCGCTCAGGCCTTCGAATTCGATGCGCGGGTCTTCGAGCAGCGCGTCCAGCACGCCCCAGGTGAAGGCGCCGTGGGCGCCCCCGCCCTGCAGGGCCAGGTTGAGACGTACCGGCGCTGGTGTACGGGAGCCGGACAGGGCCCGCTTCCATGAAGCGAGCAGGCCGCTCGCTGGCGGGGTGCCGGGCTCTGCGCCGGCGGGCATGGTTTCACTCTCGGCCAAGTCAGCTCCTTGTGGGGGCAGGACGTCTGGCGACGTCGTCGGATCAGGGTTAACCCGGATCGATCATAAGCCCCGGCGAGCCAGCGTGCCGGATTAGGTGGTGCTACCTACCGCGTTGCGATCACGCCAGAGTGTGAGCGCCAGCCAGCCCAGCGGCAGCAGCACCAGGCCGTAGGACAGCCAGATGCCATATTCGCCTTCGGGGCCGTAGGGCTCGGTGGCGAGATGCCAGTAGGCGTTGTCCAGCGGCAGCACGCCGGCTTCGGTGAATTCGTGGAAGGCGTAGAGCGCCAGCTGCAGCACGAACAGACCCAGGAAGATGGCCGTGACCTGGAAGAAACGGCCCAGGTTGACGCGCTGGCCGTAACGCGACCAGGCCCAGGCCAGGGCCGCCGCCAGCAGCACCCCCAGCAAGGCGCCGGCGATCATGGCCGTGGCGTCGCTCTGCCCCATGAGCGAGGCAACCATGAAGGCGGTCTCCATGCCTTCGCGCGTGATCATCAGCAGCGTGAAGCCGGTGATGGCCAGGTAGGCGCCGACGCCGGTGCGCGCCGACGCGGCGTCGATGCGGTCGCGGATATTGCCACTCAGCTGTCGGGCCGCCTTGCTCATGTAGACCATCATGGTGATGACCATCGCCGCGGCCACCAGGGCCAGCAGGCCTTCGTACAGGGGTGTCACCACCATCTCGCGCAGCAGCACGGCCGCCGCCACGCTGAGCACCAGGGCCAGGCCGGTGCCGACATAAACGGCCGGCGCCAGCGCAGCGCGACCGGTCTTGCGCAGGTAGGCCAGGGTGATGGCGACGATGAGAAAGGCTTCGATGCCTTCGCGCAGGGCAATGACCAGGGTTTCGAGCATGGTGGAACCGTCGGGGCTTGCTATTTAATGAGAATGGTTCTTATTACATAGGAATTCGACAGGGCCGTCAAGCCTGAGTCCCCGCTGCCATGCGTGGCTCCCGTGCCTATGGGCTGCGCCTGGCAGTCTCCAGTTTCAGCACAGAACACCATGTTAGTAAACACATGCTTCTTTTTTTATTATGAAAATTTTGTCAGTTGAAATATTTCTGACCGTTTATCCGATTTTTCAGCTTAATTCGATTAATTCGATTGACTCGATTTAATCGTTTAGATAATCTTCCGGCCTGACATACCCCACCCCTACCCGGAGGACCCACCATGAGCACACAGACCACGACCCAGGACAGCGTCGCGGCCCAGCGGACCGCCGGCCAGCAGGCCGAGAGCACCCCGTCGATCCGCGAATTCCTGGCCTTCAAGCTGGGTCGCGAGGAATACGGCATCGACATCCTGCGTGTGCAGGAAATCCGCTCCTATGAACAGCCGACCCGCATGGCCAACGCACCGTCCTTCATCCTGGGCGTGATGAACCTGCGCGGCGTGATCGTTCCGATCATCGACATGCGCATCAAGTTCGGGCTGGCAGAAGTCAAGTACGACAACTTCACCGTGGTGATCGTGCTCAACATCGGCACGCAGGTCGTGGGCATGGTGGTGGACGCCGTCTCCGACGTGATCGCGCTGACGCCCGAGCAGCAGCGCCCGGTCCCGGAGTTTTCCGCGGCCATCGACAGCAACCAGGTGATGGCCATCGGCTCGGTCCAGGACCGCATGCTGGTCCTGCTGGACATCGAGAAGGTGATGGGCCGCGCCGACATGGGCCTGGTCACGCAGTCGGTCCAGTAATCCAGAGAGCAGAAAAGAGGTTCCCATGAACAAGCTGAAGATCTCCACCCGCCTGACGATCCTGATCGGCCTGATGTCGGCCATCCTGATCGGCATCGGCCTGCTGGGCCTGATCGGCATCAGCCAGTCCAACGCCGGGCTCAAGACGGTCTACGAAGACCGCACCGTTCCGCTGGGGCAGGTCGCCGACATCGAGCGGATGTTGCTGCGCAACCGGCTGGCCATTGCCGTGTCGCTGGTGACCCCGACGCCCGAGACCATCAATCCCAACACGGCCGAGATCGAAGCCAATATCACGGCCATCGGCAAGACCTGGGAAGCCTATATGGCGACCACCCTGACGCCGGAGGAAGCCCAGCTCGCCAAGAAGTTCGCCGAGGATCGCGCCCGCTTCGTCCAGGAGGGCCTGCGCCCAACCGTGGCCGCCCTGCGCGCCAACGATATCGCAGGGGCCAACCGGATCGTGGTCGACAAGATCCGCCCCTTGTACCAACCCGTCGGAGCCGGCATCGTTGCGCTGAAACAGCTGCAACTCGACGTCGCCCAGGCGGAATTCAAAGCCGCCGAATCGCGCTACACGATGTTCCGCGTGGTGTCGATCAGCGCCATCGTCGCCGGTGTGCTGTTTGCCGTGCTCTTCGGCATGGCCCTGATCCGCGGCATCTCCCGCTCGCTGCAGAACGCCGTGGACGTGTCTGAAGCCGTCGCCCAGGGCGACCTGACACGGCAGGTGGACACCAGCGGCAAGGACGAAGTGGCCAAGGTGCTGCAGGCCCTGGCCGCCATGCAGCACAACCTGGGGCAGATCGTCAGCACCGTGCGCCAGGGCTCGGAGTCCGTGGCCTCGGCCAGCACCCAGATCGCCCAGGGCAACCAGGATCTCTCGGGTCGCACCGAGAGCCAGGCCAGCGCCCTGGAAGAGACTGCAGCCTCCATGGAAGAGCTGGGTTCGACCGTCAGGCAGAACGCCGACAACGCCCGCCAGGCCAACCAGCTGGCCCAGAGTGCCAGCACCGTGGCCATCAAGGGCGGCGAGGTGGTGGCCCAGGTGGTCGACACCATGAAGGGCATCAACGACAGTTCCCGGAAGATTGCCGACATCATCAGCGTGATCGACGGCATCGCCTTCCAGACCAACATCCTGGCGCTCAACGCCGCGGTGGAAGCCGCCCGTGCCGGCGAGCAGGGCCGGGGTTTTGCCGTGGTGGCCAGCGAGGTGCGCAACCTGGCCAGCCGCTCGGCCGAAGCGGCCAAGGAAATCAAGCAGCTGATCACCGACAGCGTGACCCGCGTCGAACAGGGCACGGCGCTGGTGGACCAGGCCGGCAACACCATGAACGAGGTGGTCAACTCGATCCGGCGCGTGACCGACATCATGGGCGAGATCAGCGCGGCCAGCAGCGAGCAGAACGCCGGCGTGTCCCAGATCGGCGAAGCCGTGGTGCAGATGGACCAGGTCACGCAGCAGAACGCCGCCCTGGTGGAAGAGATGGCCGCGGCCGCTTCCAGCCTGAACGGCCAGGCACAGGATCTGGTGCAGGCCGTCAGCGTCTTCCGCCTGGCCCAGACGATGACGCAGGGCAGCACCAGCACAGCCGTCGTGGCCACACGCTCGGCCACCCGCGCCCCGGGCTCCGACAGCAAACCCTACAGCGGCACAGAGCGCCGCAGCGCCAACCGGGCCACCAACGTGGAACGGCTCCACCCCAAGACCACGGCCCCCCAGGCCGCAGTCACCCCCGCAACGCCCAGGACCGGCACCGACGACTGGGAAAGTTTCTGAAGCCGCACACGCGGCATCTCCCCCAAGCTAGCAGCAAGACCATGAGCAGCCTCTCCGCATCCATCCAGCGCATCTACCAATTCCTCTGGGAGCCGACCCCGGGCAACAGCCCGGAGCGTTCCGGCGTCTACCTGACCCGCAATGACCGCCACCAGGAATGGTTCCGCTACTTCGACGCCCGTCTGGGCGACTGGTACATGAGCTGGGCCGAGCTGCAGACCCGCAGCCCCCAGCCGACATCGCGCCTGAGCGATGCGGAACTGGCCTCGGAAGTCGTGGCCTGGGCCCAGCGCACGCGCAGGGTACACGCCTGAGCCGCCGGCACACCATCCATCGACCCGGAAAAACCTTCATGTTCCAACTCAATTCACTTCCGATGGCCAGGCGCCTCGGCCTGCTCATTGCCAGCGCCATCGCGGGCATCGGCATCCTGGTGGCCATCTTCATCGTTTCCGAGCGGGCCATGCTGATGCAGGAGCGCCAGAGCGCCGTGCGCAGCACGGTCGAAATCGCCCATGGACTCATCGTTCATTTCCACAAGCAGGCCAGCGATGGCAAGCTGAGCGAGGAAGCCGCCAAGGAACTGGCGCTGGCCAGCATCAAGGCCCTGCGCTACAGCGGCTCGGAATATTTCTGGGTCAACGACATGCACCCGAAGATGGTGATGCACCCGATCCGCCCCGAACTCGAAGGCAAGGATCTGAGCGAGAACAAGGACCCGACCGGCAAACACCTGTTCATCGAGTTCGTCAAGACGGTGAAAGCCAGCGGCGCCGGTTTTGTTCCCTATATGTGGCCCAAGCCGGGCAGCGACAAGCCGGTGCAGAAGATCTCCTACGTCCAGGGTTTTGCGCCCTGGGGTTGGGTGATCGGCTCCGGCGTCTATGTGGACAACGTGGAAACGGCCATCGTCCAGCACAGCATCAAGCTGGGTCTGAGCGCCCTGGTACTGGCGGCCGTGCTGCTGGGCATCGGCCTGCTGATCACGCGCGGCATCCTGCGCCAGCTGGGCGGAGAGCCCAGCTACGCCAACACCATCACGCACCGCATGGCGCAGGGCGACATGACCGTGGACATCCGTCTCAAACAGGGCGACGATCACAGCCTGCTGCATGGCATCAAGACCCTGCGCGACAACGTCGCAAGGATCGTGAGCGATGTCCGCCAGGGCAGCGAAAGCGTGGCGTCGGCCAGCACCCAGATCGCCCAGGGCAACCAGGACCTGTCGGCCCGTACCGAAAGCCAGGCCAGCGCGCTGGAAGAAACCGCCGCCTCGATGGAAGAGCTGTCCTCCACGGTCAAGCAGAACGCCGACAACGCCCGCCAGGCCAACCAGCTGGCGCAAAGCGCCAGCACCGTGGCGGTGCAAGGCGGTGAAGTGGTAGCCCAGGTGGTGGACACCATGAAAGGCATCAACGACAGCTCGAAGAAGATCGCCGACATCATCAGCGTGATCGACGGCATCGCCTTCCAGACCAACATCCTGGCGCTGAACGCCGCGGTGGAAGCCGCGCGTGCCGGCGAACAGGGTCGCGGTTTTGCCGTGGTGGCGTCCGAGGTGCGCAACCTGGCCGGTCGCAGCGCGGAAGCGGCCAAGGAGATCAAGACCCTCATCACCGACAGCGTGGGCCGGGTGGAACAGGGTACGGCCCTGGTCGACCAGGCCGGCGCCACCATGAGCGAGGTGGTGGCCAGCATCCGCCGCGTCACCGACATCATGGGTGAGATCAGCGCAGCCAGCTCCGAGCAGAGCAGCGGCGTGGCCCAGGTGGGCGAAGCGGTGATGCAGATGGACCAGGCCACGCAGCAGAACGCCGCGCTGGTGGAGGAGATGGCAGCGGCGGCCGGCAGCCTGAAGAGCCAGGCCCAGGAACTGGTGCAGGCCGTCAGCGTCTTCCGTCTGGCCCACCATGACCATACGGGCCATGGCGCTGTTCCGATGCTCCTGGCGCACCGCTGAATAGCCCCAAGACCATCCCCCCCACCGTCGTGATGGATGTGACCCCGTCACGGCATGGCCTCACCCGATACTGATTGTTCTCACCCATGCGCATCAACCTTCCGGTCACCCGACACGAGTTCCCCTTTCCATCGGATCAGACCCTGGTGTCCGTCACCGACCTGAAAGGGCGCATCACTTATTGCAACCAGGCCTTCATCGACATCAGCGGCTACAGCCGCGAAGAGTTGCTGGGCCAGGCCCACAACATCGTGCGCCACCCCGACATGCCGCAGGAAGCGTTTCGCGACCTGTGGGAAACCATCGAGGCCGGCAGCCCCTGGTCCGGCCTGGTGAAGAACCGTCGCAAGAACGGCGACCACTACTGGGTGCAGGCCAATGCCACCCCCATGCGCGATGGCGACCGCATCACCGGCTACCTCTCGGTGCGCGCCCGTCCTGCGCGCGCCGACGTGGAAGCGGCCGAACAGCTCTATGCGCTGATGCGCGAAGAAGCCCAGCGTGGCCGGCTGGTGCATGTGTTGCGGCACGGCCAGCTGCTGCGTCGCACCGCCTGGGGCCGTCTGCAGCGGTTGCTGCGCCCGGGGACCGAAGGCCAACTGCTGCTCATCCAGCTGCTGGCAGGGGCCGCCGTGCTGGGCCTGGCAGCCTCCGGCCTGCCGGCCCCGCTGGTCTGGGGCGGCGCAGCGCTGGTGGCCGCGGCCGGTTTCTGGCTGAGCCGTGCGCTCACGATCACGCCCCTGCATGCGCTGGTGCGTGAAGCCAATACCCTGGCCGCCGGGGACCTGTCGCACGAAGTCCGCACCGGCGCCACGGGGCCGGTAGGCCAGTTGCAACAGGCCCTGCACCAGATGTCCGTCAACCTGCGCACCGTGGTGCAGGACGTGCGCGGCGAGATCGACCGCCTCAACCGCGAGGCGCTGGAAATCGCCGCCGGCAACCAGCACCTGGCCGAGCGCACCGAATCGCAGGCCAGCAGCCTGGTGCAGACGGCTGCCTCGATGGAGCAGATCAGCGCCACCGTGCAGCAAAGCGCCGACTCGGCCGCCCACGGCGCGCAGATGGCGCACGAAACCTCGTCGATCGCCGGGCGCAGCAACGAAGCCGTGCGCGCCGTGGCCCAGACCATGACCGAGATCACGGCGTCCTCGCAGCGCATCGGCGCCATCATCGAGCTGGTCGAGGGCGTGGCCTTCCAGACCAACCTGCTGGCGCTCAACGCTGCGGTGGAAGCCGCGCGCGCCGGCGAAGCCGGGCGCGGTTTTGCCGTGGTGGCCGGCGAAGTGCGCTCGCTGGCGCAGCGCACGACCGCGGCGGCACGGGAGATCCGCCAGCTGATCCAGGAATCCGGCGCCAAGGTGAGCCAGGGCAGCACGCGCACGCGCGACGCCATGGCCCGCGTGCAGGAGGCCATTGACGCGGTGGCCAAGGTCAGCACGGCCCTGGACCAGATCAGCCTGGCCTCGGAAGAGCAGAAATCAGGCATCTCGCAGATCAGTGCCGCCGTGGTCCAGATGGACACGATCACGCAGCAGAACGCCGCGCTGGTGGAGCAACTGGCGGTGGCGGCCCGCTCCCTGCAGCAGCAGACCCAGGGCGTCAGCGACTCCATGCGACTGTTCCGGCTGGTGCGCGGAGAGTTGTCGCTGGCACAGAAGGATGCCGTGACCTTGCGACGCGAAAACCGCCTGCTGCTGGGCCAGCCGGATGAATCCCTGGCGAGCTAAAGAAGGCTGGAAATACCGATCCCACCTATAGAATCGATCAAATCGAAATCGCCCCCGGACCCTGAGCGAACTCTTGCATGAACGACGATTTCAAGAACAAGCCCTACCTCACGCCGCAGGAAGTGGCCGAGTGGATGATGGTGTCACCCGTCACGGTACGCGGCTGGGCCCAAAAAGGCCTGCTGCAGGCCGAAGTGACGCCGGGCGGGCACCGGCGCTTTCGCCGCGAGGAAGTGGAGCGCTTTGCAAGACTGTGGAACCCGGCCGGCAACAAGGGGCCGCTGCGCGTGCTGATCGTGGACGATGACCGTGCCGTGCTGGGTTTCCTCAAGGAATTGCTGGAAGGCGGCAGCTATCCGGTGCAGGTGGAGATTGCCGAGAACGGCTTCGAAGCCGGCCGCAAGGTTCACGCCTTCACGCCCGACGTGGTGCTGCTGGACCTGATGATGCCCGGCATCCGCGGCACCGAGGTCTGCCGGCAGATCAAGCAGATCCCCGGGCACTCCGATGTGCGCGTGATCGCCATGAGCGGTTACCTCACGCCCGAGAACGAGGCCGAGCTGCTGGCCGCCGGGGCCGAGGTCTGCCTGGCCAAGCCCATCGACACCACCAGGCTGCTGGGCCTGCTGGGCCTCGAAGACTGAACGGCGGGCGCAGGCGGTATGCTCCCCAGCGGATGATGAGCGTACCCCCACCCACCCCGTCGCGAACCGCCGCCCTGCTGCGCCAGCAGGTCTGGCTGGTGGCCGCCGCTGCCGTGCTGGCCGGGGTGATCATGCTGCTGCCGCTGCACGAGGTACACCTGCCGCACCAGCACTACCTGCCCTTGCACACGGGGCTGGAGTTCGTCTCGATTGCCGCAGCCTTTCTGGTGTTCGCGACCGTCTGGCACACCCGCTCGCGCGACCACTCGTCGGCCCTGGTGGTGATTGCCACGGCGCTGTTCGCCGCCGGCTGGCTCGACTTCTTCCATGCCCTGTCCTACAAGGGCATGCCCGAGCTGGTGTCGCCGTCCTCCGTGGAAAAAGGCATCGCCTTCTGGCTGGCCGCCCGCCTGATCGTGGCCGTGACGCTGCTGGCGGTGAGCCTGCGGCCCCGCCTGCCGGTCCCCACCAAGGCGCTGCGCCTGGGCGTGCTGGCCGCCTACACCGCGCTCAACCTGCTGGTGATCTGGGCCGTGCTCTGGCACGAAGCGCTGCTGCCGCGCACCTACATCGAGGGTGAAGGCCTGACGCCGTTCAAACGCTGGATCGAATGGCTGATCACCGGCATGCTGGCCGTGGCCGCCTGGCGCTTCTACCGACAGGCGCGCCACTCGGACGACGAGTTTCTGCCGCTGATCTTTGGTGCCGCGGCGCTCGGTGCCTTGAGCGAGCTGTTCCTGGCGCAGTACGAGGTGATCAGCGACACCCTGAACCTGATGGGTCACCTCTACAAGTTCGTCTGCTACACACTGATCTACCGCGCCATGTTCGTGGTCAACGTGCGCCGCCCCTACCAGCAACTGGCAGCGCAGACGGCCACGCTACGGCAGGCCAACGAAACCCTGCGCACCCAGTCGCTGGCACTGGCCTCGATCACCTCCCCCGTGCTCGTGACCGACCTGGAGGGGCGCGTCGGCTGGCGCAACCGGGCGTCGGCCGAACTCACGGGGGACCAGGCGGGCGAAACGCCGCTCTCGCTGTTTGCCGCCCCCCTCACCCCCGACGCGGCGCAGGCCGCAGACATGCACCAGACGCTGCAGGCGGGCCAGATCTGGCGCGGTCTCGTGCATTCCCTGGACGGGCACGGCAAGGCCGTGGTGCTGAACCGCACCGTGACGCCCCTGCGCAACGAGGGCGGCGACATCATCGGCTACGTCTCGGTCGCCGAAAACATCACCGGGCAGAGCCGGGCCGAGCTGCGGCAGCAGCGGGTGCTGGAGACGGCGATCGACGGTTTCTGGATTGCCGACGAAGAAGGCCGGCTGCTGGAGGTGAACGACGCTTATGTGCGCATGACGGGTTACCCCGCCAGCGAGCTGGTCGGCCAGCATCTCACGCAGCTGGAAGTCGTGGAAAACCCCGAGGTGACACGCCAGCGCCTGGCACGGCTGCGGGAGATCGGCCGCGAGCAGTTCATGACGCGCATCCGGCACAAGGACGGGCACACCCTGGCCGTCGAGATCTCGGCCGCCTGGGACCCGCAGTCGCGCTGTTTCTACGTCTTCACGCGCGATCGCACCGAGCACGAACAATCGGACGCCGTTCAGCAGGACCTGGAGCGGCAATTGCAGCAATCGCAGAAGGTGCAGGCCCTGGGCCAGCTCACCGGCGGCATCGCGCACGACTTCAACAACATCCTGGCGGCCATCCTGGGTTATTCGAACCTGGCGCTGAACCGCTTCGTGCCCGACAAGCAGGGCAAGCTGGCCAGCTACCTGCGCGAGGTGATCATGGCCAGCGAACGGGCGCGTGACCTGATCGCCAAGATGCTGAGCTTCACCCGCATCCAGCCCAACACCCGCACGGGCGTGATCTCGCCTGCTGCGGTGATCGAGGAAGTGGTGGCCATGATGCGGCCCTCCATCCCCGCCAGCATCGAGCTGCGCGTGCGGATCGACGCGCGGCAGGGCATCCGCATGGATGCGGGCGAACTCAACCAGGTGCTGGTGAACCTGATCATCAATGCGCGCGACGCCATCGACGACCACGGCGTGATCGACATCAGCCTGCACCCGGTCGAGATGGACGGCCAGATCTGCGCCATCAGCCGGCAGCGCCTGAGCGGCCACTACCTGGCGCTGGATGTCGGCGACAGCGGCAGCGGCATCGACGCGGAACACCTGCCCCGCCTGTTCGACCCCTTCTTCACCACCAAGGACGTGGGCAAGGGCACCGGCCTGGGCCTGTCGGTGGTGCACGGCATCCTGCGCCGCTCGGACGCGCACGTCGTGGTGGACTCCACACCCGGCAGCGGCAGCCTGTTCCGCCTGCTGTTCCCCATCGCCACGCCCTCACCCGACGCGTCGCGCCCGCCGGCGGAGCCGCCGCTCATCCCGGCCGGCACGGGACAGCGGGTCTGGGTGGTGGACGACGAAGCCGCGGTGGCGCGCTACCTCGGCGAGTTGCTGGTTGACTGGGGCTACCGCGCGCGCATCTTCAACGACCCGGCCGAAGCCCTGGCCGCGCTGGAGGCCGCGCCGGACCAGATCGACCTGCTGATCACGGACCAGACCATGCCCGGCATGAACGGCATGCAACTCGCCCTGCTGGCCCGCCACTTCAGGCCGGAGCTGCCGGTGATGCTGTGCACCGGCTTCACCGGCGACATCCAGATCGATGAAGCGCACCAGCAGGGCATACGGCATGTCTTCGGCAAACCCATCCCCGTGCAGGAACTCGTCCGGGCCCTGGCCGATGAACTGGGACCACAAGGCCAGCGAAGTGCCAGCTGAAGCGCCGGCCGGAGGCCGCCTTCCTCAGATCGCCACCAGCTTGCGCACGCCGTCGGCTTCCATGCTCCTGCCCTGGCCGGCGGCGATCACCGCGCCGCGCTCCATCACCACGTACTCGTCGGCCAGCTCCTGCGCAAAGTCGTAGTACTGCTCCACCAGCAGGATGGCCATGTCACCGCGGTCGGCCAGCATGCGGATCACACGACCGATGTCCTTGATGATGCTGGGCTGGATGCCCTCGGTGGGCTCGTCCAGCACCAGCAGCTTCGGCCCGGCCGCCAGCGCGCGCGCAATGGCCAGCTGCTGCTGCTGCCCGCCCGAGAGGTCACCCCCGCGGCGGTTCAGCATCTGCTTGAGCACGGGGAACAGCTCATACAGCTCGGCCGGAATCGGCGTGCCGCCGGGTTTGCTGGCCAGGCCCATGCGCAGGTTCTCCTCCACGGTAAGCCGCGCAAAGATCTCGCGGCCCTGGGGGACGAAGCCGATGCCGGCGCGCGCTCTCTGGTAAGGCGTGTCCTTGTGGATGGCTTGGCCTTCGAACTCGATGGCCCCGCTCTTGATGGGCACCAGGCCCATGAGGGACTTGAGCAGCGTGGTCTTGCCTACGCCGTTGCGGCCGAGGACGACGGTGACCTTGCCTTTTTCTGCGTTGAGGCTGACGTCGCGGAGGATGTGGGAGCCGCCGTAATACTGGTTGATGGTTTTGACATTCAGCATGTCTGGCTTTCTTTTTTCTGGCTGCTTGCTTTGCTAGCCTGCATGCCGGGATGTGCGCCCGGCAGCGCACTCACTTTCTCTTGCTTCGCCAAGAGAAAGTAAGCAAAGAGAAGGCGAGCCGAAGTCAGGGCCCCTGCGGGGTACCTTGCGCTGCTCGCATCGGGCGGGGTCGGGCTAAACTCGCTGCGCTCAAACAACGCCCGCCCTGATCCGCCCGCTGCTGCGCTGCTCAGCCCTGCCACACGGCATGGGGAGCCAAACAGCCGGGGACCAACAGCCAAAGACCGAACAACCGAACAAGGACGCGCCATGGCGCGTCCTTGTTGTTTTGGATCTGGGTATCCGGTCTCCGGTTTCCACTGCCGTGAGAGGAGGCGAGTAGCGCAGACCAGGGCGGAAAAAGAAGTGCAGATGTCTGAGCCCGCAGGGCGAGTTTCTGCACTTCCCGCACTGGCCGAGCAACGCAGCGTGCCCGTAGCGCAGCGGAGGGACGACGAACCCGGCTCGCCTTTCTTTTGGGTACTTTTCTTTGGCGAAGCAAAGAAAAGTACCTCGCCCGCCGGGGCGAGACCCGGCAAAGCATCCTCACCAACCACATCAAAAAAGCGAAGAGAGGTGAACAAGCTCATCTCCCCAGATAAACCTCAACGACGCGTTCGTCAGACTGAACCTCTTCCAACGTCCCCTGCGCCAACACAGACCCATCACAAAGCACAGTCACCGTCTCCGAAATCGCCTTGATGAAACTCATGTCGTGCTCCACCACCATCAAGGAGTGCTTGCCCTTGAGCGACAAGAACAGTTCCGCCGTACGCGCCGTCTCCTCGTCCGTCATGCCGGCCACCGGTTCGTCCAGCAGCAACAATTTCGGGTCCTGCATCAACAGCATGCCGATCTCCAGCCACTGCTTCTGGCCATGGCTCAGGGTGCCGGCCTGGGCTGTCACGCTGCCGGCCAGGTGGATGGTGTGCAGCACCTCGGCCAGGCGGTCGGACTGGCCGGAGCCCAGGCGGAAGAACATGGAGGACTTCACGCCCTTGTCGGTCTTGAGCGCGAGCTCCAGGTTCTCGAAGACGTTCAGGTGCTCGAACACCGTGGGCTTCTGGAACTTGCGGCCTATGCCCAGCTGGGCGATCTCGGCTTCGCTGTGACGCAGCAGGTCGATGGTGGAGCCGAAGAAGACCGTGCCCTCGTCGGGCCGGGTCTTGCCGGTGATGATGTCCATCATCGTGGTCTTGCCCGCGCCGTTGGGGCCGATGATGCAGCGCAGCTCACCCGGCGCGATGTCCAGACTCAGCTTGTTGATGGCCTTGAAGCCGTCGAAACTGACGCTCACGTCTTCAAGATAAAGAATGCGGCCGTGCGTCACGTCCACCTCGCCCGCCGTCTTCACGCGGCCGTAGCTCGCGGTCTGGCCGCCGGCGGCGGTTTCCAGGCGTGCGGCGTCGAGTTCGGCCAGGCGTTGGCGGTAACGCTGCGCGCCCTGTTCCAGCAGATCGGGGGTCATGTGCTTTCCTTCACGGCCGGTTTGTTCTTCTTCAGGGCCCTGAGCTTTTTCACCAGCCCCACCACGCCGTCCGGCAGGAAAAGCGTGACCACGATGAACAGGCCGCCCAGGAAATACAACCAGAACTCCGGGGCCGCCACGGTGAGCCAGCTCTTGGCGCCGCTGACCACGAAGGCACCGACGATGGGACCGATGAGCGTGCCGCGCCCGCCCACTGCCGCCCAGATGGCGATCTCGATGGAGTTGGCCGGGCTCATCTCGCCCGGGTTGATGATGCCCACCTGCGGCACATACAGCGCGCCGGCAATGCCGCACATCACGGCCGACAGCGTCCAGATCGCCAGCTTGTAGCCCAGCGGGTTGTAGCCCGAGAACATCACCCGGCTCTCGGCGTCGCGGATGGCCTGCAGCACACGGCCGAACTTGGCGCGCACCAGCCAGCGCGCCAGCAGGAAAAAGGCCAGCAGCGTGAGCCCGGTCAGCACGAAGAGGGCCATGCGCATGTTGTGCGTGGCAATCGGCATGCCCAGGATGCGCTTGAAATCGGTGAAGCCGTTGTTGCCGCCGAAACCCGTCTCGTTGCGGAAGAAGAGCAGCATGGCCGCGAAAGTCATGGCCTGCGTGATGATGGAGAAATAAACGCCCTTGATGCGCGAACGGAAGGCGAAGTAGCCGAAGACGAAGGCCACCACACCGGGCACCAGCACAACGAGGGCCAGCGTGGCAAGGAAGCTGTCGCTCAGCGCCCAGTGCCAGGGCAACTCCTTCCAGTCCAGGAAGACCATGAAGTCGGGCAGATCGCTTTTGTAGTTGCCGTCGCGGCCGATCTGGCGCATCAGGTACATGCCCATGACATAACCGCCGAGCGCGAAGAACAGGCCATGGCCCAGCGAAAGGATGCCGGTGTAACCCCAGATCAGGTCCATGGCCAGGGCGCAGATGGCGTAACACATGATTCGGCCCAGCAGGGCCACGGCGTAGTCGCTCAGGTGGAAGATGCTGCCCTCGGGTACCAGCAGGTTGAGCGCGGGTGCCAGCGCGCAGACCAGCAGCAGCGCGACGAGAAAGGCGCTCCACCCTTTGCGGGTCAGCAGCGGCGCAGTAGCAGGAAGTTCGATCTTGCTCATGGTCAGGCTTCCGCGCTCCGGCCCTTCATGGCAAAGATGCCCTGCGGACGTTTCTGGATGAAGATGATGATGAACACCAGCACGGTGATCTTGGCCAGCACGGCTCCCGTCCAGCCTTCGAGGAACTTGTTGAGAACGCCCAGGCCCAGCGCGGCGTACACCGTGCCGGCCAATTGGCCCACGCCGCCCAGCACCACGACCATGAAGGAATCGACGATGTAGTTCTGGCCCAGGTCCGGGCCCACATTGCCCACCTGGCTGAGTGCACAACCGGCCAGGCCGGCAATGCCCGAGCCCAGGGAGAAGGCATAGGTGTCGATGCGCGCGGTGTTCACGCCCATGCAGGAGGCGATGGGACGGTTCTGCGTGACCCCGCGCACGAAGAGGCCCAGGCGCGTGCGCCCGATCAGCAGGGCCATGCCGGCCAGCACCGCCAGCGCGAAAGCGATGATGACCAGACGGTTGTAGGGCAGCGTGAGGTTGGACAGCAGCTGCCAGCCCCCGCTCATCCAGGCCGGGTTCTCCACCGCCACGTTCTGCGCGCCGAAGAGCGTACGCACGCCCTGCATGAGCACCAGGCTAATGCCCCAGGTGGCCAGCAGCGTCTCCAGCGGACGGCCGTAGAGGAAACGGATCACGCTGCGCTCCAGCACCGCGCCCACACCGGCCGAGACGACAAAGGCCACCGGCACCGCCGCCACCAGGTACCAGTCGAAGGCGCCCGGCAGGTATTTCTGGAACACGCCCTGCACGACCCAGGTGGCGTAGGCGCCGATCATCATGAGCTCGCCGTGCGCCATATTGATCACGCCCATCAGCCCGTAGGTGATGGCCAGGCCCAGCGCAGCCAGCAACAGGATGCTGCCCAGGCTGAGCCCGGTGAACATCGCGCCCAGGCGCTCGCCCCAGCGCAGGCTGTCGTCGATCTGGCGGATGGCGGACTGCAGTTGTGCCTTGACCTCAGCATCACCCTCCACCGACAGGCGCTGGTTGAGCAGCAGCTTGGTGTCGGGCGTGCGGCTCTGGGCCAGCGCGCCGGCCGCCGTCAGGCGCTGGCTCTTGTCTTCGCTGGCCAGCAGCACGGCCGCGCGGGCCAGTGCCAGCACGCCCTTGACGCGCTCGTCCTGTTCACCGGCCAGGGCCTTGTCCAGCAGCGGCAGGCGCCCGGCGTCGGGTTCCTTGAGCATGGCCCGCGCGGCGTCCCCACGCAGCTTGATATCGGGGCTGAAAAGCTTGAGCACCGCCAGCGCAGTGTCGATCTCGCCGCGCATGCGGTTGTTGTTGATGACGTCCTCGGCATCCTCGGGCAGGGCCAGCGCCTCGCCCGTGGCCGGGTCGAAGGCCTTTTCGTCGCGCACGATGTAGACCTTGCCACCCGCCACCTTGACGGCGTCGTCGGCCAGGGCCTGCAGCAGCGCGGCCTTGCGCTCGTCGGGGTTCAGCACGGCTTGCTGCAGGGCCGTGATGCGACCATCGGTCTCGCCGATGACGATGGCTTGCGCCTCTGAGGGCGTCAGGGCCTGGACTTGGGCCGCGCACAGCAGCGCGGCGAGTGACAGCAAGAAATATCTGGACATTGAAAGAACCTGTAGGGTGGGCACGGGGGGCCGCGCCCACGCTGCAAATCCCGTCTCCGGGAACGGATGCCCGCCACAGCGGGCATCCTTCAGGCGAAGCGCTTACTTCTTGACCGGCTCGTCAGGCTTCTTGTCGTTCCCTTCGATGTAGGGGCTCCAGGGCTTGGCCTTGACCGGGCCCGGGGTCTTCCAGACCACGTTGAACTGGCCGTCGGCCTTGATCTCGCCGATGAACACGCTCTTGTGCAGGTGGTGGTTCTTCTCGTCCATCTTGCTCACGATGCCCGAGGGTGCCTTGAAGGTCTGGCCGGCCATGGCCTTGACGACGGCGTCCACGTCCGTGGTCTTGGCCTTCTCGACGGCCTGCTTCCACATATAGATGCCGATGTAGGTGGCTTCCATCGGGTCGTTGGTCAGCGGCTTGTCCTTGTGGCCGGGGATGTTCTTGGCCTTGGCGTAGGCGGCCCACTTCTTCACGAACGCGTCGTTGTCCTTGTTCTTGATGGACATGAAGTAGTTCCAGGCGGCCAGGTGGCCCACCAGCGGCTTGGTGTCCACACCGCGCAGCTCTTCCTCACCCACCGAGAAGGCGACGACCGGCACGTCCTTGGCTTTCAGGCCGGCGTTACCCAGTTCCTTGTAGAAGGGCACGTTGGAATCGCCGTTGATGGTGGAGACCACCGCCGTCTTGCCACCGGCCGAGAACTTCTTGATGTCGGCCACGATGGTCTGGTAGTCCGAATGGCCGAAGGGGGTGTACTTCTCGTCGATGTCGCTGTCCTTCACGCCCTTGCTCTTGAGGTAGGCGCGCAGGATCTTGTTGGTGGTGCGGGGGTAGACATAGTCGGTGCCCAGCAGCACCCAGCGCTTGGCGCCGCCGCCGTCCTTGCTCATCAGGTAGTCCACCGCAGGAATGGCCTGCTGGTTGGGCGCGGCACCCGTGTAGAACACGTTCTTGGACAGCTCTTCGCCCTCGTACTGCACGGGGTAGAACAGCAGGCCGTTCATCTCTTCCACGACCGGCAGCACCGACTTGCGCGAGACGGAGGTCCAGCAGCCGAAGATCACCGAGACCTTGTCCTGGCCCAGCAGTTGTTTGGTCTTCTCGGCGAACAGCGGCCAGTTGGAGGCCGGGTCCACCACCACGGGCTCGAGCTTCTTGCCCAGCACGCCGCCCTTGGCGTTGATCTCTTCGATGGCCATGAGCACGGTGTCTTTGAGCACCGTCTCGGAAATGGCCATGGTGCCCGACAGGCTGTGCAGCACGCCCACCTTGATGGTGTCGGCAGCATGGGCGGCCATGGAGGCCAGGCCCAGGGTGGAGGCGGCGGTGGCAGCTGCCAGCGCCTTGAGGGTAAATCGACGTTGCATGTGGGTGACTCCAGGTGGTTGAACAAGATCCCGCTCGCCGCGCCCGGCCGGGGAAACGGCCAGGGGGCGGCGATGGAGTCACTCTAGGGATGGAAGGGGGAAGCGGGAATACGCCGGACGGCGTATGTGGGGAACTGGTGGCTGGGAGGTTCGGTCAGGGATAAGCGGCGGGTGACTCTATACGAGACGAGGGAGAAGACGGCCAGACGCTCAACGGCCGAGATGAGTGGGAGCCGTAGGCGATCCACTCTCCATTGAAATGTTATGCCTCATGCGCCCCTCCAAGCTCCGAGAGCAATGCCTTTACGTCGTCCACCATGCCTGGCAGAAAGCTCTGATCAGCGTCGAAGGCTCCAGACAGAACCGTCGGAACTCCTTCTCGCCTCTCGCTTTCAAGTCGGTAGCGCCCAGAAATTGCTCCCAGTCGCTGCGTTGAAATAACAAGCTCAATGTCCGGTTCTGCAGATGCCAGTCTGGCGGAGCCCGGCTGCCCCACGTTCTCGTCGAGGGCTCTGAGTTCTGCCGCAAACCGAGAGAGATCGTCCGTCTGCAACCAAGCCTCAATCTCGCCGTCGAACCCAGGCACTTGGACAGAAGCTCGCACGCGGCACCAACCCTCCTCGTCCGCCGGACGAAGCACCACGAGTTCAAGCTCAAGGCCGCGAGTGGCGATTTTCATGAGGGATAACGTCGGAGTTATGCGGCACGGCTCTTCTTTCTGGCTTTCCGTTGAGCGCGCGCCTCACCTTCCGCGGCGATCTCACGAATGCGCTTGGAAAGGAGCAGCAGGCCGAGGAGAACCCATGCACCACAGCTCAGAAACCGATACCAGAAGCCCAGTTCGGATGCCGGAGCGGAAATCGCCCCATACCCTATACCGCGTAGAGCGCGAACAGCGGGCTCTGGCACTTCCGGGTAGATGGCAACTAGATAAAACGGAATTACAAAGTGAACCAAGAGAAAGTAGGCGCCAAGCCAGCCGCGAAAGAAATGCAGGAATATGTTCATGCGGCATAACGCTTGAGATGAGTGGGAGCCGTAGGCGATCCACTCTCGATTGATGGGATGGACTCCCCCGTTTGTTTGCGCGAGAGTTGCGCACTGGTCTTCATTGGCGTGGGGATCAGGTCTTCAAACGAAAGGAGTCCGACATGCATGCTACTACCGTTGCCGTTGATCTTGCAAAGTCCGTCTTTCAACTCGTTGTAGCGGACGAACACTGGCGCATCACCGAGACCCAGCGCCTCACGCGCAGCCAGTTCGAACGCTGGTTTGTGAACCGCTCCGTGGGCCTGGTCGTCATGGAATCCTGCGGCTCGGCCCCCCATTGGGCACGCTGGCTCAATTCCCTGGGCATCGAGGTGCGCCTGCTGCCGGCCCAGTACACCCGCGCCTATGTGCGGCGCAACAAGACCGATGCCACGGATGCGGCCGCCCTGCTGGAGGCGGCCCGCGCCGCCGATATCCGTCCGGTACGCGTCAAGTCGGTCGAACAGCAGGC
>NZ_KQ483358.1:3624415-3629963 GCF_001432305.1 Curvibacter sp. PAE-UM
ATAAAAACGCCCCGTCACATGACGGGGCGTTTTCTGCTGTAAGAGCCTGACGATGACCTACTTTCACACGGGAACCCGCACTATCATCGGCGCTGAGGCGTTTCACTGTCCTGTTCGGGATGGGAAGGAGTGGGACCACCTCGCTATGGTCATCAGGCATAACTTTTTGTCATCTTGACTGGGTCAAGACGACGAATTTATAGAGCGAATCAGCTTATTTTGAATGCGTCACTTGGCATAACTTCCTTGATTTACTGAATCAAAGTTATAGGGTCAAGCCGCACGAGCAATTAGTATCAGTTAGCTTAACGCATTACTGCGCTTCCACACCTGACCTATCAACGTCCTGGTCTTGAACGACTCTTTAGGGGGCTCAAGGCCCCGGCAGATCTCATCTTGAAACGAGTTTCCCGCTTAGATGCTTTCAGCGGTTATCTCTTCCACACATAGCTACCCGGCAATGCCACTGGCGTGACAACCGGTACACCAGAGGTGTGTCCACTCCGGTCCTCTCGTACTAGGAGCAGGCTTCCTCAAATCTGCAGCGCCCACGGAAGATAGGGACCAAACTGTCTCACGACGTTTTAAACCCAGCTCACGTACCTCTTTAAATGGCGAACAGCCATACCCTTGGGACCGGCTACAGCCCCAGGATGAGATGAGCCGACATCGAGGTGCCAAACACCGCCGTCGATATGAACTCTTGGGCGGTATCAGCCTGTTATCCCCAGAGTACCTTTTATCCGTTGAGCGATGGCCCTTCCATACAGAACCACCGGATCACTATGTCCTGCTTTCGCATCTGCTCGACTTGTCAGTCTCGCAGTTAAGCACGCTTATGCCATTGCACTATCGTCACGATGTCCGACCGTAACTAGCGTACCTTCGAACTCCTCCGTTACGCTTTGGGAGGAGACCGCCCCAGTCAAACTGCCTACCATGCACTGTCCCCAATCCCGATAAGGGATCCAGGTTAGAACCTCAAACACACCAGGGTGGTATTTCAACGTTGGCTCCACGATACCTAGCGGCACCGCTTCAAAGCCTCCCACCTATCCTACACAGATCTGTTCAAAGTCCAATACAAAGCTACAGTAAAGGTTCATGGGGTCTTTCCGTCTTTCCGCGGGGAGATTGCATCATCACAAACATTTCAACTTCGCTGAGTCTCAGGAGGAGACAGTGTGGCCATCGTTACGCCATTCGTGCAGGTCGGAACTTACCCGACAAGGAATTTCGCTACCTTAGGACCGTTATAGTTACGGCCGCCGTTTACTGGGACTTCAATCAAGAGCTTGCACCCCATCATTTAATCTTCCAGCACCGGGCAGGCGTCACACCCTATACGTCCACTTTCGTGTTTGCAGAGTGCTGTGTTTTTAATAAACAGTCGCAGCCACCGATTCTTTGCAACCTCATTGGGCTCCCCAAGTAAATGGTTCACCTACTAAAGGCACACCTTCTTCCGAAGTTACGGTGTCAATTTGCCGAGTTCCTTCTCCTGAGTTCTCTCAAGCGCCTTAGAATACTCATCTCGCGCACCAGTGTCGGTTTGCGGTACGGTCGTGTGTAGCTGAAGCTTAGTGGCTTTTCCTGGAAGCAGGGTATCACTCACTTCGGCAGCAAGCTGCCTCGTTATCACCCCTCATCTAAGCCCGGCGGATTTGCCTACCAGGCACGACTACAGGCTTGAACCAACATATCCAACAGTTGGCTGAGCTAACCTTCTCCGTCCCCACATCGCACTACACATCGGTACAGGAATATTGACCTGTTTCCCATCAGCTACGCATCTCTGCCTCGCCTTAGGGGCCGACTCACTCTACGCCGATGAACGTTGCGTAGAAAACCTTGCGCTTACGGCGAGGGGGCTTTTCACCCCCTTTAACGCTACTCATGTCAGCATTCGCACTTCTGATACCTCCAGCAGCCTTTACAAGCCACCTTCACAGGCTTACAGAACGCTCTCCTACCACTTGCAATAAATTGCAAATCCGCAGCTTCGGTAACTGGCTTAGCCCCGTTACATCTTCCGCGCAGGACGACTCGATCAGTGAGCTATTACGCTTTCTTTAAATGATGGCTGCTTCTAAGCCAACATCCTGACTGTTTTAGCCTTCCCACTTCGTTTCCCACTTAGCCAATTTTAGGGACCTTAGCTGGCGGTCTGGGTTGTTTCCCTCTTGAGTCCGGACGTTAGCACCCGGTGCTCTGTCTCCCAAGCTGTACTCATCGGTATTCGGAGTTTGCCTTGGTTTGGTAAGTCGCCATGACCCCCTAGCCAAAACAGTGCTCTACCCCCGATGGTAATACTTGAGGCACTACCTAAATAGTTTTCGGAGAGAACCAGCTATTTCCAAGTTTGTTTAGCCTTTCACCCCTATCCACAGCTCATCCGCTAGTTTTGCAACACTAGTCGGTTCGGACCTCCAGTACCTGTTACGGCACCTTCATCCTGGCCATGGATAGATCACTTGGTTTCGGGTCTACACCCAGCGACTGAACGCCCTATTCGGACTCGATTTCTCTACGGCTTCCCTATTCGGTTAACCTTGCCACTGAATGTAAGTCGCTGACCCATTATACAAAAGGTACGCAGTCACCCTTGCGGGCTCCTACTTTTTGTAAGCATGCGGTTTCAGGATCTATTTCACTCCCCTCCCGGGGTTCTTTTCGCCTTTCCCTCACGGTACTAGTTCACTATCGGTCAATGATGAGTATTTAGCCTTGGAGGATGGTCCCCCCATATTCAGACAGGATTACACGTGTCCCGCCCTACTTGTCGTTAGCTCAGTACCACACGTTTCTTTTCGCATACAGGGCTATCACCTGCTATGGCCAGCCTTTCCAGACTGTTTTGCTAAGAATCGTGCTATCACTAACAGGCTCTTCCGATTTCGCTCGCCACTACTTTCGGAATCTCGGTTGATGTCTTTTCCTCGAGCTACTGAGATGTTTCAGTTCACCCGGTTCGCCTCGCATACCTATGTATTCAGTATGCGATACCTTTGCAGGTGGGTTTCCCCATTCGGAAATCTCCGGATCAAAGCTTATTTGCCAGCTCCCCGAAGCTTATCGCAGGCTTTCACGTCCTTCGTCGCCTATCATTGCCAAGGCATCCACCACATGCTCTTAGTCACTTGACCCTATAACTTTGATTTCTCTTGCGAGATCCAAAGCATCTTCAAGGACTTGCCAGGTCTTTCACCTGGCGCGTTATGCCGTAATGTGAATGATTCTTTGGTATTGCTACCAGAGAACGATTCGTCATTACTTGAAATACAAACAAAGTTTGAATTTCGTTTTGACGCAATCAAAAAATTGTCATCAGAGGCACGGTCTGCACTAAACCTTTACGAATGTGCAGTTTCCTCTGACAACGCTGATTCGACTCTATAAATTGTTAATGAACAGCCGTGAGCCTTGCGACTCGTTTGTTGATCGATGGATATCGATCAACATCAAAAAAGCCTCGGACAGTATCTGCACGAAGCCGCTTTGATGTTGATTGTTATTGGTGGAGGATGACGGGATCGAACCGACGACCCCCTGCTTGCAAAGCAGGTGCTCTCCCAGCTGAGCTAATCCCCCAGTTCGATGGAACGGGATGGTGGGTCTGGTTGGTCTCGAACCAACGACCCCCGCCTTATCAAGACGGTGCTCTAACCAACTGAGCTACAGACCCAAGCCGGTCACTTAGGACCAGGCACGAGGCTTAGTCGTTAGCGACAACCTTCCAACAACCGATAAGTGTGAGCGTTCAAATTAGATTGCAGTTTCCAGAAAGGAGGTGATCCAGCCGCACCTTCCGATACGGCTACCTTGTTACGACTTCACCCCAGTCACGAACCCTGCCGTGGTAATCGCCCTCCTTGCGGTTAGGCTAACTACTTCTGGCAGAACCCGCTCCCATGGTGTGACGGGCGGTGTGTACAAGACCCGGGAACGTATTCACCGTGACATTCTGATCCACGATTACTAGCGATTCCGACTTCACGCAGTCGAGTTGCAGACTGCGATCCGGACTACGACTGGCTTTATGGGATTAGCTCCCCCTCGCGGGTTGGCAACCCTTTGTACCAGCCATTGTATGACGTGTGTAGCCCCACCTATAAGGGCCATGAGGACTTGACGTCATCCCCACCTTCCTCCGGTTTGTCACCGGCAGTCTCATTAGAGTGCCCAACTAAATGTAGCAACTAATGACAAGGGTTGCGCTCGTTGCGGGACTTAACCCAACATCTCACGACACGAGCTGACGACAGCCATGCAGCACCTGTGTTACGGCTCTCTTTCGAGCACTCCTCTATCTCTAAAGGATTCCGTACATGTCAAAGGTGGGTAAGGTTTTTCGCGTTGCATCGAATTAAACCACATCATCCACCGCTTGTGCGGGTCCCCGTCAATTCCTTTGAGTTTCAACCTTGCGGCCGTACTCCCCAGGCGGTCAACTTCACGCGTTAGCTTCGTTACTGAGTCAGTGAAGACCCAACAACCAGTTGACATCGTTTAGGGCGTGGACTACCAGGGTATCTAATCCTGTTTGCTCCCCACGCTTTCGTGCATGAGCGTCAGTACAGGTCCAGGGGATTGCCTTCGCCATCGGTGTTCCTCCGCATATCTACGCATTTCACTGCTACACGCGGAATTCCATCCCCCTCTACCGTACTCTAGCTATGCAGTCACAAATGCAGTTCCCAGGTTAAGCCCGGGGATTTCACATCTGTCTTACATAACCGCCTGCGCACGCTTTACGCCCAGTAATTCCGATTAACGCTTGCACCCTACGTATTACCGCGGCTGCTGGCACGTAGTTAGCCGGTGCTTATTCTTACGGTACCGTCATTAGCAAACTGTATTAGAGCTCACCGTTTCGCTCCGTACAAAAGCAGTTTACAACCCGAAGGCCTTCATCCTGCACGCGGCATTGCTGGATCAGGCTTGCGCCCATTGTCCAAAATTCCCCACTGCTGCCTCCCGTAGGAGTCTGGGCCGTGTCTCAGTCCCAGTGTGGCTGGTCGTCCTCTCAGACCAGCTACAGATCGTCGGCTTGGTGGGCTTTTACCCCACCAACTACCTAATCTGATATCGGCCGCTCCAATCGCGCGAGGTCTTGCGATCCCCCGCTTTCATCCATAGATCGTATGCGGTATTAGCGTAGCTTTCGCTACGTTATCCCCCACGACTGGGCACGTTCCGATATATTACTCACCCGTTCGCCACTCGCCACCAGGATTGCTCCCGTGCTGCCGTTCGACTTGCATGTGTAAGGCATGCCGCCAGCGTTCAATCTGAGCCAGGATCAAACTCTATAGTTCGATCTTGAATTTTTCGCTTATTTCTAAGCAACTCATAAAAACGGAATTGAAGTGAACTTCACTTCTATTCTCATGAGCGTTTTTAAGTGACTTGCACTTAGTTCCGAAGAACTTGGCAATCGCCTTCAAACGCCCACGCTTATCGGCTGTATATTTTTAAGGAACCACCGCAAAACATTCCTGCCTTGCGCCTGCTTAGCTGCGATCAGCTGAGCCTCGAATTCTAGCAC
>NZ_KQ483359.1 GCF_001432305.1 Curvibacter sp. PAE-UM
ACCACACCGGCGCCCACCGTCTTGCCACCTTCGCGGATGGCGAAGCGCAGGCCTTCTTCCATGGCGATGGGGGCGATCAGCTTGACGGTGATCGACACGTTGTCGCCCGGCATCACCATTTCCTTGCCTTCGGGCAGCTCGATGGCGCCGGTCACGTCCGTCGTACGGAAGTAGAACTGCGGACGGTAGTTGTTGAAGAAGGGGGTGTGGCGGCCGCCTTCGTCCTTGCTCAGCACGTACACCTCACCCGTGAAGTGGGTGTGGGGCTTGATGGAGCCGGGCTTGCACAGCACTTGGCCGCGCTCGACTTCTTCACGCTTGGTGCCGCGCAGCAGGATACCGACGTTGTCGCCAGCCTGGCCCTGGTCCAGCAGCTTGCGGAACATTTCCACGCCGGTGCAGGTGGTCTTCTGGGTGACCTTGATGCCGACGATTTCGATTTCTTCGCCGACCTTGACGATGCCGCGCTCGATACGGCCGGTCACGACGGTGCCGCGGCCAGAGATGGAGAACACGTCTTCCACGGGCATCAGGAAGGCACCGTCCACGGCACGCTCAGGGGTGGGGATGTAGGTGTCCAGGGCGTCGGCCAGCTTCATGATGGCACCTTCGCCCAGCTCGCCCTTGTCGCCTTCCAGGGCCAGCTTGGCCGAGCCCTTGACGATGGGGGTGTCGTCGCCGGGGAAGTCGTACTTGGAGAGGAGTTCGCGCACTTCCATCTCGACGAGCTCGAGCAGCTCGGCGTCGTCGACCATGTCGCACTTGTTCAGGAAGACGATGATGTAGGGAACACCCACCTGACGGGCCAGCAGGATGTGCTCGCGGGTCTGGGGCATGGGGCCGTCAGCGGCGGACACGACCAGAATGGCGCCGTCCATCTGGGCGGCACCGGTGATCATGTTCTTGACGTAGTCGGCGTGGCCGGGGCAGTCCACGTGGGCGTAGTGACGGTTCTTGGTCTCGTACTCGACGTGGGCGGTGTTGATGGTGATGCCGCGGGCCTTCTCTTCAGGAGCCGCATCGATCTGGTCGTAGGCCTTGGCCTGGCCGCCAAACTTGGCCGCCAGCACAGTGGTGATGGCCGCCGTCAGGGTGGTCTTGCCGTGGTCCACGTGACCGATCGTGCCCACGTTGACGTGCGGCTTGGTCCGCTCAAATTTCTCTTTTGCCATTTTTCAAATCTCCA
>NZ_KQ483360.1 GCF_001432305.1 Curvibacter sp. PAE-UM
AAAGCCGGCAGGGTCTTGCCCTCCAGCACCTCCAGGAAGGCGCCCCCGCCCGTGGAGATGTAGCCCACGTTCTTCTCGATGCCGTACTTGGCAATCGCCGCCAGGGTGTCGCCACCGCCGGCGATGCTGAAGGCGCTGGACTGGGCAATCGCCTTGGCGATCTCTTTCGTGCCGTTCTCGAAGGCCGCGAACTCGAACACGCCCACCGGGCCGTTCCAGACGATGGTGCCGGCGGCTTTGAGTTGTTCGGCCAATTTCTTCGCGGTCTCGGGCCCGATGTCCAGGATCAGGTCATCGGCTTCGACTTCAGTGGCTTTCTTGATGGTGGCTTTGGCATCGGCCTTGAATTCCTTGGCCGTGACGACGTCCACGGGGATCGGCACTTCGGCGCCCCGGGCTTTCATGGCTTCGATCACGGCCCGGGCTTCCGCCAGCAGGTCGGGCTCGGCCAGGCTCTTGCCGATCTTCAGGCCGGCGGCCAGCATGAAGGTGTTGGCAATGCCGCCGCCCACGATGAGCTGGTCGACCTTGTCAGCCAGGGACTTCAGGATGGTGAGTTTGGTGCTGACCTTGGAGCCGGCAACAATCGCCACCAGGGGGCGTTTGGGGGCGCTCAGGGCCTTGCCGATGGCGTCCATCTCGGCCGCCAACAGGGGGCCGGCGCAGGCGGTCTTGGCGTACTGGGCGATGCCGTAAGTACTGGCTTCGGCGCGGTGGGCGGTGCCAAAGGCGTCGTGCACGAAGATGTCGCACAGGGCGGCCATCTTTTTGCTCAGTTCTTCGCTGTTCTTTTTCTCGCCCTT
>NZ_KQ483361.1 GCF_001432305.1 Curvibacter sp. PAE-UM
CCCAGCGCGCAGGTGACGCGCATCGACAACACCGCTGCGGCCATCCGCGGCTGGTTGCGCACGCTGCCGAGTGGTGCCCAGCGCATCGCCTGCGAATCGACCGGCAGCTATCACTGCACGCTCGTTGAATTGCTCATCAAGGCCGGACATCAGGTGTTTCTGATCGACGGCTTCAAGCTGTCCAGGTACCGCGACACCGTGGGTCAGCGCGCCAAGACCGATCGGCACGACGCACGCCTGATCGCCCGCTACCTCGCGCACGAGGGCACGGATCTGCGCCCCTTCTCGCTCCCGGCCCCCGCGGTCACCGAACTGCGCAGCCTGCTGCGTCGGCGCGCCACCGTGGTGCGCAGCCTGGGTCGCATCCGTCAGAGCATGGAAGATCTGCCCGGCTTTGGTCGCGAAGTGCGTGTCGCCCTCGCGCGGCTCACCGCCTTGATCAAACGGTTCGAACAGCGCATCGCATCACTGATCAACGAAAGCGGATGGACTGAACCGTACCGGCGCATCCTGAAGATCGAAGGCGTCGGCGCGCTCACCGCCGCCGGCCTGTGCGCGGCGTTCCATCGCGCTCCCTTCAGCGGCGCGGACGCCTTCATCGCCTTCCTCGGCATGGATGTCAGCGTGCGCGATTCGGGCAAGAAGACCGGACGCCGTGCGCTGAGCAAGAAGGGTGACTCGGAGATGCGCCGCCTGCTCTACAACGCCGCC